>CAWEOK010000022.1:0-305918 GCA_963810645.1 uncultured Solirubrobacterales bacterium | reverse complement strand
CGGGCGTTACGGACATCGTTACGAGGCTACCTGCACGGCCAGACCCCCGATAATCCTCGCGATGGACACCCACGCCGAGCTGGTCGAGTTCTACGATGAGTCCTACACCCAGTCCGACCCCACCCAGGCGGAGCGCTACGCGCGCTGGCGCGCGCTCGGGGCGGTCGGCAAGGCCAACCATGTGCTCGCGCTGTGCGCCCGGGCGGGACTGCGGGCGGGCGGGCATCCAATCAATACGCTGGAGATCGGCTGCGGCGACGGGGCGCTGCTGTGCGAGCTCTCCGCGCGCGGCTTCGGCGGGGGCCTGGCAGGCGTTGAGATCACCGAGGCGGCGGTCGCGATCGCTCGCGATCGGCCCGAGATCGAGTCGGTTGAGCTCTATGACGGCTCGCGCCTGCCCGCCGGCGACGGCGCCTATGAGCTGGGCATCGTCTCTCATGTTTTGGAGCACGTGCCCGATCCGCCGGCGCTGCTGGCCGAGGCCGCCCGCGTGTGTGGGGTGGTGGTCATGGAGGTGCCGCTCGAGGCCAACCTGTCGGCGCGGCGTGCCGGTAAGCGCGAGCACGCCACCGAGGTCGGCCACCTGCAGCGGCTGGACCGCACCGGCGCCCGGGAGATCGTCGCGCACGCGGGCCTGCGGATCGCGTGCGAGCTGGAGGACCCGCTGCCGCTATCCGTCCATCTGTTCTTTGCCACCACATGGTTCGCGCGCGCTCGCGCCACGGCAAAGTGGATGCTACGCGCCGGTCTGCACCGACTCGCCCCCGGGCTTGCCAGGCACATCTTCACGATCCACTACGCCTGTCTCTGCCTTCCGATGGGCGCGCCCCAATAAACCCGCTCTACACTTATCCGACCGACATTGGTGGTAGACGTAATGGCCTTGAGGCAGGCTTCCGTCTCGAAATGACGAATCAAAGATGACGTTTTGTCGCTAGAGTTATCAGGAGTTTCAAGGAATGAGGCCCTCGTCGAGGGTTACAGCTCACCAGACCATCAATGGGAGGTCGGCATGACCCGAACCGATGTCGTGGCCTTGAGCAGGCCGCAGTCAACAGCAGTACACAGAGGATCGTCCCGTGCGGTGCGCAGGCTGATGGTGTTACCGGTGGCCCTGCTGCTGGCGCTCGTCCTCGCCGCGCCGACACTCGCGGCGACGACCACCAACAAAGAAGGCCTGTCGGGCTACTCGACCACACCTTCGACCACATCGAAAGGCGGGGTCGCCCCGTCGAAAACCACCAAGACGCCGGCCACCACGCCCGCGACGGAACCCGTGCCCGCGACGACCAGCACCGTTCCGACCACGACTCCGAAAGCCAGCACGTTGCCGTTCACGGGCTTCGATCTGCGCTGGACGGTCGGCGGCGGACTCTTGCTGATGGCGATGGGCTTCTCGATCGTGATGGTCCAGCGCCGCGATCGTCGTAGCAGCCGCTAACCGCAGACAGCGGAGCATGACGTGAACACGCGACCGGTCGTCGGCGGCGTTAGTCGGCGGCCGAATCGCGCGCTGCGGGCGCTTGCGATCGCACTGATCATCTTCGGGGCGCTCGCCCTGATCGACGCGGGAATCACGCTCGTCTGGCAGGAGCCGATCACCGCGCTGATCGCGCTCGTGCGCCAGAACCACCTCAGCGGCGAGCTGCGCCAGGTCGAACGGACCTCGCCCACGGCGGCTGAGCAACGCGCGCTCGCGAGCCTCCGTGACGAGCGGCGCCGAGTCGAGTACCTCGCCTGGGAGATGCAGCACCACACCCGCGACGGCAGTCCGGTCGGGCGGATCTCGATCCCGCGCGTGGACGCGAGCTATGTGGTCGTCCGGGGCACGGGCACCGACGAACTGGAGAGCGGCCCGGGCGTCTATGACGAAACGCACTTCCCCGGCATTCCCGGCACGACCGCGATCGCCGGCCACCGCACCACGTATCTCGCGCCGTTCCGCGACATCAACCTGCTCGCGCGCGGCAACCACATCCTGCTGGACATGCCCTACGCGCACTTCACCTACACGGTCATAGGCCACCGCGTGGTCTCGCCGAGCGACGTCGCCGCGGCCGTGGACGACGTCGGCTACTCGCGCCTTGTCCTGTCCGCGTGCACCCCCCTCTTCAGCGCCGCCCAGCGCCTGCTCGTATACGCCCGCCTGACCCGCATCGTGCCCGAGGGGGCCGCCCGGCGTCTGCCCGGCGGCGCGCCCGCGCGGCCAATCGTTGTGCCTTTGTCTCGTGCACGTGGTCAGCGCGAAGCGCCCACGACATCTGTCAGCCCCCGGACACGCGTACTGCCGGTCAGCTGACCTTCAAGAGGCGGGAACACCCAGGGGAGAGGGAGGCGTGACACCCAGCGCGTGACCTCAGGAGCGCGACGCCGGGCGCGTGACCGCGGCGAACAACAACGACAGCACGCGACCCATCAACTCGTCGGGCACGGCATCGGGATCGGTCAGCTTCTGGCGGGCGATGCCGTCAGCGAGCGCGTCGATCGTGAGCGCCAGCTGCTCGGCGGGCAGCGCCAGCTCCAGCTCGAACTCGCGCATCCCGTCGGCGATCAGCCGTGTCAGCAGCTCGCGCATCTGCGCGAACCGGGCCGCCACCTTGGGACGGACAGACGGGTCGCGCACGCCGTATGCCCAGAACTCCATGAACAGCAGTAACAGCTCGGGCTCGCGCTCGATCATCGTCATCCACTGGCGCGCCCCGCCCGTCGCGCGCTCGGCGACCGAGTGCCTGTTCGCCACCGCCGCTGAGATCTCGCGCGCATGGGCATCGATCTCGCGCTCCATCAACGCCAGGAACAGATCCTCCTTGCCGTCGAAGTTCGAGTACAGCGCGCCCGTGGAGAACCCGGCCTCGGAGGCAACCTGCTCGACCGTGGCGCCGTGATACCCGCCCCGCGCGAACACCGTCCGCGCCGCGTCCAGCAGCCGTTCGCGGGTGTTGGCCTTGCTCTGCTCGCGCGTCAGCCTGGTCGCCTGCCGCGCCCCGGCTCCGACACTGCCCGGATCGCCCGATGTGAGCCCGGGGACACTCTGCTCGCGTGTGATCGGCGCGGTTTCCATCGCATGCATCTTACTTGACACAACGGCCGCTATTTCGATAATGTCCGTTATCAGTTTGCGCCACGGGTGCCGCGACCGCTTGGTCGTAGGCACAATCGGCGATCAGTAGTCCTACCTGGGAGCAGCCATATGGCCACAGCAGTAACAGACACCACCCCGACGGACTCACCCCCGTCCTCCGACGCCGCCAACCCGGCGAGCCTGCCGGCGGACGCGATCTCCTATGCGGACCTGTATGCGCGCTGGGAGCGCGGCAACTGGCAGGCGACCGAGCTGGACTTCACCGAGGACGCGCGCCAGTGGCGCGAGGACTTCACCGAGTTCGAGCGCACGGCGGCGCTGTGGAACTACTCGCTGTTCTTCTGGGGCGAGGACGTGGTCGCCGACACCCTGTCCCCGTACATCGACGCGGCGCCGCTGGAGGAGCAGAAGTACTTCCTGGCCACCCAGCAGGTTGACGAGGCGCGCCACGCAGTCTTCTTCAAGCGCTTCGTGCACGAGGTCTGCGGGCTCGGCGACGGCTCCATGGCGAGCAGCCTGAACGCGATCAGACCCCAGCTCAGCCCGGGCCTGAGCAAGATCTTCGAGCGTCTGGAACGGATGGCCGACGAGCTGCGCGCCGACCGCTCCCCCGCCCAACTCGCCGCGGCGGTGACGCTCTACCACATCGTGATCGAGGCGTCGCTCGCTCAGCCCGGCCAGCACTTCATCTGCAGCTATCTCGAACGGCGCGACCAGCTGCCGGCCTTCAGACAGGGCATGCAGAACATCTCCGCCGATGAGCAGCGCCACATCGGCTTTGGCGTGAAGCTGCTGTCCGACCTGCACCGCGAAGACCCCGTCGGCGTGCCGAAGGCGGTCGCCAAGCTCCTGCGCGACGTGACCCGCTACACCGCCCAGGTGCTGATGCCACCGGGTTGGGACGAACGCTACGTCACCGTGTTCGGCTCGAGCTACGACGAGGTCGGCGTCGAGGGATTGACATCGATGACGACCAAGCTGCGTTCGGCCGGGCTCGCCGCCGACACGCTGCCCGGACCGGCCCTGCTGCCGCCGGGCCTGACCCCGCTGGAGGTCTCCCAGCGCGGGCGCACACTGGCCAAAGCCGGGGTGATCGGCGTGCGTGAGGGTCCGACCAAGCGCGACCCCGAGACCGTGGCGCTGCTGTTCGACACGGTCCGCCGGCAGGTCGACCCCAACCACGGACTCAAGCGGGCGACCACGTTCCAGTGGGAGTTCACCGAGCCCGACGTTCCCACCTGGCACCTGACCGTCAACAACGGCTCGAGCACGGTCGCCGAGGGACCTTCGCCGGACCCGGACCTGCGCCTGCGAGTGTCCTACCAGGATTGGGTCGACATCATCGGCCAGCGCCTGGACCCGCGCCGCGCGCTGGCCACCGGGCGTATGCGCCCGCGCGGCAACCCGCTGGCGCTGCGCAAGCTGACGAAGGCGTTTCCGCGGGGCTGAGCCGGCGTAGCGCGCTAACCCAGCCCGAACTCGCGCGCGGCGGCGGACGGACCGCCGCTTTCATGACTTGACGAGCCTCCCCCGCCGGACGAGCTCGATGTCGAGGCATTCGTCGAGGCGGCGCTCGAGCCTGTGGACGAACCGCCCGATGTGGACGCGTGTTCGCCTGATCCCCCACCTTCGGCTGAGGCAACGCGGGCGGTGTGCGCGCTCTGCTGGGTCACCGCAGTCGTCTGGTGGGCCGGCTGCTCGAGGCCGAACTCGCGGCTGGCCTTGGCGGCCGGGGTCAGTGCAGACGTAGCTGACGCACCGGTGGCGGAGGCCGTCTTGGTCGTACCGGCTCGCGAGGAGGACGTGCCGGCCGAGGTGAGCTGCGCGCCGACCGGCGACGAGCTCAGAGCCTCGTCGGCGATCGGGGAAGACGAGTAGCTCGTGTGCGCGACATTACGGCGATGGGGGTGCGGATGGCTCGGCAGGATCGGAGCGACCGTCAACGCCACGCAGCCGGCGCCAACGCTCATAGCGACCAAACAGCCAACGGCGAGCTTCGCGCCGATGCCTCCACCCGCCATCAGCCAGCCACCGCCGGCTCCCGCGCCTGACACGCCGACACCGACCCCGACACCGGTTCCAGTGCCCACGCCCGCACCCGCGCCCGCACCCGCACCGGCGCTCGCCCCTGTTCCGCCGGCCGTGGCGCCTGCACCCGCGCCCGCACCCGCGCCCGCGACCATGCCGGCCCCCAGCACCCAGGGCAACGGCAGCGGTGGCAGCACCGAGGCCAGGCCGCGCAGCGACAGGACGTGCGCACGGCAGGCCGGACACTCGCGCTGGTGGGCCATCGCGAGCGCGTAACGCTCGCCCGCGGGGTCGAGGATGCCGAACGCGAACCCGCGCATCAGCGAGGACTGCTCGGCGCAGTACGACCCTGCACGAATCGTCTCCAGCAGCTCGCCGACCTTGCCGGCCACGCCCGGTGAGCCTGCCCGCGAGCCCTCCATCAACTTGCGCATCCGCACCTGCGAGATACCCATCCGCGCGGCGGCGTCCGCACGGGAGAGGCCCTGCAGGTAACACAGCGACGCGGCCTGGCGCTCGCGCGGACTCAACCTGCCGCGCAACCCCTCCATCAGCTGGCGCAGCCGCGCGCGATCGTCCAGCTCACTCGCCAGATCGCGCTCGGGGGCGCCCGCATCCTGCGCGCCGTCGGTCTCCTCGCCGTCTTGGAACGAACCGGGAGCGCGCAGGCGGGCGCGGTGCTCGTCGATCGCGCGGCGGTAGCACACCAACACCAGCCAGCCCTCCGGGTTGGCGATCTCCGGCCGATCGCCCTCCAGCATCGTCGTGTACAGACCGTGCCAGGCCTGGGCGTAACAGGCCTCGATATCGGCCGCGTCGAGGCTGACACCCGCCGCCCGCAGCCGCGCCCGGACCGTCGCGAGCACCCGTCCACGCATCGCCTCGAACTCCCGCTTCAACAGCCTATCGGCCCGATAACGGCGTATATGCAGTGGACTCACCCTGCGAAAGATGGCGAGCCAGGCGAATCGGCGCTCAGTAAAAAGCCGCTATTTGCGACAAGCTCATGCCTCGCATGTCCTCGCCGCGGCGGTGCGCCTCGTGCCAGGCGGCCACCCGCGCGAGCGCCTCGCCGAGGTCCCAGCGGGGCCGCCAGCCCAGCTGCCCTTCGGCCGCCGTGGAGTCGAGCTCCAACCGCATGGCCTCAGGCGGATGCCCGGCGCCGTCCACCTCATACCCGAGCGCTCCCTCCAGCAGGCCGTCGAGACGCCGCACGATCTCCAGCACCGGCCGCGCGTCCTCGGGCGCCGGGCCGAAGTTGAACGCGCGGGCGGCCTCCTCGCGCTCTGGGCCGCACAGCGCCTGCGCGAGCGCGAGGTAGCCGGAGAGCGGGTTGAGCACGTGCTGCCACGGACGGATCGCCTGCGGATTGCGCACCTGGACCGGCCGGCCGACGTCGTAGGCGCGCAGTACGTCCGGAATCAGCCGGTCTTCGCCGAAGTCTCCCCCGCCGATCACGTTGCCCGCACGGGCGCTCGCGATGCGTGGGCCGAGACCCGAGCCGGAGCTGGAGCCGGAGCCGGAGAAGAACGAGTCGCGATAGGCCGCCGTCACGAGCTCGGCGCCGGCCTTCGAGGCCGAATACGGATCGTGGCCACCGAGCGGATCGGTCTCGGCGAAGCGATGCACCGAGGAGGATGCGGCGCCATAGCCTGACGGGTTGGCGTAGCACTTGTCCGAGGTCACCACCACGACCGCCTGAACGGACTCGCCGGCGAGGCGGACCGCCTCCAGGACGTTGACCGTGCCGAGCACGTTAACTTCGAACGTCAGCGCCGGCTCGCGCAGCGACAGGCGCACCATCGGCTGAGCCGCCATGTGCAGAACGACATCGGGGCGCACCTCACGAACGGCCTGGTGCACGGCGGCGGCGTCGCGGGCGTCGATCTGAAGCTCGCTCGCCATGTGCTTGTCCACGCGCGCGAGCTCATATAACGAAGGCTCTGTCGGCGGCGCGGGGGCCAGCCCGGTGACGCGGGCGCCGAGCGATTGCAGCCACAGCGCCGTCCATGCGCCCTTGAACCCGGTGTGACCGGTGAGCAGGACACGACGGCCGGACCAGAACCGCGGGTCGATGGGGTCGATGGGAGCCGGAGACGCCAAGGCCGTCGGTATCTTCACGGAATCGCCGCCTCCAGCGCATCGACCTCCCCCATTGTAACCCCGCCCGAGCGCGCGGAGATCCTCGGCATCCCGCTGGCCGTGTCGAACTACGAGCAGGTGATGGACTGGATGGACGCGATGGTCGCAGCGGACGCGCGCGGGTACGTGACGGCGGCGGCGGTCAACCTCGTGATGAACGCCCACGAGAACCAGGCGACGATGGAGGCCGTGATGGCGGCGACGCTGGCGGTGCCCGACGGACAGCCGCTGGTCTGGGCGCTGCACGCGCTCGGCCACCCCGACGCCACGCGGGTGTACGGACCGGATCTGATGATCGCCTACTGTGCACGCGCGGCTCGCACCGGCACGACGATGTATCTGTACGGCGGCCGCGGCGACCCCGAGCGCGAGCTGCTTGCGACGCGGCTGCGCGAGCGCTGTCCGGGGCTGCGGATCGTCGGCGGGGCATCCCCGCCGTTCACGCCGCTGACGCTCGAGCAGGACGAACGGCTGCTCGAGGACATCAACGCCTCCGGAGCGCAGATCGTGTGGGTCGGCACGGGCCAGCCCAAGCAGGAGCAGTGGATGCACCGGATGCGTCCCCGCCTACGGGCCCCGCTCCTAGTCGGAGTCGGCGCCGCGTTCGACTTCCACGCCGGGCTCGTCCGCCAGGCGCCGCCATGGATGCAGCGCAACGGACTGGAGTGGTCCTACCGGCTGATGCGCGAGCCCAGGCGGCTGTGGCGGCGGTACGCCCGCTACAACCCGCGGTTCGTACTCGCGTTCGCGCGCCAGTACATCGCCGCACGTCGATAGGGTGCGGCCCATGACATCAGACACACGATCGGCACTGATAACCGGGGTCACGGGCCAGGACGGGTCCTATCTGGCGGAGCTGCTGCTGGAGAAGGGCTATGACGTGCACGGCATGGTCAGGCGGGCCTCGACGGAGAAGTTCGACCGGATCGAGCATCTGCGCGACCGCATCACGCTGCACCAGGGCGACCTGCTCGACCAGCGCTCGCTCGTGGATACGCTGCGGGCGGCGCAGCCGAGCGAGATCTACAACCTCGCGGCGATGTCGTTCGTTGCCGTGTCCTGGATTCAACCGACACTCACGGCCGAGTTCACCGGCGTGGGCGTGACGCGGATGCTCGAGGCGATGCGCGAAGTCTGCCCCGAGGCCCGGTTCTATCAGGCCTCATCCAGCGAGATGTTCGGCAAGGTCCTGGAGGTCCCCCAGACCGAGACGACCCCCTTTTATCCACGCTCCCCGTACGGTGTCGCCAAGGCCTACGGCCACTTCATCACCGTCAACTACCGCGAGTCCTATGACCTGCACGCGACGTCGGGGATACTTTTCAACCACGAGTCGCCCCGCCGCGGGCTGGAGTTCGTCACACGCAAGATCACCTGGCACGCGGCGGCGATCCGGCACGGGCTGACGCGGGAGCTGCGGCTGGGAAACCTCGACGCGGAACGCGATTGGGGGTATGCCAAGGACTACGTCGAAGCGATGTGGCTGATGCTCCAGCGCGAGGAGCCCGAGGACTACGTGATCGCGACCGGCCGCGCCAACTCGGTGCGCGAGTGCTGCGAGGTCGCCTTCGACGAGGCCGGTCTGGGGGACTTCGAGCAGTACGTCACGATCGACCCCGCGTTCGTGCGGCCCGCCGAGGTCGACCATCTGATCGGCGACCCGGCCAAGGCCGAGCGTGACCTCGGCTGGGTGCCGCAGACCTCGTTCGAGGAGCTGATCCGGTTGATGACCCGGGCGGATCTCGAGCTGCTGAAGCCAAGGTAAGCACCATGGGCGTGCCGCTGTTCGACACGCACACACCGCTCGAGCCGCTGCGTGGGGAGATACACGGCGCGATCGAGCGAGTGCTGGAGTCCGAGCGCTACATCCTCGGACCCGAGGTACAGGGATTCGAGCAGGAGTTCGCAGCGTACTGCGGCGCGACGCACGGCGTCGGGGTCGCGAACGGGACCGATGCAATCACGATCGCGTTGCGCGCGATCGGCGTTGGCCCGGGCGATGAGGTCGTCGTCCCCTCCTTCACGTTCTACGCCTCCGCCGAGGCGATCCCGCCGACGGGCGCGACACCGGTGTTCTGCGACATCGATCCGGAGACGTACTGCGTGACCGCGGAGACGGTCCGTGCGGCGATCACCCCCCGTACGAAGGCGGTCGTGGCGGTACACCTGTTCGGCAACCTGGCGCCGGTCGCCGAGATCCAGGCGCTGGGCGTGCCGGTGCTCGAGGACGCCGCGCAGGCCGCCGGGTCGATCTCCTCCGCGGGGCGCCCGGGCGCACTCGGGACGGTGGCGACGTGGTCTTTCTTCCCGTCCAAGAACCTCGGCGGCTTCGGCGATGGCGGCATGATCACGACCTCCGACGAACAGATCGCCGAGCGCGCGCGGACGTTGCGGTTTCACGGCTCGCACGACAAGGTCACCTACGAGCAGATCGGCTACAACTCGCGCTTGGACGAGCTGCAGGCGGCGATCCTGCGCGTACAGTTGCCCCACCTCGATGCATGGGCCGATGGGCGGCGCGCGGCGGGGGCGCACTACGCTGAGGCCGGACTGGGCAAGCTGGTGAGTCTGCCCGAGCCGACCGATGGTTCGCAGCCCGCCTGGCACCTGTATGTCGTCCGCCACCCTGAGCCGGCGCGCCTGGAATCGGCGCTCGCGGGCGCTGGGATCGGCCACAAGGCCTACTATCGCCTGCCGGTCCATCGTCAGGCCGCGATGCGCACATGGGGTCACGGCGTTGAGCTCCCGGGCACTGAGGAGGCAGCGCGGACGCACCTGGCGATCCCGATGAGCCCGGCCCTGAGCCGGGCGCAGGTCGATGAGGTCGTGGCGACGGTGGCGACAGCCGAGCAGTGATTGACGGGCCCGGCTGAGCCGAGGCATCCCCGTCTGTCGATACCCTTCCCATCCTAAGCCGAAGTTCCCCCTGGCGTGATGGCGGATTTCGCCGGATTCGCCGGTGGTTGCTGGGTTTTTGGAAGGTCTTGCGTGTTCGGGTCGTGTCTACGCGGTGACGGGGGCGTGCCGGGCGAGCTGGTGGGCGTGGGCTTGGAGGGGCGTCGGCTGGGCGAGCTTCTCGAACGTCGCGCTCGCGCCGGCGAGGCGGATCGTGTTGCGGGTCTGGGTCGCGAGCTCGGCGAGCAGGGTCTGGTAACTGTGCGCGGGCTGCTCTGTGCTCGTGCGCTTGGTCTGCGCCTTTGCCTGGGCGGCGGGTGAGCGGACGGCCTTGGCGACAGGGTCGGGGTTCACGGGTCGGTCCTCGTCTGTGAACAGCAGCGGCTTCCACGCGGCCTTCAGATGCCAGGTGAGGTGGTAGGCGAGCATGCAGATCAGGACGTGCGCCTTGACCCTGTCCTCGAGGCGGTGATGGATCGGTCGGATCCGCAGGTCGGGCCCCTTGATCGACCCGAACGCTCGCTCTGCCTGCTCGAGGTTCTTGTAGGCGCGCACGACGCCATCGGTCTGAAGGAGGTCCCGGGCGAGGCTGGTGCGCAGGATGTAGAACCCGTCGAGCGCGGCCTCCGCCGCGATCTGCTCGGCCTTGCGGGCATAGGTGAAGGTGCTCTGCCCGATCGTGATCTCGAAGTGCTTCTTCATCCGGTGGCGCTTTAGCGCCGGGCCGACGGCCAGGCCGATCTGATCGGCACCGGCAAGCGTGCCGTGCGCGACGCGGTGAGCGATCGCGGTGAGATCGGTCTCGGTCGCGTCCAACAGCTCGTCGCGCTTGCGGGCGCGCTGGGCGCCGACGAGGGGGTTGCGGCAGACGATCAGCCGCTCGCCGGGGAAGTCTTCGGGGGCGGTGATCTCGCCGAGGTTCTGCTCGTCAAACAGCGAGGGCTGAAAGGCCCCCGAGCGGGCGAGCCGCTTGATCGTCGGGGCCTTCAGCGCGGTGATCCAGTTGACGCCCTCGGCCCCTGAGAGCAGGTCGATGTTCGCCTTGGTGACCATCCCGCGGTCGGCCACGACGACGACCCGCTCCAGGCCGAAGCGGTCCTTGAGCTTGGAGACCTGTGACGGGAGCGTCTTATCGTCGTGGCACTCGCCGCTGAAGACCTCGATCGCGACCGGTCGTCCGTCCTTGTCGCATAGCAGCCCGTAGACGATCTGCGGCAGGCCGCGCTTGCCGTCCCGGGAGTAGCCGAGCTCCCCCAGCGGGCAGGTTCGTCCCTCGAAATAGCTCGATGACACGTCGTAGAGCACCATCTCCCCATCCTTGAGGTGGCGGCGGGCGAGCCGATCCTCGATCCGCTGCTGGCGATCAAGCAGCCAGTCCATCGCCCCGTAGAGCTCGTCCTCGTCGGTGCCGGTGACGCCCAGCTCCCGGGCGAGCGTGCACTGCTCAAGCGCCCTGACCAACCCGAGCTTTGACACCGGTGAGATCACGCGCCCCACGATCATCGCCATGCACAGGTCGCGCTGGGGGCTCGGGCGGGGGTCGAGCAGCCCGGGGAGGCCCAAGCGCCCGGCCATCGCCAGCGCGGCGTTGACATGCCCGGCCGGGAGCGAGCGCTCGATCTCGAACGCGTCCTTGGCGTCCATCAGCGTCTCGCCCGCCAGTACCCGACGGATCGCGTCGATCGCCTCGGCCGGCAGGTGCGAGAGGTTCGCGAGCGTCTGCTTCTTGACCTTGCCGTCCTGGCGGTAGGAGCGCCGCAGCAGCGTCGAGGTGTACACCGCCTCCCCGGACCTCCGTTTGTTCGTGACTACATGCATCGCACCAGCGGATCGAGCAGAACGAGCCATAGCCAAATCATACACCATCACCGGCATGATTGTCGTGACTACACTACAACGTGACGAAAAGGCCGAAATCCCCGTCGCTACAGAGATTCCGGCCTCACATCGGACGACTACAGGGGGAACTTCGGCCTAAGCAACGCTTAGGGTGGGGGTGGGATGGAGGGATCTAGCGCCAGCGCTCGAGCAGATCCCCGTCGCCCACCTCACGCACGATCCGGGCCGGCACACCCATGACGACCGCTCGCGCGGGCACGTCGCGCGTGATCAGCGCACCGGCGGCGACGAACGCCTCCTCGCCGACCTCCACCCCCGGTGTGAGCACCGCGCCACCGCCGATGCGACAGGCACGCCGCAGGGTCGCGCCGCGCAGAACATAGTCAGAGTCGTGGCGACCCATCGCATCGTCGTTGGTCGTCATCGCGCACGGGCCGACGAACACGTCGTCCTCGACGACGGACATGGACGTCACGTACACGTTCGTCTGGATGCGCACGCGCGCGCCGAGCGACACGTCGTTGTCGAGCGCGCTGCCGCGGCCGACGACCGAGTCGGGTCCGACCGACGAGCGCTCGCGCACAAACGACTGGTCGCCGAGGATCGCCCCGTCGCCGAGGATCGCCCCCGCGAACACGATCGCACCGGCGCAGACCGTGACGCGCTCGCCGACCATGAGACGACCGACCTCCCCGCGTGCGGACGAGCGCCCAGCCAGGCGCGGGCACTTGCCGAGGACCGCGTGGTCCTCGATGACGCAGCCATCCCCGATGACCGTTCCGTCGTGAACGACCACGTGCGCCCCGAACGTGACGTCCTCGCCGAATGTGACGTTCTCGCCGAGCATCAGCCCCGGCGCGCGCGGATCGGGCCTCAGGCTCACAGCCGAACGATGTTGTCCGCACCACTGAACGCGCGCGTAACGCCGCGCAGATCGACCACGAGGCGCGCCCGCCTGGCCACCAGCTCGTGATCTACGCTCGGGTGCGCGGTGACGATCAGCGCCAGATCGGCGTCGGCGAGAACCTCATCCAGCGGGAGGCTGTGCAGACCGAGCTCGCTCAGCACGGGCACGTGCGGGTCGTGGTAGCTGATGTCCCCGCCGAGCCCGCGCAGCAACTCGACGATCTTCAACGCGGGCGACTCGCGGATGTCGCCGACGCCGGGCTTGTAGCTGACGCCGAGCACCGCGATGCGCGCACCCTTGACCGGCAGACCAGCATCGTTCAGCGCGCGCTCGACCTTGGCGACGCAGTGGTATGGCATCTGCTGGTTGACCTTGCCCGCGAGCTCGATGAACTCCGTACTCATGTCGAACTCGCGCGCACGCCAGCTGAGGTAGAAGGGATCGACCGGCAGGCAGTGCCCGCCCATACCGGGACCGGGCGAGAACGGCATGAACCCGTATGGCTTGGTGGCCGCCGCCTCGACGACCTCCCAGATGTCGATGCCCATGCGATCGGTCAGCATCGCCAGTTCGTTGACGAGCGCGATGTTGACCGAGCGAAATATGTTCTCCAGCAGCTTCGTCAGCTCCGCCGACTCGGGCGTCGATACCCGCACGAGCGTGTCGCAGACCAGCCCGTACATCTGCTCCGCCCGCTCGGCACACGTCTCGGTCAGACCGCCGATCACCTTCGGGGTCGTGCGCAGCGTGAAGTCGGTGCGACCGGGATCGACGCGCTCGGGTGAGAACGCCAGATGGAAGTCCCGGCCGGCCGCCAGGCCCGACTCCTCCAGCAGCGGCGCCACTCGCTCACGTGTGGTGCCGGGATAGGTGGTCGACTCCAGGACGACGAGCTGGTCCT
The DNA here is from genome assembly GCA_963810645.1 of uncultured Solirubrobacterales bacterium. GTDB lineage: Bacteria > Actinomycetota > Thermoleophilia > Solirubrobacterales > Solirubrobacteraceae > Palsa-744. Next base: position 292,124 of record CAWEOK010000022.1, on the reverse strand, counting down.
GCTGAAGCACCTCCGCGAGCGCGCGCGTACAGTCCAGCAGCGGCCCGAGGTCCGGCTCGCGATTGCGCGTCAGCGGCGTCGGCACGCAGATCAGCACCGCGTCGGCTCGCTCCAGACGGGCGTAGCGGGTGGTGGCGTGGATAAGCTCGGCCGCGCTGCGCAGCTGCTCGGACGGGATGTCCTCGATGTAGGACTCGCCCGCCTCGATCGCATCGATCTTGCGCTGGTCGACATCGACCGCGATCACCTCGCAGCCCTCCTGCGCGAACGCCACCGCAAGCGGCAGGCCGACGTACCCGAGTCCGATGACGCCTACGGTTGGCACGCCGGGGAGTGTAGGAGACGGGCAGGCGCAGCGGCGATTGGCAATCGATCCGCGATCGGTCCCGCGCAGGCGACCATGCGCGCGAGCAGAGCCCGGTTACGCCAGGGCACCGGCGCCGAGCTCGCGCAGATCCGCTTGGACCATGCGCTGCACGAGCTGCTCGAAGCTCACGCGCGCCGTCCAACCCAGGCGCTCGTGCGCCTTGGAGGGGTCACCGACACTGGCGGTCGTCTCGGGGGGACGTATGAGCGCGGAGTCCACACGCAGGTATCGCTCGGCGTCGAGGTCGACACACGCAAACGCCGCGCGCGCGAACTCCGCCACGGTGTGCGCGACGCCACTCGCAAGGACGTAATCGTCGGGCTGCTCCTGCTGGAGCATCAGCCAGGCCCCGTACACGATGTCGCCGGCGAAAGACCAGTCGCGCACGGCAGACGTATCGCCGAGCGTCAGCTCGTGTCGCAGTCCCAGCGAGATTGCGGCAACCGCGCGCGTGATCCGTCGCGTGACGAACCGCTCGGGCCGGCGCTCTGACTCGTGGTTGAACACGATCCCCGAGCTCGCGTGCAGCCCGTCATGCGCACGCATCACACCGACGAGCTGGTGCGCCGCCAGCCGGGCGAGCGCATACGGCGTGGTCGGCCGGCAGACCGTGTCCTCGCGCTGGGGCGATTCGGGCGCATCGCCGTAGATCGCGCCCGACGCGGGCACGAACACGCGTGCATCGGGAACCAGCTCGCGGCCCGCTTCGAGGACCGCCGCCGCCGAGCCGGCGATCGCGACGACCGTCTCCCGGGGATGCTCCCACGAGGTCGGCACGAACGAGGGCGCGGCCAGGTGATAGATCTCGTGCGGGCACACCCGCTCGATCGCGGTGCGCAGCGTGTCCGGCTCCAGCAGATCGCCGTGCACCAGCTCGACCTGTCCGCGCAGGTGCTTGGAGCAGCCGAGCGCCACGTCAGGCATCGGCATGTCTCCCGCGGACTCGGCCTGCGTCCGATCCCCACCGGGCTCCGCGGCCTCCCCACGCACGACCCCCGTGACCGCGTAGCCCTTGCCGAGCAGCAGCTCCGCCAGAAACGAGCCGTCCTGCCCGGTGATCCCGGTGATCAGGGCGCGTCTCGGCTCGCCATCTGCCGACGACTGCCCCTCGACGCCGACTCCCGTCTCAGTATGTGGATGAGCAGACACCGCCGCAGCTTATGTCTCCGCGCCGGTACCAGCCGCTTTGTCGTACACCTCTGCCAGCTCGCGTGCGACGACATCCGGAGCACAGACTGCACTGACCCGTTCCAGCCCGTGCCGTCCCACCGCCGGGTCCGCGAGCACACGCGCGATCGCCTCCGCCAACCCGGATGCGTCGCCGGGCGCAGCCAAACACGGCTCGTCCACCAGCTCGGGGAGCGCTCCGACCCGGCTGGCCGCGACAGGCAGGCCGGCGGCCATCGCCTCGGCGGCGGCCATCCCAAACGTCTCGGCCGAGCGCGATGGCACCAGCGCAATCGAGGCGCCCGCGCGCAGGCGCGCCAGCTCCGCATCATCGACTCGCCCGGTAAACCGCACGTCACCGTCGCCCGCCAGCTCCCGCAATGCCTGCAGCTCAGGACCGTCGCCGGCCACCACGAGCGGAATGCCAGCCAGGCGGCAGGCGGCAATCGCTACGTCCACCCCCTTCTCGGGCGCCAGCCGCGCGACGACAAGCGCGTATGAGCCGGACGCGGCCACGGCTCCGGCACGATCGGTGAACGAACGTACGGGCGGCGCCAGGACCTGGACGCGCTCCCATGGCAACGGCGCCCCAAGTGCGCGCAGCCGCTCACGGGCGAACACGCTGGGGACGATCAGCGCGTCGGCCTGCTCGATCAGCCGGTGCTGCCACAGCGACAGCGCCGCCCCGTAGGCGGCCGCCTCGGGAAGGCTGCCGCGGCAGTTCAGCCGCACGCCGGGACTCGTGTCGCGTCCGTGACAGCTCGTGCACTCTGACCCGCGTGTGTAACAGACGCCGATCGCGCAGACGAGCCGGTACTGGTGCAGGTGCAGCACAACCCGGGCGCCGGCCGCCCGGGCCGCCGCGAGCGCGCGCCAGCCAAGGGAGGGGTGCAGATTGTGAGCGTGCACGATCCGGGCGCCGCTGAGACGGACCGCCCGCCCCACATCGCCGGGCTGTAGACCACCGCGCAGCAGCCCCACCGCCGCGCGAGCGCGGCCGAGCGAGGCCGAGTCCCGTGTCAACAGCTCGGCGGGCTCGTGCAGATGCTCACGCACGAGCCACACGAGGTCCTCGACAGTGCGCTCCTCTCCGCCGGTCGTGCGGTAGCGGTTGTGCAGAAGCAGGACCATCTCGCCGTCAAACCTAGACTCTCTTGACCCAATGCTCCCGTCTGAGTCGATACCAGCCTCGATCGTGATCCCCACGCGCGGGCGTCCCGCCTACCTGGAGGTCGCGCTCTCCTCGATCGTCCCGCAGGCTCAGGCGGCAGGCGCAGAGGTGCTGGTGATCGACGACGCAGGTCCTTCTCCAGGTGCTCGCGCACAGGCGGAGCGGTTCGGCGTTCGGTATGAGCCGCACGAGCGGCCGTTGAGCCTGAACGTCGCTCGCAACACGGGCGTCGAGCGCTCCGTGGGCGAGCTGGTGGTGTTCGTGGACGACGACATCGAAGCCGGCCCCGGCTGGCTGACCGCGTTGCTCACAGCCGCGGACGAGCACCCTGATGTGGATGTGTTCGCCGGGCAGATCAGACCCCGGCTGGAGGGCCGCGGCGGGTGGAGCTCACACTCCTGCGGACGCGAGGATGCTCCGATCACGACGCTGCAGCTCGGCTGCGGCGACACCGAGACGCGATACGCATGGGGCGCGAACATGGCGATCAGACGCGAGGCGCTGGAGCGGGTGGGCGCGTTCGACGTGACACTCGAGCACGGCGGGGATGAGCAGGAGTGGCAGGATCGCCTGCGCGCCACCGAGCCCGAGGCACGGGTGCTGTACGTGGCAGGCGCAGCGGTCGATCACCGCCGCACCGGGGCAGACGCGCGGCTGCGCGGACTCGCGCGGGCCCAGTACGCACGTGGCAGGGCCGCGCGCAGATTCGATGCGCGCCGCGGACAGGCTCCATCGTTGCGGCGCGAGCTGAGGACACTGGCAGGTTGCCTGTGGCATGTGGTGCGCCGGGGCTGTCCGGCGGGACTGACAATGGTCGCGCACAGCGCTGGGCGCACGCGCGAATGTCTGCGTGAGCGCACTGGACCTACGAGCGCGGGTGTGTCGGACACCGGCTCGATGGTTGCCAGATCGGGTATCGGCGACATGACACACAACGGAGCGGTCGGCAGCGCGATGGTCAGCGATGCGGGGAGCGAGGACTTCCTGTCCGGGCACAGCGGAACGGTGGGCGGCTCCGACGGGCTGCTGCGCAACCTGCGCGACGAGACGATCGATGCCTGGGAGATCGCCACCGGGAGACGACTGCGCCTCGATCTCGCCGCACGCCACGAGCCGCCGTTGCGCAGGGTGCTCGCGATCGGCGTGGTCCGTACCGAGCACACCACGCGCGCCGCGCGCATCCGCGCAGAGCTGTTGCGCTCCAGGCACGAGGTCGATCTGCGCACGTGCCCGCCGGGCGAGCTGGGCAGGTTCGAGAACCTCAACCGGCTCCTGGCCGCAGGGGCGGATGGGTCTCCAATCGAGGGTCGTGACTGGGTGCTGGTCATCGACGACGACATCGAACTGCCGCGCGGCTTCCTGGACAGGCTGCTGTTCCTGTGCGAGCGGTTTGACCTGCAACTGGCCCAGCCGGCGCATCGCCTGAGCTCCCATGCGGCCTGGCCGGTGACCCGCCGACACCCGGGCAGCGTCGTGCGCGAGACTGCATTCGTGGAGATCGGCCCCGTGACGGCGTTCGCGAGCGCGACGTTCGCAGCGCTGCTGCCGTTCCCCGAGCTGCGCATGGGCTGGGGCCTGGACGCGCACTGGGCGGCGCTGGCGCGCGAACACGGCTGGCGCTGCGGGGTGATCGACGCCGTCGCGATCGGTCATCGGGCGGCACCCGCCGCCAGCTCCTACTCGTATGACGCGGCCGTGACCGAGGCGCGGGAGTTCCTCGACCAGCGACCGTACCTAAGCGCCACGGAGTCCCAGCACACCCTGACGACGCACCGGTGCTGGTGAGGTAATGAAGGTCGTCGTCGTAGCCGAGTTCTACCCGAGCCGCCGCGATCCGGTGCTCGGTGTGTGGGCTCACCGCCAGGCGGTGGCCGCACGCGATGTCGGCGCCGAGGTGCAGGTGCTCGTCCTGCACCGTCTCGTACCCCCGCGTGCGGCCGTCAGGGAAGGGCCGAACGCACTGGTGCGCGAGCTGGGCGGGCGCATACGGGAGCCGCGCGCACAGACGCTCGACGGGCTGCCGGTCAGATACGTGTCCTTCCTCTCCCCACCCCGCCCGCGCGCCTACGCGAACTGGGGCGCATGGGCGGCGCCCGCGCTGAGCCTGGCGCTGCGCCGGCTGAGGTGGACGTTTCCGTTCGAGCTGATCCACGCCCACAACGCGGTTCCAGCCGGCGATGCAGTGCGCCGGGCTCGCCTGGATGTGCCGCTGGTGGTCTCGGTGCACGGCGGCGACGTGCTGTATACGGCCGCACCACCGCCACGTGGAAGCACTGCGGGAGCGCAAGCGGTGGCGCGGGGACTGGGCGCGGCGCGACTGACCTTGGCCAACAGCCAGGGCATCGCCGAGCTCTGCCGGACACACGGCTCCGGGGAGGTGCGGGTCGTGCATCTCGGGGCCGATCTGCTCGACACGCTACGTACACCACGGCGCGAAGGCCCCCCGACGCTCGTGACGGTCGGACACCTGGTTGCGCGCAAGCGCCATGCCGATGTGCTGCGCGCGCTGGCGGTGCTCGGGCGCAGGTACCCGGCGCTGCGCTATGAGATCGTCGGCGACGGCCCCGAGCGGGTGGCCCTGGAAGGGCTCGCGGCGCGGCTGGGCGTCAGCGATCGTGTAGATCTGCGCGGGCAGCTGTCGCCGGCGCAGGCCGTCGAACGGGCACGAGGAGGGACGCTGTTCGTGATGCCCTCGACCGAGGAGGCGTTCGGGGTGGCCTACATCGAGGCGATGGCCGGCGGTGTGCCCGCGATCGGCTGCCGAGGCGAGCCTGGTCCGGAGGAGATCGCGGCGGCGGGCGATGGCTTCGTGCTCGTGCCGCCCGGCGACATCGAGCGCCTGACCCAGCGCATCGACGAGTTGCTCTCCGATCCCCACCGCCTGCGCGAGGCGGGCCGGCGAGCACGCGAGAGCGTAGCCGCCAACTTCACCTGGGAGCGCTGCGGCCTCCAGACGCTGGCCGCCTACGAGCACGCGCTGGGGTCAGTGGAGGAAGAGGCGAGGGGCTGAGGTGGCCGGAATGCCCGCCACTTCGATACGGACCCCCCAGCGATGAAGCCCGTCCTGTTCGTCACCGGCCACGCGCCGCCCGATCGCGTGGGCGCATTCGCGGCGCTGCACGAGCGCGAGGAGATCGAGGTGGCGCTGTTCGGGGGCCGCTCCAAGCACGGCGGCGGCGAGTTCGTGGGGGAGCTGCCGTTCCCGCACCGCTACATTCGTCAGCACGAGCCCGCGAGACTGGCGGCGAGCGGGGACTACCGCGCGGTCGTGTGCTCCACCGGAGGCCGTGTGGCGCTGGGAGCCACCTGGGCGGGAGCACGGCGTGGGCGGGTGCCGCTGATCCTGTGGGCGTCGCTCTGGGCGCACCCCCGCAGCCCGGCCCACCTGTTCAGCTACCTGGCCCTGCTGCGGTTGTATCGCTCGGCCGACGCGGTCGTGACGTACGGGCCGCACGTAAGCGAGTATGTGCGGGCGCGGGGCGCCCGCAACGTGCACGTAGCGCCCCAGGCCGTCGACAACTCCTTCTGGAGCGCCCCCTTCACCGCCATTCCATGCTGGCCCACCACCGGCTCAGCCGGCGGTGCCGCCGATCGGTCACAGTGGCCAAAGCAGGCCGGCGTCAAGTTCATGTTTGCGGGCCGGCCCGGCCGGGAAAAGGGAGTGGGGGTGCTGATGGAGGCTTGGCGCAAGTCGGGACTTCAGGCACCCTCCGCCGCGCTCGTCCTCGTCGGCCTGGGATCCAGCCCCCCTTGGGTCCCGGCCGCCGGCGCGGTGGGCTTGCCCGGCGTCAGCTACATCGAGCCCGTACCTCCCGAGCGCCTGCGCGAGATGTATGCCGACGCCGATGTCCTGGTGGTGCCCTCGATCAGAACCCCCACGTTCCGGGAGCCATGGGGCCTGGTCATCAACGAGGCGATGAACCGGGGCCTGGCGATTATCGCCAGTGACGCCGTCGGTGCAGTCGAGGGTGGCCTGGTGCGCGACGGTCACAACGGGCTGGTCGTAGCCGCCGGCGACAGCGACGCGCTTGCTGAGGCGATGGTTCGCCTGGCCCACGATCCCGAGCTGCGTGCGCGCCTGGGCGAGGCCGCGACGCGGGACGTGAGCGCTTATACGTACGACGCCTGGGCCGACGGCTTCTCCCGGGCTCTGGCGACCGTCGGACTCTCCCGGACGCATTGCTAGCTTTGGGGTCGCGCCGAGCACCGTTTCGGCTCCGAGCCATGCGTATCGTCCGTCACCCAAAGCACACGCTCGTCCTGCTCGCCGCCCTGGCTGCGCTAATGACGATCGCCGCGCCCGCACAGGCGGACACAGCCGAAAAGATCATCGACCGCTGCACCCACGGCGAATCGCTGGGCGGATTCAGCCAGAAGGCCTACAGCGAAGCCCTGAAAGACCTGAGCGCCGGAACCGAAGAGTATTCGAATTGCGCCCAGCTCATCCGCCAAGCTCAGCTGGCGGCGGCGGGTAACGGTCATGGCTCCGGCAGCGGTGGCGCAGGCACGACGCCGGCCACCGCGGCAGTCGCGGCGACCCCGGCCGAGCAGCGCGCTATCTCACGAGCGCCCAGCGCAGGCGCGGCCCCGGTGCAGGTCGGCGGCCAGGCGATCCATCCAGGTGTCGTGCACGTCAACGTCGTATCGGCCCTCAGCTCGCTGCCGACCCCGCTGCTGGCAACCATCGCGTTCCTGCTGCTCTGCCTGTTGCTGGCGGCCGGCAGTGGCATCCGCAACCGCGTCCGAGCCCACCGCAGCAAGTGAGAGCTCTTTGAGCGCGTCAGTTCCCACCGCGACTCACCGGCCCGCGCCGCCGAGCCCGCCGCCGAGCCCGCCGGCCTCAGCTCCGTCCGGCAACGGATCGCTCGCAGGCACGCGGCGCCGGATGCTGCGCGCCCATGCATTGTGGTGGGCGACGCTGCTGACCGCAGCGGTCGCGTGCTTCATCACGTTCGTGGCAAAAGGCGGGCTCAACCTCGAATCGATGACCACGACCGAGATCGTGCTGACGCTCGCCGCCGGCGTGAGCACGGCGGTCGCGATCGTGCTCACTCCCGCGGCCCGCTCGCTCGTGGAGGGCCGCAAGTACGGACTGTGGCCGGTCGGGCTGCTGCTCGCGTTCACCGCGCTGAGCGCGCTGTCGGTCGTGTGGTCGGTGCAGCCCGACAGCAGCTGGCAGGACGCCGATCGGATGCTCGCCTACAGCGCCGTGTTCGGCGCCTCGGTCGCGCTCGTGCGCCTGGCCCCCGATCGCTGGCCGGCGATCCTCGGCGGGCTCGCACTGGCGGCGGTGATCGTATGCGGGTATGCGCTGGCCACCAAGGTCTTCCCGGGCACGCTCGTGCCGGCGAGCGCGCAGTCGAACCTGTATGCGCGCCTGGAGGAACCGTACGGCTACTGGAACGCGATCGGCCTGACCGCCGCTATGGGGGCGATCTGCTGCATGTGGCTGGGGGCCCGCCGCGCTGGGCACGCGCTGCTGAACGCGCTCGCATACCCGGCGATGGGCATAGTGCTGGTGACGCTGATGCTCGCCTACTCGCGCGGGGCGCTGATCGCACTGGCGATCGGCCTGGCGCTGTGGTTCTGCATCGTGCCGCTGCGCCTGCGCGGAGCGACCGTGCTGATCGTCGGCGGGCTGGGCGCCGGCGCGGTCGTCGGCTGGGACTTCTCGCGGCACGTCCTCACCACCGACAACATCCCGTTGAGCGAACGCGCCACGGCCGGCCATCAGCTGGGGACACTACTGTTCGCGATGATCGTGTTGCTCACGCTCGCGGGGATCGCGATCGGGTTTTTCACCGGCCGCAATCCACCGGCGCGGGCGACGCGCAACCGCATCGGCGCAACCCTGCTGGCGCTGATCGTGCTCGGGCTGTTCGCATTCGCGGGGGCGCTCGCGCACAGCCATCGCGGCTTCACTGGCAGCATCTCCCACGCGGTCGACTCGCTCACGAACCCGAACGCCAAACCGCCTCCTAACTCTCCGGGACGCCTGACGGCGGTGGCGAGCGTGCGCGCGCGCTACTGGAAGCAGGCGCTGCAGGTGTTCGACGCACACCCGGTCGTGGGCGCGGGCGCCGACGGCTATGAAACGGCGAGCCTGCACTATCGCACCGCGCCGCTGGAAGTCAAACACGCACACGGCTTCGTGGTGCAGACGCTCGCCGACCTCGGTGCGACCGGACTCGCACTGGCACTCACCCTGCTGCTCACGTGGATGGCCGCGGCCGGACGCGCGACGCATCCACTCGACCGGCGCTGGACGAGCTGGCGCGCGTGGCTTGCGCTCCGCGGCGGAGCCGGCGCCGGCGCTGGACCGAAGCCCGGGTGGCGAGAGCTCGACGATCCAGAACTCGCTCACTATACGCCGGAGCGCATCGGCCTGCTCAGCATGCTCTGCCTGGTCGTCGTGTTCGGCGTGCACTCGTTCGTGGACTGGACCTGGTACGTGCCCGGCGACGCGTGCGTGGCGCTGTTGTGCGCGGGCTGGCTCGTCGGCCGCGGGCCGCTGAACGCGTGGATGGGCGATCGGCCCGGCGCCCGCGAGTGGTCAGCCGCACGGGGGGTTCCTGCGGGGGCGCCGGCGCCGGGCGAACCACGCCTGCCCGCGGGGGTGTGGGTGCCGCGATCGCTGGGCGAGCTCAACCCGATGCGCATGGGCGCCGCCGTGGCGGTGGTGATCGCCGCGCTGCTCGCGGCCTGGTCGCAGTGGCAGCCCCAGCGCTCGGTCGATGCCTCCCAGGCGGCGCTCGCCGAGCTGTCCACGAACCCCCGGTCAGCGCTGGCGGACGCACAGATGGCCGTCTCGCGCGATCCGCTGTCGGCGCAGGCGCTGTTCACGCTCGCGACGATCCAGCAGGACGCGGGCGAATCGGCGCTGGCAAGGGCAACGCTGCAGCGAGCTGTCCGCCTGCAGCCCTCCAACCCGCCGACGTGGCTCACGCTCGCCCGCTATGACCTCACGCGCGAACCGGCGGTCGCCCTGCACGAGTTGCAGGCCGGGATCTACCTGAACCCCGAGCTGATCGCCCCAGAAGCGATCGCACCGCCGTACCCCAACCCCGAATCGGTCGAAATCTACAACGACTACGTGCAGGCTCTGCGGGCCACCACTAGTGGTTCATCCGGTTAGTTCGTTGGTTATGCCTCGAGTACCTTGCCGGTGTAGGTCCACTTGAAGGGTTTGGCGGCTTGGTTGTAGGTCTCGATGAAGGCGAGCATTTGCTCGGCGAGGTCTTCCTCGCTGAAGAAGATGCCGTGCTTGAGTAGGCGGCGGTAGAGGATCGAGAAGAAGATCTCGATCTGGTTCAGCCACGAGGCGTGGGTCGGGGTGAATTGGAAGCTCCAGCGCGGGTGCTCTGTGAGCCAGTCGGTGACCTCTTGGGTGCCGCGGGTGGAGAGGTTGTCACTGACAGCAACGATTTTCTGGCCCTGCACGACGGGAATCTCGGAGTCGAGCTGGGTCAGGAAGCGGATCAGATCGTGGCGGTTGCGGGTCTTTGAGGACATCGCGAGCACGTCACCTTCGTGGACTTTCAGACAGGCGAACAGGCACTGCGTGCCGTTGCGCTCATATTCGTGCTCGCGCCGTGTCACTCGCCCGGGAGCGGGCAGGACGTCGGGCTTGGTCGGAGCCTTGGCCTGAATGCCTGTCTTTTCGTCCAGGGATAGAACCAGCACGTTCTCCGGCGGGTCCACGTATAGACCACAGATCTCTTTGCAGCGCTCCTCGAACTCGGGTTGGGAGAAGTCGGTCATCATCCAGTAGTCGGTGAGGTGCGGCTTGATGTCCGCACGCGCGAGGATCACGTGCGCGTGGGAGGCCGACATCCCGACCGCCGCACCCAACTGCTCATAGGTCCAGCGTTCCTGCTGTGCACCCTCTCCTGTCTCCGGCGGGCGCGTGCACGCCTTCGCGATCAGCCTCGCCCTGTCCTGCTGTGAATAGATCAGCGGTTTGCCGGATCTCGGCAAGTCCCCGAGCCCGGCGATCCCGTCCTGCTCATAGCGTGCACGCCACTTCTGCGCTGTGTTCGTCGAGCACCCCAACAGCCGCCCGATCTTCGCCGCCGACAGGCCCTCGGCGGCATGCAGCACGATCTGGGCGCGCTCGACCATCCGCACCTCCGCGGTGCTGGAGCGAACGATCCGTTCGAGCTCCGCCCGATCCTCAACGCCGATGTCGATGCTCTTCGCCAACGCAGGCATACCGAACCCCTATCATCGCTGAACAAGACAGCGACAACTTCGGCAAATACCACAACACCCCTTCAACCATCCACGAACTTCACGAATGAACCACTAGCGCCTCTACCAGCGCGAGCGCACCGCCCGGGCCAGCAACAGCCGCCGCGCGCCGGGCGGCCCTGCGGCGGCGTGAACGGCTACGTCGTGAAATCCGAGCTCATCGAGTAGCCGGGTGAGACCGGCTCGGGTGTAAAAGCGCAGATGATCGGTGCGCGGGTCGAAGTGCGCTTCGAACGCGCGCCGTGACAGTACCAGCCACAACACCCGCAGCCGCCCGTGATCCGGCGTGCTCAGCAGCAACCGGCCACCGGGACGCAGCACGCGCCGAATCTCCGACAACCAGCCGATCGTGTCGGTGACATGCTCGATCGTCTCCCCCGCCCAGACGGCGTCGAAGCTAGCATCGTCCAACGGCCACGGACCGTCTGCATCGACCAGACGCAGATCGAGCCGCGGATCGCGTTCGCGGGCGCGATGCAACGGCTCCTCGGCGACGTCAATCCCCACGACCTCCGCACCGGCGCGTACCAGCTCAGACGCAAACCATCCCTCGCCGCAGCCAACGTCCAGCGCGCGTTCCCCGGCGAGGACGTGCTCCAGCAGGAACCGTCTGCGCAGCGCGTAATCGGGCGGCCGTAACCCAGCGGGCACGACCTCCCAGAGCGCCTCGTGGTAGGAGCGCGACGGCATTGGCCAGGAAGGCTAACTTGGTGCAGCAACGCTGTCATCGCTGCACAACCCTGCGCGAACCGTCTATGTTGCATCGGTGCACGTTCGGGAGCTGACGTGATCGCACCAACCGGCCCGTCTGGGCTCCGGTCTTACGGGACGTTGACCAGATGAAGGTCGCGTTCGACAGTCGCCCGTCCTCGGACCCGCGCGGCGTCGGACGGTATGCGCGCCACCTGCTGCGCGCTCTGCGCGACACCGGCACGACCCGCGGAGAGATCGTCGAGACGCACCGTCCTCGCCACGCGGACGTGTACCACGCACCCTGGATGCAGGGCGCGATGCTGCACAGCCCGTGCCCGATGGTCGTGACGATCCACGAACTGGGCCCGCTGACTCGCCTGAGCGAGCGCCTGCGCGGCGGTGGCATTCACTTGCGCCTGCGCCATCTCGCGGTCCAGCGTGCGACCCACGTGATCGTTCCCACCGAGGCGCTCGCCCACGAGGCCGTCGCCGAACTCGGGTTCGAGCGCGAGCGCGTGGTCGTTATCCCGGAGGCGCCCGATCCCGTCACGGCCGACGTGGCTCGCCAGCCTTCGCCGACCGGCGGCTCGCCCGCGTGGACGTGGCAGGACGTCGGACGCGAGACCTGGCGCGTCTACGAACGTGCCCTCGCGCGGCCGGAGCGCCCGTGCGTGGGCAGGCTCAGTAAGCGCCGCGCCTAGAGATCACCGCTGGGATCGTCTTCAGGATGATCGTCAGATCGAGCGCCAGCGACCAGCGCTCGAGGTAGATGAAGTCGAGGTGCACGAGGTCGTCGAAGTCGAGCTCCGAGCGGCCCGAGACCTGCCACAGACCGGTGATTCCGGGCAACACGAGATAGCGCTTGCGGTGCCACTCCTCGAGCATCTCGTAGTCGCGCTCGGGCAGCGGTCGCGGGCCGACGAGCGACATCTCGCCGCGCAGCACGTTCACCAGTTGGGGAAGCTCGTCCAGGGAGTAACGTCGCAGTATGCGTCCCACACGCGTCAGGCGGGGATCGTCACGGATCTTGAACAGAGCGCCCGAGGCTTCGTTCAGTTCGTCCAGGTCGGCCTGGCGCTGCTCCGCGTCGGTGTGCATCGTACGGAACTTCAGGCACGCAAACGGCCGCTGACCGATGCCCCGGCGGGTGGAGCGGAACACGATCGGCCCGCGCGAGGTCACGCGCACGGCGAGCATGATCAGCGCCAGCAGCGGGCTGAGCACGATCAGCAGCAGCGTCGCCCCGATCAGGTCGAACGCGCGCTTCAGGGCGAAGTCGATGCCCTCGAACGTGGGCGAGCCCAGCTCGAACAGCGGCACCCCACTGCCCGGCACGAACTCGGCGCGGTGGATCAGGATCTCCATCGTCGACGGCGCGATCCGCACGCGCACGCCCCGGCGGTGACAGCGGTTGACGAGCTCGACCGCCTCGAGCTGGGGAAAGTCCGAGTCGGCGATGATCACCTCGTCGATCCGCTCGCTCCTCAGCACCTCGTCGAGGTTCGCGAGCGTCCCCAGCGAGCGCAGCCCGTTCTCCCCCAACGGATTCAGCGACATATATCCGACCACCTGGAGCGGCGAGTGGTACGCGCCGCCGCCGAGCGCGTGGGCGACGTCTGCGATGTGTGCGCCCGTACCGACCAGCATCGCCCTGCGCCGGTACCCCGCGGCCCGCAGCAGCACGCCCGTGATCGCCTCATACGCCGCCCGCAACGAGGACACATACAGCAGTGCGAACGCGAGCGAGCCGTAGAAGATGTAGAAGCTCGAGAATTCTTCGCCGCTGACCACGGCGAAGATCAGCGCGACGAACGCGACCTGGAACAGCGATCCCACGATCCGCGACAGCCCCGGGCGCTGCGCCCGTGCCGCATACAGCCCCGAGCGCGCGAACAGCAGCGCCGTCAGCAGATACGCGAACGGGACGAAGTGGCGGGTCTCTTCATAGACACTGCTCGCGTTCAGGCTGCCGAGCACGACTTCCTTGAGCACCAGCGCGGTGTAGATCGCCAGGGCGACACCCATGAAGTCGAGCGCCAGCAGCGAGACCACGCGCGCGCCCCGCCGGGCGGTGTCCATGCGCAGGAGAAATGACATCGCCGGTGGGCGCTTGCTGCGCATGTCGCGATCTGAGTGCTCCCGGCGCGCCGTCGCCTCCGACATCACCGACCGCGCCGGCTGATCGGCCGGCGGCGAGCCCGGGGACACGAGCCTGGACGAGCGCGAGTGCGCGGGCGTTCCGGGCCGCACAGGCGCGCCGGGTGCCCGCGGGGTGGGCGGAGCGGACATTCGCGTGGAACGTGGTCCCATCTCACTGCTCACAACGTCTCAGACTCGCAGATGTAGCGGTCGGCTGGCGGTTTCGCGAGTCTCAGTGGGCGCCATCGCCCAGCAGCTGCTGCACGCCGGACTGCTCGATCGTGCGCGCCAGGCCGTCGCGCAACGACACCTCCGGCGACCAACCGAGCAGCTCCTGTGCCAGCGCGATGTTCGGGCGGCGCTGCTTGGGGTCGTTGACCGGCAGCGCCTCGTGCACGATCTCCGAGCTCGACCCGGTCAGCTCCCTGACGGTCTCAGCCAGCTCCAGCAGCGTGAACTCGTCGGGGTTGCCGATGTTCACCGGCTCGTGATACCCGGATTCGGCCAGCCCGATGATCCCCCGGATCAGGTCTGAGACGTAACAGAACGAGCGCGTCTGCGAGCCGTCGCCGAACACGGTGATCGGCCTGTTCGCCAGCGCCTGGCGCAGGAACGTCGGGATCGCGCGGCCGTCGTGCGGGCGCATCCTCGAGCCGTACGTGTTGAAGATGCGCACGATCGCCGTGTCCACGCCCTGCTGGCGGTGGTAGGCCATCGTCAACGCCTCCGCATAGCGCTTGGCCTCGTCGTAGACCCCGCGCGGGCCGATCGGATTGACGTGCCCCCAGTAGCTCTCGGACTGGGGGTGTTCGAGCGGATCGCCGTAGACCTCGCTCGTGGAGGCGATCAGGAATCGCGCGCGCTTGGCCTTGGCGAGACCGAGCGTGTGGTGTGTGCCATACGAACCGACCTTCAGCGTGTGCAGCGGCAGCCGCAGATAGTCGATCGGCGAGGCCGGCGATGCGAGGTGGTAGGCGTAGTCGATCGGCTCGTCGAGGAAGTACGGCTCAATGATGTCGATGCCGAGGTGCTCGAACCGCTCCGGCTCGCGGATGTGCTCGATGTTCGCCAGCGAGCCCGTCTCGAGGTTGTTGACGCAGATCACCCGGTGCCCGCGCGCGAGCAGCTCGTCGCACAGGTGCGACCCCAGGAATCCGGCGCCGCCGGTGACCAGACACGTTGACATCAAAGCGAAGCTTAGTGATTCGCGTCTCTATGCTTCCTGACATGGCCGCCACTGAGGAGCATGCCGCCGACAGGCACGCCGCCGATGAGCACCTGACGGTCGCGCCGATCGTCGGGCCCGACGATCCCCGCCGGTTCACCGACTCCGGGATCGAGATCGAGCCGCTTTACACCGAGTCCGACCTGCCGGCCGAGCTCGACCTCGGGGAGCCCGGGGAGTTCCCGTACACGCGCGGGGTGCACCGCGAGATGTATCGCGCGCAGACCTGGACGATGCGCCAGTACGCCGGGTACGCCTCCGCACGGGAGTCAAACGAGCGCTACCGCTACCTGCTGTCTAAGGGCTCGACCGGGCTCTCGATGGCCTTCGACCTGCCCACCCAGCTGGGCCTGGACTCCGACGATCCGCGCTGCCTGGGCGAGGTTGGGCGCACGGGCGTGGCGATCGACACGATCGATGACATGCGCACCGCGTTCGACGGCATTCCCCTGGATCAGGTCTCTACGTCGATGACGATCAACGCCCCCGCCGCGTGCCTGCTGCTGCTGTATCAGCTCGTCGGCGAGGAGCAGGGCGTGCCGAGCGAGGCTCTGCGCGGGACGACCCAGAACGATGTGCTCAAGGAGTACATCGCCCGCGGCAACTACATCTACCCGCCCGCCCCGACGATGCGCCTGACGACCGACATCTTCGAGTACTGCCACGAGCACGTGCCGCGCTGGAACACGATCTCGATCTCCGGCTACCACTTCCGCGAGAAGGGTTGCAGCGCGGTGCAGGAGGTCGCGTTCACGCTGTGCTCGGGCATCGCCTACGTGACGGCCGCGGTTGAGAAGGGCCTCGATGTCAACGAGTTCGCGCCGCGACTGGCGTTCTTCTTCAACGGCCACAACAACGTGTTTCAGGAGGTCGCCAAGTTCCGCGCGGCCCGGCGCATGTGGGCGCACATCATGCGCGAGCGCTTCGGGGCCACGAATCCGAAGGCCACGATGCTCCGCTTCCACACCCAGACCGGCGGCGTCACGCTGACCGCGCAGCAGCCGGAGAACAACATCGTCCGGGTGGCTCTGCAGGGGTTCGCCGCCGTTTGTGGCGGTACCCAATCGCTGCACACCAACGGCTTTGACGAGGCTTTGGCCCTTCCAACCGAGCGCGCCGCCAAGATCGCGCTGCGCACCCAGCAGATCCTCGCGGCCGAGTCGGGCGCCGCCGACACCGTTGACCCCTTCGCCGGCTCCTACTACGTCGAGTCGCTGACCGACGAGATCGAATCCCGCGCGCAGGAGCTGATCGTAAAGGTCGACTCTTTGGGCGGCTCCGTCAACGCGATCGAGTTCATCACGGGCGAGATCGACGAGTCCGCCTGGGGCTATCAGGAGCGCTACCGGATCGGTCAGGACATCGTCGTCGGGGTCAACGAGTACGTCGAAGACGCCGCCGAGGTGCCGGACCTGCTGCGGGTGGACCCTGAGTCAGAGCACGAACAGGCGGCCCGGCTGGCCGCGTTCAAGGCCGACCGCGATCAGGAGCTCGTGGCACGGCGGCTGGATGAGCTGCGCGAGGTGGCGCGGGGGACCGAGAATCTGCTGCCGGCGATCCGTCAGGCGCTGCACGACCGCTGTTCTTTGGGGGAGGTCTGCGGGGCGATGCGCGACGTGTTCGGGCGGTACACGCCGACGTTCTAATACTCTTCGCCCGTGCTCGTAGCCCCCGCCGTCGAGTTCTACGAAGTCGTCCTCGCCGTACACATCCTCGCGGTCGTGTTTGCGTTTGGCGCCACCTTCGCCTATCCCGTCCTGCTCAGCGCCATCACGAAGGCCGACCCGCGCGCGCTGCCGGCTCTGTACCGGGCAATGCACGCGATCAGCCAGCGTGTGATCATGCCCGGGCTAGCGGTCGTCGTGATCTGCGGCATCTATCTCGCCTCGCACCTGCACCTGTGGAGCGCCTTCTTCGTGCAGTGGGGTCTCGGCGTCGTGGTCGTGATCGGCGCGGTCGAGGGCGCCTACCTCGGTCCGCGGGAGCGGCGCCTGATCGAGGTCGCCGACGCGGACGTGGCGGCTGCAGGCGCTGGCGAGGGCCCGATCACGTTCGGCACCGAGCACGACTCGCTCGTGCGGCGCATCGGGGGAATCGGAGCGCTGATGGACTTGCTGGTGGTCATCACGATCTACTTCATGGCCACCCACACCGGGGCCTGACCCAGTCGTAGGGCGCCCGCCGGCCGGTACCCTGAGCACATGAGCAACGGGTATCGAGTCGCCATCGTCGGCGCTACCGGTCAAGTGGGCACGCTGATGCTGGAGCTACTGCGCGAGCGGGGGTTCCCGGCCCGCGAGATCGTGCCATTCGCCTCCGAGCGTTCGGTCGGGCGCGAGCTGACCGGCGGCCTGGTCGTACAGGGCCTCGACGAGGAGTCGATCCAGGGGTTCGACCTTGCTCTCTTCTCCGCGGGCGGCTCGACCTCGGGGGAGTGGGCTCCACGGTTTGCGGACGCGGGTGCGGTCGTGATCGACAACTCCTCGCGCTGGCGCATGCACGACGACGTGCCACTGGTCGTCAGCGAGGTCAACCCCGACGCGCTCGCCGGTCACCACGGGATCATCGCCAACCCGAACTGCTCAACGATGCAGTTGGTAGTGGCGCTCGCACCGTTGCATGAGGAGGCGGGGATCGAGCGGCTGGTGATCTCGACCTACCAGGCGGTCTCTGGTACTGGCCGACGAGCCGTTGACGAGTTGCTCGACCAGTCGCACGCGCTCCTACACGAGCGCGACATCGCTGCACCCGACGCCTACGCCCACCAGATCGCGTTCAACGCGCTGCCCCACGCGGGCTCGTTCGCAGGCGGCGACGATCACACCGACGAGGAGCGCAAGCTGATCAACGAGACCCGCCGCATCCTCGGCGATCCCTCGATCCGGGTATCTGCCACGTGCGTGCGCGTGCCCGTCATCAACGGCCACTCAGAGGCGGTCAACGTGCAGACCCGCCGCGAGTTGTCCCCCGAGCGGGCCCGGGAACTGCTGGACTCAGCGCCCGGCGTAACGGTTCTCGATGACCCCACCGCGGCGCTATATCCACTGGCGATCGACGCCTCCGGTCAGGACGACGTGTTCGTGGGGCGCATCCGCCGAGACCCCGGCCACGAGCGTGCCCTGGACCTGTGGATCGTCGCGGACAACCTGCGCAAGGGCGCGGCGCTTAACGCGGTGCAGCTGGCGGAGCTGCTGGATGAGCGCGGACTCATCGCTCCGCGCACGGCGCCAACCGCCGCGTGAACACCCCAAGCAGGAGTCGCGCGGGCTCGCGCGAAAACCGAGGGCGATGAGCGTCTCCTCGGAGGTGCGGCGCACCCTCGTCAAGTCCCCGCCCGAGCTGTGGGCGGAGCTCAGCGACCCGACCGCGCTGGGCCGTCATCTCGGCGAGCTGGGCGAGATCCGCATCACCGGCACCGACCCCGAACGTCTCGTCGACTGGGAGGCGACGGGCACGGACGGGACCGGAGTCAGTGGCCGGGTCGAGATCGAACCGTCCGGGTGGGGCACCCGGGTCACGCTGTCGGCGAGTCGTGCGGTCGCTGAGCTGGAGCCTGCGACCACGCCCGAGCAGGCATCAGAGCCCGGGCCCGGGGAGCACGAGCCGGAGGCGGAGGCCGAGGTCGCGACGATCCAGGCCATCGAGCCCGAGCGGATGCCTGGACCAGACTCAGAGCCCGAGGCGATTGTGCCGGAGACCGAGCCGGAACCGGAGCCAGACCCAATCGAGGTCGCACCTGAAGCGATCGAGACCACCCAGCCCGAGCCGCGCATCGGCTTCTTTGCGCGCCTGTTCCGGCGCCGTAAGCAACAGCCAGCGCCCGAGCCCGTCGCCGAGCTTGAGCCTGAGCTGGCCAATGAGTCAGAGGCAGCCACGGAGTCCGAGCCGGTCGCAGTGACCGAGATCGAGGAGCCGATGTCCGTAGAGGCCGTCGCGGAGACGCCGGCCCCAGAGGAGCCAGCATCCGAAGAGCCCGCCCCCGAGATGGACATCTCCGCCGAGCTGGCCGAGCTCGAACAGCGGACCGAAGCGGTGCTCACCGGAGTGCTCGACCGTCTCGGCGCGGCGCACCACCGCCCGTTCTCGCGGGCGTGACGCGCCTGAGAACCGCCCGAGCCCGAACACGCGGATAACATCCCGCGCCCGATGGCCGCCAGCTCACACGACCGCCAGGCCGACGCCGCGCTGCTCGCCGCATCGCGCAGCGGCCACAAGCGCTCACCGCGCCAGAAGGCCCCGGAGACCTACGAGGAGAAGCTCGCCCAGCTACAAGAGCTGCGCGAGGCCGCGATCCACTCCTCGCCGGAGGCGGAGGAGAAGCAGCACGCGCGCGGCAAGTACACGGCCCGCGAGCGCGTGGAGAAGCTGCTCGACGAGGGGTCCTTCCAGGAGCTCGACACATTCGTCAGACACCGCACGTACGACTTCGACATGCAGAAGAACCGGCCCTGGGGCGACGCAGTCGTGACCGGTCATGGCACGATCGACGGGCGCACGGTGTGCGTGTTCAGCCAGGACTTCACCGTGTTCGGGGGCTCGCTGGGCGAGGTGATGGGCGAGAAGATGTGCAAGATCATGGACCTCGCGGCGAAGATCGGCTGCCCGGTGATCGGCATCAACGACTCTGGCGGCGCGCGCATCCAGGAGGGCGTCGTCTCGCTCGGCTCCTACGGCGACGTGTTCCTGCGCAACGTGCGCTGCTCCGGCGTGATTCCCCAGATCTCACTCGTGATGGGCCCATGCGCGGGGGGTGCCGTCTACTCGCCGGCGATCACGGACTTCATATTCATGGTCCGCGAGACCTCGCACATGTTCATCACCGGCCCCGACGTGATCAAGACGGTCACCGGCGAGGAGGTCGGCTTCGAGGAGCTCGGCGGCGCGATGTCGCACAACACCAAGTCAGGCGTGGCGCAGTTCGCCTCAGACGACGAGGACGCCTGTCTGGAGGACTGCCGCTACCTGCTGAGCTTCCTGCCGTCCAACAACCTGCAGACCACGCCGCGCGTGCAGCCGACGGACGACCCTGAGCGGATGGATCTAGAGCTCGATCACGTCGTGCCGGACAACCCGAACAAGCCGTACGACATGCGCGAGGTCGTCAGACGGCTAATCGACGACGAGGAGTTCTTCGAGGTGCACGAGCACTATGCACGCAACATCATCTGCGGGTTCTCGCGCCTGGACGGCCACACCGTCGGGATCGTCGGCAACCAGCCCGCGCAGCTCGCCGGCGTGCTCGACATCAACGCCTCCGAGAAGGCCGCGCGGTTCGTGCGCACCTGCGACGCGTTCAACATCCCGCTGATCACGTTCTGCGATGTCCCCGGGTTCCTTCCGGGCACCGCCCAGGAGTGGGGCGGGATCATCCGCCACGGCGCGAAGCTGCTGTATGCGTTCGCCGAGGCGACGGTGCCGAAGATCACGGTGATCACGCGCAAGGCCTACGGTGGCGCCTACGACGTGATGTCCTCCAAGCACCTCGGCGCCGACTTCAACTTCGCCTGGCCGACCTCCGAGGTCGCCGTGATGGGCCCGGAGGGCGCGGTCAACATCATCTACCGGCGCGACCTCGCGCAGAGCCCCACCCCTGATGAGCGCCGGCAAAAGCTGATGGACGACTACAAGGCCCGCTTCGCCAACCCATACACCGCCGCCGAGCGCGGGTACATCGATGACGTGCTCGTTCCGCACGAGACCCGCCCGCGCCTGATCGCGGCGCTGCACACGCTGCAGTCAAAGCGCGAGCCCGGCCCCCAGCGCAAGCACGGGAACATCCCGCTGTGAAGCTACCGATCGACGATCAACGGGATCGCCGATCGGCCAGCACCTCCGCCTCGCCCGAGGAGGCCGCCGCGATCGTCGCGGCGATCGACCGCTTCCTGGAGGACACGAGCCCTGGGCCGGCGCCCGTGGATGGACAGACCCAGGATCCGTGGACGCGCGCGGCTATGCTCGAAGGCGTCTCACGCGAGGATCATGCAGACGCTCCTCATCCTTGGATCGCTCAACCGTGAACCACCTGTCGACGATCACTGGATAAACACCTGAAAGCCGCTAGGCTTTAGCCAGAATCGTCCTGAGACCCGCCCAAGACTCGCACCCGCCAAGACCCGACCCCGGCATTCGCAAACAGCAGCCCGGGCGTGCCGCCCGGATCAGGAGGTAGTGATGGAGCCAGCGTCCGTACCCACCGCCGCCCCGCGCGGCACGCTCGAGGATCCAGAGGTCCTGCAGAACGTGCCCGGGCACGTGATCCCGATCATCGAGCGTGAGTTCGACGACTTCAAGACGGAGGCCGGCAAGTTCCTGCAGGGGGACATGCCCGAAGACGAGTTCATCAAGTTCCGCCTCAAGCAGGGCGTCTACGGCCAGCGCCAGGCGGACGTGCAGATGATCCGCGTGAAGCTGCCGTTTGGCGGGATCACGCCGGAGCAGATGGAGTCTTTTGCGGATGTGATCGAGAAGTACGTTCCTCTTAACAAGGGCCACATCACCACGCGCCAGAATGTGCAGATGCACCACATCCCGCTGCCGGAAGTCGAGCTGGCGATCCGCGAGCTGGGCGAGTCTGGGCTGTCGAGCCGTGAGGGCTGCGGGAACACTGTGAGGAACGTGACCGGCGATCCGTGGGCAGGCGTCGCAAAGGACGAGCTGTTCGACATGACGCCGTACGCGGGCGCATACGTGCGCTACTTCGTCCGCCACCCCACTACGCAGGCGATGCCGCGGAAGATCAAGACGGCGTTCGACGGCTCCCCGCGCGACCGGGCGATCTCGGGCATCCACGACATCGCGTTCAGGGCGCGCGTACGCGAGATCGACGGCCGCGAGGTCCGCGGCGCGGAGATGCTGGTCGGCGGCGGCACCTCGATCATGCCGCGTGTGGCGCCGGCGCTGTACGAGTTCGTGGAGCTCGACAACGGCGACTACCTGAAGATCGCCGAGGCGGTGTTCAGGATCTTCGACCGCCAGGAGTGGCTGCGCGTGAACAGGGCCAGGGCAAGGATCAAGGTGTTCGTCGACAAGTACGGGATCGACGAGCTGCGCAGCCAGGTCGAGGAGGAGCTCAAGGGTGACTGGGTGAGCGAACGGGACTTCTCGATCGAGCATCGGCTATTCGCAGACGACGAGCGCGAGGGCGCGCCCGCGCCGGCGCAGAGCTACGGCAGCCCGAATGGCGACCTCTCGGAGTTCGAACGCTTCCGCGACGCGAACGTGCGCGAGCAGAAGCAGGAGGGCTACGTGACAGTCGAGGTGAAAGTGCTGCGCGGAGACCTGACGCCGGAGCAGTTCAGGGGACTGGCGGCGGCGATGCGCTCCTACGCCGGCGGCTACGCGCGGACGACGGTCCAGCAGAACTTCGTGCTGCGCTGGGTGCGCGAGGAGAGCGTCTATGACCTCTGGCGCGCGCTGTCAGAGCTCGGCCTGGGCGAGGCGGGCTCGAGAGAGATCACCGACGTGGTGTCGTGCCCGGGAACCGACTCGTGCAAGCTCGGGATCACGAGCTCGATGGGCCTGAACGAGGCCGTGCAGGAGCGGATCCTGGCGATGGACATCACCGATGAGATCACGCGCAAGCTGAACGTCAAGATCTCCGGCTGTCCAAACGGCTGCGGCCAGCACCACGTCGCGAGCATCGGCTTCACCGGCGCGTCGATCAAAGTCGGCGAGCACACGATCCCCGCCTACATTCCCCACGTCGGCGGCGTGTTCGAAGGGGGAGAGGTGAAGTTCGGCACGCGCCTGAAGCTGCGCCTGCCCTCCAAGCGCGTCCCGGACGCGATCGAGCGTTGGGTCGGCCATTACGAAGCGAACCGAACGAACGACGAGGAGGAGTGGAACGACTTCGTGCAGCGCGTCGGCACCGCCGAGCTCGAGGCGCTCGTCAAGGATCTGTCGATGCCCGTGGACTTCGGGTTGGAGACGATGAGCCAGTTCATCGACTGGAACCGCAACGTCCCGTTCGAAGTCGTTCGCGGCGAGGGCGAGTGCGCGGTATAGATGTAGCCGCAGATGTCGATGAGAGCACTGAGGAACCGACCGAGGAAACGAGACGACCCGAACAGATGCCATCGCTGAACAACCCAGCAGCAGACGCGGGCTCCACCGCGGTCGATCCCACGCTGAGCTTGACCCACACCCTGCGTGAGGCGGCGCGTCACGGCGCGCGCGCGGTGCTGCTGTGCTCGTTCCAGAAGGAGGAGTCGGTGCTGCTGGACGAGCTGCTGCGACTCGACCAAGGCACCGGCCGGGCCGTGCGGATCGTGACGATCGACACCGGCGTGCTGTTCGCAGAGACGCTACAGACCTGGCGCGAGTTCGAGCAGCGGTTCGGCGTGAGCATCGAGGTGCAAGACGCAACCGGTCCGGGCGGGCCGTGGACGGGCCCGGAGAACTGCTGCTCTGTCGCGAAGGTGGCGGCGCTGGAGCGCGCCCTGGAGGGAGCCGAGGGCTGGATCACCGGGATCAGGCGCGAGCAGGGTCCGACTCGCGCGCACGCCGAGCTGATAGAACGCGACGAGGGTCGTGGCCTGTGGAAGTACAACCCGCTCGCACACTGGACCGACCGCGATCTGTGGCGGCGGATCAGCGAGCGTGAGCTGCCGTACAACCCGCTGCACGACCAGGGATATGAGTCGATCGGCTGCTCGGTCTGCACCCAGCCGGGCGCGGGCCGCGAGGGCCGCTGGGCGGGAACAAGCAAGACCGAGTGCGGTCTGCACGTCGAGTCGTTCTGATGAGCGTCGCGGCCGGGCCACAGCTGTCGCACCTGCGTGCGCTGGAGTCCGAGGCGATTCACGTGATGCGTGAGGTGGCGGCGGAGTTGGAGCGCCCGGTGCTGCTGTTCAGTGGGGGCAAGGACTCGATCGTGCTGTTGCGGTTGGCGGAGAAGGCGTTTCGTCCGGGACCGTTTCCGTTTCCGTTGATGCACGTCGATACGGGGCACAACTTCCCGGAGGTGATCGAGTTCCGCGACCGTCGCGTGGCGGAACTGGGCGAGCGGTTGATCGTTGCCAGCGTCCAGGATTCGATCGACTCCGGCCGGGTCGTCGAGGAGACGGGTCCGCGGTCCTCGCGCAACCAGCTGCAGACGGTCACGTTGCTCGATGCGATCGCCGAGCATGGTTTTGACGCGGCGTTTGGTGGCGCCCGTCGCGACGAGGAGCGCGCGCGGGCGAAGGAGCGCGTGTTCTCGTTCCGTGACGACTTCGGTGGCTGGGACCCCAAGAGTCAGCGCCCGGAGCTGTGGAACCTGTACAACGGGCGCATCCACCGGGGCGAGAACGTGCGTGTGTTTCCGATCTCCAACTGGACGGAGCTCGACGTGTGGGAGTACATAGACCAGGAGCAGCTGGAGGTCCCGTCGATCTACTACGCACACGAGCGTCGGGTGTTCGAGCGCGACGGGATGCTGTATGCGTATCGCGATGACACGGAGCTGATCGATGGGGAGACCGTGTTCGCGGAGACCGTCAGGTATCGGACGGTCGGGGACATGAGCTGCACCGGCGGCGTGCGCTCCCGCGCGGCGACGCTGATCGAGGTCGTCACCGAGATCGCCGCGACGCGGATCACCGAGCGGGGTGAGACCCGCGCGGACGATCGAGTGTCGGAGGCCGCAATGGAGGATCGCAAGAAGGCCGGCTACTTCTAGTGACGCTCGACCTGTTGAGGTTCACGACCGCCGGCTCGGTCGATGACGGCAAGAGCACGCTGATCGGGCGGCTGCTGTACGACACCAAGCAGGTGTTCGAGGATCAGCTGCAGCACGTCGCGCAGGCCAGCGAGCGGCGCGGCGGCGCAGGCGCGCTCGATCTGGCGCTGCTGACTGATGGGCTGCGGGCCGAGCGCGAGCAGGGGATCACGATCGACGTGGCCTACCGCTACTTTGCGACCGCGCAGCGCCGGTTCATCATCGCCGACTGCCCCGGCCACCAGCAGTACACGCGCAACATGGTCACCGGCGCCTCCACGGCCGACCTGTCGGTGATCCTGCTGGACGCGCGCAAGGGTGTGCTCGAGCAGTCCCGGCGGCACGCGTTCATCAGCGCGCTGCTGGGCATCCCGCATCTGGTCGTGGCCGTCAACAAGATGGACCTGGTTGAGCACTCCCAGGCACGGTTCATGGGGCTGGTCGAGGAGTTCGAAGGATTCGCGCACAGGCTGGGCGGAGACCACGGAGCGGACCGGCGCCCCAGCACAAATGGGCACGGACGGACACGCGACATCGCCTACATCCCGATCTCAGCGCTGAACGGCGACAACGTGGTGGACCGCTCCGAGCTGATGCCCTGGTATGACGGGCCGACGCTGCTCGAGCTGCTGGAGACGGTCGAGGTCGCCTACGACCATCCCGACGAGACGCCCGCACGGCTGCCCGTGCAGTGGGTTATCCGGCCAAGCGGAGTCTCGGCGAACGGCGGCGTCGCAGTGCACGACACTGCCTCGGCGAATGGCAGCGGCCCGACGAACGGCGACGGCGCGGTCGTAAGCGACTATCGCGGCTACGCCGGCCAGCTGGCGAGCGGCGCGCTGCGTCGCGGCGAGGAGATCACGGTGCTGCCGAGCGGACGCACAACCAGGATCGCCGCGATCGACACGTTCGACGGCGAACTGGAGAAGGCGCTCGCGCCGATGTCGGTGACACTGCGCCTGGCGGACGAGCTCGACGTGTCCCGCGGCGAGCTGATCTGCCGGCCCGATCAGGCACCGACGGTCGCGCGCGAGCTGCAGGCCGACGTGTGCTGGATGAGCGAGCGACCCCTGCGCGCCGGCGGGCGGTATCTGATCAAGCACACCACCCGCACCGCCGGCGCGATCGTCGATGAGCTGCGCGACCTGGTTGACGTACGCACGCTTCAGCGCACCGACGAGCCGCCCGCGGAGATGGCGCTCAACGACATCGGCCGCGTACACTTGCGTACCAGCAGCCCGCTCGTGTTCGACCCATACACGCGCAACCGCCGCACCGGCAGCTTCATCCTGATCGACGAATCCTCGAACGAGACCGTCGCCGCGGGAATGATCGCCGTAGGCTGACCGAGACTTGCGAGGGCGGGCCCGCAGGACAGGTCGCTAAGCTTCCGCGGCCGCAATGTTCGCCAAGGTCCTCATAGCCAACCGCGGGGAGATCGCCGTGCGCATCGTGCGCGCGCTCGAGGAGCTGAGCGTGGCCTCGGTCGCGGTGTATTCGGAGCACGACCGCGACGCCCCACACGTGGCACGCGCCAGCGAGGCCTACAACCTCGGCGACGGACCGGCGGCGGACAACTATCTGAACGTCGAGCTGATCCTCGACGTCGCCCGCCGGGCGGGCGCGGAGGCGATCCACCCGGGATACGGGTTTCTCGCCGAGAACGCCCCATTCGCGCAGGCCTGCGAGCAGGCCGGGGTCGTGTTCATCGGGCCGCCCGCGAGCGCGATCGAAGCGATGGGCTCAAAGACGCGCGCGCGCGAGCTGATGCAGGCGGCGGGCGTGCCGATCGTGCCGGGGACGACCGAGCCGGTCGCGAGCGTCGCGGACGCGCTGCGCATCGCATCCGAGGAGATCGGGTTTCCGGTCGCCGTCAAGGCGGCTGGCGGCGGGGGCGGTAAGGGCTTCCGGGTGGCGCTGAGCGAGGACGAGCTCGAGGGCGCGTTCGAGGGATCCAGCCGCGAAGGCGAGAAGTTCTTCTCCGACCCGACCGTCTACCTCGAGCGCTATCTACACGACCCCCGGCACGTCGAGGTCCAGGTGCTGGCCGACCGCCACGGCAACGTCATCCATCTCGGCGAGCGCGACTGCTCGATCCAGCGCCGACACCAGAAGGTGATCGAGGAGTCCCCGGCGCCCGAATGGGTCGTCGACCCGCAGACGCGCGAGCGCATCGGACAGATCGGCGTGAACGCGGCGCGAGCGGTGGACTACGTTGGCGCGGGCACGATCGAGGGACTGTTCGCGATGACTGGGAGCTCGCCCACCCGCGAGCCGGAGTACTTCTTCCTGGAGATGAACACACGCGTGCAGGTCGAGCACTGCGTGACCGAGATGACAACGGGGATCGACATCGTCAAGGAGGGCATCCGCGCGGCCGCCGGCGAGGAATTGTCCTACGCCCAGGTTGACGTGCAGCTGCGCGGACACGCGATCGAGTGCCGGATCAACGCCGAGGACGCCTCTAAGAACTTCGCCCCCGCCCCCGGCAAGATCGGCGCCTACCGGGAGCCGAACGGCCCGGGCGTGCGCGTGGACTCGGGCGTGGAGGCGGGCGGGGAAGTCTCGCCGATGTATGACCCGATGGTCGCCAAGCTGATCGTCTGGGACGCCGACCGCGAGCAGGCGACTCAGCGGATGCTGCGCGCGCTCTCCGAATACGAGATCGAGGGTTTGCGAACGCTGATCCCGTTCCACCAGGCGCTGCTCGCCACCGAGCAGTGGGCGCGCGGCGAGACCTGCCGCGATCTGCTGGAGGACAAATCGTGGCTGAAGACGCTCGCGTTCGAGAAGCCGGACCACGGCGCAGCGGGCGCGGATGACGAGGCGCAGGAGAAGGTCCAGCGCTCCTACGAGATCGAGGTCTCGGGCAAGCGCTTCGACGTGCGGGTGCTCGGCGCCCCGCTCGCCGGGAGTCTGGGCAGCGTCGCCGCGGCGAACGGCGCGGGCGGAGCAGGCGGGCGGACGGCCCCCAAGCGCGGGGAGCGGAAGAGCGCCTCAGGTGGGGGACCGGACACGCTGGAGTCGCCGCTGCAAGGAAACATGTGGAAGGTGCTCGTCAAGCAGGGCGACACCGTGACCGAGGGTCAGCTGCTGTGCATCATCGAGGCGATGAAGATGGAGAACGAGATCACCGCCCATAAGGCCGGCACGATCGCCGAGCTGCCGATCTCGGAGGGCGCCCCGATCCAAGCGGGCGCGCCGATCGCGACGATCGTCTCCCCCTCCGAGTGACCCCTCCCCAGGGAGCTACCCAGAACCGTAGTCGGTATGACTATGGGATCTACCAAAAAATAAAGGCGGGGGGGGTGTGGTGATATAAAAAATAAAACTTGGTATTACCATAGTCATACGCAGTAAAAACTAAGTACAACATCTCCTCCCTACGACGCGAGCGCATCAAGGCTCTCGTCCAGAAGAGCCAGTGCACGCTCCGCGCTCAGCACAGATCCGTGACCGGGAACGACTCGCTCGGCTAACGCGACCAGTGGGCGTAGGCGCTCGAGCGTCGCGCGATAGGTCTCGACCGAGCTGCCCTCGCTGACCTCCGGGGACTCGACCGGCGAGAGGTAGTCGCCGGCCACGAGCACCCGCGCCCACGGGATCCAGACCGCCATTCCATCCGCGGTGTGACCGTCGGCTGGATGGAGCTCCAGCTCGAGCTCGCCGATCCCGCAGCGTCCGGGAACCGGCAGCGCCTGGACCTGACCGAGCATCAGGGGACGGGGGCGCTCTACATAGAAGCGGCGGTCGAACTCGCGCAGCTCGCGCTGGGCGGCGCCCGGCGAGGCCTGCATCCGCGCGACGGTGCTCTCGGCGCAACCGAGCGCCAGGTCCGGGAATGCGAGCCGCCCGAGCAGGTGATCCCAGTCCCCGTGCGTGACCAGCAACCCGCTCGCGTCCGGGAACCCTGCCTGCTCGATCAGCGCCGGCAGCGCATCGAGCTCGTCGGGCAGGATCGGCGAGTCGATCACGAACGTCTCGCCCACCGGATCGTCGCGGGTCACCGCCGAACCATCGGTCACATCCCCCGACCCGTCGGCCACACCGTCGCCACCGGTCTCCGCCTCTGCCCCGACACTCCCGGCCCCACCGGTTCCGGCGCCGCGGACGACGACGCAGTTGGTCTGCCAGATCGCGCTGGTCGCGACGAGCACGTCCAGGTGGAGCGAGACGACCCGCACCGCGCGCCCCGCCGCCCCTCGCCGCGCCGCTAGGAGACGCCCAGCAGCTTGGCGGCCTCTTTGAGGTTCGGGACCTCCGCGGTGGGCTTGCGCTGGGAGGAGTCGAGCGTCTCTTTGTTGCGGTTGACCCAGATCACGGGCACCCGCGCTTTGACGCACGGCGCCACGTCGTGGTAGTGGCTGGCGGCGACGTGCACCCAGCCGCGCTTGCCGCCCATGCGTCGCGCGCACTCGGTGAAGTGGGCGGGGTCGGGCTTGTAGGAGCGGACCTGCTGAGCGGTCACGACGAGGTCGAAGTCGGTCGGGATGTGCCGGCGCGTCTGCCCGAGGAGCTTGTCGTCGATGTTCGACAGCAATCCCAGTTTGTATTTCTTGGCGAGCTTGGCCAGCTGGATGTTGGTCTCCTTGAACGGCTTCCAGCGCTGCACGGAGTCGGGCAGGAACCCCGAGCGCGAGGGCTCCAGATCCCATTCCAGACGTTTGGCCACCTCGATCGCGGTGCGGCGCAGGACCTCGGCGTAGAGCTCGTAGGAGCCGCCCTCGATCTCGCGGGTGATCTCGCGCACGAGCGCGAGCACCTCGGCGCGGTCGAGCTCGACGCCGTCGCGTGCGGCCTCGGCGGCGAACGCCTCGTAGATCCCGGTGTCCCGGTCGATCAGGGTCCCGTATACGTCAAAGGTGACGAATGTTACGTTCTTGGGAATGGGCATCGCGCGGGCATTATGCCTTGCGGGCGCGCCCGCCTGCGGCGCGGTGTCTGCCATCGGGTGGTTTGGAATGCCCGCTTCGCATCCCGCAGCCGCTCGCCGCGCGAGCTCGTGCAAGCTGGCGGCCCCGCGAGCAGAACCTTTCGGCTAGAGTCCCGCGCCGCATGGACCTGCTCGAGTATCAAGGCAAGCAGCTGTTTGCCCGTCACGGACTGCGCGTGTCCGACGGTCGGGCGGTCACGACCGTCGAGGATGCGGTGGCCGCGGCCAACGAGGTCGGCTATCCGGTGGTCGTCAAGGCGCAGGTGCTGATCGGCGGCCGGGGCAAGGCCGGCGGCGTGAAGCTCGCCGCCGACGAGAGCGAGGCGCGCGAGCACGCCGGCAATATCCTCGGCATGGACATCAAGGGACACATCGTGCGCACGCTGTGGATCGAGCACGCCTCGGACATCGCCTCCGAGTACTACGCCTCGGTGCTGCTCGACCGCTCAGCCAAGCAGCCGCTGATCATGTTCAGTGTCGAGGGCGGCGTCGACATCGAAGAGGTCGCCGAGCAGACCCCCGAGAAGCTGATCCGTCGCCACGTGGACGCGCTGCGTGGCCTGTCACGCGAGCAGGCGGTGGAGATCGCCACCGAAGGCGGCGCCGATGAGGATGTGATCGAGGGGGTCGCCGACGCGCTCGTGGCGCTGTATGAGGTGTGGATCGAGGAGGACGCGACGCTGGCGGAGATCAACCCGCTGATCGTCACGCCGGAGCGGAAGGTCCGTGCGCTGGACGCGAAGGTCTCACTCGACGGCAACGCGCTCTACCGCCACCCCGAGAACCAGGGCCTGTCCGACAGCGAGAACGAAGACCCGATCGAGCGCCGGGCCAAGGAGCAGCGCGTGCAGTACGTCGCGCTGGACGGCGACATCGGCATCCTCGGCAACGGCGCCGGCCTGGTGATGTCCACGCTCGACGTGGTCGCGCAGGCGGGCGGGCGCCCCGCGAACTTCCTGGACGCGGGCGGCGGCTCGGACGCGGGCAAGGTCAAGCAGGCGGTGGAGCTGATCCTCGCCAACGACGCTGTCCGGGCGGTTCTGTTCAACATCTTCGGTGGCATCACCCGTTGCGACGAGGTGGCGCGGGGTCTGATCGCCGCGTTCGAGGACATTAAACCGACGGTGCCGTTCGTGGTGCGGCTGGACGGGACCAACGATGTGGCCGGGCGCGAGCTGTTGCAGGAGGCGGCGCTGCCGAACGTATACGCGGCGAAGACGATGAACGAGGCGGCTGAGAAGGTTGTTGCGCTTGCGGCTGGTCGGGGTGTCGAGACTGGGACGGCGGCCTGATGTCGATGTTCGCCGGCAACCGCACGCGTTCCGCGACCAACCCAGCCGTGACGAGGACGGCTGAGGCGGGCGTCTGATGTCAGTCCTTGTCGACAACGACACACGACTCGCGGTCGCCGGGATCACCGGCCGGGAGGGCTCGTTCCACACGCTGAACAACCGCCGCTACGGCACGAACGTCGTCGGCGGAGTTACGCCGGGCAAGGGCGGACAGGACGTGGAGGGCATTCCCGTGTTCGACTCGTGGGCCGATGCGGCACAGGAGACTCAGCCGAACACCGCGATGATCTTCGTGCCCCCCCGGTTCGCGGCCGACGCGATCCTCGAGGCGGCCGCCGCGGGAGTCGAGCTGGTGATCGCGATCACCGAGGGCATTCCGGCGCACGACGAGCTGCGCGTCTATAACACGCTCGTGCGCGATCGGGTGGGTGGGCATCCCAAAACCCGCCTGATCGGCCCGAACTGCCCCGGGATCCTGTCGCCGGGCAAGGCGAACGTCGGGATCATCCCAGCGTCGTTTTTCACGGCCGGCAACGTCGGCGTGGTCTCCCGCTCGGGCACGCTGACCTACCAGATCGGCAACGAGATCGCCCAGGCTGGGTTCGGCTGCAGCTCGATCGTGGGCATCGGCGGCGACCCGGTGCCGGGCTCGTCGTTTGTCGATGTGATCGAGCTGTTCCAGGCTGACCCCGAGACCGAGCTGATCGTGCTCTCGGGCGAGATCGGCGGCTCGGCCGAGGAGGAGGCGGCAGAGTACATCGCCGCGAACGTGACCAAGCCGGTGATCGCCTACATCGCCGGGTTCACCGCCCCGGCGGGCAAGCAGATGGGTCACGCCGGTGCGATCGTGTCCGGCTCGGCGGGGACGGCCAAGGCGAAGGCGCAGGCGCTCGAAGCACGCGGTGTGCGCGTCGGGCGCACCCCCACAGAAGTGGCCGAGCTGGCCGTGGATGTGCTCAGCGAGGCATCCAGCGCTACCGCCTGACGCTCAGCCGTATCCCCGGGCCGCTACGCTTGGGCTCGTGGACCCCGAGATAGCGCAGACACTGGGTGAGCTCGAGCGCAAGCTGGGCGAGCTCGAGCGCGAGCTTGCAGCCGTCGGCGGTGGCCACAACGGCAGACTCGTCGATGAGGCGGTCGAACCGGAGACGACCGCCCCTGCTGAGTCGGCGGCCCCGCAGACACCGGTCGCCCCACCGCCACCAATGACTCCAGCGCCGTCGGTCGCATCGCCGCCACCGCCGCCGCCACCACCACCGAGACCGGCATCCCTCCCGACCAGTCTCACGCCTCCCCGCGCGCCCGTTCCGCCCGGCGGCGCAGGATCAGGACCTACTTCCCCAGTGTTCTCGCCTGCCCGCACGCCACGGCCGGCGCCAGTCGCCCCGCCGCCGAGCACCGATGAGCTGCTGCGGTTCCGGGAGCGGCTGGAGCAGACGGCGACCGCGCTGACCCGTGACTACGACGAGCTGCTCGGGCGCCTAAGCTACGCGGCCGTGCCAGCCCCCACCGGTCCAACCATCTCGTTCGCACGGGGCGCACCGTCGCTGGACATCGTCGACGTGGACGGCCTGCGCGAGGCCGCGGGACGGGCGCTGGAGAGCGACCCGGGCGGAGCGACCGCCTACGGCACGTCGGTCGGCTATCTGAAGCTACGAGCGTGGATCGCGGAGAAGCACGGCGTAGAGCCGGATAACGTGATCGTCACGAACGGGTCGATGCAGGCAGACGCGTTCCTGTTCGAGCAACTGGTCGGCGCGGGCGATGAGGTGGTCGTCGAGCGGCCGACGTATGACCGCACGCTGCTGTCGCTGCGCAAGCGCGGCGCACGTATACACGCGGTCGAGCTTCAGCCTGACGGGATCGACACGGACGCACTCGGACGCTTACTGGAGGGTCCAACCGGGGCCAAGCCGAAGCTCGCGCACATCATCCCCAACTTCCAGAACCCCGCCGGCTACACGCTGTCGGCCGCCAAGCGCCGGACGCTGCTGTGGCTGGCGGCCGAGCACGGGTTCGTCGTGTTCGAGGACGACCCGTACGTGGAGCTGCGCTTCGCGGGCGAGCCCCTGCCGACGATGCTGTCGATCGACCCCGAGCGGGTGGTGTACGCGTCGTCGTTCTCGAAGACCGTCTGCCCCGGCATCAGGGTCGGCTATCTCGTCGGCCCACGGGAGCTGATCGCCAGCATTGCCGAGCTGGCGACGAACACCTACATCTCACCGAGCATGGTCGCCCAAGCGATCGTGTACGAGTTTTGCGCCTCAGGCGCGATCGAGCGCTCGATCGAGACCGTCAAGACCGCCCTCGCCCAGCGGGCCGGCGCGCTGGCCCGCGCGCTGCGCACCGAGCTTCCGGAGGCCGAGTTCACGCCGCCTGAAGGCGGCTACTTCATGTGGGTGACGCTGCCGCCGGGCACCGACGTGGCCGCCCTGCACCGACTCGCGGGCGAGCAAGGGGTGGCATTTGTGAAGGGCACGGACTTCGTGCTCGAGGGCGGCGAGAACACGCTGCGGCTGGCCTACTCCGGCGTGACGCCTGAGCAGATCGACGAGGGCGTCAGGCGCCTCGCCGCCGCATACCGCTCGCTCTGACGAGCGAGAGCACGGCGCGATACTGCGTCTTGTCTCGCTTGACTCCCGATCGTCAGAGGGGTGGCTCAGCGACCGTAACGCTGACCCAGTACAAGTTGCTCCGGCAGCGCCGTGCGCGGCGGCGGGGATGGGTCGGCGATCACCGACACGGTCTCGGCCACCGATGGAGTGACCGAGCAGCGAACGCCGTCGGCCGTCTCGAGCACGACCTCGGAGTCGTCACTGGAGGCCAGCGTGCCCCGCAGGCCCGGCTCCAGGCCCGAGGACTTCAGGTAGTGGAGCAGATCCTCGGCCTCGTTCTCGAAGCGCAGCACGCGCACCGATGCCCCGATATCCACATCGGCCAGCGGCACACCCGACAGGCGCTCGCCGGCGACGAGCGGGTGACCGTGGGGACACGTGGTGGCGTCCCCGATCGCGGCCAGCATGCGCTGCTCCAGCACCGGCGACATCGCGTGCTCCAGGCGCTCGGCCTCCTCGTGGACCTCATCCCAGGGAACGCCGAGCACATCGGTCAGAAAGCGCTCGATCAGGCGGTGGCGGCGGACGATGCCCTCGGCGTGAGTGGAGCCGTCGTCGGTGAACGCGATCACACGGTCCTGGCCGCGGGTAACGTAGCCGTCGCGTTCCAGCCGGCCGATCATCTCGTGGACGGTCGGCGCGGACAGCTGCATCGCGCGGGCGACGTTCGCGCCGGTCATCGGCAGGCGGGCCTCCTGTAGCCAGAACAGGATCTGCAGGTACTCCTCCTCGGCGACTGTGGCGGTGTCGGTGCTCATCGGTCCAACTGATCATAGGTGCACTCGCGCGGGGGCTTGTCCTCGCGCCAGCGACGCAGCTTGGCGCCGTGACGGATGCGCCCGGCGGAGACGTGGTCGAAGTCGATCTCAACAACCAACTCGGGGCGCAGCGCGACCCACTCCAGATCCCGCCCGGAGCTCCAGCGGCTGGGGTCGGCAGATCCCCGCTCGCCAGTCTGGAACGGAGCGAGGAACGAGACAAG
Organism: uncultured Solirubrobacterales bacterium; assembly: GCA_963810645.1. Lineage (GTDB taxonomy): Bacteria > Actinomycetota > Thermoleophilia > Solirubrobacterales > Solirubrobacteraceae > Palsa-744. Next base: position 257,593 of record CAWEOK010000022.1, on the reverse strand, counting down.
GCGATGCTTCTCCGAGGCGGTCAGGCCCGAGCAGTGCCCGACGACGCGCAGCTCCGGGCCGTCGTACAGCGCGAGGATCAGCGCACCGACGGTGTCCGGCTCCTTGCCGGGACGCCAGCCAGTGACGACGGCGTCGATCGTGCGCACGCGCTTGACCTTGAACATGCCCGTGCGCTTGCCGGGCGCGTACGGCGCCGAGCGCCGCTTGGCGATCGCGCCCTCGGCGTCCCGCAGCCAGACGCTGGCTTTGCCGGGGTCGGTCGTGCAGAGCATCAGCTCGATCGGCGCGCCGACGAACCCCGGGTCGGCGAGCAGGCGCTCCAGCGCGGAGCGGCGCTCGGCGAACGGCAACTCCAGCAGCGTGTCATCGCCGTAGGCGAGCAGATCGAACGCCACATACGTCGCGGGGATCTCGCCCGACAGCAGTGAGATCCGCGACTCGGCCGGGTGGATGCGCTGCTGCAATGAGTCGAACTGCTCACGACCAGACTCATCGCGGATGACGATCTCGCCGTCGAGCACGTAGCGCCCGGCGGGGAACGCGAGCTCGGGGAAGTAGCGCTGCAGGGGCTTTGACCCGCGCGATTGCAGATATAGATCGTCGCCATCCACGAACGCAATGCAGCGAAACCCGTCGAGCTTGATCTCATACACATAGTCCTCGCCGCTCGGCAGCTCGCGGCGGGAGAGCGCCAGCGCGGGCGGTACGGGCGGACTCAGAGGCAGGGTCATCGCTCGCGCGCGCGGCTGGGCTGGACGCGGCGGGGCTCGGAACGCTGCTTGCGAAAGTGCGGCGGCCAGGGCGCGTCGCCGAGCCCCTCGCGCTCGTCGCGCGCGGCCAGCTCCAGCAACGAGTCCAGCTTGAAGGATTCGTCATCGATGCTCGCCGACGGGTCGCCGCGCTCGCGCAGCCGCTCGGGGACGGTCTCGATGCGCAGGTCCGCGGGATCCACGTCGGGGACCTCCTCCCACTCCAGCGGAGTTGACACGCGCGCGTCGGGAACCGCCCGCACCGAGTAGGCCGAGGCGACGGTCCGGTCGCGGGCGTTCTGGTTGTAGTCGATGAACACGCCCTTGCGCTCCTCCTTCCACCAGCGGCTGGTGGCGCGGCCGGGCATCCGCCGCTCGACCTCACGCGCCAGTGCGAGCGCGGCGCGGCGGACCTCGGTGAAGTCGTGCTCGGGGAGGATCCGCACATACACGTGCATCCCGCGCGAGCCCGACGTCTTCGGATAGCCGCGCAGCGAGTGCTCGTCCAGGACCTCGCGCACGCCGAGCGCGACCGCGCGGACCTCGGCGAACGGGACCTCCGGCCCGGGGTCGAGGTCGATGCGCAGCTCGTCGGGATGGTCGAGATCGGCGCGGCGCACCGGCCATGGGTTCCAGTCGATCACGCCGAGGTTGACGCCCCACGCGAGATGCGCGCCGTCGGCGACGACCAGCTCGCGCGCGTGGCGGCCACTGGGGAACGTGACGGTCGCGGTCTGCAGCCACTCGGGGGCGCCGTCGGGGACGCGCTTCTGAAAGAAGGGCTTGCCGGCGAGGCCGTCGACCCAGCGCTTGAGCACGCTCGGGCGCTCGGCCAGATGGCGCACGACGGCCTGTTCGCAGGCGAGGTAGTAGCGGACGAGGTCGAGCTTGGTGAACCCGCGCTCGGGAAAGAAGACCTTGCCGGGGTTGGAGATCCGCAGCTCGCGGCCACACGCCTCGATCACGACACGGTCCTGATCCCCGGCGGCGGCCATGCCTGAAAGGATGCCCGATCGTGACGCCGCACACACGCTCCCACGCGTTCATGCCCGCCGGACCGGATTCCGCGCGGAGATGCTGATACCGGACACGCTCCTGCTGGCGGTGTGCGCGTTCGGCGAGGAGCTGCCGGCCGAGCGCGTGGCGCATGCGATCGCAAAAGGCGTGCGCGCCGGCGGAATGGCGGAGCCCGATCAGTGCCCGATCGCGGACTCGCCGCCGGCCGACTTCGACGTGCGGATGCGTCGCGCGCGAGCCGTGGTCGTGGGGGCGTGTCGGTTGGATCGACAAACGCTTATGGGGAGCCCGGTGTTCGAGATCGCCACCCGTGCGCGTCAGGCGGGTGTGCCGGCGTACGCGGTGACGGCCGTGAACGAGCTGGACGCGTTCGATGCGCGGATTCTCGACCTGCAGGTGATACTGGAGGCGAGCTCAACGCGCACGCTGAGCGCCGCAGGGCGCAGGCTCGCCGACCTGGCTTGATCGCGGGGATCGCAGACGACAAGAGTAGGACGACGTGAGCGCGGCCAATTCGACGGCCCCAATCAGCCGGCCTCTATGACGACCGTCAGGACTTCCGATCGACTACGCCGGAGCCGACGAGCGACCGAGCGACCCCGTACACCAGTCGCGTGGCGCGGGCGACGGTCGCATAGTCGAGATTGGCCGGGATGTCGCTCGGCAGGTGGTAGTTGGCGAGGCTGTGCCAGTCGGTGAGCGACACGAGCGTCGCTGTCGGATAGCCGGCGCGACTGGGGATGACGCTGTCGGTCGACGCTCTCGCGCGGAAACCGCGCTCCAACGGGATCTCGAGCTGCTGTGCGCGCTCGGCGATCAGGTCGCGAAGCCAGGCACCGGCATACTCCTCCATCCATATCGGCCCCTCGCCCTCAAGCATGACGAGGTGCGGCGAGCCGACGGTATCGAGGTTGACGAAGGACGTGTGCCCCAGCGGCAGCTCATCACGGTGGCGGTCAACGAACGCGCGTATCCCATCCTGCAGCGTCTCCTCCGCGCCACAGGACACGAGCAGCACGCGCACTCCCGGCACGGGGCGCTCGCGCAGCAGCTCGGCTAGGGCCACGAGCACGGCGACGCCGGAGAGGTTGTCGTTGGCGCCGGGCACGGTCTGACTGCGCCATACGTCGATCACGATCGCACCGGCGAGTACACCAACGGCGATCCCTGCCCACGCCGGTCCGCGGCGGCGGCTGGCGGCCGCAACGAGCGTGCACAGCGGCCCGGCAAGCCCGATCCACCACTGCGGCGGGGAGGTCTTCATCCGTTCGATCAGCCGCGGCGCCAGCTCATGGAGCCTGCGCTGGAGTGTCTGATCGAACATGAACCCGGTCTGAGGGGCATCGTGATGGGCGAGAACGACCAGCGTGTCGATACGGTCCTCGCCCTGCGCCGCCGGGTCTCGCTCGCCAACACGGGCCACGACATTGACGGTGGTGCGGCGGCGGCGGACGGCTCGCCGGATCAGGCGGGGACCGTTCTGAGCCTCATCGATGATCCCAGCGCAGCTCACCGCCGCGAGCAGCACTCCCAACCACCGACGGGAGCCGAGGGCGAGCGCGGCCCCGGCCATGCCCAGCAGGCCCAGCCCCGTAGAGGTGGGCGGGAACGCGCCCCAGGAGGGCTCGTCCTCCAGCCGAGTCTGCACTCCGTCGATCGCAGCCAGACGCGCATGCAGCCACTCAGCAGCGGCCCGCTCACCCGCAGAGCAGGGCGTGCGATCGAGCGGGGCCAGCGTCTCGATGACCTCGCGCAGGGTGGCATCAATGTCTGCTTCCGGCGCGAGCTCGGAGGCCGATGGTCCCGATGCTGAGCTCATCGAACGCGTCCCGTGCGGGGCTGGGCGGCGGTTGGAGGGGCGCTCACAGAAAGCATTGTCCCTCACCGCGATACGTCGGAACCTCCTCGACGATGCGATCGCCGCTGAGCAGGTGCAGGCTGGCGAAGCGCTCGCACAGCTCACCCGCCTTGGCGTGGCGCAGCCACACGCGATCCCCCACCGCCAGCCGGTCGGCGGCCGGGTCGCCGAGCAGTGGGGTCTGCACCTCGCCGGCCCCCTCCTGGCGGTCGAGCCGCAGGCCGGCGGGCAGATACGGCACGGGCAGGCGTGCGGCATTGGCGGGTCCGGAGGCGAGATAGCCGCCTCCGAGCACGGTCGCCACTCCCGGGCCGGGACGGCGCACGACGGGCAGCGCGAACAGGGCGGCCGGACGGGGCGTGAATGCGCGGTATGAGTCGAACAGCGCCGGCCCGTACAGGCCGGAGCCAGCGGTGAGCTCGGTGATGGCGGGCTCGCGCGCGGTTATGTGCAGGCTGCCGGTACCGCCTCCGTTGACGAGCTCTAGCGGCGCGAGCTCGCGCACCGCGGCGACTGCCTCCGCGCGGCGCACTGCCAGCTCGCGCACGGACAGCGATTGGAGCACGCGAATCGCCAGCCCGCGCAGGCGGGGACCGATCCCCCGCCCACCCGGCGCGTCGCCGAGACCGGCGATCTGGGCCTCGTAGGACATGATCCCGACGAGCCGCACTCCCTCGCAGGCGGGGATCGCGCGGGCGAGCACGACGGCCTGGGCGGGGGTGTGCACGGGCGAGCGCTTGGCTCCGATCGCGATGCGCCCGCCGAGGGTGCGGTAGCCGGCGTCGAGATCGATGCACACGCGAATCGGCTCCGTGCTCGGCTCACCGGCTGAACGGGCGGCGTCGATCAGGTCGAGCTGGGCGACGCTGTCGACCATGACGGTGACGCGTGCACGCGGACACTCAGCCGGGAGCTGGGTCAGCTTGCGCAGCGCGGTGCGATCGGCGGTGGGGTAGGCGACGAGGATGTCCTCGAACCCATGCCGGGCGAGCCATAGCGCCTCGGGCAGCGTGAACGCAAGCGTGCCACTGAACCCGTCACGGGCAAGCACGCGCTCCTGCAGGGAGCGACAGCGCAGCGACTTGCTCGCGAGCCGAATCGGCTTGGACACGGCGCGGCGTTCCAGCTCGGATGCGTTCGTCCACAGCGCGTCGAGATCGACGAGCGCAAACGGTGGCTCCAGATCGGCCGTCGCGCTTTCCAAGCGCTGCAGCAGCTCAGCCATCGACCGGGCCGAGGACGCGATCGGTGTAGGCGTTGGCGAACCGGCCGTGGGGATCCAGACGCGCGCGGACGGACTGGAACCGATCCCACTCGGGGTAGCGCTGGCGCAGGGTGGCGGCGGTCTGATAGTGGCGCTTACCCCAGTGGGGACGACCGTCCAGTTCGTCCATGATCTCCGCGACAGCCCGGAAGTAGGGCTCGTGGGGCATGCCTTCGAACATGTGCACGGCCACGAACCCAGACTCGCGCCCGGCGGCCGTGCTGATGAGCGCGTCGTCTGCGGCGACCGTGCGGACCTCGATCGGAAACGGCACCGCGAACCCGCGTTGCGGGACGAGAGCCATGATGCGGCGGACGGCCTCGGGCGTGGCGGCGCGCGGAAGGGCGTACTCCATCTCAGTGAACCGGACGAGGCGAGGGCTGGCGAATATTCGCTCGGAGCGATCCACGCGCGTGGTGGCGCCGGCGAGCCGCGTGACGAGGCGGTTGATCTCAGGGATGCGCGCGGGCAGGCACCGGCCGGCGCGACAGAGCAGCCCGAAAGCGTGGTTGGTGAGCAGGATGTCGTTGGCGTAGGCGGCGATGCGCCCGCGCGGGCTGGGTGGATCCTCGGTGCGATTGTTGGTGCGTGTGAGCGCGGTGTCGGCGTGGGGAAACACGAAGAACTCGAAGTGGTCGTTGCCGAGCACCAGATCCTCAAACCGGTCGAGCACCTCGGCGAGCGGTCGTGGCGAGTCGACGCCGCGCAGGGTGAACGCGGGCACGCAGCGCAGCGTGACCTCGGCGATGACGCCGAGCGCTCCCAGCGAGACGCGCGCGGCGCGGAATGTTTCGAGGTCTGCGTCGGGCGCGCAGCGCAGCGCCGAGCCGTCGGCAAGCACGAGCGCGAGCTCGGCCACCTGGGCTGAGATGTTGGGCAGGCGCGCACCGGTGCCGTGGGTGGCGGTGGCGATCGCGCCGGCGATCGTCTGGGCGTCGACGTCGCCGAGATTGGCCAGGGCGAGCCCATGGGCGGCCAGGCGCGCGCTGAGCTCGTGGATCGCGATGCCGGCCTGCACGCGCACCAGACCGGACGAGCGGTTGACGTCGAGCACACGTGTGAGCCGATCGAGGTGCAGCTGAACGCCGTCGGTGAGCGCGATGTCGCTGAACGAGTGTCCCGAGCCGGCCACCCGCACACGCCGATCGCGGGCGCCAGCGCGAGCGATTGCCTCAGAGACCTCCTCGATCGAGCCTGGCATCTCGATAGCCGCCGGACGGCAGCTCTGATCGCCCGCCCAGTTGCGCCACGTCGCGGCGGGAATGGTGTCGCTAGGCTCGCTCATCAGATGACCGAGCCCGAGCCTACTCCCAGCCCAGGCTCGCGTGCCGATCGTGGCTCGGCGGGATTCCCGATCGCGGGCACACAACCAGGGGGGTCGGGTCGCACGCGGGCGCTGCCGACGCCGGGGGCGCGCCGCGCGAGCGTTATCGGGGCGGGCTCGTTCGGGACGGCGCTGGCGGTGCTGCTGGCGCGCGGGGGACTGCGTACGACGTTGCAGGCGCGCACGGCCGAGCAGGCCGGGCGGCTTCAGGACGATCGTGAGAACCGCGTGTATCTGCCGGGCGTGGAGCTGCCGGCGGGGCTGCGCGTCGAGGCCGCCTCCGGCGGTGTGGCGCGAGCGGACTACGTGTTCCTGGCCGTGCCCTCGCGCGGACTGGGCGAGGTGATCGAGGGGCTGCAGGCCGGCGGTCTGGGCGCGCGCGCCGCGGTCGTGTCGGTCGCGAAGGGGCTGGTCCCACCGGAGGGGGCACCGCCGACGAGCGTGCTGAGCGCGCGGTTCGGCTCCCACCGCGTGGCGTGCCTGGGCGGCCCTGCGCATGCGCAGGAGATGGTGCACGCGGGCGCGGCGCTGGTGGCGGCCTGCGTTGAGGAGGAGCTGGCGCGCGCGCTCGCGCAGGTGTTCACGCGCGCGGGGATCGTGTGCGAGCAGTCCAACGACCCGATCGGCGTCGAGCTGGCGGGCGCGGCCAAGAACGCCGCGGCGCTGGCGGCGGGCGCCACCGAGGCCCAGGGCCTGAACGCCGCGGGCGCGGCCGCGGGGCACATCTTCGCCGAGGTCTGGCGCTACGCGGAGGGCCTGGGCGCGCGGCCGGAGTCGATGATCGGGCTGGCCGGCGCCGGCGACCTGGTGGCGACGGCGCTGGCGCGCGAGAGCCGCAACCGGCGGGCGGGCGAGCTGCTGGCGGCGGGCGTGCCCGCCGCGGAGATCCCCTTGCGGGTGGGCCAGGCGGTCGAGGCGCTGGAGTCGGTTCCGCTGCTCGGACAGACGCTCGAGCGCGCGGGAGTGCAGGCGCCGGTCACGGTCGCGCTGGGCCGGCTGATCTCGGGTGAGCTGCCGCTGACCGAGTGGGTCGCGCTGGTGCGCGCGACGGTCCCGCCGCCGGCGCTGTGGCGACGGCGCCCGCAGCCGGGCTTCTGGCGCCGGTTGTGGCACCGTAAGAACCACCCGTGATGACGCGGGGCAGGATGCCCCGCGCCCCCCACACCGGTCAGAGCCAGCCCACCCGCGAGGATGCGGCCCAACCCTCAACCCGCCGACACTGACACGGACGATTGATGTCGGAAGGGGGGGTTGGAGGACTATCCTTTTAAGACTTTGAGCACTATAGTATCTACGTATATGCAATTGAAAACATTCAGAGGGTCGCATTCGGATCGTGTCTGGTGTCAGTCTGTTGTGCTTTTGGGCCTGGCCGTATATCTTTCGTATATATCTATTACTATGGTTGCACAGAGTTTTAAATCGAATACCTCCCCACCCCACCCTGCGCCACGGCGCTCGACCACGCAAAGGAGGACGCGCACATGCCACGCGCCACCGACGTAGACACGACCAAAGGCCTCTCGTCCAACCCCGACGAGTTCTTCGAATCCCAGGAGCGACGCGAACGGGCCCTGCGCATGCAGGACATCGTCCGCCCGAGCCGCACGACGCCGATCGCGATCCGCTTCGACCAGTTCACGCTCATGCGGCTGAAGTCCCTCGCCGCCTCGCGCAACACGGGCTATCAGACGCTGCTCAAGGAGTTCGTCATCGAGCGCCTCTACGAGGAGGAGAAGCGCGAGGGCATCATCTAGGACGTCGTTAGACGGCGTCCATCAGCGTGCTCACGACCGCCTCATAGACTCCCGCCCCGTGACCGGACTCGCACACCCGCACGTTCTCGTACGCCGCCATCGCCCCGCGGATCGAGGGGTCGCGCGCCACCGCGTTCCCGACCAGCCAGAACGTGCCGACGTGCCGCGCACAGGCCATGTCCTCGCGCGAGTCCCCGACCGCGAACGTCTCCTCGCGCGCGTACCCCCGCGCGCGCTGGTGCAGCGCGACCGCCGCGGCCTTGGACGCCGACGCCGGCACGAGGTGATACCCGCGCACGTGCTCGAGCTCGGCCAGCGCCCGCGAACGGCGGTTGACGACCCCGTTGTCGATGAGCCGCAGATGCTCGTAACCGTGCTCGGCCAGCAACAGATCGACCTCTTCGGCGTCCACCAGACCGCGGAACAGGTGCGAGACTTCGCGTGCGACGTGCCACGGCTCGTGATACTCCAGCCGCCCGGCATACCGATCCAGCAGCAGCTCCGGCGCACCCGAGCGCTCGATCTGCTCGGCAATGCTCAGCTCGCCCGGGACCAGCTCGCCCGTCAGCCAGTGCTCCTCGCCGCCGAACTGGACTCCACCTCCCAGCACCACGCACGCTCCCGCCTCGAAGATGAACGAATCCTGCCCCAGCAGCCGCGCGTCCTCGTGCACCTGCGCGCGGCGCCGCCCCGACATCAACACGACCTCCACGTCCGCGCGCATACACGCCTGCACCGCCCGCACCCCGTCGATCGACACCCGTCCCTCACCGTCGTGCAGCAACGACGCACCGCGCCCGAGCAGCGTCCCGTCCAGGTCCACGTACAGGCAGCGCGTGCTCATCGCCCGGCCGCCCCCGCGCGCGATGTCTCGTCGCGTTCGCTAACTGGCTCGTCGGGATCGGCAGCTGGCACGGCCTGCCCTGCTCGCCCGCCCGGCCCCGCCAGCGGCGGGCGCTCGAGCATCGGCTCGGCGATCTCCACGCCCGTCATCCGCCCCTCCGCCTGCACCCGGCGTGCGATCGTCGCGAGCACCGTCCGCGCCATCGGCTCGAGCTCTGACAGCGGCTGGTGGCGGTTGCGGTGCTCCTCCAGATCGACCTGCGCGATCCCCTCCATCCCGACCTCGCGCCAGACGTCGATCAGCATCCCGATCTCCACCCCGTAGCCCGTCGCGAACGGCACTCTTTCGAGCAGATCCCGCCGCGCGGCGACCTCGCCCGCGAGCGGCTGTCTGACGGCGGCCAGCTGCGGATAGAACAATCTCAGGGCCGGCCTGGCCAGCAGGCGATTGACCCGGCCTCCCCCCTCGGGCAGCGATACGCCGCCGTGCTCGAACGGGCGCTTGTAGAACGCCTTCACGAACGCGATCTCCCCGCCGGTGATCTCCTCACTCACCTCATCGGCGACGCCCCGATCGCCGGGCCCCACGCACACGAGCGGCCCGAGCAGCCCGATGGCGTAATGGGCCGAGAAGCCCGCCGTGTCGGCGTCCAGATAACACACGATCTCTCCGCTGACCGCTCCCCCGCCCAGCGCGCGATACATCGCGTCCCCCTTGCCCAGCACCGGCCCGAGCTCGGGCATCAGCTCCTTCTCCTGATACACGCGTGCGCCGGCCCGCTCGGCGATCGCGGCAGTCCCATCGGTCGAATCGGCGTCGATCACGACGATCTCATCGATCGCTCCCCGCTCGCGCAGATCCACCAGTGCGCCCACGATCTCCCCCACCGTCTCGGCGCACTCGCGCGCGGGCAGGCACACCGACACACTCGCTCCGCGCTCGGCCTTGGCCGCCGCGATCCGCTCAGGCGAGTACAGCGAATGATGGAACGTGCGCGTTTGCGCCCAGCGCTCGGCCGCCGACTCGGCTGTGGACTGGCTCATCGCATCTACTATCGCAACCTGTGGCCCGCGCATCCTCCTCCGTCGCACCCGATCGACCGCGCGCGGTCGGCACCGAACGGAAGATCGCGCCCTGGACCGCATTGCTGGACGAGGGCCGGTCGGATGCGCGACTCGTGCGCGAGGCGCGCGAGGGACCGGGCGACGCGCGGCTCGTGGACGTGCCCTCAGAGCTTCATCCCGAAGTGCTGGCGAGCCTAGAGCGGATCGGGATCGAGCGGCTGTACTCCCATCAGGCTCAGGCCCTGCACAGCGCCTGGGCGGGACCGACGATCGTCACGACCGGGACGGCCTCGGGCAAGTCGCTGTGCTTCAACCTGCCGACGCTCGACGTACTCTGCCGGGACGGCAACGCGCGCGCGCTGTATCTCTACCCGACCAAGGCGCTCGCCCAGGACCAGGCGCGTGCGCTGAACGCGTTCGGGCTGACCCGGCGGGTGCGCCCGGCGATCTATGACGGGGACACCCCGCGCGAGTCGCGCGCGGACATTCGCCGCCAGGCGAACGTCGTGCTCACTAACCCGGACATGCTGCACGTCGGCATCCTCCCCAACCACGCAGCCTGGGCCGAGCTGTTCGCCAACCTGGCGGTCGTCGTGATCGACGAGGCCCACGTCTACCGCGGCGTGTTCGGCTCGCACGTCGCCGGGGTCTTGCGCCGGCTGCGCCGGATCACCGCGGCCTACGGCACGCAGCCGCGCTTCCTGCTCACCTCCGCGACGATCGCCAACCCCGTCGAACTGGCCGAGCGCCTGACCGGCCTGGAGGAGATCGCGCTGATCGACGGCGACGGCTCGCCCGCGCCGTCGCGACAGATCGCGATGTGGAACCCGCCTCTGACCGACGCCGCGCTGGGCACGCGCCGCTCCGCGCTGGGCGAGGCGGCCGAGCTCCTGGCGCGCCTCATCGGCGAGGGCGCGCGGGCGATCTGCTTCATGAAGTCCCGCCGCGGCGTGGAGCTGCTGAGCCGTCTGGTCAAGCAGGAACTGGACACGCGCGGACAGGGGGAGCTGGCGGCGCAGGTCGAGCCCTATCGCGCCGGCTACACCCCCCAGCAGCGCCGCGAGCTGGAGGGCCGGCTGACGCGCGGGGAGCTACGCGCGGTCATCGCGACCGACGCCCTGGAGCTCGGCATCGACATCGGCGAGCTCGACGCATCCGTCGTCGTCACGTTCCCCGGCACCGTCGCTTCTTTGCGCCAGATGTGGGGCCGCGCCGGACGCCGCGGCCGGGGCTTGGCGGTGTATGTGGCAGGCGAGGATGCGCTGGACCAGTTCTTCTGCCGCCACCCCGACGAGTTCCTGGACCGCCCCGTCGAGGCGGCGATCCTCGACCACGAGAGCCCGCTGATCTTCGCCGCGCACCTGCTCTGCGCCGCGCACGAGGGTCCGCTCGGCCACGACGACTCTCAGTTCTTCGGCCCGCGCATGCAGGCCCAGGCCGAGCTGCTCGTCAGCACCGGGCGCCTGCGTATGCGTACCGCACGCGGGCGCGAGACCTACGTGCCGCGCAACCCGGGCGGATACCCGGCGGGCGAGGTGTCCCTGCGCTCCGCCTCGCCCGACAGCTTTGCGATCGTCGACGTCTCATCGGGGGAGCTGCTCGGCCAGACCGAGGCCGCGCGGGCGCATTCGACCGTGCACGACGGCGCGATCTATCTGCATCAGGGGCGCTCGTATGAGGTGCGTGAGCTCGACCTTCAACATCGACGCGCGCTCGTGGCCCCATTCGACGGCGACTGGTACACCCAGCCCAAGCGCGAGACGATGACCGCGATCGAGCGGCTGCTGGATCGCCGCACCGCGCTCGGCGTCACGCTCAGCTTCGGCGAGGTGTCGGTCACCGAGACCGTCCTGGCCTACCAGCGCCGCCGCCTGTCCGACCACGCGCAGATCGACATTGTCGCGCTCGACCTGCCCGAAACCAGCTTCTCCACGCAGGCTCTCTGGTTTGAGCTGGATCGCGCCGAACTGGAGGACACGATCCCCCTGGAGTCGCTGCTCGGAGCGCTGCACGCGACAGAGCACGCCCAGATCGCGGTCCTGCCGCTGATCGCGATGTGCGACCGCTGGGACATCGGCGGGCTGTCCACGAACCTGCACCCCCAGACGGGCGGTCCCACGATCTTCATCTACGACGGCCACCCCGGCGGGATCGGCATCGCGCGCACCGCCTACCTGCGCTTCGAGGAGCTGTGCGAGGACGCGCACCGGCTGATCGCAGGCTGCGGCTGCGCGGATGGCTGCCCATCCTGCGTACAGTCCCCAAAGTGCGGCAACCTCAACGAACCGCTCTCCAAGGCGGGCGCACGCCTCTTGCTGGAGCGCATGCTCGCCCCCGTCGCGCCGCTCTGAACGGCGTGCGCGACTGTTGAATCCATGACGATGCCTCCCGCGCTCTTAAAGAAGACGGCCTTCGCCGGCGCCGGCACATGCGTCGCACTCGCGACGGCACTCGCGGCGACGTTGCTGCTCGGCCTGCTCTCGCCCGGCTCGGCTCGGCCCCAGACGACCCCCGTGGAAGCGCTGCCGAGCTGGCCGATCTCCGATCGGTCCTCGATCGCGGAAGGCCCCGGCGGGCGCACGGCGCTCACGCGCTGGACGCTGCGCCGCGACCCGGCCAACCAGGGCCTGCGCCGCGGCTGGCAGCGGGGCGGGTTCGCGGGCGCGAGCGTGAGCGTGCCGAACGTCGTCGAGCCCTACCCCTACTCCGGCCCGGCCGCGCAGGCCAACTACGAAGGCTCGATCGCGTGGTACCGGACCACGCTCGACGCCCCCACCGCCGGCACCTACGCGCTTACGTTCGAGTCGGCCAACTTCCAGGCCAGCGTGTGGATCGACGGCCACTCGATCGGCTTGCACCGTGGCTCGTATCTGCCGTTCGAACTGCGCGATCATTTGTCTGCGGGCGCGCACATACTGGTCGTGCGCGTGGACTGGCGGGACCCGGGCAGGCAGGCCGAAGAAGGGTTCCACCGCACCTGGTTTAACTGGGGCGGTCTCGACGGCGAGGTCAACGTGCGCGCGATCGGCCCAAGCGAACTGTCTGATCCGGCGATCCAGACGACCCTCTCGCCGGCGAGCGCCACCCAGACCGCGAACGTACAGATCAGCGTGCAGGTGCGCAACAACGGCGCCTCCGGGCGAACGATCGTGCCCGAAGGCTCGCTCGTGCACGGCGCCCAGACGATCGCGCTGCACTTCCCCGAACAGCATCTCGCCCACGGCCAGGCCGCGACCGTCGGCACGAGCGTGACGGTGAGCGAACCGGCACTGTGGTCGCCGACCAGCCCGAGCCTGTACCAGCTGACGCTCGCGGTCGACCACGAGTCAAGTTACTCCGCCCGCGTGGGCCTGCGCCAGATCACCTGGCGCGGCGGCGATGTCTATCTGAACGGCCAACGTCTGCTCCTGCACGGCGCCACGGTCCAGGAGGACGCGCTCGGGCACGGCGACGCGCTGACGCCGAGTGACGAGAACAGGATCGTGGCCGAGCTGCGCGCGATCGGCGCCAACGCCGTGCGCACCCAGCACCCGCTGTATCCGTCGCTGCTGGAACGGCTCGACGCCGCCGGCATCCTCGTGTGGCAGGGAATCGGCCCGGTCGAAGGAGCTGCGATGTGGTATTCGACCACGCCCGGGCTGCTGGCCGATGCCGAGAGCCAGGCGCGTACCGGGGCGATCGCCTCCCAGTTGCACCCGTCGATCTTCGCCTGGAACCTCGTCGATGAGATCGCCGACAACGGCCGCGACGCGGACGAGGTCTACTACGTGGAGTCGATGACGCGCTGGCTGCACGCCCACGATCCGGGGCGGATGGTCGCGGTGGACGTGTGGGGCGATCATCCCCCGACGCACCCCGGCGGCCTGTACCGCGAAGTCAACGCGGTCGCCGAGACCGACTACTCGGGCTGGTATGACCACCCCGACAACTCGCCGGCCGCCGTCGGCGCGGAAATCTCCCGGCGCCTTGCCGCAATGCAGCGCACGTTCCCCGACCGCGTGCTCGTGATCAGCGAGTTCGGCGCCGAATCCAACGGCCTGAACCCACCCGGCAGTCCCGGCAGCTACTCGTTCCAGTCGCAGCTACTGGCTCGGCACATCGACATCTACAAGGCCGACCCCCAGCTCAGCGGCATGTTCGTCTACCTGCTGCGCGACTACCCGCTCACCCCCACGTTCGAGGGCGGCTCGATCCACAGCGCGCTGCCACACGTGCGCCTGATCGAAGGGCTCGACCAGAAGGGCCTGTTCACCTACTCCGGCCAGCCCAAGCCGGCCGCCGGAGTCGTCGCTCGGCTGTACCGATCGCTGCCCGCGGTGTAGGACCTGTAGGTGATGTCGGCGGCGCTGTGGCCTACGTGGTCACGAGCTCGTAGATCTGAACCGTGCCCACGGAGGAGGGCGCCTGGAATGAGGAGACCTCGTAGCTGGCTCCGCGGAACTTGACCGATCCTGATCTGGGCAGCCGTGAGGGACCGCGCGGCGTGCTGCCCGCCAGTTGCCGCGAGCCGGAGCGGATGTAGAGCAGTCCCCCGGTGTCGATCTGAGCCAGTTTGACGTATGTCGAGAAGTCGGCGGGCGAGAGCGGGAACTGCTGTGATATCCGCCTCGCGACCAGTCCCATCTCAGCTGAACGAACCTTGGCGCAGCTCTCCTCGGCGATCCCGCTGGGAAGTGGAACCAGCAGCGAGATACGCAACGAGCCGCTCGGGTAGGCGCCGGCTTCGAACGAGAACGCCTGATAGGCGATCCGCCGGTAGTGGACGGGCCCGTGCTCGGGGATGCTCGCGGGAGCGGGCGTGACGAGCCCTTCGACCGGCACCTCGCGTAAGCCGATGCGCAGGACCAGCGGAGCGCCGATGAAACGAGTCTCGAGCTTGACATACCCGAGATCGTCCTGGACGGACAGCTCGTATCTGGCGACCGCGTGACCTTTGACTCGCAGCACGCCTGCCACGGGCGCGAGTATGTAGGGACCCCCGACGTCGGCTAGCAGCGTCGAGCCTTGGGTCACGCGCAGGCGCACGATGTGCGTGCCCGAGTACACGAGGCTTTTCACGGCCGCTTCGACCGCCGGCTGATTCCCGCTTTCCAGGGCGCTCAGCAGCGGCGCGTATTCTTCGACCTCGCGCTTGTCGCTCTGCACCTCAGAGCTCGATACCTCGCCCGCATAGATCCGCGTCGCGACCAGCCCCGCCGCCTGGGCGAGCGTTTCGGGCGCCTGCGCTCCGCAGGCTGCCGGCGCGTGCGCGTGCGAGTGGGAATGCGAATTGGTCACCCGGGAACGCACGATCTTGGCGCCCGCTCCCTGGGGCATGATCCCCATGGCGACGATCATTGCGATCATCGCCGCGGCGACGCGGGTCCCGTGCACTCTGCTCATGTATCAAAAGCTACCCCCGACCACACCCCGGGAGTCGCGGTCAGGCTTCGGTTAGACCTGATTCCCCCGCGCGATCCGGCGCAGATCGATCCATGAACGGGAGGGGGGCAGGCCCCCCTCCCGACCACCCCCCCCATCCGATGCCGCTCACACTCGATTCCCCCGCGCGATCTTCCGTAGATCGATCGTTTCGTCATACAGCTTCGCGTCGACGCCCTCCTCCAGCGCGACCTCGCGCAGCGGGCGCCCGCTGGCGGTGGCCTTCTTGACAATCGCGGCCCCCAGGTCGTAGCCGATCGCGCCGTTCAGCGCCGTGGCCACGGCGAGCGTGGCGCCGGCCGAGGCGTCGGTTCCGGCGCGGTTGGCCTCGATACCGTCGACGCACTTCTCGGCGAACGCGCGCGATGCGCTCGAGAGCAGCCGCAGCGACTGCAGCAGGTTGCGGGCGATCAACGGGATGCGCACGTTCAGCTCGAACTGACCCTGCATCCCGCCGATCGTGATCGCGGTGTCGTTGCCGATCACCTGCGCGCACACCTGCAGCACGACCTCCGGCAGCACGGGGTTGACCTTGCCGGGCATGATCGACGACCCCTTCTGCAGCTCGGGCAGAAATATCTCGCCGATGCCCGCGCGCGGGCCCGAGCCCATCAGCGCGAGGTCGCCGGCGATCTTGGTCAGCGATACGGCGATCACCTTCAGCGCGCCCGAGAGCTCGACGAGCGCATCGCGGTTGGCCTGCGCCTCGAACGGGTCGGCCGGCGGGGCGATCTGCTTCAGGCCGGACTCCTTCTTCAAGCGCACCCGCACCTTCTCGGCGAACCGCGCGTGCGTGTTCAGCCCCGTGCCGGTCGCGGTGCCCCCGAGCGGGATCTGCCCGACGTGCACGAGCGCGGCCCGCACGCGCTCCTGGCCAAGCGCGATCTGCGTCGCGTAGCCGGCGAACTCCTGGCCGAGCGTGACCGGCACGGCGTCCATCAGGTGCGTGCGCCCGGACTTGACGACGTTCTGAAAGCTTTTCGCCTTGCGCGCCAGCGAGCGCTCCAGCTGCTTGAGCGCGGGCAGCAGCTCGTTCTGGGCGACGTCCAGCGCAGCCAGGTGCACGGCCGAGGGGAACACGTCGTTGGAGCTCTGCCCCATGTTGACGTGATCGTTGGCGTGCACCTTCTCGCCCGCGAGCGTGGCGATCACCTCGTTGGCGTTCATGTTCGTCGAGGTGCCCGAGCCGGTCTGGAACACGTCGATCGGGAACTGCGCGTCATGCTTGCCCGCGGCGATCTCGCGCGCGGCACGCTCGATCTTGGTGGCGCTCGTCTTGCTGAGCAGCCCCAGCTCGCCGTTGACGGCCGCCGCTGCGCCCTTCACGCGCGCGAGCCAGTGGATCACCGACACGGGCACGGTCTCGCCCGAGATCGGAAAATTCTCGACGGCCTTGGCGGTCTCCCCGCCCCACAGTTGCTTATCCGGCATGCGTGTCTCCTTGTCGCGGTCTCTTCAGAATACGGACGGGCCACCACCGGGGTCGGGTCGGGGCTCAACCGCAGAACGCCACGAGCTCGCGCGCCAACCCGACGGGATCGTCGTAGGCCATCAGGAATCCTGTGCTGGGCAGCACCCGCAGCTGAGCGTTGGGCAGCGCCCGCAGCGCCTCCTCCGCGGGCGCGAGCGGGTACATCTGGTCCTGGTCGGCCCACAGCAGCAGCACCGGCATGTCCAACCGCGGATACAGCTGCATCACCTCCTCGCGCGCGCGCAGCGGCCACGTCCGCGCGCACTTCGCCCACGAGCGCGCCAGATCGGTGTTGCCGGGCACGTCGGCGAACGCGTGCCTGAGCAGATCGCGCGCGGCGGGGTTGCCACGCACCGACAGCCTTGTTGCGCGCTCGGGGCTGAACGCGGTGCGCGCGCCGTAGCCGGCGAGACGGTCGAGGCCGGGGATCGCGCCCGCCATCGTCGCCGCCCGCCAGGCCACCAGCGCCCGCGCGTGCTCGGGTGGGGCATGCAGCCGGTTTGACATCAGCACCAGCCGGCTGGGTCGTATACGTCCAGTCGCGACCGCCTGCAGCACGACATCCGCGCCGGCGCCGTGCCCACCTATGCGCGGTCGTGGTCCGAGCACGTCCGCGACAAAGCCGCCCAACACCTCGGCGAACCAGTCCAGGGTGTACGGGTGCGCGGGTCCGTCCTCAGAATCCCCGTGCAGCGGCAGATCGGGCAGGACGACCCGGAAGTGGGCCGACAGCTGCTCGACCGAGGGCTCGAACTCCTTGTGCGAGAGCATCGCCGAATGAATCAGCGCCAGCGGCGGTCCCGCGCCGCACTCGCGATAGGCCACACGGGTGCCGTCCGGATGGTGATAGAGCCGCAGGCGCATACCGTGATCGTAGGCCGACAGCCGCCGGGTTCGTCGCCGGATTCGGTGGCGTTCCTGCGCCTGCAACGCGGCTACCGGGATGCACCACCCGTTGCGGGAGTTGTGATGCGGGTGCGCAAAGCCGATCATCCCTACTCATGAGTGCGATCCGCACTAATGCCGCCGCCGAGATGCTGGGCGTCAGCCCCAACACACTGCGCAGCTGGGAGCGGCGGTTCGGCTACCCGATGCCCCAGCGCACCGAGGGCGGCCACCGCCAGTTCGAGCTGACCGAGATCGAGGCCCTGCGCCAGGCGTTCGCAGAGACCCACGACATCGCCTCGGCCGTGTCGATCGTGCGCGAGCGCGGCTCTGGACCCTCCTCCCCCGCGCGCCTGCAGACCGCCTTTCAGGCATTCCGCGAGGACGCCGCCGACCGCCTGCTGGAGGAGAGCCTTGCGGTGCGCTCGGTCGAGCGCACCGTCGATTCCGTGCTGCTGGGAGCCGTCGAGCTGCTGGAGGAGGGCTCGTCCGAGCGCGCGTTCGCGGGCCGCTATGCGACCGGCTGGCTCGCGGCGGCCACGCGCGTCGCGCCGCCGGCATCGCGCGATGAGAGCGCGCTGATCTTCGACGCCTCACGTCCGGGCGCGCTCGACGCCCTGCACGTCCAGGCCCTGGAGCTGTTCCTGCGCCGGACCGGTCTACGCGTGCTGACCCTGCCGGTCGATCTGGATGCCAGCCGTATCGGCGCCGCGCTGCGCGCACTGGTACCGGGCGCGATCGTGCTGGCTGGCTCCGGCGCCTCGCCGGACGCGCTGGGACGGCTCGTCTACGCCTCCCGTCAGGCCGTGCCGGGCGTGGACGTGTTCGACTATCGCTCCGCGCTGCCCGAGACCGGCGCCTCGACCGTCAAGCGCATCGGCCCCGGTCCGACCGCCGCCGCCGAGCAGCTGCGCGAGCGGCTCACGGGCGTGGTGCTGATGCACACCGCCGTGTCCGCTTCCTGAGCCGGACCTAGAATGGTCGGCCCGATGACGGCCGAGCCCAGACATCCCCTGATTCCCGCGCGCGAGGTCGATCCGAAGCAGGACCTGCCCGCGATGGAGCTGGCTGTGCTCGAGCGCTGGCGCGAGCGCGACGTTTTCGCCGAGTCGCTGCGTCTGCGCGAGGGATCCGAGCGGTGGGTGTTCTACGAGGGCCCCCCCACGGCGAACGGCCCGCCGGGCTCCCACCACGTGCTCTCGCGCGTGTTCAAGGACATCTACCCGCGCTACCAGACGATGCGCGGCCGACTGGTGGCGCGCAAGGGCGGCTGGGACTGCCACGGGCTACCCGTGGAGATCGCGGTCGAACAGACACTCGGCATCACGACGAAGAGCGAAATCGAGGATCCCAACATCATCGGCATCGAGCGGTTCAACGCCGCCTGCCGCGAGTCGGTGTTCGCGTACCTGCAGGAGTGGAACCGACTGACCGAGCGGATCGGGTTCTGGATCGACCTCGACGATGCCTACCGCACGCTCGATGAGACCTACATCGAGTCGGTCTGGTGGGCGCTGTCACAAATCGATCGCCGGGGACTGCTGTACGAGGGGCACCGGGTTGTGCCCTACTGCTATCGCTGCGGCACCGCACTGTCCTCGCACGAGGTCGCGCTCGGGTATCAGGACGTTATCGACCGCTCGGTCTACGTGCGGTTGCCGGTCGCCGGCGATCACGGCCCGGTGCATGCCGGCGACGCGCTGTTGATCTGGACGACGACGCCGTGGACGCTGCCCGGCAACGTTGCCGTCGCCGCCGGGCCCGAGGTCGAATACGTGCGCGCGCGGGTGGGCGAGGAAACCCTGATCCTGGCGGCAGCGCTGGTCGAGCGGGTGCTCGGCGAGGGGACGGAGATCCTCGACCGATTCCCGGGCAGCGAGCTTGTCGGGGCGTACTACCAAGGCCCAATCTTTGTGCTGAACGATCACGAGCCGGGCGGGTATCCGATCGTCGCGGGCGACTTCGTGACGACCGATGACGGCACCGGGCTCGTGCACATCGCGCCTGCATTTGGCGAGGACGACTTTCGCGTGGCGGCAGCCGAGGGCATCTTCCAGACCGACCAGCCAGGCACGCTGTACAACCCCGTCAGACCTGACGGCACGTTCGACCGGCGCGTGCGCAACCACGAGGGCCGTGAATACGACGGGCGCCTCGTCAAGGACCCGGACGTCACGGATGACCTGATCGATGACCTCGACAAACACGGACTGCTGTTCAGGGAGGAGCGCTACGAGCACTCCTACCCCCACTGCTGGCGCTGCGGCACGCCGCTGATCTACTACGCCAAGACCTCCTGGTACATCCGCACAACGGCCGTCCGCGAGCAGATGCTCGCGGCCAACGAGACGGTCAACTGGCATCCCCCGCGGGTCAAGCACGGGCGGTTCGGCGACTGGTTGTCCAACAACGTCAACTGGGCGCTCTCACGCGAGCGTTACTGGGGCACGCCCCTGCCCGTGTGGCGATGTGCGACCGGTCACGTACACGTCGTCGGTTCGTTCACGGAGCTCGAGTCCCTCTCAAAAAAAACCCTCCCCGACCACCACCGTCCATACGTTGACGAGGTCATCTTCCCATGCGCTGAGTGCAATCAACCAATGACACGCGTACCCGAGGTGATCGACGTGTGGTTCGACTCGGGCTCGATGCCGTTCGCCCAGCACCACCATCCGTTCGAGCACGAATCCGAGCTTGAGCAGGCCTACCCGGCGGACTTCATCTGCGAGGCGCAGGACCAGACACGCGGCTGGTTCTACTCGCTGCTCGCGGTCGCGACGCTGTTGGACCGACAGCCGCCGTTTGAGGGACAGGCGCCCTACCGAAACGTCGTGTGCCTCGGGCTGATCCTCGACGCGGACGGGCAGAAGATGTCCAAGTCGCGCGGCAACACGGTCGAGCCGTGGCAGGTGCTCGACACCTACGGCGCCGATGCGTTCAGGTGGTACTTCTTCACGTCCAAGCAGCCGTGGGACGGATACCGCTTCTCCGAGGAGGCGATCGCCGAGGGCGTGCGGCTGTTCCTCAAGCAGCTGTGGTCGACCTACTACTTCTACGTCCTCTACGCGCGCGCGGGCGCCGAGGCGTTGGCCGCCAATGCCGCGGATACAGACGCACCCCGCGTAAACACAGGCGCCCCGGCAAGCGGACCCGACGCGGATCTCGACCGCTGGGCGCTCTCACGCACGGCCGAGACGGCCGAGCTGGTCGCCGAGCGCTTGGACGCGTATGACGTGACCAGCGCCGGACGGGCGATCGCAGAGCTCGTCGACGATCTGTCCAACTGGTACGTGCGCCGCTCGCGGCGGCGGTTCTGGGACGGCGAGCCCGCCGCGTTCGCCACGCTGCGCGAGTGCCTACTGACGGTGGCCCGGCTGCTGGCCCCGCTGTGCCCGTTCGTGGCGGACGAGATCTACGACAACCTCGATGGCTCCCTTCCCAGCGTGCACCTGTGCGACTTCCCTACGGGCGAGACCCTGCCCGCGCGAGACCTCGAGCTGGAGCAGGCGATGGGGCTCGCCCGCGAGACGGTAAGGCTGGGATTGGGCGCGCGGGGCAAGGCCAAGCTCAAGGTGCGCCAGCCGCTGCGCGAGGCGGTCGTGGTCGCCGATGGACGCGAGCGCATCGCGATCGAACGGCTGGCTGAGGTCGTGCGCGAGGAGCTGAACGTCCGGCAGGTCAGGTTCGTCGCGGCGGCCGAGGAGCTCAGCGAGTACGAGCTTAAGGCCAACTACCGCACGTTGGGCCCGCTGTTCGGCAGCGACATGCCGCACGCGGCGGAGGCGATCGCGGCGCTCGACCCGGCACGGGTGGCGGCGGCGGTCCGTGCCGGAGGCGGCGACGCGGGCGATGGTGACGAGGATGGAGACAGTAGTGGTGAGGGCCGCGACGGCGAGAGGGCCGGCGAGCGCGGGATCGGCATCGGGATCTCGGTCGCCGGGCGCGAGCACACCCTCACAGTGGACGACGTGATCCTTACGATGCGCGCACCCGAGGGATACTCGGTCGAGCGCGAGGGCGCCCACGCGGTCGCCCTGGATCTGACGCTCGACGAGGACCTGCGCCGCGAGGGTCGCGCGCGCGAGATCGTGCACGCGGTCCAAAACGCACGCAAGACCGCCGGCCTGCAGGTCGAGGATCGGATCGAGCTGTACCTGACCGGCGACCCGGCCCTGATCGAGGCCGCCGAGGCCCACCGCGACTACCTCACGGGCGAGACGCTCGCGCTCGAGCTGAGCCTCGGGGATGAGGCGGCGAACCGGGACGGCGCCGGCGGCTACTCAGAGCAGACCGACATCGACGACCTGCCGCTGAACATCGCCCTACGCCGCAGTTAGCGCGGGCTCGAGCTCCGCCTCGAGCTTCTTCTTGGGGTAGGCCCCGACGATCGTCTTGGCCGGCGAGCCGTTCTTGAACAGGATCATCGTGGGGATCGACAGCACCTGATACTTGGCGGCGGTCTGCTGGTTGTCGTTGACGTTGAGCTTGACGATCCGCAGGTCCGGGCGCTCGCCCGCGATCTCCTCGAGCACCGGAGCCACGACGCGGCATGGACCGCACCAGGGTGCCCAGAAGTTGACGAGCACGGGGGTCTCGGACTCGATCACCTCGGCGTCGAAGTTGTTGTCGGTCACTTCGCTGAGGGTGCCTGCCATGGTGTCTCCTTACGTCGCGGTCTGAATGGGATGAAGTCTCTGGGGTACCCATCACTATACAAAGTGAAGGAAAGGGCGCCGGTTCAGCGAGCGCCGCCAGCCACGGCGCGCGGCGGCAACGCACGGCTCAGCGCACGGTGACGATCCAGCCTTCGACCGAGCGCACGATCGGCGGGTGGATGCCCGTCAGCGCCGTGAACACGTGCGGGGAGACATACACCTCGATCAGCGCCGCCACGACGAGCATCGGCACGGCGATCGCGACCGTCACGAACGTCGCGGCCAGCAGCTGATCCCACTCTCCGCGGCGGCTGGCGATGATCCAGGCGGCCAGCGGCAGGAACAGCGCCGTCAGCTCGAAGACCGCATGCGGCAGCACCCCGAGCAGCAGCAGCGCCGGGGAGACCTTCAGGAAGTGGGCCACGCCGGCGAGGGTGTGGCCCAGCGTGTAGGCCTGGTAAGAGAGGGAGAAGGCGGTGGCGCAGATGACGAACGCGATCGCGATGCGCCCCCCGTGCTCGTGCACCCAGCGCGAGACGCCGCGGTGGGAGGAGGCCTGCAGCGGCAGGGAGCTGCCAGCGATGAACCCCGCCACGCAGGCCATCGCGTGCAGCGCGAGCACGAGCAGGTTGTGCCCGAGGATGTTCAGCACGCCGGCGCCGTCGCCTACGGCGAATGGCGGCCCCAGGGTGAGCACCTGCACGTAACCCGTGGACAGCTCGGCGACGAGCAGCATCGCGCACAGCAGCCCACACGCCGCGAGCGCCGAGCCGGCGAACCAGCGGCGCAGGACAGGACCCGGATCGCGCTCCCACCCACGCAGGGTCGCCCGCGTGCGGCGCACCCCGAGGGCGAAGGCGTAGGCCGAGGCATCCATCCCCAGTGCATCGGCCGGGGCGCGGTCTAGCTGAAGCGCAACAGCGGCACGAGCCACATCGCCTCGGCGGCGATCCGCCAGGACATCTTGCTCTGGCCGCGCTCACGGTCGCGGAACACGATCGGCACCTCGACGACGCGGTATCCGGCCTGGACGGTGCGGTAGGTGAGCTCGACCTGAAACGCGTATCCCTGCGAGCGGACGGAGTCGAAGTGGATCGCTTCCAGAACCTCACGGCGGAAGCACTTGAACCCGCCGGTCAGATCGCGCACGCGCAGGCCGAGCACCACGCGCGCGTACGTGGAGCCGCCCTCGGAGATGAACCGGCGCAACAGGCCCCAGTCGGTAACGCCACCGCCGGGAACGTAGCGCGAGCCAAGCGCCAGATCCGCGCCGGAGCGCACGGCCTGAAGCAGACGGGCGAGGTCGGCGGGGTCGTGGGAGAAGTCGGAGTCCATCTCGAACACGTACCCCGCGCCGCGATCGAGCGCGTGGCGAAAGCCGGCGAGATACGCTGGGCCGATGCCGTTCTTCTCGGTGCGATGCACCACTCGCACCCAGTCGTGCTCCGCCGCCAGACGATCGACGAGCTCGCCGGTGCCGTCGGGCGAACCGTCGTTGACCACGAGCACGCGATACCCCTCGGGCGAGGCCTCCGCAAGAACCTTGCCGGCGGTGGCGACGATCCGCTCGATGTTGTCGATCTCGTTGTACGTGGGCAGGATCAACCAGGGGACGCCGGGCGTGTCGGGCGGAGAGTCAGACATTGGTCGGCGTACCCTAGAGCAGTGGACCTGCCGAACGGCGCGATAGCCGACGCACTCGAAGAACTGGGCGATCTGTACGAGCTGGACGGGGCGATCGTGCACCGTGTGCTGGCCTACCGGACGGCCGCCCGCACGGTGCGTGAATCGCCGGTGTCGGTGGGCGCCCTGGCGCGCGAGGGGCGCGCGGTGCAGCTGCCGGGGATCGGCAAGACGCTTCAGGAAAAGATCCAGGCGCTGGAGCAGACCGGGACGATACCGGCGGCGCAGAAGCTGCGGGCGAAGTTCCCGCCGGGGTTGATCGAGATCACGCGACTGCCGGGAATCGGCGCCAAGCGGGCGCGACTGCTGCACGCAGAGCTGGGAATCGACTCGCCGCAGGCGCTGCGTGAGGCAGCGGTCGCGCAGCGCGTGCGCGACGTGCGCGGACTGGGGCCGAAGTTCGAGGCGAGCGTGCTGGAGGCGCTGGAGCGGGCGCAGGCCCACCCGGACGAGCGTGGTCAGATAAGGCTGCTGCTGCCGCAGGCGCTGGCGCTCGGCGAATCGCTGGCGCGCGGACTGGGCGAAGGCAGCTCGGGCGAGGGAGCGACCGTGACCGTGGCGGGATCGGCGCGCAGGATGGCCGACAGCGTGAAGGACATCGACCTGATTGCGGTCACGAGGCGGCCGGTGGCGCTGGCGCGCAGCCTGGCGAAGCTCCCGGAGGTCGAGAGCGTGTCCTCGGCGAGCGCGGTCGGAGCACGGGGGCGGCTGCACTCGGGCGTCGGCGTCGATCTGCGAATCGGCAAGCCGGCTCAGCTGGGGAACCTGCTGCAGCACTTCACCGGCTCGGGTCAACACAACGCGGCCTTGCGCGAGCTGGCGGTGCGGCAGGGACTGCACGTCTCCGAGCACGGCGTGCTCGACGATCGCGACGGGCGCACGCGGACGTGTCAGACGGAGCGGGAGGTGTATGAGCTGCTCGGTCTCGCCTACATCGAGCCGGAGCTGCGTGAGGACCGGGGCGAGCTTGCGGCCGCCGCTGCGGCTGGTGGAGGGCGCATACAGGCAGAAAGCGGATCGGTGGGCGAAGATGGTTCAGTGGGCTCAGGCGGATCGGCGGACTCACACGGATCGGCGGGCCCAGACGGCCTGCCCCAGCTGATCGAGCAGACGGACATCCGCGGGGATCTGCACTGCCACACGATCGCCTCGGACGGGAAGAACACAATCGAGGAGATGGCTGTGGCGGCGCGTGAGCTGGGGTATGAGTACGTGGCGATCACCGATCATTCGGCATCGCACGGGTTCGGCAACGACGTCTCGCCGGATGAATTGCGCCGGCAGATCGAGCTGGTGCGCGAAGCGGACGAGCGGCTGGACGGCATACGCGTGCTGGCAGGCAGCGAGGTGAACGTGCTGCCGGACGGCGAGCTCGACTACGAAGACGAGCTGCTGGCGGAGCTCGACTGGGTGGTGGTGAGCGTGCATACGGCCTTTGGGATCGGCGAAGCCGCGATGACCGAGCGCGTGATACGGGCGATCGAGCACCCGCTGGTGGACGCGATCGGCCATCCGACAGGCAGGCTGATCGAGCGGCGCGAGCCGTACGCGATCGACCTCGGCGACGTGTCCGCGGCGGCGGCGCGGGTAGGTACGCTGCTCGAGATCAACGCCAACCCCGACCGGCGCGATCTCTCGGACGTGCACGCGCGGGGCGCCGTGCGCGCGGGAGTCACGATCGTGATCGACTCAGACGCACACCGGACGCACACGCTTCAGAACATGCGCTGGGGCATCGCGACCGCCAGGCGGGCGTGGCTGACGAAGGGCGATGTCGCGAACACGCGCACGTGGGAGGAGCTTGAGCCGACCCGCAAACGCCACCGCTCACATTGAGGACAGCAACCGCGGCAGCAGCTCCTCCCGCACGCTGCGGTCTGCAGTGACACGGGTATAGCTCGCAAGCGCAGACGTAGCCCGAGCGGCGTAGTCCGGCGCGGAATCGTCAAGCGCAGTGCGCAGTGCAGCGCCGAGATCGTCCGAGACCAAGCGTGAGTCCAGCGAGCGTGCGATCGGCAGCGCCGCGTAGGGGCCGGGAGCAGGCGTGGTGACGAGCTCACATCCGTCGGCCAGCGCCTCGAGCTGGGCGATGCCGTAGTCCTCGCGGCGAGGAGCGCATACGAACACGCGAGCACGGCGCAGCAGAGCACGGTAGTCAGCGGGCGCAAGCGGGCCGACCACGCGCACGCCCTCGCCGTCAGCCGGCACGGAGATGCCGGCGCGGCCGAGATCCGCCGAGGTGACGCCTGCCACCAGCAACTGTTCATCAGCCCGGCGAACGCGAGTCCAGGCGGCAAGCACGCGGTCGAGACCCTTCTTCGCCGGGTTGGCGCCGTAGGTGATCGCCGCGATGTCGCGAACCTGAGCGGGAGGACCGGAGGGCTCGACCGGGACGGGCAGGACAAGCGCACGATCGATGACGTGCGCCGCGGGAGGAGTCTCGGCCAGACCACCGGCGCTCCACGGCAGCAGCAGCGGAGCCCGGGCCAGGCGCCGGCGCTCCAGCGGGCGCTGCCAGAGTCCGTGGCGTCCCGGGCGGTTGCCGGCGGACGGCGCGTCGAAGCGGATCGCACCGGGACGGGGCCACAGCAGCGAGGTGGTGGTGGAGGAGTAGATGACCGCGCGCGGACGGTGCTCGGCAAGCCCAGCGATCGCGGCGCGGCGCGCGGCCAGAGCCCAGGTGAGGTCTGTCAGGGCGAGCGTGCGCACAGAGCGCGGCGGGGCGACGACGGCGACAGCGACCGAGGCGCCGGCGCGGCGCAACGAGTCCGCGAGCTCGGTGTCGGCTGTGCCCAGCCCGGAGGTCGAGCCGAGCGAGACGATCAGGACGTCCACCGGATCGCCCCCCGATCCAGCCATCAGCCGATGGCGCCGCTGGTGGGCTCGGGACGGATGGCTTTGAAGCCGGGCGTGCGCTGCAGCGCGATCGGCTGGACCGGAGAGGTGGGGCACACGTAGAAGCAGACGCCGTCGCGCTCCTCGATGGCCGCGACCGCGGCATGCTGGCGGCGCCAGGCGAGCGCCCAGATGATCGCGAAGCCGACGGCGATACCCGGAATCTGAGGGGCGAGGAACGCGAGGCCGCCGGCGATCAGCGTGAACACCATCAACGGCCACAGGCGGTTGAGCAGGATCGCACCGGGGCGATACTCGGGCAGCGCGGTGCTGGCCCGTGCGCCCGCGAGCAGACGGGCGATCGGCGGGGTGGTTTCGGCGTGGCGACCGAGGCGCAGCCCGATCAGAGCGGCGAGAATCCACCAGCCCGCGACGATCCCCGCGAGCAGCTCCTGGTGGGCGGCGCTCGTCTGCGAGTCGGCGATCGCGAGCATTGTGACCGCGGCCAGCGCCGTCGCAGCGCCCGCGCTGAGCAGGACGGTGGTCTTGAGGAAGTCGACGAAGCGCACGTCCTACAGCAGCGCCTCGAGCAGGCCCCGCACGCCGGCCGCGCCCTCGATCAGCAGATCGGCCTCGGCAGCGAGCTCGGGAGGAGTTTCGTCGGAGCCGACCGCTACGCACAGAGCATGCTCCAGCTCGGAGGACTGCATGAGCGCGCGCAGCGCGCGGAATGCGTCGAGATCGGTTGTGTCATCGCCAACGTACACGGCAGCCGAGACGGGCTGGCCGCGCAGGAGCGCGACGATGCCGAGACCCTTGTGCAAATCGACAGGTGGGCGTACCTCGAGGACCTTGCGTCCCCAGTGGACCGCGAAGCCCTGCGCGGTCGCCTCGCGGGCGATCTCCGCCGCCGCCGCGGCAGTGGCCCCTTCGTCGGGAGCGCCGCGCCAGTGGAAGGCGGCGATCGTGTCCTTGTCCTCGCTGCGAATGCGCATCCGCTGACGCTCGGGCGTGTACGCGGAGGCGGCGAACGCGCGCACGCGCGGAGCCCAGGCGGCGAGCTCGGGACCGATCTCGGGACGGGCGGCGCCCGGCCGCAGCAGCTCACCGCCGTGGTTACCGATGTAGGCAATCGTCCCGATCGCGACGATCTGACGGGCGGTGCTCGCCCGGCGGCCGCTGATGCAGCCGACGATGCGGTAGCGCTTGGCGACCTCGATCAGCAGCGAGCGGGTGGCCTCGGGAACATGCGCGTCGTCGGCGTGGCGCACGATCGGCGCGAGGGTGCCGTCGATGTCGAGCAGCACGGCAGCACGAGATGGGTCGAGTCGAAGCGGCTCCAGCGCCTCAACGAGCGTCGCGGCGGGTGACACGGACATTAGTATGGCGGGCGCCGTGGCCAAATCGCCCCGAACCCTGCAGCTGGTGGCGATCGGTACCGCCGCGGGCCTGTTCAGCGGGCTGTTCGGCGTTGGCGGCGGGACCGTGATCGTGCCGCTGCTGGTGCTCTGGCTTGGCTACGGCGAGCGCGAGGCGACGGGCACCTCGCTCGCCGCGATCGTGTTCATCGCCGGGTTTGCGGCCGCGCTGCAGGGGGCCTACGGCAACGTGCACGTGCTCGACGGCCTGCTTCTCGGCATACCCGCCGTGGGCGGGGTGCTGCTCGGCACGTGGCTGCAGCAGCGCATGCACGTGCGCGCGATCTCGCTGCTGTTCGCGGCGGTGCTGGTGGCCTCGGCGGTCGAGCTGGTGCTGCAATGACTCGGGCCGCCCCGACCGGCTTCCCGACCTGCGCGAATTGCGTAAACACTGAGGTGCGCCGGGAACCGGCCCCGCGCACAGAGCCGGCCCGATGATCTGGCTCATCCTGATCGGACTCGCCGCCGGTGCGCTCGGCGGACTGCTGGGCGTGGGCGGTGGCGTGCTGTTCGTGCCGGGCCTGGTGATTGTCGTGGGGCTGACCCAGCACGAGGCCGAGGGCACCTCGCTGCTGGCAATCGTGCCGGTGGCGCTGGTCGGCGCGCTGAGCCAGGACCGCTACGGCAACGTGCGTCGCTCAGACGCACTGCTGATGGGCGTGCTGTCGATCGCCGGCGCAGCCGGCGGGGTGGTGCTGGCCAATGCGCTTTCGGGCGCGATCCTCAGGGTTGCGTTCGCGGTGCTGATTCTGCTGATCGCCGCCCAGCTGGTGCGCAGGGCGCTGAGCGATGATCGCGCTCCGCATGGCGATGATCCCCTCCACCCCGACCCAGCCCCGGCGAGGAAGAAGCACAGATCCGGGTGATTCAGCACGGATCAGAGTGATCCGCCGGGGCGGGAGAGCCGTAATGAAAATTATGAGGACAAGCCCTGACAATCGTCTAGACTGAGCAAAGCTATGGGACTCGACAATCCACTGCACATCGCATTTCTGGTCGTGATCCTGCTGCTCGTGTTCGGGGCCAGGCGCCTACCGGAAATCGGCCGCTCGCTCGGTAGCGGGATGCGCGAGTTCAAGACGTCGATCACCGGTGAGATGCAGCATCCGTCGCAGACCTCGCTCGCCCCGGGCGTGCCCCAGCAGCAGCCCGCACCGGCCCAGCAGGCTCAGGCCCAACAGCAGCAGCCGGTACCGGTCCAGGTAGCCGGGCAGCCGGGCGTACAGGCGCCGGTCGTCGAGCCGGTCCAAGCGCCTGTCGTGCCGCCGGATCAGACGCCTGCGTCCTGACCTGACGGCGCCTGGGACGGCGGCGGCTCGGGCCCGTCTCGCCCGACACCACCGGGTCCTATCCCGCGGGAGACCGGGGTCTTGTCAGCGAGACCCGCTCGGTTCCTCTGTCCACGGTTCGACGTCTACCCGCGGTGTCGGATCGGTCCGGTTTCGACGGCTTCGAACGCGGAGCCGGGGACACGCTTGATCTGTTCGAGATCCGCGTCGTTCCAGCGCGGGTCGGGTGCGCCGGTGATGTACCAGGGCGAGCCGTTGTCGGCGACGATCAGGCCGTAACGCTTGAGCGCGCGCAGAATCACCAGCGACTCACCGCTGAAACCGGCGAGGCTGTAGCCGGCCCGCAGCCGCAGGCGTAGGCCCATCGGCGGCAGGTTCGGATCGGAGCTGTCGGAGGCGAAGTGGGTCGCCGGGTGGATGTAGCCGCGCTGCGTGCTCGGGACCGTCACCCGCAGCGCGTGGTCGATCTGGCCGGCGCGGACCTCTTCGTAGCGGACCAGCAGCGGGAAGATCGGCAGGCCGGCCGCGTCGGCCGAGGTCCAGCCCTCGGGGCGCAGCCCGCTAGAGCGCAGGTTGAACACAGCACCCGATTCCGCGTCCCAGCCGGCGCCGGCGCGTTGCGCTCCATACAGCTCATACAGCTTGCAGGTTCCCCGTTGCAGCACGAGCACGTGCCGGTCGCCCGCTTCACCGGCGCCCTCGACGGGAGCGTTCGGCGGGATCGGATATGGCCCGGGGTCCGATTCAGAGCCGTAGGCGGTGAAGTCAATCGGAACTCTGCGCTGATGAGGCCCGACGACCGTGTACGGAATGCCGTAGCTGGGGTCGGTGCCGAAGTCGGGGTGCAGATGATCGGTCAGGCCGATGCTCGCGATGTATGCGGCCGAGCGAGGGCTGACCGAGGCGTGGGCGATTTCCTGGTTCAGCGGGTTGCTCGCGGGAAACAGCGGGCAGAAGTACTCGCGCGGGCCCGCGCGGGCCGGTGTCCGTGCGATAGCGACTGTGCCCGTGACTATCGCGAGAACCGTCGCAACCGCGGCGATCGTAATCTCACGATGCGCTCGCACTCCACGATGCTAGCGCCCGTCGACGGAGTGCACCGAGGCGTCCGGCAACACCGCCGGGCGGGACTCCTGCAGCAGCTGGGCGCCGCAGTGCCAGCAGTAGGCGGCTCCGCGACTGTGGACCGCGCCGCATGCGCGGCACTGGCCATGGACGCCCGCCTCGGCGCCGGCGAGCTGGCGCTGGATCTCATCGAGCTCGGCGTCGGCCTCTTGCAGTTCGGCGGCCCGGCGGGCGAGCACGTCGAGACGGTAGTGGTCGCGGATCGCCATTTCGTAGGTGAGCCCGCCGAGATCCCATGTCAGCATCGCCACGCGTTGAGCCAGCTCGTGGCGGCGGCGGTGTAGGTCGGCCGAGGACAGCAGCGTGAGCGCTCCCATCAGCCCGTCAGCCCCCCGTTTCGATCGGCTGGGCGCCGAGCTTGTTGACTTCTTCCTCGTGCTTGCGGCCGTGCGTATTGCCGAGTTTCTGAAGTTTGGCAGGGGTCACCGCGACCGCTTTGGGAGTCGGCGCTTTTTCGATCGCCTTCGCTTCCTTGGCTTCGTGCGCTTCGGTCTTAGCCGTTTCCTTGCTCGACGCGGCCGGTGCCGGGGTGGTGGCCGCGGTCGTGCTCGTCGCGCTCGGCGTCGTGGTGGAGGCGAGCGGGGTCGTGGTGGCAACGGCGCTGGGCAGGCCCTCGACGCGCAGCACCTGCTGGCTGGGGGCTTTGCTCTGGGTGACCCAGTGACCGACGAGCAGGCCGGCGAGGATCGCCAGCAGCAGCACCGACAGCAATCCGAACAGGCCGGAGTAGCGGCGCAGCCAGGCGTATGGACCGGACGCCGGCTCGATCACCGACGCGTAGCCGGGCGGGAGCGCGCCCACCGGACCCTGGCCGCCACCCGCATACGGCTGGGCAGCGTCAGCCTGGAGCACATCCAGGAACGCGAGCCGTACCGCAGACACAGGCTGTCCGCAGGCCAGGCAGTAGCGCTGGTCGGGCGCGAGCGGCGCCGAGCAGTTCGCGCAGGCCGGTGCCGAGCCGGGCTGCTCGGAGGGGACGGGCGCGAGGCTCACGACCCCGGCCCTCCGCTCCGGCGAACCGCGCCGGCCGGACGGGCCGGACGATCCGGCGTGCTCATCCGAACGCGCCCCGGACGTAGTCGCGCGTGCGCGCGGCACGCGGCTTGGAGAACACCTCGTCGGCCGTTCCGTACTCGATGAGATCGCCGAGGTACATGAACGCAATCTTGTCGGCGACCCGCCGCGCCTGGGCGAGGTTGTGGGTGACGATCACGACCGCCAGCTCGCGTCGCAGCTCACCGATCAGCTCCTCGATCACGCCTGTGGAGATCGGATCAAGCGCGCTGCAGGGCTCGTCCATCAGCAGCACCTCCGGGCGCAGGGCGATCGCGCGGGCGATGCACAGCCGCTGTTGCTGCCCGCCGGACAGGCGCAGCGCCGGGCGGTCCAGGTCGTCGCGGACCTCCTCGTAGAGACCCGCACGACGCAGCGCATCGATCACCAGCGGCTCCAGCTCGCGGCGGCGGGGGCGCTTGCGCGACTGCTCGCGCAGCGCGAACGCGACGTTGTCGAAGATCGACATCGGAAACGGGTTCGGCTGTTGAAAGACCATCGCGATCCGCGCGCGCAGGGTCGTGTCCTGCAGCTCGTGGATGTCCTCACCGTCGAGCAGCACATGACCGGCCCGGGCGGCGCTGGGGGTCAGCTCGGTGAGGCGGTTGAGCGTGCGCAGCAGCGTCGTCTTGCCGCAGCCGGAGGGGCCGATCAACGCGAGCACCTCCCCCTGATGGATCGACAGCGACACTTCCTTGACCGCGGGCTTTCCGCCGTAGGCGACGCTGAGATCGCTCAGGCGCAGCCGCTCGGGTCCTGCTGTCGACGGCACCGGCTCGCGCAGCGGGTTGCGCTCGCGCACAGGCGGAGCGACGGGAACGGGTGGGCGGTCAAGCACGATCGTGCGAACCGGAGGCACCTGCGGCTCCGGGGATGCGTCCAGCTCCGGATCACGGGGCATGCGCAGATCTTCCATGAGCAGCAGCTCCTCAGGACTCATCGCACATTCTCGATCTGGCCAACCATCTCCATCAGATCAATGAGGTTAGCGAAGATTTGCGTGCTTGTGTGAAGAATCGACGAATCGCCCCGCGTGCTCATACGACTCCTCCCGCAACCGACAGGCCGGTGGACTGGGCACGCGAGCGGCCGATACGATCGACGAGCAGATTCAGGCCGAGCACGAACACCAGCAGCACGAACGCCGCCGCGTAAGCCTTCTGGGAAGCCGCGCCTTCGCCGGCCGGCGAGTTGTCGTACACATAGCTGGTCAGCGTCGAGCCCGTCCCGCGCAGCAGGCCGAGAACGGGGACGGACCCCTGCGTTTCGATGTGCAGGGTCTCCCCCAGCAGCAACAGCACGATCGCCGTGTCTCCGACGATGCGGCTGATGCCGAGCGTCACGCCCGTGGCGATGTTCGAGCGCACGCTGGGCAGCAGCACTCGGCGGATCGTGGCGATCCGCGTCTTGCCGAGCGCGAACGCCGCCTCGCGCATGTGCGTGGGTACAGCTTTCAGCCCGTCTCGCGTGGCGACGAACAGCGGCGGCAGCGCGATCAGCGACATCATCGCCCCAGCGGCGATGAACGATTTGCCGTACACACCTCCGCCTTCGGCGCGGAACGACAGCGGCGCGAACAGACCGAGCTGGAAGATCGCCAGGCCGAACAGGGCAAGGACGATGTCGGGAGTGCCCGCGACGATCTCGATGCTCGACTCGACCACGCGCGCCAGCCAGCTCGGCCGCCCATACTCGGCGATCCAGATCGCGCTGCACACCGCCAGCGGGAACGCCAGCGCGATGCCGACTGCGGTCAGCAGCAGAGTGCCGATCAGCGGATCGAGGATGCCCCCGGTGTGGCTCTGCGACGTGCTGATCGCGGGTCGCGTAAACAGCAGCCCGGGGCGCAGATACTCGATCCCGCGATAGCCCATGTACAGGACGATCGTCGCGGCGATCAGGCACAGCCCGATGCCGGCCGTCCACGCGCAGACCAGCACCAGCCGATCGCCCCAGCGCCAGGTCCACGGGGATGACCGCCGCCCACCTTTGGCGCCTGGCGGCGGCGATGCCCGTAGGTCGGGGGCGAACACGCTCATTACGCCCGCACCTGGTACTTGCGCAGCGGCAGCTTGATCAGGTAGCCGGCGATCGACAGCACGAACGCGGAGAACAGCAGCAGTGCGGCGAACGCATACAGCGTCGCGCTCAGAGCCGGCGCGCTGATGCCTTCGTGGAAGTCGACGATCGTCGAAGCCAGCGTGCGCAGCGGCTCGTAGAAGAAGGTCGGCAGCCCGTGAGACAGGTTCGGCGTAAAGAAGCTCCCACCCGAGACCATCTGGATCATGACCGCCTCACCCAGCGCCCGCGCGGTCGCGAGCACGGCCGCGGCGACGATCGCCGGGCGGATCGCGCGCAGCGTCACCGCGAGCACCGCCCGCAGCGGGTTCAGGCCGAGCGCGACCGCGCCCTCGCGCCAGGAGCGCGGCGCGGCCATCAGCGCCTCACAGACAAGCGCGATCATGATCGGCGTGATCATCACGGTCAGGATCACGGCCGTCACGCCCAGCCCGGCGCCGGTGAGCTCGACAGTGCTCTGCACCGCGGTCTTCTGCGAAGCGGTAATCAGGTGGTTGCCGACGAACGGCACGAGCACGAGGATTCCGATCAGGCCGTAGATGACAGACGGCACCGACGCGAGCAGCCGGATGACGGGGATCGCGATCCCACGTAGCCGCGCCGGCGCGAGCTCGACGATGAAGATCGAGGAGAGCACCGCGATCGCCACGCCCAGCAGGACCGCGATCGCGGTCGTCAACAGCGTCCCGTAGACGAGCGGCCAGGCGCGCAGATAGAACGCCGAGGCGGGCGGGTTCACGCCCGCCGCCTGCATGTTCGCGAACTCCGTCTTCAGTTCCCCGCCCGGCCCCAGCCAGGACAGACCGTTGTGCTCAAAGATCGGCCAGGCGCGTACCCCCACGAACACGACCATCGCGATCACGCACACACCGACGAGCAACGAAACCGCGCCGAGCGTACGCTCGGCGCGGTGATCGGGCCATGGCTTTTGCAACCAGTTCATAGACCAGGGGTTACGCGGTTATCTCAACATCAACAGCTCAGCCGGTGATCGGCACCCACTGGCTTTCGATGATCTTGCGCGCGGCCTGTGATTTGGTGATCCAGTTGATGAACGACGCGATGAAGCTCGTCGCCGAGCCGCGCGTCACCTCGTAGAACCGGGCGATGCCGGCGTACGTACCGGCGGCCACGGTCAACTTGTTGCAGGCCACGCCGTTGTAGCTGACCGAGTTGAGCGAACCGAGCGCCGCCTGATAGTTGGACAGGAAGCCAATCCCGTTCGGGTCGCTTTCGACCGCCTGGCGCAGCAGGCCCTCCGAGGACTGTTCGGAGGCGAGCTTCGAGACCGTCTTGCCTTCGAGCAGCAACGTCTGGAAGCTGGTCAGCACGCCCGCGACCGAGGTGCGGCTGATCAGGTCGATCGTGCCGCTGGCGCTCGCGCCGGGGACTTCGCTCCAGTTGCGAGTCTTGCCGGTGAAGATCGACACCACCTGCGCGGGGGTCAGGTTGCTCAGCGTGTTGGCTTTGTTGGTGACCACGCAGATCCCGTACCTGGCGATCGGGTAGAACACCAGACCCTTCGGGTCGGTCGGCAGCGGATCGCGGGAGACGTCGGCGATCGACACGCGGCTGGACGCGACGTCGTTGATCCCGACCGTCGTCCCACCCTGGGCGATCTTGAACTTGACCGTGCCCCGTTTGAGCTTGACGTACTTCTGAGCGAGCAGCGACACGAGCGGATATGACGCGGTCGCACCGCTGATCGAGATCGTCGGTGCCGCCAGTGCGGTCGCGGGCACCGTAGCGATCCCAAGCGCACCAACCGCCACCAGGGCGATCGTGAGGCGTCTTAGACGTCTTGGGCGGCGATTTCGGTTCATGAACAGAGACTCCGTTTCAGATGGTTGACAGTGCGTCGGCAACTAACCTACCATATTCCTCAGTAGCTTGATCAGGATAAGCTAGTTTATGCGGATGATGCGCCGGTTCGCAAATCGACCAAACGAACGATCCGGACGACCAAGTTGACCACCCCACCCGACAGCCCCACACCTCCCACCGGCGACGACCCCGCGGGTGGCGCACCCTGCCCGGAGTACGGAGCGGGCTCAACCTCCGCTGCCGCCTCCACTGCCGCCCCGGAGTCGGCGTCCGTCGTCGGCTCGCCTCCCAACGCCGGCTCCCGATCGGCCACACCGGTGCTCCTCCCGCGTCCCCCACGCCTGCCCTCATGGCGCGTCACCGCGGTGCTGGCGGCAGGCATGCTCGCCATCGGCGTGGCCGTCGGCGCGGCGATCGGTCCAGCGCCCAGCGCCTCGTTCGCGGGCGATCCCGTCCCGTTGCTGCTGCCGTCGATCGCCGCTCTCACCGGAACGGGCGCGGGCGGCCATACGAGCGCGAGCACCGTCAAGCCACCGGCGGCCACACCCCAGCCCACATCCGCCACAACGACCACGAGCCCCGCCGTCACGAGCACGGACACGTCGACGAAACCGGCCAAGTCGAAAACACCGTCGAGCCCCGCCGTGTCTCCGACTACAACCCCGAGTACGTCCAAGACACCCACCAAGACCGGCGGCGAAACCACCAAGCAGGCACCGCTCCCGCCGGTCACGCACGTGTGGCTGATCACGCTGACCGGTGCAACGTTCACACAGGCCCTCGCGTCGCCCGCCGCCGCTCCATACATCGATTCCCAGCTCCTACCCGCGGGCGCGCTGCTCAGCGAATGGTCATCGCTCGCCGGCAGCTCGTTCGCCAGTGAGGCCGGGTTGCTCTCAGGCGTTCCGCCGCAGACGCTCGACTCGATCGTCCAGCCTCCGTGCCCGGAAGGCGCGGCGGGCGCTACATGCAAGCCCGAAACCGCGGGCGCACTGAGCGCGGCCGACGAATTCCTGAAAGCCACCGTGCCGCCGATCACCGCGAGCCTCGCCTACCGCGAACACGGCCTGATCGTGATCACGTTCGGCACGGTCGGCAACGCCACCGAGTCCAGCCTGCCCGCCGGCTCGGCGACCGCGACGCTCAGCTCCGAGCCCCCCGTGGGCGTGCTGCTGATCTCGCCGTTCGCCCATGCCGGGACGCGGCCGAGCACGCAATACGACCCGACTTCACCCAAGCAGAGCCTGTCCGGGCTGCTGCATTGACGCGATGACACCCGCAGTCCACATCAACCAACCAAGGAGACCCACGTTGCACGCACTACATCCCGCCCACCGCAGAGCCACGTGGTGGCTAGTCGCGCTCGTGGGCTGCTCGCTGGCCCTGCTGCTCGCCACCCCGGCGGTCAGCCACGCCGAAGAAGCCAACCCCAACAACTACTCCTGCTACGGCAGCATCGCCGCCGGCACGCCGGAAGCAGGCAACGAAGAACAGCAGGTGGCGTACTCGTTCCACTGCAACGGCCCGATCACCGGCTACCAGCTGCAGGCACAGCTACCGATCACGGGCGTCGAGGCGGCGCCGCTGGTGAGCAACATCCCGTCAGGCAAGCCGCTGACCGATACGTTCTCCTGCTCCAGCGAAGTCCCAGGCTACGCCGACAACTGCGTCGGTGGGACCAAGTTTTGGTATGAGACGATCGCCGGGCAGTTCTCGATCGGGACGAAGATCTGCGCCGAACCGCGCGTGGACCCGCTGCTGACGGTGACGTACGCGTATCTCGAAAAGGGCATCGTCACGCAGGCCATATCCGGGCCGTTCGACCTGGGCCGCCCCACGGGCTGCCCGCCGAGCGCCAACTCGGGCTTCAACCGCCTGAACCCCAAGCCGGTCGTGGTCGCCAAGCCGGGCAAGGGCAAGAAGGGGAAGAAGGGCGGCAAGAAAGACAAAGCCAAGGCGAACGGCAGAAAGAAGACGACCAGCGGCAAGAAAACGAAGTAACGGGCGGCCATAGACTGGGGCAATGGACCCCGGTAGGACCGTCATCTCGGGCAGGAGCCGGCAACTCGGCCAGCTCCTGCCGGTGCTCCTGAGCGTCGGAGCGCTCGCCGGCTGCGGCTCGGGCTCGACGAGCGCAACCCACAGCACGGCGGCTGTCGCCGTCACGACACCTGCGTCCGCGAGCTGTGCCACGACGGTCGCCGGCGCGCTCGGCACGGTCGCGGGACGCATCTACCACGAGGCGGCGACCGGCGGGGACGTCGCCCAGGCAGTGCACCGCATGCAGACCTCGACCGCCCTCGCCACGGCGATCAACGCCGGCGAAGCGACCGCCGCCCAGAGCGCGCTGCGGGAACTGCTGCTGGGGCAGATCGTCCGCGTCGAGGTGCTGCGCGGCGGGCACGGGCACGTGTTCGCACAGGCGGGCTCGGGTGCGGCGATCGCTCCGGTGCGCGGCTCGATCCCGGGCACGAACGCGACGTACGTGCTGTCGACTCAGTCCGATCGCAGCTACCTGGAAGTGGTCCACCAGGTGACGGGCGCACAGGCGCTGTTGACCACGGGCTCGGCCGGCGGCGCCCGCCGGCTCGCGGGCACAATCGCCGGGCCGCCCCCCGCGAGCCCGCCCGCCGCGGGACCGGTCACATACGCCGGCCGGCGCTACCAGACGGCCGTGCTCACCGGAGCGGTGTATCCAGCCGGTGAGCTGCACATCGTGCTGCTTGTCCCATCCACGACGATCTCCTGTCCCGGCTCGGCTGCCCAGGCGCGCGTGGAAGCACTAGGACACGTCGGCGAACGGATCTACCAGGAGGAGCTGCACAGCCCCGACGTGGCGGCGACGGTGCGGCACATCGAAAGCTCGGTCCCGTTCGGGCAAGCCGTCGCGGCGCATGACGCCACCGGCGCGCGCGCGGCGATCGTCGAATTCTTCAGGCAGCACATCCACGTCGTTCGTGTCCGCGTGAGCACGAGCGCGGGAGTGCTCGTGGACGTCGGCGGACCGTACGTGCTGGCGCCCGTCCCGGGCACGGTCCGCAGCAACGGTCAGGTGGTCGGCCGGTTCGCGATGGCGATCCAGGACGACGCGGGATATCTGAAGCTGGCACACCTGTTCACCGGCGCGGAGGTGCTGATGCGCACCGGAGAACGTCAGGTCATGGGCACGCTCTCGCCCGGCCCCGGCACTGTGCCCGACCGGGGGCCTGTCTCATACGAAGGGCACACCTACCAGGCGTACTCGTTCATAGGGGAAGCGTTCCCGTCCGGGCCGCTGCGCATCTCGCTGCTGCTGGCCTCGTGAGACCGCCGACCCGGCGGCCAGATGGGTCGAGTTGTTGGCCTGACCGCGCGCGCCGCTAGGACAGCAGGCTCGAGGTCATCCGCTCGATCTCCGCGATCGAGGTCAGCCCGGCGCGGACCTTGGTGATGCCGTCGTCGCGCAGGCGTGTCATCCCGTCCGCTTCGGCGGCCGCGGCGATGTCATCGACCGAGCCGTGCTCAAGCACCAGCGAACGGATGCGCTCGGTGACCGTCATCACCTCGTACAGCCCGACCCGCCCGCGATAGCCGCTGCCCCCGCAGCGCGAGCAGCCGACGGCCTCGAACGGCTCCGCGCCCGTCAGACCGTGCTCGGCCAGTACCGCCTCCGATAGCTGCTGGGGACGCTTGCAGTGCGTGCAGAGCATCCGCACGAGCCGCTGGGCGACGACACAGTCGATCGCCGAGGAGATCAAAAACGGCTCGATGCCCATGTCGAGCAGGCGCCCGAGCGCGGACGGCGCGTCGCGGGTGTGCAGCGTGGAGAGCACGAGGTGGCCGGTCAGCGCAGCCTCGACCGCGATGTGGGCGGTCTCGCGGTCGCGGATCTCTCCGACCATGATCACGTCGGGGTCGGCGCGCAGCATCGAGCGCAGGCCGACGTCGAAGGTGACCCCGGCCTTGGGGGCGATCTGCATCTGCTTGACCCCCGCGATCCGCTGCTCGACGGGGTCCTCGATCGTGAGGATCGAGCGCTCGCCGTCGTTGAGCACGTTCAATGCTCCATACAGCGTCGTTGACTTGCCCGAGCCCGTCGGCCCCGTCACGAGGATCGCGCCGTTGGGCTTGGCGATCGCGCGTTCGAAGCGATGCAGCTCGTTCGGACCCATGCCGAGGGACTCGAGGCTTTCGATCGTGACCCCCTTGTCGAGAATCCTCAGCACGACGGCCTCGCCGTGCACCAGCGGCAGGGAGACCACTCTGATGTCCACGCGCCGGCCATCGACGGTCAGCGCGAAGCGACCGTCCTGGGGCGTGCGCTTCTCGGCGATGTCGAGGTCACTCATGATCTTGATCCGCGAGATCACTCCCGCGACCATCCGCCGGCGGATCGTCGCCGCCGGCGCCAGCACCCCGTCAACGCGGAACAGGACCTTCGCGTCGCCCTCTTCGGGGCTGATGTGGATGTCCGAGGCGCCGTGCTGCACCGCCTGGGCGATGATCGAGTGCACGAGCTTGATGATCGGCGCATCCCTGTCGGCCTCCTCGGCGAGCGTGCCCGCGTCGAGCTCGGCCTGCGCATCGGGCTCTTCGTTGACGATGTCTTCGATCGAGCCTTCCATCCCGGTCAGCTTTGTCAGCAGCAGAGCCAGGTCCTCGACCGAGGCGACCGCCACGCGCACCCGCCGGCCGGTGATCATCGCGACGTCGTCGATCGTCAGCACGTTCGTCGGGTCGGCCATCGCCAGCAGCAGCGAGCCGTCCTCGGTGAACCCGACCGGCACCGCCTTGTAGCGCTTGGCCGCCTCGGCACCGATCAGGTGCACGGCGCCCATGTCCAGGTCATAGACCGACAGGTTGACGTAGTCCAATCCAAATCGCTCGGCCACCACCCGCGCCAGCTGATCGGCGCGCAGCACGCCCTGCGCCACCAGCACCTCGCCGGTCGGCTTGCCCTGCTCGCGCGCGACCCGCACCGCCTCCTCGACGGTGTCGCGATCGGCGAACCCGAGATCGACGACCACTTCGCCGATCATCCTGCTCGAGCGCCCGGACTTGCGCGCCGGATATACGCCCTTGCCGGCGCGCTCTGCATCGCGCCGCTCTGTGAGCGGCGTCGGGCGCTCCTGCTCGGGTGAATCCCGGCGATCCTGCGCCGGGTCAGAGGGCTCGGCGACGACTGGCGTGATGATGTTTCCCATCAACGATCTATCGGCATCCCCGGGGCCGGTCTTGATCGATCTGGGGCTTTGCAGAGCCGTCAAAACCCCATGAATCCCGGTCTGTGCGGGTCCGCACAGGCGCGCCGCGGTGACGCATGTGCACCTGTGCACCGCCGGCGCGTGCCGGGCTGGCAGGGTCGGGGGCACCTGACAGCGCGCTCGGCCACATGAGCTACCGTGATCTGACGATGCCGCCGCTCATCTGGGACCGTCGCCCCGACGAACTCAGGGCACCCGCCATGATCTGCGCGTTTCAGGGTTGGAACGACGCCGGCGACTCAGCCTCCAGTGCGGTCGCATTCCTCGCCTCGGCCCTGCAGGCCAGCCGGTTCGCGCGGATGGACTCCCAGGAGTTCTACGACTTTCAGGCCAACCGCCCGTGCGTGCGACTGCAGGAAGGCAGCGCGGAGGAGATCATGTGGCCGAGCGTTGAGATCTACGAGGCGTTCGCCCCGCGCGCGATGCGCGATCTGGTGCTCGTCCAGGGCGTCGAGCCGTCGATGCGCTGGCGTGCGTTCAGCGCGCACCTGGTCGATCTCGCCGAAGCGCTCGGCGTGCAGGTGATCGTCTCGCTGGGTGCGCTGCTCGGCGACGTCGCCCACTCCCGCCCGGTGACGATGACCGGGTATGCGTCCGATCCCTCGATGGTGCGGCGACTGGGCATCACGCCCTCCAACTACGAGGGCCCGACCGGGATCATCAGCGTCCTGCACACCGCCTGCGTGCAGGCCGGCCTGCCCTCGGCCACGATGTGGGCAGGCGTTCCCCACTATGTCGCCGCGGCTGCCAACCCGAAGGCCGCGCTCGCGCTGGTGCGCCGGATCGAAGGCGTCGTCGGGGTCTCGGTCGACGTGTCCGAGCTGGAGGCGGCCTCCGAAGAGTACGAGCGCCAGGTCAGCATCGCCGTGCAGAGCGACCCCGAGATCCAGGCGTTCGTTGAGCGGTTGGAGCTCCAAGCTGACGCCGAGGAGGCGCGCTCACCGACCGAGGTCCCGGACGGGGACACGCTGGCCCGCGAATTCCAGCGGTTTCTGAAGCAGCGCGGGATCCGGCCCTGACGGGGCAGCCCTGGGAGAGGCATGCCCTGGGAGAGGCATGCCCTGGGGGAGGCATGCCCTGGGGGAGGCCATGCCCTGGGGGAGGCATGCCCTGGGGGAGGCATGCCCTGGGGGAGGTATGTCCTGGGGGAGGTATGTCCTCGGGGGCAGCCCTACCGCTCCGCCGCCGGGCAGACGATCCGGAAGTCGCAGATCGAGCACGCGGCGCGCGAGGGGGTTGGGTCGAAGCGCTGGCCCATGATGCCCTCGCCGACCTCCAGCACGGTCTCGGTCACGCGCTTCTCGTCGGTGTCGCCGGGCAGACGGACGATGAGGTCGTCGAGCACGTAGTAGTAGGCCCGGCTCGCCGCCTCCAACTGCCAGGACTCGCGCGCGGCCAGCGCATACAGCGACAGCTGGACGTCGTCTCGCAACTGCTCGGCGGTACGCGGGCGTGAGGTCTTGTAGTCGATCAGCTCGTACCGTTCTCCCGTGTCCGTCTCGCCGCCATCGACGCCGCGCCCGGCAGGCAGCCGATCCACGCGATCGACACGCCCGCGCAGATGGTGCGGGCCGATGCGCAGCGAGAACTGACGCTCGAACCACACGGGCTCTGAGTCCTGACCGTGCAACCGCGCGTGGTAGCGCTCGAGCGCCGCGCGCGCCTTACCGCGCAGCTCGCGCTCGGACTCGCCATCGCGAAACCCGGCCCGCCGCCAGCACACCTCGAACAGGTCCAGCAGCTGTGTCAGCGTCTCTCCGCCGGCGACGTGATACCGCTCGAGCACCTGATGCACGACGATCCCGAACCGCTGCCCGATCGTCGGCTCGGTCGGGATGCGCAGCACCCGCGCGAACTTGTAGCGCAGGGGGCAGCTGCGGTAGGTCTCGATGTCCGAGGCCGACAGCGCCAGGCCTCCACCTCGGCGCGGCAGGAACGGTCCCAGGGAGGGCTCGCCGCGCGGCGAGACGGCCTGTACGCGCGCGGCCTGGATGTGCGCGGCCCGTTCGTCATCGCCTCCCCCGCCCACTTCACCGTCAGCGCCGTCTGCGGGCATGGACTCGGCTGGGGCACCGCTGCCGAAGGCAGTGGTCAGCGTGCCATCCAGCGGAGAGCTCTGCAGGATCTCTCGCTGCATCGCGGTCACGGCCGCGAGCAGCCGCGCGTTCACGTCCGCCAGCGCGTCGGCGACGCTCTGCTCGGCCGGGCGCTGGGCCAGCGCGGACAGCTTGAGCAGCTCCAGGTAACGCGCCACCCCGTGGGAGATGTCGAGGTCGGTGTCCAGGCGCAGCTCGCTCAGGCGCCCACCGATCCGCGCGACGTCGGCCAGCACCTCCTCACGGACGATACGCTGCATGTCGCGCAACGCCTCGTCGGGCCCGCTGCG
The DNA here is from genome assembly GCA_963810645.1 of uncultured Solirubrobacterales bacterium. GTDB lineage: Bacteria > Actinomycetota > Thermoleophilia > Solirubrobacterales > Solirubrobacteraceae > Palsa-744. The sequence continues at coordinate 214,348 of CAWEOK010000022.1, read as the reverse complement.
CGCCGGCGAGGACGCTCCACCGCGTGGCTCGTCGCGCTCGGCCCCCAGCGCCGCGCGGGCGAGCAGGTCTGGGCGGGCAGCGTCCAGCGCCTCCGTGGCCGCTCGGTGCAACTCCATGAATCGCTGAATCCGCGCGCGGGCCTCCGGCGGCACCTGGGGCGACTCGGTTGCCACGGCCAGTGCGGCCACCATGTCCAGCTTGCGCCGCCTGGCGATCTGGATCACGCGCGCGAGATCGACCTGGCGCAGCTCGATCGGCGGCCTCGCCAGCGCGCGTACCACCGCCGATGCATCGTTCGGATCGGCGAGCAGGCGTGTCCAGGCGACCACGTCGCGAACCTCCGCCCGCTCCATGTCCGGCAGCGCGTCGGGCGGGGGGCTCGCGGATGCCTCCGACGGCGACGACGGGGGCGGCGAAGATAAATCCTTATCTGACGGGGCCGGCACGCTCCTAGGATATGTGTATGAGCCCGATCCGCACGATCGACTGGGGCACGGCGCAGCGGGTCGGCGAGCTGGTCGCGGGCTCGCCTCCGTACGGCGGTCCCCCGGGTCGATCGGTGCAGCCACTCGCGCACGAGTTCGCGCGGCGCGTCAGCGACTACACCGGTCTCGATCTCCCCGCCGAGCTCCCGCCGCTGGAGATGGTTGACCGGCCGAGCTGGATCGCGGCGAATCTGCTCACGATGCGACCGTTGCTCGATCCGCTGCTGGAGCGCTTGGGTAATGAAGGCACACAGGACGACGACGGTGCTGCCGGCGAGCGGACGGACACGCGCGAGTGTGAGGATGAGGGTGAGGGCGAGCACGAGGGCGACGACGGTGCGACTGGCAACGGTGGCGGCGTCCGTGGTCTGTTGTCTGAGCAGTTGCGCTCGATCCCGGGACCGCTGCGCTCAGCATGGGAGCCGCTGCGCTCGGCATCCGGTCCGTTGCGCTCCTCCGCGTCTGACCAGCTGCGCGCGGCGTCCGGCTACATGCTCGGCGCTCAGCTCGGGGCCGTCACGGGCATGCTCTCCCAGCGGGTGCTCGGTCAGTACGACGTATCGCTGCTCGATCGCTCGGTCCCGCCCCGCCTGCTGCTGCTCGCGCCGAACCTGGCTTCGGCCGCCCGCAATCTTGGGGTTGACCGCGACGAGCTGATCGCCTGGGTGGCGATCCACGAGATTACCCACGCCGTCCAGTTCTCCGGCGCGCCGTGGCTGGCGGATCATCTCGGGGGCATCCTGCGCGAGTTGCTCGACGGGCTGGCGCTCGGGGGAGCCGGTCGGTCTGCAAACGGCGGCTCGCTCGATGAGGATTCGAAGGAGGATTCGACCCGCCCGGATGGCCCATCGTGGCTGCCGGACCCGAGTGCGTTCGACCCCCGTGCGCTGCTGGATCGTGCGCGCGACGGCGAGCTGCAGACGCTGGTCGAGCGCGCGCGCCGCGGCGAACTGCTACGGATCGGTCTGGGCGACGAGCGCTGGCAACTGGTCGAGCGAATGCAGGCGACGATGTCTCTGATCGAGGGTCACGCCGAGCACACGATGGACGCTGTCGGCGCCGAGTTTCTACCGTCGCTGCCGCGTCTGCGCGCGGCGCTGACCCGCAGGCGCGAGTCCCGCGGGCTGCCCTGGCGGGTGCTCGAGCGGCTGCTCGGGCTGGAGTTGAAGATGCGCCAGTACGAGGTGGGGCGGCGCTTCTGCGACGCGGTTGTCGATGCGGGCGGCCCCGAGACGCTCGCGATCGCCTGGCGCTCGCCCGATGAGCTGCCCTCCACGGCGGAGCTAGCCGAGCCGGCCCTGTGGCTCGAGCGCATCCGCGTCCCCGCCTGAGAAATGGCGCGACCCACCGAACGCCACCGAACGCATGTTCCTCCTGTTACAAGCTTCAGTACGTAGAACACCGCTCATTCACATGGATTTCACCGGATCACCGAGTCTGCGTGTAACAATGTTCTGGAGTCGGGTTACAAACAGGTGTTCGGTGCTAACCTCGCTGGTGAGTCCCGGACAAGAGTCACAAACGTAACAGTGTTCCTCCAAGAGGAACACACGACAAGGAGACTTCCCCACATGGCCTCAGCCAACACCACTTCCCCCCGCGCGGCCAAACCGCGCAAAACCGCCGCAGCAGCGAAACGCCCCGCCGCCGCTCGCAGCACGGCCGGCACGAGCACCTCCACCGCCAAGAGCTCATACGCCGAGCGCGCGGTCCTGATCCCCGTCGGTGCCGCGTTGATCGCTCGCGACAAGGTCGTCTCGGGCGTGAACGACACGATCACGAGCTACTCGAGCACCTCCAAGACCCAGGCTCAGCTACGCAAATTCGAGCGTCGCGGCAACACCGCCCGCAAGCGGTTGGAGCGTGAGGTCCGCAAAGCGCGCACGAGCGTCGAGCGCGAACTGCGTAAGCGCCGCCAGGACGGCTCGGAGCTCGCGGACCGGCTCCAGGGACGCATCCAGAGCCTGGTCTAGACCCGACCTTCCCCCGCCCCGGCCCAGGAGAGCCGGGGGGTCCGGGAAAGTCTGCCGGCCTCATATCCCGCCGGCGGAAAGTAGGACCCTCTCCTCCCTGCCGCCGGAGCCACCCCGCTCCGGCGGCACTTTTTTGTGGGTGCACGCCGGGCTGGGATCGCGGGTTTGCCACAATGGGGCCCGTGACCGACGAACAGCAGATACGCAAGGCGCTGGAGGCCGTGATCGACCCCGAGCTGCGGCGGTCGATCGTCGAGCTCGACATGGTGCGCTCGATCGACGTGTCCGGGAACGGCGTGGTCGATGTGACCGTGTCGCTGACCACGCCCGGCTGCCCGATCAAGGGCCACTTCCAGACCGCGGTCGCGCAAGCCGTCGCGGCGCTGGAGGGGGTCACGCACGTGAACGTCTACTTCGACGTGCTCACCGATGAGCAGAAAGCCGCTCTGCAGCAGAAGCTCGGGCGGGGCAGCCTGCCGGACGGGGCGCTCGCGCAGGTCGCGAACGTGCTGTGCGTCGGCTCGGGCAAGGGCGGCGTCGGCAAGTTGACGCTGACCGCCAACCTCGCGGTTGCGCTGGCGGGCGAAGGCAAGCGTGTGGGCGTGCTCGACGCGGACGTGTGGGGGTACTCGATCCCGCGCATGTACGGCCTCGGCTCCACCCGCCCGCCGGTATCGGCGGAGCGCAAGATCGTGCCGCTGGAGGCACATGGCGTGAAGGTCATGTCGATCGGGTTCTTCGTCGCCGAGGACGCCGCCGTGGTCTGGCGCGGGCCGATGCTGCACAAGGCGTTGACTCAGTTCCTGCAGGACGTTCAACTGGGGCGTGCTCGATCACCTGCTGATCGACCTGCCGCCCGGGACCGGGGATGTCTCGATGACGCTCGCCCAGCTGCTGCCCCAGGCGCGGTTTGCGATCGTCACGACCCCGCAGCCGGCGGCCCAGCGGGTCGCGCGGCGCTCGGCTGAGATGGCGAACAAGGTCTCATTGGAGATCTGCGGGGTGATCGAGAACATGTCCGGGTTCACCACACCCTCGGGTGAGCGGTATCAGATCTTCGGCGAGGGGGGCGGTCAGGCGCTGGCCGACGAGCTGGACGTGCCGCTGCTCGGCAAGGTTCCGCTGACGATGCCATTGCGCGAACACGCCGACAGCGGCACGCCGCTCGTGGTCGAGAACCCCGACGATCCGGCCGCTCAGGCGATCCGCCATGCGGCCCGTGGTCTGCTCGCGATTGCCGCGCCGCCCGCGTTGCCGGTCCTGCCCTCACTACCCACACTGCCGCTGGTCCAGGTTCCCGGCGGGACGGCGAACAGGGGCAACGGTGGATCGAACGGCGCTCCGCCCGCGGCGCCCGCCCCCGCGCCCGAGCGAAAACCGGCGGGTATGTCGCTGCCGATGGCCTAGGACGCGCCCCCCGCGGCGTGGACCCGGGCGCGCGATCGCGGGTCCAGCTCATGTGGAGATCCTGCTCGATCGCTTGACAAGCGCAACCCAGTTGAGAGGATCGTCTGTATGCCTGTACAGGACCGGGACCAGAAGGACAACACACAAGAGAACGCCATCGTCGAGATCGACGAACGGCGCGCCAAGCTCGAGCGGATGCGCGCGGAGGGCATCGACCCGTATCCGCCCGTCACCCTGTGGAATACGCGTACGCGGATCAAAGACGTGCTCGACGCGCACGACCCGGATGAGCTCGACGAGGGCGGGCACCCCGAGTTGCGGTATCAGGTCGCTGGCCGGCTGATCTCCCGCCGCGAGCATCCCAATACGTCGTTCCTGGACCTGCGCGACCTGTCCGGTCAGATCCAGATCGTCGTGCGCGTAGACGACCTCGGACAGGAGACATACGACCGCATCCTCGGCCTCGACATCGGCGACATCGTCGGGGTGGAGGGGTATGTGTACAAGACCAAGCGCGGCCAGCTCGTGCTGGCGGTCGGGGAGCTGACGCTGCTGACGAAGGCGCTCAGGCCACCGCCGGACAAGCATCACGGTCTCGCCGATACGGGCACCCGCTACCGCTACCGGGAGCTCGACCTGCTCGCCAACGAGGACACGCGCGACCTGTTCATCAAACGCCACAACATCGTGTTCGAGATCCGCCGCTGGCTGAACGAGCGGAACTTCATCGAGGTCGAAACCCCGGCACTGCAGTCGCTGGCGGGCGGCGCCGGCTCGCGGCCGTTCACGACCCACCACAACGCCCTGGACCGCGACCTGTACCTGCGGATATCGGTCGAGCTATTCCTCAACCGCTGCATCGTCGGCGGCATGGAGAACGTGTACGACATGGGCAAGGTGTTCCGCAACGAGGGCATCTCGCCCAAGCACTCGCCCGAGTTCACGATCATCGAGTTCATGTGCGCGTACTCCGACTACAACGACGTTGCCACGGTTACCGAAGAAATGTTCCGCGACGTCGCCCAGGCGGCGCTTGGCAGGACGACGATCAAACGAAACGACGAAGACATCGACCTGGCCAAGCCGTGGCGGCGGGTGACGATGCGCGAGCTGATCCTCGAGCGCTTCGGGATCGATTTCATGCAGTCCACGCGCGAGCAGCTCGCGGAGCTGCTGGATGAACCGCTCGACCCGGCCGCCAGCTGGGCGGACGTGGTCGCCGACATCTACTCAGAGAAAATCGAGAGCACGATCAACCAGCCCACCCACGTGTTCGATTTTCCGCTCGAGCCGTTCCCGATCACCAAGCGCCACTCCGAATACCCGGAGCTGGGTGAGCACTTCGACGCGGTCATCGGCGGCATCGAGCTCGTCTCCGGCGACACCGAGCTGAACGACCCGGTGGATGAGTGGCAGCGGTTCGTCGATCAGCGCAAGCGCCGCGCGGTGGACGACGGCGACGTGCCACACCCCAACGACGAGGAGTACACCCGCGCGCTCGAGTACGGCTACTCCCCCACGGCGGGCGGTGGGATGGGGGTGGACCGGCTGGTCATGATCCTCACCGAACGCGACACGTTGCGCGAGGTGATTCCGTTCCCGATCGTCCGTGACATCTCATGAGTGCCACCGCAAAGCTCGACCTCGACCCCGACATCATTGCCGACTGCCGGGCCGCCGCGACCCAGATCGCCGGGCAGGTCGCCGCCGAGATCGACGCAAAGACGACCGTCTCGGTCGAGCGCACGGTAGCCCGCCTGCTCGGCGTGGACGGCGCCAACCAGCTCGACGCGCCCCTGCCGAACGTGCTCGTCGACCACGTGCGCGACAGCGGCGAGCTGGGCCGTGGCATCGCCTACTGGCTGGGCAACGCGCTGCTGCACGAGAGCGCGCCCGACTCACCCCAGCAGATCGCCGAGGCGATCGACGCCGGCGAGCTGGACCTGTGCGCGCTGCCCCGCGCCGACGAGGACACGATCCGCGAGCGGATCGCCGGCGAGTGCGAGCAGCGCCTGAACGAGATCGCCGCGCGCATGGCGCAGCGGCGCGAGCTGCGCGAGCGTCTGGGCGAGCATCCGCCGCCGCTGCGCTACGTGCTGACCGCCACCGGGAACGTGTACGAGGACGTCGTGCACTCGCTCGCGGTCGCCGAGGCCGGCGGGGACATCGTCGCCGTCATCCGCTCGACCGCGCAATCGCTGCTCGACTACGTGCCGTACGGCCCGACGACCGAGGGCTATGGCGGGACGTTCGCCACACAGGCCAATTTCGCGATCATGCGCACCGCGCTGGACGAGTGGTCAGCCCAGAACGGCCGGTACGTGCGGCTGTCGAGCTTCTGCTCGGGGTTGTGCATGCCCGAGATCGCCGCGATGGGCGCGTGGGAGGGGCTGGACAACATGGTCAACGACGCCCTCTACGGGATCCTCTACCGCGACATCAATCCGGTCCGCGGCCTGATCGACCAGCGCGTCTCGCGCATGGTCAACGGCTGGTTCGGCGTGACGATCAACACCGGCGAGGACAACTACCTGCGCACGGCCGATGCGATGGGAGCGGCGCCGTCGGTGACGGCCTCGCAGTTCATCAACCGCCAGCTGGCGCTGGACTCGGGCGTGCCCGACTCCCAGATCGCGCTCGGAGATGCATTTGAGATCGACACGTCCGTCGTCAACGGGTTGCTGTATGAGTGGGCTCAGGCGCAGCTCACTCGCGAGCTGTTCCCGGACTGCCCGGTCAAGTACATGCCGCCCACCAGGCACATGGACGGCAACCTGTACCGCACGCACGCCGCCGATACGCTGTTCAACCTCGTCACGATCGCGACCCAGCAGGGGATCCAGACGATCGGCGTGCCGACCGAGGGGATATTCACGCCGCACGTGCACGACCGCGTGATCGGCCTGGAAAACGTCAACTACGTGTTCGACGCCGCCCGCGACCTCGGCGAGGAGATCGAGTTCAAGCCCGGCGGGATCATCCAGACCCGCGCTCGGGAGGTGCTGGCCGGGGCGCACGCGCTACTGGCGCAGATAGCAGAGAACGGTCTGTTCGCGGCGCTGGGCGAGGGCGTGTTCGGCGACGTGCACCGCCGGATCGACGACGGCCGCGGGATCGACGGGATCGTGCCGACCGACCCCGGCTACTTCAACCCGGTCGCCCAGTTGATGAGTGGCACATCCGCGTCATCCCCGAGCCATGTCTGAGGCGTCCCTCTCACCCTCGGTGGACTCCCCCCGCCAGGTCGACCTCACCCAAGTCAAGCCCTACGCCGACCATCTCGGCGACGGGATCGTGCAGTTCAGCTTCACGTTGCCCGTTCCCTACGGCCTCGCCGCACGCAAGGCCGCCCAGGAGCTCGCGGCGAAGATGGGCTTCGCGCATCCCGAGGTCGTCCACTACCAGCGCCTGACCGAGGGCTACACCTACTTCGTGATGTTCGGGCAGTGCACCCAGACGGTTCAACTACGCCTCACTGAGCGGTGAGGGGTTCGACATCGAGTACATGGGCGAGGATGAGATCGAAGCCTTCGCGAGCGAGCACATCGGCCGCCCGATCGTGATCGTCGGGGCGGCGACCGGCACCGATACGCACAGCGTCGGGATCGACGCGATGCTCAACCTCAAGGGGTTCCACGGCCACCACGGCCTGGAGGGCTACAAGGCATTCGAGACGCACAACCTCGGCAGCCAGGTGCCCAACAGCGTGCTCGTCTCCCGCGCGATCGATCTGAACGCCGACGCGATCCTCGTCTCCCAGACCGTGACCCAGCAGAACCTGCACGTCCAGAACCTGACCGAGCTGGTCGAGATGGTCGAAGCGGAGGGACTGCGCCGGCAGCTGATCCTCACCTGCGGCGGGCCGCGGGTGTCGAACGAGCTGGCCAAGGAGCTCGGCTACGACGCCGGGTTCTCGAAGGGCACCTATCCGAACCACGTCGCGAGCTTCATCGTGCGCGAGCTGGCCGCGCGCCTGCAAGCGGGTTGATGAGATGGGAGACCGTCGAGCACAGTCTCCGCAGAGCGGTTCGTATCACCGGTCAGAGGGCGAGACTGGGGTGTGAGCGAGGGCAGCATCTCCGAGCTGACCGACGGGCTGCGCCGGGTGGCGCTCGTCGGTCTCGCCAAGAACACCGGCAAGACCGAGACGCTCGCCGCGCTGCTGCGCGAGCTGGCCCAACAGAATATCCGCGTGGGCGTGACCTCGGTCGGGCGCGACGGCGAGGAGCACGACGTGATCGACGCGCGGATCGACAAGCCGCGCATCCTGCTGCGGGCCGGCAGCCTGGTGGCGAGCACGGGCGCGCTGATGCGCTCGAGCGGCGTCGCACACGAGCGGCTGGCGCAGACCGGGGTGAGAACACCACTGGGCGAAGTCGTGATCGCCCGGCTCTCCGAGCAAGGCGCGGTCGAAGTCGCTGGTCCGAGCGCAGCCGAGGACGTGCGCGCTGTCAGCGAGGCGATGCTCGGGTTCGGGGCCGAGCAGGTGCTGATCGACGGCGCGATCGATCGCCGCGCGGCCTCGTCCCCGGCTATCTCAGATGGCCTGGTGATGGCCACCGGGGCGGTCCTCGGGGAGAAGATCGAGCAGGTCGTCGCGGCCACCACCGACGCGGTCCAGCTCGTCAGGCTCCCCCTGGCCGCCGACACCGCCACTGCCGGCGCCAGCACCACCGAGACATCCTCGCCCGATGGGGCGAGCGAGACGATCGCGCTCCCCCGCCGACTCGTCCTGAGCGGCGAGCCCACCGAGATCGCCGCCCTGCTGGCGGAGCATCCTCAGGCGAGCACGTTCACCGTCGAGGGCGCCCTGAGCGAGCGGTTCTTGGAGGGTCTGCTCGGCGCCCGCCGCGAGCGGGCGGGACGCGAGCTTCGGATCGTCGCCTCAGACCCGACGTCGGTGTTCATCTCCCGCCACGGCCCCAGTTGGTACGCCAACCAGGGCATCGCGATCACGGTGCGACGCACGATCAAACTACGCGCGATCACGATCAACCCGGTGGCGCCGCAGTCGCACCGCTTTGACTCCCGGCAGCTGCAGGAGCTGATCGAAGCGGCCGTACCGGACGTGCCCGTGCTGGACGTGCTCGACCCGAGCTACTTGGCGTTGGCGAAGTAGTCGGCGTTGATCTGCGAGTACTTCTGCCACTCCTCCGGGAGCTGGTCCTCGGCGAAGCACGCGTCCACCGGGCAGGCCTCGACGCAGGCGTCGCAGTCGATGCACTCCTCCGGGTCGATGTAGAGCATCTCAGCCGCGTCGTATCCGGGCTCGTCGGGCGTGGGGTGGATGCAGTTGACGGGACAGACCTCGACACAGGAGTTGTCCTTGGTGCCGATGCACGGCTCGGCGATCACGTAGGCCATTCGCTTCTTTCTGGTTCGTTGGTCGGGGAAGTTTGCGGGGGTCCGCTGGGGGAGACGCATATTGTACGAACCATGCTCCTGCTTACGGGTGCGACCGGCCAGGTGGGCTCGGCGCTGCTGCGCCGGCTCGTCGACGACGGGGCGGACGTACGCTGCCTGGTGCGCGACCCGCGCCGGCTCGGCGCCATGCGCGTGCGCGTGCAGATCGCGCTCGGCGACCTCGCCGACCCGCCCTCCTATCGCAACGCGCTGCGGGGCGTTGATACCGTGGTGCACCTGGCCGCGACGATCCGCGACCAGCCGAACGGTTCGATCGAGGAGCTGAACGGGATCGCCACCTGGCGGCTCGTGCGGGCGGCACAACACGCCGGGGTGGGCCGGTTCGTGTTCTTCTCGACGCTCGACGCCTCCGCGCACCACCGCACGCGCTTTCATCGCGCCAAGGCCGCCGCCGAACAGGCCGTGCGTGAGTCCGACCTGGACTGGACGGTGTTTGCCCCCTCGATCATCTACGCCCCCGGCGACGCCTGGCTGACGCTGCTCGGGCGGCTCGCGCTGGCGCCAGTGATGCCGATGTCGGGCCTGGGCCGCGCGCGCTATCAGCCGATCTGGGCGCAGGATGCCGCCGCCTGCGTGAAGGCCACGCTCGATGCCCCCTCCGGCGAGCAGCGCCGCTACGAGCTCGCGGGTCCGGAGACGCTCACGCACACCGAGATCGTCCGACTGGTGCTCGACTCGCTCGACCGGCCGCGTCCGCTGCTGAAGGTCCCCACACCGATCGTCTCGCGCGGGCTGCGCCTGCTGGAGGCAACGCTTGGCGAGCGCGCGTTTGCGACCTGGGACGAGGCCGAGCTGATGGAGTGCTCGATGGTGGCGGCCTCAGGGGCCGGGGATGCAGAACGGCTGGGCGTGGTCCCCAAGCCGATGGGGGCGGTCCTGGATAACAGCCACCCCGGCTGAGCTACATTCTCTTGGTTATCAGCTGTTCGGGGTAGCTCCCCATCGCCGCGACCCGCCGAAAGGCGGGTCGAGTCGTTAAGCGACCGGCGGTCGCCGCTCTGCCCACGGCATCGCTTCTTCGACCTGCATCGCGAGCGCCAGCAACGCAGCCTCCCCCGCCGGTCGTCCCACGAGCTGGACGCCGAGCGGCAATCCGTCCTCACCCTGATACAGGGGCAGCGAGATGCCCGGCTGACCGGCGGCGTTGAACACCGGCGTGAACGGCGTGAACAGGCCCGAGCGGGTGAACGTGCTCATCGGGTCGGGCGCGGCGGTGTCGAGCGTGCCGAGCGGCAGCGGACGCTCGGCCAGCGCGGGGGTCAGCAGCGCGTCATAGGGCTCCAGAAACGTGGTCAGCTGGCGCGCGAACGCCTGCAGCTGGACAACCGCGCCCAGCCCCTGGGTCGCGTTCAGGCCCTGGACCATCGAGTAGATCGCCCAGCTCATCGGCTCCACATCCTCCGCCGTCGGCTCGTGCCCGGCGATCATCCCTGAGGCGGCGATCCCCAGCGAGATGTAGGTGCAGAACACCACGCCGAACAGCTCTGCGAGACCATCTACGCGCCACGGGGGATCGACCTCTACGACCTCGTGCCCGAGCGAGCGCAGCAGCTCGGCCGCCCGATCGACCCCGCGCGCACAGATCGGATCGACGGTGGCGTCAGCCAGCGGGGCGAGCTTCGTCATCGCGATCCGCAGCGATCCCGCTCGCCCGCCCGGGCCATCGCCGAGTATGGTCGTGGGTGAGCGCCGGGCAGCCACGGCGAACGGCTCCGGCGGTGGCGGCGCCCAGGTCGCGTCGCCCGGCTCATAGCCCGCGAGCACGTCGAGGATCGCGGCCGTGTCGGCAACCGTGCGCGTCAGCACCCCGTCGATCTCGATCGGCGAGTCGCCGAGCACCGGCGCCAACGAGATGCGTCCCCGCGCGGGCTTCAGTCCAACCAGCCCGCAACACGCGGCGGGGATGCGGATCGAGCCACCACCGTCGTTGCCGTGCGCGACCGGCACCATGCCGGCCGCGACCGCCGCCGCAGCCCCACCCGAGGACCCGCCCGGGGTGCGCTGCAGGTCCCAGGGGTTGCGCGTGGGGCCGAAGATGCGCGCCTCGCTGACGGGCAGTATCCCGTACTCCGGCAGGGTCGTGGAGCCGACGATCACGAACCCCGCCTCGCGCAGACGACGGGTGACGTTGTGGTCGTGGTCGGCGACGTACTCGGACATCAGCGCGCAGCCGTTGGTGAGCCGCAGACCCGCGACCGCGCGGTTGTTCTTGATCGCGATCGGAACGCCGGCGAACGGCCGCTCGTCACCGGGACCGATCTCCCCAGCCGTGGCGAGCGCGCGCTCGCCGTCGATCTCGACAAACGCGTTGCACTCGGGGTTGAGCTCCTCGATGCGGGCCAGCGAGATCTCGACCAGCTCGCGCGATGAGACCTCACCGGAGCGCACCATCCCCGCGAGCTCGATGGCGGGACGGAACATCAGGTCGCTGTCGGGCATGTGTTGCAGCCTACTCACGGAGCGATTCCTGCGACGATATGCGCCTGCTGGCCGATCGTAGATTCACCCTCAATCTACGATCGGTAAGGCAGCCGGGCCGGCAACGCTTCAACCAGCGCGTGGCCGACCCTCCCCCGTTGAGCAACGAGCCCAGAAAGCGAGTGCCATGAGCGCGGTTCCCACAGCAGAGGTCCAGTCGGGCCTGGAAGGCGTCGTCGCCTTCGCCACCGAGATCGCAGAGCCGGACAAAGAGGGTGGCGCGCTGCGCTACCGCGGCGTCAACATCGAAGACCTGGTCGGCACGGTCCCCTACGAGCAGGTCTGGGGCCTGCTCGTCGACGGCCGCCTGCAACCCGGCCTGCCCCCGGCCGAACCGCACGCGCTCACGGTGCGCTCGGGCGATCACCGCGTTGACGTGCAGTCCGCGCTGGCGATGCTCGCCCCCGAGTGGGGCTTCGGGCAGCTGATCGACATCACCGACGAGGAGGCCCGTGACAACCTCGCCCGCGCCTCGGTGATGGCTCTCTCCTTCGTGGCCCAGTCCGCGCGCGAAGCCGGTCAGCCCCCGGTGCCCCAGGATGAGATCGACCAGGGACAGACGATCCCCGAGCGCTTCCTGATCCGCTGGCGCGGGGAGGCCAACCCCGATCACGTCAAAGCGATCGACGCCTACTGGATCTCCGCCGCCGAGCACGGGATGAACGCCTCGACGTTCACCGCTCGCGTGGTCGCCTCCACCGGCGCCGACGTCGCCGCGGCGCTGTCCGCGGCGGTGGGCGCCCTCTCCGGCCCGCTGCACGGCGGCGCGCCATCGCGCGTGCTGAAGATGCTCGACGAAGTCGAAGCCACCGGCGACGCCGAGCGCTGGGTCTCGGACGCACTGGATCGTGGCGATCGGTTGATGGGCTTCGGCCACCGCATCTACCGCGCCGAAGACCCCCGCGCGCGCGTGCTGCGGCGAACGTGCTCGGAGCTGGGCTCGCCTCGCTTCGAGGCCGCCGAGGCACTGGAGAAGGCGGCGCTCGCCGAGCTGCACGCGCGCCGGCCCGACCGCGTGCTGGCCACGAACGTCGAGTTCTGGTCGGCCGTGATCCTCGACCTCGCCGAAGTCCCGCCGGATCTGTTCACGCCGATGTTCACCTGCGCGCGCGTGGCCGGCTGGTCGGCGCACATCCTCGAGCAGAAGCGCGAGGCCAAGCTGATCCGCCCGACGGCGAAGTACGTGGGCGAGGGGCCGCGACCGCTGAGCGCGGTGGCTTAAACGTAAAGAGGGTCCGGCATCCGTGCCAAACCCTCTTGGTCATATCGACAGATCGGCGCGCTCCGTCAAGGCAGACGGGGAGCGCTCGACGTATGGCTACATCATCCCGCTCATGTCCGGCATCCCGCCGCCGCCGGGCATGCCGCCGCCTTCCTTCTCCGGGACCTCGGCGACGATCGCCTCGGTCGTGAGGATGTTCTTGGCGATCGACGCGGCGTTCTGCAGCGCCGAGCGAGTGACCATCGCCGGGTCGATGATGCCGGCCGCGACGAGATCGACGATCTCGTTCGTCGACGCGTTCAGCCCCTGACCCTTCTTGGCCTTGCGCACGTCGTTGACGACGACCGAGCCCTCCAGGCCGGCGTTCTCGGCGAGCTGGCGCAGCGGCTCCTCGAGCGCCCGCAACACGATCCGTGCACCGGTGCGCTCGTCGTCTGAGCCATCGGCCGAAGCGCCGTTGTCACCGAGGGTGACGGCCGTGGCCGCCTGCAGCAGCGCGACGCCGCCACCGGGCACGATGCCCTCCTCCAGCGCCGCCCGTGTCGCCTGCAGCGCGTCCTCGACACGATGCTTCTTCTCCTTCATCTCCGTCTCCGTCGCGGCGCCGACCTTCACGACGGCGACGCCGCCGGAGAGCTTGGCCAGGCGCTCCTGGAGCTTCTCGCGGTCGAAGTCCGAGTCGGTGTTCTCGATTTCGGCTTTGATCTGGTTGATCCGGCCCTTGATCGCCTCCGCGTCACCGGCGCCGTTGACGATCGTAGTGTTGTCCTTCGCCACGACCACGCGACGGGCACGACCGAGCTGAGACAGCTGGGTGTTCTCCAGCTTCAGCCCCATCTCCTCGGTGATCACCTCGGCGTTCGTCAGGATCGCGATGTCCTCGAGCATCCGCTTGCGCCGATCGCCGAACCCGGGCGCCTTGACGGCCACACCGGTGAACGTCCCGCGCAGCTTGTTGACGACCAGCGTCGCCAGCGACTCGCCCTCGACGTCCTCGGCGATGATCAGCAGCGGCTTGCCCGACTGGATCACGGCCTCGAGCACCGGCAGCACATCCCTGACCGAGCCGATCTTCGAGTTGGCGATCAGGATGTACGGATCCTCCAGGGTCGCCTCCATACGGTCCTGGTCGGTGACCATGTACGGGGAGATATACCCCTTGTCGAACTGCATGCCCTCGGTGAACTCGAGGTCCATGCCGAACGTCTGGCCCTCCTCGACGTTGACGACACCGTCCTTGCCGACCTTCTCGATCGCGTCGGCGATCACATCGCCGATCTCATCGTCGCCGGCCGAGATCGTCGCCACGCGGGCGATCTGGTCCTTGCCGGAGACCTCCTTGGACTGCGAGGCGATGTTGGCCACGACCTGGTCGACGGCCTTCTCGATGCCACGCTTGAGCGCGAGCGGGTTGGCGCCGGCCGCGACGTTCTTCAGGCCCTGCTTGACGATCGCCTGGGCCAGCACGGTGGCGGTGGTGGTGCCATCGCCGGCGACATCGTTGGTCGCTGTGGCGACCTCGCGCACCAGCTGGGCGCCCTGGTTTTCGAACACGTCCTCGACCTCGATCTCACGCGCGATCGTCACCCCGTCGTTGGTGATCGTCGGCGCGCCGAACTTCTTGTCGAGCACGACATACCGGCCCTTGGGACCGAGCGTGACCTTGACCGCGTTGGCGACCGCGTCCACGCCCGCCTCGAGCGCTTTGCGCGCCTCGCCGTCGTACTTGATCTCCTTGTGTGCCATGTCTTGGTTATCTCCTCTGCGAGACGGTTGGTCTCGCCATTTGAAGTTTTTGGTGTGTCGTTTGAGTTGGCCTCGAACGGGCTTGGATCGTCTGGGACCGGTCGGTCTAGAGGACCTTTGCCAGCACGTCGGACTCGCGCAGCACGAGCAGATCCTCACCGTTGACTTTGATCTCGGTGCCGCCGTACTTGCTGTACAAGACCTCGTCACCGTCGGCCACGTCGAGCGGAACGCGCTTGCCGTCGTCGTCGATGCGGCCGTCGCCGACCGCGAGAACCTTGCCCTTCTGCGGCTTCTCCTTGGCGGTGTCGGGCAGAACGAGGCCACTGGCAGTGGTCTGCTCCTCCTCGATCGCCTGCACGATCAGCCGATCGCCCAGGGGCTTGAGCTTCATATCGAACCTCCGATAGTTGGGGACATTTTGCGCTTCTCTGGCACTCCCGGGGAGAGAGTGCCAAGGCGCTAGGCCCCACTATATAGAAGATTCCGCGCGCCCCGGTATCAATTTTGCGCGCCGCCGAACCAGGCGGTCGAGGGCCAAGCGGAGCAAGGACGCAGGAAGCGTGGCGTGCTATGTACGCGAGCTGGCCGATCGGAGATCCCGTCGATCTCCGATCGGTAAGGACGCCGCTCCGCGCCGCGCCATCGGCCGCCTGGTCAATTTTGCGCGCCGCCGAACCCCTTCATCGCCTCGGTCATGCCCGCCGGCTTGTCGAGAATCTGCGAGAACCGCACAACCGTCACGATGTCCTCCATCGAGACCGCGCGGCCGTAGATCTGTTCGAGGAAGTGGATGAGCTCCTCGTGGCGGCGAAACTCGGGGTTGTCGTGCTTGATGTCGCGCGGGGACAGATCGACGAGCGCCATCACCTCGACCTGGTCGATCACCGCTTCGAAGATCCGTTCGCGCGGGGAGTACTGGTAGCCGATCGTCACGAGTACCGCCTGGTTCTTGCGGTACTTGCCGGACTTGTCCCCGAGCCGGATCGTCGCGGTCTTGCGACCGCGCAGCAGCTCGTCGGCGAAGATCGTCGAGTAGAAGTTCAGAACCTGCACGGACGGCAGGCTACCGGTCTTTGTCCAGCCGGTCCAGCGCGAGCGCCACCATCTTGCGCTCGCCGTCGTAGCTGAGCGCGCTCAACGCCTCGCGCAGGTCGATCCAGCGAGCCTCCACGACCTCATCGTCGTGGTCGTCCGTATCGCCCTCGACGTACTCGAACAGATAGAAGGTCACGCTCTTGCCGACCGTGCGCCCGTCGCGCCGGTACCAGTAGCGCGACTCGCCCAGCTCGCACACGACCTCGGCCACGATGCCCGTCTCCTCACGCACCTCGCGCACCGCCGCCTCGAGCGCCGTCTCGCCCGGATCGACGTGCCCCTTCGGGAGCGCCAGCACCTGCGAGCCGTTGGCCGCCCGGCGGGTCGGCACGATCACGACCACCTGGCCGTCGCGCACGACCACCCCGCCGGCTGATGTCTCTCGGGCGTCCTGCTGGCCTGCGCCGCCCCTGGCGGGGCCGGACTTCCCACGCTTGCGCCCGCGCGCGCGGGCAGGGTCGCCCAGATCAGAAGACATACCGCTCCAGCGCTCGCACGTCGTGCACCACCAACCGCCCGCGCCCCTGGGAGATGACTCCGGCGCGCTCGAGCACGGCGAGAAAGCGGCTGGCCGACTCGCGCGAGGAGCCCGCCAGTTGCGCGAGATCTGCCTGGGTGGCCGTCACGAGCACGTCCTGCCCGTCGGGCGCGCCATCCGAGCGCTCCTGGACGACGAGCTCTGACAGGACGGCCGCGACCCGGCTCTGGACGGTCTGAAACGACTGGCGCGACAGGCGCTCGTTGGTCTCACGCAGGCGCCGTCCCAGCGCGATCACCAGGCGCGTCGAGATTTCGGGATGCTCGACCATCAGACGGCGCATGTCGGGACCCAGCACCGCCACGACGGTCGTGGGCTCGATCGCTTCGATGGTCGCCGAACGGCGCTCGTCCTCGAACATCGCGAGCTCCCCAAAGATGTCCCCGGGCCCGAATGTGGCGAGCGTGATCACGCGCCCGTCGGAGTGCTCGCGCATCGCGCGGGCGCGGCCCGAGCGCACGATGTAGCAGGTGTCGCTCTGATCCCCCTCGCGAAACACGACCTGGCCCGGCTCGAACTCGCGCGGGACGGCCAGCTCGGAGATCCGCTCCAGGTCGGCGGGAACGAGCGTCGAGAACACGGGCACGTGCGCCAACAGCTCGACGACCTCGGCTGAGCGCATACCGGCCACGGCGCAGGGATATCACACCACGCCCGCGGCGCCGGCCAGATCGCGACGACGGAACCCAACCGGCCCACTCCGGTGGCACGCGGCGCTATCTTCAGCGGATGGCCAGACTTGGCAACCACGCCCGCAGGATGGATGCCGGGTGGATTGAGGTCCGTGGGATCGACCTCCGCACAGTCGTGCTCGTACTGGCGCTGTCGGCGAGCGCGTTGTTTGTCCTGGCGTTCTCGGTTGCCGCGGCCGGGGCGCAGGGCGCGCCGGCGCCGTCCCGCGGACACTCGCTACTGTCCTCGCGCGAACTGTGGGCGACCGTTGACGTGTGCAATCCCTCCGATCAGCCCAACACGGTCGGGGTCCGCGGCTCGATGCCGGGCGACGGACACGCGAAGGACACGATGTACATGCGCTTTCAGCTGCAGTACCTGGACACGACGACCAACACCTGGACCGACCTGATGCACGGCGGGGACTCGGGCTTCATCGCGGTCGGCACCGCCCGCTCCGCACGCCAGGGCGGTACGAGCTTTCAACTGATGCCCGTGACCGGCAAGCCGGCATACACGATCAGGGGTCTGGTCACCTTCCAGTGGCGCCACGGCTCGAGCGTCCTCCACGAAACCACGCGCACGACCTCGGCCGGCCATCAGGGCGTCGCCGACGCCGACCCCGCCGGATACAGCGCGGCGCAGTGCGCGATCGCCTGAGCGCGATCCCAAGGACCCTCACGCGCTGAGCGTCAACCGCCTTGGCCCAGCCCGGAAGCCGTACTCGACAAGCGCACCCTCCCACCGCGATCCGATGGCCGACTCGCCGTCGATTCGCTCCAGGGCGAGCTTTCCGATCCGGCCGGCTTGGACCGCGTCCGCGAGTGCTCGCAACGCCACGTACACGGGCTCCTCGGCGCCGATCGAAGGCCGGCCGGCGCCGGTATCGGCGCCCAGCGTGATCAGCCCGCGACCGCCGCGCTCGACGTAGAGCACCGGCTCGTCTTCGACCATCACCACATACGCGCCGGCGACGCGCGCGGGACGGCGGCCGTGCTCGGTGCGCTCGCGTGGTGGCCAGGGCAGCGCCGCGCCATAGGGTTGCGCGGGGTCCGCGGCGGCGAGTACGAGCGTGTTTGCGTGCGTGCCGGGACCCACGGCGCCTGCACCGGCGGTGACATCCGCGGCGAGGCCTGTACCCGCACCCTGACCGCCCGCCGCTGCGCTGCGCCCGGCGCGCAACCGCTCGACCGCGCCGGGCAGCGCGAACTGGGCGCCGCCGATCCCCTCGACGAAGTATCCACGGCGGCACACGCCGAGGGTCTCCAGTTGGGAGAACGTGTCGTACAGCAGCGCGAACCCGCCGCGCACTCCCTCGGCGAGGACCTGCTCGCGGGTGACGATCCCGTAGCGCTCGAGCAGCAGCTCGGCGAGCGCGCGGCGGCGCTCAGGCGAGGGGAGCGGTGAGGAGGAGCCGGTAGCCGGGGAGGACGAGGAGCGCCGTGGGGAGGAGAGTCGGGGAGAGGGCTCGCCGAATAGCGATGCGGTCAACGACCAGCGGCCTTGAACCTGCGCCTGCGCGCCTCTGCGGCGTACGCCGAAACGGGATCGGCCGGCCATCGGGCGTCCCGCGGTGGCCCCTGCGGTGGCTCCGGAGCCGGCCAGCAGGGATTCGCCACGACCGGCCACGGCCAGCGGGGATTCGCCACCACGGACGGCTCGTCCGCCGCGGGCGAGCGTCAGGTGCGGGGCGCGCAGCGGCGCCCACGCATCGTTCGTCACCTCCCCAGCCCACACCAGATCCCACAAGGCCTCACGGAGCGTCTCCCCGGCGATGTCGAGCTCCGCGAGCAGGTCGGTGAAGAAGGCGGGTCCGCGCGCGAGTCGCTCGCGCAGCAGCTCGTGCTCGCGCGCGTTTGATGGTGAGGCCGAGCCGCCACGTGGTGCGGGAGGCGCTCCAATCAGCGGCGCATCCTCGCGGAAGTACAGCGCCACCCGCCCCGAGCTGCGCCCGATCGAGCCCGCGCCGACCCACACCACCTCGCCGCTCGCGCAGAGACTGTCGAGCCACGTCTGGGAGTAAGCGCCGATCCGCCGCGGCAGCACATCGCGCTCCCAGACCTCCACGGGCAGCGCCAAGCCCTGCAGCGGCACGAGCACCTCGCGCAGGCGGTCGACTCCCGCGCCGGGTGGGTGGGGTCCGGATTCCCGATCCACGCCCTGCCACGAGGGCAAGAAGGCCGCCAACGCCCGCTGATCGGCCGGCTCGATCTCTTTGCGAAGCGCCGCCAGCGAGGCTCGTCTGAGGCGACGCAGGACCTCCACATCGCACCACTCCCGCTCGCTGGGGTGGGCGGGCACAGGTCGCAGCTCTCCCCGAACCAGCTGGCCGGCGCGCTCGAGCTCGCGCAGGACCGAGCTCGCGTCCAGGCGATAGCGGGCGTGGAGCTCATCGGTCCTGAATGGCCCATGCGTGCGGGCAAAACGCGCGACGAGCACGCGCAGCGCGTCGGGCACATCCTCCAGGAAGGCATCGGGCAGACCCCCGGGCGGCACGGCGCCGAGTGCGTCGCGGTACAGCCCGGCCTCATCCGCCGCCACGTAGCGCTCCTCCCCGCCCACGCGCAAGCGGATCGCGCGCCGTTCGCGCTCCAGCTCTCCCAGCATGCTCACGTGATCGACCCCGTCGAAGACACGCTCGGCCACCTCCTCCGCGGTCAGGTCCCCGACGCGGCGCAGCACGTCGTGCAGTCCATCGCGGCTCGTCGCCCTGGTGATCTCCGAGCGGCACTGCAAGTCCTGCTCGACGCGCTCAAGCGCTCCAGGATCGATCAGCTCGCGCAACTCCTCCTGACCCAGCAGCTCGCGCAGCAGATCGCGATCGAGTGACAGCGCCGCCGCGCGGCGCTCGGCGTTCGGCGTGTCGCCCTCGTACATGTAGGTCGCGACGTAGTCGAACAGCAGCGAAGAGGCAAACGGCGAGGCGGTGGGGGTCTCGACCTCGACGAGCGAGATCTCGCGCGTGTGTAGAGCGCGCAGCAGCTCCTGCAGTCCCGGCACATCGAGCACGTCGCGCAGGCACTCGCGATAGGTCTCGAGGATGATTGGAAAGTCCGCGTAGCGCTTGGCGACCTCGAGCAGGTTCTGGGACTTCAGTCGTTGCTGCCACAGCGGCGTGCGCCTGCCGGGATACGCGCGGGGGATCAGCAGGGCCCTGCCGGCGTTCTCGCGGAACCGTGCCCCGAACAGCGCCGAGCCGCCCAGCTCGGCCGTGAGCAGCTGCTCGAGCTCCTCCGGCTCGATCAGCACCAGCTCCGACGGATCGAATGCCCGCCCGCCCAGTGACTCGAGATTATCTGCGTCGAGGTCGGGGAGGTGCAGGATGATGCCATCGTCGGAGGAGATCGCGTCGGCCTCCAGATCGAAACGTTCACGGATGCGCGCGCTGAGGGCCAGCGCCCAGGCCGCATGGACGCGCCCGCCGTAAGGGGACAGGATGCACAGCCGCCAGTCACCGATCTCGTCGCGAAAGCGCTCCACCACGATCGTCTGCTCACTCGGCAGCACGCGCGTCGCGGCCTGCTGCTCGCGCAAATAGGCGATCAAATTGCGCGCGGCGCGGGGGTCGAGGTCGTAGTCGCGCTCCAACGTCTGCGGCTCCTGCTCGACGGCCCAGCGAGAGAACGCGCCGATCGCTTCGCCCAGCTCCTTCGGGCGGCCGACCGAGTCGCCCTTCCAGAACGGCACCGCCCCGGGCGCTCCCGGCGCCGGGGTGACGATCACGCGATCGCGTCCGATTTCCTCGATCCGCCAGGTCGAGGCGCCCAGCAGGAACGCCTGCCCCGGGCGAGCCTCGTAGACCATCTCCTCGTCGAGCTCTCCCACGCGGCGGCCGTCGGGGAGGGTCACGGCGTAGAGGCCACGGTCGGGGATCGTGCCGGCGTTCGCGATCGCGAGTTGGCGCGAGCCCTTGCGCGCGCGGATCCTGCCGGCCACGCGGTCCCACACGATTCGCGCGCGCAGCTCGCCGAACTCCTGCGACGGATAGCGCCCGTCGAGCATGTCGAGCACGTTCTCCAGCAGCTCGCGCGAGAGCTCGGCGTAGGAGTGGGTGCTGGTGATGAGGGCATGTAGATCATCGACGGAGACACCGGCGTCCTCGGGCCCATCGTCTGGCGCATCTGAGGCGGCGGCGGTGCCGGCGGTGGGCTCAGCGGAGACGGCGATCGCGACGATCTGCTGGGCCAAAACGTCCAGCGCGTTGCGCGGCACGACGGTCGGCTCGATCTTGCCTTCGTGCATGCGGCGAGCGACGACAGCGCACTCGAGTAGATCGCCGCGGAACTTGGGGAAGATCCGCCCTCTGCTGACCTCTCCCACCCCGTGACCGGCGCGACCGATGCGCTGCAGGCCGCGCGCGACGGACTTCGGCGACTCGATCTGCAGGACGAGGTCGACGGCGCCCATATCGATCCCGAGCTCGAGCGAGCTGGTGGCGACGAGGCAGGGAAGCTCACCCGCCTTCAACAGCTCCTCGACCTTCGTCCGCTCCTCGCGCGCGAGCGAACCGTGGTGGGCCCGCGCGATGTCGGCATCGGCCAGCTCGTTCAGCCGCAGCGCGACGCGCTCGGCCGAGCGGCGGTTGTTGACGAACACGATCGTGGAGTTGTGTTCTCGTACCAGCCGCAGCAACTCGGGGTAGATCGCCGGCCAGATCGAACCACGCGTGGACTCTCCACCGGCCACCGGCTCCAGCGGATCGACGTCGCCCGCGCCATTGCCCGGTTCGGCCATCGACTCGACCGGCACCTCGATCCGCAGGTCGAGCGGCTTACGCACACCGGCGTCGACGATCGTGACCTCGCGATGGGGGCCGACGAGAAAGCGGCCGATCTCCTCGAGCGGGTTTTGGGTGGCACTCAAACCGATCCGCTGGACCGTCCCCGACTGGCGGCCCACGCGCGCTTGTGCCTCCAGCCGCTCCAACGTCAACGCCAGATGCGCGCCGCGCTTGGTCGCGGCGACCGCGTGGATCTCGTCGACGATCACCGCCTCGACCCCGCTTAACGTTTCACGCGCGCGCGAGGTGAGCAGCAGATACAGCGACTCGGGCGTCGTGATCAGGATGTCGGGCGGGTTGCGCAGCATCGCCGCGCGCTCGCGCTGGGGGGTGTCGCCCGTGCGGATGCCAACACTCACAGCCCCGGCGCCGATGCCGCGTAACGGAGTCCGCAGGTTGCGCTCGATGTCGTAGGCCAGCGCCTTCAGCGGACTGACGTAGACGACCCGCGTGGTGCGTGCCCCTCCCGGATCATGTCCAACGACATGATGTTGATCGACATGAGAATCATCATCTCCATCGACATGAGGTTTACTCAGCCGGTCAAGCGCCCACAGGAACGCGGCGAGCGTCTTACCCGAGCCGGTGGGCGCGGACAGCAGCACGTGCTCGCCGCGGGCGATCGCCGGCCACGCCTGCGCCTGAGCGGGTGTGGGGGCCGCGAATGCCGTCTCGAACCACGCGCGCACGCGCGGGGTGAAGCTCGACAGGGGATCGCTGGGGCTAGATTTGGGATCGCTCGGAGGCACCGGTTGAGGCTAGCGCCACCGAGCAGGTCTCGATCAGCTGATCCCGTCGAGCAGCTCCGACGGGGAGCTCAGCTGCAGGCCCTTCGCCAGCGCGACGATCGTCTCCAGGCGCGGGGAGCGCTTGCGGCGCTCCAGGAGGCTGATCTCGGTGCGGTGCAGATCGCAGATCGCGCCGAGCTCCTCCTGGGAGAGGCCGACCCGTTCGCGGTGGTGGCGGAGGTTTTTCGCGAACTGCTTGCGCAGGCCGGCGCTCGAGAGCATGAGCTGATTGTCTCACAACGCGTCGTGCGGTCCGATTACCGCCGCTGCGCCGCTGTGACGGCCGGCGCATTGGCGTCCCACAGCGCGCCGTCGAGGATCACGGTGTTGCGTCCGGCCGCGGCGGGCAGACCGAGCCTGGCGTTCACCGCCCGATCGACTGAGCGCGAGGCGATTTCGCCGCAGCCCGTGGCCGCGGGCACCGCGAACGAGTTGTCCACGAGCGAGCTGCCCCTGATGACGGTCAGGTTGTATTCGTCGCTGAACGTCGCTTTGCCGACCCTGCCCCGGATCGGCATGTTCGGCTTGGGAGGGTGCGTCGCGCCCGTCGTCAACGCCAGCAAGATGGGATGGGCGTCCGAGCCGATGTGGCAGTCTGCGCCAAGAAACCCGTTGCTCAGCCGGACCTTCGCCGGCAGCACCAGCGCGACGCCTTCGGCTTCGATCAGGTTCTGGATGTCGATGCGCAGCGCGCTCGGGGGGCCCGCCAGTTCGATCGTGGCCGTGGCACTCGTGTCCCCGCTCGAGACGTGCCTGTCAAATGCCTGCCGCGCCCCGGCCGGCAGCAGCTTCGCGTCCACCATTTCCGCCAGTCCCCCCGGGACGGCCTCCGGGGTCTTGGACAGCGTCGTGGCGCCCCGCGCCGCGATGAGCTCGTCCCTGACGACTTCCCGTTTGCGATTCTCGACCACGTGCACCCCGCCCTGGAGCGTGACCACCCGGTCGATCGGCACGGTCGTCGAGCCGATGATGAGCCGTCCGCCGTCCACGCGCGTCGACAGGCAGAGGTTCGTCGCGGCATCGTCCAGCGGACATCGACTGAACTGGGCGTATTCGTTGCTGGAACGACGGTCTGTCACGACGACCACCACCACGACCACCGCGACGGCACCGAACAGCACGGCGCCCGCCACCGCGATCGCACGCCGCCGAGACCTCACGTGGCGAGTCTCTTCTCACGCCCCTTGCCCCTGGGCTTGGGACAGCCCGTGACCGCGACATGCGTCGTCTGCGCCAGCACCGCTCCGTTCTGAGCGGTGAGCGCCGTGGGCATGATCGGCGACTGCCCGCACAGGCTGCCTCTGGCCCGGGCGGGGAGGTTCGTCCCCAGGATCGAGTGCGGACCCTCGGGGAACGCGACCGTGAACGTGTCGATCGGCAGGTCGGGGATCGAGTTGAACGTGACGCTGGTGAGGTGTTTCTTGATGTCCGTGTTCCCGTCGAGATACACCACGATCCCTTCGCCCTGCAGCACGATCGCGACGTCGGGGAACGCGGCGCCGCCGCGGGCCAGGAGATACGCGGGACCCGTCAGCGGGTGGGCGAGCAGCGGCGTGACCGCGGTGGCTGTGCCCACGATCGACGTGACCGGACACGAGGCTGGGTTGGCATCAAAAACACCGGCTGTACACGCGTGCCGCAGCGTGGTCAGCCTGCCCGGGAGCTGCCACGGCAGGATCGTGCGGACTTTGGCGATGTTCGCCTGACCGGGGTCCGATGCGATCCGTATGCTCAGGCTCGCCCCGCGCGAACGACTCGAGTGCGCCTGCGTGGAGGCGGTCAGGTGCGGTGTGAACGGCAGGCTCGCGCAGTTGACCGCCTCGAACGGGCTCGCCACGGCCACGCCTGCGCCGGCGGTCGAGGAGATCGTCCCGGTGACCGACAGTGGCGCGCAGTTCGTCGGGTTGCGCATGAACCCGGCGCGGTCGATCGTCATGTCGATCGTGCGGATGTCCAGCGGCACGCCGTTGACGATGGTCGGCAGCGAGTCGCTTGAGATGATCAGCTGCGCGGTGTGCGAGTCCACTTCCACACGCGCGCGCACGACCTCCGTGCCGAGATCGAACGGTCCCGCGGCGGCGGGGATGACTATGGAGAGACCGAATGGCGCGCCCGCGTAGGGACCGGTCAGGTAGATGTGGCCTTTGATCCAAACCGGGTCTTCGCCGGGACCGGCGGCGATGCTCGCTTCCCCGATTTCGCTCGCGCCGGGGCATGCCCCAGTCGATGCCTGCGGTTCCGGACACTGCGTTACGTCCTTGAGCACCCCGACCAGCCCCGGCGGCGCCACGACGCGCATGCTGTTCAGGCGCTGTTCCCCATTATGGCGCGTGACCGTGATCGTGAACGGGCTCGACGCGCCGGCCCGGGGGTCGGTCGTGCCGGCGATGAACGATGGACTGAACCCCTGAGCGCAATTCGATCCGACGGTGAACTGGCTCGACGGTGTGGCCGGCGGAGTGCCGCTCCACGGCGTCAACTGCGACGTGACCGGGTAGGCGCCACAACCCGATGGGGTCACGAGCGCCGCCCGCTGTCCCCCAAACAGGCTCAGCTCGAGTTCGCCGAAGGGCAGTTGCGGGATGTCCGCGAACACGATCGTGATCTGACCCGTACCGGGGTCGAGCTCCGCCTTCCCGGCGAGCTTGATCTGCACGCCACTGCCTTCGACCACGACGTAGAGCCCGATCAGCGATTCTTCGAAGGTCCCCTGCTGGGCCAGATAGACGGCGCCCTTCAGCGGTGCTTCGAGCAGCGGCGTGACCACTTCCGCTTCGCCGATCTTCGACGCGTTTGGGCATTCCACGGGTTCGTCCGAGTGCAGCGCGATCTCGCCTTCGGGCCGCCCCGGTTCCGGCGCGTTCGTGCAGGCGCCAAGTCCGTTCGCCGCCGACAGCGAGATCGCCATCCCCGGCGGCAGAGTCAGCGACAGCTGGTGGAGATCCGCCCCTGCGAGGTCTTCGGCGCTTTCTTCGTGCGGGATCTTCAGGTTGACGTTCAGCCCGGCCGGGGATTCGGCCGCCGCGGGTTCAGGCGTCGCCGTGGGTTCAAGCGCGGGCTTGACTTCCAGAGACGGGGTGAACCCGAGCGCCCCGCAGCCCGTCACCGGTGGCGAGGACGAGGCGGCGGTCTTCCACCGCGGATCGCTCAGGTCGGGGGTCCCATCCTGGTTCAGGGCTCCCGGTTCCTGCCACGAATCGACGCTCATCGTCGTCCTCAGCGGTTCGCCGGTGCACGACGTCGGCAGCGTCAGAAACGGCTTGGCAACCCTTTCCACGGGGCAGCTTTCGCGAATACCTGTTTTCTTGAATCTCTGTTTGGCTTCCCCATCGGCGCACAGGCCGCGTTCGTCGTCGTGGCTCGCTTCCGACGGGTTGCCCCACAGGGTCAGTTCGAGGCCGTAGATCGGGTGTTCCTGAGAGTATTTCGGAGATGTCCGCCGACATGCCGTAGTCGGCGCCGGTGCGCAGCCTGCCCCCGACGTGCATGATCATCCCGATCCCCGCCGCGTTGAAGCCCAGCTCGGCCGGCACGCCCACCGGAGGCGCCATGTTGTAGACCGGTTCGTCGAGCATTTCGATGCCGTCGAGGTAGATCGAGAAGACCCCCACGGCGGCCGCGTTCGGGCAGCTGGCCGGGCCCTCCGGGCTCTCGAGCTCGGCCTCGGTGCACCTCGTCTCGGTCGCGCGGGGATTGACGACCACACCCTGGGGCAGGTTCACTTCGATGTCCTTCGGATCGCCGTACGTACGAGCTCGCGGAGGTTGTCCTTCTTTCACTTCCGTCACGACGTGGTTGAACACGATCGCCGTCGTCAGCGCGTACGGGTGTGAGCCGGCCTGGAGATCGGGTCCCCTCCCACCCGCACCTTCCGCACTCACGATCGAGCTCGCAAAGCTTTCCACCCCAAATGTTTCGGCAGCCCACGCGGGACTCGTAAACGTGCACATAACCACCACCACAAGTGACGAAACGATCGACCTGGTCATGACTTGTGCTTCCCGGCGGTCCCATGTGTCTTGGCCTTTGCTTTTCTTTTTGACTTGCGCTTCCTTTTCTTCTGTTTCTTCTGAGTTGTTGACTTGGTTTTTGGTTTGGAGCCCGTCGGGGTGGGGTTGCCATCGCCCGTGATTGTGGCACTTGACGGCGCGTTGAACACCGGCGCAGAACCGGCCGGACCGAGACATTCTTCGCCTTTGCAACTCGCCGATGGCACTGGATTCTGAGCGGCGATGCCACCGTCGATGCGCGCGTCGTAGATGTCGTAGTTTTCGTCCCGATCCTGACCCACGAGCGACTGGCGCGTGAAGAAAAAGACGTTGCTGCCGTTGGCGCTCGCGTCGCCGAAATAGGACGGCTTGTCGCTTTCTCCCGTGGAGATCAGATAGAGGCAGCCACCGTTGCTTGCGCTGAAGCTCGCGCTGGCATGTTCGCATGAACCCGCGCCTTCGCGCTCCCACTCATAAACATCGGTTTGCCCATTTTTGTCCTGCGGCACGAGCGCTTCCTGCGTTTGGAAGAAGACGCGGCTGCCGTCTTCGGAGAGGTTGCGCGTCAAGAAGGCACGAGCGCCGGGTTCTCTGCTCAAGTTCCCCGTTGTTTGTGAGATATGTTTCACTGGTGGCGGGAGTGCCATGCGGATTGCACGAGACGCAAATGAGCTTGGCGTCCGGCGCCTCATACAGATAGAGCTCATCCTGTTTAGCGTTGTCATAGCTCGTCAGCTGGGCTTGCGACGCAAAGAGCACCGTCGCGCCCGAAGACGTGACACGCGAGCTCTTCTCTCCCTGTGCAGATCCTTGAGATTCGCCGATGCTGAGAAACCCACGCCAGTCAGCTAGATCGAGCCCTTCAGTGCCCAGTCGAGCAATAAAGATCGTTTCGCCATCGTGCCACCCATACAGGTTGGCCTTGCCCGCTTCCGCTATTTTCTTGTTGCCGTTTTCGTTGTCCGCCAGCACACCTGTGGCGACGAAGTACGCGTAGGCGCCGCTTTCGCTCGCGACCCCCAGCATCCCGAGCACGCCCGCGGCGCCGCTCGTCAGCGCTTCGCGCGTTTCGCTGTTGACGTCGAAGCGGTAGAGGTCTTCGCCTTCGGCGTAGAAGACCATAGGAGCCGTCGGCGGTAGCCGCGCGCCAGTACGCCGTGCCGGCGGAGACCGGGATCGTCCGTTCGGCTTCCGGTTCGCGCATGTAGATCCGCCCGGTGCCGGCGTCGCTGAAGAAGACCCGCAAGCCGTCTGCGGAGATAGTGTCCTGCGTGTAGAACTTGCCCGTCGCGCCACCTCTCACCCCTCCCAGCGCGGGACCCCCCGGACCGGCAAAGGACCCGTCGACGGGCGCTTGACCGCCTTCGGACGCCGGCAGGATACCGGCGAGGATCAGCCGGCCGGCCGCCCACTCATACAGGTTGACGACGCCGGGGGCAGCGCCCGGCAGGAGCTGTTCGCGGGACTCGAAGAGGATGCGCGAATCGCCGGCCGCGGCGTCCGCGAACCTGGCGACGCCAGGGCCGAGCGGCTGGAAGGCGCCGGTCGCACTGTCGCGGAGATAGGAGTAGACGCCGGGCGCCAGCCCCACTTCGAGCCCGGGTTCCACGAGGATCAGCGCCTCGGAGAGGTCTTCGGTCAGGCCCTCGGTCAAGCCCTCCTCGGAGCCACCCGCCGTTGGGGGATTGGCTGCGGGCGCGAGCCCCTGGGTTGACCATCCACCGGCGCCGCGAATACTGAGGTAGGTGGGGATGCTCGCGGCGCTCGTCACCCCCGGGAACGGTGCTATCGAAAAGAAGGTGGCCGCTTCGCCGGACGGCGAGCTCTGCACCAGGCCGGGAAACCCGATGGCATCGGTGAAGTTCTTGGCAACGGGCGAGACCTGCTCGTAGGCGCGACAGTCCGGGAGCGCCAGCGCGTAGCCGTCCTGCCCGCGGAGCTGTTCGTTGGGGCACCCTTCCGCCCGGGCAGACGCCGCGAAGGCACCAGTCCCCATATTCATACAGACAACTGTCAGCAGCAACAAAAGCAGCGGCGTCCGACCGGCGGTGCCGATCCGCAACGACAGGCTCCCTCCCCCGGTCCTGAACCACTGACGGCAAGCCTACACAAAGCCCAGCGACCCCATGCCACCTTGGTCTGGGAACTACCAAGAAGCCGGGTTCTCCCGTCCACTAGTGCACATCGCAGCCACCGCATTCCTCGGCTAGGTTTCTTTGACGCTCCATTTTTTGCCCGATTTCAGTTTGACGCTTACTTCGCTCGTCATTTCGGCTTTATTCCCGCCAATTTTAAGGCCGACCGGATTCGTGCACTTCATTTTGTGGGTGGTCGCTTCCGTTTCCGCTTCGGTATTGCTCGTGTCGATTTCGCACACCTGCAATCCCGATACGGCGAATTTTATTTCTTCTCCAACGTGGGCAATGACACATGAGGATTCTTTGCCTTCAAACCCAATCGAGGCAAACGTGGTACCTGTTTTCGGTTCGAATTTATCTTCGATCCTTTTCCCGCTTCCCGTCAACTCCAGTTCGTCCTTGAGTTCCGATGTCCCAATTGTTTTCGTGGTGAGCTTCGCAATTGGCCGGTGTGACGAGTTTACATTCTTCAAAAGTCATTGTCGCCTGTCGACTTACCCACAGTGCCGGCGGCTCCACCTTCGATCGTCCCGGTCAATTTGCCTTTTTCGCATTTGACTTCCGAGGTCACCGATCCAATCGTACCTTTGAGGATGGATGCGCCGCTGTTCGTGCCTTCGATGTTTTCCGAGGCGTTGACCAGCGGTACTCCCGCGACGCAGTAGGACGGTGTTCCCACCGCCGTGCAGCTACCCGACGGCGGTGGCGGTTCTGCCGACGCCGACACCAGCACGACCGCGCTCAGCACCAGCGCGGCCAGGAAGCTCAATGAAATCAATCTAGTACGTGACATCCACCGACCATACCAGATATGGACGCGTTACGCATCTATGCTACATGCTCAGCATTCGACGTACCGGTTCGTGTCCACGATCCTCAGCGATTCTAGATGTGCGAACGGCTGCGCTTTGGTCGGTCCCGCGACCGGGCCCATCGCGATCGGCATCGCGATCTGGTGGTCGCAGCGGTGGACCCTGACCTCGCCCTGCACGGTCTGCACCACCGCCCCGCCGAGGGCGTCCCGGACCTTCGCCGGGTCGGTCGAGCCGGCTTTCTCGATCCCCTGCGCGATCGTCTCGATCTGGTTGAACCCTTCGCCCGCGGCGCCGCCGTTGGCCACGCTCGGGCCCAGCGACCGCAGGTCCCGGGCGAATGGCGTGCCGTAGATCGCCGCCGACGGATACACGGTGTACCCCTCCGCGCCGATCGGCGGCTCGGGCATGTGGGCCAGTGTCGCGTAGTCCATCACCCCGAGCACGTGACTCTTCGCGAACAGTCCCAGCCCCAACCCCTGCTCGACCAGCGTGACCGCGTCTTCGGTGATCGCGGTCGAGTAGATCGCGTCCGGATGTTCCGCGAGCACCCGTTCGATGTACGGCCGATAATCGCTGCCGCCCACCGGCACGTACTCCTCGCTGACGATCCTCTGACCGCTGCCCCGCAGCGCCGTTTTGAACGCACCCGTGACCTGATACCCATACCCGTAGTCCTCGCCGATCACCGCGATCCGCTTCCACCGCGGGTGCGCGCGCACGTACGCGGCTGCATTGCGGCCCTCGATCGTGGCGGTCGGGATCGTGTCGAACACATACGTTTCCGGGCTCCCCGCGAACACCGACGCTTCCGATGCGCCGACCACGTAGATCACGTGACCGGGATTCGCGATCAGCTGCGCGATGCTCTTGGCCACCTCGCTCGTGCACGTGCCCGCGAGGTATTTGACGTGCTCGCCGTCCACCAGCGCGCGCGCCCGGGCGATCCCCACGCTCGGTGTCGCCCAGTCGTCGCGCACGATCAGCGCCAACCTGTGCCCGAGCACGCCCCCCCTTGCGTCGATCCGCCTGACCGCCAGCTCGGCGCCCGCCACGTATTCCCGCGAGAACCCCGCGCAGAACCCCGTCAGCGACGCGAGATACCCGATCTTCACGGGCGCCCCCGGCGGCAGTTCCGCTTCGCTGCTCGGGACGGACGAGGACCCGCAGCCCGCGAGCGCGAGCCCCAGCGCGAGCGCCGCCGCCGGCAGCCAGACTGGGGAACGAATGTTTATGATTGAGATCGGTCTTTGCATCAAGTATGCTACGTGTCCAACATATGGAGTTTCCCTCCCTGGGATCTCCGGGACAAGGAACGAGGAACGCAACCACGATGCCCAGAACGAGCTCGAATACTTCCAAAGCCTCAGGCACGGCGCAGGATCCCGCCTGGTCGCTTCCCAGCCTGCGCGAGCCACGTTACTCGCAGTCGCTGGAGCGCGGCCTGGCGATCCTTCGCTGCTTCACGGCCCAGCGTCCCGTGCTGGGCATCGCCGACATCGCCGACGAGCTCGGCATGAGCCGCTCGACGACCCACCGCTACGTGATCACGCTCGTCGCGCTCGGCTACCTCGAGCAGGGCGCCTCGCGCAAGTACCGGCTCGGGCTGCGCGTGACCGACCTGGGCATGTCCGCGTTGAACTCGACCGGCCTGCGCGAGCACTCCCATCCCTACCTGGAGGAGCTGCGCCAGCGCACCAGCTACACCACCAGCCTGTCGGTGCTCGACGGAGCGGACGTCCTGTACATCGATCGCGCCCGCAGCTTCCGGCGCGGGCAGAACAAGATCGACCTCGGCCTGCACCCCGGCTCGCGCCTGCCGGCGTACTGCACCTCGATGGGCAAGATACTGCTGGCCTACCTGCCCGAGCGCGAGCAGCAGGACCTCCTCGCCGAGCTGAAGCTGACCAAGCGCGGCCCGAACACGATCACGAACAAAAAGGCGCTCCGCGACGAGCTCGACGAGGTCGCCGAGGCGGGCTTCGCGGTCAACGACGAAGAGCTCGCGCCCGAACTGCACGCGATCTCCGCGCCCGTCCGCAACGAGTCCCGCGAGGTCGTCGCCGCCGTCAACATGGCCGCGCACTCCTCGATGATCTCCCTGGAGGAGCTCGTCGATGGGCTCGGCCCGCACCTGGTCGCGACGGCCGACCGGATCTCGGCGAGTCTCGGGTATCGCCGCGACGACGAGAGCTAGATCGATCGCATAGCCTTCGGGCCAATGACGGTCCGAAAACCCCTGGCCCTGCTGTGCGCGCCGCTGCTTGCGACGGGCCTCGCCGCCTGCGCGAGCACGGCCTCGACGCCCAGCGGGCTCAAGGGCGAAGCCCAGAAGGTCGCCCAGACGGTCGCCAACCTGCAGAGCGACGCGACGGCGCTGGAAGCCAAGAAGATCTGCGCCGAAGACCTCGCCGCCGCGAACGTCGCGGTCCTGAACCGATCCCCCGGCGGGTGCGTGCATGCGCTCGAAGGCCAGCTCAAAGAGATCGACACCTTCGAAACGACCGTCGAATCGGTCGCCGTCACGGGCGCTCGCGCCACGGCGCGCGTGAAGAGCGTCTACGCCGGCAAAAAAGCCGTTTCCACGTTGACGTTCGTCCGGGAACCAGGGGGGAAGTGGAAGATCTCGGGGATCAGCTGAGCGCGCGGCCGTACTGGCGCTCGTAGTACTCGCGATAGCTGCCCGAGCGGATCGGCTCCCACCACCACTCGTTCTCGCGATACCACGCGACGGTCTCGGCGAGACCATCCTCGAAGCGGACCCTCGGCGCCCAGCCCAGCGCGCGCACCTTCTCCGAGGACAGCGAGTACCGCACGTCGTGACCGGGGCGGTCGGTGACGTGCTCGATCTGGGACTCGCTCGCGCCGGTCAACCCGACGATGCGCTTGACCACATCGATGTTGGCCTCCTCGTCAGGGCCGCCCGCGTTGTAGACCTCGCCCGCCCTGCCGTGCTCGAGCACGTGCCCGATCGCGCGGGCGAAGTCGGTCGAGTGGATCCAGTTGCGCACCTGCATCCCGTCCCCGTACACCGGCAGCCCGTCGCCGTGCAGCGCGTTCAGCACCATCAGCGGGATCAGCTTCTCCGGGTACTGGTACGGGCCGTAGTTGTTCGAGCCGCGCACGATGCTCGCGGGCAATCCGTAGGTGTGGAAGTAGCTCTGCACGAGCAGATCCGCGCCCGTCTTCGTGGCCGAGTACGGCGAGGACGGCCGCAGCGGGCTCTCCTCGGTGAACGTCCCCTGCTCGATCGACCCGTACACCTCGTCGGTCGACACCTGCACGTACCGCAGCTCGCGCTCGCGCGCCGCCTCCAGCAGCACATACGTCCCCAGCGCGTGCGTCCTCACGAACGCGTCGGGTTCGGCGATCGAACGGTTGACGTGCGTCTCGGCGGCGAAGTTCACGATCGCCTCGGGCGTTCCTGCACCGGCCCCATCCCCGTCCCCTACCCCGTCCGCCGGCCCATCCAGTGCGGCGGCCACGGCCTCGGGGTCCTCGATCGCCCCGTGCACGAACCGGAACTTCGGATCGTCGGCGAAGTCGTGGAAGTTCTCCTCGCGCCCCGCATACGTCAGCTTGTCGAGCACGGTCACCTCATCGCCGTGCTCTTGCAGGCGCTGGCGCACGAACGTCGAACCGATGAACCCGGCCCCTCCACAGACGAGCAGTTTTTTCATGCCCGCATCATCCCAGCTCGCGCCGCGAGATACCCCGCCAGGCCGTCCTGCCACGGGGGCATCGGCAGCACATCGTCGCGTTCGGACTCCAGCGCCGACCACGCCGGGCGCGGCGCGGGACGCACGATCTGCTCGCTGGTCGTCTCCTGCACACGACAGTCCACCTCGGCCTGCCTGAAGATCTCCTGGGTGAACCCGTGCCAGGAAATATGCCCGGCGCCCGTCAGATGCACAAGCCCTGCCACCTCCCGCTCTAAACAGGCCGAGCAGCGCCGGCGCGAGGTGCCCCGACCACGTGGGCGAGCCGATCTGATCGGTCACGACCTGCACCGCCTCGCGCTCGCCGGCCAGTCGCAGCATCGTCTCGACGAAGTTCTTCCCGTCCACCCCGTACAGCCACGCGGTGCGCACGATCGTGTGCTTTGGGGACGCCGCGCGCACCTGTTCCTCGCCTTCGAGCTTTGTCCGGCCGTACACCGACCGCGGCCCGGTCGGGTCGGCCTCGACATACGGACGGGGGTTGCCGTCGTCGTCCAGCGGCGCGCTCCCGTCAAACACGTAGTCGGTCGAGATGTGCACCATAGATACACGGGCACGCGCGCACGCGCGCGCAATGCTACCCGCGCCGTCGACGTTTACCGCACGGGCCTGGTCTTGGTGGGTCTCCGCGCCGTCCACGTCGGTCCAGGCCGCGCAGTTGACCACCCCGTCCAGTCCGCCCGCCTGCGCCTGCACGCGCTCCACCAGCTCCCGCACCGCCGCCTCATCGGTGATGTCGATCTCGGGCAGGTCCACGCCCTGAAGCTCGTGCCCCGCCCGCTCGCCGGCGCGCAGCACGTCGTGCCCCAGCATCCCCGCCGCGCCGGTGACGAGCAGTCTCACAGGATCGAGATGTCGGAGTTGTCCCCAACCATGAACCGGTACGCCCGCGGCTGCTTGTCCGAGCGGCGCACCGTCACGTTGCGGCCCAGCAGCGATGACTCCATGCGCCCGTCCAGATCGCACACCGACGAGCCCGCCAGCAGGATCGAGTGCTCGACCTCCGCCCCGGTGATCGCGCAGTTCTCGCCGATCGCGGTATACGGGCCGATGTAGCAGGCGCTGAGCCTTGCCCCCGCGCCGATCACCGCCGGCCCGCGCACGGTCGTTCGCTCCAGCCTCGCCCCCGCCTCGATCACGACGCGCCCGTCCACCTGCGAGTCGATCAGCTCGCCCTCAATGCGCTCGATCAGGTTGTCGAGGATCAGCCGGTTGGCCTCCAGCATGTCCTCCAAC
Organism: uncultured Solirubrobacterales bacterium; assembly: GCA_963810645.1. Taxonomy (GTDB): domain Bacteria; phylum Actinomycetota; class Thermoleophilia; order Solirubrobacterales; family Solirubrobacteraceae; genus Palsa-744. The sequence goes on along the minus strand of CAWEOK010000022.1, from coordinate 179,842 downwards.
CGCCCGGTGTCCTTCCACCAGCCGCGCACGATGTGCGGCTCCACGCGCAGCCCGCGGTCGACGAGATACTGGATCGCGTCGGTGATCTCCAGCTCCCCGCGCGCCGAGGGCTCGATCGCACGCGCGGCGTCGTGAATCCCGGCCGTGAACATGTACACGCCCACGAGCGCGAGGTCCGTCGCGGGCTCGGTGGGCTTCTCCACCAGCCGCACGACCCGACCGACCGGGTGGGCGGGCATCGAATCGGGGTGGGCGGGCATCGAATCGACCGGTCCGAGCTCGGCCACCCCGAAGTTCTCCGGGTCGGGGACGGGTGTGAGCAGGATCAGCGCGTCGGGCTCGTGCTCGCGAAACGCCGTCACGAGGTCGGAGATGCCGCCCTGCAGCAGGTTGTCCCCCAGATACATCACGAACGAGTCTTTGCCGAGGAACGGCTCGGCCGTCAGGACCGCGTGGGCGAGACCGAGCGGCTCGTCCTGGACTATGTAGGTGATCTCCACACCAAACCGCGACCCGTCGCCCGCGGCGGCTTCGATCTCCGGGCCGGTGTCCGGGGCGATGATGATCCCGACCTGCTCGATCCCGGCCGCCGCCATCGCCTCGATCCCGTAGAACAGGACCGGCTTGTTGGCCACCGGCACGAGCTGCTTGGCGCTCGTGTGCGTGATCGGCCGCAGGCGCGTGCCCTTGCCGCCGGACAGTATTAGGCCCTTTAGTTCGGTCATTTGTTTGGGGAGCCTACTGGGCGGGAGTGGGATTGGCGTGTGGTTTCGTTTGGGGTGGTTTGGGTGGAGGGTCCGGCGCCCCTGGTTGGCCCTCGTCGGGGTCGCCCCCGAACGCCGGGAGGTTGCTGCTCTGGGTTCGGACGTGATGTAGGGCTCTTCCGGCGTTCGGCCTCGACGCCCGCCGATGGCCTTGCCCGGAGTCGCCGCTGTGCTCCTCAATACACCCCGCCGAGCTTGCGGTGATCCCATGTGGCTCGTCGTTGCTCGATGAACTCCAGACCGACTCGCTTGGTCGCCTGGGCGTGGACGGCGGCCAGGGCCTCTGGGGGAAGCTCGGGCGGGGGATCGGCGCCGCGGGGGACGGAGTTGCGCAGGAGGATCGCCGCGCCCAGCGGGGCGACCTCGTCGAGGTCGCGGTGGATGACCACTTCGCACTCCAGCATCACCCCGCGCAGCTCCGTGTAGGCCTCCGCCGCCTCGACCTGCAGTGTTGCGCGGGGGTCGCGTTCGAGGTTGCGCACCTTCTGTGAGCTAGCGTACGTCCACGCCCATACTCGGGGACCCGGGTCTCCGGCGGGGGCATCGCGCAGGACGTACCACAGGGGCATCAGGTGCGGCCAGCCGCGGGGACCGTTCGTGGCGCAGGTGACTGTGCGCTCTTCCGCGAGGAACTGCGCGACCTCGGGGGCGGTCATTTGGATCTGATCGCGGCGGCTCACGGCAGCACAGGGTAGCTGCCGTCCGCAGGAGGGCTTAACGTGACAGCCATGTTCATCAACGAACTGGAAGACGGCGCCGAGATCGACCAGGTGCTGCTGGTGCGCGAGTCCGAGCGCCGGCAGCGGCGCGACGGCGGGGACTACCTGCGCCTGCAGCTGGGCGATCGCACCGGAGCGGTCGTGGCGATGGTCTGGGAGGAGCTCGGCGAGATCGAGGAGCTCGCGCGCGCCGGCGAAGCGGTACACGTACGCGGGCGCTACACGGTCCACCCCCGGTTCGGCCCGCAGATCAACCTGCGCGGCCTGCGCGAGCCCGCGCCTGGGAGCTATACCCCGGAGGATCTGCTCGACGGCCCGGCGCACACCCCCGAGCAGCTCGAGGCGCAACTGCGCGAGCTGCTGCAGACAGTCCGCCAACCACACCTGAGCGAGCTGCTGGAGCGCGTGCTCGGTACGGACGCCGAGCTGTGGGCCGCCTACCGCGTCGCGCCCGCCGCCAAGCACTACCACCAGGCCTACCGGCACGGTCTGCTGGAGCACTGCCTGAGCGTCGCCCAGGCCGTCAGCGCGACCAGCGCCACGTTCCCAGGGATCGACCGCGACGTCGCGGTCACGGGCGCGCTGCTGCACGACATCGGCAAGCTCGAGGCCTACACCGACGATCCGGGCGCAATAGACCTCACCGACGCCGGGCGGCTGCAGGGCGAGATCGCCCTGGGCTACTACCGCGTCAGGCGGCTGATCGAGGAGATCGACGGCTTCCCGGCCGAGCTGGGCCAAGCGGTGACCCACATCATCCTGTCCCATCACGGAACGCTTGAGCACGGCAGCCCGGTCGTGCCCTGCACGCGCGAGGCGACGCTCGTGCACATGATCGACAACCTCGGCGGGCGTCTGGGCAGCTTCGATCGTCTCGAAAAGGAGCTTCGCCCCCGGCAAGCGCTGGTCCAGCTATGACCGGGCGCTCGAGGGCAGCGCTTTCTTCGCGGGCTCGCCCGCGGATGACGCGTCCGCGGAGCCCGAACGACAAGCCGCCTGACGCAGGCGCCGGTGCGGGTCGCAAAAACCCGCAAATAGCGCCCGTAGAGACGGGCGGCCGCAGTCGTCCCACCGTCGGGTTCTATGGTTTGTTCGGATGAGCACCCAGCACAACATCCGACATCCCCGCTGACGGACGCGCTCGATGGCCAAGGACACCGAGAAGCTGATCCGCCAGCTGTCGCTGATCTCCTACCTGATGGCCGAGCGCCGGCCCGTCACGGCTCTGGAGATCAGACGCGACGTCGAGGGCTACAGCGGCATGAACGAGGACGCGTTCGCGCGGCGCTTCTACGCCGACCGCTCCGAGCTGGAGTCATTGCGCATCCAGCTGACCGTCGAGCGCCCCACCGATGGAGCGGCCGAGCAGGAGAACTACTCGCTGCGGCCGGAGAACTTCCATCTACCCCCGATCGCGTTCACCGACGAAGAGCTGGCGGCGCTTCAGACGGCGCTGAGCCTGCTCGACGGCGAATTCGCCTACGCCGAGCCGCTGCGCCTGGCGCTGCAGCAGATCACCTGGGGCCGGCCCAGTCCGCTGCGGGCGCCCTGAGCAGCGCTCGGTCGCGCTCGGCATCACCGCCTCCGCCGGCGGTCACGAGCTCTCGGCGCGGCTGGCGAAGATCGAGACGGCGATCTTTCGCAACAAGACGATCACGTTCGACTACTACACGATGGCCCGCGACGAGACCGGCCCGCGCCGCGTCAACCCCTATCACCTGCTGTTCCAGGGCGGCCAGTTCTACCTGCTCGGGTACGCGCACGAGCGCGAGGCGATCCGCGTGTTCCGGCTGTCGCGAATCCGCGGCAAGGTCTCCTACGCGACCAAGGCCGAGCACGATTTTCGCCGGCCCGAGGACTTCGACCCGCGCAGCTACGCCAGTCGCGCCGACTGGCAGCTCGGGGAGCGAGTGGACACCGCCGAGGTGCTCGTATCGGAGCGGATCGCCTGGCAGGTGCAGCGCCACTTCGGGCGTTACGGGGAGATTCGCGAGCCGGAGGATGACTTGGGCGCGAGCGCGGGGGACATCGTGTTCGCGACCGAGTACTCCAGCCCGCGCACGATCGTGGCGTGGGTGCTCGGCCTCGGCGCCAACGCGCGGCTGCTCGGGCCGCCGGAGCTGATCGAGGAGCTCGGGCGGCGCGTGGAGCTGCTGTGGGAGCGCCATGGCGAGGAGTTTCTCCAGGACGCGATGCAGGTAGCCCAGGCGCCGGGGCGTGGCGCGACGGTGGCAGCGGCCAGCCGGTCGGGCAAGGACCGGTCCGCGAATGAGCGCAGGCCCTCACGGACCCGCGGCGGGCGCCGGCGCTCCGGTGAGACCGATGGCAGCGGCGAGGGTGAGGGGGGAACCTCAGGCGAGCACGGCAACGAGGCTGCGATCCGCCCGGAGCGGTTCGCCCGGCTGGTGACGCTCGCGAGCATCCTGATCCACGCCGGCCGTGCCGGCGAGCGTGTGCCGGTCGCGGAGGTGTGCGAGCAGCTGCAGATCTCAGAGGAGGAGCTGCACGAGGACGTCAACGTACTGAACATCGTCAACTTCGGCGGCGGCTCCTACGTGCTGTATGCGGAAATCCTCGAGACCGAGGACGGGAGCGGCGTGATCGAGGTCGATCCCGAACCCTACAGCGACAACTTCGACCGCCCCGCGCGGCTGCTGCCGGTCGAGGGCAAGGCGCTGGTAGCCGCGATCGACCTGATCGGCGAGCACATCCCCGAGGGCTCGCTTGCAAGCGCGCGCGAGAAGATCGTCTCCGCGCTCGGCGAGGACCCGATGGAGCAGGGTCTACAAGTCGCGCACGCCGCCGAGGACGACGCGGACCTCGCGCGCCCGATCTCCACCGCGATCGTCGAGCACCGGCTGATCGAGCTCGAGTACTACAAGGCCAACGAGGACGAGATCTCCCAGCGCACCGTCGAGCCATATGCGCTGACCAACGGCCGCGAGGGCTGGTACGTCGCCTGCTTCGACCCCGAACGCGACGGCATGCGCCACTTCCGCCTGGACCGGATCAAGCGCGTGGCGGTCAGCCGTGAGAAGTTCGAGCCCCGCCCCGAGGTCGATCCCGCCGCCGAGGTCGATGGCTGGTTGCGCACCGGCGAGGTCGAGGCCTCACGCACCGCGCGGGTATGGGTCTCCCCCGAGCGCGCCCGCTGGGCGCGCGAGGCGCGCCGGGTCGTGGCCGAGCGCACCGACGGCTCGGTCGTCGTCGAGCTGAGCTTCGCGGGTGTTGACTGGCTCGTGCGCGAGATCCTCAAGGAAGCCGGTGACGCGGCTGTTTTGGAGCCAGCCGACGCGCGCGAGGCGGTGCGGGTCGCGGTGGGGCGGTTGCGGGACGGTGGGGCCGTGGCGGCCGGGGTGAGCTGACGGGCGGCGATGTGAGCGGGGGCTGGCCGAGATCGGGTCAGCGAGAGCGGAGTTGACTCGGGTGCCGGCCGCCGGCGTGAGGCGTGACGGACTCGCCCGGACTGGACTACCGGCGCGTGAAGATTACGACCGGGATTTCGCGGTCGGTGTTCGCCTGATAGGTGTCGTAGTCGGGCCAGACCTCGGTCATCAGCGACCACAGGCGATCGCGCTCCTCGCCCTCGGCGACCGTCGTGCGCACCGGGATCTCCTCGGCCTGCACCTGGATCGTGGCCTCGGGGTTGGCCTGCAGGTTCTTGAACCAGCTGGGGTGGTCCGGCGCGCCGCCCTTGGAGGCGACGACCACCCAGCGGTCGCCGTCGGTGCGGTGGATCAGCGGTGTCGTGCGTGGCTCACCGGACGTGCGCCCCGTCGTGGTCAGCAGCAGGATCGTCGTTCCGCGCCAGCGATACCCGTGCTCGCCGCCGGTCTCCCGGTAGACCCGGACGTGCTCGTCGCCAAACAGATCGTCGTCGGATGCGGGCATTGGGTTCGAGTGTAGCGGGGTGGGAGGTCCTGGACCCTCGCTACGTTCCGATCCCTCGCCACATTTCCCTGCTTGGGTACCAGTACATGCAAGGTGCAGGCAGCGTGGATGTCGCCGGTTCGATAGACACCCGGTATGGACGTGACCAGCGCCGGGCGTTCCTATGCCCGCAGCTACGAGGGCGTTCAGCGTCGCGCACACCACGAGCTGATCGAACGCGCGGTCGAGCGCAGCGGCGGGCGGGTGCTCACCTCGAGCGGCCCCAACCGCGCGCCGCTCTTCCTCGGCGTCGAGGACAGTGACGGCGGCCGCCTCGGGCTCTGCGCCTATGTCTTCCTGGCGAACCGCAGGCAGACGCGAAATCGCCCGCGGGACGAGCACCGCCTGCAGGTGCGCTACGGCGATGTCAACGACCCGGCATGGCGAGCCCAAACCCACCGCGTTGGGTTCGATCCGCTCGGAGTTGACGTCACGCTCGTGCTGGGAGCCCACGTGGAGCTCGATTTGATCATCGGCCTGGACCCGCTGGTGTACGACCCCCTGCCGATCGGGATCTCGATCTTCTTCAAGGACGCAGACATCGCACAGGCGCGGCGCGCCGGCTGGCACGTGTGGGAGCGCGACAACATCTCGGGTGTGCGCAGGCCGGCGCCGCGCACCGCCCTGGGGATCGAGACATTGGTCGCGCTGAAGCCGGAGCGGCTCCTGGACTACGTCCGCCTCGAGCGCGACGCGCAGAGCCTCGGCTTTGACCCGCCGCTGCGCTTCCGCGCGGCACAGGAGGCGACCAAGGTGGGGCGAGCGACGGGCTTGCATGCCTTGGAGCAAGAGCTCAGCCTCTCGGGCGCAGATATCCTCGACATCATCCGGGAGCGCCCGCGGCTCGGCATGGCGGTACGGGGCGGGGTGGCCGAGCGCCACCTGCAGCGGGTCCTGGAGGCAGACCCCCTGGTGGCCACAGTAGAGCTCGCCCAGCAGGAGGGGCCACCGGACCTCATCCTCACGATGCGCTCTGGCAGGCGCCGGGTAACCGTCGAGTGCAAGAACGCGTCGCCAAAGACCTACGCCGACGGGACTCCGAAGGTGGAGACGCAGAAGACTCGCGCATCAAAGGGCGACCCCAAGAGCCGCCTCTACGAGCCAAGTCAGTTCGACATCGTGGCGGCCTGCATGTTCGGGCCCTGGGAACGGTGGGAGTTTCGCTACAAGCGCTCACAGCTGCTCGATCGCGACGCGACGTTCCCCGACCGCATTGCCGCGATCCAGCGCATCGACGGCACATGGCAGCAAACCATCGGCGGAGCACTCCATGCCTAAGCCGGCGAGCGCCGGGGCAAGACCAGCGCTCGTCAACGGCCTTCCCTACCCCCATCCAACGAGCATCGACGTCACCACACGGATGCGTCGCAACACGCGCACCGGGACCCACCCCGAGGTGATCGTCCGCTCAGAGCTCCATCGCAGGGGTCTGCGGTTCCGCAAGAACCTCTCGCTGCGACTCCCGGGACGGGTTGTCCGCCCCGACGTCGTATTCACGCGCGCGAGGCTGGCCGTGTTCATCGACGGCTGCTTCTGGCACTCCTGTCCGATCCACGGCAACCAGCCGCGCGCGAACACCGACTACTGGCGGGGAAAGCTCGCCATCAACGTCGCGCGTGACCGCGCCATCGACGAGGAGCTCACGACATCTGGCTGGCGCGTACTGCGCGCATGGGAGCACGAGCCTCCCGCCGATGTGGCCGCGCGCGTGCTCGAGATACTCAGCGTCGCCCAGCTCAGCTGAGCTGTGATGGCCTACGCCGCGAGCAGCAACGGCTCCGCCGCATCGAGTCGCTCGAGCTCGGCGCCCACTCGCTCGGCGACTCGTTGTGCCAGCAGCGGAGGCACCGCGTTTCCGAGCTGCAGCTGTTGCTGACGCCGGTTGCCAGACACGACATAGTCGTCCGGGAAGGTCATCAGGCGCTTGAGCTCGGCGACGCGCAGCCGCCGGTCCTCCCAGTGGAAGGGTCCAACCCAAGGTCCCGGTTGGCCTTGGATCGTCGGCGAGGGCCGGTCGGGGTGCAGCTTGAGCAGGAAGCTCCAGTAGCGGCTGCGCCAGCGAAACCGGGGCTTGGCATACCCTCGCTTGGCGGTAAAGTACAGGTAGTTGTCCCCCGGCGGAACCTGGCGAAGCTCCCACGCGTAGGTGCCTTTCACGAGCTCCTCTGGTTCCTGTGGATTTTGTTTTATGGTCAATCCAGCAAATGCCTCGCTGGCGGTGACGTGCGGCAGCAGTCCATCGTCCCAGTCGACACGTCGCTCGTGCGGGCCGGCATGGGTGTCTGACGGCCAATCGAGCCTCCAGACCTCCGAGGACATGTCGAGGAGGTCACGACGGATGCCGGCGCAGAAGAGGCGCTGGCGGAGCTGGGGCACGCCATGGTCGGCGGCAAGGACGATCCGGGAGTCGAAGGAGTAGCCGGCGTCGCGCACGCTCTTGATGAAGCGCTTGAGGATCGCCCGATTATGGTTCTGGTAGGCGAGGCCGAAGACGTTCTCCATCAGAAACGCCTTGGGACGGATTGCGCGCAACGCCTCGACGTAGTTGTCGAGCAGCGAGGCCTTGGGGTCTTCCCCGGCGCGCTTGTACGCGAGCCAGTAGCCGCTCTTCGAGAACGGCGTGCAGGGCGGCCCACCGTGGAGGAGATCCACCTCGCCCACTTCGAGGCCCGCCGCGTCGAGCAGCGCCTCGTAGTCGAGCTCCACGATGTCGGAGAACAACGCCCCGGGCACGAGGCCAGGCAGCCAGCGCTCAGCGTTGGCGAGCAGCGTCTGCTGGGCAACCGGCTCGAGCTCGACCACAGCGCGCGTCTGAAAGCCCGCCTGCTCACACCCGAGGTCCAGGCCACCAGCGCCGGCGAAGAGGCTGATGGCAGTGGCCCGACGAACACCTTTGGCCGGGCGTGGCAGCGCACGGGCAGCGTTCGTCGTGGTCATCGGTAGTGGAACCTTATGCGTCCGCTCGGATGGGCTTTCCATGCGAACTGATGTTCGCATGGGGGGCGGACAGATGTCTGCGGGAGGTTCAACGCGCTTTGTTGTATGGGGGGATGGCTGGTAGTGGATCGGCTTCAAATCCGAAGCAGGCAGGAGGGTAGCCGGTAGCGTTGAAAAGCAAACGGGTTATGTACTTGCCCTCGGAGGAAGTCCTTCGCGAGCAGGCGTATCTCGTCTCACGCGGGGTACGCACTCTCTCGCTGGCTGGACACTTTCATCTCGCCGAGGAGAGCGATCCGGCGATTCTGCTGCGGACGGCTACGCATCTTGAGCGCCACGCCGAGGCCAACGCGATCCCGTTTGTCGTCGATCACGGCGACGGCGTGGCGAGCTACGGCTACTCCGAGTCACGCTGGGCGCTCGATCTGTACGAGTGGACCGTGAAGAACCCGTCCGTACCCCAAGAGCAGCGTCACCGGATCATCGGCTTGCTCTTGGGGTACGGGACGCCCGCCGTCTCACGCCATGAGGAGGAGGGATCGGGTAGACGGTTCCTCGCTACTGCGTAGCGCGGATCAAACGCCAGTTCGCTGCGCGTTTGCAGTGCGCACACGGGGGGAACGTCTCCCCTTTGCTCAGCGCAATCTGCCTACCGTGACAGTCGTTGGCATAGATGCCCGAAACCGTCGCCTGGTGTCCAGTGCTTGGCAAATGAATCACCTCCTCTAAATCGCTGGTTGGCACCCCGTCAACCGTGGCCCGGCAAGGTCACGGCGGAGGCTCTCGTGAGAATAGGCACGAGACAGGACGGAAAGAGGCGTCTCCATGATCCGGTAGCTTCCAGAGGGCTGGTTGGAGCTGTGGGAGGCCGCGTCCGCCCGGCAAAGGATTTTGGACGCGGCCTCTCTACCCACCGACGCGAGCGGCAATGGAGCCTGCCTGATGCGGATCCAGGCTCATGCTTCCGACGCGAGTGATGCAGCGATTGCGGCTGGAACTCGAACTCTCCCCAAGTCACCCGGCTCCAGCTTGTGGCTGCCACCGTGGTAGCGACGACTCACTCGACGCAGCTCCTTCTGCCCCTGCCCCGACCGCAGCCAGACGATCAGCCGACTCGGTTCCCCACCATTGAGCAGAGTGATACCGAAGAGGTTGTTCGATGGCACTGCTCTGACAGTGTTGAGTACTATCCTAAAGTCCGCACTTGACAACGGTGAAAACAGAAGCTCGGGACGCAGCAGGTTCGTGACGCTGTACCAGACGGGACGCTGGGAAGGTAGGTAGCGTCGAGCTACGTCCATGTGCGCTTCGAGGTACGCGCGCAACGCTCCCGTGGGCTCGTATCCCGACGGTACTGCTAACAACCAGCGTGCCTCGCCAGCATCACCGAGCTTAGCGTGTCTTTGCTCATCGAGCTCATCCCCGACGAAGCGGCGCAACGATACAATGGCGCGGGTTAGAACTTCGGACGGCAGCGTAGCAGCCACAGCATCGGGGACGAAGAATACATCGTTAGCGCCAGTGGCCACACCCCTGCGTACCTTGGCTATCTCTGTCAGCGCAACCGTATCGTGCGCCGACTCATCCTCCGTGACCCAGAACCAGTTGTCTGGCTCTGAGTCTGTTCTCGACAGTCGCCAGCTCTCGATCACCTTCACTGAAAGGTCATCGACTTCCACGCGGGCTAACGCCAACGGTCGTCGTCGCAATCGTTCAGGCCCTATCATAAGCACTGTAGCTTGTACCGAGCGCCCAGCAAAAGCACTAGTCGTAGCTGGCCACCGTTGCACCTCCACCGAGCGGTGCGAGTGCCAGAGTGCGTGTCGCAAACCCCTGCTGGCCTGTGTGTAGATGAACGAGCCAGGCAATACCATGCAGGACACATCGGCTGCGCGCATATGGGAGATCGTCGCGGCCTGGAATAGCATCGCCAAATTAGCGTGGCCACTTAAGGATATGCCGTTACATGCTGCGATGATCCGCGGCCTCTCCTCGACAGGGAGTTCTTGAATACGTGTATATGGCGGATTGCCTATGACCACCACCGTGCCGGTCAGCGCATCGGCGTAGAGACGATCGAGCTCGTCGAGATAATCACCCAAGATGAGCTCGATACGCTCTAGAGCCTGTGCGTGTCGTGGGTCGGCGTCGATCTCGAATGCGACACGAGCTCCCAGCAGACCGAGAGTCACGACATTGACATCGACGGCAAGAACGCGACTGCTCGGCCAGCGGCGAGCGGCGGCAATACTGAAGGCACCTACGCCGGCCCCGGGATCGACGATCACCGCAGGTGCACGATCGAGATACTTGCCGGTGAGACCGATCATGTGGTTCACTACCGGGGTTGGCGTGAACACGGTTCCCAGCCGACGGCGGTTGGCCGCTGAGATACATGCGTCATACAGAACCGCGAGCGGATCGACTCGCCGTCCGAGCCCTTCACGCACCGCCTCCATCAGCTCTTCCGGCGGCCGCGGACCGGCAAGCGCCCAGCTATTAACAGGCGTGGGCCATGCGCCTACTCGCTCTCCAGCGAGAGCCGCCGCCACACCACCCAGGCAAGCCAACAGGTGGCGCTCGCCCTCGTCCGCACCAGGGACGTCTGGGAGATGTGCAATCGACGCATCACCCGCCCAAATCCGAAATGCCCGTGCGAGGCCCGGCATCGTGGCGATATGCGGGAGTCGAGAAGGGGCACCCATCGTCTCGGCGCTGGCTGCCTTTTTCACGGCCGGTTCGGCCCCTAGAATCCGGCCAATCGCAGAGCGCCGAGCCATCCTCCGCAGCGCTGACGAACCGTCGCCAGACTGGGCAGCGCACCGTCAGACGCGCGCGCGGCAACGTCGTACTCGGCAGCGCTCGGCGCGTGGCCGAGCTGGCGAGCCAAGTGGCCAACGGCGTTCGTACAGTGGGCCGGGGTGAAGAGTGGTCGCCCGGCGATCGGCGTACGAGGGTTGGCGCGAAGTCCCGCCTTGTGCAATGCGTCTACCCAAGAGCCGAATCGAAGGCGATACACCTGGTTGCTCGGCCATGGCCGCCCATCGCCAAGTGTCCGTCCCCTAACGAAGCCGATGTACGCTTCGGTCGTCAGAACGCCACCGAGCTCTTGGCTGGCGATCTTGAGGCATTCCAGTAACTCGCTGTCGCTGTAGCGTTTCCGCGTGCTGCCGAATTTGCGGCGGCTTCTCGACGCTGGCTGCGGGTTAGCGCGCTCGGCGGCGCGCACCACATCCCGCACCATCGTCTGACTCACTCCCAGACGCCGAGCGACCTCCCGCACGTCTTTCAACTCGGTGTGCATTGACAAGATGTCCTCTGCACGGTCCACTTCCAACGCGTGTGTCCGCGCCGCAATCTCGCGCAAAGACCGCATGGAGTAGCCGTATCGCCTAAAGATCTGGCGAACTCGCTCTCGGGACATATTGTGCCTAGCGCCCACCTGCTCCAGTGTCGCACCACCCGCGTATAACTCGTACATCGCAGCGGCACGATCGGCGCCGGCGTCCGCTTTCTTGATGCTAGGTTGAGCCGTCATGCCTACAGTTCCCCGAACACCTGCAGCAGCTTTGCCCGCAGGCGATAGTCGAGCTCCTGGTACTTGTACCGCACCAGTTCCATGCGCGCGGTCTCACCCTGGCGTTCCTCGTAGGAGAGCTCATCCCATTCAACGTCAACCTGAAGCTTTGCTGCCTCCCAAAGAGCGGCCTCTCGCACACTCTCGACGATCAGCGTCCGGTACACCCTGTTCTTCCACGGATCCTTCTCTCCTTCGCGCTTGGCGCGGGCAGCGGCGTCCTTGAACTCGGGGCGACCGACGAATACCTTCACGACGCCGGAGGACGGTTCATACAGAGCGCTACCGAGCTCCCAGTCCTGATCGCTCGGAATGATGTTGCTGATGAAGCCCGCCGCTCGGGGGTAACGTACGTGGACTACCAGCGTGGCCTCGTAGTGGTCAGCGCTGACCTTGAGCTCGTGGCGACCCTCAGTGTTGCCAGCGTGAAGAGTAAGGTCGATGGCGGCGATTCCGTCCTTGCCCGGCGTCGGTACTGTGTTCTCAGCCAGCTCCGCCGCCGGCACCTCGGGCGTTTTTGGGCTGTTGAGCGTGACGCTGGTGCCCTCTCCGATAAGCCCGCTGTCGAACCACACCTCCACCGTCCGGCTCTGCGTCGCGTCGATGAAGATGCGGCCACGCGCAAACCCGATCCCATTCTCGACTTCCCGGTCGATTGTCTGCGGCGACTTCGGCGGCTCCCTTTCGAGCTTGTCCTTTTCAACCGGTTCTTTTGTCTTGTCCAAGGTCGGGTCGGTGATCGACTGGATCTCGGCCTTGATCACCTGGTTGATGACGCGCGCCAACTTCGCTAGCTGCCGTCTCATGTCGCCGGACACTTGCCTCTGTTGCTCGCCTGAGTCCAGATCCGTGATGAGCGGTCCGAGCGTCTCGTCTATGTACTTGTAGATAGCCGCGCTTATTGGGTGCTCGGCGTTAAGGCCCGAGCGGTCCGGCTTGTAGACCAGTTGGGACTCCTCGTCGGCGTTCTGGTCCGCTTCGCGCTGGATCCGCTCGATGGAGTCCATGCGGAGCTCCCCGTACACGCGGGGCATGGCCAGCTGAGCCGCGATCTTCTCGCCAGCACTGACCTCGTAGGCGGCGCGGTCACCGCGGATCAGAATGCCGCTGCGCCGCATCTGCTTTCCGCCCCGGAGTCCGCCCTTGAGAGGTTTGTCCGCAATCTTTGCCCAGAAGGTCGCCTTTTGGCCGTCGATCGTCAACTCCCGTTCAACGACAAGGTCCTGCCCGCCGGGGTACTCGAACTTCAGTGGACGGGGCGGCTCGCTACCGTATGTGAACCGCACGGCACGGTTGGGATCGGTAAGGGCTGGGCGAATACCGACGCAGTCACGGATCTGTTGCTCCATCTTGGGGAATGTGAACTGACCAGGCCGGTCGCGCACAAAACGCTTCATGGAGATCTCGACGCGCGTTCCGGTCCCGGTGAGACCCAGCTCGGCGCGCTGCTCGGGCGTAGGCGCCACATTTTTGATCAGCATGGCCATACCTTTGTGAGGGTCGAAGACCGCCTCGGAGAGCACTTCCGTCCCGTCATCCAGCTTGCCGATGCTGATGACGCGACCCCCACCCGTGGCGATGAAGACCTCACGAATGCCACGATGAAAGAAGCCGCGACGCGCGTCTTGATGAGCCTCGGCACCAACACGTCGAAGGCGATCCCACATAACCTCGCCGATCATGCCGTCGCCGTCACCCGTGACCGACAGCATCTCCGTGTCGGGCTCGTAGTGGAAGTGGATCCAGCCCTCATCGCCTGCACCATCACGAGCCGCGCGACGCGAGATCGCCTCATCCTCGTTTGACCCGGCCTCGGCCACGACATGCCCAAGACTCTCAATCGAGTTCTTGGCAGTCTGGATGTAGTAGCGGTCGTCGTACTCCAGCTTTTCGTATCTCGGCGCAATGTTGTCAGTCAGGATGTCCATGGCGGAGGGTTATCTCGCTGATCCAATCTTGGCATGGTCGAACAGTTCCGGACTGCTCGCTTGCGCGCGAGCGAGGACATCCGGGTTGTACTTGCGCGCGATTTCGATCAGGTAGCCAGCCGCAGAATCCCGGTCGATGCGGCGAAGCGCACGGATGCGCGACACCAACGCGATGGCTACCGGGTTTGGGTCTACCGTAGGCGGAAGCCGTAGAGCGCGGTATAGCTCGTCCGGCTTGGTAATAACCAACGTGCCTTGCTGGGCAAACGCCTGATAGCCAGGCAGCTTCTCAATACGCTCCGCAAACACCAGGTCGCCCGCGGCGTGGCTCTGCGACGCGTCGAGGCGCACCTCCAGCTTCAACTGCCACTCGGCCACGAGCTCCCGGCCAGCCGGAGTCAACGCGAGCCGCTCGTCAATCAAGCCTTCATGCTGGGCCGTCACAATCCCAGCGCGGATGGCTTCGATGTCGGGGAACTCAGGACGCAACTCGTAGGCGAACCGTCCAGCGAACTTGTGAAAGGCCAACTCGACCAGCGCCCCCTCGTCGACGTGCCGTCCGTCATCGACACGTAGTGCGACACAAAGCGTGATGAGCGCGGCATCGGCGAGAGACTCCGTCAGGTCGCGCGGTGGGAGGAGTCTGCGTACCTCATCCACCAGATCACGATCAACCATTACGCCCTCCGCAATCCGCGTCTTAACCACGGCGGAGCGGCTCGAATCGACGAGGAGGCGTCGGCTAGAGCGCCGCTTGCTTCGCTGGCGCTGTTGCTTGCCCGTACGCGTGATCTGTCCGCGCTGGTCAAGTTGACGTAGAGAGGCCATAAACGTTTCAGGATTGGGCAGAGCCGTATCAACCCACCGCATCGCGTTCGGAAACGCATGCCACGACGCCAGAAAGAAGTCGCGCTCATTGATCTCACGGTTCTCGCCACCCAAGACGGCGAGCATGGCCAGAATCAGCTCGTCCTTCGTCACGTTCTCTAGCGGATCCTTAGTCATGCTTTGGCTTTCGATGCTGGGCGGGTACGCTTCGATTTACCATGCGCTGTCCGCGTGTCTGTTAGCCCCCACTCGCGAAGCCCGTAAAAGCCACGCTGCGGCCTCACGATACGCTCGTCACGGCTGATATGCGCGATGACATTGGCTTGTTGGCCACTTCCCGGGATCTCGACAGATCGCTCGTGCAGGGCGGTCATGAGGTCTCCGATATAGGTTGGTTCGCCACGCTCGTTCAAGACGTCAATGACCGCTGCGAGTAGAGCAGTTCTCATTGGGGACGGCGTGCGACGTCGCGTTTCGCCGGTCCCGTTGGCTCTTGCATCAGCCGTGGGCTCAGCCGCGAGCGACTCGAACTCGTCGTCGCTCCAGCCCCGCAGTTGAGCAAGCTCGACCAAGAGCCTTTCCTCTCTCTGGGCTTCGGCCAGCCGATCCTGTGCCGCCGCCACCTCGTCCGCACAGGCCTGCGCCTTAACGCGGGCCTCCGATATCGAATGTTGCAGCTCCTTCTTTGAGATCATCCGCGACACCTCAGCACTAGTGTTCCCACGAAGTCTAGCACATATTAGATATATATACAAATACTGCTAGAGTTAGCCTTAGAGATGCCGTACTTGTACGGCGCCTACTGTATCTGGGAGCCGGGTCCTCCAGGGGTGGACGGCTGCTGGTGTCGTTGTCTTTCTCTCTCTCCTCCCCTCCCCAAAACCTCGAGGGGGACCGGAACGACTCGGTGAGGCAACCGGGCAGATGTGGCTCGACCAGGCGGACCTCGCGCATGCTCGGGACGAACCCGTGCCGTGTCGCGCCGGCTCTCACGGCAGACCGAGCTATCGGACGCCCGCTGGGTGGCCTAGCCGCGAGCCATAATCCGCCCATGTCCTACGACGAGCACCTGGCCAACCGCATCCGCGAGCTGATCGCCGCCGAGGACGGGGTCGTCGAGAAGCGCATGTTCGGCGGGCTGGCGTTTCTGATCGGCGGAAACATGTCCGTAAGCGTCAGCGGGCAGGGCGGACTGCTGCTGCGATGCGATCCCGCCGAGACGGACAAGTTCCGCGCCCGCCCGCACGCGGGACCGTTTGAGATGCGCGGACGCGTCATGGACGGCTGGCTGCGGGTCGACCCCGAGGGCGTGCGCACCAAACGTGAGCTCGAGCACTGGGTCGACGTGAGCGTGACCTACGCACGCTCGCTGCCTGCCAAGGGGTAGAAGGCCACGAGCCTCCGGGTCGCTGTGGTGCTTCTGGGAGTGATCCCAGTTTTGGGGTTCTTCTGGTTTTTGGTTTTTCTCTCTCTCCTCCCCCCAACACACACCCCTTCTCCTACCTCACCTCCATCAACCGCTCCACGGCCTGCACAAACTCCTCCAGCCCGTCGCGGGTCACCGGGCGAGCCAGCGGCTGATCTCCCAGGCGCTCACACAGCGCCTTTGCTCCCCGCCAAGCGGGCAGGATCGAGCACAGCTCGCGCGCGGGTCTCTCCAGCAACACGCGCAGGCCCTCGCTGGCGGCGTTCTCATTGTGCGGAACCGGGCAGAACAACGGGCGCCCCTGGGTGGCCGCGAAGCGCGTGGTGTGCATCGTGCCGCTCCTCAAACCGCTCTGCGCAACGACCACGGCGACCGACAGACCGCTCTGCAAACGATCTCGTGCGATCAGGTGCTGCGGGCGAGCCTGCTCGCCGAAAGGCTGCTCGGAGATCAACGCTCCGCCCTCCTCGACGATCTGCGCGGCCAAGCCCTTGTTCTCCGCCGGATAGACACTGTCCAGGCCGCCGCCCATCACCGCGATCGTGGGCGCGCCGTGCTCGAGCGCCGTGCGGTGGGCGATCGTGTCGATGCCCTTGGCCAAGCCGCTGACGATGCCCCAGCCGTCATCCGCCAGCGCGCCCGTCAACTCCTCTGCCGCTGAGATCCCGAACACCGTGGGCTCACGCGTGCCGATTACCGCGACCAACCGCTCACGAGCGAGCAGCTCGACGTCGCCTCGCACGTACAGAAGCGGCGGCGGGTCCGAGAGGTTGCGCAGGCGATCCGGGTAGCGCTCGTTGGACAAAGTCAATTCGTGGACATCTGTGGCGGTACGGCTGCGTTTGATTGAGGGCATGGTGCACACTGACTCTAGAGCTGGGCGGAGATGGGAGGGGTTGGTCAGGGACGGGTCGAGGTGGGCTACTGGTCGTCCAGAGGAGGTCCCATCTCGGCGCCACGCGACGCGCCTCCTCGACCCCGAACGCTAAAGCGGCGCCTGGCGCTCGGAAATTGCGGAATGAGATTCGACAGAACAAGCACGGCGTCCGAATCTCGTCGTATGGTTCCTTCGATGACCTCAGGAACCCCGACGATAGAGTCGAGCGCGCCATCGACAACCACCACGAGCATGCGTCGTCGCAACCGAGCCGAGGCGCTCGTGCGGGACCGTCTCGCCTCGATCGAGGATGTCTATGTCCTCCGCTCATCCTGGCATCAAAACGGTGCCGGCCCCGAGCCGCTCGTAGCCGTCATCGCACGCGACGACGAGGCGCGTGGTCGTGCCCAAGAGGCACTCGCGGACATCGCCGGCTTCCCCGCCGAGCAGTGGCAAACATCTTGGACGCCGTTGGACTTGGGCGACTGGATGGTCTGGGTTTACCCCGAGCGCGCCGTCGCCTGAACGGCGACGGCACCTTCAGACGTCGGACCCCGTCGGCTGCCTCTCGTCTTCGTCCTCAAAGAGGGGAGCCACGCTGGCCGTGAACGCTTGGAAGGTCTTCTTATCGAGCTGATGGAACCCTAGGAATGCGTCGCTGGCGTCGAGGTGATCGCTGAGCTGGTGGTACTGGTCTCGTAGTCCCTGGCCCTCTGCCCCGTACCAGTCCTTCAAATATATGACCTGCCGCACGCCCGCCTGAATCGACTCCTTCAGACACGAAAAGCATGGCTGGTGGGTCACGTAGAGCACGGAGCCGTTGACCGCGATTCCATGCCGCGCCGCGCTCAGCAGTGCATTCTGCTCGGCATGAACACATAGACAGATGTCGAGCGCCTTGCCTTGCATGGTCTCGCGATGGGGCGATTCATAGGCCGGATCTTCGTCGTGCAGATGACGCTCCTGGCACCGCAAGCAGCCGCCCTCACGGCAGTTGAGAAACCTGGCGGGCGTCCCGTTGTAGCCGGTGCTGATGACTCGGTCATTGCAGACAAGCACCGCACCGACGGCGCTGCCCCAACAGTTGGCGTTGTTGCGAACCGCGACGGCCAGCGACATGTAGTACACAGCCCGCTCGCGATCACGCTCGATGTCTCTCTTGGACTTCGTCCTTTCCATACCGCCCGGAACAGTAGCCGCGGTGGGGACGGAAGGCCTCCGCCCCCTTTGCCCGGGACGAGAACTGGCGATGGCACTTCTGCTCCGCGCGAGATCCAGGCGTCTCCTCTGCGCCCGCCCTCCCAGCCCTGTGATCGCGTTTCGGGCGGACCCTACCTGGGTGGACGATTGGGGATTGCGTGCTCCCGGTGATCATGTACGCTCGTCATGATGAGCGCGACAGGTATTGCGTCTGCGCCGGTGGGCTCCGAGCCCGCTGGATGGCGACATGCTCGTCTGATCCCGACCTATGGGACACGTACGCAGCAGGAGCAGGAGAAGCGCGCAACGTCCTGCCTGCTGGCGGTCATGCACGGCGTGCCGGAGTTCGGACACGCTCTTCTGAAAGAGCTTGGCGCTCCAAAGTCCCCTTCGATTGAGACGTTCGCGGAGGTGAGGTTCAAGGACTGCGACGGCAAGACCGTGGTCCCGGACGGCGCGATCATCTGCCGCCGTGGCAAGAAGACATGGACGTGCCTGGTGGAGGTCAAGACCGGCTCCGCGCGACTGAAGGACGAGCAGGTCGCCAGTTACCTCGACGTGGCACGTGAACACGGCTTTGACGGTGTTCTGACGATCTCAACCGAGATCACCGCGACATCTGACGAATCCCCCGTGGCGGTGGACGGGCGCAAGCTGCGCACAACCGGCCTCTGGCATTTCTCGTGGTGGCGGGTACTAACCGAGGCAGTAGTCCAGCAGCGCTACCACGGCATCTCCGACCCCGACCAGGAGTGGGTGCTTCGGGAGCTAATCCACTACCTCAGCAGCGAAGCCTCGGGCGCAGTCGGCTTTGAGGACATGGGCGAGAACTGGGTGACGGTCCGCAGATCCGCCCATGAAGGCACGCTGCGCACCGGAAACCCCGCCGCGCGTGATGTCGCGGAGCGCTGGGAGCAGTTCACGAACTACCTCGCGCTCAGCCTCTCGCAGGAGCTGGGCGCCTCAGTCATCGCTCAACGACCACGCACTCAGAGCATGGCATCGCGCCTCGACGAAACGGTCAGGTCGCTGGTCGAATCCGGCGAGATGCACTCCACGCTGCGCATCCCCGATGCTGTAGGGCCACTTGAGATCCGCACCGATCTGCGATCCCGGCAGACAATGACGAGCGTCGCCATCGACGCCCCCCGCGAAGGCAGGCTGAAGGCGCGATTCAGCTGGCTACTCAAACAGCTCGCCGACGCTCCCGACGATATCCGCATCGAAGCGGCGTTCCCCAACGCCCGGGTCACGACCGCGGCCTCGCTGGGCAGCGTCCGCGATGATCCAGACCGTGCTGTTCTACCCTCCCGACCGCAAGCGTGACCCGCGTGCCTTCGTGGTTGCCCGCTCACGCCCAATGGGCCAAAAGCGAGGCCGCGCGGAAGGATCATTCGTGCGAGAGACGAGCGCCCAGGCTGTCGAGTTCTACCGGGATCTCGTGCAGAACCTCAAACCTTGGCATGCGCCGGCACCGAAACTTCGCACCGAGCCCGAGAGCAGCGACGGGGCCACCCCCGAGTCGCCGAGCGTTCCCGCATGGGTCGGCGAGGAGCGCCCATCGCCCGACATCGATCAGGGCAACGACCAGAACGTCGGATCCTTGAGCCCGGCCACGGCACGAGACACCGATACCTGGCGAGCCGAGTAGCGGCGCGTCGTGTGCTCAAAGCGGTGGGGTGATGCTTTGGCTGCGTAGCGGTCTGACCTTTCTGGCAACGCTCGGTGTGGTGACCGGCGGCACTCTCCGTTTCAGGTTGCTTCGGAGATCGGGAGGGGTGGGGGTCAGGAGGTATCCTCATTGGACATGGTGCTATACGTCGCTATACTTGTATTGAGTCTATGGCCGCCCCCGCCACCAAGCAGAGCGTCGCGTTTCGCTTCGACCCCATCACGGTCGCGCGCCTGAAGCAGCGTGCGCAAGAGACCCATGCCCCTCAGACCACTCTTGCCGAACGCTACATCGAGGAGGGCCTGCGCCACGACGAGCACCCGCTGATCTACTTCCGCGACGGCGCCGCAGGTCGCAGGCCAGCGCTGCTCGGGACGCGACTGGACGTCGCGCAGGTCATCACAACGATCAGACAGAATCAGAACTCCCTCAAGGAGACCTCCGACTATTTGGAGATTCCCCTCGAGCAGGTCGATGCCTGCCTGCGCTACTACGCCGATTACAAGGATGAGATCGACGCATGGATCGACCAGGCCCGCACGATCGCCGAACGCGAGCGTGAGCGGTGGCAGCGTCGGCAACAGGCGCTCGCGTGAAGCTGCTGCTGGACGAGATGATCTCACCCCGGATCGCCCGGGAATTACGAAAAAATGAGCACGACGTGCAGGCCGTCAAGAAGGACCGCCCCGACCTTGCCAGCCGCGGCGACCGCGAGCTCGTCCGCCAGATGGCCACGGAGCAGCGAGCGATCGTCACCAACGACATCGCGGACTTCCAGGCCATCCACGACCAGTTCCTCGCCGCGGGAGATGAGCACTACGGGATGATCTTCACGTTCGACGCGACTATGCCCCGCAGCAAAGACGCGATCCCCCAATGGGTGCAAGCACTGACCAAACTACTTGCCGAGCACGCCGATGATGACGCGTTGCGAAATCAGACCCTCCATTTGCCCTGATTTGCCCTCACCGAACCGCCGCAGCGATCTCGGCGGACTGCTGGGTCGGTCCCTGATCCTTGGGCTCGAGCATCCCGGATCTGTGAGCGGCGATACTGACCTGTGTTTCGGGCGACTCGCGTTCTTGTCTCCCATAAATCCCACCCCCCTCATCCCCATCCCTTGACGTTCCCGTCGTGGGCGGGTGGGAAGATGGTTGTGGGGTGACCCGATCGATGGGTCGTTTTTGGTTCTATCTCTCTCTTCCCCTCCCCCAAAACCTCGAGGGGGGACCAGCCTGTTCATGGCAAGCCCTACTCCCCGGCTCGTACGATCAATAAACGGTCAGTCCGTACAGTTTGGCGATGCGCTTCAGCGCCACGTCGTGAGCAAGAATCGGGCGACGGGCCAGCTCCTCGATCCCTACATAATCGAATACGGCCCAGCACTCCCAATCGCTGTTGAGTCGCGATAGATAGCGGATGCCGGCATACATCGGGTGATCATCCTCATCGCGCTGTTCATAGGTCCATTGACTGACGTAGCGGGTTACGCGTCTGTCGTGGCCTCTCACAACAGCAACATCCAGGTCTGAGTAGCCATAAAATCTCAGGAGGGGCTCGAAGTCGGGAAGAAGCGCCTCACGTGTGTGTACAGACTCAATATCGAGGAATCGCACGCCCGCTGAGAACGTTGCGTTTGCGCCATCGTCTGGAAAACGCACACGAACCGCGCCGCGCCGCTGGCGCCAATCGGCCGGGATGTCCCCCACGCTCATGAAGCCCAGCTCGGACCACTCGTCCCCGATCACCTTTGCGAGCTTCTTATCGGCGCGAAACCGAGCCAGCGTCTCGCCATAGCATCCGTCTAGATCCGTGGCGAAGTAGCGCACGCCGTAGGCGCCGGTCGGACTGTCGAAGCGGTTGCCAGTGTTCGGCTTCCCCAGTTCGGAGGAGTTGCTAGACAAAGCTCGCTGAGAGCAGATCGGGTTCTCGGCCCACCCTCCAGACACCATCCTGAGGTGCCGCTAGGAGATCCGGGCCCAATCATCCGCCCGCCAAGAACGCCTTCGCTGCTACCAGCACGTCGCGGGTGCGTCCGTCTCTGATCGCGACCGCCGGTGACTCGTCATCCAGCTGAGGGTTGAGGCCAACGAACCAGGCTCGGACGGTGTACGGGCTCTCCTGAGTCAGGAGTAGGCGAAAGATCTGGTGGGCGTCGCGGAGCCTACGCTCCACCTCCAAGTCCTTAGGCAAACGATTACCAGAAGCCCATCGTCCCACCGTCTTGGGATCCTCGACCCCAACCATGAAGGCGACGAGCTTCTGCCCGAGCGCGTCTTGTAGAAACGCAGCAATGTCCGCAACCGACGATACGACCGTGGTGCGATGGGTCTCGGTCGATGAGTTTCGTGTCTTTGGCATCGCCTTTCCTTTCGTTCGGTTTCCCACGATACCACTAAGAGGTGTCAGAAAAGCTACCAGGATAGACACCTAAAGACTACTCTCATGGCCACCTGTTCGATACCTCTACTACTACCCCTCATTTAGGGGGCTTCGGAGATTCGGAGGGTAGAGCTGGCTTTGTCGGGGTTTGTCTGCGACGGCAGACAGAGCTGCTTCTCAGCCGGTTCGCGGGGTGGCGCGTTGCGTGGCGCCGACGTGCTCGCGCAACCAGCGCACGAGCGGCGCCGCTGCCTCGAGCTCCGTACGGATGCGCGTCCCCGCGCGAGGCTTGTGCAGCCACGCGCCGAGCTCGTGACGCCGAGCGACCGTCAGACGGCGCCGTCGCAGCAGATCCAGGCGCGGGTGATCGACCGGGTAGCCGCGAGGCGCACGAACGAGATCGGGCTCGTTCAGCTCGAGACCCGCGTCCTGCGCACGACCGATCGCCCTGGTGAGCGCCGCGGCGGTGCGGCCCGCGTTGACAGACCGCCGCAAGCGCTCGACCTGGTCCGGCGCGGGGTTGTGCAGCCCCGCGGCCACCAGCAACCCGTCGAGTGAGATCTCGACATAGAACCCTCCGGCGCCCTCATACCCGATCGCCAGGCCGACATGCTCCTTGATCGGCGGGCCGGCACGAAAGCGCGTGTCGTTCCACGGCCTAAACAGGTGCGGCCGGCCAAGATCGGCCAGGTCCTCCCCCAGCGCTTTGGCCGGCGCAACCAGATACTCGTCGTAGCGCGCCCGGTTGGCCTTGAACCAATCGCGGTCGTTGTTCTCCTCCAGCTCGCGCAGGAACTCGATCGCCTCAGGCGGAAACCCCCGGAACTCGGACACATCGGCATCATGCCCGATCGCGCTTGGATCCGTGTGTGGGTGTAGCGTTGTCGGGACACACGCCGACCGTGCGGCTGAAGGGCCGCCGGACGAGCGTCCGTTTCGATCAAGGGGGAGAAATGATTAGGCAGCGCTCCACATGGCTGGTCGTTGCGCTCGCCGGCGTGTTCATCGCCGGCTGCGGGTCAAGCAGCTCCACATCCAGCAGCTCGACGCCCGCGCGGGCGGTCAGCGTGACCCAGCCCGCTTCCACCGCCACGACATCGACGTCCCCGACCACGACAGCGACATCGAAGTCCCCGCCCGTCGCAACATCGACGTCCTCCCCGACGACCACATCAGGCCTCCCAACGAGCCCCGCGGGCGTGGCGCAGGCCGTGGCGGAGTGCAAGTCGATCATCCAAAGAGACCCAACGCTCTCCACGAGCTTGAAAGCCAAGGTGGAAGGGATCTGCAACAAGGCCGCCCACGGCAACCTCTCAGGAGCGCGCGCGGCTGCCAAAGAAGTGTGCGCCGAAGTCATCAACGCCTCGCCAATCCCCTCCGCGGCCAAGGCACAAGCGCTCGCCGCCTGCCAGCGCAGCTGACCTCGATCCAAGAACCAGAGCGGCGCGAGCGAGATCGATTGGTGCTTCAGGGCGCTTCGGAGATTACCGTCCGGCGAGCGCGCTCAGAACAATCGGATTGCCAGACGGGTCGCCTACGAGCACGCCCTCATCGACGGACTCGGGCTCCGGCGCCTGCCCGTCATCGGCCACGCGCGCGGCGAGACGGTCGCGGTCGGCGGCGCTCGGCAGGACGATCGTGATTGCGTTCAGCGACGCCGTCCCAGGAGGGGGCTGGGCGGCGCCGGCGCTCTCCCACGTGTTGGCGCCGAGGTGATGGTGATAGCCACCGGCGCTCAGGAACGCGGCCTGATCGCCAAGCCGGGCCATCAGCCCGAAGCCGAGCAGGTCCCGGTAGAACGCGATCGTGCCCGGGATCTCCGCTACACACAGGTGCACATGACCCATCACCGTGTCCGGCGCGATGCGCTCGAACGGTTCGCGTGCGGGGTCCTCGAGCTCGCCCAGCAGACCCTGGGTGTCGAGCGGGAGCGTCGTCATTCGTTGCGCGACCTGTCCCTCCCACGTCTCGCGAGGGCGGTCCCAGTAGATCTCGATCCCGTGATCGTCGGGATCGCTCAGGTAGATCGCCTCGCTCACGTAATGGTCGGCGACACCGGTCAGCTGGATGCGCTCGCGGGCGGCGTGGGCCAGCCAGCGCGCGAGATCGACACGCGCGGGGACGAGCAACGCGAAGTGATACAGACCGCAATACCCGCGCGCCGACACCGCGCCGGGCCGCTCGATCAAGACCAGCAGGTCCTCCGCGCCGGCCCCGAGGTACGCCCGCCCGGCAGAGCGCTCGCGCAGCGTGAGACCGATCGCGCGCTCGTAGAAGCCGACCGAGCGGTCGAGATCTGAGACCACCAGATGCACGGCCCCGGGTCTCGTGGCGGCGGGAATCTCCGCGGACGCCGGAGCGCCGGCGGCCTCGAGCTCCTCGGGATCGCGCGGTGTGGGCGTCATGCCGCGGGGAGGGCTGCGGTGGGTGTACGACGCACTGGAGCGCAGCGTAGCGGGCGAGGTTTGTGAGTCTTCTGGAGTCGGGCTGAAGAGGTGAGAAAGTGAACAATCCGGCAAGCTGGATCGTCGCCGGATGCGGCCATCGGTTGCGAGCTTAGCGCTGTGGGTCAGCCCGCGAGGTGTACTCAGGAGCCGGCGAGCGCGAGGCCCAGCAGGTCCGCCGCTGCGTGTGTCGCTGGGTGCTCGAGCGTGAGCTGCTGTATGTCGACGAGACGCAGCACATCGGCCGCGCGGTCATAGAGGGTCGAGTTGACGAGGCTCGCCTCGATCGTCGACCACCAGCTCAGACCAACCGCCGTGGGATGCTCGTCGTAAATGCGCGTGGCGTACGCCTGGGTGAGCGCGCGCGTGTAAGTAGCCACCTGAGAGGGACGCAGCCGGGTGCGCGTGAGCACGCGAGGCTCGTCCAGGTCGATCAGATCGCTGCCGTCCTCGAGCTCAAGCTGCGCCAGCACGAGCGGCGCGCCCGCGCGGAGCAGCATTGTCGGCACAAGCGCACCGGTTCCACGGAACGGCGCCAGTGCCTCGGCGACCGCCGAGACCGGGCTCTCGGATACGTACAGGCAGCCGTACCGGTCGGGGTTGTCGTGGCGTCCGGCTCCCTGCAGCTCGCGGGGAAACCGCAGCGCCCCGCCTGGACCGGCCGGCGCCGCATCGTGCGCCAGTGGCAGCAGCCGCCAGAGGATCACGCGAAGCTGCCGGCGCGCTCCTGCGCGATCGCATCGAGCAGCTCGCGCGAACGCCCGGCCCGGATGATATCTATCGGACGACGCCCCACCAGGTGAGGATTGATCCCGAGCAGCCACAGCTCGGCCGCCTCAGGGGAATATAGCCGCAGCAGGCTCGACATCACGAGCTCCAGGAGATCAACCCGCCGGGCGTTCGCCTCATCGATGCCCCGACCCTGGCGCCAGCGCGTGACCTGCGCCGGGCTGACACCCAGCAGCTCGGCCAGGCGACGCTGGGAGTGGAAGTCCTCGCTCAACGCCACGACCTTCTCGGCTGTGCTTACTGGCATGGGGGTATGTTAGCGCAACGTATAGTGTTGCGCGGAATACTGAAGCTGCTCGCTCAACAGCGCTTGCCAAGGGCGCGCGCCGCCGATGCATCTAGACTCTGGCTATGAGCGCGATATCCGACAGCAGGAAAGCCCGACATGAGATTGCCAACTGGGGCTATGCGACCCCCGTTGTGTGTCCCCACCTGCGATCGCCACTAGCCGGTCTGGTCTCTGGCGCATCGAGCATGTTCGATCCGTTCAGGAGCTCTCTGCCAAGTGTCTACCACTACTGGCCTTCGGGCATGGCGGACGTAATCGCGCTCCGCAGTGATTGGGGGATTTACCGTATGGATTTCCAATATGTACATCAGCGCAAGCTACACGCCGCTAATCGTCAGCAAGAGCTGTCGTTGTTTGATCCCAAAGATCTCGGGTCTTGAGCTGGATGTCATAGGTCCTCTTAGGCCGCAAATGCCCTGTATATAAGCCATTTCGCCACGATAATTTGAGTTGAGCAAGGCTGTTTGGGGAGGAAGTTCGGGAGGAAATTCCGTCCGCGACGCGCGCTACGGTTCGGTGAGTTGTCCCGCCGCTCTACGGCGGGGGGCCTCTATCCAAACCGAACGCAAGGAACCTCATGGCACCTGCAACCCTCGATCCCTGCGCCGCGATCAGCGGACACGTATGGCTGTATGAGGGCAAGCGCCGCAAGACGCTGGTGCGCGAAGTGGCGCGACCAGCATGGCCAGCACGAGAAGCGCCTCGGCACTGCCTGGACCGGCAAGGGCGCACCGGCCGCGAGCTTCCTGCGCGAGCGCGACGCGCAGGCGCTGCTCGACGCGATCCTCGTCGACGCGCGCCGCGGGCAATTGCGCCAGGAGCGCACCGGCCTGACGTTCGCCGACGTCGCTGAGGAGTGGTTCCAGCGCGGGCGCTTCGAGCGTGACTGGTCAGCCAGCACGCAGGTCGATTACCGCTCCGTGCTCGATGCGCACCTGCTGGCCGAGTTCGGCACGTCAAGCGTATCGAGACGATCAGCGTCGAGGAGATCGAGCACTGGCGCAACCGCTCTGGCCGAGGACGGCAAGCGCGCCCGGCACACAGTCAACAAGATCGTCACCCAGCTGCACGCGATCTTCCAGCACGCCGTCGACTATCACGGCCTGATCGCCAACCCCATCGCGAAGGTCAAGCGGCTGCGCGAGTCCTACGACGCGGCCCGCTTTGACTTCTATTCCCCCGAGGAGATTCGACACGCTTGTGGCCACCGCCGCTGAGGGCGCCCACCGCGATCCCAGCCGCCCGGCCGTCAGCGACACCGAGCGCGCCCTACGAGCCACGGAGGACCGTCAGGACGCAGCGATCTACCTCACCGCCGCCCTCAGCGGTCTGCGCCGCGGGGAGCTGCTGGCGCTGCGCTGGGAAGACGTCGACTTCGAGCAGTCCTCGATCCGTGTCTTCGAGGGCTACAGCGCCAACCGCGCAGGCAAGCCGAAGTCGCGCAAGTCACGCACCGTGCCGATGGTGGAGCAAGGTCGCCCACGCGCTGAGCGACCTGAAGACTCGCAGCACGCAAACCGCGAAGGGCGATCTTGTGTTCGTCAGCCGCGAGGGCACCCACGTCGACGGGTCTGCCCTGCGCCGGCGCTACCTCGCAACGCTCGACGCCGCCAAGCTCAGGCGGCTGCGCTTCCACGACCTGCGCCACACCTTCGGCTCACTCGCCATCAACAAGGCCAGCATCGTCCAGGTCCAGGCATGGATGGGCCACGCCGACATCAAGACCACCATGCGCTACCTGCACCACAAGAGCCGAGCCGACGACGCCCGGCTGCTCTCCGCAGCCTTCCGTCCCAAGAAGCTCAAGCCCGCCAAGCGCTCGGCATCCGCCAAGAAACCCCATTCTCGCGAGCGCGCCGCGGCGTGACCGGCGGGCGCACTCGGGCTACAACGACCTCGCCCACGCACTCGATGAACAGCTCGGGCTCCAACCCACGCGCGAGACTCGGGTCATGTACCGGCAGCTACTCGGGCAGGGCGTAGCGGTTGGTCAAGAGGCTTACGATCCTCCGTCTCGATCGACTCGGCAAGGGTGACGAGCTGCGACATCGACCACGCCAGCGCTCGGGCGATCCGATCAATGGTCCCATAGGCGGGGTTGGCGTGCCCGTTCTCAATGTGGGAGACCCAAGATTGGTCGTATCCAACCTCAAGCCCCAGGTCTTGCTGGGAGACGCCGAGCTCTTCCCGGCGCAGGCGGATGGCGCGGCCGAGCGCGACTTGGGGGTCCTTGGCGATGTTTGCCACGCCCGGAACCCTCCGTGCCAGCCCTCCCCAGCGCCATGTGGTAGGTTCCATGTTGATGCCCCGTTCGTCCCCTGGGCCAACGGCGAGGTCGTCCTGCCCGCGAAGCCCAAATGCCCGGAGACGCCCAACCCCTACGGACACCTCACACCCCGCCAACGGGGACTAACGGAAGCCGTGAGCTTCCTGTAGCGTTGTGTCTGAGTAGATGACCTAATGATCTCCGCGGGGGAACCAGATAGCCTGATAAACGCCCCCGCGACGAGGTCGGGACTGCCTGCGATGAGCAACCCGCGCCGCATTGTTGTTCTTCTCGGTCTCGCGCTCACGCTTGGCCTCTGCCTCGCTCCTGCCGCGTCGGCCGAAGGCTATGCGTCTGCGTCCGCGATGTCCGGCTCGTTGACGGTGCGGTTGACGGGGTTGCCGAGAGGCCAGCGGCCGGCGGCGGTGTTGCGAGGTCCCAGAGGGCTGCGTCGGACGGTCCCGGCGGGCGGGCTCACGCTCGCCAAGGCGAAGCCTGGGGTCTATCGCCTCACACTGGCCTCGGTCAAGATCGCTCGAGCGAGCGGGCCAGTCAAGCGCGGAGCGATCGCTACGGCGCTAACCAAGATCGTCACCGTTCGCGTCAGCCCCGGGCGCCATGCGCTCCTCACGGGCACCTACTCCTCGATCGTGAATCCGGGTCTGAAGCCCCTCACCGGCGGCGAGATCTCGATCTCGGGTCCAGCCGAAGATCCATCTGCCGTCGTTCTCAAAGGGCATATTGCCCTCGCGCGCAGAACCGTCCTCTCACTGCCACCAAGCTCGCTATTGCCGCGAGGCTTGCTCTCCAACGTTACGAGCATCTCATATGGGTCTGGGACGACGAAGGCCACCCTGACTGCCGCGAGCATCTATCAGGTCGCTCCCAACTTCGAATTCGACGTGCCCCTAGAAGCCACTGAAACGCCCACGGCTTCTGCAGCTGATCTCGGATTTAGCTGTGACCCCGCGGACGGGCTTACGCCCTATCGTCATATCAAGGGCGTCTCGATCTCCGGCGGTTGGTCAACCTTCGGTGTCTTCGGCCATAACATCACCGATGGGGTCAGGGTTAGTGTTCACTTCACCGCAGAAGCCGGCCTTAACGTGACCGCCGGCGCGGGGCTCTCCTGCTCGATCAGCGCATCATTCTCGGTTGACGGCATGGCCGGCCCAATCCCTGTCACCGCCGGTATAGAAGGAGAACTGGACGGCTCCGCTGGCGTGGGCGGCGTCTTCAGTAGTGGGGGCTCCATCGAAGTCAACGCTGGTGGTCACACGATCGGTGTTCCTCCAGTAATGACTTTGATTCCGGACGTATCATTCGCGAACCCCCATTTCACGATGACCACTAAAGCGTTTGCCCAAGCGTCAGCAGGGATCGGGCTGACCGTCAAGGCCGGGGTCGGAGTAGGCGGAGTCGGCAGCCTCACACTAAACGTTGGCTCTGGCGTTGACTTCAGCGCCCAGCCAGGAACCTGCCTATGGGATGCGAAGTTCGGGCAGTTCTCGGCCGAGGGGGAGCTGCTCGATTGGCACCTGAGTACGCCCCAAACACCGGCGCTGTTTACTCAGCCGCTCGGTGGCAACGTCTGTGCTGGTAGCTCGGGAAGCCCTAAAGGCGGCAGTGGTGGCTCCGGCGGATCGGGCGGCAGTGGTGGCGGAGCCGGGGGTGGAAAAGGTAGCGGAACAAACCCGCCCAGTAACTCGGCGCCCATCGAGGGCTCACCTCCGATCATCACGGATGAACAAGGCAATAACCCGCCACAAGTTGACGACACGCTTGGAGTCTTCGTTGGCGACTGGGACGACAACCCGACTGGATACACGTACCAATGGGAAGCCTGTAAGCCTGCCGGCGACTGCTCGAGCATTCCCGGCGCGACGGGCGACAAGTACACGCTCGCGGCCGGCGAAGTTGGAGATACCATCCGAGTCGCCGTCACCGCCTATAACTCCCTTGGCACATCACAGCCCGCGGCCTCTAGCGAAACGGCGGTGGTGGGCACAAGAGTCACCGGCCTCAGCCTCTATCCAAACCAGCAAGCCTACGACTGGGCGGTCAACGGTCAATACTACGTGATTCTAGCTGGCCCGAATGCTGACGAAGAAGGCGCAGTGGTTGATATCCGAACCCACGAAACAACCACAATTCACAGTGATGCTCCGCTCGTGTCGGGAGCCCAGATAACCCGTGTTGCCGACAACGGCACTGTCCTCTACCGCGAAGCGACGAACCTCGACGCGGGCGAATACGGTCTCTTTGTGGTTCCCCGTGGTGGCGCGCGAAAAATGATAACCACAGAAGCGGAAGAATTTCAGCTCTCAGAGACGGCAGCACGGTTGTCTACTCCACGACCAGCGGCGGCAACAGTAGTGAAGTCATAAAGACCCTGCACTCCTACAACGTCGCTAGCGGAAATGAAACCATCATTGGGAGTTGGCCCGGCAGGGGAGTAAGCGGTACTCTGGCCCCATTGTGGATCGACTATATAAGTCCTAACGGCCAATCGGGAATCTTTGGGTTTTGTCGTTATATCTCAGAAGGCTACGGCGCGGAAGTATGCGATCATCACGGGGTCGTCGGCGAATGGGAAGCGGAGGGTATTCTTTCCTTCAATGACATATCGGCCCCTCAACTGTTGCCGCCACCACCACCGTTGGAAGACAATCACGAACGAGGCGAACCGAGAACGGCCCTATTCGCGGCTTCGGCCAGCGGAGTCCTTATTATGGGTCAAATGACTTCCGATCTGCTTATAAACGAGTTTGTCTATGAACCTGGCAGCGGCTACAAAGAAGCTCCAAAGGTTGGAGGTAACACGTGCTGGAATTCCCCTGAGTGGGGTGGAGGTGTTGACGAGGGGCAATCGCTTGATACGACGAACGGCATCAGCTCTAACGGTCGCTACGTGATGTGTACCGTCGAACCGGAAGCCCACAATGACTCCGCATATATGATGGACCTCACAACTGGACAAGCCACACTGATCTATGGCCATACTTACGAGCCATCATCTCCCGAGTGGGTCTCCGAAAACGGCACCGAAGCGATCATCCTTGCCGAACCAAAAAGTGGCGGCGACTCGGTGTACCAAAAGTGGGTTAGTCCGGTAAACCCGCTGCCATAGTGTTATTTGGATCCTATTCCCTACGCCACCGGCGCCAGCGTCGGAGTGCAGGCGCCGTGCAGTTAAGTCAGCATCGGGTGAACAAGAACTCCCGGTCAATCCAGTTGCCCAGGTAGCGAGCAGCAATCGCCTCCACCACTGGCACCCGCCCGTTGACCTCGGTGAGTGCGACGCTGACGAGGAGGCCGAAGAGTTCGGAGAAGGTGATGACGGCGTTTGTTAGCTCCTCACCGGCCTCCGGGTCGCGCTTGAATGAGGCGATGAGCAAGCCGAAGTACGCGAGCGCGCTCGGGTCGATGTTGATGACCTCGCAGAGCAGCGGTGCCGGCGACTCCGGGGTTTTGCCGTTGAGGTACGGGCCGGCGTCCATCGAGACGAGGTAGCCAACGACGATCGTGACGACCTCATCACACGCTTGCGTCAGCTCGGCGAGGGGCACCTCCGCCGCGATTCGTTTCAGAGTGCTCAGCTTCGTCGCCCGGTGTAGCGCCTTCGTGATCCTCACCTGGTCGTCCATTGGGAGAGGCGACTCCATCGGTAGGACACCGAGGAGTTCGCGCACCGCCTGATCCGAGCCGAGACCGCCCTTGATGAAGATGCTCGTGACGTTCTCGACGTAGTCCCACGTCGCGTTAACCGCTGGACTCTGGGGCTGTTCTCGATTCGCGGCGAACTGTTGAAGGGCGCGAGCGGCACGTCGAGCCCAGCGGAAGTGGCGGCTGGTGCGCAGCGCCACGGTGAAATTTGCGACTGCTTTATCGGCCTCAACGCTTTCGGGGGGCGCGTCGAAGATGGCAGCGAGCATGACGAACCACCTCTCCTGGCGCTCAAGGAAGCGATCGTACGCGGCACGCAGCCGGTCCTCCCTTGGCTCGTACCCCAGGGCGAGCAGACCGAGGGCTACTCGGTCAGTGTTGTGGTAGCGCGCCATCAGCTCGCCGACCGCCTGTACGCGTTCCACCTCTCGTGGCGCGTACAGGGACCGCGGCGCTTGCCCACCCAGCAGCGCGCGGGCTCTTGCAGGAGGCCGTCAGAGTGCCAACGGCGCAACTTCCGCTCCGAAGTGCCCGCGGCAACTGCGAACTCAACAGCGGGCAAGCCCGCCGCCGTCAGGCCTTCAGCGAACCCAGCTCGTCAACCGCGCCGCTGTTGCCGTCCACAGCGTTCATGTCGTCTCAGCACTCCTGCTGCTCGCGGCAACGACTCGCGCGATCCCGTGCTCCGCGCGTATCGCGAGACGGTCTTGTTGCCGAGCCAGCTCAGCGCGCGATCTCACGATCGGACAGGCCCGCGAGCCCCTCAGGAGTCGCAACGCCTCCGCTCTTTGCTCTGGCTTCGCGTTCACACCCCTAATGACACAGCAACGCCCGCGGGAAAGCAAGACCCGCCAAGACGCCCACCGTAGCTTCAGAGCTCCTATCAACACGGCCCCCCAACCGGAGCGCTAAGAGCAACCATGAGCAGCAGAAACGGAAACAACGCAAACGGCGCATCAGTCGCCAACGGCAAGGCCAGGACGACCGCCGACCCGCACCGGCAACGAACCACAACGAGCCGCACTGCGACAGCACACCACCAGTTGCTTAGCAGCGTACCTCGCATCAACCAGCTCGCCTCTACGCGCCCCCGTACACCGCGCAGAGGCGTAGCGCGCGCGAACCTGCAATCTCCGAGCGGGAATGCTCGACATCGGGTCGAGCTGGGTCAGCAAGCGGCATCAGCCACGCTTACTCGTGCGCGGCGATTGATCGCTCTTTGAGAACATCTCGCTGACGGTCGCGGAGAACCTGCCGCGCTCCGTAAAATAGCAGCTCACCTATTATCTCTAAGTGTTAAACACTTACATAAACTCTAAGCGCGCAGAAGCTTACAGCACAGTTATAAAATCAACAACCAACACTCACAAACAACTCACCGAATCACAAACACGCTTACAACACACCATCACCTACTCAACCACCTACACAACAACCTGCACTTAACCACTCATCTCACGCAACAATATCACGCACTCTCATCTAACACACTACACAACCCTTACACTCTCAACACTAACTCACTCTCATCTTCTCACACTTTACACTCTCACTACTTATCACATATCATACACAACATCATCACTCTCAACTCATTTTTTTTTTTTTTTTTTTTTTTTTTTTTTTTTTTATTATTATTTATATATATTATTTATATATATATATTTATTTATATATATATATTTATTTATATATATATATATTATTTATATATATATTATTACACATCAAAGTTTATGTAGAAAGAAAATCAATCGTTAGATGTTCTATCAACTTTAGTTAGAGAGAATATTAAAATATAAAAATCTAAAATTTCGCAAAAAAAAAAAAAAAAAAAAAAAAAAAAAAAAAAAAAAAAAAAAAAAAAAAAAAAAATCAGCACGCGAAAAGCCAAACAGACTAGATGCACTGTGTCAGAGCGTGACAGTTTCTGGTGGTAGTCTACAGGGCGATGATGACGGCTGCGAGCATCGGTGCGGGCCAGGCGGCGGGGTACGCCGCCTATCTGGAGTCGCGGACGGTCGCGCCGTCGCGGGGGATTACTACCTGTCGGCGTCGGGCGAGCCGACGGAGGCTCAGGGCGTGTGGCATGTGTTGGATGAGACCCGCGAGCGGCTGGGGTTGGAGGCGGGCGAGGCGGTGCGCGCGGAGCAGCTCGTCGCGTTGATGGAGGGTCGCCATCCGGTGAGCGGCGAGTTCATTCGCCGGGCTGGCGCCGACGGCCGGCGGGCGGGCGGCATCGACTTGACGTTCAGCGCGCCGAAGTCTGTTTCGGCGGTGTGGGCGCTTGGCTCTGAGCAGCAGCGCGCGGGTGTCGAGCTGGCGCATGGGCGGGCGGTCTCGCGTGCGCTTGAGCATCTGCGGGGTGAGGTCGCGGTGGTCCGCGAAGGCGCGGGCGGGCGGGTGCTGTCCCCGGCAGGTGATGTGTTGGCGGCGGAGTTTCGTCATACGACCGCGCGGGGTGTCGCCGGGGGTGAGGCGCCCGACCCGCAGCTTCACAGCCATGTCGTCGTGACCGGCGTGGTGCGCCAGGATGGGCAGTTCGCGGCGGTCGCGAGCCGTCCGTTGTTTCGAGCGGCGCGGGAGCTGGGCGCGTTCTACCGCGGGGCCTTGGCCGAGGAGCTGCAAGGGCAGGGGTATGAGATCGTCGCGGGCACCGGGCGCGACGGGCGCTACTTCGAGGTCGCCGGGATCTCGGAGAGTGCGCGGGAGGCGTTGAGCGGGCGGAGTCGTGAGGTGTGGTTGGCGGCTGAGCGTTTCCGTGCGCGCTACGGCCGCGCGCCCGAGCGCGACGAGCTGCGCAACGTCAAGCTCGAAAACCGGCAGGCAAAGACGCCGCAGAATCGCCCCGAGCTACAAGCCACATGGGAGCAGCGCGCGGCCGGCAGCACGTCGACCGCGCCCACGTGGAGGGTCTGCAGTCTGGGCAGCCCGGGCGGTGTGCAGCGCGCGGGCGAGGCGGGCTGGCAGGAGCGGGTGACGGATTCGTTGACGGCGCAGGGCGCGACGTTCGCTGAGCGCGAGCTGCGCGCGAGCGTGCTTGAGCAGGGCGTCGGGGAGCTTGAACCGAACCGGGTTGCCGAGCACGCCCGCGAGCTGGTCGCCTCGGGTGAGGTGATCGAGCTTGAGGGCGGGCGGATGACTACCCGTGAGATCAGAAATATGGAGCAGGCCGTGCAGGCGCGCGTGAGCGAGATGGCGGCCGGCACCGGGCAGCGGTAAGCGATCAGGATCGAACGGCGGCGGTGAGGGAGGTCACCGAGCGGATCGGCGGCCCGTTGAGCGTCGAGCAGCAGCAGGCGCTCGGGGTCCTCACCGGCCCGGAGCGCGCGGCGGTCCTCGTCGGGCAGGCCGGGGCGGGTAAGGGGGTGGTGATCGACGCGGCGGTGCGTGCCGAGCAGCACGCGGGCCGTGAGCCTTGGGGTGTCGCGGTGGCCGGTGACACGGCCGAGCGGCTGGGCCGCGAAAGCCCGTCCTTGGAAGGCAGGACGATGACGCTGGATTCGTTGGTCGCCAAAGCCCGCACCGGCAGCCTCACGCTGGACGAGTCAAGCACCGTGTTTTTCGATGAGGCGGGGATGGCCGACACTCGCCGTCTTGACGCGCTGAGCGAAGTGGTCGCGCAGTCGGGAGGAAAGCTGGTGGTGATCGGTGACGCGCGCCAGCTCCCCGCGATCGGCGCGGGCGGCCTGTTCGATGAACTCTCGGAGATCGCACCGACGGCCCGGCTGTCTGAGGTTCGTCGCACCGATGATCCCGATGAGCGCCGGGCGTGGGCTGATTTGCGCGGCGGTCGCGCTGAGCAGGCGATGGCTCACTACCAGGCCCGCGGGCAACTTCACTTCGCTGACACCCGCGAGCAGGCGCTTGAGGGAGCGGTCAAGCAGTGGGCCGGGCTGACCGAACGTGAGGGCGTGCGCCATGTCGCGCTCATGTCCGATGCGTCCACCAAGGAGATCGACCGCATGAACGCGCGAGCGCAGTATCTACGCGCTGAGCGCGGCGAGCTGGGCGAGACCGAGGTGCAGTTGCCCGACGTCCCCTACGGTCTGCGTGAGGGCGACCGCGTCGCGTTCGTGTCCCAGCACCGTCCCGACGGTGAGCGCCGCGTGGAGAACGGCACACGCGGAGAAATCCTCGACGTGGACCCCGAGGAACAGCGAGTGAAAGTGTTGACCGACGGCGCCCGTGAGGTGATGGTCAGTGGTGAGGACCTGTCGAATCTGCGTCTCGCTTACGCGCAACATCTTTATCGCCAGCAGGGCGCGACCGTTGATCGCGCTGTCGTCGTAACGGGCGGCTGGCAGACGAGCCAGGAGGGCGCCTATGTGCAGGCATCCCGCGCGCGCGAGGGGACTGATTGGCACGTCGCCAGGGAGGATCTCGGGACCGAGGGTGTGGACGCTGAGCGCGTCGGGAGATTGGCGGAGCTGATGCGGGCTTCGCGCGCGCAGCTGCCCTCGGTCGCGTTCCGCGCGGTCACGGGGAAACGGATGTGGGCGAGGAGCTTGAGCGCTCCACCGCCCGCCAGCTCGCACCCGACAGCGGCCTTCAGCAGGACACGGGGATGGCGCTGTGAGCCGCGTCGCGATCACGCTGGACGAGCACGCGCTCGCGGAGCTTGGCCGCGCGCGCAGGCCGCCGGGGAGCCGATAGCCAGGACAGCAGCACGGTTTGTCCGCGACGGGCTGCTCAGCACCCAGGCGCAGGCCGCCGGCGAGTAGCCAGCGCCCGCCATCGCGCCCAAACCAGCCAAAGGTCAGAGTGCCGGGTCGCCGGGGTGGCTCCAGCCGCCCGGCGAGCAGGAGCGATGGCGGCGCGAGCTGTGGGCGGCCGTGTCCGCGCTGGCCGAGCGCTACCCCCGCGTCTTCTCAAAGCTCGTCGCCGACTGGTGGACAGACCGCGCGCTCATAGAGGTTCTCGGCGCCCTGAGCGCGTGGCGCTCCCAGCTCGACGCGGGCGAGAACCCCGACCCGCGCGCGGAGCTGCTCTTCCACGATCGCCTGGAGCTGCTCGAGCGCCAGCTCACCCAGGCCGGCGACCCAACCGCCGCACGCTTCACCGGCGGCCCGCCGCCGTCAGAGTGGGTCACATAGCCGTTTTTTTTCTCGCGGCATCGTTGCGTTTTTTTTTTTTTTTTTTTTTTTTTTTTTTTTTTTTTTTTTTTTTTTTTTTTTTTTTTTTTTTTTTTTTTTTTTTTTTTTTTTTTTTTTTTTTTTTTTTAAACTTTTATCTTTTTCATTATTCTTCGATTCGAATTTAGCACTTTTCCTAATTAAAAAAAAAAAAAAAAATAAAAAAAAAAAATTAATATCATCAATAACTAAAAAATAATATTTCTAATATCATCGTCAATAGACATCAGACTTCGGTCCACGTATAGACCACTTAGATCTCTTTGTCAGCGTCTTTCCTCGAACTCGGTGGGGTCGGTCATCATCCACCGAGTCGTGAGGTGCGGCTTGATGTCCGCACGCGCGAACGTGCGCGTTTAGCTTTTCTTTCACTCTATACCTGTCACGCGCAACGCCCCTCCATTCACGCACTCAACTCACAACACATCGCGCTCTCCTCACGCGCGCCGAATAGCACTTAACCGTGTATCAAACTCGCGTCGCGCGCACCCAAGCAAACCCAACACAACTTCGCGCGCTCATCATACATCAAGCAACCAAGCTCAACACTACCCAGCTCAACAAGCCCACCCCACCCGCAGCTACCATACAATCACCAAGCGCTTCCTAACACTCCTCATGCTCAACCAACTCAAGCCACGCAAGCCCACAGCAGCGCTTCAGCGCACTGCTGCCACCATCACACCTCCCCTCTTCTCAACAAACATTCTCTCTCCGCACAACACTCTTCCCCAAACATCCCCACGCACATCACCAGCCACCACTCACCACCTCCACCCACCCTCCTCCTCACCATCATCACACATCCAACTCCCTTCCTACTCTTCCTCACTTACCCCTCACCCTTCACGCAAGCCGCTCCGCCCCGGCAGAGCGTCTGCCAGTCGCAGTCGGTCAGGCCGGGTGCGCCTGCGAACAGGTCGACGCCGATCGGCTCTCTGCCTTGTGGTAGCGCGAGTGCTCGTCCGGCGGGCATCGCTCTGAGGTCCGCGGGCTGCACCGCTCGCTCGCGCTGCTGGGCGTAGGAGTGGCTGTCTCCGCCTGTGTAGGTCTTACCGGCGCGCTCGATCTGATGGGAGGTCGAGGTGTTCTCGCTGATCTGTGGGCGCCACACGAGCTGCTCGCCGCAGGCGTCTGAGACGAGCTGCGCGGTGTAGGGGTCAGCGACCCCGGCGAGCACAAGCCGAAGCGCCGGCGTGGACCACATCGTCGCGGTCTCGTGCTCGCCCCACCGCGCGCGGGCCTGGCTCATGTCCTGAACCCCCAGCACGGGCACGATGCCCTGCTGAATACCCTCGCTGAGCAAGCGGGGCAATGAGCGGATCGGTGCGATGTTCGCTACCTCATCGAGCGCCAGCAGCAACGGATGCTCAAGGCGCCCGGCGGGGGAGGTGATGGCAAGGTCGATCGCGTGCGCGCACAGCCCGTCCAGCAGGGCCGCGATCAGCGGCGCGAGCTCCTGCTGGATACGCGACGGAGAAACCACATAGAGCGTGCCTTGCTGGGCGATCAGCTCCCCGAGGTCGATCTGCGGTGTGACGGCAGGGTCGGTGGAGGCTCTGACTGCGGCGCGTGAGGCCCACGCGAGCGCGACCTGCGCGGTCCCGAGCACAGAGGTCCGGTAGTCCCCGACGGCCTGCGCGGCGACCCCAGAAAGCTCCTCCAGCGCGATCTGCGCATCCGCTTTGCGCAGTATCTCGGCGGGCTGGGAGAACTCCGAGCGCCCCAGCCATCCCCGCGCACGGTCAACACCACCGCCGGAAAGAGCCGCCGCGTGGAACAGTGGCGCCAGGAGCGCGCGGGCGGCGATGGCGAAGTGCTCGCCATGACGAACACTCTCATCAGCGGAGGCGGGGGACAGCAGCGCGGCGGCTACCTCAACCGCGCCATCCCAACTCCCACACCGCGAGAGCGGCGAGAAGCCGACGCTCACCTCCGGGTGCCCAAGCGAGCCGGTCGGGTCATACACCGCAACCGGACCCCGCCGCGCACGGTGCGCGGCGCTCTGCAGAATGTCACCCTTCGTCGAGGTAACAAGCGCGGGTCCATCCCAGCACGCAAGCGTCGGCGCGATCACCTTCCGCGTCTTGCCCGCCTTCGGAGGGCCGACGACGATCGCCGCGCAGTCCGCCGGGGTGCGCAGCACACCGCCCGCGGTCTGTCCGGCCCACACGTGCGTCCCGGCGATGGATGCGCCGCTAGCGGGCAATCCACGGGTCATCAGGCTCAGCGGCTGGCGGGACGACTCCACCTCACTCGCCCTTTGGGCGGCGCCGAACGCACGGGTCGCCCATAGGCCGCCAGCCGTACACCCGGCGAAGCTCATGAGCGTGAGCAGCAGCGCGATCATGGCCAGCGCGGGCCGTTGGGGGGCCAGCGGGGATTGTCCGCTCGGCGCGGGGTGGCAAGCGGTGAACGCAGCGGCTCAGGATCACCAGGCGGCGGTGTGTGCTTGGGCTCGCGTGGGCGGATGCGCGGCGCGAGGACCATGCCCAAACGCGAGCAATATGAATGCAACCACGCCCATCGCGACAGGCGAGGCGCCAAGAACCGCGCCGAGCGGATAGCGCGGCCCGAGAGGACCAAGACCGCCGTGCGCCGCCTTCCACGCCTCTGCTGTCGGCCCGGCCCACAACGGCCATGCCAGCCACAACGTCACGGCCCACATCCCCGCGCCCGCGAGACGATGACGCCAGCGCAGATCGTCAAGCTCAACGGGGCGCAGAACACGGTTGCAAGCTGCGCAGGCGAACAGCCAGAGCAGCAGCGGCGCGAACACCGGCGCCGACCACCATCCGAGCTGCAGGCCGACCGTCGTGAACAGCGCGTGCAGTCCCACGAGCAGCAGGACAACGACCCCGCCGAGCACGAGCAGCACGCGCAGCATCGCGTCCTGATCGGCTTCCCTATCCGCGCGTGAACGCCCGGCGAACAACGAGTCCGCCCAGCCCGGCGGACGATCCATCCGGCCCCGATCGCCCCCTGTCCGTAGCTGTCTGCGGGGATCGTTATCGCTCATCGTCAATCTCCTTGGTCCTTGGGTTCTCCGCCAGGCTCGCCAGGAGCGCCGCCTGGGTGCTCCGTCTGAACCTGCCGCGGCTCGATCTGCCGCCCGAACCGTTGACGGGCCTGGGATACGCGCGGGCAGGCGTCGATGAGACGGCAACCTGCTCGGCCAACCAGTCTTCGAGCATCACCCGCGTGAATCGCAAATGACGCCCCACGCGCAGACACGGCAAATGCCCAAGCCGCGCGGCATCGCGGACCCACGAGACCCGCACGTTCAACAGCGCCGCCGCCGCTTCGCAGTCAAGCAGCGGTTCATCCAACGACACCGCGGCGCCATCGGCCGGTCCAGAGGTCTTGTTCGTTCGTGTCATCTGCTCGCTCCATTGACTTGTCGTGGAACAGGACGCGATTCCCCCGTATGAGTTGGGGCCGATCCGTTCCTGTCCCCCTTAATGACCGCGAGCAGCCGAAACCGGCCAACGACTTTTGGTCGAGCTGCCGCTACCAGGCCGTCGTGAGCGACGACTACGCCCTCCGTGATGGATGTGAGACCCATAGCCGCCGGGCAGCGTAGAAGGCGCTGCTGTCCGGGCCGCAATCGTCGGCGCCGCCGCCGACGTCTCCACGATCACCGAGGGGTGCGCGTGCTGCGTCTCGATCGGCGCCTGTGAGCGGCTGGCTTCAGTATCACGACCTTCGGTGTGAGTCACGAAACGGCGGAGACCGCCAACCGCGACGGACGCTTACGGCCCGCTCCTTGAGCGCGCGCAGCGGGTTCCGAACTCGGCGAAAGCGCGCATGCCGGCGTGCCGGCAGGAACTCATGTTCGGCGTCGTAGGAGTTCGAGCGTGCTCTCCCAGAAGCCCAGGGCGAGCCGTTCGATGTTGGCGGTGCTAGTCAGTGTCTGCTCGGCTGGTCGCCGCTGCTCGGCGAGCGCGAAGAACAGGTCGCCGAGTCCTCGGCCGTGCATGACCTCGTCCAATCGCCGGCGGTCGCTGAAGCGGCCGGGGAGCTGGGCCACGCCGGTGATGCCCAGCTCGCGGTAACGGCCTCGTCCGCCCTCGTGGGCGAACTTCTGTGCGACCAGGCGGGCGACGAGCTCGTGGTCGATCTCGGCGGGGTGCTCGCGGGCGATGTAGGCGAGGTCCACCAGGTGCTTTGGGAGGTCCTTCGAGCACCATCCGAGCAGCTTCTCGGCCGCCAGCTCGTTCAGGCTGAGGCCCTGGACCTTGAAGGTGCTGTGCTCGGCGAGTAGAGGGTCGTGGTAGTCCAGCGGCGAGCGGGGCGGGTCCAGCCACTCGCCTGGGCGTACCGAGACGCTCACCTTCAGCGGCCTGCTGCGGCGGATCACGATGTCATCGAACGTGAACTCGACCGTGCCGCGAAACTGCTCTCGGCCGGCCTGATAGGAGAACGCCGGCTCGAACGTGATGCCTTGCGAGTCGCCGAGCAGCGCCTGCTCCAATTCGGGGGCGCTCACGGTCTCGGCTTGGCGATGCAGATAGTCGGCGTCCTGGATCGACTGGCGCGGACTGCTGTAGACGTGCGTCAAAAGCGTTCCGCCCTTGAGCACGAAGTGCTCGCTGTAGCGGACCCTGGGCGATGTGGCGCACCGCGGCGCTCTTTGCGACCATCAGCAGCAGCTGGTTGCGTACCAGCCCGGTGCGCTCCTCGGCGCGCTCAAGGAGATCCTGGCTGGTGACGCTCACTTCAGTTCCCTTGCAGAGCTGACGAGCGCGTCGTCTTCGTAAACCCGCCAGCGCGGGTCCACCTTGGCTCCCCGCCGAGGCGCTCGTCCCGGTTGCAGTGGCACGGCGGACTTGCGGCCCAGGTGCGCCTCCAAGC
Source organism: uncultured Solirubrobacterales bacterium (assembly GCA_963810645.1). GTDB lineage: Bacteria > Actinomycetota > Thermoleophilia > Solirubrobacterales > Solirubrobacteraceae > Palsa-744. Next base: position 138,159 of record CAWEOK010000022.1, on the reverse strand, counting down.
CTGCGGCGCCCGGAATGTTCAGCTTCTCCATGTAGTACCCCAGCCGGCGGTTGAGCACCGGGCCGCCCATCCTGATCGCGTAGGCCACCAGCCGTTCCGGGTCGAGCGTGCCGTGACGCGCGGCTTGGTCGAGGGCCGCGATCACGACCGGCATCGGTCCCGCCAGGGCAGGCGCGTCGAGCGAGTCCAGGAGCGTCTTCTCCAGGTCGGCGACCCATACCGGCGCCTGGTAGGAATCGCTCCGGGAAAAGCCGAAGAACTTGCGTTGCGTGACGCTCACGAACCGCACCGTCTGGGCTCCCAGGCGCACCGGGCGCTTACGGATCCTCACGGCGCACAGCACGGTACGCGACTGCTGCTCGATCAACCCGTGATGCCACAGGCCCGTATGCCACGAGAGGTAGTAACTGTGATCCAGTCGTCTTAGCACGAGCTCCGCCACCGGCTCGAGATCGTCAAGGCGCGGACGGGGGCTGAGCAAACCAGGACGGTTGACGAGATAGCGGCCCGCCTGCAGGCGGTGAGCCTCTCCCTTGGCGACCATCCGCCTCAACAGACTTTCCACATCCGGCGGGTGCTGCCCGCGCGCGCTCGCGAACCGTGCCAGCTCCGGCCCGTCCAACGAGAGATCGAAGGCGCTGCTCGCCTGCCCCCGATCGCGCTCGTCGAGCGAATCCAGGTAGCCGTAAAGAAGATCTCGCGCTGTCGCCGGCCTAGCCATAACACCGGATATGTTACACGACTGGTCGCCCATCCGTGCTACGTTTCCAGCGAAACTTCTGGGATGGGCTCGGGCCTCACTCGCGTATGATCGGGCTCGATCGAGCAGCCGCGCTGACACATCGACACTTTCCAGGGCGTTTCGGCACGCGCTCGTGGGCGTCACCACACCGACGGGCTCGGGATACGTGCCGCCTAGTTTCGGGAGGAAATTCCGGGAGGAAGCTCTGCCGAGCATCATCCCTAGAAACACAAAAACCCTGGGATTTCCAGGGCTTTCGTTTGATAGCGGGGGCGGGATTCGAACCCGCGACCTTCGGGTTATGAGCTCGGAGAACCCCACTGAAGATTCCCAGCGCGAGGAGCTAGCCCGAAGTTCCCCCTGGCGTGATGGCGGATTTCGCCGGATTCGCCGGTGGTTGCTGGGTTTTTGGAAGGTCTTGCGTGTTCGGGTCGTGTCTACGCGGTGACGGGGGCGTGCCGGGCGAGCTGGTGGGCGTGGGCTTGGAGGGGCGTCGGCTGGGCGAGCTTCTCGAACGTCGCGCTGGAGCCGGCGAGGCGGATCGTGTTGCGGGTCTGGGTCGCGAGCTCGGCGAGCAGGGTCTGGTAACTGTGCGCGGGCTGCTCTGTGCTCGTGCGCTTGGTCTGCGCCTTTGCCTGGGCGGCGGGTGAGCGGACGGCCTTGGCGACAGGGTCGGGGTTCACGGGTCGGTCCTCGTCTGTGAACAGCAGCGGCTTCCACGCGGCCTTCAGATGCCAGGTGAGGTGGTAGGCGAGCATGCAGATCAGGACGTGCGCCTTGACCCTGTCCTCGAGGCGGTGATGGATCGGTCGGATCCGCAGGTCGGGCCCCTTGATCGACCCGAACGCTCGCTCTGCCTGCTCGAGGTTCTTGTAGGCGCGCACGACGCCATCGGTCTGAAGGAGGTCCCGGGCGAGGCTGGTGCGCAGGATGTAGAACCCGTCGAGCGCGGCCTCCGCCGCGATCTGCTCGGCCTTGCGGGCATAGGTGAAGGTGCTCTGCCCGATCGTGATCTCGAAGTGCTTCTTCATCCGGTGGCGCTTTAGCGCCGGGCCGACGGCCAGGCCGATCTGATCGGCACCGGCAAGCGTGCCGTGCGCGACGCGGTGAGCGATCGCGGTGAGATCGGTCTCGGTCGCGTCCAACAGCTCGTCGCGCTTGCGGGCGCGCTGGGCGCCGACGAGGGGGTTGCGGCAGACGATCAGCCGCTCGCCGGGGAAGTCTTCGGGGGCGGTGATCTCGCCGAGGTTCTGCTCGTCAAACAGCGAGGGCTGAAAGGCCCCCGAGCGGGCGAGCCGCTTGATCGTCGGGGCCTTCAGCGCGGTGATCCAGTCGACGCCCTCGGCCCCTGAGAGCAGGTCGATGTTCGCCTTGGTGACCATCCCGCGGTCGGCCACGACGACGACCCGCTCCAGGCCGAAGCGGTCCTTGAGCTTGGAGACCTGTGACGGGAGCGTCTTATCGTCGTGGCACTCGCCGCTGAAGACCTCGATCGCGACCGGTCGTCCGTCCTTGTCGCATAGCAGCCCGTAGACGATCTGCGGCAGGCCGCGCTTGCCGTCCCGGGAGTAGCCGAGCTCCCCCAGCGGGCAGGTTCGTCCCTCGAAATAGCTCGATGACACGTCGTAGAGCACCATCTCCCCATCCTTGAGGTGGCGGCGGGCGAGCCGATCCTCGATCCGCTGCTGGCGATCAAGCAGCCAGTCCATCGCCCCGTAGAGCTCGTCCTCGTCGGTGCCGGTGACGCCCAGCTCCCGGGCGAGCGTGCACTGCTCAAGCGCCCTGACCAACCCGAGCTTTGACACCGGTGAGATCACGCGCCCCACGATCATCGCCATGCACAGGTCGCGCTGGGGGCTCGGGCGGGGGTCGAGCAGCCCGGGGAGGCCCAAGCGCCCGGCCATCGCCAGCGCGGCGTCGACATGCCCGGCCGGGAGCGAGCGCTCGATCTCGAACGCGTCCTTGGCGTCCATCAGCGTCTCGCCCGCCAGTACCCGACGGATCGCGTCGATCGCCTCGGCCGGCAGGTGCGAGAGGTTCGCGAGCGTCTGCTTCTTGACCTTGCCGTCCTGGCGGTAGGAGCGCCGCAGCAGCGTCGAGGTGTACACCGCCTCCCCGGACCTCCGTTTGTTCGTGACTACATGCATCGCACCAGCGGATCGAGCAGAACGAGCCATAGCCAAATCATACACCATCACCCGCATGATTGTCGTGACTACACTACAACGTGACGAAAAGGCCGAAATCCCCGTCGCTACAGAGATTCCGGCCTCACATCGGACGACTACAGGGGGAACTTCGGGCTAGCGCCTGCGGATTCAACCCAATCGCCGCTGCGGTTCCCTGATGGCACGCCGGTTCCGCCAGGGATGCTGGAGGGAGCACCACCTCAGCTGGTCGCCGCCGTAAGAGCGTCTTTCTGGAGTGGACCGATACCACAGGCGGATGAGCTGGATAAATACAACGGGGTCGTGGACGGGGGCGCAAACCGCGTCATGGAACTAATCGAAGGTCAGGCGACCCACCGCAAGGACCTCGAGCGCAAAGACGTGGAGGCCGACATCTCACTCCGCAAACTCGGCCTGATCTTTGCGTTTATTCTGGCTCTGATCGCGACTGTCGGCGGCCTGGCTCTCATCGCCGCTGGAGATAACGCAGGGGCCTTTGGACCAATTCTGACGGCGATCGCTGTACTTGCCGGCGTCTTTGTTTGGTGGCAGAAAAACCGCGGCTCAGGCCCCCCCGCACTGCCACCGCCAATCACCCCTCAGTAGTTCGGCTGTGGAGCGACTGATGATGTTTTGGCATGATCGAAGTCGGGCCGCGCTGCGCCTGGGGTGGACACGATCCAACGACCATCCTGCTGCGCCCTACGGCATCAACCGATGCGGCCCGCGGTACAGGAACGTGACCTCACGGACGTTGTCCTGCCCGAGCAACTGCATCAGCAACCGCGTCAATCCGAACCCGAACCCGCCGTGCGGCGGGGCACCGTAGCGGAAGAAGTCTAGGTAGTAACCGATCGGGCCGGGGTCCACGCCCTTGTCCCGCGCCTGGGCTAGCAGCACGTCGTGGCGGTGCTCGCGCTGGGCGCCGGTCGTCAGCTCAAGGCCTCGCCACAACAGGTCAAAGCTGCGGGTCAGAGTCGGATCGTCGGGGTGGCGCATGTGGTAGAACGGCCTGACCGACGACGGGTAGTCGGTGACGAACACGAGCTCATGGCCCTGCTCTGCGGCGATCAGCGCGGACAGGGCGCGCTCGCTCGGGGGGTCGAGGTCGTGCTCGGGGCCCGGCACGGCGTCGTGGCCTGAGTCGCGCAGCATCTCCTTCGCGTCCGCGAGCGTCACGCGCGGGAACGGCACGGTCGGGACGATCACCTCGGCGCCGAACGTCCGCTCGATCTCCTCACCGTGGGTGGCCGCGACCACCCCCAGCACGTGCGCGAGCCAGGCCTCCTCGAAGGCCATCACGTCCTCGTGCGAATCGATCCACGCGATCTCGACATCGACCGACGTGAACTCGGTGTCGTGGCGCGACGTGAACGACGGGTTGGCGCGGAACACGGGCCCGATCTCGAACACGCGTTCAAACCCGCCGGCGATCGCCATCTGCTTGTAGAACTGCGGCGACTGCGCGAGATACGCGGTCGTGTCGAAGTACTCGACCTTGAACAGCTCGGCGCCGGACTCGCTGGCCGAGCCCATCAGCTTGGGCGTGTGGATCTCGACGAACCGCTGCGCGCGCCAGTACTCGCGCATGGCATGCTCGATCGTGCTCTGCACCTCGAAGATCAGCCGCCGGTCGGGGCGGCGCAGATCGAGGTAGCGCCAGTCGATGCGCTTGTCCAGGGCGGAATCTGGCGCGATCGGCAGCTCGGGCTCGGCCGGGGAATCGACGTGCAGCTCCCGCAGCTGCAGCTCTAGGCCGCCGAGGTTCACACGCTCGTCGGCGACCACCTCACCGGTGACGGTCACGGCCGACTCGGGGGTCAGCGCCGACACCGCCTCGTTGAGCTCACTCGGCGGATCGTCCTTGCCGAGCACCACCTGCACGGCCCCGGACTCGTCGCGGACGACGACGAACTGCACGCGCTTCTGATCGCGCACCGCCTGCACCCAGCCGCGCACCGTGGCGACACTCCCCACCTTGCCCGGCAGATCGGATGTCAGCGTGCGCGTCACGCCGTGGACCCTATCCCAGGCGGGCGGAATGGCGAGGTCAGCAGGCGTCGAAGAGACGGCGTGAGAATCGCTTTCCTACTGTTGTTGGTCTGTATCTTGTCGATAGAGCGTCTACGAGCTAGGATGTTGCCATGACACCCGCATACGCCGAAGAGGCGATCCACGTCCACAACATCGGTCATCTGTCCGATCGCGAGATTGCGCGCGCGACCGGAGCCGCATCGAGCACAGTGCGCGAGTGGCTTGCACGCCGCAGCGCCCCGAGTGGCGTACGCGCGGAGCGCTTGGCCGAGCTCTCCTCGCTCGTCGAGCGTCTCGCACGCGTGATCCGCCCCACCTATATCCCCGTCTGGCTATACAAGCCCGTGCCTGCGCTCGACGACGACAAGCCGATCGATCGCATTGCCGCGGGCGACTACCGCGCGGTAGCCCGACTCATCTCCGGCATCGAGGACCCGGGCGCAAGCTGACGTGGCGCTCGATGTTCTCCCGGTGGCCGTGCATGGACGCTGGGTCAAGCACACCTATCCAGGATCATTGCCGCTACCCGAGCGCGAGCCACCGCCGGATAACCGCTGGCAACGCGGCGACATCGTCGACGCGCTCTATCTCGCAGACACCGACGAGACCGCCTGGGCGGAGTGGTATCGCCACCTCGCCGAGCGCATGATCCCGCCGCTCGCGCAGATGCCCCGTGAGCTGTGGACCTGGCAAGTAGACGTCGAGGTCGCCGACCTCTCCACCCCTGAGCACCTCGCCGAGGTCGGCCTCGAGCCGCCCACCCCGGGCCGACCCTCCTGGCACGCCTACCAGCGCATCGGGGAGCGGCTCTCTATAGAGGGCTGGACCGGACTGCTCGCACCAAGCGCCGCTCGCCCAGAGGGCAAGGTTCTCTGCCTGTTCCGCGACGAGCATGGTGTACACGGCGCCAAGCCGCTCCCTCCCCCGCGACGAATCGAGGAACCGCCTCCGCCCCCGACGGGCCTGCAGACATAGCGAGATCCCATTTTCGACGACCGTACAGTCAGGCTACGTAGGCTGAGGAACTACTCAGCCAGTCTCATCCTCCGCCAGCTCCACCTCGACGGCGAGCTCCTCGGACTCGGCCGTCTCGATGCGCTCGATCGCTCCCGCCTGCAGCAGGTCGCCTTCGCCCAGCGCCAGCGCCGCGAGGCGCTCCGCCGGGGCGTGCACGCGCACCAGGCGCACGGGCGCGCGCATCTTGCGGCGGGCCTGGGACTTGGCCTTGCGCACCTCGCTGAGCACCTCGGCCGTGACGGTCAGCGCCTCATCCTCCTCGCGTGCGTTCCGCCCGTAGCCATCCCCCTCGCCGCCATCGGGTCCGCCATCACCGGGGGCGCCAGCAAGCTCGCCGCCCAACTCCGCGACCTCGGGCCACGGCGCGCGATGGATCGAGCCGGCCTGCCACCACGACCAGACCTCCTCGCACACGAACGGCAGGAACGGCGCGAACAATCGCTGGAAGACCGACAGCGACAGGCGCAGCGCGCGGCTGACCGAGGCTGCCCCGCCGGGGTCTCCGGCGGAGTCGTAGCGCCGGCCCTTGACGAGCTCGAGGTAGAAGTCGCAGAACCACCAGAACAGCTCCTCGGTGTGCTGCAGCGCGCGCGCGTAGTCGTAGGCCTCGAAGCTCGCCGTCGCATCGCGCACGACCGCGGCCAGGCGCGCGATCATCGCGCGGTCCAGCGGATTGGTCAGCTGGCCGACCCAGCCGTCCAGGCTGTGTGCCCCCGATCGGTCGCCCGCGGAGGGCAGATCGGCGAGCGCGAACTTGGAGGCGTTCAGCAGCTTGACCGCCAGCCGCCGGCCGACCCGCATCTGCTGGGCGTCGAACGCGGTGTCCGTGCCCGGGCGCCCGCTGGCCGCCCAGTAGCGCACGGCGTCGGCGCCATGCTCCTCCAGCAGGCCGATCGGCGTGACGACGTTGCCCACGGACTTGGACATCTTCTTGCGGTCGGGGTCGAGCACCCAGCCGGAGATCGCCGCGTTACGCCAGGGCAGCTCGTCGTAGTCGAGGTGCGAGCGCAGGATCGTCGTGAACAGCCACGTCCGGATGATCTCGTGCGCCTGGGGGCGCAGGTCCATGGGGAATGACTTCGCAAAGAGCTCTTCGTCCTCCCCGGCATGTCCGGCGATCTGCGGCGTCAACGATGAGGTCGCCCACGTGTCCATCACGTCGGGGTCGCCCGCGAATCCGCCTGGTTGGCCGCGCTGCTCGGGTGCATAGCCGTCGGGCACGTCGGTGGAGGGATCGACCGGCAGGCGCTCGATCGCGGGGACGAGCGGCTGCTCATAGAGGGTCGCGCCGGTCTCGTCGATCGGATACCAGACCGGGAACGGCACGCCGAAGAACCGCTGACGGCTCACGCACCAGTCGCCGGTCAGACCGTTGACCCAGTCCTCGTAGCGCGCGCGCATGTATGGGGGGTGCCACTCCAGTTCACGCCCGCGCGCGATCAGGGCGTCGCGGTGCTCGACCGTCTTGAAGAACCACTGACGGCTCGTGACGATCTCGATCGGGCGCTCGCCCTTCTCGAAGAACTTGACCGCGCGCGTGACCGGCTCGGGCTCGCCGATCAGGTCGCCGGACTCGCTCAGCAGCTCGACGATCCGCCGGCGCGCCTGGTTGACGCTGCGCCCGCATAGCTCCTCATAGCTCGCGCGCGCGCGTGTAACGTTCTCGGTCTCCCACCCGGGCTCGCCCCAGGGCACGTCGATGAGGCGCCCGTCCTCGCCGAGGACCGCACGCACCGGCAGGCTCAGCTCGCGCCACCAGACCACGTCGGTCAGGTCGCCGAACGTGCAGACCATCACCAGGCCGGTGCCCTTGTCGGGCTCGACCAGCTGGTGGGCGAGCACCGGCACGCGCGTGCCGAACAGCGGCGTCACCGCCTCGCCGCCGAGGAGACCGCTCCAGCGCTCGTCGTCGGGGTGGGTCAGGAGCGCCACGCACGCCGGAATCAGCTCGGGGCGGGTCGTCTCGATCAGGATGTCCGCACCCGCGGGATCACCGCCCGCACGAGCAAACCGCACGCGGTGCATCGCCCCCGGGCGCTCGCGGTCGACGAGCTCGGCCTGAGCGACGGCCGTGCGGAAGTCAACGTCCCACAGGGTCGGCGCCTGCAGCTGGTAGGCCTGGCCGCGGGCGAGCAGGCCGAGGAACGAGCGCTGGGAGATACGCTGGGCCAGGTGGCCGATCGTCGTGTAGGTCATCGACCAGTCGACCGACAGCCCGAGCGTGCGCCACAGCGCCTCGAACGCCTGCTCGTCGGTCTCGGTCAGCGCCAGGCACAGCTCGACGAAGTTCGGACGGGAGATCGAAACCGGCTCCTTCGCGGATGGCTCGTCCGGCGGCGTGAACTCGGGGTCGTAGGCGACGGACGGGTCGCAGCGCACGCCGTAGTGGTTCTGGACGCGACGCTCGGTCGGCAGGCCATTGTCGTCCCAGCCCATCGGGTAGAAGACCTCCCTCCCGCGCATCCGCTGGTAGCGCGCGATCGTGTCCGTATGCGTGTAGGAGAAAACGTGGCCGACGTGCAGCGAGCCGCTCACCGTCGGCGGAGGCGTGTCGATCGCGAACACGCGCTCGCGGGGAGCCGAGCGGTCGAAGGCGTAGACCCCGTCGCGATCCCAGACGGCGCTCCACTTCGCCTCCAGCCCGTCGAGGGTGGGGCGCTCGGGGACGTTCGGCGGGTTCGGGCTAGACGGCGTATCCGGCGGCGGCTCTGAGGACAAGCTCGGGATCGTAGCCGAGCCGTTCTGACGCCTACCGCTCGAACACCCGGACCGTGTTCGACGCGCCCGTGGCGAACGGGTAGTCGGCTTCGGATTCGCTGACCGCGCGGAAGCGGTAGTTGACCGGGCCGGGGAACTTGAACGTGTACGAGTCGTGGTAGCGGCCCTTGTTGTTGGTTTTGACCACGTCGAACTCGATCCAGTGCGAGCCCGGCGAGCGCGCCTCGAGCACGAGCTGCTTGCCGCCGTGCGGGATCGGCCCGCCGAGGAGGGCGCCCGTGAAGTGGATCGTGTGCCCGGCGCTCGTCGTGTGCGGGCTGACGCGCAGCTCGACACCCGCCCGGACGGTCATGCCGAGCGTGCGCGTCGCGACCGGCAGCGCGTCGCCGATGTGCTCGCGGTAGGCCAGCGCGATCGTGCGCGAGCTCTGCTCGCCCGGAACCTTCAGCGTGAAGCGCCCGTCCGGACCGGTCTTCGGGCAGGCCATCGCCGCGGCTTGCGCACCCTGGGCCACGGGGGTGGCGGTGCAGTCGATCTGCGCGCCCGCGATCGGCACACCCCCGGGCGCGGTCAGCCGTCCGGCGATCGTGTGCGCCCGGCCGTAGGGGCCGGTGATGCGCGCCTTCTTCGACCCCACCCAGGCCACGTCGAGGGTCGCCTGCGCGGAGGCGTTCGTCCCGTTCAGCGGTCCCGGCGCGCCCGGCGGAGGCGGCGGGGGCAGATTGTCGACCGTGATCTCGCGGTCCAGCACAGGCGCCGAGTTGCCCGCCGCGTCGGTCACGGTCACGACCAGGTGGTGCGCGCCGTTGCTCAGATGGGTCGTGTCGAACGGCACGTCCACGCTCACGCTCGGCGCGCACGGCTGCAGGTACAGGAACGCCGGCAGCCCGTCGCTCGTCCCGCCGACGTTCTGGCAGTGCCCGCCGTTGCTGTCCAGCACCGTCGACTGCACGACCTGACCGTTGACGTTGAAGACCGCCTCGTACACGCCCGACCCCGGGTCGCTCGCGTCGAACGCCACGTCGCTCGTGCCCGCCACGGATGGCGCGGTCGCCAGTTCGCCGCCGACGTTGCTCGCGGTCGGGCCGGCTGTCTGTTCGAGGGTTATGTCGGCGGCGTACAGGTATATGGCGGCGGCGTATCCGTTTGCGTCGCCTTTGCCCGGTTCGCAGTCTTGCACCTCCGTTACTGCCGCCACAATCGACCACGGCCTCGAGATACGTACCCAGATCTTGCGCAGGTACTTCTACAAGATTTTCACCCGCAGAGGTTGCGTGAAATCACCCTGACCACCGCATTTGAAGGCCGCAACGCATTCGTCGAAAACGGGCCCACTTCTGTCGATCCCTTGAGAAAATATTGGTAGGTGACAGCAGGCGTATAGCCACCATCGGTATCACCGGCGCGCCACAGTGTCGCTCCAGTCATCGTATCTCCAGCGGGCACCGTGAACACCCAGGAAGCCGAGTCGACACCGAACTTATGAGTGGTCGCGTCCCCAAGTGCTGCGATCATCGCGCCGCCATCACTGGCGCATGTGTTCAGGGCGTAGTCGTCAAACGACCCGCCCGAGGATTCCAACCCGGCCCACCCGGTCCCTTCCACCGGCGCGACCGCACCCCAGGGCGTGCGGCACGAATACACGTGATATCCGGCCGCCTGTGCGGTGTCGTTACAGGCCCCAGAGGTCAACCCGACGAGGATTGCCGTGCAGACCGCGATCGTGATCGTGATGAACCTATTCCGAACCATCTCCACCTACATGTCGCTCCCTGACCAGTTCCGACCCCCCATCCAATTATTCCAACCCCCAAACCTTCCCGCAATTATTCCAACCCTCAAACCCTCCCGCTACACGGAGAACGCGATCGGCAACCGCGCCAGACCGTAGATGCCCATGATCGTCTCGTACTCGGCCTCGCCGTCGAGCCGCAGGTCTTGCATGTGCCCGGCCATGAACGTCAGCGCCTCACGCAGCTCCAACCGCGCGAGGTTGGCGCCCAGGCAGTAGTGCACGCCCGCCCCGAACGTCAGCGCCCGGCCGCGGCCCCGGTCGGCGGCGATGTCGAACTCGTCATCCGGCGCGGGCTCGCCCGAGTCGAGGTCGCGGTTGCCCGTGTGCGCGCACACCATCACGACCGTCCCCGCCGGGAACGTCACGTCGCGAAACGTCACGTCGGAGGTCACGATCCGGGCCGTGAACGGCGTGATCGGCTCGTACCGCAGCGCCTCCTCGACCGCACTCTCGGCCAGCTCCGGCCTACGCCTCAGCAACTCCCACTGCTCGGGATGTTCGGCCAGCAGCCTGATCGCGTGCGCCAGCTGACTCTGGGTCGTATCCACCCCGCCGACGAGCACGTTGAACACGAGGTTGATGCACTCCACGTCGTCCAGCCGCTCGGGTGGGTGGGCCGGATCCGCGGCGGCGATCAGCTTCGAGATCAGATCGTCCCCCGGGTCCCGCCTGCGCACCTCCACGAGCTCTGCCGCGTACTCGTAGAACTCGCGCACCGCCTGCTCGATCCCCTCGCGCTCGCTCATCATCGCGGCCGCGTCGAACTGGCGCTGGATCCAGTTCGACCAGTGATGCAGCTTCGGGGCATCCTCGATCGGGGCGCCCATCACGCGGGCGATCGTCTGCGAGGGATACGGCTTGGCGAACGACTCCACGAGCTCGCACTTCACGACCCCATCGCCGCCCGCCGACGCACACGCGTCCGCGAACAACCCCTCCAGGAACCCGCGCATCGCCGGCCGATACCGCTCGACCGCACGAGCGCTGAGCGCCGGGTTGACGAGGCTGCGCAACCGCGAGTGGTCGGGCCCGTTGACATGCAGGATGTTGCGCTTGAACTGCTCATACAGCGGCCCCTCGCGCACCTCGAACAGCTCGGCGATCGTCATCCCCGGAAACGTCGCCTCGCGGGTGCGCAGAAAGAACTCGCCCGCCTCGCGGTCGAGCACGATCGCCCCGTAGGGCCCGGAGGCGAGCCAGCCCCGGGCGCGCAGCTCGCGCATGGACTCATGAAAGCGCTCCCCCCTCAGCTCCGGGTCGGTGTAGTCGAACCCGGGCAACTCCAGCTCGCTCACGAGCGCCATGACGGCCCCTCCCCAGGGCTATTTCTTGGGATGCACGGCCTGCTTCAGCGACGCGCCCGCGGAGAACTTCGGCGCCTTCGAGGCCTTGATCTTCACGCGCTCGCCCGTGCGCGGGTTGACGCCCTGACGCGCGGCGCGTTTGACGACCGAGAACTTGCCGAACCCGGTGATGCTGACCTCGTCGCCTTTTTTGAGCGACTTGGTGACCGTGCCGATGACCGACTCCACGGCGCGGCCGGCGTCGGCTTTGGAAAGACCGCTGTCGGCGGCGACGGCGTTGACGAGCTGAGACTTGTTCATGGATGATTCCTTTCGCGTAGGTGTGCGTGCGTACGGCGAGCGCGCAGACTACCTTAGGAACCGGTTCGTGCCGTACCGGGCGGGCGAGATCGGCGTGTGGATCAGACCCGTAGTCAGCATCCAGCCGGACATCGCCGCGATGTTGCGCGCCTGGAGCGTGCCGTACGGAACCGGCGCACTGCCCTGGGCGAGTGGGGCTCCGCCGGCGGTCTCACCCGGGGGCCGGCCCGCGAACAGGGGCAGGTAGGCATCGAGCGACGCGCGCGTCAGCCCTGCCGGGAGCGCCGGGTTGGCGGACAGCAGATCGTCCAGACTGCGGGTCGGGTCGGCGAGCGTGTCCTCGTAGCCGTGCGCGGTCGCCGCGACGAATCCACGTACGAGCGCCGGGTCCGACGCAATCAGCCGGCGGGTCGTGAACGCGACCAATCCCGGGTAGGACGGCCCGCCGTTCTGATCCAGCGCAAACGCCGTGATCGGATGACCGCTGGCCTGCAACGTCACGCCTTCGTCGGGGATGAACCCGGTGAACGCCGCGATCCGCCCGGCCACGAGCGCCTGCGGTCCGTTGAACCCCACCGTGACGACGCGCACCCGGCTGGGGCTCACCCCCGCGTGTCGCAGCTCGGTGTCGAGCACCGCCAGATCGGAGGGCACGCCCGTGATCCCGACCGTCTTGCCCGCCAGGTCCGCGGGTGAGCGCAGGTGCTCGGAGGCCAGCGCGATCAATCCGCCGAGCGGGCGCTGAACCAGCGCCATCACCGCCTGGGCGTCTCCACCGGCGGCGATCAGATTGGCGACATCGCTGCCGTCGGCGAGCCCGAACTGGGCGCTGCCGGCGTCGATCAGCTTCAACGTGTCGGTCGTCGCGCTCGGTGTCACCACGTGCAGGTCGATCCCCTCTTGGCGGTAGTACCCGGCGGCCAGCGCCCGATATACACCCGCGTGCACCGCGTTCGGGACGAAGTCGAGGATCAGCGTGGCCTGGGTCGGATGAGCCGGGGTTGTCGTTGATGTTGTGGTGGAGGAGGATGTTGTGGTGGTGGAGGAGGAGGACGATCCGCATCCCGCCAGCACGAGCGCCCCGAGACAAACCGCCAACACGAGTGCCCGCCCGCGCGCGCGAAGGGACAGGCGGTGGCGGCAGGTACGATCTGAGGACATGGCGATAGATGCGACCTCGCGTCGCGACTCCGAAGCCAAGGCGGCCGGGCGAACCCTATCCGGAGAGCAGGTCCGGGAGCTGTACACCGAGGCCGACCTGCCGGCCGGCATCGGCGGGCCGCCCGCGGACGATCCGATCGGCAGACCCGGCGAGTACCCGTATACGCGCGGGGTGTACGAGTCGATGTACCGCGGCCGGCTGTGGACGATGCGCCAGTTCGCCGGGTTCGGCACGAGCGAGGAGACCAACGAGCGCTTCCACTACCTGCTCGCCCACGGTCAGACGGGCCTGTCGACCGCGTTTGACATGCCGAGTCTGATGGGCCACGACTCAGACCATGCCCGGGCGCTGGGGGAGGTCGGTCGCGAGGGCGTGGCGATCGACACGCTCGATGACATGCAGACCCTGTTCGCCGGGATCGACGTCGGCGAGGTGTCGGTGTCGATGACGATCAACGCGCCCGCGGCGATCATGCTCGCGTTCTACGTTGTCGCCGCCGAGCTCGGAGGAAATGGATTCGAGCCCGCCCACCCGGGCGGCGCGGTTGCCCCCGAGCACCTGTCGGGCACGATCCAGGCGGACATCCTGAAGGAGTACATCGCCCAGAAGGAGTGGTGCTTTCCGATCGATCCGGCGATGCGCCTGTGCGGGGACATGATCGAGTGGTGCACGCGCCACATGCCGCGCTGGCATCCGATCTCGATCTCCGGGTACCACATCCGCGAGGCGGGGGCGACCGCCCAGCAGGAGCTCGCGTTCACGCTCGCGGACGGGTTGACATACGTGCGCCAGGCGATCGACCGAGGACTGGACGTCAACGAGTTCGCGCCGCGGCTGTCGTTCTTCTTCAACGCCCAGATCGACATGTTCGAGGAGATCGCCAAGTACCGCGCCGCGCGGCGCATCTGGGCGCGGGAGATGCGCGAGACATACGGCGCCCGCAACGAGCGCTCGTGGCTGATGCGCACGCACGTGCAGACCGCCGGGGTCAGCCTGACCGCGCAGCAGCCGCTGAACAACATCGTGCGCACGACCGTCGAGGCGCTCGCCGGCGTTTTGGGCGGAACACAGTCGCTGCACACCAACTCATACGACGAGGCGCTGGCGCTGCCGACCGAGGAGGCGGTCACGATCGCGCTGCGCACCCAGCAGATCATCGCGCACGAGACGGGCGTCGCGGCAACCGCCGATCCACTGGGGGGCTCCTACTACGTGGAGGCGCTGACCGACGAGATGGAGCGCCGCTGCTACGAGTACTTCGCCAAGATCGAGCAGCTCGGCGGGATGGTGCAAGCGGTCAAGCGCAACTTCCCCCAGCGCGAGATCGCCGACGCGGCGTTTGAGCTGCAGCGCGAGATCGACGCGGGCGAGCGGGTCGTGGTCGGCGTCAACCGGTACGTGCTCGAGGACGAGCAGCCGATCCCGACCCTGCGCGTGGACCCGGCGCTGGAGCGCAAGCAGATCGACCGCCTGCGGGCCTCCCGCGCCAGACGCGACGGGGCTGAAGTGCAGCGGACACTTCAGGCGCTGCGCGAGGCCGCGGCGCACGAGGATCGCAACCTGATGGACCCGCTGCTGCAGTGCGCGCGGGCGCGGGCGAGCGAGGGCGAGATCGTGGAGTCGCTGCAGGAAGTTTTCGGCGACTACACCGAGACGCCGGTCTTCTGAGCGCCTGAACATTCGCGAGTTCTTACGAGCACACGGGCAGGATGCAGCAACTTATGGCAGAAGCATCGTGTCTTGAGGCTAGGATCGGCGGACGGACGGCCGGCCGCACAAACCGTGAGCCCAGGACTACAGACAACCCACCGGCGCCTGCGCCGCACCCTGATCGCCGCCGCCATCCTGGTGGCGGTGTCCAGCGCGGGCGCGCTCGCATTGGCCTCCAAGCGGATCGCCGCCGCCGCCGACAACACGCCGTCCGCGCCTCCGTGCGTGCCCTCGCAGCTGAACCGCTCGGCCGTGCTGCCCGGTACGAGCCTCGCGGTCTCGCCGCTGCCGGGCTCGTACGACGCCTCCGCGAGCACCCAGATCAGCCTGCTGGGGGCACCGGCGAGCGCACTGAGCGCGGTGTCGGCGAGCGGCTCACGCAGCGGCTCGCACCCGGGACGGCTGCTGGCCTACTCCCAGGGCGATGGCGCGAGCTTCGTCCCGTCGCGAGCGTTCGATCCCGGGGAGACCGTGACCATGCACGGGCGCGTGCAGAGCAGTACGGGAACCGAGCCGTTCGCCTACCAGTTCGTGGTCGCCCACCAGGACGTGCTGCCCCACACCCCCTCGACTCCTGCTCCCCGCCACTACGACGAGGAACAGCACTTCCACTCGGCTCCCACGCTCGAGGCGCCGATCCTCGACGTGACGGCCAGCTCGCCCCAGGCCAGCCCGGGCTACATCCTCGCCTCTCCCTACGGAGGCCCCGGGCCGAGTGGGCCGGAGATGTTCAACGCCAACGGGGAACTGGTGTGGTTCGACCCACTGCCGTCGGACGTGGAGGCGACCAACCTGCAGGTGCAGCAGCTGGACGGCCAGCCGGTGCTGACGTGGTGGCAGGGCTACATCCCGCCGCAGGGGTTCGGCGAAGGCGAAGAGATCATCGAGAACACCTCCTACCGGCTCCTCGGGCGCGTGCACGCGGGCAACGGACACAAGGCGGACCTGCACGACTTCCACCTCACCGCCCAGAACACGGCGGTGCTGACCGTGTTCGATCCGATCGACTGCAACCTGTCCTCGGTCGGCGGCCCGAGCGCAGGCGCGGTGACCGACGCGATCTTCCAGGAAATCGACCTGCAGACCGGACTCGTGCGCCGCGAATGGACGAGCCTCGACCACGTCGGTCTGAGCGACTCATACAGCCCGGCGGTCGGCACCAGCAGCGAATGGCCGTTCGACTACTTCCACATCAACTCGGTCGACCAGCAGCCGGGCGGCACGACGCTGATCAGCGCGCGCAACACCTCGGCGCTGTACGAGCTGAACACGACGACCGGCCAGGTCGTGCTGCGGGTCGGCGGCAAGCACAATGAAGTCAAGCAGGGCGCCGGCACGGTGACGGCGTTCCAGCACGACGCGACGGTGCTGGCGAACGGGACGATCAGCGTGTTCGACAACGGCGCGACCCCGAAGGTCCAGTCGCAGTCGCGGGCGATCGTGCTGGGCCTGGAACCGAAGGCCAGGACCGAGACGCTGCTGGCCAGCTACGAGCACAGCTCGCCGGCGCTGTCCTCCGACAGTCAGGGCAGCATGCAGGCGCAAGCGGACGGCGACACGTTCGTGGGCTGGGGCGCGGAGCCGTACTTCTCGGAATTCGACTCCAGCGGGCAGCTGCTGTACGACGCGCACTGGCACGGCTCCTACCAGTCATATCGCGCGTATCGCTTCCCCTGGACGGCCACGCCCGCGGCGCCCCCGGCGATCGCGGCGAGCACAGCCAGGGCCGGCGGGCCGGTGACGGTGTACGCGAGCTGGAACGGCGCCACCGAAGTCGCGAGCTGGCACGTGCTCGCCGGACCCTCGCCCACGCAGCTGACACTGCTCGCAAGCGCCCCGAAGAGCGGGTTCGAGACGGCGCTCGCCACGCCGGGGTGGGTGGGCCCAACAACATACGTCGCCGTACAGGCGCTGAACGGCGCCGGCGCGGTTATCGGGACCTCGGCCACGATCAAGGGCTGAGTCGCCGAGAAAACCGCGTGGATCGTCCACCGGTTGCGTAGACAAAACGATTGACTCGCGCGCGCAAGGTTTGATACCCTCATTTGGCTCGATGTCAAAATGAGGTTTTTGGAACAGGGATGTCAACTCGCGACACATCAGCCAAGTCAGCAGGGCGCAAGGCCCCGACGGCAGCGCAGGAGACCACCACCAACGGGACTCCGTCTGGACCGGTAGACCGCGGCCGCTACCGGCGACTGCCGACCGGCGCGCACGGGCTGGACCCGGAGGAGGTGTGCCGCGATCAGCGCGAACGGCTGCAGACGGCGCTGATCGAGCTGATCGCCGAGCGCGGCTATCAGGCGGTGCGGATCCTCGACCTGACGAAGCTCGCGCGCGTATCGCGTCCGACGTTCTACAGCCTGTACGCAGACAAGGAAGAGCTGTTCCTGGCCGCCTACGACGGGATCGCCAAGCGCACGGCGAGCACGATCATGACGGCCTACGCTACGCAGGGCTCACCGGGAGAGCGCCTGCGCAGGGCGATGCATGCCTTCGCCGAGCTGGCTGCGGCCGAGCCGGAGGCTGTGTCGCTGATGGTGCTCGGCGCCTTCGGGGCGGGACCGAGGGCGCTCGAGCGCCGCAATCGCACGCTGCAAGCGCTCGAGCAGAGCATCCGTGTCACCCGCGCGGAGATCGCTCGGGGCGGCGGGGGATCGGCGGGCGCTCTGCCTGGGGGATCGTCGAGGGGACGCAAACGGGGTGGCGCGGGCGCGGGCGGGAATGACACGGGCGGGAGCGGGAATGGCGCGGGCGCGGGCGGGGCCGGCGGAGGGATCGACCTGACCGTGAAGGTCATCCTGGGGGGCATCCGCGAGGTGACCGCCGCGCGCCTGCGCCGGGGCAAGGCCTCAGAGCTGCCGGGGCTCGCGGACGAGCTCGCGGCGTGGGCCGAGTCCTATCCCACCAAGCTGCCGGCCGGCCTGGAGCACCCGAGCGCGGCGCCTGCGCGCAAGCACGCCAAGGACGCGCAGGCGCATGAGAAGGAGAAGGAGGCCGAGGATGGCCGGGCGATGCCGATGGCCTCCGAGCGCGCCCGCCAGGCCGAGGGCCGGCTGCCCAGTGGCCGCCACGACCTGCCGCGCCAGTTCATCGTCAAAAACCAGCGCGAGCGGATCGTCGACGCGACCGCCGCGATCGTCGCCGAGAAGGGTCTCGCCGGGCTGACGATCCCCGAGATCGCCCGGCGCGCGAACGTCTCGCACCAGACATTCTACGAGATGTACCCGACCAAGCACGACGCGTTCCTGGGCGCGCAGAAGGTCGGCCTGCACCAGGCGCTTGGAATCGCGGTGGGAGCCTACGAAGCCCAGGGCGAGGATTGGGCGATGGGCGTCGCCGCCGGGATCGGGGCGCTGCTCGACTATCTCGCCTCCGAGCCCGCCCACGCGCACCTGACGGTCGTCGACACGTTCGCGGCGAGCCCGCTGGCGATCGAAATCCGCGACACCGGGCTGCATGCGTTCGCCGCCTATCTGCAGCCCGGCTACCACCACGTGCCGGCCGGGCGCTCAGTGCCGGGGATCGCGCCAGAGGCGATCGCGGGCGGCATCTGGCAGGTGCTGCACAACCACATCGAACACGAGCGCGTCGAGGACATCGCCGAGCTGACGCCCCAGCTCGTGTACGTGGCGCTGACCCCGTTCATCGGAGGCAAGGAGTCGGCGCGGGTCGCGCGCAAGCGGATTGCCGCGGCGCGCGTCGCAGCGGATTGAGCCGAGCGCCGGCGCGGGGATGAAGCGCTGCCCGGTCGAATGCAGAGCGGGCTTCCATTAAGTCCGGTGCGAACCTTAACCTGGGCGAATGCCTGAGCAGATCTCGGCCAAGCGACTCACCGAGCTGAAGGGCAGCTACCGCTACGGGCTGGTGCTCGTGCTGGCGGTCCTCTCCACCTGTATCCAGATGCTACTGCCGGACACGCCCGCCTCATGGTTCGCGCAGGCGCTGCTGATGGCGGCGACGGTGATCACCGCGCTGTTCGCCGAGGACGCCACCCGCCGGCAGTGGCAGCAGGTGGGCGTGCTGGTGGGAATCGCGATGGTGGGGCTGATCGCGGCGGCGATCGCCGGGCGGGGCAGCACCGAGCGCGCGATCATGTTCGGCCTGAGTGGGATCCTCGCCGTGGCCGGAGCGGTGATCGTCACGTGCGGCGTGGTGGGCGGCATCCGCCTGGAGCAACGCGTGACCCTGCACTCGGTGATGGGTGCGCTGACGGTGTATCTGCTTGCCGGCCTGATCTTCGCGTTCAGCTACAGCGTGATGGACGCGATCGCCGGCGTGCCGGTGCTGAGCCATCTGGGCTCGAACAGACACGCCGAAGAGGTCTACTTCAGCTTCATCACGCTGACGACCGTCGGCTACGGCGACATCGCGCCGGTCGCCGCGGCGGCGCGGATGACCTCGGTGATCGAGGCGCTGTTCGGGCAGCTGTATCTGGTGACGATCGTCGCGGTGATCGTCAGCAACGTCGGCTCCCAGCGGGTGCGCGTGCGGCGTGGTGGTGGTGGTGGTGGCGGCGGCGGCTCGTGAGACCGTTAGGGGGTAGGGATGGGAGATATGAGTGTCTTCCCTTTTAAGAGTGCGTCTTACCATTGTCATACACACTCTTCAATCGATACACCCCACACCCATCTCTCTTTACCTTTTGGTAGATACTATAGCTACCGCAAGTAGGTTGGGGGCAAAATCAAGAGGCCCAGCGGCCGATACCGTGGCGCGCGAGCTCCAGACGGGCAATCACGCCGCGATGGACCTCGTCGGGCCCGTCGGCCAGACGCAGCGAGCGGGCGATCGTCCAGGCGGCCCCGAGCGGATGGTCGTCGGACAGCCCGGCGCCGCCGTGCAACTGGATCGCCATGTCGACCACGCGCTGGGTCATGTTCGGAACGGCGACCTTGATCTGGGAGACCGCGCCGAGTGCGTCCGGGGATGCGGTGTCGAGCAACCACGCGGCGTGCAGTACGTGCAGCCTGGCCTGGTCGATCGCGATGCGCGCATCGGCGATCCGCTCGCGGTTGCCACCGAGGTTGGCCAGCGGCTTGCCAAACGCGGTGCGCTCGCCCGCACGCACGCATGCCAGTTCGAGCGCCAGCTCGGCCAGGCCGATCAGGCGCATGCAGTGGTGCACGCGTCCCGGTCCCAGGCGGGCCTGGGCGATTGTAAACGCCTGTCCGGGACCGCCGACAATCGCACCGGCGGGCAGGCGCACGTCGGTGAACGAGACTTCGCCGTGGCCACCGGGCGCGTCGTGAAAACCCATAGTCGCGAGCATCCGCTCGACCGTCACACCGGTGCTCGGCAGGGGTACGAGCACCATCGAGTGCTGGTGGTAACGGTCGGCCTGCGGATCGGTGAGACCCATGAAGATCAGGATCCGGCAATCGGGATGGCCGATGCCGGTACTCCACCACTTGCGGCCGTTCAGCACGACCTCATCGCCGTCGAGCGTGGCGGTGGCCTGCATGTTGGTCGCATCCGATGAAGCGACGCCAGGCTCGGTCATGCAGAACGCCGAGCGAATCGTGCCGTCCAGCAGCGGACTCAGCCAGCGCGCCTGCTGCTCCTCGGAGCCGAACTGCAGCAGCACCTCCATGTTGCCGGAGTCGGGAGCGTTGCAGTTGCACACCTCGGCGGCGATCAGCGAGCGCCCCATCCGCTCGGCCAGTGGCGCATACTCGACGTTGCTCAGCCCGGCGCCGATCGGCTCGCCGGCGAGTTCGGCACTCGGTGGCAGGAACAGGTTCCACAGGCCCTCGGCCCGGGCCATCGCCTTCAGCTCCCCGATCACGGGCGCAACCGACGTCCACGGGTCGGCGCTGGCCAGCAGCTCGCGGTGATAGGGCTCCTCACGCGGACCGATCTCGCGCTCCTGGAATGCGGTCAAGCGCGCGAGCAACTCCTGCGTGCGTGGGGAGTGAGCGAAGTCCATCAACGCACCTCGAGAACGACCTTGCCCGTGGCCCGGCGCTCGTCGATCTCGCGCAGCGCATCGGCAGCGCGATCTAGTGGGAAGCGCGCGCCAACGATCGGGGCGACGGCGCCTGACTCGACCAGGGGTCTGAGCGCCAGATCGATGTCGCGGCACAGATCCGGCCGGGCCATCGCGTAGGCGCCCCAGCCGGCGCCGATGACCTCGGTGTTGCCGAGCAGCAGCCGGTTGACCCGGACCTCGGGGATCGAGCCGCCGGTGAAGCCGACGACGACAATCCGGCCGGTCTCGCGCAGTGAGCGCAGGCTGTCGGTGAACCGATCGCCGCCAACGGGGTCGAGCACGAGGTCAACACCGCTGCCGGAGATCTCGCGGGCTTCGTCCTTCCAGGGACCGTCCGAGCGCAGCACCGCCTCGGCGCCGGCCTGCTCGGCGATGCGCTGCTTGTCATCGCTGGAGACGATCGCGATCGTGTGTGCCCCCAGACCCCGCGCGACCTGCAACGCGGCGGTGCCGACACCGCCCGCGGCGCCGTGCACGAGCACGGTCTCGCCCTCGCTCAGGCGACCACGTAAGACGAGCGCGAAATAGGCGGTGTGATAGTTGAGAATCAGCCCCGCACCCTGGGCGTAGTCGAGCTGGGGAGCGAGCGGGAACGTCAGGAACTCGGGAGCGACCGCCAGCTCGGCGAACCCACCAAGCGCGCAGAACGCCGCAACGCGATCTCCCGGCGCGACGGACGCGCCGTCGGGCGCCTCGCGAACAATGCCGGCGATCTCGCTGCCGGGCACGAACGGAACGGGCGGTTTGAGCTGATACTCACCGCGAGTCTGCAACACCTCGGGGAACGACACACCGGCGGCATGCACCTCCACCAACACACCCGAGCCGGGGGTGAGCATGTGCTGCGGCGGGGACTCGGGCTCGGGTATATCGCTGAGCGCGAGCGCGGAGTCCGGGCCGGAGAGGTCAACGATCTGGACGGCGCGCACACCGGGGATTATGTCCGATCGGAGATGGCGGACGATATGCGAGCCGATTGCGCGCTCAGCTCAGAGCGATGCGGCCGCGGCAAGATAGAGCACGGCCTGGACACGCGCGACGGCCCCGACCGCATCGTCGGGCACCAGCAGCTCGGGATGGTGCAGCGGTCGCGTGGTGAACCCGTCGGCTCCGTCGAGGCCGGCGAAGCCCATCGCGATGGGAACACCCAGAGAGCCAAAGAACGCGAAGTCGTCCGAGCCGCACGAGCGCCATTGCGGAGCGGCACTCAGGCCCACATCGCCGAGCAGCTCACGTGCACCGGCGACGATGCGGGAATCGTTGGCGAGGGCCGGCTCGCCGGGCGCCAGCTCGATCGTGGCGTGACAGCCGTGGGCGGTGGCAACACCAGAGGCGGCCTGCTCGACCATCGCGCGTAGCGTCTGGCGATCCTCAGGACGGTAGGCGCGCAGGGCCGCCCGGGCATGGGCCTGCGCGGGGATCACGTTCTCGGCGCTGCCGCCGTCCAGCACCCCGACGGTCAGCGTCGCCGGATACATGGGATCGATCCGCCGGCCGACCTGGGCATGGAGCGAGACGACGATCTCGCAGAGCGCGAGGATCGGGTCGCGTCCGCGGTGCGGGTAGGCGCCGTGTGCGGGCACGCCGTGAACCGTGATATCGACGTAGTCGCACGATGCGTTGATCGTGCCGGGGTCGAGCGCGACCGTGCCCCAGGGCAATTCGGGATGCACGTGAGCCGCAACGATCGCGGCCGGCGCGAATGCGGTCAGCTCGCCGAGCAGCTGCTCGGCGCCGGAGGGATATGCCTCCTCGCTCGGCTGCAGCACCGCCAGCAGCGCGACGGGCAGCACATCGCCGAGCGCATGCGCCGCACGAGTCAGCGCGACAAGCGCCGCCATGTGGACGTCGTGCCCGCAGGCGTGCATCACGCCGGCGGTGGCACGGAACGGAGCGTCGGTGTGCTCTTCGATCGGCAGACCGTCGAGCTCCGCGCGCACTGCCACCGCCGGACCCTCGGCCGGCCCGATGCGGGCAATCCGCCCGGTGCCTGCAACCGTGGTGCTGGCGACCGGGAGCTCCGCGGCCACAGCCGCGGCCGTCTGGTGCTCGGCGTGCGCGAGCTCTGGCTTCGAGTGCAACCGGTGGCGCACCTCGACGGCGCGCGGCAGCTCGTGCTCGATGCCCGCGAGCAGCTGTGACAGCAGATCGATGGTCGCTCCTCCGGTCAACGTGATCCAGTCAATTGGGAATCTCAGTAGACGAACGCATAGCGCCGGCACAGCTCCTCGATGTCCCAGTCCGCCGTCGCCTGCAGCTCGTAACGCCGGACGGCGACGTACGCCTCGTACAGCAGCGGGCTCATCCACCCGCGCGCGGTGTCGTCCTCGGCGAGTGTTTGCAGTGACTCCTCCAGCGAGGCCGGGAGCGCGCCAACTCCGTAGCGCTCAGCCTCGACTGCATCAAGCTGCGCGGGGTCGCGATCGAGGATCGGGGGCGCCGGCAGCCCGGCGCACACACCGTCGAGTCCCGCGCGCACGATCGCACCGAGCGCGAGGTATGGGTTGGCGCTCGCATCGGCGCCCCGGTACTCCAGATGCAGCTGGCCAGCCGACCGATCGGAGGTCAACGGGACCTCCGATCGGTCAACACCACCCAGCGAGACGAGCGGCGGCAAGCGCAGCAGGGTTTCACGGTTGCGCTGGCCCAGGCAGACCGCACCCGCACTCCAGTGGTGGGGCGCCAGGCGCGCCGCGGAGACCGGACTCGGGGCAGTCAGCGCGCTCAGCCCCGGGGCGTGCAGCAGGATGCCGGCGGCGAACCGCTCCCCGAGCTCGCTCAGACACCCGGGACGGGCCGCGTCATACAGCGCCGGTTGACCGGATGCGTCGAGCAGGTTGAGATGGATGTGCACCCCGTTGCCGGCTTCGGATGAGTCCAGCAGCGGCGTGAACGTCGCGCGCAGTCCCTGCCTGCGGGCGATCTCACGGACGACCTGCACGAGCACGACACTACGGTCGGCCGCGGCCAGTCCGATGGCAGGCGCCACGGGGATCTCGAACTGGTGCGCGGCGAACTCGGCGAATACGCGCTCGGGCTGCACGCCGGCTTCGGCCAGAGCATCCATCACCTCGCCGGCGAACGGCTCGATCCGGCGCAGCGCCTCCAGCGAGAATGGTGGTGGTGGTGGAGGAGGAGGAGACAGCAGCGGTTCGTCCGAACCGTGACGTGCGGGATGGTCTGCCAGCAACTGAAACTCGTGCTCGAAGCTGGCCACGAGACTGACTCCGAGCTCGTCCTGCAGCTCCGCCAGCGCGTCACGAAGAAAGCTCCGTGGACAGCACTCCCACGGCGAGCCGTCGGTCTGCACGATGTCGCACAGAACGAGCTCCAACGGTGTGCCGCCCGGATCCGCGGGACCGGCCTCTACGCGCGCGCGTGTAGCAATATCCGGCAGGAGGCGCAGATCGCCGATGCAGCCAAACGGGTTGGGTTCGGCGAGCGGGCCGAGCGGTGTGAGCGCGTGGTTGGCCGGCACCCAACCAACGCCGGCGTCGAGATATGAGTCGAGCTCCGCTACCGGCAGCGAGCGACCGCGTACGATCGCGCCGAGGTCACAGCACACGAGCGCGACCAGATCGGCCGTGCTCACGCGAGTGTCTCGCGCGCGACGGTGGGCGTTACGGTGCCGTTGTCCCAGACGCCCTCGTTCAGGCCGAGCGCTTCGGCGCCCGCACGCACCGCGGGGGCGTCCTCGGCGAAGGCGACCACGAGCACCCCACCCGCGGGCATGTCGCGGCGCTCGATCGCGGTGGCCAGACGCTCGGCCGGTTGCACGTGCACTCCCGCGGAGCCGAGCGATGGATACGTGTCGGCCACCCCATACACGCTGCCACCGGGACCGCTGAGCCGGCCGACCAAGCACACGAAGTGCCCGACGTCCCAGTCCGGCGGCGGACCGTCTGGCGCTCCGTCGAGCAGGTAATCCAGCAGCTGGTCCACGCGCGGATGCGAGCCCCACAGGTGACGGGTCGCGAGGTTGGCCAGGAGCGTGACCGGATGCGCCAGCGCCGCGACGAGATCGAACAGACCGGCGAGCGTGGCAGCCGTCCACGGGCCGGCGTAGGGGATAGCCGACAGCCGCCCGCCAGATACCTGCTCGACCGCGACGATCAGTCCCCCGGCCGTGGTGCCCGATACCGACCCATCCTCGACGCGCGGTATCGACAACCGGTAGTCGCGCCGCCCGGGTTCGCCGTGGGGCAGGATCGAGACATCGGCCACGCTGCCGACAACCGTCCCGGCCGCCAGCGCGACCGCATCCTGATCGACCGGCTCGCCATCGTGCTCATCGATGCCGGCCGCATGCAGCGCGAGAGCTCCGCAGAACGCCCCACACAGGTCATCGCGCTGGGGCAGCTCGCGGGCGTGCATCCTCAGCAGCTCCCGGGCGCCCGGGAGGAGCGTCATCTCCAGTGTGCAAGCCGGCATACGGCCAAATATACGCGCGGCATCACGCCGGACAACAGCAGGTTCTACACGGGCGAGCAGAGCAGGCCCTACCCGACAGCGGCAGGCCCCACGGCTGGGTCAGGCCTCACGGCTCGGTTATGCCGCCTGGACGCGGATCATCCAGAGGTTCTCCTCCAGCCCTGCGACCACGCCGTGCAACAGATCGGCGGTGACCGTGTTGACATCCTCCAGGCGATCCATGCGCTCGCGAATTGCGCCGATCACATCGGTCAGCAGGGCCGTAAACGCCACGATCACGTCGCGGTCGAGCAGCTGACCCTCGGGCAGCGGCGAGAGCGTGCTGCGCTGCGCGACCGTGCCGCTGCGCCCGTCGGGCTGGTACCCGAGCGCGACCGCTCGCTCAGCGACCGCGTCGGAGGCCAGGCGCCAGGCGTCGATCAGCTCATCCAGCTGCAGGTGCAGCGGGCGGAAGTTCGGCCCGACGATGTTCCAGTGCGCCTGCTTGCCCAGCAGCGACAGGTCGATCAGAGTGACGAGCACGCCCTGCAGCTCGGCGCCGATCGCCTCGCGCTCCTCGTGGCGCAGCGTCGGGTGATGGTCCTGGCTGATAATCGGGTTCATGGCTGACAGCCTCCTCGTGGCGTTCGGATTGGTGGCGGACTACCCACAATATCCCCGGTCCATATAGCCAGCCTCCAGTGCCTGATTACACCCCAGATTATAGTCGCGCAACGCGCGCTACTGTGGATCGTTCCGCTTGCGTAACGACCCGAACCGCCGGCTGAGCGGTGAACGTCTTCGGCACGCACTCACACACATGATCTCGACGACCACGGCGACCGATCGCACCCACCCAAACGTCACGCTCGTGGTGCTCGCGCTCGGCGGACTGGCCTACGCGGTGCTCAGCTCGGCGGTGTTGCCGGCGCTACCGACCTTCCAGCACGCGCTGCATGCGAGCGAGACCGAAGTAACCTGGCTGCTGACCGCCTACCTGCTCGCCGCCTCGGTCGGCACCGCGATCCTCGGCCGGCTGGGCGACATGTACGGCAAGGAGAAGATCCTGCTGTGGACGCTCGTGATCCTCGCAGCGGGAACGCTCTTGTCCGCGGTGTCGAGCTCGCTCGCCGTGATCGTCGTGGGCCGTTTCATCCAGGGCGCCGCCGGCGGGATCTTCCCGCTCGCGTTCGGGATCGTCCGCGACGAGTTTCCGCGCGAGAGGGTGGCCGGGAGCATCGGATTGCTGTCCGCGATCCTAGGGGTCGGGGGCGGCATCGGGATCGTGCTCGCGGGCGTGATCGTCGAGCGCCTGAACTACCACTGGCTCTTCTGGCTGCCCCTGATCCCGACGGTGATCGCCGCGGTGGCGACGTGGCGGTTCATCCCCGAGTCCCCTGTGCGCCAGCCGGGACGCGTGAACTGGCTCGCGGCGACGTTGATGACGATCGGCATGTCCACGATCCTGATCGCGATCAGCCAGACCACGACCTGGGGTTGGGGATCGACGAAGACGCTCGGCCTGCTCGCCGCGGGCGTTGCCGTCACCGTCACCTGGATCGTGGTGGAGGTCCGCAGCGAGAACCCGCTCATCGACATGACGATGATGCGGATCCGGGGCGTGTGGACGACAAACGCATCGGCCTTCCTACTCGGCGCGGGTATGTACGCATCGTTCATCGTGATCCCCCAGATCGCGCAGCTACCCACGAGCACAGGCTTCGGATTTGGCGCCTCGGTCGTCGTGTCGGGCCTGTATCTGTTGCCGACGACGATCGGGGTCACGATCCTGGGCCTGTCCTCCGGTCGGATATCGGCCCGCTTCGGCTCGCGTACGGCGCTGCTGGCAGGGACCGTGTTCAGCACCGCCTCCTTCGCGCTGCTGGCCGTGGCTCACAGCCATCCATACGATCTGCTGATCGCCGCCGCCCTGCTCGGCGTGGGGATCGGTCTCGCGTTCGCGGCGCTGGGCAACCTCATCGTGCAGGCGGTCTCGCCCCATCAGACCGGCGTGGCGTCGGGCATGAACACAGTCATGCGCACGCTCGGTGGGGCGCTCGGCGGGCAGCTGTCGGCAACGTTCATCGCCGGGAACACATCCGCCGACGGACTGCCGACGGTCACCGGCTTCACCGACACGTTCCTGATGGCGACCGGGTTTCTGCTCGTGTGCCTGCTGGCGGGAGTGCTCGTGCCGAAGATGACTCCGGCCGCAGAGCTCGAGGCCGAGGTCGGTCACGCTGGGACTGCGGGGGTCGCGGCGCCCGAGGCCGCACAGGCCTGACTGCCGGCATCGCAGGCCTGATTGCCCGGCATGGAACCGCTGCTGCCCGGCGCTACTCGTCGGGCCAGCGGCCGTGGATGCTGAAGTAGGTCCGCGCCGCCTCCTCTTCGCTGCGTACGCGATCGCCCTCGATCGAGGCGCGTGACAGCCAGTTCATCGCATAGATCGCCAGCCCGGCACTCACGATGCCGGCCCCGCCCTCCATGTCGATTTCGCTGCCGAACGCCATCACGATGCCGCCCCCGATGGCCACCGCTACCGGTAACACGTAGCGCATCCCGAGCATCAGCCACCTCGCCGTCCGGCCCCGGCCGCCGTCCTGATTATTCGATGATTGCTCGTCAGTCATGGTCGTCTGTCGCCTCGTCTCGTTGTAGCAGCGATGCCCTGCAATGTCATTCTCAAACTTCGCCGCAACCGTCACCGTACCGCTCTACGATCTACACATGGCCAGAGCTTCGGCTCAGTACGGCGCCGCGCCGGCAGGTGGCAGTCGCAAGCGCGCTCTGCTCGGTGGCGCGGCGACTCTGATCGTTTTGATCGTGGTGCTGGCCGTGGTGGTGCTGGTGTTTTCCGGCGCATCGCTCGCCAGCGGTTCGACGGCGCTCGCGCAGGTGACAGTGCAACCGCTGGGCGGAACAATCGAGAACGTCCAGGCCTTCGGACCAGGCGGGCAGAGCGTGCCGCTCGCGGTGAACGGTGGGCGGTTGACGCCGCTGAAGAAGCTGGCTCCCGGCGAGCAGGTGTCGGTGGTCGTGACGATTCGCCGGCCGGGATGGCTCAGTTGGGCGCTGGGGAGCACGCGCACCGAGCACCTGACGCTGACCGCCCCGGTGGCTCACCTGAGCGAACATTGGATGACCGTTCCCACGGGCTCGCCGGTGCACGTGAAGTTCGATCAGCCCGTGAGCGCGGTCGCCTACGGCAGCCCTGGACGGTTGACCGATCACAGGCTGAGCGTCGCCAGCAGCTCTATCTCGCTGGGGTCCCAGCCGGAGACGGGGGCCGTGCAGATCGCCGCCGCACCGCGTCCGTGGGAGAGGCTCGGCGCTCCCACGCAGGTGAGCTGGTTCCCGCCCTCAGACGCCCCGGTGATGGTCAGCCTGCCCGCCGCGGGCTCGCGGATCGGTCCGGCCACGCCGATCTACCTGACGTTCTCCAAGCCCGTCGGCGAAGTGCTCGGCTCGGCGCGCCCGCGGATCGTGCCGAGCACGCAGGGCCAATGGCGCGAAGCGAACAGCCATACGCTCGTGTTCACCCCCTCGGGGTACGGCGCTTCGCTCGGCTCGCAGCTGCGGGTGCAGCTCCCCCATCCCGTCGCGATGACCGCCGGCTCAGGCAGCGGGCTGCGCGACACCAGTCAGGTCGAATGGACGGTGCCGCCCGGCTCGACGCTGCGCCTGCAGCAGCTGCTCGCCGAGACCGGCTACCTCCCGGTCAACTGGCATCCGTCGGGCGCCTCGGTGGCGCACACGCCGAGCGCGCAGGCGCAGGCGGCTGTCGATCCGCCGAGCGGCAGCTTCAGCTGGCGCTACGCGAACACGCCGCGCCAGCTGCAAGCGCTGTGGAGCCCGGGGCAGTGGAGCGTGGTCATGAAGGGCGCCGTGATGAAGTTCGAGAACGCCAATGAAATGACCGTCGATGGGGAAGCCGGCCCGGGGGTATGGCACGCGCTGCTCGCGTACGTGCTCGCCGGCAAGCGCTTTGGCGAACCGTACAGCTACGTCTACGTGCACCGCGAAATCCCGGAGACGATGACGCTGTGGAGCGCCGGTCACACGGTCATCACCTCGCCCGCAAACACCGGCATCTCCGGCGCGGAAACCGAACTGGGGACGTTCCCGGTGTTCGAGCACATCCCCGAAGGCACGATGAGCGGCACCAACCCCGACGGCTCTCACTACGAAGACCCCGGGATCAAGTGGATCAGCTACTTCAACGGCGGCGACGCGCTGCACAACTTCGACCGCGCGTCGTTCGGCTCGCCGCAGAGCCTCGGCTGCGTCGAGCTCCCGCTCGCGGCCTCCGCGGAGATCTGGCCGTACACGCCGATCGGCACGCTCGTCACGATCGAAACCTGATCTACTGCGCGTCAGGCCACTCGGCGGCGCCCATCACGCCGTCGCCATCGGCGGGCTTGGGGCCGCCCACAGCGATGATGTCAAGCCCGTCTGGGCCTGCCTCGAACGCGCGCACGACCTCGGGCGCGACGCGCAGGACATCCCACTGACGCAGCTCGTGGACATCGCCGTCGAGCAACACGCGCCCGGATCCGGAGACGACGACGTATGCCTCCTCCTGCTCGCGGTGGCTGTGGGCCATCGGGCTGCGCATGTTCGCCGCATAGCGGAACAAGCTGATCCCGAGGTCACGCGAATCCAGATGCTTGCGCGCGAACCGGCCCTCGATCCCGGGAGCGCGATCGCCGACTGAGTCCTCGACGTCCAGCAGGTTGACGGTGGCGTAGCGGGACATGTGTTGCTCCTTTGTCGGGTTCGGGCGGATGGGGAACTGTCTGCTCCAACCTTAGCTGTGCTGTTTGGGATCGTGACCTTGCGCTCAGGGGCCGCCTATGCAGACGTGGGCCATAATCCCCGGGTGATCGTGTTCGCGGTCAAGGCGCTGCTGGCGCCTTCGTTTGTGATCGGCGCGTCGGTTGCCGCGCGGCGGTTCGGGCCGTGGGTCGGAGGTCTCGTCGGCGGGTTGCCGGTCGTGGCGGGGCCGATCCTGCTGGCTTACGCGCTGATCCACGGGCGCGTGTTCGCACAGCAGGCCGCGAGCGGAACGCTGCTGGGACTGGTATCGCTGACGGCGTTCGTGGTCGTCTACGGTCGCCTGGCGAGCCGTGCCGGGTGGATCGTGTGCATGCTCTCCGGATGGGCCGCGTTTGCGGTCGTGACGCTCCTGCTCGACGGTGTCGCGGTCCCGGCGGGCGTGGCGCTCGCGCTGGCCTGCTCGGGGTTTGCGGTCGGGCTGCTGCTGCTTGCAGGCGCGATCGACGGCGCTGCGGTGCGTGTGCGAGCCGCAACCACGCCCCCGGTCTGGGATCTGCCGGTCCGTGGCGGCTGCGCGCTGGCGCTGGTGCTCGTGCTCACGACGCTCTCGGGCCGGCTCGGACCGCAGCTCAGTGGGCTGCTTGCCCCGTTTCCGGTGATCACGACCGTGCTGGCGACGTTCACTCACAGCCAGCGCGGGGCCGACGAAGCCGTCCGCCTGCTGCGCGGGATGCTATCGGGGTTCATCGCGTTCGCGCTGTTCTGCTTCACGCTGACAATCTCGCTCGGAGCCTCGACCGTCGCGAGCGCGTTCGTGCTCGCGACCGTTACAGCGCTGATTGTTCAGACGGCGATGCTCTCGCGCGCGCGGCGCCAGACGGCGCTTCAGAGTGAGGCGTAGCCGTTGCGGATGGGTGCGCCTGCGGGCAGACCGATAGCCTCCCGGCTCGGAAGTCACGACCCGGAGAGATGAGATGAAGAGCAGCCTGGAGATCGCTCAGGGAACCGAGCCGGCGCCGATCGAGGAGATCGCCGAGCGGTGCGGCCTGGAGCCCGACGAGCTCGAGCCCTACGGGCACGACAAGGCGAAGGTCTCGCTGTCGGTGATCAACCGACTCGCCGAGGTGGCCGACGGCAAGCTCGTGTGCGTCTCGGGGATGACGCCAACCAAGGGCGGCGAGGGCAAGACGACGAGTGCGATCGGGCTTACGCAGGGGCTCGGCGCGATCGGCAAGGCGCCCGTACTGTGCCTGCGCGAGCCATCGCTCGGGCCGGTGTTCGGGATCAAGGGCGGCGGCGCGGGCGGCGGGCTGAGCCAGGTGGTGCCGATGGAGGACGTGAACCTGCACTTCACCGGCGACATCCATGCGGTCGGCGCGGCCAACAACCTGCTCGCGGCGATGCTCGACGCATCGATCCTGCACGGCAACCCGCGCAACATCGACTCATTGCGGATCGGCTGGCGACGCGCGGTGGACATGAACGACCGCGCGCTGCGACAGATCGCGATCGGGCTAGGCGGCCGCGCGAACGGGTATCCGCGCGAAACCGGGTTCGACATCACGGCGGCCTCGGAGGTGATGGCGATCCTCGCGGTCGCGCGCGATCTGGAGGACCTGCGCCGCCGGCTCGGCGCGATCACGGCCGCGTACTCGCACGACGGCGTTGCGGTCACCGCCGAGGACCTCGGCGCGGCCGGGCCGATGACGGTGCTGCTCAAGCAGGCGCTGAAGCCAAACCTGATCCAGACGCTCGAGGGCCAGCCATGCCTGATGCACACCGGGCCGTTCGCCAACATCGCACACGGCAACTCATCGCTCGTCGCCGACCTGATCGGACTGAAGCTGGGCGAGTACGTCGTCACCGAGTCAGGGTTCGGCTCGGACATGGGGATGGAGAAGTTCTTCGACATCGTCTGTCGCGTCGGCGGGCTGCGGCCGAGCGCGGTCGTGCTCGTCGCGACCGTGCGCGCGCTCAAGCACCACGGCGGGGCGCAGGACCCACACGCACACGTCAACCACGGCGCGGCGCAGAACCCACACGTCGAGCCCGACCAGGGCGTCGCGGCGATCGAGGCGGGCGTGGCCAACCTCAGCCGCCACCTCGGGATCGTGCGCGAGTTCGGCCTGCCCTGCGTGGTCGCGGTCAACCGCCGTCCCGGCGACCGCGACGAGGAGCTTGCGCTCGTCAGGCAGCGCGCCCTGGACTGCGGGGCGTTCGCGGCCGAGATCAACGAAGGATTCGAACGCGGCGGCCCCGGCGCGAGCGCGCTCGCCGAGGCGGTCGTCGACGCCTGCGAGCAGCCCAGCGGGTTCGACTTCGTCTACGACAGCACCGACTCGATCGCGACCAAGATCAATGCCGTCGCGACCCGCGTGTACAAGGCCCGGGACGTGTTTCTGCATCCCGCCGCGCAAGCCCGTATCCGCGAGCTCGAATCGGCGGGTCTCGGTGAGCTGCCGATCTGCATGGCCAAGACGCCCCTGTCGCTGTCGGCCGATCCGACCCTGCTCGGCGCCCCGGAGGGCTTCACCCTGCAGGTTCGCGACCTGCGCGCATACACCGGCGCCGGTTGGCTCGTGCCGCTGTGCGGCGACATCCAGCAGATGCCGGGCCTTGGCCGAACGCCCGCGGCGCTGAACATCGACATCGACTCCGAGGGACACACCGTCGGTCTGTTCTGAGCCGCAAACCAAGCTCACGCACCACCTACAGAAGAGAAAGGTCGCCTCCCATGCACCCATTCCGCAGCGCAATCGAGACAGGCGAGATCGACCGCGTGCTCAAGCTGTTTTCGCCGGAGGTCGTGTTCAACAGCCCCGTCGTGTACCACCCCTACCATGGACGCCAGGCGCTCGGCGTGATCCTCGGCGCTGTTATGCGCGTGTTCGAGGACTTCCACTACGAGCGCGAAATTGGCACCGAGGGGGCCAGCGACCACGCGCTGGTGTTCAGAGCGCGCGTTGGCGACCGCGAGCTGCACGGATGCGACTTCCTGCACACCGGCCAGGACGGCCTGATCGACGAGCTCACCGTGATGGTCCGGCCGCGCTCGGCGCTGCTCGCGCTCGCGGAGGCGATGCAGGCCGAGGTGCTCGCGGTCCAGCGCGAGCTGGGTGTGGACGCGCTCGCTTGAGCGGGACGAAACCGTTTACGACTATGCGGCGGGCGGCTGATCGATGCGCACCATGTTGCCGGATGGGTCACGCACGGCGCAGTCCCGCGTGCCCCACGGCTGGTCGGCCGGCTCCTGCACGATCTCGGCGCCTGCGGCTTGCAGCTTCTCGAAGGTGGCGTCGAGATCGTCGGTGTGGAAGTGGACGCCGTTCAGGGCGCCCTTGGCGAGCAGGGCGGCAAGGGCATCGCCGTCGGCGGGGCTGCCGTTCAGGTAGTTCGTGAGGACGATCGCGACGCCGGGCTGGGAGGTGGAGCCGACCGTGATCCAGCGGAAGTCCTCGCGGGCGACGTCGTTGCGTAGCTCGAGGCCGAGCGTGTCGCGGTAGAAGGCCAGCGCGAGGTCGGGGTCATGGACCAGGACGAAGCATGTTGAAAGAGTTAGGTTCATACCCGCAAGGCTAGGGCGTCGGGGGCCCGCGCGTTTCTCCGATCCTGCTCGGCTTGCGGCACGGTGCTCGGCTTGCTGGCCGGCTTGCCGGTCGGGCGCGTGATGTCCCTGGCGGTGCAGCCCGGCACGCTCTGAAGCGCGCTGTGGTCACGGGCCCGGTAGGCCGTCGGCGTCTCGCCCACCAGCTGGGTGAAGCGTGCGCTGAATGAGCCCAACGACGAACACCCGACCTCCATGCAGACCTCGGTGACCGACAGCTCGCCGCCGCGCAGCAGCGCCTTCGCCCGCTCGATGCGCCGTGTCATCAGGTAGGCGTACGGCGTCTCCCCGTACGCCGCGCGGAACTGCCGCGAGAAGTGTGCGCTCGACATCAACGCGGCGCGGGCGAGCGCCGCGACGTCGAGCGGGCGCGCGTACTCGCGGTCCATCAGATCGCGCGCGCGGCGCAGATGCGCGAGGTTGGCGAGCTCCTCCGGCGTCACCACGCCAGTTTAGGAGCGTGCTGGGCGAAACAGATGAGAGAACGCGTCTCACGGTGTCCGCGAAAGCCTCGGTCAGGCGCCGATGTAGGCCGCGAGGTGCTCGCCGGTGAGGGTCGAGCGGGCAGCGATGAGGTCGGCAGGCGTGCCCTCGAAGACGATCCGGCCGCCGTCGTGGCCGGCGCCGGGACCGAGGTCGATGATCCAGTCGGCGTGCGCCATCACCGCCTGGTGGTGCTCGATGACGATCACCGACTTGCCCGAGTCCACCAGCCGGTCGAGCAGGCCGAGCATCTGCTCGACGTCGGCGAGGTGCAGGCCGGCCGTCGGCTCGTCCAGGACATAGACATCGCCTTTCTCCGCCATGCGGGTCGCCAACTTGAGCCGCTGGCGCTCGCCGCCGGACAGCGTGGGGAGCGGCTGTCCGAGGCTGAGGTAGCCGAGCCCGACGTCAGCGAGCCTCTCGAGGATCGAGTGTGCCGCCGGCGTCTTCGCCTTGCCGGCGCCGAAGAACTCGGTCGCCTCCACCACGGGCATTGCGAGCACCTCGCTGATGTCCTTGCCGCCAAACTTGTACTCGAGCACCTCGGCTTGGAAGCGCTTTCCCTCGCACACCTCGCAGGGGGCGGCGACGCCGGCCATCATCGCCAAGTCGGTGTAGATCACGCCGGCGCCGTTGCAATTGGGGCAGGCGCCCTCGGAGTTGGCGCTGAACAGCGCGGGCTTGACGCTATTGGCCTTCGCGAACTCCTTGCGGATCGGGTCGAGCAGTCCGGTGTACGTCGCCGGGTTGCTCCGCCGCGAGCCTTTGATTGCCGCCTGGTCGATCGAGACGACCCCGTCTCGCTTGGACACCGACCCATCGATCAGCGAGCTCTTGCCCGACCCCGCCACGCCGGTGATGACGACCAACACGCCGAGCGGGATGTTGACGTTGACATCCCGCAGGTTGTGGGTGCTGGCCCCGCGGACCTCGAGCGTGCCGTCCGGCGTCCGCAGTGCCTCCTTGAGGGTGGCCCGGTCGTCGAGGTGGCGGCCGGTGATCGTGTCGCTTCCCCGCAGTCCCTCGACGGTCCCCTCGAATACCACCTCGCCGCCGGCAGTGCCAGCGCCGGGGCCGAGGTTGACGACGTGCTCGGCGATCGCGATCGTCTCGGGCTTGTGCTCCACCACCAGCACGGTGTTGCCCTTGTCGCGCAGCGCCAGCAGCAGCTCGTTCATCCGCTCGATGTCGTGGGGGTGCAGCCCGATCGTGGGCTCGTCGAAGACGTAGGTCACGTCGGTGAGCGACGACCCGAGCTGGCGGATCATCTTGACGCGCTGGGCCTCGCCGCCCGAGAGCGTGCCCGAGGGCCGGTCGAGCGAGAGGTAGCCCAGCCCGATGTCCACGAACGAGTCGAGTGTCGCCCGGAGCGCGTCGAGCAGCGGCGCGACCGACTTGTTGTCGAGCTCGCTTACCCATGTGGCGAGGTCGCTGATCTGCATCGCGCAGGCGTCGGCGATGTTGATGGCATTGATCTTCGACGAGCGAGCCTCCGCGCTGAGCCGGGTCCCATCGCACTCGGGACAGGTGGTGAAAGTGACCGCCCGCTCCACGAAGGCGCGGACGTGCGGCTGTAGCGAATCGACGTCCTTGGAGAGCATCGACTTCTGGATCCGCGGGATCAGGCCCTCGTAGGTCAGGTTGACGCCGTTGACCTTGATCTTGGTCGGCTCCTTGTGGAGCAGATCATTCAGCTCTTTCTTGGTGAATTTCTTGATGGGCTTGTCCGGGTCGAAGAAACCGCAGCCCAGGAAGATCCGTCCGTACCAGCCGTCCATGCTGTAGCCGGGGATCGTCAGCGCACCGTCTCTGAGCGACTTGCGCTCGTCGTAGAGCTGAGTGAGGTCGATGTCGTTCACCGAGCCGCGACCCTCGCAGCGCGGGCACATGCCGCCGAGGATGCTGAAGCTTCGCTTCTCTTTTGTCGTACGCCCACCACGCTCGAACGTGACCGCCCCGGCGCCCGAGATCGAGGCGACGTTGAAGGAGAAAGCTTGGGGCGAGCCGATGTGCGGCTTCCCGAGCCGGCTGAAGAGGATGCGCAGCATCGCGCCCGCGTCGGTGGCGGTGCCGACCGTGGAGCGAGCGTCGGCGCCCATCCGCTCCTGGTCGACGACGATCGCGGTCGTCAGCCCTTCGAGGACGTTGACCTCGGGCCGCGCCAGCGTCGGCATGAAGCCCTGCACGAAGGCGCTGTAGGTCTCGTTGATCAGCCGCTGGGACTCCGCGGCGATCGTGCCGAACACAAGCGAGCTCTTGCCCGAGCCGGACACGCCGGTGAACGCAGTCAGCCGGCGCTTCGGGATCTCGACGCTGATGTCCTTGAGGTTGTTCACGCGGGCGCGATGCACGCGGATCGACTCGTGACTGTCGGCTGCGTGCGGGACAGGGGAGCGCGTGTTGGTCTTAGTGGCCATGCTCGTGGCGGTCATGCTAGCCGCGGCTCGGGGACCGGCGCTTCTCTGCATCACGCTTTCAAAACCACCGCCTCCCTACCACAGGTTGCAACCAATCCCGGATAGCGTGCGGTCCGCGACGATCGGCATAGTCGTGCCACTTTGAAGCCGGATCAGCACGATAACGCCACCGATTAGCATCACTCCTTGACATCCCCGCTCCCCTCATGAGACCCGCCACGACCCGCCGCCCCACATCCACGTCGGCCTCGCCGCGCTACCAGCTGATGGTCTACGCCCGGCGCATCGCCCTGCTGGGGGCGATCGCGCTCGCCCTGCTGCTGCTCGGCGCGCTCGGCCTGGCGCTCAGCGAGGGGGTCGGGTACTGGTACGCGTTCCGCTGGGCGCTCGACATCGCCGCGACCGTCGGCGGGTTTCCTCAACCCCACACCACGGCCGGGCAGATCATCCAGGTCCTGCTGATCGTGCTCGGCGTCGGTACGCTCTTCTACGCGCTGGCCACGGTCGCTGAGCTGTTCGTCGCGGGCCATCTCGCCGACCTGCTGGCGCTGCGCCGCACGCAACGCATGATCGACTCGCTCTCAAACCATCACATCGTCTGCGGCTTCGGCCGCGTCGGGCGTCAGGTAGCGCGCGATCTGCACGTCGCGCGCGCGGACTGCGTGGTCGTCGACTCCAACACTGACAACCGTCCGCTGGCGGAGGGCATCGGCCTGCCGTTTATCGAGGGCGACGCCACCGAGGACGGCGTGCTCACCGCTGCGGGCATCGCCCGCGCCCGCTCAATCGTCGTGTGCGCGGACTCGGACGCCAACAACGTGTTCATCACGCTCACCGCCCGCGAGCTGCGCGCGGACATCTCGATCGTCGCCCGCGCCGCGGTCGAGGACACCGAGAACAAGCTCCGCCGCGCCGGCGCGGACCGCGTCATCTCCCCCTACAAGACCAGCGGCACCGAGATGGCCCGCCTGGCGCTGCACCCCCAACTGAGCGGCGTCGTTGACGTGGGCGTGCAGTACCGCCTGGAGGAGATCGAGGTCGGTGCGGGCAGCGAGGCGGTGGGCAAGACCGTCGATGACATCCGCGGCGGCTCGATCATCGTGGGTCTGCGTCGCGGAGCCTCGTTCGAGCCTCAACCACCGGGCGACACGGTGCTCGCGCCCGGCGATGTGGTCGTCGCGATCGGGACCGCCCCACCGCTCGAGCGCATCGAGCAGCTCCTGGAGCGGGGCGCCTGAGCGGATCGAGTGCTCGCACGAGCACGTCCACCTCGAGATCAAGCCCCTCGGCTATCGCTTGTTCACACTCCTGCGCTACACGAGCGGACGGTACATCGCTGGATAGCACCACGTTGCCGCTCTGTACATACGTTCGGTCATCGTCGAATCCCGCGCTGCCAAGCGTCTCGCGCAGAGCGGGCATCGCGACCCGGTTGTGCGGTCCGAGGTTGATCCCGCGCAGCAAGGCGATCTGTCGCATGCCCGAGACGATACGCGGGTCAGGCGGGTCAGGGTACGCGGGCATCCGGTGCTGAGCACTTGATGACAAACGATCATCCATAAGGGGTCTGCTCACCACAGGAGCGTGTCCGGCTCACTCGGCGGAGAGCAGTCCCGTGGCACGCGCGCGGATCGCGTTGGCGAAGGTCGTGAAGCTCAGGTCGGGAGCCGGCTCGTGGATTGGGGAGGCTGGGTCGGCGGCGACGGTGACGAAGCATGCCGCGTCGTAGAGCCGCTCGAGGATAAGACGACGGCAGAGAATCTCATAGCGCTTCTTGTAGGAGGCGTCGAGGAAGATGGGGTCGACCTCGAAGAACGGCTGCTTCACCCGCACGGGCTTGATGGAGCCGGGAGCCTCCTCGAGCAGGAACAGATATCCCAGCCACGGGCGGACGGTTCCGAACCGGCCTTCGCGGTACGCCGTCCAGACGTCGATGGCGTAGCCGATCGCCTCCTCGCTGCGGTTGTTGTAGTTGTTGCCGAACGAAGGACCGACCTGGCTCTTGAACTCGATCGCTGCCGCGAGCGCATCGCCGTGGACTACGACGAGATCCCATTTCTTCTCCGGACGGAAGTAGCCGGGGAGCTCGACGGCCGAGCGACGGCTGATGCTGGAGGGTGCGAAGCCGGCATCGATGAAGATCGACTCCATCAGCTCGGCCATCGCGTCCATGTGAGCGCCGCCGGTGACGGCTCCGCGCAGGCCGGCATCGAGTTGTCCTGACTCGCGCTGCTTGAGTGCCTGCCCCTCACGAACAATCCAGTACTGCCGGACCGCCGCTTCAAATGCCTCCTGATCCATGCCGCAGAGTAGGTTCGCGGCCCCAGGGCAAGCTCCTACCCTGGGAGCTCATCCAGGCCATATGCATTGAGGGCGGCCGCGGTCGCACGTTCAACGTCTCGGGCGGCAAAGGATCGCTCCAGCTCTCGCGCGGTGCGACTCGGAAGCAGGTCGAGGCGAGGAACGCGGATTCGGCGTAGATACTGAGCCTGAAAGCGTAGATATCCGCCGCGCATCTTCACCGCATAGCATTCGATGAACATCTGAGCAACACCGGAAAGGAGCAGGCCGCCAAGGACCTCTGAGGCCCAGCGCTCGCTAGCTACCCAATAGAGGTTGTGGTGCGGGTAGAGGCCGCCCGGGTCAAGGACGGGATGGATCTCCGCCTTGATGTCGGGGATCAGCAGCTTCGGCTTGTCCGTGAGCGAGTGGCCCACCCGATCAATCGTGCGATACCACTGCTGCGGTCGCCGGCCGGCGACATTGCGCTTATGCAGCGCAGAGGCGTTTGCTTCGAAGTACGCACGCAGCCGTGGATAGACATCGAGGGATACAAGTGCGCCCGTGTCGCCGTCCCACGGATCGACCAGATAGTGCCCGGACCAGCTCAATTGCCCGCTCAGGGTGTCTCGCGCCATTGCCAGAGGCAACATCCGATCCTCCTCGACAAGTGTCGGGTCCTTGACCACGAACACACGATCCGCGCCGCTCGCAACACCGATACCTACACGGGTTCCGGTCCTGCCGTCCTCCAGGGCGGGCAAGCTTCGCTCCAGACGAGCCACAAGCGCAAGCCGCTCCGGCGAGCCCGTAGGCCACGACGAAACACCGTCGAACCACGTTGACAGCCGGGCTGCCTCAAACGTCGGGTCGCTCAACCTGATGTCGTCCTTGCAGCTTGCCCATATACGAACACGACGCGCGGCCGCCTCATCGAAGCTCTTGTGCGCCGTGGCGACTATCGCCCATCCCTGCGGCTGGCGACGGAGGATCGTCACCGACGGGTAGGCGCTCACTTCCTCGTCAAACGCATCGACGTCATGCATCTCGATCACCGCCTCGACGGAGAACCGAGCGGCGACCATGCTGCGCAGACGCTGCCCATACTGGTTGCGCATCCAACGGTCCGCGCAGATGAAGCCGAGCGCCCCGCCAGGGCGTAAGGCGTTCAAGCCAACCTCAAAGAACCCAACGTAGACGTCTGAGCGTCCGCCCATCGTCGCGCATGCACGGCGGTAAGCCTCGCTGCGAGGCGCCGAGACCGCCTCAAGCCGTATGTACGGAGGATTGCCGATCACGAAGTCAGCAGTACCGACCTCGTGGTGGCCCAAGAGAAAGTCGTCATGCACAACCCAGCGCTCGGCAAGCGCCCGGGCATCGTCGACCATCCAGCCGTCCGCGACAAGACGCTCCTCAACCACAACCCGGCTCTCCTTGACGTTGGCCGGCTGCAGGTCACACGCACGGACCGCGTTGGCCGCGTCGGAGATCTGCCTCCCATGAAGCCGACAGGAACGCGAGAGCCGCTCGACCATCGGACCGAGAAAAGCTCCCGAGCCGCACGCGGGCTCAATCGCCCGGAGGGTCGCCAGATCGCGCTCGCTGGTGTAGCCAACCAGGTCGAGGATCAGCTCGACCACCCAGCGCCGCGTGAACACGGCGCCGTACTCATGCCCCCCGTCGAGGGCAGAGGCCGCCAGCGAGGCAGCGTGGGCTTCATCGCCAAGCAGTTGCTGTTGGGCATAGGCCATGCGCCGAGACTACAGACGACCTGCGATGGCTCTCGCGATTGCAGGCCACAGCTACACATACCTCGCAGGCGAGCGGTCGGAAGGCGGGGTGACCAAAAGCGGGATGGACGGGAGCGACGGGACTCGAACCCGCGACCTCCGGCGTGACAGGCCGGCGCTCTAACCAGCTGAGCTACGCCCCCGCGTTTTGCGCGGTCGTCCGCGAGGGGATACGGCCGTGCGCTCCTCCAGTATGCCAATCCTGGCCAAACGCTGCCGCCTACGGCCCAATCCGTCCGCCCCACCTGTCAAGTTGGCCAGCCAGCCAGCTTTCTTATAAGCTCCGTTCCGTCTCTCGGTCTACGGCCACTGCCCGTCCCACACTCACGTCCCACACTCCACATCCCCATTCCACATCTCCACACTCCACACCCCCACACTCCACATCCCCATTCCACATCCCCACACTCCACACCCCCACACCCCACGTCCCACACCCGACACCTGACACCCGATGCCACTCACATCCCCGCCTCCCCTCCGCTCCTACAACCCGTTCGTCACGCTCGTCCACGACCTGCTCGAC
The DNA here is from genome assembly GCA_963810645.1 of uncultured Solirubrobacterales bacterium. Taxonomy (GTDB): domain Bacteria; phylum Actinomycetota; class Thermoleophilia; order Solirubrobacterales; family Solirubrobacteraceae; genus Palsa-744. The sequence continues at coordinate 96,928 of CAWEOK010000022.1, read as the reverse complement.
GAGCGCTCCGCCACCGTCCCGTTCCCGCCGGGCGAAACCAACCCGTCCCTGACCCGCACCCGGCGCTTTGCCGACGATCCACTGCCGCTGTTGCTGGAGTCCTACGAACGGTTCGGGCCGGTGTTCACGCTGCGGCTCTTCCATGCCAACTCCGTGTTCGTGCTCGGGCCCGAATCCAACCACTACGTCACCGTCTCCCACGCCTCGAACTTCCTGTGGCGGACCTCGTTCTTTCGCGACCTGATCGGGTTCACCGGTGACGGCCTGCTCACGACCGATGGTCCCTTCCATCGCGACTCGCGCCACATCATGCTGCCCGCGTTCCATCGCGAGCGCATCCTCGCCTCGCTCGACACAATGCTCGCCGACACGGCCGCCGCACTCGACACGCTCACGCCCGGCGACACGATCGACCTCTATGCCTGGACGCGCCGCCTCGCCCTGCGCATCGCGATGCGTGCCCTGTTCGGACTCGACCCCGACGGTCCCGCCGCGCGCTCGATCGACGCCGCCGCCCTGTTCGAGCAGACCCTCTCCTTCTACTCCCGCGACTACGCCCTGCGCATGCTCCGCGGGCCGCACACTCCTTGGGATCGGCAACAGCGGGCGACCAAAGCGCTGAGCGGCCTGATCTACACGGAGATCTCCCGCCGGCGCGCCACCGGCCGGCGCGGGGAGGACGTGCTCTCGCTGCTGATCGACGCCTGCGACGAGGATGGCGCCGCGCTCACCGACCTGCAGATCCGCGACGAGGTCATGACCCTCCTGTTCGCCGGTCACGACACGACCACCTCGACCGTCGCGTTCATGCTCTACGAGCTCGCCCACCATCCCGAGGTCGTTTCCCGCCTGCTTGCCGAGCAGGACTCCGTGCTCGCGGGCGCCACTCCCACACCCGAGCAGTTGATGGGCGAGGGCCTGCCCTATCTGGAGATGGTCCTCGACGAGACCCTCCGCCTCTACCCGCCCGCCTGGATCGGCCCGCGCCGCTCGGTCGAGCCGTTCGAGCTTCACGGCCATTCTGTCCCCGGCGGCGTCTTCGTCAACTACTGCTCATGGGCCTCCCATCGCCTGCCCGACGTGTTTCCCCAGCCCGACTCCTTCCAGCCCGAACGCTTCGCGCCCGATGCCAAGGCGGCTCTTCCCCGCGGCGCCTACATCCCCTTCGGCGGCGGCTCGCGCACCTGCATAGGCATGCGCTTCGGCCAGCTCGAGATCCGCACGATCGCCACGCTCATCCTCTCCCGCTTCTCGCTCTCCCTGCCGGACGACTTCACGCTCACGATCCGACAGATGCCGACGATCAGCCCGCGTGAGGGATTGCCCGTCATGGTTGGGCAACGTATATGAGCGGATAAATTTTTTGGGAGGACTTTTTTTGGGGGGAGGACTTTTTTTGGGGGGAGGACTTTTTTACCGTAGGCTCGCCCACATCGACAACTCGTATCTCGCCCCCACCCCTGGGACCGTGGGCAGCGCGCGGGCTTGCACCCCTTCCACATACACGTTCGCGCTTTCGAACAGCGTCAGCTTCAACACGTTCAGCGGGAACCCGACCGGTCTCGCCACCAGCTTGCCGTCTTCGGCCTTAGCCACCGCGTCCACGCTCGCGCTCACCCCGAACAGCCCCCCGCTCGCCCGCACCTCGACCGTCCCGTTTTCGCTCTTCACGAACCCCACTTCGACCCCTACCGGCAACGCCCGCTTGATGTCTTCTTCGCTCATCACCCCTGCGGCGCGCAACCCACTTCCGTGCTTTTCGAACCGCGTATCGGTCAGCCTCAGCCCTTCCACTTCCATGCTTTCCGCGCTTGTCCTCACCCGCTCCGTGCCCTTTGCTTCCCTCAGCAGCCCCAGCGCCTGCGTCTCGCTCAACCGCAGCCTCCCCGCCCGCACCACCACTTCGTCGGCCTCCCCCCACACGAGCTTCACCGCCGGCCACGCCGTCACGCTCACGCTCTTCACGGTCCCGTACTTCTCGACCTTCCCGCGCACCACTTTCGCCGCGAACCTCGGCCCCAGCAGCTGTGCGAGCACGAGCACGACCGCCACCGCCGCCACCGCCCCGGCCGCGATCCTCACCGCCCGTCCCCGTCCGCTCGCCGCACTCCTCAGCACTCTCCCAGCTTCGCACTTCGCCCGCCCGCGCGCCCGCCCATTCGCGCGCGTGTACTAGCCTTGTCCCCCGGCCCGGGCGCGTAGCTCAGTTGGCCAGAGCACCTCGTTTACACCGAGGATGTCGCCCGTTCGAGTCGGGCCGCGCCCATCTTCATGACCACCGACGCTCCCCTTCGCATCGCCGTGATCGGCTCCGGCCCGGCCGGCTTCTACGCCGCCGGCCACCTGCTCGCCCATTCCTCCGAGCGCTTCGACGTCGACATGTTCGAGCGCCTGCCCACCCCCTGGGGTCTGGTCCGCTCGGGCGTCGCGCCCGACCATCCGAAGATCAAGTCCGTCACACGCATATACGAGAAGACCGCCGCCCACCCGCGCTTCCGCTTCTTCGGCAACATCACGTTTGGCCTCCACGTCTCGCGCGCCGACCTGCTTTCCCACTACCACGCCCTCGTCTACGCGACCGGTTCGCCCTCGGACCGGCCCCTGGGCATCCCCGGCGAACACCTCCCCGGCTCGCACGCCGCCACCGAGTTCGTCGGCTGGTACAACGGCCACCCCGACCACACCGACCTCGAGGTCGATCTTCTCTCGGCCGAGCGTGCCCTCGTCATCGGCAACGGCAACGTCGCCCTCGACGTCGCCCGCATGCTCGTCCTTTCCCCCTCTGAGCTGGCCCCCACCGACACGGCCGACCACGCCCTCGACGTCCTCGCCCATTCCCGTGTGCGCGAGGTCGTCGTGGCCGGCCGCCGCGGACCCGCCCAGGCGGCCTTCACCAACCCCGAGCTGCGCGAGCTCGCCGACCTTTCCGACGCCGACATCATCGTCGACCCGGACGAGCTGGAGTCTGCTCTTGCCGTCCCCGATCCGGACGCGGCCGAGGACGCCACTTCGCGGCGCAACGTCGACATTCTGCGCGACTACGCCTCCCGCGCCCCGTCCGGACGCCCCCGGCGCATCGTCCTGCGCTTCCTGCTCTCGCCCACCGCTCTCCTTCCGGGCGACTCAGGCCATCTCGGCGCGGTCGAGCTCGTCCGCAACCGCCTCGTCCCGGCTCCCGGCGGCGGCCTGCGCGCCGAGCCCACCGACACCCGTGAGACGATCCCCTGCGGCCTTCTCTTCCGAGCGATCGGCTACCGCGGCATCCCCCTTCCCGACGTCCCCTTCGACGAATCCGCCGGCACGATCCCCAACGACTGCGGTCGCGTCCTCGACCCCGCCTCGGGTCTTCCCCTTCCCGGCGAGTACGTCGTCGGCTGGATCAAGCGCGGACCTTCGGGAGTGATTGGCACGAACAAGAAGGACGCTCAACAGACGGTTGACGCGATCTTTGCCGACCTTCCCACCGGCGACTCGGCTCCCGTCGCGGGGGTGGCTGCGAGTCCGCCCGCACACATTCCCGACACCCCCGACCCCGCTGCCATCGAGGTCCTGCTGTACGAGCGCCAGCCCGACCTGGTCCCCTACGACGGCTGGGAATCGATCGACCGCCACGAGCGTTCCCTCGGCGAGTCCGCCGGCCGGCCGCGGGTCAAGCTCACCAGCCTGGACGAGCTCCTGCGCGTAGCGGCCTCCGAACAGCCGTAGACTGTTCGCCCTCAGGCCCCGTTAGCTCATCTGGTAGAGCGCCGGACTTTTAATCCGGTGGGGCGGGTTCGAGTCCCGCACGGGGCATTGCCGAAAGCACCGAGGCTCATGCTGCTGGTCGTCCTGGCCGCGATCGCGTTGGCGATCGCGTCACCCTCGTCCGCACCCGCACAGCCCTCCCCTCTCCCGGTCACCGTCACGATCGACCCGTTCGCCCCGGGCGCGCAGGTGCCGGCGCGGTTTCTCGGGCTCTCGTTCGAGATGGCGGCGCTCGATCAGCTCGCGCCCTACGCAAACCACGGCGATCTGGTGACGCTGTTGCGCTCGCTCGGTCCCGGCATGCTGCGCTTCGGGGGCATCACCGCCGATGAGAACGTCGCCTTCACCGACGCCGCCGTCCCACGGCCTGCGTGGGCGTCGAGCACGTTCGGTCCCGAACAGCTGCGCGACCTCGGGGTGCTCGCCCGCCGTAGCGGCTGGCATGTCCTGCTGACGGTCGGCTTGGCCCACGACGAACCGGCCGCCGCGGCACAGGAGGTGGCCTCCGCCCACCGCGCGCTCGGACCCTACCTCGCCGCGGTGGAGATCGGCAACGAGCCAAATTCCTACGGCTCGCACGGCTTCCGAACGCTGCCCTGGATCGCCCAAGGCTATGAGGAAGAGGTTAGCGGATACCGCGAATCGATCGCTTCTCTCACTCCGAACGTCCCGATCGCCGGCCCCGACGTCTCCGGCTCGGGCGTATTCGGAGAATGGGGCGAGGAGGAGGCCCTCTCCCAGCAGCCGGCCCTCTTGACCGGGCACCACTACCCGCTCGGCTGCGCCCAGACGCCGCCACCCTCGATCGAATCGCTGCTCAGCACCGCGACCCGCGGACTCGCGGCGCAGTCGCTCGAAACCTACATGCGGATCGCACGCACGTATCGGATCCCTTTGCGCATCGACGAGACCAACACCGTCTCCTGCGGTGGACTGCCGGGGGTCAGCGACACGTTCGCCTCGGCCCTGTGGGCCACCGGCTACATCACGCAGGCGATGACCGCCGGCGCGGCCGGCATCAACCTCCAGGGCAACCCCATGCATTGCGTGGGATACACACCCCTGTGCACCCCTGATCCGGTGGCCGCCACGGCCGGGTCGCTGCGCGCCCAGCCCGAGTGGTACGCGCTGCTCTTGAGCAGATCGCTCGTCGGCTGCCGGCCGCTGCCCACCACCGTCGCTCCTGCCACGGGTGCCCCCGCCCCCCCGCCGGTCGCCACCACAGCCACGCCCAACCTCGTGGACGCCTCATTCTCGTGTCCCGGCCACTCCATGCGGGTGGTCCTCGTGGACGACGAACCGCCCGGCTCGAGCCCGCTCGCGCTGACCCTGAACGTCGGCGCCGGTCTCGGCACCGCGCGCATCATGCGTCTCACCGCGCCCGCGCCGAGCGCCACATCCGGCGTGCTGCTCGGTGGCAGCGCGGTCGCGGCCGGTGGCTCCTGGTCGGCCCCCACCTCGACCGAAAGCACCACCACGCACGCGGGGGCGCTCGCGCTCGAACTCGCGCCGAGCAGCGCCGTGCTCATCACCGTACGCCCAAGGTAGGCTGTCGTGTCGATGACCGACTCTCCCGATCACCACCGCATCGCGATCGTCGGCTCTGGCTTCGCCGGCCTCGGCGCCGCCGTCCGGCTCAAGCAGGCCGGGATCGAGGACTTCGTCGTGCTCGAGCGCACCGGCGACGTGGGCGGCACATGGAACGTCAACACCTACCCGGGCTGCCAGTGCGACATCCCCTCGCACCTGTACTCGTTCTCGTTCGCCCTGAACCCCAACTGGTCGCGCACCTACTCGCTGCAGCCCGAGATCTGGGAGTACTTGCGACGCGTTTCGCGCGAGCAGGGCATCGATCCGCACATCCGCTTCCACCACAAGGTCACGGCCGCGCGCTGGGACGAGGACTCCCAGCTGTGGCGAATCGAGACCAACGCCGGGGAGTTGACCGCTGAGATCCTGATCGCCGGTCCTGGTCCGCTGGCCGAGCCCAAGCTGCCCGAGATCGACGGGATCGACTCCTTCGCGGGCACGATCTTCCACTCCGCGCAGTGGAACCACGAGCACTCGCTGCTGGGCCGGCGCGTCGCGGTGGTCGGCACCGGCGCCTCCTCGATCCAGTTCGTGCCGCACATCCAGCCGGAGGTCTCCAAACTGCACGTGTTCCAGCGCACGCCCCCGTGGGTCGTCCCCCACCGCGACCGGCCGACGACCCGCGCCGAGCGGCTGCTCTACCGGCTGTTCCCGCCCGCCCAGCGGCTCGTGCGCGCGTTCGTGTACTGGTCGCGAGAGCTGTTCGTGTTCACGCTCATGCACCCCCACGCCGGCTCGCTGCCCGAGCGGGCCGGGCGCAAGCACCTGCGCGAACAGGTCCCCGACCCCGAGCTGCGCGCCCGCCTGGCGCCGCGCTATCGCATCGGCTGCAAGCGCACCCTGATCTCCAACGACTACTACCCGGCGCTACAGCACCCCAACGTGGAGCTCGTCACGGACTCGATCGCGGCGATCACACCACGCGGGATCGTCACCGCCGATGGACTCGAGCGCGAGGTGGACACGATCATCCTCGGGACCGGCTTCCACGTGACCGACATGCCCGTCGCCGAGTGGATCCACGGGCGCGGTGGGCGCACGCTGAACGACCTCTGGCGGGGCAGCCCGCAGGCCTATCTCGGCACGACCGTCGCGGGCTTTCCCAACCTGTTCCTGATGGTCGGGCCGAACACCGGCCTCGGACACAACTCGATCGTGTTCATGATCGAGTCCCAGCTGAACTACGTACTGGACTGCATTGCCCACCTCGACCGCACCGGCGCGACCGTGTTCGACGTGCGTGAGGACGTGCAGGCGCGCTTCAACGACGAGCTGCAGCACAAGCTCGACGGCAGCGTCTGGACCTCGGGCGGCTGCGTCAGCTGGTATCTGGACGAGCACGGTCGCAACTCGACGATCTGGCCGGGCTCCACCTGGCCGTACCACCGGCGCACGCGCAGCTTCGATCCCGAGCGCTACGAGTTCGAGCCGAGCCGGCGTCCGGCCGGCGCGCCCGCGGAGCTGACCGCTGTATGAGCCGTATGGGCCGCACGACCGAGCCACCGTTTGACGTGCGCAACCGCACCGTGTTCATCACCGGCGCCGCGCGTGGCATCGGCGCCGCGACCGCGCAGCGGCTGCACGCCAAGGGCGCGAATGTCGCGCTCGTGGGCCTGGAGCCCGAGCGCCTGGAGGAGCTCGCCGCCCGCCTCGGCGGGGAGCGCGCCGTGACCTTCGAGGTAGACGTCACCGACTACGACGCACTTGTACGCGCAGTCGAGGACACCGTCGAGCGGTTCGGGGGGATCGACGTGGCGATCGCCAACGCGGGGATCGCGTTTCCGGGCGCCCTCGCCACGATGCCGATCAAGCAGGTCGAGCGCACGCTGGCGGTGAACCTGCTCGGGGTGTGGCGCACCGACCGGGCAGTCATCGAGCAGATCTCCGCGCGCCGCGGCTACCTGCTGAACATCGCCTCGCTGAGCGCCGTCGCGCACGCACCGCTGATGGGGCCGTACACCGCGGCGAAGGCGGGGGTCGAGGCGCTCAGCGACACGCTGCGGATGGAGACCGCGCCGACCGGCGCCCGGGTCGGGTGCGCCTACTTCGGCTTCATCGACACCGACATGGTGCGCGCCAGCTACGCCCAGCGCTCGGCTGAGGCGCTCAACCGCCAGTCGCCCGGGTTCCTGCGCAACCCCGCCCCGCTGTCGAGCGCGGTGGACGCAATCGAGCGGGGGATCGAACGACGCGCGGCGCGGCTGTGGGCGCCCCGCTGGATCGGCGCCGCGATCACGCTGCGCGGACTGATCCAGCCGCTGGCCGAACGGCGCATCCTGAGCGATCAATCCCAGCTCAGCGAGGCGCTGCGCCTGGCCGATCCGGCCTCGGGCGATCTGCCCGAGCAGGACCTGTCGCTGGGCGTCTCCGGTCAGGTGCTCGAGTCCTGAGCAGGCCTCCGGCCTCCGGCCTACTCCGCCCGGGAGAACTCCCAGATCGCGACTGACAGCATGATCAGCCCGAGGATCGCGATCACCGCGGCCTCGAGCAGAGTCGGCACGCGCCAGCCAAACCAGGTGATTCCCGGGTCGAGCGCCTGACGGGCGGCGGGCGAGACGTTCAGGTGCGAGAAGATCGCGCGGCGCATCGGTTCGACCGCGTAGGTGAGCGGGTCCAGGCGGTTGAGCACCGCCAGCCACTGCGGCAGGTTGGCGACCGAGAACATCGCGCCGGACAGGAAGAACATCGGCATGACCACCATCTGCATCAGCGCCATGAACGACTGCATCTGGTTGATCCGGGCGGCGAACATCACGCCGAAGGCGGTGATCGCGAACGCCACCAGCAGCGACAGCGCGAACAGCTCGAGGATCAGGCCGATGTTGTAGGGGATGTCGACCAGCCCCGCGATCGCGATCACGATCAGACCCTGGAACGCAGCGACCGTCGCCCCGCCCGCCACCTTGCCGAGCACGATCGAGCTGCGCCTTACGGGCGCGACCATCATCTCGCGCAGGAACCCGAACTCGCGATCCCACACGATCGAGGCTGCTGAGAACATCGCCGTGAACATCACGGCCATGCACAGCACGCCCGGATAGATGAACGTTTTGAAGTTGACCCCGTGCGTTCCGGCCGATGCCAGCGTGGCGATGCCGGTGCCGAGCACGAACAGGAACAGGAACGGCTGGATCAGCGAGGTCAGGATGCGCAGACGGTCGCGGCTGAAGCGGATCAGCTCGCGCTTCCACACGACTCGGATCGCCCGCAGCTCGCTGCGCAGGCTGCGCGCCGGCACGCGCACGCGGGCGACGTGCCTCGCCGGAGCGCCGCCGTTGGCGCCGGGCTGTCCGGGCTGTGGGGTGATGACGGTTTCGGTGGCCATGATCGGTTCAGCGCCTCACAATAGGACCATCAGCGGCTCATCATCCGGGCCATGTTGCGCCGCATGTCGGTAGTGCCGGACTCCTCGGCATCGCGGATCGTCGTGCCCGTGTAGGACATGAACACGTCGTCCAGCGATGGCCGGGAGACGTTGACCGAACGGATCTCCTGGCCGAGCTCGGCGAACAGCCGCGGGACGAACTGCTCGCCGGCGGGCACGCCGAACGTGACCGCCCCTTCGGCGACGCTCGCCTCGATCTGAAAGCGCTCTGACAGCGCCGCGATCGCCGCCTCGTCATCGCCGGTCTGGATCTGCACGCGGTCGACGCCGACGCTCGCCTTCAGCGCCTGCGGCGTGTCGAGCGCGACGATCGTGCCGCGGTCCATGATCGCGATCCGGTCGCAGTACTCGGCCTCGTCCATGTAGTGGGTGGTGAGGAAGATCGTGATGTCCTCGTCGCGCTTGAGCTCTGAGATGTAGTTCCAGATCGAGCTGCGCGTCTGCGGATCCAGGCCCACGGTGGGCTCGTCGAGGAACAGCACGCGTGGGGAGTGCAGCAGGCCCCGCGCGATCTCCAAGCGGCGCTTCATCCCGCCGGAGAACGTCATCACAAGACTGGTGCGCCGCTCCCACAACCCGACCATCTCCATCACCTGCTGTATGCGCTCGGCCACGGCCCCGCGCGGCATCCCGTACAGCTCGGCGTGCAACCTGAGGTTCTGCTCGGCGCTCAGGTACCCGTCGAGCGTCGTGTCCTGGAACACGAGTCCGATGTTGCGCCGCACCTCGTCGCGTTCACGCACGACGTCATGACCGGCCACGCGCGCCGATCCGCCGCTCGGTTGCACGAGCGTGCACAGCATGTTGATTGTGGTGGACTTGCCCGCCCCGTTGGGCCCGAGAAACCCGAACGTCTCCCCGGTCTGCACCGTGAAGTCGATGCCCCGCACCGCTTCCAGCTCGCCGTAGCGCTTGGTCAGGCCTTTGACGGAGACGGCGGGGGCTGGGACGGCACCGTTCTCAAGCTGACTCATCGTCGCCCACTGTAGTGCTCTCGGGGTCGCCGTCGGCGAGGATCCTGTACAGGTCTTTCCTCGTCGTCGTGAGCACCTTGCGAGCCTCGCCCAGCTGCGCCTCGCTGCCGGTCCTCACCACCTGCGTGAAGGCGGACGCGACCTCGCGGATCAACCTGCCCAGCTCGTGCGCCTGGTCTGAGACGTCGCCGCTCATCTGCTCCCACGGCACCGGCCTGTCCTCGCCGCGCTCCGCTACGAACTCGCGTCCTGCCTCGGTCAGCTGGAACAGCTTGCGACCGTCCAGTTCCTCCGAGCGAATCAGCCCCTCGTCCTCGAGCTGCTGGAGCGCGGGATATACAGAGCCCGGGCTCGGGCGCCAGACGCCGTCCGAGCGCTCCTCGATCTCCTGCATGATCTGATAGCCGTTGCGCGGCTCCTCGGCCAGCAGCAGCAGTGCGGCGGTGCGGATATCGCCACGGCGCGCCTTGCGGCCACGACCGCGCGGTCCTCTGCCGCCTCCGGGACCGACCCCGCCGAGCGGCCCGCTCCCAGGGAAACCGAAGTCTCTATGTCTATGTCTTACGCGATGCATGTTTCACTCCTATCGTTGACTATCTCGATAGTAGCACGATATATCGCGTTATGTAGAGATCAGTGCCGGAAATGGCGGATCCCCGTCGCAACCATCGCCACGTGGGCGGCATCGACCGCGGTGACGACTTCCTCGTCGCGCACCGACCCGCCGGGCTGGATGATCGCGCTCACGCCCGCGTCGATCGCCAGTTGGGGGCCGTCGGGGAAGGGGAAGAACGCGTCAGACGCAAGCGCCGAGCCCTTGAGCTGATCGGGCCGGAACCTGCGCGCCTTCTCCACCGCGATGCGCACGGCGTCCACGCGGCTCATCTGACCGGCGCCGATCCCGATCGTGGCGCCGCCGCGAGCGAGGACGATCGCGTTGGAGCGCACGTGCCGGCAGACGATCCACGCGAACAGCATGTCCCGCCACTCGGGCTCGCTCGGCTCGCGCGCGCTCATCGTGCTCATCTGCTCGCGCGTCTCGGAGACGACGTCGTGGGTCTGCACTAGCTGGCCGCCGAGCACAGGCTTGCCTTCCACTTCGTGGCTGGGCGCGGGCCAGTCGCCAAGCTCGAGCAGGCGCACATTCTTCTTGCTCTGCAGCGCCTCCAGCGCAGCCGGGTCGTAACCGGGCGCGAGCAGAACCTCGATGAACTGCTCGTTCAGCTTCTGCGCGAGCGCCTCGTCGATCACGCGGTTGACCGCGATCACGCCGCCGTACGCGCTTTCCGGATCGCACGCGAACGCGCTTTCATAGGCGGCCCGGCAGTCCTCACCGACGGCGCAGCCGCACGGGTTGTTGTGCTTAACGATCGCGCACGCCGGCCCGTCGAACTCCTCGACCAGCTCGCGGGCGGAGCTGAGGTCGAGCAGGTTGTTGAACGACAGCTCCTTGCCGTGCAACTGGGTAACACCCTGCAGCAGGTGCGTGCCCGCGCCGGCGCGGGCATAGAACGCGGCCTGCTGGTGGGGGTTCTCGCCGTAGCGCAGATCTGAGACCTTCTCGTAGGCGTCACGCCAGCTCGGTGGGAAGCCGTCGTACGTGCGCCGTGCTAACCAGGTCGAGATCGCGGCGTCGTAGCGGGCGGTGAGCGCAAACGCCTTGGTGGCGAGCAGGGTGCGGGTCTCCAGGGAGATCAGCCGGCCGGGATCGGACGCCCGGCCGGAGTCGGGGTCGGTCGAGCTGGCGCCGGGAGCAGGACTGCGCAACTCCGCCAGCACCGTCCCGTAGTCCTCGGGATCGACGAGCACCGCCGCGAACGCGCTGTTCTTGGCGGCCGCGCGGATCATCGTGGGTCCGCCGATGTCGATGTTCTCCACGATCTCCGCGTCGGATGCGTCCCCGCGGGCGAGCGTCTGCTCGAACGGGTACAGGTTCACGCAGACGAGGTCCACGGGCTCGATCGAGTGCTGGGACGCCGCCTGCAGGTGCGAGTCGCTGTCGCGCAGCGCGAGCAGCCCAGCGTACAACCGCGGGTGCAGGGTCTTTACGCGCCCGTCCATCATCTCGGGAAAGCCGGTGAAGTCCTCTATCGCTCGAACAGGAATACCTGCGTCGGTGAGCGCGCGAGCGGTGCCGCCGGTGGAGACGAGCTCGATGTCGAGTTCGGCCAGGCCGCCGGCGAGCTCGACGATCCCGGTCTTATCCGAGACGGAGAGAAGCGCACGGCGGACGCGCACCTCGCCGGGTGCGGCTGGCTCGATTTCCGCGCGTGGTTGCGCGCCCACCTGTGAGTCCGGGTCCGTCACGACATCCCATCCGAGGCCATGATCGGCAGACTACCCATCGATCAGGATCCTGCGCGGGTTCTCAGGGTCGATGCTCAGCGCGTCCCGTGCAAACAGGCGTACGGCCTCGGGGAGCAACGCGTGCTCGAGCGGGCGGAGCGCCGCCAGAACCTCGTCCGGGTTGGTCGCCCCTGGCAGCTCGACGGCGCGCTGGAGGATCACAGGGCCGGTGTCGACGCCCGAGTCGACGAAGTGCACGGTCACGCCGAACACCCGCACCCCGTAGGAGAGCGCCTGCTCGACCGCGTGCAGGCCCGGGAACGCGGGCAGCAGGGCGGGGTGGACGTTGATCACCGCGCCGGGAAACCGCGCCAGGAACTGATCTGACAGCAACGCCATGTAGCCGGCGAGCACGACCAGCCGCGCGCCGCGCGCGTGCAGCCAGTCCGCGAGGGCTTCGTCGCGGGCGATGCGGTCGGGATAGTCGGCGCGCGCAAATACCGCGGTCGGCACCTCGCGCGCGGCCGCGCGCTCCAGCGCGGGGACGCCGGCGACGGATGAGGCGACCGCCACGACCCGGGCCTCGCGCTCGTGGACGGTGTCGAGCAGCGCCTGCAGGTTGGTGCCCGTGCCGGACACGAGCACGGCGATGGGCAACGGCTCCTCGGGCGGCGGCTGGTCGGGCACGGTGCGGACGATAGCTGTGACTCAAATCACAGAGACCGGACGGGGCGCGTCGTTCAATGAACGGCGAGAGGAGCAGAGCACACCCCCACCAACCAGGACGAAACAGAAATGATCACAGCAATCATCATCACAGCGGTCATCGTCGGCGCGCTCGGGTACACACTGAGGCCGGGCAGGCACGGCGACATGATCGTGCACAGGCCGTATAACAATCGCTACAGCGACGCGTCGGCCGCGCGCGATCACTCCCTGTTTGAGTAGCCCTCCTGACCGACCCTCCTGACGTTCGACGCCGCATCGCGCCGCTCTGCGGCCGTCAGGCACGTACGAGCGGGAGGGGCAGCTCTTCGGACTATTCCTCCTCCAGCGCATACTTGCCGTTCGCCTCACCCGTCCCGTCGAGTGGATAGCGCCCGCTGAAGCAGGCGTCGCAGTGGGTCTGACTGGTCGAGCCGATGGCCTCGTAGACGCCCTCCATCGAGAGATAGTGCAGCGAGTCACACCCCAGCTCGGCGGCGACCTCGTCGGTGGTGCGCCCGTGAGCGATCATCTCCTCGCGGGTGGACATGTCGATGCCGTAGTGACAGGGATGCTTGATGGGTGGGGCGGAGATGCGCATGTGCACCTCGGCGGCGCCGGCGTCCTTGAGCATCTGCACGATCTGGCGGGTCGTGTTGCCGCGCACGATCGAGTCATCGACGACCACCAGGCGCTTGCCGGCGATGACCTCGGGGAGCGGGTTGAACTTCAGCCGCAGCCCGTGCTTGCGCAGCTCCTGTCCGGGTGCGATGAACGTACGCGCGACGTAGCGGTTCTTGACGAACCCGTCGTCTTGGGGCAGGCCGGCCGCGCGGGCCAGTCCGCGGGCCGCGGGGTTGCCGGAGTCGGGCACGGCGATCACCAGGTCCGCCTGCACCGGCGCCTCCCGCCACAGGATCTCGCCCATCCGCCCGCGCGCGACCTGCAGCACCTGGTCGTTCATGCGCGAGTCCGGGCGCGCGAAGTAGATGTACTCGAACACGCAAAACGCACGCCTGCCGCCCGTGGCGACGTCGCGACTCTGCAGGCCCTCCTCGCCGAGCGTGACCATCTCGCCCGGCTGCACGTCGCGCAGCAGCTTCGCGCCAATGATGTCAAAGGCGCAGGACTCCGAGGCGACGCAGTAGCGCGTCTGGGTGGATGGGCTCCCATCATCATCGTCGGGTCCGGGCGCCAGCACGCCGATCGAGAGAGGACGCAGGCCCTGGGGATCGCGAAAGGCGACGACGCGATCGCGGGTCATCGCAACGATCGAGAACGCTCCGCGCAGACGCGGCAGCACCTCGGCGATCGCGTCCTCGACGCCCTCGGCGGGGTGGGTGGCGATCATCGCGGCGATGATCTCCGAGTCAGAGGTCGAGCTGAACGTGACCCCGCGCGCCAGGAGCTCCTCGTGCAACTCGACGGCGTTGATCAGGTTGCCGTTGTGCGCAAGCGCGACCTCGCGGTGGGATCCCCCCATGCCCTCCGAGCGCTGCACCGGCTGGGAGTTCTCCCAGGCGTTGGAGCCAGTGGTGGAGTAGCGGACGTGCCCGATCGACAACTCACCGGCGAGCGTGCGCAGGTCGTTCTCGCTGAACACCTGGCTGACCAGCCCGAGCTCGCGACGTGTGACGATATGACCTCCACGGTCGGCCGCGGCGATGCCGGCGGACTCCTGACCTCGATGCTGCAACGCGTAGAGCGCGAAGTAGGAAAGACGCGAGACCTCGTGGCCGGGCGCGTAGAGGCCGAAGACGCCGCACTCATCGCGGGGGCCGTCGCGCAGCGGCTGAGACGATCGAGATATCAAGGGGGGAACAACTCGCGAAGCGAGGCGTGGGCGTCAGTCAACTCCTCAAGCGTAGCGGAGAGGGAGATATCCCCCAGATCGATCTGTAGCGCGTCGCTGGAGACCGTGCCGATGAGTCGTACCGCGACCTGATCGTCCGATCCGGCGGCCAGCGCCCGCAGGGTGTCGGGCGGACCGCTGAGGATGAATCCGCCGGGAGACTCTCCGAACAGCGTGGTGAACAGATCCTCATTCGCCAAGTCCTCGCCCGACCCCAACCGCACCTGAGCACCGATACCGCCGGCCAGGCAGCACTCGGCCAAAGCAACCGCGAGGCCACCCTCGGCGATGTCGTGCGCGGATGAGACTGAGCCGGAGCGGACGGCGTCGCGGACGAATAGCTGGGCGGCGCGGACAGCGTCGATGTCACACGATGGCAGCCCGTCGGGCAGAGGCTCGCCATGCAGCTTGGCCAGCTCGGACGCGGCCAGGGAGGGGGCGAACGGCCCGACGAGCGCAATTGCATCACCGGCGCGGGCGAAGCCCAGGCGTCCCGCGCGGTGGGCGTCGGGGAGACGGCCGACCATGCCGATGACCGGGGTCGGGTAGATCGGGCCGGAGGAGGTCTCGTTGTATAGCGAGACGTTGCCGCCTACGATCGGTGCGTCGAGCGCCCGGCAGGCATCGCCGAGGCCGCGGACGGATTCGCTCAGTTGCCAGGCGACGTGGGGGCGCTCGGGGTTGCCGAAGTTGAGGTTGTTGGTCGTGCCCAACGGCTCGGCCCCGACACAGGCTAGGTTGGACGCGCACTCGAGCACAGCCTCGATCGTGCCCGTATACGGGTCGGCGGCGACGCGGCGGCCGTTGCAGTCGATCGAGACGGCGAGTGCGGGAGTCGATCCCACGGGACCCACGGTCTGCGCATCGATCCCATCGCCGGACGCCTCGGACACGCGTGCGTGCGCGGACTCGGGCTGGATCGCCAGCACAGCGGCGTCGGCCTCCTCGGGACGGCGGACGGTGCGGGACTGGACGATCGAGTCGTACTGCTCGTACAGGGGCCGGCGGGAGGCGATGTTCGGGCAGGACAGGAGCGCGAGCAGGACATCGCGCGGCGAGGCCTCACGCGCGAGCAGGACCGCCGGCGGGGGATAGATCGGCGTGGTGGGACGGGCCGGCGCGAGGTCATACAGCGGACAGTCGTCAACCAGTGCGCTGACCGGCATCTCGCCCACGAGCTCGGGTCCGTCGAAGACGCGCATCCGGCCGCTGTCGGTGACCGTGCCGATCGCGGTGCCGTGCACCTCCCAGCGGGCGCACAGCGCGAGCACCTCATGCACCCGGGCCGGCTCGACCACGCAGAGCATGCGCTCCTGGGACTCGGAGACCATGATCTCGAACGGGGCCATGCCGGGCTCGCGCAGCGGCACGAGCGAGACGTCGATGTCGATGCCGACCCCTCCGGCGGAAGCCATCTCCGAGGCGGAGGAGGTCAGCCCGGCCGCGCCGAGGTCCTGCAGGGAGACGAGCAGTCCCTGATCCAGCAGCTCCAGCGAGCACTCCAGGAGGCGTGACTCCTCGAACGGGTCGCCGACCTGGACGGTCGGGCGCTTGTCGTCGTCCGCGCCGTCTGAGCCACCCAGCTCCGCCGAGGCGAGCACCGATGCTCCGCCAATCCCGTCGCGGCCGGTGGAAGCGCCGAACAGAATCACGACGTTGCCGGACCCCGCCGCCGCGCTGCGGACCAGGCGCTCGCGGGGAGCGAGACCGAGAGCCATCGCGTTGATCAGGCAGTTGTGGGCGTAGGGCGCCTCGAAGTAGACCTCGCCGCCGACCGTGGGGACGCCGATCGAGTTGCCGTAGTGGCCGATCCCGGATACCGCCCCGTCGAGCAGATACCTGGAGCGCTCGGCCCCGGGAGCGTCACCGACGGGCTCACCGAAGCGCAGCGAGTCGAGCACCGCGATCGGGCGGGCGCCGATCGCGAAGATGTCGCGCAGGATGCCACCGACGCCGGTGGCGGCGCCCTGAAACGGCTCGACCGCGCTCGGGTGGTTGTGGGACTCGACCTTGAACGCGCACACCAGGCCGTCGCCGACGTCCACTGCGCCGGCGTTCTCGCCGGGACCCATCACCACGCTCGGGCCTTCCGTGGGCAGCGTGCGTAACAGCTTCTTCGAATGCTTGTACGCGCAGTGCTCGCTCCACAGCAGCGAGTACATCGCCAGCTCCACCTGGTTCGGCGGCCGTCCGGTCAGCTCGGACTGGTGCTCGCAGATCAGCCCGTACTCGGCGCGGGTCAGGCCGAGCGCGAGCGCGTCCTGCACGGTGGGCAGCGTGGCTGCGGAGCCATCAGACACGAGCGCCCTCGACGGTCAACCGCATCGACTCGAAGATCCTCAGTCCGTCGGTCGAGCCACCGGTCAGCTCATCGACCGCATGCTCGGGGTGGGGCATCAGCCCGAACACGTTGCCCGCCTCGTTGCGCACACCGGCGATGTCGCGCAGCGACCCGTTGAAGTTCTCGCCGGGCGCGTAGCGCAGCACGACCTGGCCGCCCCGTTCCAGCTCGTCGAGCGTGGGCTCGTCCGCGTAGTAGCGCCCCCACGAGTGCTTGGCGGGGATGCTGAGACGCGCCTCGCGCGCGCACGCGCGTGTGAATGACGTATCGGGCTGGACGACCTCCAGTTGCACCTGGCGCGAGGTGAAGCGCAGGTTGGCGTTTCCCAGCAAGGCGCCCGGCAGCAGGTGTGCCTCGCACAGCACCTGGAACCCGTTGCAGATCCCCAACACGAGCCCGCCGGCGCGGGCGAGCTCGATCACCGACTCCATCGCCGGAGCAAAGCGCGCGATCGCGCCCGCGCGCAGGTAGTCGCCATAGGAGAACCCGCCGGGCACGACGATCGCGTCGGCGCCGTGCAGATCGCGCTCGGTGTGCCAGATCAGCTCGGCGTCACCGACGCGCCGGGCGGCATTCAGCGCATCGACCTCATCGCAGGAGCCCGGGAATTGCAGAACGCCAAACCGCACCGGCGTCAGGCGGAGGCGCTGTCGAGGAGCTGGATCTCGTAGTCCTCGACGAGCGGGTTGGCGAGCAGGCGCTCGCACATCGAGTCCAGCTGCGCCGGGTCCTCGACGTCGAGTTCGATCAGCCGGCCGACGTGCACGCCCGAGGCGCCGGCGAACCCGAGCGCCGGCAGCGCCCGTTCGACAGCGGCGCCCTGCGGGTCGAGGATTCCCGCCTTGGGACGGATCAGCACGCGGGCTCTCACGAAGCCGCCCCGGTGCGATCCAGCCACGCCTGGAACGGCTCGCCGACGATCCGCTCGTACGCCTCGATGTAACGCGCGCGTGTGCCTGCAACCACAGCGTCCGGAATCGCCGGGGCCGGCGGGAGCCTGTCCCAACCGCTGGAGGAAGCCCAGTCGCGCACGTACTGCTTGTCGAAGCTCGGCTGTCCGTGACCGACCTCGAAGCCGTCGGCCGGCCAGTAGCGGGAGGAGTCGGGGGTCAGAACCTCGTCGCCGACGACGAGCTCTCCGGCAGGGTCGAGCCCGAGCTCGAACTTGGTGTCGGCCAGAATCACGCCCCGCTCGCGCGCGTGGGCGGCGGCGAACGCGTACAGCTCAATCGAGAGATCGCGCACGCGCTCCATCAGCGCGCGGTCGCCGACCAGCTCGGCCGCACGGTCGAAGTCGATCGCCTCGTCGTGGCCGACGTCGGCCTTCGTGGAGGGCGTGAAGATCGGCTCGGGCAGTTGCTCTGACTCGCGCAGGCCGGCGGGCAGCTCGATCCCGGAGACGGCGCCCGTGGACTGGTAGTCCTTCCAACCAGACCCGGTGATGTAGCCGCGCACGACGCACTCGACGGGCAGCATTGCGAGCTTCTTGACCACGAGAGCCCGGCCACGCACGTCGTCCGGCACCCCGTCGGTCGCCGAGACAAGGTGATTGGCAATGATGTCGCGCGTGCGCTCGAACCAGAACACCGACAGTCCCGTCAACACCCGGCCCTTGTCGGGAATCGGCGTCGGATGGACGGCATCGTAGGTCGAGATGCGATCGCTGGCGACCATCAGCAGTCGGTCATCCAGGTCATACATCTCGCGGACCTTTCCGCTTGCGATCAGAGGCAGGTCGGCCAGTGCGGTGCTCACGGCCTCAAGATATCCCGTCGAGGCGCTGGACGATCTCCTGCGCGTACCGTACGTAATGCCCGTAGTCGAAGATCTCCTCCAAATCCAACCCCGCCGCCCGCGTGTCGCCCGCCAGCAGCTCGCGCAGCGGGGTGGGTGGGTCCCCTAAAAACGCCCGCTGGGCCAGTTCCTGCACGATCCGGTAGGCGTCGTCCCGGGTCATCCCGGGGTGGGTGGGATTTCCTTCAACCAGCGCCAGCAGGACGCGCTGGGAGAACAGCGCGCCGTGGGTCAGCTCGAGGTTCGCGCGCATCCGCTCGACATCGACGGTCATGTCGCGCGCGAGCGCGATCGTGCGGTGTTGCAGGTAGTCGAGCAGGATTGTCGAGTCGGGCAAGATCACCCGCTCGACCGAGGAGTGGGAGATGTCGCGCTCGTGCCATAGCGCGACGTTCTCGATCGCCGTCTGAGCATTACCACGCAGCACGCGCGCGAGGCCGGAGATCTGCTCGCTCTTGATCGGGTTGCGCTTGTGCGGCATCGCGCTCGACCCCTTCTGGCCCGCGCGGAACGGCTCCTGCGCCTCGCGCACCTCCGTGCGCTGCAGGTGGCGGACCTCGGTCGCGAACCGCTCCAGACCCGCGCCGGCCAGGGCGATCGCCTGTACGAGCTCGGCGTGACGGTCGCGGGCCACGACCTGGGTGGAGACATCCTCGCGAGCGAGCCCCAGCCGCGTAAGCACGCGCGCCTCGAGCTCGGGGCTGGTCGCCGCGTAGGTGCCGACCGCGCCTGAGACCGCGCCGACCGCGACCTGCGCGAACGCACGCTCCAAACGAACGGCGTTGCGATGGGCCTCGAACGCATACCCGGCGAGCTTGACGCCGAACGTCGTCGGCTCGGCATGCACCCCATGCGTACGACCGACGCACAGCGTGCCTGCGTGCTCGCGCGCGCGTGTAACTAAGACCGCGACTAACTCATACGCACCCGGAACGATCACCTCTCCGACCGCGCGTAGCTGCAGTGCGAGCGCGGTGTCGAGCACGTCTGAAGAGGTCAGCCCGAAGTGGATCCAGCGCCCGGACTCGCCGGCGGAGGCGGCGAGCACATCCACAAACGCGGCCATGTCGTGGTCGGTCAGCCGCTCGCGCTCGTTGACGGCCTCCACGGTGAACGTGGCCCCGCGGATCGCCTCCAAGTCCGCGTGCGTGGGTCCATTCCCATCCCCGAGCAGTCCAGGCAGCTCCTCGCACGCGGCTACCTCGACCTGGCGCCAGGTCTCCATGCGCGCCTTGTCGGTCCACAGACGGCCCAGCTCGGGGCGTGTGTAACGGTCGATCACCAGCTTGACCTCGTCGTTGGGGGGTGGTCGGGAGGGGGGCCTGCCCCCCTCCCGCGAAGCGTGAGGCGGGTATAACGCGCGATCATGCCCCGAGGATCTGCGCCGCGAGGATCGCGGCGTTGCGCGGGTTGTCCAGGCCCACGCAGGCGACTGGCACGCCCGGGGGCATCTGCACGATCGAGAGGATCGCGTCCAGGCCGCCTGCGGCGGTCAGGCGCCCGGACAGGGGCACGCCGATCACGGGCACATCCGTATGCGCGGCGACCGCCCCGGGCAGCGCCGCGGAGATGCCGGCGCCGGCGATGATCACGCGCAGCCCGCGCATGCGCGCGTTCTTGGCGTATTCGGCAACGACGTCCGGTTCGCGGTGGGCAGACATCACCTGTAGCTCGTGCGGGATGCCGCGCTCCTGCAGCTCGCGCGCGGCTTTTTCCATCGTCTCCATGTCGCTGTCTGAGCCCATCACGATGCCCACGCGCGGGGAGTCCACGTCGAACTCCTCCAGCTGCGCCCGTGTCTCGACCCCGGTCAGCGGCGTGGCGATCGGCGACACCTCACCCATCGCGACTCTCCAGCTCGAGCTTCTGCTCCTCGGGGGACCATTCCGTGAGCCAGCTCTCGATCGAGCGTGAACCGGCGGGCTCAGACTGGTGCTCGGCGCCCGCGGCGATGTCGCCGCGCAGCTGCATGCCATCGAAGGAGATCATCCCGGCCGCAGCATACGCCGAGCGGCGGGCCGACTCGGCGTCGGGCCCGAACCCGGTCACGTTCAGCACGCGCCCGCCCGCGGTGACGATCGTCCCATCCGGCGCAAGCGCGGTGCCGGCGTGCGTAACCTCGACGTCTTCCGGCACCCGGTCCAGGCCGGAGATCGGATCGCCGCTGGATGAGCAGGCGGGATAGCCGGCGCTCGCCAGCACGACCGTGACCGCCCACTCCGGCGCGAACCGCAGCAGCTCCTGCTCAGGGTTATCGCCGATCAGGCCGCCCGGCCGGACCGCGCGCAGCATCAGCTCCAGCAGGCTGCACTCCAGGCGCGGCAGCACCGCCTGGGTCTCGGGATCGCCGAAGCGCACGTTGAACTCGAGCACCCTCGGGCCGTCGGCGGTCAGCATGATGCCGGCGTAGAGCACTCCGTGAAACGGCGTGCCCCGTGCGCGCATCCAGTCGACGATCGGCTGGTGCACGGCGAACGCGAGGCTCCCGGCCTGCTCGTCAGGCAGGTCGAGCACGGGCGAGTAGGCGCCCATGCCGCCGGTGTTCGGACCCGCATCGCCGTCGCCGATGCGCTTGTAGTCACGGGCGACCGTGAGCGGCAGCGCGAACTTGCCGTCGCATACCGCCAGCAGCGACAGCTCCCTACCGGTCAGGCGCTCCTCGACGACCGCGCTCGGGGGGACGGAGCCGCTCGTGGCGCCGGGGCCACCCGCGGCGAAGCGGCCCTCGACGAAGATCTCGTCCAGGGCGGCGCGAGCTTGCTCGGCGTCGTCGGCCACGGTCACGCCCTTGCCGGCCGCGAGCCCGTCGGCCTTGACCACGACCCCCGGCGAGCCCAGCTCGGCGACCGCCTCGATCCCCTCCTGCAGCGTGCAGACGTGGCGCCAGCGCGCGGTCGGCACGCCGGCTTGCATCATCGCTTCCTTGGCGAACGCCTTCGAGCCCTCCAGGCGCGCCGCGGCGGCCGACGGCCCGAAGGCGAGATGCCCGCGGACGTCGAGCGCGTCCACGAGCCCCGCCACGAGCGGGGCCTCGGGACCGACCACGGTGAAGTGCACCCCCTCGCGCTCGACCGCCGCGACGATCCCCTCCACGTCGTCCGCTGCGATGTCGAGCAGGCGTGCGTCCTGGGCGATGCCGGCGTTGCCCGGCGCGCACAGCAGCTCGGTCACATCCGGGGCGCGCACCAGTGCGCGCACGATCGCGTGCTCACGCCCGCCGGCGCCGACGACCAGGACCTTCATGCGAATTCCTTACCGCACATCACCGGGAGTCGAGAGGCCAATCAAAGAGACGCGATGAACTCATCGACCGGTATCGCTGACAGCGTCTCGTAGCGACCGGTCCCGCGCGAGCCCAGCTCCAGCGAGACGCGCGCCATCGTGCCCTCGTCGGGCGCCTCGATGACCGAGATGAAGTTGACGTGACCGAGCGTCGCCCACTGCGCCTTCACGGTGGCGCCGAGCTGCTCTACCTCTTTGTTGACCTCCTGGATGCGCTGCGGGTTGTTCTTGACCGTCTGCACGCCCTCGGGGGTAAGCGTGGAGAGCATGATGTAGGTGGGCATGGCGGTGGCTCCTCCCGTCGGTTTTGGGCGATCGCTTTCGGCGCTCGCACGCGTAACGTTGTTTGTAGCGGATCGGTGGAGCGGGCGTCAGGGCAGCGGTCAAATCCAATGCTCGGCGTCGGGAATCCCCTCGGGGTGGGCGCGCATCACGCCCTCGATCGCGTCTGCGATGGCGCCGGTGGCGTCGCGGCTGCGACTGCGGTTTGTCGGCAGGAGCATCAGCCCGGCGTGACCGCGCCCGTCGGCCAGGCGCTCGGCGGCGATCGGGCGGAAGTCCTTCATATTGTTCGTCACCACCGCCCGCTCCTCGCGCTGCGCCGCTTCCATGACCTCCTGATCGGGAGCCTCCGCCAGACCAGGGCGCTGGGAGACCGCCTCCACGTCAAGGGCGCGCTTGCGCAGTGTCTGGGCTATCCGGTGCGAGAAATGCTCATCGAGCAGCACCTTCACGAAGCCAGCGCCTGCTGGCCGGCTGTCCAAGCGGCGTATCCACGCTCGTACTCGGCCTCGTTGAGCGCGATCTCGGCGTCGATCTCCTCGCGATACTCGCCGTAGTAGACAACAGCCGCCTGCACGAGCCTGGGCGCGATCTCGAGGTACGCGGCGGCCTCCTCGGGATCGTTGTCGTTTTGGCGAACCGTGTCGATCACCTCCCACACATCCAGCCCGCTCCCCACCAGCGCAGCCCGCCTGCCGGTCGGCCCGTCGGCGAAGCGAATCAGGGGGTGATCCTCCCGCCGCAGCCCCTCGTTGACCAGGCGCTGGGCCAGCGTCCGCGGGGCGAGGCCGCCACGACGCGCGTGCGCTGCCAACCGCTCGCTCACGCCTGGTTGGAACCGCAGTGTGAAGTGATCGCTCATGCAGATATTTTACCACCGTGTGACACGTGGTGGTACGACGCGATCAGGCGGCCGTTCTGGCCCCCGCCTCGACCTCCGCCGACTCCAGCATCAGCTCCCCGTCGTGCGCGTCCACGCGCACCGAATCCCCTTCGCGCAGCCGTCCCTCCAGCAACGCCAGCGCCAGGCGGTCGGTCAGCTGCTTCTGGATCACCCGTCGCAGCGGTCGAGCCCCGTACGTCGGGTCATACCCCAGGTTCGCGATCAGTTCGCGGGCGGTGTCGGTGAGTGTTACCTCGATACCACGCTCGCGCACCCGGGCGATCACGCGGGCCACCTGGAGATCCACGATCTCTGCGATCTGCTCGCGGGTCAGCGACCTGAACCGGACGATGTCGTCGAGGCGATTGACGAACTCGGGCTTGAAGTACTGGAGCAGTTCGGTGCGCAACTGCGCGTCGGCCGCGGCGCCTGTCCCGCCGTCCGCGCCCACCCCATTCGAGCCGGCCTCGCCCGCCTCGGCATCCCCACCGACCGGCAGGTTGGAGGTCATGATCAGCACGGTGTTCTTGAAGTCCACGGTCCGCCCCTGACCGTCTGTCAACCGCCCGTCGTCCATCACCTGCAGCAGCGTGTTGAACACGTCGGGATGGGCCTTCTCGATCTCGTCGAGCAGCACGACCGCGTACGGGCGGCGGCGCACGGCCTCGGTCAGCTGGCCGCCCTCTTCGTAGCCGACATACCCGGGGGGCGCGCCGACCAGGCGCGAGACGGAGTGTTTCTCCATGTACTCGGACATGTCGATCCGGATCATTGCGTCCTGGGTGTCGAACATGAACTCGGCGAGCGCGCGTGCGAGCTCGGTCTTGCCGACTCCGGTCGGGCCGAGGAACAGGAACGAGCCGATCGGCCTGTCCGGGTCCTGCAGCCCGGCGCGTGAGCGGCGCAGCGCGGTGGCGACCGCCTCGATCGCCTCATTCTGGCCGATGACGCGTTCGTGCAGACGATCCTCCATGTGGATCAGCTTCTCGGTCTCGCCCTCCATCAGCCGCGACACGGGAATGCCCGTCCAGCGGGCGACGACCTCGGCCACGTCGTCGGCGTCGACCTCGTCTTTGAAGAACTGCGGCCCCTCCCCGCTCTCCTCTTGGCGATCGGCCGATTCCCGGTCGGCGAGCTGCTTCTTCAGCTCGGGTATCTCCTGATGGCGCAGCTGGCCCGCGCGCGTCAGATCGCCTTCGCGCACCAATCGGTCGATGTCGCTGTTCGCCCGCTCGATGCGCTCCTTGAGCTCGGCGATATCTCCAATCGCGTTCTTCTCCTTCTCCCAGCGCTCCCGCATCTCCTCGGATTGCCGCTTAAGCTCATCTACCTCGCGCTGGATCGTCTCGCGGCGCTCCTTCGCAACGGCGTTCTTCTCTTTTTGCAGTGAGGCCAGCTGTATCTTCGAGCTCCATCACGCGCCTGTCGACCTCGTCGATCTCGGTCGGCACGGAATCGATCTCAATCCGGATCTTCGAGGCGGCCTCGTCGATCAGGTCGATCGCCTTGTCGGGCAGGAACCGGTCGGCGATGTAGCGGTGCGAGAGCGTCGCCGCGGCGATCAGGGCGCTGTCTTGGATCGCCACTTTGTGGTGGACCTCATAGCGCTCCTTCAGCCCGCGCAGGATCGCGATCGTGTCCTGCACGCTCGGCTCGCCGACGGTGACCGGCTGAAAGCGCCGCTCCAAAGCTGCGTCCTTCTCGATGTACTTCGTGTACTCGTCCAGCGTCGTCGCGCCCACACAGCGCAGTTCCCCACGCGCGAGCATCGGCTTGAGCAGGTTCGAGGCGTCGACCGAGCCCTGCGCGGCGCCCGCGCCGACGATCGTGTGCAGCTCGTCCAGGAACAGGATGATCGTGCCCTGCGCCTCAGCCACCTCCGCGAGCACGCCCTTCAGCCGTTCCTCGAACTCGCCCCGGTAGGAGGCGCCCGCGATCAGGGCGCCCATGTCGAGCGCGATCACGCGCCGTTCGCGCAAGGACTCGGGGATGTCGCCGGAGACGATCCGCTGGGCGAGGCCCTCGACGATCGCGGTCTTGCCGACGCCCGGCTCGCCGATCAGCACGGGGTTGTTCTTCGTGCGGCGCGAGAGCACCTGGATCACGCGGCGGATCTCCTCGTCGCGGCCGATCACCGGGTCCAGGCGACCCTGCTCGGCCATCTCGGTGAGGTCGCGCCCGAAGCGCTGCAGGGGGCTCTGCTCCTCCTCGGGCTGGCCCGGTTGGCCGGACTGGCCGGATGCTGAGCCGGGTGTGCCGTTAGGAGCCATTGCCGCTTGCAGTCCTCCTCGCGCGGGGAGCGTTGGGGGCGAACACCGAGCGTACATCGGCCGCGCGCACGATGTCCGTGCCGCCGCCGCGATACGGAACGAGCTCGGCGCGGAACGAGCGGCGGACCTCCTCCAAGCGCTGCGCCAGCTCGACCTGGGCGTGGAGCGCCTGCACCTCGAGCTCCTCGATGCGGGCATGCATGTCGTTGACCTCGGCCTCGAGGTCGAGCACCCGCTCGACGCCGGCGAGGTTGAGACCCAGGTCGGCCGTCATCTCCTGGATGCGCCGCAGCCGCTCGACGTCCTCCTGCGAGTACAGGCGCGTGCCCTTGGG
This sequence comes from uncultured Solirubrobacterales bacterium, assembly GCA_963810645.1. Lineage (GTDB taxonomy): Bacteria > Actinomycetota > Thermoleophilia > Solirubrobacterales > Solirubrobacteraceae > Palsa-744. The sequence goes on along the minus strand of CAWEOK010000022.1, from coordinate 71,206 downwards.
CGAACGCTGCGGCTCGATCAACCCGCGCGCCTCGTACATGCGCAGCGTCTGCGGGTGCATCTGAGCGAGCTCCGCGGCGACCGAGATCATGAACACGCCGCGATTGGTCTCGACCTCGACGCGGGCCATCACGCAGCCCCCTCGAACAGGCGCGCGCGGGGGTTGCCGTTCATGACCTTCGAGAGCTCGTCGACGGCGGCGCGCTGCTCGTCGGTCAGGGAGTCGGGGACGTCGAGCACGAAGCGGTAGCGGATGTCCCCGCGCGAGGAGCCGCCGAGCTTGGGCGGGCCCTCGCCGCGCAAACGCTGGACCGTGCCGGGCTTGGTCCCCGCCTTTACGCGCAAAGTCTTCGATCCGTCAAGCGTCGGCACCTGTACCTCAGCGCCGCGCAAGGCCTCGGGGATCGTGAGCGGGACCTCGACCTCCAGATTGTCGCCCCGGCGCGTGAACACGGGTGAGGGGGACACATGGGTGACGAGATACAGATCCCCCGGAGGACCACCGTTGTGGCCGGGCTCGCCCTTACCGGCCAGCCTGATGCGGCTGCCGTCGCGCACGCCCGCGGGGATGTTGACGCGCATGCGCTTGACGGTGCGCACCGCGCCCGCGCCATGACAGGTCGGACAGGGGTCCTCGATGATCGTGCCCGAGCCGCCGCAGCGCGAGCAGGGCTGGGAGATCGAGAACATGCCCTGGCCGGTGAGCTCCACGCCGCGGCCTTCGCAGACGGGGCAGACGGTCGGGGTCGTGCCGGGCTTGGCGCCCGTGCCGTGGCAGGTCGGGCAGGTGTCGTGCATGGGGACCGACAGCGGAATCTGCGCGCCCGAGATCGCCTGGTCGAAAGCGATCGACACGGAAGCCTCCAGGTCGCCACCGCGCTGGGCGCGGGGACGCCCACCACGACCGGTTGCGCCACCCGAACGGGCGCCCCCTCCAGAAAACAGATTGGACAGGATGTCGCCCATGTTCGAAGCGTCGAAGTCGAAGTTGCCAAACCCCCCGAATCCTCCTCCGGGACCTGCGCCCGTCGAGAAGGGACCGGTGCCGGAGTCGTACTGCTTGCGCTTGTCCGGATCGCCCAATACGTCGTGGGCCTGGGAGATCTCCTTGAATTTCTCCTCCGCCGCTTTGTCGCCGGGGTTGCGATCGGGGTGGTACTGGCGCGCCAGCTTGCGGTAGGCCTTCTTGATCTCCTCGGGAGTCGCCTTGCGATCGACCCCGAGCGTCTTGTAGTAGTCGGGTCCAGACGCCATGTCAAAAGCTCCCGGGACCTACGCGGCCACGACCACGCGCGCAGGACGGACGATCTGCTCGCCCAGGCGATAGCCGGGCTGGTAGACCTCGACGACGGCGCCGCTCGCCGCCCCCGTTCCATCCGGGTCCTGTGGGGCGGTGGCCATCGCCTCGTGCAACGACGGGTCGAACGGTTCGCCGGCGGGGGAGAACGACTCGATCCCCAACCGCCCGAGCGCGTCGGACAGTTCCGAGCGCACGAGACGCACGCCCTGCAGCAACGGATCGTCCTGGTCCGCCCCGTCCAAAGCACGATCGAGGTTGTCCAAGGCGGGCAGCAGCTCCTTCGCCAACTTCACGACCCCGCGCTCCTGTGCGAGCACCGACTCGCGGGCGACGCGCTTGCGGTAGTTCTCGAAGTCGGCCTGGGTGCGCTGGGCGAGCGCGAGGTATTGGTCGCGCTCGGCGCCCACCCGCACGAGCTCGTCGAGGTCCTCCTCGATCTCCTCGACATCGCCGTCAACGGGAACCGCGGGCGCAGCGTCCCCCCCGGCGCGGTCGATGCGCCGGGGGTCTCTGACTCCCTCTCCTGGACTGTCTCCTCGGGATCGCCCATGACGAGACCTACGACTGGGGCTCGTCGACAACCTCGGCATCGACGACATCCTCGTCGTCTGAGGTGCCGCCTGAGCCATCGGCCGACGCGCCGTTGCCGGCATCACCACCTGCCGAGGCAGCCGCCTCCTGGGCGCGCTGGTACATCGCCTCCGAGACGGAGTGGAACGCGACCTGCAGGGCCTCGGCCTTGGCGTTGATTGCCGCGGGGTCCTCGGACTCGAGCGCCTCGCGCACCTCTTTGACCGCTGTCTCGATCCGCGACTTGGAGTCCGCGTCAACCTGGTCGCCGAGATCGGCGAGCTGTTTCTCGGCCTGGTATGCCGCGTTCTCGCCGTTGTTGCGGGCCTCGGCCAGCTCGCGGGCGCGGCGGTCCTCCTCGGCGTGGGACTCGGCGTCGGAGACCATGTTCTTGATCTCATCATCCGACAGGCCCGAGCCGGCCTTGATCTCGATCTTCTGCTCCTTGCCGGTGCCGAGGTCCTTCGCGGAGACGTTGAGTATCCCGTTCGCATCGATGTCAAAGGCGACCTCGATCTGTGGGATCCCACGCGGCGCCGGCGGGATGCCGGTCAGCTGGAACTTGCCAAGGGACTTGTTGTACTGGGCCATCTCGCGCTCGCCCTGCAGCACGTGGATCTCGACCGAGGGCTGGTTGTCCTCGGCTGTGGAGAAGACCTCGCCCTTGCGCGTGGGGATCGTCGTGTTGCGCTCGATCAGCTTGGTCATGACGCCGCCCTTGGTCTCGATGCCGAGCGTCAGCGGGGTTACGTCCAGCAGGAGGACATCCTTGACGTCGCCCGCCAAGACGCCGGCCTGGATCGCCGCGCCGACGGCCACGACCTCGTCGGGGTTGACGCCACGGTGGGGCTCCTTCTTGGTCAGCTCCTTGACCTTCTCCTGCACGGCGGGCATGCGCGTCATCCCACCGACCAGGACGACGTGTTCGATCTCCGAGACGCCCTTGTCTTTGGCGTCGTCGATCGCCTGGCGCACGGGGGCGACGACACGGTCGAGTAGATCCGATGTCAGTTCGGCCAGCTTCGCGCGGGTCAGGCGCGTGTCGAGGTGCTTGGGTCCGGAGGCGTCGGCGGTGATGAACGGCAGGTTGATCTGCGTCTCCTGGGTCGTGGACAGCTCGATCTTCGCCTTCTCGGCCGCCTCGTAGAGACGCTGGAGCGCCATCGGGTCGGCGGACAGGTCGATGCCCTGGGACTTCTTGAATTCGGAGACGAGCCAGTCGACGATCGCCTTGTCGAAGTTGTCCCCGCCGAGGTGGTTGTCGCCGGCGGTCGACTTGACCTCGAACACGCCATCGCCGATCTCCAGGACCGACACGTCGAACGTGCCGCCGCCGAGGTCGAACACGAGGATCGTGTGATCCTGACCCTCCTTGTCGAGACCGTACGCCAGCGAAGCGGCGGTGGGCTCGTTGATGATGCGCTTGACGTCCAGGCCGGCGATCCGGCCGGCGTCCTTCGTGGCCTGGCGCTGGTCGTCGTTGAAGTACGCGGGCACGGTGATGACCGCGCCATCGACCGATTCGCCCAGATACGATTCGGCGTCGGTCTTCAGCTTCTGCAGGATCATCGCCGAGATCTCCGGCGGCGAGAACTGCTCGGAGTTGGCTTCCACGCGGGCGTCGCCGTTGGGTCCGGAGACGACCTTGTACGGGACGATCGACTCCTCCTCGCGGACCTCGGCCTCCTTGCGGCCCATGAAGCGCTTGATCGAGAAAATCGTGTTCTGCGGGTTGGTGACGGCCTGGCGCTTGGCGACGGTGCCGACGAGACGCTCGCCGGAGGCCGCGAACGCGACGACGGAGGGGGTCGTGCGGCCGCCCTCGGCGTTCTCGATGACCGTGGGCTCGCCCCCCTCGAGCACGGCCATGCACGAATTGGTCGTGCCCAAGTCGATGCCTATGGTCTTGCCCATGTTCTATGGCTCCTTCTAAGACGGTTGAATAAATCTAAGCGTCATTGAAGCAGATTTTCTGAGGGACGTCAAGGGGTTGTGTTGAGAGGGGCGCGAGACCTGATCGCACCGTGATTACAGTGCGCTGTGACCGCGGCAACGCGCGTGTGTGAAACGAAGACCCGGCGACGATCAGGCGAACATGCCCCGGCTCGGGCACATCCGCGCCAGCGCGCACTCCCCGCAGGCCGGCCGGCGCGCGTGGCACGTCCGGCGGCCGTGACGGAGCAGGTTCACGTGCAGCTCGAGCTCCTGTCCCGGCGGGGTGAGTGCCAGCATCTGGTCGTGCAGCTGCTCGAACGAGGCTCCCGGTTGCAGCAGTTCCAAGCGCATGCCTACGCGCGAGACGTGCGTGTCCACCGGCACATCGCGCATGCCATACGCAAACAGCAGCACGCAGGCCGCCGTCTTGCGGCCCACTCCCGGCAACGAGACGAGGTAGTCGCGTGCCTGATCGATCGGCGCGTCGGCCAGCCAGTCCAGCGACAACTCGTGCTCCGGATGATCTGGTGCCCGCCCGCCCCGCTCGGCAATCGCCCGCAGGATCGCCACGATCCGCGCCGACTTCACCCGCGAGATCCCGCCCGGGCGGATCGCCTCCTCGACCTCGGCGACCGGCGCGCGCATGACCGCCTCCCAGCTCGTCAGCCGCTCGCGCAACCGCAGGTAGGCCACGTCGCGGTTGCGGTCGTTGGTCGATTGCGAGAGGACGGTCAGCACCAGCTCGGCGATCGGGTCGCCGTGCGGCGCCATCAGCGGCGTCCCATAAACCTCGCGCAGCCGTTCTCTGACCCTTATTACTCGCGCGCGCGAGGGTGGAGTCCAAGGTTGCACGGGCACGAGCTCACGATATATATGCTCGGCCGGTGTCCGCCATCGGCGACCCAGTCGCGCAGGCCGGCGCGATCCCGACCGAGCGCCCGGGAGCCGTGCGCGCGCTGCTCGAGCGTCCGTGGGCGCTGGCCCTGGCGCTGGCGATCGGACTGGCGACCGGCTACCTGATCTGGGCGCCGCCGGCCGCCGACCTGGCGGCGGCCACGTATCGCAGCGACCTGTTCGCGCGCGTGGGGTACACGCTGCGCGACAACGGCTGGTACGCCGCGCACGGCCACTACCTGCTCGGCTACTCGCTGCTGTCCCCCGCGCTGGGAGCGCTGCTGGGGGTGCGCGTGCTGATGGTCGTCTCCGTGCTGGTGGCGTGCGTGCTGTTCGGGCTGATCGCCGAGCGTGTGTTCGGCCTGGCGGCAGGGCGTGCGGCGGCGCTCGTGTTCGCGTTCGGCATCTGTGTCGAGCTGCTGTCCGGGCGCGTGCCCTACGACCTCGGCCTGGCGATCGGCCTGGGCTCGGTGCTCGCGCTGATGCGCGGACGGGCAGCGGTGGCGCTCGTGCTGGCGGCGCTGTGCAGCGCGGCCAGTCCTGTCGCCGGAGCGTTCCTGGCGCTCGTGTATCTCACGTGGGGGCTGACCGTGCTCACCTCGCCCTCTGCGAGGGACTCGGACTCGCGGGAATCGGAGGAATCCGTGCGCGCCGATCGACCGTGGGCCTGGCCGGCCACGCTCACGATCGCCGCCCTGGCACCGATCGCGGTGCTCGCGGTGGCGTTTCCCGAAGGCGGGTACGAGCCATTCGCGGGCGGGGCGTTCTGGCCGGCGCTCGCCGGGGTGGCGCTGATCGCGCTGCTGATCCCCCAGGGATCGCTGACCCCGCGCGCCCACCGGGCGGTGCGGATCGGCGCGGGCCTGTATGCGCTGGCGATGATCGGTTCGTTCGTGATCCAGACACCGATGGGCGGGAACGCCGCCCGGCTCGGCCCCGAGCTCGCACCGGCGCTGCTGACGGGCGTGCTGTGGGACCGCCGCCGCGTGGCGCTGTGCGTGCTCGCGCCGGTGCTCGTGTTCTGGCAGGTCAATACGCCGATCGGGGATCTGTCGGAAATCTACGGCCAGGAATCGGTGCACGCCTCCTACTACACCCCGCTGCTGGGCGAGCTTCAGCGCCTCCACGGTGGCGAGTCGACGATCGTCGAGGTGCCACTGACCGCCGCCCACTGGGAGGCCGCCTATCTCGCCGGCCACGACGGGATCAAACTGGCGCGCGGCTGGGAGCGCCAGCTCGACACCCGCTACGCCGCGTTGTTCTATCGTCCGCACCTCACCGTCGCCGCCTACCGCGCGTGGCTGTACGAAAACCGCGTCGTCTACGTGGCGCTGCCCGACGCGCTGCCCGACTATTCCTCCGAAGCCGAGGTCGAGCTGATCGAGCGCGGCCTGCCCTACCTGCACGAAATCTGGCGCTCGCGCCACTGGCGCCTGTACACCTTCGACCTCAGGCCACGGTAGGCTTCACAGCAGATGCTCGCCCGCGCTCGTGTCCTGCAGGCGCGCCTCCTGCCCAAAGGATGGCTGGACGTGCTGCGCCAGATCGCTCTGTTCGGCGCGGCCTACCTCGCCTACCGGCTGGTGCGCGGGCTGGTTCAGGGCGACGCCAACGCCGCGTTCGCCCACGCGCGCGACGTGATCTCGCTGGAGCTGAAGCTGCACATCTTCGTCGAGCCCTCGATCCAGACGTGGGCGTCGGGCAGCAAAGCGCTGATGGACTTCTCCAGCTGGATGTACGTCAACGCGCAGACGACGGTCACGGTCGTGGCGCTCGTGTATCTGTACGTGAGCCACAACCGCAGCTTCTACTTCGTGCGCAACATGTTCGCGATCGCGATGTTCATCGCGCTGATCGGCTACCTCGTGTTCCCGACCGCGCCGCCGCGGTTCATGCCCGAATGGGGGTTCATCGACTCCGTCTCGAACTTCACCGGCGTGCACCTGGAAACGGCCCACGGCGGCGGGGGCGCGACCACGGCGCTGACCAACATCTATGCGGCCGTGCCCTCGATGCACGTGTGCTTCGCGCTGATGATCGGCTGGCCGCTCGCGCGCCTGGCGCGCCATCGCATCGTCAGCGTGCTGTGGCTGCTGTACCCGTTCCTGATGGCGTTCGTGATCATCGCCACCGCCAACCACTTCATCTTCGACGCAATCCTCGGCGCGCTCACCGCCGGGGCCGCCGCCTACGGCGCGACCTGGCTGGCGCGGGCGCGACCCGAAGCATGGCGTTTCGCCGGAGCGCCCGCGGGAGTCGCGGGCGGCTGAGCCGCCTGGCCGGCCGTCGCGAAACCCGAACACCGCACCCTTGGAAAACGACATGGCTCCACGACGCCACGACACTCCACCGAGACGCCTGCGTCGCGGGGGCGCCCACCGCGCCCGCACACGGACGGCCCGTCCACCGATCGGCTCGGGCGTGCGCCGCGAGCTGGTGCGCAACCGGCTGATCGAGTCGCGCTTGACGCCGAACGCGATCTCGCTGACCGGCTTCGCCCTGAACCTCGTGGCGGCGGCGCTCGTGTGGGAGCAACTGTTCTTCCTCGGCGGGATCGCGTTCGTCGTGGGTTCGGTCATGGACACGCTCGACGGGCGCTACTCGCGCATGTCCGGCAAGGGCACCCCGTTCGGGGCGTTCCTGGACTCGACGCTCGACCGCATCGAGGAGGGGGTCGTGCTGACCGCGGTGGCGGGCTACTTCGCGCTGCAGAGCGATCGCATCGCGGCGGCAGCGGTCGTCGTGGCGGTGCTCGCCTCGCTGATGGTCTCCTATACACGGGCGCGCGCGGAGGCGCTGGGCGTGGAGTGCAAGGTAGGCATCGCAACGAGGCCCGTGCGGGTCGTGATCCTGTCGATCGGGCTGATCTTCGCGCGCGGCGCGGCGCTCGGGAACTTCCAGCTGCTGGCGCCGGCCGTGTATGTGCTGGCAGCGCTCAGCCTCGTGACGGTCGCCCAGCGAATCGCGCATGTGCGGCGCGAGCTGTCGGCGCCGGAGTCCTCGTCGGTGTGACCTGACGCGTCCGGCGGGGTAACCTCTGCCGAACTTCGACGAAAGACAATAACTTGACTGAAACCCATCATCCCAACGGAAACGGCGTCTCCCAGAACGGCACGGCTCGGTATCAACACGACAAGGTCCGCGTCGCGATCGTCGGAGTCGGCAACTGCGCCTCGGCGTTCGTGCAGGGCGTCCAGTACTACCGCGACGCCAAGTCCAACGAGGAAGTACCCGGGTTGATGCACGTCAACCTCGGCTCCTATCACGTGCGCGACATCGAGTTCACAGCCGCGTTCGACATCGACAAGACGAAGGTCGGCAAGGACCTCGGCGAAGCGATCTGGGCGGGGCAGAACAACACGATGAAGTTCGCGAAGGGGGCGGGCGGGGTTCCCAAAAAAATGGGCGTGCCGGTGTATCGGGGGATGACCCACGACGGGCTGGGCAAGTACCTGAAAGAAAAGATCGTCAAGGCGCCGGGCGAGACCGCGGACATCGTGAAGATCCTCAAGGACACGCACACAGACGTGGTCGTCTCCTACCTGCCGGTCGGCTCCGAGCAGGCGACGAAGTGGTATGTCGAGCAGGTGCTGGAGGCCGGCTGCGGGTTCGTCAACTGCATCCCCGTGTTCATCGCGCGCGAGGACTATTGGGACAAGCGCTTCAAAAAGGCCGGGCTGCCGATCGTCGGCGATGACATCAAGTCCCAGGTCGGCGCCACGATCGTGCACCGTACGCTCGCGCGGCTGTTCGCCGACCGCGGCGTGAAGATGCTGCGCACCTCACAGCTGAACGTGGGCGGCAACATGGACTTCTACAACATGCTCGAGCGCGAGCGCTTGGAGTCCAAGAAGATCTCCAAGACCAACGCCGTCACCTCGATCATGGATTACGAGTTGCCGGCCGAGGACGTGTACATCGGCCCGTCGGACTACATCCCGTGGCTGACCGACCGCAAGTGGGCGCACATCCGCGTCGAGGGCCAGGCGTTCGGCGACGTGCCGCTGAACGTCGAGATGAAGCTCGAGGTGTGGGACTCGCCCAACTCGGCCGGGATCGTGATCGACGCGGTGCGCTGCTGCAAGCTCGCGCTCAACCACGGCCTCGGCGGCCAGCTGGACGGGCCCTCCTCCTACCTGATGAAGTCCCCCCACAACCAGCGACCGGACGACCAGGCGCGCGAGGCGACGGAGAAGTTCATCGCGCGCTACGGAGGCCCGCTCACCCGTCCGGGCAAGGCCAAGCCGAGCAAAGCGCGGGCCAAAGCCAAACCCGCCGCCAAAGCAGGCGCCGCGAAATAGGCCTGTGAGTCCGGCACCCATCGCGTGCCACAGACCGCGGCGGACGGGGCGATAATGGCGGGAGCAATGGCCTCGTCAGAGCGACTCGCGATCGCCCACGTCAGTCCGTACCCGTGGGAGCAGGACAACGCGGTCAACGCCCACGTCCGCGCGGTGTCGGAGGAGCTCTCGCGGCGTGGACACCGCGTGCTTGTGCTGGCGCCGTCGCGCTCGCAGGAGCGGGTCAGGGCCTCGCGCCGGGCGCTGCGGGCCGGGCGCGCGCATCCGGCGGCCCTGCTGGATGGGATCGACGGAGGCGGAGAGGGCGGGTATCGGGTCATCTCGGTCGGCGAGGTCCTCGACGTCCCCGGCTGGTCGGGCTCCGAGCAATCCCCGCGCCGGCGGATGCCGGCTCTGCCGATCGACGTGGCGCGCACGATCGAGGAACTGCTGGGCACCGTGCCGCTGGATGTCGTGCACGTGCACGAGCCGTTCGCGCCGAGCACGTCCAACGCGGCGCTGCGCCACTCGCGCGCGCTGAACGTCGGCTCGTTTCATTCCGCCTCCGAGCGGTTGATCTCAACGCTCGTGGCGCGCCGGTTCGTGGAGAGCTTCTTCGGGCGGCTGGACGCCCGCACCGCGAGCCTGCCTGAGACGGCCGAGCTGATGGCGCGCCAGTTTCCGGGCGAGTACCGGCTCGTGCCCGATGCAGGCGGCGCGGGCGGCGGTGGCGAGCCCGATGAGAAGACACGACGCCGGGAGACGACCGATCAGCTGGAGGAGATCTACGGCGAGCTGACGGCGCGCCGGCACAACCCCGACGGCGATCCGGAGCTGCGCAGTCGGCTGGCGGGACGGTCGCTGATCGACGTGGACCTGCACATGCACACCGACCACTCCGGCGACTGCGCCACGCCGGTCGAGGTGCTGCTCGCCACCGCGCGCGAGCGAGGCCTGGGCGCGATCGCAGTGACCGACCACAACGAGATCTCCGGCGCCCTGGCCGCCCGGCAGCGCGCGCGTGAGCTGGACATGGGCGTGACGGTGATCGTCGGCGAGGAGGTCAAGACGGCCGATCAGGGCGAGGTGATCGGGCTGTTCATCGAGGAGCTGATCCCGCGCGGGATGAGCATGGAGGAGACCGTCGCCGAGATCCACCGCCAGGGCGGGCTGGTGTATGTGCCGCACCCGTTCGATCGGCTGCACTCGGTCCCCGACTACGAGCACCTGTTGGGAATCATCGACGAGGTGGACGCGATCGAGGTGTTCAACCCGCGCGTGGCGATCGGCGCGTTCAACGAGGAGGCCGCCCGGTTCGCCGCCAAGTACCGGATCGTCGCCGGGGCGGGCTCGGACTCGCACGTGGCCCAGGGCCTCGGCTCGGTGCGGATCAGGATGCACTCCTTCGACGGCCCGGCCGAGCTCATGCAGTCGCTGCGCGACGCCGAGATCATTACGCGCCCCACCAGCCTGCTGTACGTGCAGGCGCTGAAGTTCCTGCAGACCCGCGCAACTCCCCCCTCCGCGCGCCGCGCCAGCCGGGCGCGACGGGTCAAGCGGGCGATGGGTGGGACTAGACGATCGTGATGGTCACCCACACCCGGGACGGTCGAGGGTCGTCCCGCAAGTCAGGGTGCAGCGCCAAGGACAAGTCGATGCGCCGTCAAAACCCTCGGGCGATGCCTGTGACCGACGACGAGATCCGCGAGAAGTACCTGGAGCGCGCCATCCGTGAGCTGAACACGCTCACACGCGAGCTGCAGGCCTGTCCGCACTGTCCCCGCGGCAACCTGATGCCGGTGCTCGGGTCCGGCCATCCGCAGGCCGACGTGATGCTGCTCAAGTATGCGCCACAACCGTCGGAGATCGAGGAGGGCGTCGCCTTCTATGGCCGCGCCGGCGGCGCGCTGATGAAGTCGCTCAAGCGCCTGTCGATCGACCCGCTCGCGGTGTACGGGACGCTGTGCGTGAAGTGCCCCCTCAGCGACTCGTCGCTGGCCGGGTGGGCGGGGATCGAGTGTTGTATGTCGCGCGTGGTCGAGGAGCTCGCGATCGTGGCGCCGAAGATCGTCGTCGCGATGGGCGCCGACGCGCTCGCCGCGATGGGCGAGATGGAGATCCCGCTCGCGCGCGAGCTCGGGCCCCGGCTGGGTGAGATCCAGCAGCTGACGCCCACGATCGACGCGCTGTACGTCCCCAACATCGACGATTCGCTGGATGAGACCGACGCCAAGCGTGCGTTCTGGGACGCGTTCCGGGTGTTGGGCGATTGGTACGCGGCGCAGCCGCCCTACTGAGAGGCAGGGCGGCTCACTCTACCGAGCCGGCGGGCGAAAGATAAAGGCGGGGTGTGTGCACCTTCTATTTTTTTCTTGGTCTTACGATGGTGTTACCAGACAAAAAATGAATGTACTCCATCCGGGCGGACACAAGTGCGTCACAGTTCGGTCACGGAGTGAGCACGATCTTGCCGAGCTTGCCGCCGGCCGCGAAGCGCTCGTAGGCGGCGGCGGCCTCGTCCAGGGGGTACGTGGCAGCGATCGGCACGCGCAGGGCGCCGGAGTCGAACAGGGGCAGCACCTCGTGTTCCAGGCGCCGGGCGGTCATGGCTTTCTCCTCCAGTGACCGGACGCGCAGCGTCGAGCCGTGGATACGCGCGCGGGCGCCCATCAGCGCAAGCAGGTTCAGCTCGGTCTTGGCGCCCGCCGACACCCCGATCACGACGATCCGCCCGCCGGTCGCCAGCGCGCTCAGGTTCTCGGGCATGTTGGGCGCGCCGACCAGCTCGAGGATCACATCGAACGGGCCGTGCTGGGCGAAGTCCTCACAGGGGATCACCTCGGCCCCGAGCTGCGCCACCTGCTCGCGCAGCTCCTCGCGACGGACGGTCGCCGTCACCCGCGCACCCGTGGCCCGCGCCAGCTGGATCGCCGCGACCCCCACGCCACCGGCGCCGCCGTGTACGAGCACGCGCTCACCGGGACGCAGCTGCGCCTGGGTGAAGATCGCGTCGTGGGCGGTCGTGAACACCTCGGGCAGGCCTCCCGCCGCCGGCCAGTCGAGCCCCGCGGGAACGGGCATCAGCACGCGCTCGTTGACGACCGCCAGCTCCGCCTGGGCACCGCCCCCGACGATCGCCATCACCCGCTCGCCCTCGCCTAACCGCTGCACGCCGGGACCGAGCGCGACCACCTCCCCCGCGAGCTCCATGCCCGGGATGTCCTGGGGCGAGCCGGGCGGCGCCGGGTACAGGCCGCGGCGCTGCATCATGTCGGCCCCGTTGCACCCGGCGGCGCGTACCCGCACGAGCACTTCGCCGGCGCCCGGTACCGGGTCGGGATGTTGCTCGATCACGATCTGACCGTCGCGTATAGTGGCGGCGCGCATCGTGTCGAAGCCTACCCCGAGCCGGGAGTCGCACCCTCGGCAGGGTCGACGATGGAGGACAGGGGGTTTGCGGCGCGCTCGAATAACGCTACGCACTCGATGTGATGAGTCTGGGGGAACATGTCCACGGGTCGCACCTTGCGCAGGACCCAGCCAGCCTGCACCAGCTCGGCCGCGTTGGGCGCGAGGGTGGTGGGGTTGCAGGAGACGTATACGATCCGCTTGGGCGAGGCCTCGATCACGCGGCGGACCACTTTCTTGGATAGCCCGGCACGGGGCGGATCGACGACGAGCACGTCCGGACGCCCGGCGCGCGTGAGGAGCTCGGGCAGGGCCAGACGGGTGTCGCCGGCGAAGAAGTGGGCGTTGGTCACGTCGTTGCGCCGCGCGGAGGCGATCGCGTCGGCCACGGCCCGCTCGATGAGCTCGATCCCCCACACCTCGCCCGCCCGGGGTGCGAGCGTCAACGCGATCGTGCCGATGCCGCAGTACAGGTCATACACCCGCTCCCACCCCTGCAGTGCCGCGTACTCACCGACGACGCCATACAGCAGCTCGGCCATCTCGGTGTTCGTCTGCATGAACGCCTCGGCGGAGATCCGCAGGTCCAGCTCGCCCAGCCGCTCTGGAAGCTCGGGCTCGCCCCACACGAGCTCGGTCTCTCCCCCGGCGGTGGTCTCCGCCACGCTGCGCGAGCGCGTCCACAGGACACCGCTCAGGCGATCACCCAGCTCTGCGCTCAGCGCCAGCGCGAATCCACCAGCGTCCAGCTCCCCGTCCGTGCTCACAAGCCTGACCTGCAGCCTGTCGGTGCGCCGGCCCTCCCGTACGACAAGGTTGCGCAGCCTGACACGCCCGTCCGGGGATGGCCCGACGCGCTGATGACGATCCTCGCGCGCGCCGCTGCGCTCCCAGGCGTGAAGGCCCTGCTTGCGACACCAGCCCAGCGCCAGCTCGCGTGCCCGATTGCCCTGCTCGGAGGCCAGCAGGCAGTCCTCGATCGGCGCGACCCGCCGCCCTCCCGCCGAGGCGTGAAAGCCACACTGAAGCTCGGGGTGGGCGGGATCCTCATCGCTCATGCCGAACGAGTACTCGAGCTTGTTGCGATAGCGCCACTGCTCTAGCGCCGGCACGATCTCCTGTAGCTCGTACCCATCGAGGTGCCCGATCCGGCGCAGCGCCTCGTCCACCTGACTGCGCTTGATCTGAAGCTGGCGCTCGTATGGCAGCACCTGCCAGGGGACGCCGGGATGGTCGGCGATCGGCGGGATGCGCTCGGGGCTGGGCTCTAGAACCTCCACCACGCGGGCATGGGCGTAGGAGCGCTTGCGCTTGTAGACGACCGCGCGCACGCGATCCCCCGGGACGGCGCCGGCGACGAACACGACATAGCCCTCCGCGCCGAGCCGCGCCACACCCTCCCCGCCGAAGGCGAGCGAGTCGATCTGAAGCTCGAGCTCATCGCCCGGACGTGGGCGGGCCGGGCGCTCATCCGCGGGCTGGGTCGCGGACGCGGCCCCCGAGGCCGGGGGCTCCTCCACCGACGGCGTATCAGGCACTGTCCCAGAGTCGGGCATCATGACGAGATGGCGCCGGACGCAGGCGCCACCAACAGCTCCAGCAGCGCCTTCTGCGCATGGCGCCGGTTCTCAGCCTGATCCCAGATGTGCTGGCGCTCGCCATACAGGACCTCGGCGGAGATCTCCTCGCCGGGGTGCGCGGGCAGGTCGTGCAGCGCAAACGCGCCCGGAGCGGCCGCGTCGAGCAGCGCGTCGTCGAGCACGTAGGGAGCGAGCGCGGCGCGCCGGGCGGCGGCGGTGCTCTCATCCCCCATGCTCACCCACACATCCGTATAGACGGCCCGCGCGCCGGCGACCGCCGCGCGGGGATCGGTGTGCAGTTCAAGCGTTCCCGTGGCCCCATCCGGCACGGGCAGTGGCGCCTGCTCCTCCAGCGTGTAGCCGGGAGGCGAGGCAATCGCGACGTGCATCCCCGCGAGCGTGCCGAGCAGCGCCAGCGAGCGCGCTACGTTGTTGCCGTCGCCGACATACGCCACCCGCACGCCCTCGAGTGAGCCGTAGGACTCGCGCAGCGTCAGCAGATCGGCCAGCGCCTGGCAGGGGTGGTGCAGCTCGGTGAGCATGTTGATCACCGGCACGTCGCTGTACCGGGCCAACTCCCGCAGCATCGCGTCCGGACCGGTGCGCACTCCCATCGCGGCCACGTGCCGGGACAGCACGTAGGCGCTGTCGCGCAGAGCCTCGCCACGCGAGAGCTGCATCTCATCGGCGCGCAGCACTACCGGATGGCCGCCCAGCTCGTGCACGCCCACCTCGAAGGAGATCCGCGTGCGCGTGGACGGCTTCTGGAAGATCAGCGCAACGCTGCGCCCGGCGAGCGCGTCACAGGACAGCGGCGCGGCCTTCAGCTGTAGCGCCCGATCGAGCAGCGCGTTCAGCTCGGCGGCGCTCAGCTCGGCCCCGGTGAGGAAGTGGCGTGTCACGGAGCGGCCAGTCTAGGATGGATCTATGCAAAGACACCTGTCCGCCGTTGTGATCGCCTGCTACGCACTGCTGCTCGCGGCCGGCTGTGGATCGAGCAACTCGAGCTCCAGCTCGACCGCAACCACAACCACCGCGCCCTCCAGCACGTCGTCCTCGGCGTCATCGGGCGGGCTGAAAGCCGACTCGGCGCCGAAGTACGCCTCGCCCTCACCCTCCGAACCGGTACACAGCGGAACGGTGCAGATCGCCTACCGCAACATCGCGATCGACCCCGACACGGTCAGAGCGAAGGTCGGCAGCACGATCAAGTGGACCAACGAAGATCCCGAGAAGTGCAACGTCACGAGCGAGGGCGGCCCGTATAAGTTCAAATCACCCGACTTCGGCGAAGGCGCGGCGTTCGAACTGAAATTGAATAAGCCGGGGACGATCCACTACGAGTGCACCTACTACCCGGCGACGATGAATGGGACTATTGAAGTGGTCGAATAGATGCGTGCTCAGCCGCCGCCGGCGGCTGTTACTTCAGCGCGAAGTGCGTCGCTCGCCTCGTAGCGAACCCTGCGAGTACGGCCGCTGCGCACGATCAGCCCCGCGTCCACCAGACGCCGGAAGTCCGCGCTCGCGGTCGCCGGCGAGACCTCCGCCTCGCTCGCGTACAGCGCTCGGCCTGAGCCTCCGATCAGACTCTGTTCGAGCGCGATGACCAGCC
Organism: uncultured Solirubrobacterales bacterium; assembly: GCA_963810645.1. GTDB lineage: Bacteria > Actinomycetota > Thermoleophilia > Solirubrobacterales > Solirubrobacteraceae > Palsa-744. The sequence continues at coordinate 55,625 of CAWEOK010000022.1, read as the reverse complement.
GATCCGGCCAGCCCCGCTGCTCGATGAGACGCTCGAGCAGCGACCATCTGATGCTGGCCTGCTCGATCTGTGCGATCCGCCGGCGCGCCTGCGCGAGATGGGCCTCGACGCAGAGCTCGACCCAGCCGGCGGCATCGGAGTCCAGCGGCTCATAGGCTTTCCCGTGCGCGGCTTGAAGCGCGGCGTAGTAGGCGCGGGTGTGATCGCTGAGATATTCCTCGATCGACCCAAACTCCGCGGACACGAGGCCCTCGCGGGCAAGGACGAGCGACTGGACGATCCGGGAGACGCGTCCGTTGCCATCGCGGAACGGATGAATCGAGACGACGTGCAGATGCGCCATCGCGGCCCTGACGACTACGTGCGCGTTCAGATCACCGTTCTGGAGCCAGTCGATCACCTCTCCCATAAGGGTCGGCGTGTCTGCCGCGGGCGGTCCTTGGTAGACCAGCCGCCCATCGTCGCCTGTAATCCCGATAGGACCGGTACGCCACAGACCGGGGTTCGCCTGACGCTGGAAGTGGCACGCGTCGAAGTGCAGGTCAAGCAGAACCCGGTCCAGCCAGCGGAACGCCGGATCGCCGGCCATGACGCCGACGTGATCCATCGCGAGTCCATAACAGGAGACCGCCGTGCGATCGAGGTCCTCCGGATCGGGCCGCTCGGCTCCGCTGACGAGCGCGACCGCTTCCGCTTGAGATACGTGAAAGCCCTCGATCGACGTCGAGCTCTCGACCGATGTGGCACGAGCGAGACGGCGCAGGGCGCCCATCCATGGAGTGGAACGCCCCACCTCGTGGCCGAGCCGCTCACGCAAGCCGTCGAGCTCGCGGAGACGCTTGGTCAATCCGGATTTAATTGGAGGAGTCGCGATCAACATGTACAGCAGTATAGACGATTATACGTATGTTCGTCTAGACGACTAATCGTCTAATCAATTAGTCGCGTCGTCAACTAATTGAAGTCCGACAGACCCTCGTCCGTTGTCGAAGCGGTGGCGTAGCGCCGGCGGGGTATCCGTCCTGCCGCGCGCGCCAGGCGACCAGACTCGACGGCGTACCGCATCGCGCGGGCCATGCGCACGGGGTCCTTGGCGCGAGAGATCGCCGAGGCGGCCATCACCGCGTCGCAGCCCAGCTCCATCGCGAGCGTCGCATCGGAGGCAGTGCCGACGCCGGCGTCGAGCACGACCGGCACGGAGACGGACTCGCGGATCAGACCGATGTTGTACGGGTTGCGGATACCCATGCCGCTGCCGATCGGCGAGCCCAGCGGCATCACCGCGGAACAGCCCACGTTGACCAGGCGCCGGGCGAGCACCGGATCGTCGGTCGTGTACGGGAGCACGACGAACCCCTCGTCGACGAGCTGCTCGGCCGCGCGCAGCAGCTCGGGCCCGTCGGGCAGCAACGTGTCCTCGTCGCCAATAACCTCGAGCTTGATCCAGTCGGTCGCGAACGCCTCGCGCGCGAGCTTGGCCGTGAGCACCGCATCGCGCGCCGTGCGGCAGCCGGCCGTGTTCGGCAGCAACTGCACCCCCGCATCGCTGAGCACATCGATCAGCGAACCACGCGCGGATGGATCGACCCGGCGCAGCGCGACCGTCACGAGCTCCGAGCCACTGGCCTGGATCGCCGCGGCCATCAGCTGCAGCGACGGGAATCCGCCCGTCCCGAGCAGCAGCCGCGAACCCAGCGTTCGACCGGCGATCGTCAGGGTGTCGGTCATCCGCCCTGCATCGCCGTCAGCACCTCGACACGAGCGTCCGGTGCAAGCGCAAACGTGTCCCAGTCGGCTCGCGGCACGACCTCGCCGTCCACTGCCACTGCCACGCCGCGCGCGTCAGGCGACAGCCCGAGACGGTCTATCACCACGGCCACCGTCTCGCCCGGCGCCAGCTCCGCTGTCTCGCCGTTGACCACGATCATGCGTGCGCCACCTCCTCAAAACGATCGGGCCGGCACGCGTCTGCCAGCGAAGCCGGCGGCTCGTCGGCGAGTGCGGCGACCACCAGCTCGGCGGTCAGCGGCGCCAGCAGAACCCCGTTGCGATAGTGGCCCGTCGCCCACACGAGCCCCTCCAGTGCGCCGCGCCCGATCGCGGGCACGTTGTCCGGGGTGCCGGGGCGCAGTCCGACCGACAGCTCCTCGATCTGCAGCTCGTCGATCCCGGGCACGAGCTCGCTTGCGTCGCGCAGCAGCTCATACACCCCGCCCGCGGTCGCTGCCAGCTCGAACCCCTTCTCCTCGACGGTCGCCCCGAGCGCGTAGCGGCCATCGGCGCGCGGCACCAGATACCCGCCCTCAAAGCGCACCACGCGCCTGAGCAGTCCCGGGCCGGCGGGGTCGCGCAAGCGCAGTATCTGTCCCTTGACCGGACGCACGCGAACCTGAGCGGCGGCCGGCAGGCCCCCGATCTGGCCGGTCCACGGCCCGGCGGCGAGCACGATCTGGCCGGCGCTCACGCGCTCGCCTCCTGGCAGGCGCAGACCCATCACCCGCCCGCCGCCATCGTCCAGCTCGACCGACTCGACGGGGGCGTGCTCGCGGATGCTCACACCGGCGCAGTCACACGCCCGGCGCAGCGCCTGCAGCACGCGGCGCGGATCGACCGAATGATCGCCGGGAGATTCGGTCGCCAGGCGCACCGTCGGCGCCAGGCCCGGCTCACGCTCGCGCGCGGCGCTCGCCCGCAGCCGCTCGGCGGGCAGGCCCAGCTCCTGCAGGAACCCGAGCCGGCGCTCCAGCTCGCACGCCTCGTCCTCGTCGCGTGCGACCGCCAGCGTGCCGGTCTGCAACAGACCCACCTGCTCGCCACTGGCACGTTCAAGGTCGGCCGCGAACCCCGGCCACATCTGCGCCGAGCGCAGCCCCAACTCCAGCAGCCGCCTGCCCGCCGCGCCGAACTCCGCCTCGGACACCGGCGCGAGCATCCCGGCCGCCACATGCGAGGTGCCGCGACCGGCCGCGTCGCGCTCCAGCAGCGTCACCGACATACCCCGCTCGCTCGCTCGCCAGGCAGCGGACAGGCCGATGATCCCGCCACCGACGATGACTACGTCTGCTCCGTCCGTGTTGCTGGACATACATCGATCCTACCCACGCTGGTTTTGCCAAACGAGGCTATCTTGGCCGCTTTGACCTGACGGTCGCCCTGTCAGACTCAGCAACAGTGCCCACCAGCGACACCAACACCCGCTCCGACCGCATCGACCGACTAGCCGCCGCGCGGCTGTATCTCGTGTGCGACAGCACACCCGGAGAACGCGAACTGTCCGAGCTGCTGCCGGCGGCAATCGCCGGTGGTGTGGACATCGTGCAGCTGCGCGACAAGCGCCTGGACGACGAACAACTGCTGACCGCCGCGCACGGCGCCCGGGAGCTGTGCAAGCGCTACGGCGCGCTGTTCATAGTCAACGACCGCCCACTCATCGCGCATGAGTGCGGCGCAGATGGGGTGCATGTCGGGCAGGACGACATGCCGGTTGCGCAGGTACGCGAGCTGGTCGGGCCGGACCTGCTGATCGGTCTCTCGACTCACGCAACCGCCGAGATCGACGCCGTCTCGGCAGCAGACACCGGCCCCGCGGACACCTGCCCCGACTACATCGGAGTCGGCCCCGTGCACGCAACGCCGACCAAGCTCGGGCGCCCCGCCGTGGGAGTGGAGCTCGTGCGCTACGCGGCCGCCCATGCGTCTGTGCCGTGGTTCGCCATCGGCGGTCTGAACGCACACAACGTACGAGAGGTGCTCGCCGCCGGCGCCCGCAGGATGTGCGTCCTGCGAGCAATCGCCAATGCCGCCAACCCTGAGCTCGCGGCGCATGAGCTGCGCAAGGCGCTCTGATGCCAGATCGGACACGTCCCTCGCGCGACGATCTCGTCCGCGCCTCGCTGGAGCCCCTGGGCGAGCACGAGCGTCCCACATCGCTGCTCGTCGCGGTGGCCGTGGCGAGCGTGCTCGCGCTGACCGTGATCGTCGGTGCGCTCACGATCCACGGCCTACGCCGGCATGGCGGCTCGCTGCCGGGCGGGGTGTTCCTGGCGGGGGTGCTCGGACTGCTCGCGCTCGGGATGTACCGGCGGCGCTACTGGGCGGTGCTCGGATTCGAGGCGCTGCTCGCGTTTCAGATCCTCGTGACCTCGCTCGCGCTCGTCGTCTCCGAGACGCTGCTCGCGGCGGGACTGTGCCTGGTCTCAATCGTGCTCGCGGGCTGGCTGTTCTGGAAGCTTGTGCGCGTGATGGGCCGCATCCAGGCCGGTGAACACAGCGAGCTTCGATAGGCTCAGGCCGCAATGGCAGACACCTCCTACGACACGATCGTGATCGGCTCTGGACCCGGCGGCTACGTGGCCGCGATCCGGGCCGCGCAGCTGGAGAAACGGACCGCCGTGATCGAGAAGGATGCTGTCGGCGGACGGTGCCTGAACTACGCCTGCATACCCGCCAAGGCCGTGCTGCGCTCGGCCGACCTGCTCTCGGAGATCCGCGACGCCGAGGAGTATGGGCTGCAAGTCTCCGGCGTCGAGGTGGACTACCCGGGAGTGCAGGCCCGGCGGGAGAAAGTGGTCTCGATCCTCACCGGCGGCGTCGGCGGGCTGTTCAAGAAAAACGGGATCGACCTGATCGAGGGCGAGGCGTCCCTGGGCTCACGCGGCGGCGGCAACTCGGATTCCGGCGCCGTTGCGGTTGTGAGCGTCCGCGTGGGCGAGCGCGAGCTGACCGCGGCCACCGTGATCCTCGCCGCGGGGTCGGTTCCGCGCGCGATTCCCGGCGTGGAGCTGGGTGGGCGCGTGCTCGGCACCGAGGAGGCATGGGCGCTTGCAGAGCTCCCGGCGCGTCTGGCGGTCGTCGGAGCCGGCGCCTCCGGTGCCGAGATCGCCTCGGCGTTCGCGCGTCTGGGCAGTGAGGTGCTGCTACTGGAGGCGCTCGACCGCGTGCTGCCGAGCGAGGACGCGGACATCTCGCGCCTGGTCGAGCGGGGGCTGAAGCGCCAAGGCATCGGCGTGCACACGAGCACCCCGATCGAGTCCGTAGCACCGTCGGAGTCGAGCGTGAGCTTCAACTATGGATCGGAGTCGGCCGAGGTTGACTACCTCGTGATCGCCGCCGGGCGCGGACCTGACATTCAGGCGCTCGGCCTGGATGCGGCCGGTGTGGCCCTGGATGAGCGGGGGCTGATCGGGGTCGACGGCGCACTGCGCACGAGCGCGCCGGGTGTGTATGCGATCGGCGATCTCGTCGCCGGTCCAGCGCTCGCGCACAAGGCCTCCGACGAGGGCATCATCGCGGCCGAGGACTCCGCCGGCCTACCGACCCACCCGATCGCCTACATCGACATCCCGCGCGCGACGTTCTGCACGCCGAACGTCGGCTCGTTCGGTCTGACCGAGGCGCAGGCGCGCGAACAGGGATACGACGTGGTCGTCGGCAAGGTCCCCTACGGCGCGGTCGGCGGCGGCACCGTCTACGGCGACCGCACCGGCCTGGTCAAGCTCGTCGGCGAGTCCGGATATGGCGAGCTGCTGGGCGGGCACATCGTCGGCTCGCGCGCGACCGAGCTGATCCAGGAGCTCGTCAACGTGCGCGCGCTGGAGGGCGGCTACGCCGAGGTCGCGCGCATCATCCACGGCCACCCGACCCTCTCCGAGGCCGTGATGGAGGCTGGGCGTGCGGCGGATGGCTGGCTCATCCACGGCTGAGGGGGCCGCCGCCTTCTACTTCGACCTGGCCAGCCCGCTGGCCTATCTCGCGGCCGAGCAGGTTCTGCATGTATTGCCTGGTCCCGTGGAGTGGCAACCGATACTCGCCCGCGAGCTGCCGGGCGGCGAACAGTCTGGCGGCGCATCGTTCGACCCGGCCGCGATCGAGCGGCGGGCGCGGGAGCTGGGATTGCAGCCGCTGCGCTGGCCCGCGGAGTATCCGTTCGACAGCGCCCTGGCGATGCGTGCCGCGACGTACGCCAAGTCGATCGGGCGGACCGTGCCGTTTGCGCAGGCCGCCTTCCGCCAGGCGTTCGCCGGTGGGCGCTCGCTCGCGGTGCCCGACAACGTGCTGATCGCGGCCGCCGCGTGTGAGATGCACCCGACCGCTGTGCTGCGGGGAGCCGCACTTCGCTCGGTACACGAGCAGCTCTCCGCCGCGACCTCGCAGGCGGCGCAGGCGGGAGTCACGGATGTACCGGCGGTACGGATCGGGGGGGGCACCCAGCCCAAGGGGCTGGGTCAGCCCGACCCAGCGCTGCGCGCTGTGTGCCCGCTGGGCCAAGTGTTCGTCGGCGAGCACGCCCTCGCGCAGGCGGCCGGGATGGAGGTAGACGTGGACGTGGAAAACCGATGAAGGCCAACCGTGCCTACCGATTGATCGTCACGCGCGGCGGGCTGGCGCCCGCGCCGCTGGCCAACACGAAGCGCGTCGATCACATCGAGATAGTCGCAATCGACAGCGGCGAGGCAGTCCTGTTCTGGGACCGCCCGCCACAGCTGGCCTCACGCATGGCGCGCATGCTGCGCGAGGAGATCTCCCAGCTCGAGGCCGAGGAGTTCATTGCACGCTGGGCCGCGGTCGAGGAGTAGATCGAGGAGCAGACGTTCCGCCGGCCGCTAATGTGGCCGTGATGGCCGAGGAGCGCGCTTTGACAGCCACCGCCCGAGGCGAGACCACCGAGCTCGACCTCTCGCGCACCCAGCAGACGATCGCACGGCGCATGGCCGAGTCGAAGGCCACGATCCCCCACTTCGCGCTGCATGTCGACATCGACATGGACGCGTGTTTCGCGCTGCGCTCGGAGCTCAAGTCCCTCGGTCACGCCGATGCGCCGACGTACAACGACATGGTCGTCAAGGCTTGCGCCCTCGCCCTGCGCGAGCACCCCCGCGCGAACTCCAGCTATCGCGACGGACGCCTGCAACTGCACGCACGTGTCAACGTCGGAGTCGCCGTCGCGGTCGATTCGGATGGCCCGGCGGGCGACGCGCTGATCGTCCCGACCGTGTTCGACGCCGACCTCAAGTCGCTCGGCGAGATCGCCCGCGAGACCCGCACCCTGGCCGCGCGCGTACGCGACTCCTCGATCACGCCGCCCGAGCTGGGCGGCGGCACCTTCACGGTCTCCAACCTCGGCATGTTCGGCGTGACCTCCTTCACCGCGATCATCAACCCCCCGCAGGCGGCGATCCTGTCGGTGGGCTCGGTCGAGCCGCGACCGGTCGTGCGCGAGGATGATGAGATCGTTTCCCGTCAGACGATGACCGTCACGCTCGCCTGCGACCACCGCATCCTCTACGGCGCCGACGCCGCTCGATTCCTGGCGCGCATCCGCGAGCTGCTCGAACAACCGGCCTCACTGACGCTCTAACCTGAGCTCATGACCAGCGACGAGCTTTGGGTGTGCCACCTAGGCACCGTCCCCTACCGCGACGCGCTCGCCCTCCAGCTCGACATCCGCGCGCGCCGGCTGGCCGATGAGCTGCCCGACACGCTGCTCCTGCTCGAACACCCCCCCGTCTACACACGCGGACGCCGCTCTGCCCCGGATGAGTTGACGCTCGGCGAGGACTTCTATCGAGCACGCGGCATCGACCTCGTCGACACCGACCGCGGCGGGCGCCTCACCTACCACGGCCCGGGCCAGCTCGTCGGCTATCCGATCATGCGCATCCACGACATCGGCTCCCATCTGCGCACGATCGAATCGGCGATCGTCGCCGCGCTGGCCGACTACGGCATCGCCGCCCGCTCCCGCTGCGCCGAGGGTCCCGACTACACCGGCGTCTGGGTCGAGGGTCGCAAGATCGCCTCGATCGGCGTGCACGTCTCACGCTCGATCACCACCCACGGGTTCGCTGTCAACGTGTCCATGGACCTCGACCCCTTCTCCTGGATCGTCGCCTGCGGCCTGCCCGGCGTCACGATGACCTCCCTAGCCCGCGAGCTGCCCCCCGGCCGCACGGTCGATCCGGACGCCTTGCGCACCCGTATCGCCCACCACTTCTGCGCCGCCCACCACCGCCGTCCACGACCGGTCTCCCAACCCGAGCTTATGCGGGGCCGGACGCCCCGCACCCACGCGCTCGGTGTTCGACCATCCACACGCGAGGATGCGGCCCAACCAACAATCCCGACCCCTGACACAGCGACCCTCGTAACCACACACGGAGCTCCGGTATGAGCGCTGGGGCGGGCGGGACTCGTTCAAGATCCAACCCCGGCGGGATGGACGTGCTCAGCGTGCTCGGGCCGAACGTCCGTCCGTTGCGCGAGCGCAAGCCCCCGTGGTTCAAGGTTCCCCCGCCCGGCGGTCAGCGCTACCGTGAGCTGACCGAGCTGATCCGCTCCGAGAACCTGCACACCGTCTGCCAGGAGGCGGCCTGCCCGAACGTTGGCGAGTGCTGGGAGCGCGGCACCGCCACGTTCATGATCCTCGGCGACACGTGCACGCGCCGCTGCGGCTTTTGCAACGTCCAGACCGGCCGTCCCACCTGGAACGACCCGCTCGAGCCCGCCCGCGTCGCCCGCTTGATCGCGCGCATGGGCCTGCGCCACGCGGTCGTCACCTCGGTCGATCGCGACGACCTGCCCGACCTCGGCGCCTGTGCCTTCGTCGGTGTCATCCGCCAGGTTCGCCGCCAGGCGCCCGGCTGTCAGATCGAGGTCCTCACGCCCGACTTCCAGGGTCAGGAGATGCCGCTCGCGCGCGTCATCTCAGAGCGCCCGGACGTCTTCAACCACAACGTCGAGGTCGTCCCCCGCCTCTACCCCCTCGCGCGTCGCGGCTCTGAGTTTCAGCGCTCCTGTCGCGTCCTGCGCCTCGCGGGCGAGCTCGGCGAAGGCGAGCTCGTGACCAAGTCCGGGCTGATGGTCGGCCTCGGCGAGACCCATGACGAGCTCATCGATACGTTTGCCGTTTTGCGCGAATCTGGCGTACAGGTGCTCACCGTCGGGCAGTACCTGCGCCCCTCCGAGCGCCACCTCCCCGTCGTCCGCTACTGGCATCCCGACGAGTTCGCCGCCCTGGAGCGCGCCGCGTATGAGCTCGGCTTCTCGCACGTCGCCGCCGGCCCCCTCGTGCGCTCGTCCTACCATGCCGACCAGCACATGGACTGGGCGGGCAAGCCAGTCCTCGAGGGTGTCGGACCGCTGGCGGCGGCCGGCGCGTAGGACAGGCCCATCCGGGCGCCAGCCCCTCGCTGCGCCCGAGCACGAGCCCGGTCGATTCGCACCACCACCTGCCCATCCGTCCACCGCGCGCGGGTAGGCTCACGCGATCATCCCGATCACGGACAACATCCGGCGTACTCGCTTCCCGACCGTCGTCGTCGCGCTCGTCACGGCGAACATGCTCGCCTATCTACTCGCCGTCTTCCACGGCGGCACCCTCTTCGGCGGCCCCAGCAGCGGTGTGCAGATGCGCTATGGAGCCGTCCCCTCCGACCTGACCCACTCCGGCGCTCGGTGGATCACCGTCTTCACGTCGCTCTTCCTACACGCGACCCTCTTGCAGCTGCTCGCCAGCATGCTCTTCCTCGCGATCTTCGGCCCCACTTTGGAGGATCGGCTCGGACCGGTCCGCTTCCTTTTGCTGTACCTGCTCGGTGGCCTGCTCTTGCTGGGCGTGCGCGTGCTTGTCGATCCGAACACGACCGTTCCCGTGCTCGGCGCTGCCGGCGCGATCACCGCCGTCCTGATCGGCTACATCGCCCTCTACCCTCGCGCCCGCGTAATCAGCCTCGTTTTGATGCTCTTCTTCTTCACGATCGTCGAGATCCCGGCCGTGCTCCTGCTCGCGCTGTGGTTCGCGCTTCAGATCTGCTTCGGCCTGACCGGCCCGACATACGCATGACCACGCCCCTCTCCGCATGACCGCGTCCCTGCCCGCATGACCCGCCTGGTCATCCTCGCCGTCGCGATGGTCTTCCTCACCGGGTTCGCCTTCCTGACCATCGCCACCGTGTCCCAGCAGGGAGTTACCCTCCTGGGAGCGGTCTCGATCTTCGTGCTCGTACTGCTCGGGGTCGGGGTCATCGGCGCGCTGCTGCACCCACCGCGATGATGTCTCTCTCTCCGTTCATGACACCCGACCAGAGCCGGCGTCGGCGTTTGGCTGCCCAGCGACGACGGCGTACACGGCGGCGCATCATCGCCGTCGGCGCGCTCGCGCTGGCGATCGCCGCCGCGCTGGTCGTGATGGCGATGGGACGTAACCACGACGCCCGCGGCTCGACCTCGGCCTCGACCCACGGCTCGCATCGATCGGCGCACACGAGCACCGTCGCGCTCGCCGGCGTTGCCCGCTCCCCGAGCGGACTGCCTCTCGGCGAGCCGGTCTTCGCCCTGCATGGGATCGGCAGCGGGCGGGATCCCAAATCCGGCCCGGTGAATCCCGGCTTCAGCATCCCGCCGCGCGCCGGGATGCTGTTCAACCTCTCCACCGGCCAGGTCCTGTGGGCGCGCAACCCCTACGTGCGCCTGCCGATCGCCAGCCTGACGAAGATGATGACCGCGCTCCTGACCGTCCAGTCCTCGCCGCCGGACGCACCCGTGCTGATCACCCGCGAAGCCGTCAACATGCCCGGCTCCAAGGTCGGTGTGCTGCCGCTGCACCGGCACGTCCCACTCGAGAGCCTGCTCTACGGCCTGTTGCTGCCCTCCGGCAACGATGCCGCCGTCGCGCTCGCCCAGCACGTCGCCGGCAGTGTCAACCGGTTCGTCGTGCGCATGAACGCCGAGGCGGCGCAACTGGGTCTCGGCTGCACGCGCTACTCCTCGCCGTCCGGCTACTACAACGCGAACAACTTCTCCTGTGTCGCCGATCTGGCGATGCTCGCGCACGCCGACATCGAACAGCCGCGCATCGCCAGCGTCGTGCGGACCTACTCGGCCGTCCTGCCGTTCCCGATCCGCGGCGGACGGTTGTACCTCTACAACAACAACCCTCTGCTGATCTACGGCTATCCCGGCGTGACCGGCATGAAGACCGGCCAGACCGAAGCCGCCGGGCGCTGCCTGGTGGCGACCGCCGAGCGCCACGGCGTGCGCCTGGGCGCGATCGTCCTGCACTCCGAAGACCCCGGCACCCAGGACCGCGATCTGCTCGACCTCGGCTTCGAACGCGTCTACCACCAGCCGGCCGTGCCGGAGGCGCCGTTCCCGCCCGGCGCCTGACCGCGTGTTCGCCCACTTTGGAGTACCGTTCTTCGAGTCGATTGACTGGTCAGTCAGCCAAAGGAGGATGTAGCCATGGATCTCGATGACACACCCGAGCAGGCCGCCTACCGGGCCGAGGTCCGCTCCTGGCTCGATCAACACGCCTCCCAAGCACCCGTCCTGCAAGGCCCAGGCGCGATCGAGGACGAGGATGAGATCATCGCCGCGCGGCGCGTCTGGCAGGGCAAGCTCGCGGAGGGCGGTCTCGCCGGGGTCGTCTGGCCGACTGAGTATGGCGGGCAGGGACGCGGGCCGATCGAGCAGGTGATCTCAAACCAGGAGATCGCGCGTGCGCGGGTCCCCGGGATCCTCGACGCGATCGGCGTCGGCATGCTCGGCCCGACGATCATCGCGCACGGCGACGAGGATCAGAAGTCCCGCTACCTCGGCCCGATGCTCCACGGCGACGAGGTCTGGTGTCAGCTGTTCTCCGAGCCCGCCGCGGGCTCGGACCTGGCGGCGGTGCAGACGCGCGCGCGTCTGCAGGATGACGGCAGCTGGCGCTTGACCGGCCAGAAGGTGTGGACGACCAACGCCCAGTTCGCCTCCTACGGCCTGCTGCTGGCGCGCACCGACGCCGACGTGCCCAAGCACAAGGGCATGACGATGTTCATCGTCCCGATGGACGCCCCGGGTGTGACCGTCCGCGGCCTGCGCCAGATCTCCGGAGAGGCCGAGTTCAACGAGGTCTTCTTCGACGACGTCTCGCTCGATGCGGGCGCCGTCGTCGGGGGCGTCGGCAACGGTTGGGGCACCGCCCTGACGACGCTGATGTACGAGCGGGTCACGATCGGCCTCGGCGGCGAGGGGCTCGGCTACAACTCGACCCGCTTCGCGGGCGCGATCGCCGGCGACGAGCACGCCCGCCGCGATCCGGAGATCCGCCACCAGCTCGGCGAGATCGTCTCCGAACTGCTCGCCGTTCGCTTCACCGGCTACCGCACGCTGACCGCTCTGCAACGGGGCCAGATCCCCGGCCCGGAGGCGGGCCTCGCAAAGGTCACGATCGTCAACGGCGCGATCCGCGCCGGCGATCTGATCGCCGACGTGCTCGGACCCGACGCGCTGTCCGACGACAGCGAGTGGGCCTACATGATCTCCTTCCTGCCCGGCCTGAAGTCCGCCGGCGGGACCGAAGAGATCCTGCGCAACACGATCGGCGAGCGCGTGCTGGGACTTCCGCCGGAGCCGCGCCTGGACAAGGGCATACCGTTCTCGGACCTATCGAAGATAGGCCAGCACTCCAAGGAAACGGCGGCGGCGGCATGACGATCATGCTCCCACCCTGCTGCCCGCTCCCGCGCACACACGCCGCCGACGCCATCGACGAGGTGCTAGCCCAATGAATCTGGCCCTATCAGACGAGCAGGAGTTCCTGCGCGAGGCCGCCCGTGGGGCGCTGTCGCGCTTCAAGACCCTGCAGGCCGCCCGCGAGGCGCTCGACGGCGACGAATCTGCCCTGCCCGATCTGTGGCCGACTGCGTGCGAGGCCGGCTGGCCGGGCCTGTTGATCGACGAAGACCATGGCGGCGCCGGGCTGGACGTGTTCGACGCGATGCTCGTGCTCGGCGAGTGCGGCCGCGTGCTCGCTCCCGTCCCGCTGCTCGGACACCTGCCGGCGAGCGCGATCCTGAACGACTCGCCTGCCGCCGCCCCGTGGCTGGCGGAGGTCGCAAGCGGTCAGCGACGCGCCGCCTACCTGTCCGCCCAGCCACCCACCGACCTGCTCGATCGCTGGAGCACGGACCCGGCCGGCGGCTCCGAGCGCGGACCTCTGCCCACCGCTGGAGGTCCTGATGGGGACGGCCGCGTGCTCATCAACGGCAGCTTCGCGTTCGTGCCCGACGCTCCCGGGGCGAGCGGGATGATCGGGGTCGCGCTGCAGAACGGACGGCCGATCGGTATCGCCGTGCTGAGCGATTCTCCCGGCGTCGAGGTGCAGCCGGTGACGCGCTACGACGCGACCCGATCGCTGGGACACGTCTCGTTCACCGACTCCCCGGCCGTCGTCCTGGACGCCACCGAGGAGTCCCTCGCCGCGGCCTGGCACATCGCCCAGGCGCTGATCGCGGCCGAGTCGCTCGGCAGCGTCGAAACGGCGCTCGAGGTCTCGGTCCAGTACGCCAAGGAGCGGTTCACGTTCGGTCGCGCGATCGGCTCCTACCAGGCCGTCAAGCACTCGCTCACCGAGGTTCTGCGTCAGCTCGAGAACGGGCGCTCGCTGCTCTACTACGCGGGCTGGGCGCGCCACGGTTCCTCGGACGAGTTTCCGCTCGCGGCCGCGGCGGCGCGCTCGGTGGCCGGCCGTGCGCTCGACCACGCCGCGCGCACGATGATCTCCGTCCACGGCGGCATCGGCGCGACCTGGGAGCACGACGCGCCGCTCTACTTCCGCCGCGCCCAGCTCTCACGGCGGCTGCTCGGCGGGACCGCCGCGGCGACCGATCGAGTAGCGAGCGAGCTGATCGTTCAGGCAGACGCCGCGTAGGCGCGCCTGCGGGCGAACGACCGGCGACTATCCGCGACGCCCAGGCCTCACGACGCGAGCCGTCGTCGCCCTCTGCTTCGGTTGGGGCTGCGTCGGCTTGGGTTTCTGCGCCGGCTTGGACTTTGGCTTCGCCGCCGCTTCGACTTCCAGCGCGGCCAGCACCGGCGCTCCGTAGGCCGCGTGCACGGCTTCGATCATCGCCGGTTCGACGCCGCAATTGGCGCAGAACCCGTGCTGTGACCAGCCGATCGCGCGGGCGAGCACCTCGTCCGCGTAAGCCACACCGGCGGCGTCGTGACCGTAGTAGTCATACGCCGCGTCCCACGCGCCGCCATTCAGTTCGAGCGTGGCGCCGTCCGCCGAGAGCAGGTGCGCGGCGGCCATGATCGCGTCGAAGTCGTCGTAGATCGACGGGTGCTTCGCGGTCATGTGGTCGTAGACCGCCGGGCGTTTGCCGTAGATGTATGAGTCACTGACCAGGTCCCAGGTGGATCCGGATCCGGTGCCCCGCCCCCCATTCGTCACGTTGAACTGCATCGGCCCGCCACAACAGTGCGCGAAGTTCAGGCCGTGATAGGTGCTCGGCGCGGTCGAGAACGCCGTCTCCTGGTCGTGGATCGAGGCGATCAGCAGCCAGTTGACGCCGAACGCGCTCTGGGCAACCGAGTAGATCGGATAGAACCCTTCCATCCAGCGCGCCGACACTTCGGTCTGCAGCGGGTTGACCAGGCTCGTGAGCGCCTCGTGCTGCTCGGCCGCGGACGGTTGCGCGATGATCGCCCCGTGTCCTGACGCAGCGCGGCTACCGGACACACCCGCCACCGAGGCCCTAGCGGCGCTCGGGTCCACTGTCGGTGTGGCGGCGACTACCAGCACTTGAGGAGGGCTCACGGCAGCGGCGGTTGTCGATGAGCGCCCGATGAGACCAGTGAGCACTGCGACGAGCGCCACCACGCCAATCGCCGCGACCGAGCCCGCGAGTAGCCAGTGGCCGCGCTCGGACGGCGGCTGAGGTACGTGCGCAACCACCCGGTCGCCGGTCGTGTCCCCCGAATCCATTGGCATCACCGTAGCGACACTGATGTGTGCAATCTCACCACCGCTTAAACAAACCCTTAAGATGGCTCGCAATCGTGTGGCCTGTGGGAAAGACCTCGCGCACCATGCGTGTCGCTCTCGTCTGCGCGCTGCTCGCCTGCCTGGCGGCTGGCAGCGTGGCGCTCGCAAACAGCGATCTCGACGACGTGCATGTAAGCAACGCTCCTGCACCGGCGCCGGCCGTCGCGAACGCGTGCTCGCAGGTCGTGCTCGGCGCGCTCGGCGACGTCGCCGCCAACGTCTACCGCGAGGGCGTCTCCAGCGCCCGCACGGCCTCCGCGCTGAGCATGATCACGCACTCGGTCCCCCTGCGCGAAGCGATCGAACGCGACGAACCCCGGGCGGCGCGGACGGTAGCGCGGACGCTGATCGCCAGCGGACACATGACCAACCTGAAGGTGATCAGCACCGGGACCGGCGCCGGTCGTGAAGCACCCGGCCCCCTCAAGGACGGTGGCCGGGTGCTCGCCGACGCCGGTACTTCCGGCGCACTGGCACCGCTGCGCGGCAGCATCCTCGGCGCTACCGGCGCCCCGATCGCGAGCTTCGTGGCGAGCGTCTGGGCCGATGCAGGGTTCCTCGACGAGACGAACGGAATCGACGAAGGGCTTACCGTGCTACGCGCACACGGACATGACATCGCCGGCTCGCTCGCACTGCCGGCTGGCGAACTACCAACCCAAGGCGAGCTCACGGTCAAAGGCGTCAGCTACCGCTACACCTCGTTTGCGGCCGGCGCCTACCCGGCCGGCAATCCGCTGCGTGTGTACGTGTTCCGGTCGGTCTCCTCGATCGCCCCGCTGTGCGCGCGCACGCCGACCGACACGATCGTCAACACCGTCAGTCGCGTAGCGCGGCTCATCTACACGGGCGAGATCGGCGCGAGCGCACGCGAGCAGATTCACCGCGTGCAGCACAACCAGCCGCTGCTGCAGGCCGTCGCCGCGCGCGAACCGGAAGCGACGCGCCTGGCGATCGACAGGCTGCTCAACGAGCACATCGTCCGCATCCGCGTGACCGTCGGTGGGCAGCTGCTCTCAGACGTCGGCGGTCCGCACGTGCTCGCGCCGGTACGTGCACCACTGCGCGCCGGCGCCAAGACGATCGGCAACGTCGTGATCTCGATCCAGGACGACCTCGGCTACCTGCTGCTCGCCCAGCGGCTGGCCGGCCTGAAGGTGGTCATGTATAGCGATCCCGCCCACCCGCAGGTTGTGATGAGCAGCTTCCAGGTGGCACCGACGCGCATGCCTGCCGAAGGCCCGTTCCGTTATCAGGGCCACGACTACCGCGTGTTCACGCTACACGCCGAAGCGTTCCCGTCCGGGCCGCTGCGGATCTCGGTGCTGATCCCTATCCCGTACTCGTAAGCGCGGCCTGCTTCTGGCGTAGGCCATCCAGCAGCTGCTCGAAGGAGCTGGAGAATTTTTCGACGCCCTCGCGCTCAAGCGTGTCGGTGATCTCCTCGTAGCTGACGCCCACCGCGGCCAGCTGCTCGAGTAGCGCATGCGCCTCGTCGAGGTGCGTCTGTAGCCGCGGCTTCGGATCGCCGTGATCCTGATAGTCGTCGATCGTTTGCTGCGGCATCGTGTTGACAGTGTCCGGGCCGATCAACTCCTCCACGTACATCGTGTCCGGATAGGCCGGGTTCTTGGTCGAGGTCGACGCCCACAGCACGCGCTGGGGCGTGGCGCCCTTGCCCGCCAGGTACTCCCAGCGCGGACCCGTGAACGTCGCCAGGTAGTGCTCGTACGCCAGCCGGGCATTGGCTACCGCGAGCTTGCCCTTCAGCTCATCGTGTCCGCCGAGCTCGTCCAGCCGGCGGTCGGTCTCAGTGTCGATGCGCGAGACGAAGAAGCTCGCCACCGACGCCACCCTGCCCGGATCGCCGCCGGCCGCGACCAGGCGCTCGATCCCGCGGATGTAGGACTCGGCCACCTCGGCATAGCGGCGCAGCGAGAAGATCAGCGTCACATTGATCGACCGGCCCTCGGCGATCACGTCCTCGATCGCCGCCAGCCCCGGCTTGGTCGCGGGGATCTTGACGAGCAGGTTCGGCTTGTCCACCGTCTCGTGCAGGTCGATCGCCTCGCGGAACGTCTGCAGCGTCTCGTACGCGAGCGTCGGATCGACCTCCAGCGAAACGTACCCATCGTGCCCGCCGGTCGCCTCGAACACCGGCGCGAACAGATCGCACGCATCCTTGATGTCGCGCACAGCCAGCGCCCAAAACGCGTCACGCACGTCGCGACCGGCCAGCTCGCGAAGCTGCTCGTCATACGCGTCGCCCGCGGACATCGCCGTCTGAAATATCGTCGGGTTCGACGTCGCGCCGACGACTGCGTAGTCATCGATCAGCTCCTGCAGATGACCCCCGCGGATCGACGCGCGCGAGAGCGAGTCGATCCAGACGCTCTGCCCGAGCGCCGACAGGCGCTGCAGCGGTCCCTCCATCAGCGTGCCTCCTGCTCGAGCAGTGCGCGTGCGCGCGCGGCGATGTTCTCGACGGTGAATCCCAACTTCTCGAGCACAGTGTTACCCGGGGCGGAGGCGCCGAAACGGTCGAGGCCGACGACGTCGCCGTCGAGGCCGACCCACTTCCCCCAGCTGATCGTGGAGCCCGGCTCGACCGCCAGCCGGGTCCTCACCGCGGGGGGCAGGACCTCGTCGCGGTACTCCTGGCTCTGCTCCTCGAACAGGTCCATGCACGGCATCGAGACGACCCGCACGCGCGTGCCCTGCTCGGCCAGCGCCTTGCCTGCCTGGAGCGTCAGCGGCAACTCGGCGCCCGTGGCGATCAGGATGATCTCCGGGTCGGGCCCCGAGGAGTCCCACAGGACGTAGGCGCCGCGCTCCACGCCACTCGCGCTCGCAACCTCGCCGCGGTCGAGCACCAGCACGTTCTGACGTGAGAGCAACAGCGCCACTGGACCGTCCTCGCGCTCGAGCGCCACGCGCCACGCCTCGGCCGTCTCGTTGGCGTCACCGGGACGCATCACCCACAGATGCGGGATCGCGCGCAGCGACGCGTAGTGCTCGATCGGCTGGTGCGTCGGGCCGTCCTCGCCGACGCCCACCGAGTCATGCGTCCACACCCACACGACCGGCAGGCCCATCAGCGCCGACAGCCGCACCGCGCCGCGCATGTAGTCGGAGAACATCAGGAACGTAGAGCCGTACGGTTTGACGATGCCGCCGTGGGCGGACGCGCCGTTGACGATCGCGCCCATCGCGTGCTCGCGGATGCCGAAGGGGATGTTGCGGCCCGCGTGGACCTTCGAGAACTCGCCGCCGCCCTCGAACAGGGTCTTGGTCGACTCGACCAGGTCGGCAGCGCCGCCGATCATCGTCGGGCCGTACTGCGCGAACGCCGCCATCACCTTCTGGCCGGCCGAGCGGGTGGCGATCTCTTGGCCAGCGGCGAACTGCGGCAGCGACTCGCGCCAGCCCTCGCGCAACTTCCCCGCCCACGCGAGATCCCAGTCCGCTGCCATGTCCGGGAAGGCCGCTCGCCACGCCTCGAACTTCTCGTTCCAGGCGTCACTCGCCTTCGTGCCCGACTCGTGCAGCGACATGTGCTCGTAGACCCGCTCGTCCACCCAGAACTTGCGATCGGGGTCGAAGCCCATCACTTCCTTGGTAGCCCGCACCTCGTCTTCGCCGAGCGCCGAGCCGTGCGCCTTGGCGGTGTTGACCGCGTGCGGGGCTGGGTAGGCGATGTGCGAGCGGATCGCGATGAACGAGGGGCGCTCGGTTTCGTCGCGGGCCGCCGTGATCGCCGCCTCCAGCGCGTCCAGATCCTCTGAGTCCTCCACCCGCTGCACGTGCCAGCCGTCGGCCTGCAGGCGCGCGGTGTGGTTCTCGCCGTCGAAGGAGATCGACGTGCTGCCGTCGATCGTGATGTGGTTGTCGTCGTAGCAGACGACCAGCTTGCCCAGCGCGAAGTGGCCCGCGATCGAGGCCGCTTCCTGGCTGATGCCCTCCATCAGGTCGCCGTCTGAGCAGATCACGTAGACGTGGTGGTCGACCAGCTCCTGCCCGGGGCGGTTGAAGCGCTCCGCGAGGAAGCGCTCGGCCATCGCCATCCCCACCGCGTTGGCGAAGCCCTGCCCCAACGGCCCCGTCGTGACCTCGATGCCCTGCGTATGGCCGCGCTCGGGATGCCCCGGCGTGAGCGAGCCCCACTGGCGGAACTGCTGCAGGTCCTCGATGCTCAGCTCGTAGCCGCACAGGTGCAGCAGCGCGTACTGCAGCATGCACGCGTGACCGGAGCTGAGCACGAAACGGTCGCGGTTCGGCCACTGCGTGTCCGCGGGGTTCGCGTGCAGGAAGCGCCGAAAGATCGTGTACCCCAGCGGCGCCAGCGCCATCGCCGTTCCAGGGTGGCCGGCGTTCGCCTTCTGCACGGCGTCCATCGCCAGGCCGCGAATCGTGTCGATCGAGAGTCGCTCTATCTGCGTTGCTGGCAAGTGCGCCCGGCGGGAATCGAACCCGCGGCCTGCGGCTTGAAAGACCGCTGCTCTTTGGCTCCCCGAAGAGAACCGTTGACCACTGAGCTACGGGCGCGCGTGCTGCTTCGTGGCCTAATCTAAGCATGTGAGGCGAATCCTGGTCGGCGCGCTCATCCTCGTCGTGCTCGGCGCGGGCGCGACGCTGTTCGGCTGGAACATCGAATCGTGGTTCCGGCACATCTGGGACACGATCACGAGCCTGCCGGTCGCCAACCTGATCGGCGCGATCGTGCTCGTGACGCTGCAGACGACGCTCGTGGGGTATTCGTGGCATTCGATCCTGCGCTACGGGTATCCGCACAGCGGGATCCGGTTCGTGCAGGTGCTGGCCTGCTACGCCGCCGCCGTCGCGCTGAACTGGGTGCTGCCCGCAAACCTCGGCACGCTGGCGATGCTGCTGATGTTCACGACGATCATCGCGGCCGCCACATTCGCCGGAGTGCTGGCGGGGATGGTGGTCGAGAAGATCTTCTTCACGCTGATCGGCACAGCCTGCTACCTGTATCTGTTCCTGACCGTCGGCGGGTCGTTCGATCTGCAGCTCGGGTTCATCAGCGAACATCCGGTGGCCACCGCGGTCCTGCTCGTGGGGCTCCTGGTGCTGCTGTTCCTGGTCGCGCAGATACTGCGCGAGCGGATCAAGAAATGGTGGGCGCAGGCAAAGGTCGGCGGGCAGATCCTCGCGCACCCGCGCGCGCTCCTGGGACGGGTCATATTCCCGCAGGCGATCAGCTGGGCGGCGGGCCTCGGTATCATCGCCGTGTTCCTGGGGGCGTACGGCATCCCGATCAGCTTCCACACGATCATGCGCGTGGTGGCCAGCAACTCGATCGCCAACATGACCGCGGTCACTCCCGGCGGCGCCGGCGTCACGCAGGCGTTCAACGTCGTCTCGCTGCGCGGGGTCACCAGCGCGGCCAACGCGACCTCCTACTCGGTCGCCCAGCAGCTGGTGGTGACGGTCTGGAGCATCGTGCTCGCGATCGTGCTGCTCGTGCGGGCGTTCGGCTGGAGCGGGGGCAAAACGCTCGTGCAGCAGTCGTATACCGAAGCGCGCCAGAAGAGCTCCGAGCAATCGGCGGCGCGCAAAGCCCGCCGGCAGGCCAAGCGCCATGGCGACGCGCCCGCCTAGATCAGTCGAGCGAGTCCCTTGACGATCAGATAGACCCCGACGGCAACGGCCACGAGGATCGCCAGCGAGCGGCCGTGGCCGGCAAACCACAGGTTGATGCGCTCCAGCGTGCTCGCCGCCCGATCGGGAACGGTCAGCAGCATCAGCATCGGCAGCTCGACCATCCACAGCATGATCGCGACGACGACCACGAGCGACGCCAGCTCGCCGCCGGTCGAGAGATTCGCGTCGGCGATCGCCTTGACGGCACCGATGTAGATCGGGGAAGGCAGCACGTACAGGATCACGCCGAGCACGAACGCGAGGCGACGGCTCTCCAGATAGCGCTCGATCTTGGATGGCGCGCTATCCGGCTTGGGCGCCGTCTCCGGGTCGGGCCGGCGTCGGTGCAGGCGCACGGCCAGCAGGAACAGCAGCACCCCGAGCGCCACGTCGACCCACGCACCCGGGGTGAGGTGGTGCGAGCCGGTCGCGCCCAGTTCGACCAGGGCATACAGGATCAGCGCGCCCACCGCGTAGGTGACGAGCCACGACGCGAGCACGAACGCGAACACCCGCGAGCGAACCTCGGCCCCCCGGCCAAGCGCGATCACGGCGGCAACGGCCGGCGGGTAGATCGAGGCGGCGAACGCCAGCACGAGGGCCTGGGTGGGCATCGACCTCGTCAGGCCTCGCCGGGCTGGCTCGGGGCTCCGCCGATCGCG
This sequence comes from uncultured Solirubrobacterales bacterium, assembly GCA_963810645.1. Taxonomy (GTDB): domain Bacteria; phylum Actinomycetota; class Thermoleophilia; order Solirubrobacterales; family Solirubrobacteraceae; genus Palsa-744. The sequence continues at coordinate 34,487 of CAWEOK010000022.1, read as the reverse complement.
TCGAGCGCGCGGCGACGGCGGCGGGCGATCCGGGCAAAGCGCTCCTGCGAGCGCGCCAGCTTGCGGCCGTCCGGCGGGTAGCGCCGGCGCGCCCAGGGCGAGGTGGGGGAGGCGAGACGGATCGAGCCGACGAGGGAGAAGAACGGAATGAACAGGCCCGTCAGGCCCAGCAGCGGCTTGCCCTTGAGGATCGCGAGGATGCACAGCACCAAGTCGATCGCGACGGCGACCGCAAGCGAGGTGATCGCCGAGGACTGGTTGGCGAGGTCGAACGGCGCGAGTCCGAGCACGACGAGGCCGCCGATCAGCAGCGCGACCACGACGGCGTCGAGCGAGGAGCGGCCCTGCTCGGACCAGTAGACGTCTTCGAGGTGGATCCACAGTGCGAACTCGTCGAGCGTGAGTCCCGCGCCGATGCCGAACAGGGCGGCCAGCACGTCCAGCCACACGCCGGTCGGGCCGAGCGCGAAGTTGAGAAAGCCCGACAGCAGCAGCAGCACGATCCCCCAGACGAGGTGGTGCAGGTGCAGGCCGCTGTCGGTGGTCACGCTGCCCGGCCACCAAGCGAATTTTGGACTGCGGATCATGCGCGCGCTCGTGCGGATGAACAGGAACGACGCAAGAAACGCCCCCAGCAGGATGAACCCGGCGCGCTGGGCCGGTTCGTCGAGGAAGTGCTGGGAGATTTCGAAGTGCAGGCCCATACGGCGCGAGCGGATAGCGAGGGCGGGAAGCGGGATGGCGAGTATAAGGTCGGGGCTCGCCGGCCCACCGAGCCGACGCGCTCAGTGACGCGCAATCACGCGATCGACCTCGACGGCGCCGCCGGAGTGATCGGGGTAGACGACGATCACCGTCGGCGATCCGCCGAACCACGCGCTCAGCTCACCCTCGCCGACGTACTCGGCTGGACGGCGCGAGCCGTCGCTCTCGACCACCCACACGGGCTGGCCCTTATGGAACGGGCCGTCGAGTACGTCATCCATGCGTTCAGCATACGCGGATGGCGGCGCTGAGCGCCCACCCCTGCGGTAGCGTCTGGAGGCAGTGGCGAGCACCGTACTGCAAGGGGGGATCGGCAACCGCCGATCCCATCGGGGCCTGCGCTGGTGGGTGTTCGGTGCGCTCGCGGTGATCGTGCTGGTGGTGGCGGTGACATGGCGAGCCACGAGCGAGGGCACCCCGCCGCTAATCGTCCACCGAACGCTGGCGGCCTACGTGCGTGTCCCCGGCAGTGCGCCTGTGCTCGACTGGCCGCGCGAAGGACAGGCGGCGGTGGAAGTGGAGGGTGTGGGCAGCCTCGGAACGTCCGGTGTCGCGACGCCGGCGCCGATCGCGAGCGTGGCCAAGGTGATGACGGCATATCTGACGCTGCTCGAGCACCCGTTGGCGGTCGGCACGCAGGGATTCACGGTGACGATCACGTCCGCGGAGGTCGCCGAACAGGGGCAGCGAGTCGCGCTCGACGAGTCGACGCTACCTGTGCGGGCGGGCGAGCGGCTGACCGAGCGCCAGGCGCTGGAGGCGTTGATGCTGCCCTCGGCGAACAACATCGCCGCGCTGCTGGCCCGGTATGACGCGGGGGATACAGCGGCGTTCGTGGCGCGCATGAACGCGACCGCGCGCCGGCTGGACATGGATTCGACTACCTACACCGACCCGAGCGGGTTCAACGACGAAACGGTCTCCACGGCCGCCGACCAGCTGAGGCTCGCGCGCGCGGCGATGCGGATCCCGGCGCTGAGGGCGATCGTGGACGAGCCCTCGGTTGTGCTGCCCAGAGTGGGACGAGTGCAGAACTACAACGGACTGGTCGGCACCGACGGGTACGTGGGCGTGAAGACCGGCTCGGATGGGGCGGCCGGCGGATGCCTGATGTTCGCCAAGCGGACCACGGTCGGCGGACGGGGAGTGACGGTGCTCGGCGTGGTGCTCGGCCAGCACGACGGCGCGCTGATCGAATCCGCGCTCCTAAGCGCCCAGCGACTTGGGGACTCGGCCGCGGCGGACCTGCGCGTACAGACGGTCCTGCCCGCCGGCACGAGCGTGTTGCGCGCGAGCTCCGCGGACGGCCGCACCACCACCGCGGTGACCGCGGGCACGTTACAGGCGATCGGCTGGGGCGGGCTCACGCTGCCCGTGCGGGTGGTGGCACGCCCGGCGATGAGGAGGCTACGGGCCGGTGAGCCGATGGCCGGTGTGGCGGTCGGGGGCGTGCCGGTCGGCGGGGTGTCCGCCGGTGGGGCGAGCGATGAAGGCGCGAGCGGGAGCACGACCAGCGCGGTGGCAATGCGCTCGGTCGGGAGCCCCTCGCTCGGGTGGCGCTTGCGGCATCTGCTGTGAGCGGCGGACACGCGCGGCTTTCACGACGCGTGCCCGCAACTCGCCTGTCCTACTTGACCGTCACGTACCTGCTCGTCAGGCCGTGGCGCGAGATCAGCTCGAGCGTGTACCGCCCGGCCGGCACGTGCCGTGTGGCCAGCAGAAGCAGATCCTTGCCATGCTGAGTCCCGTTCGCTGGGCCGCTGGCGTAGACGGTGCTGCCGCGCTTCAGCGTCGCCCGCATGACCGACTGCGAGACCGACATGACGCGCACGAAGCAGGCGGTTTTGAATTTGCCGTCGCCCTGACGAGGATGGCATTCGTATACCGCCGGGTAGCCGGCGGGTCCGCGTTCGCCCTGGGGACCCGCCGGACCGGCCGGTCCCTGCGTGCCTTTGCCGCTCACGCCTGCCGCGCCGGCTTCGCCCTGGGGGAGCGATCCACCGGTGCCGCTCAGCGCGATCGTGGTCGGACCGGCGCCCATGTTGCCGGCGATCTGCAGTGTGGCGGTGCTCGTGCCCGGACTCTGCGGCGCGAAGCGGACCGTCAGCTGGCAGGTCTGTTCGAATGCGATCTTGCCCAGGCAGCTCGAGGAGCCGATCATGAAATCTTCGGGGTGATCGCTTTCCAGGGCGGGCGTCGAACCGGCGAACGTCGTGGAGGAGATCTGCAGCGGCGTGCCGCCGGTGTTGGTCAACGTGATTGTCTGCGGCGCGCTCACGGTCTCCTGGGGCTGGACCCCGGGGAAGGAGATCGTGCTCGCTTCGGGCGTCGCCGTCGCGGGGGTGGCATATGAGATCGTCACCGACGGTTCGGTCGAGGCCGAGGCGAGACCGAACGTCGCATCTTTGACGTCTTCGGCCGCGTAGCTCGAACCACCGCCACCACCTCCGCCGGCTCCCTCCTCGGGACCGAAGAAGTCGCACGTGCCGCTGCCGCCACCACCGCCCCAGTAGCCGCCGCCACCACCGCCACCGCCTGAGAACGGAGTGAAGCCGTTGCCACCGATACCACCGACTCCGAGCGTCCCGGCGCCCGCGATCAGACCACAGTTATCGCCCGCTGCTCCGCCTCCCGTGAGCGTACCCGCTCCGCCTCCCTGACCCACTTCGATGCCGCCTCGCCCGAAGTTTTCGCTGGTGAGGCCTTCGGACCCTGGGCTGCCGGCATTGCCGCCCCTACCGCCGGCACCTTCCTGGAATGTGCTGCCCCCTCCACCACCGCCGGCGGCGACTAGGAGCCGGGATTCGAGCGTTCCTTCCAGTTCTCTGGAGACCGTACGTACGTCGGAGGCGTCGCCTCCGGCGCCACCCCCGTTTACGCCATCGGCGCTGCCATTGAAGCCGCGTCTCGCAACCTCCACATAGAGGACCTCACCCGGGCTGACCGGCATCTGACCGGACACGTCAGAGCCATCGCCTCCAGGAGCCGGCTGAAACACCAGCCCGCCCGGGAAGCCCGCCTCGCCGACTTCCCCGATCGCCTGCACATGCACGCTCGTCACGCCCGCGGGCACGGTGAGCGTCTGCTCGGCGCCGGTCGATTTGAACGTTTCGGTCACGCTCGGCGGCGTGCCCGCGGATGCCGCGGCCGGCAGGGCGAGCGACAAGATCGCCAGCAGCGATGCGCCGCCGGCGCGGGTGGGCAGAGATGAGGCAAGAGTGGAGGCGAGACGCGATTGATTGTTCATGATCCCGCTCTTCGGCGCTCCGCCGATCGTTCTTGAGCGCCGACCCAATCGATTCACGAGAACCGGCTCCCCTACCAATCCCCTGCCTACCCCGATCGTCGCACCCCATCCATGAGGCTCTGACAACGGATTCAGAGACGGGTGTCCCGTTTGGCTCGATCCGTCGGATGAGACAACGGAGGCCCTTCTGCACCGACGGCCGTTCCGCATTGGCGCAGTGACCTCCGATCCAAAACACAAGCGATAGGAGATACACATGCCGACCAGCAACATCAACCACGTCGTCCTCACCGGGCGGCTCACGAGCGATCCCGATCTGCGCGCGCTGCCGTCCGGGCGCAGCGTCTGCCACATGCGGATCGCGGTCAACGGCCGGCGCCGCGACGCAGGGGGAGTGTGGGCCGACAAGCCCAACTTCTTCGACGTCGTCGTGTTCGGCGCACCCGCCGAGAACGCCGCCCGTTACCTGCACACCGGTCGTCCGGTTGCGGTTGACGGCCGGCTGGACTGGCGCGAGTGGGAGACCCGCGACGGGCGCAACGCTCAGGCGGTCAGCATCGTCGCCAATACGGTCCAGTTCCTGGGCACCCCGCCCAGCAGCGAGCCAAACGGCGCCGGCGGCGCGGACGCCGTGCAGGGACTGCACGCCATCGCCGGAGACGAGGAGGAGGCACTGGACCCGGCCGATCAGGACGCGATCGCCCTGGCCGCCGCCGAGGGGTAGGACCCGGCGGTCGTTGGTAGGAGCGCACAGGCCGGTCGGGCGAAAGCTGCCGCTCGACCGGCCTGGGACTCAGGCACTTCGTATCGCTCAGGCGAGGTGGCGCGCAAGGTCGGAAAGCCGTTGACTGCCATACAGGACAGTCCGGAGCGGCGGCTAATGTTGCGCGCGTGTTGAGTGCGATCCGCGAGGTGGACGATGTCGAGCTGGCCGAGGTCGAGGTGGCCGTTGGATCGACGTCGTTCAAGCGCGGACGCAGCTACGCGCGCGCCAACCGGGTGCTCAAGATCGAGTGGGACCCGGACACCAACACGTTGACCGGCTCGGTGGTCGGTCAGGGCGCGCTGTATGACACCGCGGCGTTCTTCACCTCCGATGGTGACTCCTCGCTGGTGTTCGACGACGGCGAGTGCACCTGTCCGGTGGGGTACAACTGCAAGCATGTCGCGGCGCTCGTGATCGCCGCGAGCGATGGGCGTGACGGCAATCGGACGCGAGGCAAGCAACGCCCGCTGCTTCAAGCGCGCCCGCAGTCGCAAGTCCCAACGCCGCTACGAGTCCCGAAGCCGGTGCAGACACTGTCGTGGGAGCAGCCCCTGCGTGCGCTGATCGATGCGCCGGCGGCACAGGCGGCGGACAATCCGCTGGCGATCGAGCTGGCGCTGCACCCGGGCGGCGTCGCGGACCGCGGCCAGCCGCGGCTGATGGCGAAGTTGATGCGAGCAGGCGCGCGCGGCGGCTGGGTCAACGGGTCGCTGAGCTGGAACGGACTGGACTCGTGGCATGTCCAGAGCGGCGAGTACCGCCCCGATCACCTGGCGCTGGTTCGCGAGCTGTACGCGATCCACCGCGCGCGCGAAGGACGGGCCTACTACAGCTACGGCTACGGTGCCGACAAAGCGCTCGATCTCAGCGATTGCGACAGCGTGCAGCTGTGGTCGCTGCTGGAGGAGGCGTCCCGCGTCGGGCTGAACCTCATCCACGCACATCCCGGGCTCGGCGAGGTGCGCTGCCACCGGCGGGGCGAGCTGCTCATCGACGTCACGCAACAGGGCGATCAGGGATCGCTCGTGAGCGCGATCCTGCGTGTTGACGGCCAACACGCGGACGGTCTGGAGCCGCTGTTGTTCCTGGGCTCCAGCGGACACGGCCTGGTGTGTGCTGAGCGCGACGACGTCACCCAAGAGGTCACCGAACGCGACGACCTCACGCAAGGACCTGAGCATCGGCGGCTGGCATTCGTGCGTCTCGTCAAGCCGGCGCCGGCGCCGCTGCAGCGGATGGTCCTGAACGACGAACGTCTGCAGATCCCGGCAGGCGAGATGCAGCACTTCGCCGAAGAGCTGTGCCCCGCCCTGCGCAACATCGCCACGGTGGTGTCCTCGGACGACTCGTTCACGCCGCCGGAGATCTCCGCGCCCACGCTGGTGTTGCGCGCGAGCTACGGCGCCGGCCATGATGTCGAGGTCGGATGGGGGTGGTCCTACCGGATCGGGGACGCCACACGGCACACGGCGCTCATCAGCAACGGAGCCGGCCCGGGGTTTCGCGACCTCGAGGCCGAGCGCGCGATTCTCGCGGCTGCCGACTTCGCCGGGACGGGCCTCGAACGCTTCGGTCTGCTCGACGGCGCCGGGCGGCCCGGCGGTGCGGATGCTGTCCCGGTCTCGCTTACGGGCATCGACAGCATGCACCTGACGACGGAGATGCTGCCGCAGGTGGCGGAGCGGGCAGACGTGGCCGTGGAGGTGCTCGGAGAGCCCGCGGACTACCGCGATGTCGGCGAGTCGCTCACGATCGGCCTCTCCACCACTGAGGTCGAGGGAGAGCGGGACTGGTTCGACCTCGGCGTAACGATCAGCGTCGACGGGTGTGAGCTGGCGTTCGCTGAAGTGTTCAGCGCCCTCGCGAGCGGCGAGTCGTACATGCTGCTCGATGACGGAGCTCACTTCTCACTGCTGGAGCCGGGCTTGCAGGAGCTGCGGCGGCTGATCGAAGAGGCCAGAGAACTGGCGGACTCGCCCTCGGCGCAGCTGCGGATCAGCCGCTATCAGGCCGGGCTCTGGGCCGAGCTCGCCGCACTCGGCGTCGTGAGAGAGCAAGCACAGGCGTGGCAGCGTCAAGTCGGCGCGCTGCTGGAGATCGACACGATCGCCAAGCACGAGGCGCCGGCCGCGCTTGGAGCACAGCTGCGCCCCTACCAGCGGGACGGGTTCGGCTGGCTGGCGTCGTTGTGGGAGCTCGAGCTCGGCGGAATCCTCGCCGACGACATGGGGCTCGGCAAGACACTGCAGACGCTCGCGCTGATCTGCCACGCACGCGACAGCGACCCGGGCGTCGGGCCGTTCCTGGTCGTCGCTCCAACGAGCGTCGTGTCGGGCTGGGTGGGAGAGGCGGGCCGCTTCGCCCCAGAGCTCAGGGTCGAGTCGGTGACCGACACGCTCGCGCGGTCAGGGCGCAGCATCGAGGAGGTCGCGGCCGCCGACGTGGTGGTCACGACGTACACGCTGTTCCGGCTCGAGTCCGACGCTTACCGCGCGGTGCCCTGGGCGGGGCTGATCCTCGACGAGGCGCAGTACGTCAAGAACCACCAGGCAAAGACCTACCGCTGCGTCCGCGAGCTGGACGCGCCGTTCAAGCTGGCGATAACGGGAACCCCGATGGAGAACAACCTGATGGAGCTGTGGTCGCTGCTGTCGATCACCGCGCCCGGTCTGTTCCCCGACCCGAAGCGGTTCGCCGAGCAGTACGCGCGACCGATCGAACGCGGCGGCGATGCCGAGCGGCTCGCACGCCTGCGGCGCCGGATCAAGCCGCTGCTCAAGCGCCGCACGAAGGAGCTGGTGGCCGCGGATCTCCCGGCAAAGCAGGAACAGACCCTCGACGTGGACCTGCATCCGCGCCATCGCAAGCTCTACGACACGTATCTGCAGCGCGAGCGTCAGAAGATCCTCGGACTGATCGACGACTTCGACCGCAACCGGTTTACGATCCTGCGCTCGATCACGCTGCTGCGCCAGCTCAGCCTGCACGCGGGCCTCGTCGACGACGACCACGACGCCGTGCCCTGCGCCAAGCTCGGTGCGCTCGTGGAGCAGCTGGAGGACATCGTCGGCGGGGGCCACAGGGCGCTCGTGTTCAGCCAGTTCACGGGATTCCTGGCCAAGGCCCGCGAGCGCCTTGACGCGGAGGGCATCGGCTACTGCTATCTCGACGGACGCACGCGCCGGCGCGATCGCGTGCTGGAGCGCTTCAAGGGTGGCGAGGACCCGGTGTTCCTGATCAGCCTCAAGGCGGGCGGGTTCGGCCTGAACCTCACCGAGGCCGACTACTGCTTCCTGCTCGACCCGTGGTGGAACCCCGCCACCGAGGCTCAGGCGATCGACCGCACCCACCGCATCGGCCAGACCCGCCCTGTGATGGTCTACCGGACGATCGCGCGCAATACGATCGAGGAGAAAGTCGTGGCCCTCGCGCGCCGCAAGGCCGCACTGTTCAGCGGAGTCATGGATGAGGGCGACCTGTTCGCCTCAAGCCTCACCGCGGAGGACATCCGCGGGCTGCTCGACTGAGCGGGGCCGAGCCGCAGACCGTCCTACAGCATCCGCTCGTACACGCGGTACCGTCGCTTGATCTCTCCGCCCATTCCTTCCATCGCGCGGTTCATCGGGCGTGTTGGTCTCCAGGATCCAGCCCATCTCCCCGCCCTTCTGCGGTGTGCGTTCGGCGGCGTCGAAGTGCATCTGATAGAAGCGCGCGGCGACGCCCGTGTGGCGGTAGTCGGACTTCACGCCGAGCACGATCACGCGGACCGCGTCGATCTTCTTACGCTCACGCAGCGCCGTCAGCCAGCCGAGTGGGAGCAGGCGGCCGTTCAGCTTGGCAAGGACCTGGTTGTAATCGGGCAGCGTCAGCGCGGCGCCGACGACCTCGCCGGTGTCCTTGTGTTCGGCGACCATCGCCCAGTTCTCATCCAGGATCGGCTTGAGGTCCTTGGCGTAGTGGCGAACCTCCTGCTCGGTCAGCGGCACAAATCCCCAGTTGCGCTCCCACGCGGAGTTGTAGATCTCCACAAAGCGGTCCACCTCGGCCTGCAGATCCTTCTTGCGGAAGTTACGACAGACGATCCCGTGCTCAGACTCGACCTTTCCGGCCACCTCCCAGATCGCCGGATGGACCTTCTCGCGCCCCTCCACGTTCAGGCTCCACATGTACAGGTCCATCGCCTTCTGCAGGTTCAGGTCCTGCTCGAACAGGCGCTGATAGTAGGGGTGGTGCCAGGGGCAGAGGATGATTGGGGGATGCTCGTAACCCTCGATCAGCAGACCGCACTCGTCGTTGGTCGTGAAGTCCATCGGACCGACCATCCGGTCACGCCCGCGCTCGCGTAGCCAAGCCTCTGCGGCGTCCAACAGCGCACGCGCCGCGTCCGCGTCGTCCTCGCACTCGAACCATCCAAACAGACCCCACTCGTTGTCCTGGAACTCGTTGAAGTTCTTGTTGACGTGCGCGTGATCCGCCCGACCGCTCTGCCATCGCGCCAAGCGAGGAAGTACTGAGCCTCGGCGTGCTTGAAGAACGGGTTCTTCCTCGGGTTCAGCCGCTTCTTGACGTCCATCAGCAGCGGCGGGACCCAATTGGGCTCGTCGCGATACAGCCGCCACGGCAACTTGATGAACGAGGTCAGGTCGCGCCTGCTCGCGACCGGTCGTACTTCGAGGGCCATGCGGGTGGGCACCCTACATGATCAATCTGAGTCACTCAGACGTGTAGAGACGCTTGCGGTTGATCCGCAGGCGGCCGATCCCTGGAAGGAAGCGACCGACCTGGGCGGCGTAGGCGGCGTATTGCTCGCCGTGAACCCCCAGGAGGTAGGGCTCCTCGATAAGCCGCACGTGCAGCTCGAGCGCGACCGTCAGGAGGATCACACCGGCGAGCGTCAGGACGTTTGGTGCGAGCAGGGTGATGCCCATGAAGGCGGGGATCATCGCCGCGAAGATCGGGTTGCGGGCGAGCGAGAAGAGGCCGTCGGTGACCAGCTCGGTCCGCTCGGAGGGGTTGACGCCGACCCGCCATGCATCGCCCATCGCGAACTGGGCGAGCACGGTCATCGCGATTCCCACACAGGCAAGCCCGATTCCGAGGATGCTGGCGATACTGCCATCGAGCGCTGCGAGCGGGTCAAGAACGCCCGCCAGTTGGAGTGCCGGACCGGCGACGCACAGCACGACCGCGCTCACCAACAGCAACCCGCCCGCCCGCTCCGATCCCGAGGCGCCGCGCAACCCGTTGAAACCAGTTGAGCCCGTTCGGCGAACGTGAACGGCGATGCGCACCCCGAACGCGAGCAGGCCGTACACGACAAGGGAGACAAGCGCGAGGGCAGGCATACACGTATACTGAGCAATTGCTCGCATGCCGTCAACTCGCATTCCCAACCAGCGGCTCGCACCGCGAAAGCTCCCCACACAGCAGCGATCAGAGGCGACCGTCGAGGCGATCCTGCAGGCCGCTGCTCAGGTTTTTGAGCGTCATGGCTACGCCGCCGGAACCACCAACCGCATCGCTGAGCGAGCTGGCGTATCGATCGGGACGCTGTATCAGTACTTCCCGAACAAGGACGCGATCCTCGTCGCGCTCGTCCACCGGCACCTCGCCGAGAGCACGGCGGCACTCCAACCGCATCTGCAACGACTCAACCGCGGCGCACAATTCGAAGATGCACTCCCAACCATCGTCCACGCGATGGTCGCGATGCACGCGCTCGCGCCGGGCCTTCACCGCGTCCTCTTCGAGGAAACTCCACTGCCCTCGACACTACGCGCAGAGCTCGACGAACTGGAAGATCAGCTCGTCGACGTGGCGACCGGCGCACTCGCTGCCGATCCGTCCACGGCACCAAACGATCCCCGCCTAACGGCACGCGTCGTGATCAGCGCGATCGAGGGCCTCACCCACCGTCTCGTGCTGCGCCCGCCGCCGGGCGTCACCCCGGACGCGATCACCCGCGAGATCACCGCGCTCGTGCGCGCCTACATCCAAGCCCGACACGCACCGCACCAGGTGTCGGCAGCTACCAAAGAGGCAGATCGGCGATGAGTGAGCAGCACGACCGGCTGTTACGCCGAGCCTACGAGGCGTTCAACGCGCGTGACATCGAGGGCACCCTCGCCCTGATGCACCCGGATGTGGATTGGCCGAACGGAATGGAGGGCGGACGCCTACACGGCCACTGGGAGGTCCGCGAGTACTGGCGGCGCCAGTTTGATCTGATCGACTCGAGTGTCGAGCCGCGGCACATAGAGCGACGACCCGACGGTCAAGTCGCCGTGACGGTCCGCCAGGTCGTGCGCGGTTGCACCGGGAAAGTGATCTCAGAGGGCACCGTCGAGCACCGGTACGTGATCAACGAGGGGTTGATCGAGCGCATGGACATCTACGACCACTGGACGATCCGCAACGCCACCGAGGACGACATCCCCTCCGTACTCGACCTGTGGATCGCGGCGGGCAGCCTGCCGAGCGTCACCGACTCCCGCGACGGACTGGCCCGGCTGCTGACCGCCCACCCCCAGGCGCTGCTGGTCGCTGAGCGCGAGGGCGTCCTGGCAGGTTCGTTGATCGCCGCGTGGGACGGCTGGCGTGGGAGCTTCTACCGGCTGGCGGTCTCGCCAGAGCATCGGCGCGAGGGCCTGGCGACGATGCTGCTCAGGGAGGGCGAGCGGCGCCTGCGCGAGCGGGGCGCAGTCAGGCTGACCGCGATCGTTGCCGACGACGATCCGACCGCGATGAGCTTCTGGCGGGCCGCGGGCTATGAGCGTCAACCACACAGGGCGCGGTTCGTGCGGCCGCCGGACACGTAAGCGCCAGGTCAAACGGGTCGCCGCGCTCACGCTCAAGCAAGTCGAAGACCTCGCCATACAGCGAGCGCTTGCGATCGTGCTCGAGATGATGGATGGCGAACGAAGAGATGACGGCGTCGAAGCGTTCAAGGGCGGGTAGCGGCTCGACAAGGTCATGCCGGATAAGCTCGACGCGCTCATCGCCGGCGATCCCTCGTGTACCCGTAGGTCTGGTGTCCGTGCCTTCCGGTCGGTGGTGAAGTCAGGTGCGGTCATAGTCGTCGCAGACGCGCACGATGTCGAGCTCGTCCGACGGTGCAGACGCGTCCGTGTGCTGCCAGATCTCGGCGACCACTCCCCAGGTCTCGAGTCCGATCAGGCGGTGGCGCTCGCCGAGCTCCAGGTGCAGAACCTCGCCCGGAGCGTAGCTGTGCAACGGTGCCTCCTCGTCGGTAAGAGATCGGCTGATGCCGACCGGCCCCTCGACGACACGCCATATCTCGCTGCGTCTGCGGTGATATTGCCACGACAGCCGCTGTTCCGGGGCGACCAGTAGCAGCTTGGGACTGAGCGCAAGCTCGCAGGCATCCTGCGGACCCGTGTCCGGGAAGTAGGCCAGGATGAACTCCCGGACCTCGGCCTGGGAGATCAGCAGGAACCCGCCCCAGGGGCGAGTCAGATCCTCACCAACCACGGTCAGGCCGACGGCGGCCAGAGATGCTCTCGCTCGTGACACGACTGCGTCCATCTGCGAGAGCATCCTCAGCTACCTACGCGGTGGACGCCATCGCGACTGAGGATGGCCACCACCGGATCGCTCAGCAGCGCGATCGTGAACTCGGACAGGGCGACGTCTGCGAGCTGGCCGGTTGCAAACCAGGCGACCTCGATCGTCTCCTCCCGGTCGGCGCGCGGCTCACCGTCGATGACGCGCGCGTCGAAGATCGTCGGCACATAGCTCACGAGATCCCCGTTTGGATAGATCATCCGGAACTGCGGCCCGCCTACCACGCCCCGGATGTCAGTGACCTCCACGACGACGCCGGCCTCCTCGGCCGCCTCGCGGATCGCAGCCTCGGCCGGAGATTCATCAGGCTCGATCGCCCCACCTATCGTCTGCCACAGGCGCGTCTGGGACTCCCGCACCAGCAGCAGCCGACCATCGTCATCCCGGGGGAGCACGGCCACTGACGGGAGCAGCACCAAGTCGTGGCCGACCCGCTCGCGCAGGCGGCGCAAGTAAGGGGAGATGCCCACAGTGCGCACGAGCCTATCCAGGATTGCCCGGCCAGCGATCGGCACCTACAGCCCGCGGGCGAAGTGGTGCGAGCAGGGTGCTCCCGAGGGACGGCGTAGCTCGCGGTTGTCCAGCCCGTCGGTCATGATCCGGCGTGATGGATGGCACACCGAACATCTGCGCGGGACCGTTTGGGATGGTCTATGACGTCTATATCGAGCGGCCGTGGTTGATGCGTGCGATAGGGCGGATGGTCTGGGGGATCGACGCGTCGGTCCTGTATACGAGCATGGCGCCGATCAGCGAGGCGCGGGACGTGACGATTCTCGACGTGCCGTGTGGCGGGGGCGTTGCCTTCCGGGCTCTTCGCCCAGATCAACACGTGCGCTACATAGCGGGAGATCTGTGCCCGAAGATGCTCAAACGGGCTGAACGACGCGCCCGGAAGCGAGCGCTGAACCAGGTCGAGTTCGTGACGGCGGACATGACGGAGTTGGCGATCGCCAGTGGCCAGGCCAACCTCTTCCTGTCCTACAGCGGGCTACACATGGTCGATGAGCCCGAGCGGGCGGTGGCTGAGATCGCGCGTTGCCTGAAGCCCGGCGGCCGGCTGATCGGGACCGCGTTCTTTTCTGATGTGAGCTGGCGAGCACGCACCTTGTTTGAGATCGGCGCCCGCAGCGGGCACCCGTTGCCGCCGAGTCGCGATGACCTTCTGCGCTGGCTCACCGACGCCGGCCTATCCGAGCCAGTGATCGGGCCACAGCGAGGGTTCGCTGCGTTCAGCGCACAGAAGGGGATGGCCTGATGTCCACCAGTCAAGCCCTCCGATACGTCGATCCCTGTGCGCAGCGCGGCCCGATCTACCGTGTGTACGTCGCCCTCGCCAGCTCGCGCTTTGCGACCTGGCTATCGAAGAGGGCCATCTGGAGTGCCATCGTGTGGAGGATCGACCCGGTGCTGCTGCGTGTTACCAGAGGCCGTCTCGGCACCGCGCTTCTGCTCCCGACCGCTCTGCTTCAGACGCGCGGTGCACGTACCGGCCTGGTCCGTCGCAACGCCGTCATCTACTTCCACGACGGTGAGCGGGTCACGATCATCGCCTCCCAGGCCGGTCGGCCCGGCAATCCCTCGTGGTTCTACAACGCGCGCGCGAACCCGGACGTGCTGCTTGGCGGCCAGCCATTCCGGGCCGAGATCGTTGAGGACGAGGCCTCACGTGCACGGCTGTGGGAGCTTGCTGACCGGGTGTTTCCTGCGTTTGCGTCCTATCGAGAGAGCGCGACCCGCGCCGGTCGTACGATCCCGATCCTCCAACTCGTCTCAAGCTCGTCCTCTCAGCCAGTCTCCGTCGGTACCACTGGTCGTTGAATCAGTCGTCTCGTGCGATTGGTCTCATGCGCCGGTGGGGAGTACCGTCGTTGACGGATGGGCGATCAGGCCACTGTTGCGAATCGGTCGGCGCAATCGATCACTCACGTGGTTGATGGCTTGCCGCGGCGTGTCCGGTTGCCGGCGGTCGTGCAGACGTTGTGGTTGTTGTTCGGGATGGACTCGTTCGTGCGGCATATGTACGAGCGCTACCCAGATGACGAGATGCTCACCTTTCGGGTTTTGGGGTTCGGCGATGTGGTCACGGTGCTCGATCCGAATCTCATCCGCGAGGTGCTGACGGGCGAGGGCGAGGTGTTGCGGGCGGGCGAGGCCAACGCGCAGGCAATGGGGTTTCTCGGCCCGAACAGCGTGGTGCTGCTCGACGGTGAGCCGCACTTGCAGGTGCGACGGTTGCTGCTGCCCCCATTTCACGGGGAGGCGATCGCGCGTCACCAGCAAGTGGTCGAGCAGATCACGGCGGCGGAGATCGAGCACTGGCCGGTGGGTGAGCCGTTTGCGTTGTGGCCGCGGATGCGCGCGATCGGGATGGAGGTGATCTTGCGCACGCTGTTCGGTGTGCGTGAGGACTCGCGCCGCCAGCGGCTTGGCGAGCTGCTGCCCGCGATCGCGGGTGGTGGCGTGTTCGGGCTCATGGCCGAGACGAGATTGCCCTGGCTTGCGCGAGGCAAGCTTGGCCGGCGGCTGCCGTGGGTGCGCGCTCGGGCACAAGCAGAGCATTTGTTGTATGACGAGATCGCCGATCACCGCGCCGATCCCGAGGGGCGCGAAGACGTCCTGGCGATGCTCATCACCGCACGGGACGAGGACGGGCGAGGGCTGAACGATGAGCAGTTGCGCGACCACATGCTCACGCTGGTCGGTGGCGGGTTCGACACCACAGCGGCGGCACTGGCATGGTGCTTTGAGCTGGTGCTGCGCCACCCCGATGTCCTTGCGCGCTGCCGCGAGACCGATAGCGACGAGTACCTGACCGCTGTCGTGAACGAGGCCCTGCGCGTACACCCCATATTCGACGGCGCCTCGCGCAAGCTGAGCGAGCCGCTACAGCTCGGCGGGTATCGGCTACCGGCGGGTACGTTCCTTGCCGCCTCGATCGCCGGGGTGCAGCGCTCCCCCAAGGTCTACGCCGACCCGTGGCGATTCGATCCTGATCGGCTGCTCCATCATCGCCCCGCGCCGTACACCCTCATCCCGTTCGGTGGAGGCACACGGCGCTGCATCGGAGCGAGCTTCGCGATGATGGAGATGAAGACCGTCCTGCGCACCGTCCTCCAACACATCCAGCTGCGCCCCGCGAGCCCTCGCGCGGAACGCCCGAGCCGCATCCGCAGCATCGCGATCGTTCCCGCACACGGCGCACGCGTGATCGCCACGGCGCGCGACACCATGACCGGCTAGCGAACGCTGGCGGGCTTTATACCGATCAGCAGCGCCATCTCCAACCACTTCCAATAGCAATCGACGTCATCGAAGCCAAACGCGCGCAACCACTCGAGCTGGGTGTGCACGTCCAGC
Source organism: uncultured Solirubrobacterales bacterium (assembly GCA_963810645.1). Taxonomy (GTDB): domain Bacteria; phylum Actinomycetota; class Thermoleophilia; order Solirubrobacterales; family Solirubrobacteraceae; genus Palsa-744. The sequence continues at coordinate 18,765 of CAWEOK010000022.1, read as the reverse complement.
GTTCGATCTGATGGGTCCTCGTTTTCGATCGGCTCACTGATCGCCTCGAAGAACGCCAGGTGCAGGCGGTGAGTTGGCGATGCAACGTGCTCGAAGTTCGCGAACACGCCGCCGGGTGCCAGCAAGTCGAAGACCTCGCCATAGAGCGAGCGCTTGCGATCGTGCTCGAGATGATGGATGGCAAACGACGAGATGACAGCGTCGAAGCGTCCGAGATCCGGTAGCGGCTCGACCAGGTCGCGCTGTACGAGCTCGACGCGCCCATCGCCGGCGAAGCGCTTGCGCGCGGCGTCGAGCATGACCTCGGAGAAGTCGAGACCCACACCATGCATCTCCGGATGGCCGGCCTGGAGCATGGCGAGCAGACGCCCATCGCCCGTACCGAGGTCGAGTACACGGCGAACGTCCTGCGGTACGTGTTCAAGCAGGACGCGCTCTCCTTCTGTCCGGTGCGGGAACTCGTCTGCCCGGTTCAGGTAGCGAGCGACACAGTCGCTGTTGGTCCACTCCTCGCCGGGCACGCCGTCAGTATGCAGCGGCCTGTGCGCGTCAGGCCAGTCGCCGGCGTGCCTTCTGCACCGACGGCAGCGCGCCCTTGGCCCTGGGTGAGCGCCCGCGCGCAGGTCAACGCTTGCTGGTTTCGCGGCGATCGTGATCTCCTCACCGGTCGCGGGGTTGCGCCCGGCACGCGCCTTCGAGGCGGGCTTCACGCGCACCGTCAGCGGACGAGCCCGCCGATCTTGATCTTCTCGGCGTTGGCGATCTCATCGAGCACGCACGTCCTCGAGGGCATCGAGCACGCGCTTGGCCTCGGCCCTGGTGATCTCGGCGCAATCGGCGACAGCACCGGCGAGTTGCGTCTGAGTCAACGGCACGGCAATCTCCTCCTTGTGGGGTCCAGAGCTGCGGAGAGTAGTCAATCCACCCGGCGGGACCCGGTCGTCCCTGGGCGAGGACGGCTTTTTCCGCACAATGCGAGATCGTTTGCAGCGGGGGTCTTGCGGTACGACGGGCCTGCGCGTATGTTCACCGTAGGCGCGGGACTGAGCCGTAAAGAGCGAGGCCATTGAGGTGTGAGGCCGCGCCACCTACGTGACGGGAAAGGTCTTCGGACCGGACCGGAGCAGGGTTCCTCGAGCGGCCCGGAACCGCGTCTTCTTTGTGCGCCTGTCCCCCTCACGTTCGCGGGTGGCCTATCGCTCCCCTGCTTATGCTGAGCGTTGCTGTGGCCGCTCGCTCCCCCGATTTCGCTCGCACCGCCGCGGACTACGCGCGTCACCGCGCGGGGTTTCCGGTTGAGCTGTTTGATCGTCTCGCCGCCAGAGACATCGCGCGTGCGGGTGCGCGTGTGGTCGATCTTGGAACGGGTACGGGCAGCCTCGCACGGCTGTTCGCTCAGCACGGGTGCGTAGTCACGGGCGTGGACCTCGCCGGACCGCTGCTGGCACAGGCGCAGCGCCTGGATCAAGAGGCCGGTGTGGAGATCGAGTACATCGAGGCCCCCGCCGAGGCGACTGGCCTGCCGGATGGCGCGTTCGACGTGATCAGCGCGGGGCAGTGCTGGCACTGGTTTGACCGGCCGGCCGCCGCGGACGAGGTCAAAGACTGCTCACCAATGGCGGCAGCGTGGTGATCGCACACTTCGACTGGCTGGCGATTGCGATCCCTCCCACGGTCCTTGGCGGTTCGCCAAAGGCACCGGCGTCTATCCGCAGTGGCTCACCGATCTGCAGGAGGCGGAGTTCGCTGGGATCGAGACGTTTTCGTTTGACGTGCAGGTTCTCTACTCACATGAGGCGTGGGTCGGGCGTATACGCGCGAGCGGACCGATCGCGGGCACGCTGGAGGAGGCAGGCGTAGAGGCGTGCTCCCGGGAGCTGGCCGCGATGCTGACAGAGCGGTTCCCCGAAGACCCGCTCACGATCCCACATCGCGTGTGGGCGGTCATGGCACGGGTGCCGGCGTCGTGAACGACACCAACGAGGGGTTGATCGAGCGCATGGACATCTACGACGACTGGACGATCCGCAACGCCAGCGAGGAGGACATCCAGTCCGTGCTCGACCTGTGGATCGCGGCGGGCAGCTTGCCGAGCGTCACCGACTCGCTCGACGGACTGACCCGGCTGCTGGTTGCCGACCCCCAAGCGTTGCTGGTCGCTGAGCTCGATGGCGTTCTGACCGGCTCGTTGATCGCCGCGTGGGACGGTTGGCGCGGGAGCTTCTACCGGCTGGCGGTATCGCCAGAGCACCGGCGCAAGGGGCTCGCGACGATGCTGCTCAGAGAGGGCGAGCGGCGCCTGCACGAGCGGGGCGCGGTCAGGCTGACCGCAATCGTCGCCGACAACGAGGCAGGCGCGATGGCCTTCTGGCGGGCCGCGGGCTATGAGCAACAACAGCACGGGGCGCGGTTCGTGCGCCATTCAGATACGTAGTGCCAGAGCGTGGATACCCTTCCTCAGTGGCCGTGCCCGTCGTCATCCCAGTTCCGCAGGATCGGTTGGACGATCTTCAGCCGGTATGGCGCGCGCTGTATCAGCATCACACTGCGCTGACGCCGCACCTGCGCGACCGTGAGGTCCCGTTCGAGCAAGCGTGGGAATCTCGCCGGGCGATCGAGAAGCAGTGGTTCGCGACAGAGCCCGAATCGTTCGTCCTCGCCGCCCAGTGCACGGGCAGGTATGTCGGCTATGCGTTCGTGCGAGTTCGTCCCGGGGCTGGCTTCGGCGCTTCCTGGAGCGCCTCAGACCCATTGGCCGAGCTTGCGATCCTTGCTGTTCTGCCCGAGATACGCAGACAGGGGATTGGATCGATGCTGCTGGATGCGGTAGAGGCGAGGCTGCATGAGCTGGGGATCGAGGACATGCTCATCGGCGTGATCACGACGAACACCGACGCGATGCGCCTCTATGAACGGCGCGGCGCCGTACCGTTTCTGACCCAGTTCGTCCACCGCGTTCAGTCAGCAAGCGAAACGACCACGGCCGGCGGCCGTAAATAGCGCCGGACTTCGGGCTCTTGATGCCGGTTCCGTCCGGGTTGCGATACTCGCTCGGGCCTCAAGCTCCCTCCACGGCAGAGCCGATAAGGGATTCAGAGCATGAGACGACACCACGTCCATTGTGAGCATCGCCCCATCATCGGCTGGAACGGTTTGCAAGGGGCCGCGCGAAAGCTCGTCTGCATGATTGCTGTTTTCGCCGTTGGCCTCGTGACTCCGGGCGTGGCTGTCGCTCTGGTGCACAGTGGCCGCATCGTCTTTCCAGAACCGCGAAACCCGCCCAGCATCGGCGTGCCGCCTCCTCCGGCTGACCAGGCCCGCGAGGATGACCGGGAAGTGGTGATCCGGTACGACGCGAGTCTCGGTACTGTCACGTTTTCCGCGGAAGTCTGGGACCCGAGCTATTGGGGCGAAAAGTACTATGAAGGCTTCTCTATCGGCTCCAAATGCAAAGAAGGCCCTTTGTCTGACTTTGGCCCAAGCGAGTTCGTAGCGACCGTCAAAGCCCAGCCGAAAGAGCGGAGATTAGACGGGACGGAACGGGGCGGGGTCGTGGGCGAAGCCACCCTGCGCGGCTACACCGGCCATGTCGAAAGCACGGGTACGTCCAACGGCAAACGGTTTGAGATCACGTTTAGCAGCCGCTCATTCCGCAACCGGAACTGGCGCTGCGTGGAAGTTCACGAACCCCCTTTGAAACCAACCACGTTTCACCTAGACAACTGGAAGCCCAAGCGTAGAAGCTAGCGCCGGAGCCGACGCCTTAGCGGGATGAGGTAATTTGTGGCTCCCGGCCTCCGCAACGTCAATCACAGCGAACGGGCGCCCTGCGCGCCAGGTGGAGCAGGCCGGTCGGCCGTTTCCCGATCGGCGACATCCGTAGCGCACGGCATCGTTGCACCAGCAAGATGAACAGCGATTAATGAAGCTCAGTGCTCGCTCGCCGGCGCCGGGGCGAGCTCGCGTGGGAAGTCCTGCAGCAGCTCGACCATCAGCGCCGGATCGGGCCTTCCTCGCTCGTCGATGTGACCGTCGCGGGCGAGCGCGAACAGCCGCTCGACGAACAGTTCCCAGCACAGCGCCGGGCGCATCTGGATACGCAGATGGACATGGGCGGCGTCGAGACTCCACGCCATATGGGGAACGCCGGCGGGAGCGGTGACGACCTCGCCCGGGCCTGCGATCCGCTCGACCCCCGCGACGCGAAAGCACACACGACCGGCAACGACCTCCCAGCGCTCCTGCATCTCGGGATGGATGTGCTCGGCTGTGCGGTGCCCCGGCCGGGTCCAGAAGTCGTCCATCTCCAGCAGCTGCCCATCGGTGTCCGCCGCGGTCTGCCGGAACACGATCCGCTCGCCACTGACCGGGTTGACCAGCTCATCTCCCGTTTGCGCCATCAGCTCGATCTTGGCAGACGCATCCCTTTACTCTGAGCCAATCGACGCGCTCTTCACCCGACTATTCACTGGTTCAGCTGATCGAAGCAGTGCGGCGCCGGGTTTGTAGAGCGGCCGCAGCGGTAGCCACGCCCGCTGCCGAGAACACCAGGCCCCCGGACAGGTCGGCGTCCACTTGTCCTCGGTCGCGTGCCTCGACCAGCGCGGAGAGCATGTCGAATGCGTCGATCGCGATGGCGGCCACCGCGGCCGGCTGCTCCAGACGCGGGCAGCGCCGACTGGCCAGGACCACCGCTGCTACCGCTATCTGATGCGCGCCGAAACCGCGAACGAACAGTCGGGCCTCCGGGTGCTCGGCGGTATCTGCCGCCAGCTTCAGCTCGGCCATCTTCGACGGAACGAACAGCGCCCCCACTCCGTAGCTCACCCGGAACAAGCTGTTTACGAGCATCAGGCTGCGTTTCGACACGTTCGCGGGAGCGTAGCGAAGCGGGGCCGGAACGCGTAAGGTGGCGGTTACGTAACCTATCTGTTACGCTATCGTCTGTGTCTGATGGTTTGTGCTCGCTGCGACTCACGCGCCGCTACGCGGCCACACCGGAGGAGGTGTGGAATGCGTTGAGCGATCCCGAGTCGCTGTCTCGCTGGCTGGCGGTGCCGCATATGATCGAGCTGCGCCGGGGTGGACGCTTTGAGCTCGAGTCCGTCGGCGGTGGGCGTGTCGAGGCTCGGGTGCGTGAGATCGAGCCCGGCCAGGTGCTGGAGCTGGATTGGCGCTACGGTGGCGAGGAGCCCTCGATTGTGCGCTTCGAGCTGTCCGAGGACGGCGAGGAGACGGTGCTGGTACTGGAGCACAGCCGAATCGACGAGTCGCTGGGAATGGCATACATCGCTCGCTGGACCGGAGCGGTCGAACGTCTCGGCGAGAGGATCGCGCGATGAGGGCGCTGGCGGCGCTCGCCGATCCCACACGGCAGCGGATTGTGGAGCTGCTCGCCGAAGGGGAGCGCAGCGCGGGTCAGATCGCAGCGGAGTTCCCGACGAGCCGCCCGGGCGTCTCCCGCCACCTTCGGGTTCTGCGCGAGCACGGTCTTGTTCGCACGCGGGGGGAGGGCCAGCGGCGGGTGTACTCGCTGGATCCTGCACCGCTCGCCGAACTGGATGAGTGGCTGGCGCGCTACCGCTCGTTCTGGACGAACCGGCTCGATGCGTTGGATACCGAGATCCACAGGCGCAAGGGAAGCACGACCAAACGCCGATCACGAGCCTCGCGGGGGTGAGCGACATGCAGCAGATCACGCCGTACTTGTTCTACGAGGATGTCGAGGCGGCGCTTGAGTTCCTCGCGCGCGCGTTCGGCTTTCAGGAGACGTTGCGCTACCAGGGCGCCCAGGGGTATGTCAGCCACGCCGAGATGCGCCTCGGGGGCGGGACGATCATGCTCGGGAACCCTGGGGAGCAGTACCGCAACCCTCGCCGCAGCGGCACGCTCAGCGGCACGGTCCACGTCACCGTTCAGGACGTTCAGGCGACGTATGAGCGGGCGCTGGCAGCGGGAGCGCAGATCATCGAGCCGCCAACGGATCAGCCCTACGGCGGCCGTCGCTTCGGCGCGCGCGACCCCGAGGGGCACGAGTGGTGGTTCTCCCAGCCGACCCCGAGTCTCGCGTCCGAGGACTGGGGCGCCGCCGAGTGAGCAAGATCATTGATCGCCTGGTCGACGTCACGGCCAGGCGTCCATCAGGCATATTGGGCCGCCGGCTCTATCGCAACCCGCGGGCGCACTTTGACAGCTTCGACGCCACCCTCGCCGCACTTGCCCTGACGCCCTCAGACCGGCTGCTGGAGGTGGCCTGCGGCGGCGGAACGTTCCTGGAGCGCGCGCTGGCCAGCGGCTGTACAGCCAAGGCCATCGACTACAGCCCGGACATGGTCGCGTTGACCCGCGAGCGCAACGCCGCTGCCCGCCACGGAGGGCGTCTGGAGGTGCTCCAGGCAAGTGCAGAGCAGCTGCCCTTCGCCGATGAGTCCTTCACGTGTGCCGCGATGACCAACGCCTTCTTCTTCCTCGCAGACCCGGCACGGGTATTGGCCGAGCTCTGCCGAGTCCTCGAACCTCACGGACGCCTGGCGATCTTTTCGGCAGCACCAGACCCGCCGGCATGGATGGCGCCGCCCCCGATCGCCCGCCGAATGCGCTTCTACACCGACCAGGATCTGAACACGATGGCGAGAACGGCTGGCTTCATCGACATCGAGGTCGCTCGCCCAGACGACGGCCGCTCCCAGCTCTTCACCGCAGTCCGTTCCTGACATTCCACGCGCTTGCCTACTACCAGCGTAGCGGTGCTCTCACTCGTACTCGAGCAGCCCGTATCGCTTGACGAACTCGCTCTTGGCCTCGGTGTACGCCTCGCGGTCATCCCGATGGCGCCCCGCGAGCGCCCGCTTCAGCGCCCCGTATTCGCCCGCAAGGACCGGATCGGCACGCAGGCGGTCACGAAAACGCAGGCGCCGCTCGAGCTCGCCCGGCTCGTCTACGAGGTGCAGGTGGTGGGTGCGGTGAGCGGCCGTCGGGTAGCACAGGAACCGCCGGTGGGTGAGCGTCGCGTTGAACGCCACGGGGTACTGGTAGCCGCCACGATGCACCAGCGCCGCGATCGGCGCGTCGAGGTCATCCACGAGCGCGATCATGTCGATCACCGGCTTGGCCGCCAGACCCGGCACAGCGGTGGACCCGAAGTGGTGCAGTTGCGCCCCGACAGGCAGCAGCAGCGCGAGCCGCTCCCGCTCGGCGGCGTAGGCGACCGGCCACGCGGGGTCGTACTCGACGATCTCGACCGAGGCGTTGCGCCCGCCGGCACGCGCCAGATCTGCCAGTGCGGCACTGTGACGATCGACGGCTGGCATCTGCCGTAGTTTCTCATCGCCGCTGGCAAGCGTGTGAGGGCCCCGACTCCAACGGGCGTGTGCCCGTGGGGCGCTGTGTCAGTACACCTATGCACGTGGCCTGCTCGGAGGCTGGTGCCCAAACGCGATCGGTCGGCCACCGGCAGACCTGCACACCCGCAAGAAACCAGCAGAGGTGCAGGGATCTTTAGAAATGGAGCTAGGGGGACTCGAACCCCCGACCTCCTGGGTGCGATCCAGGCGCTCTCCCAGCTGAGCTATAGCCCCGTGCGCCCGTGCTGGCGCTCGGGCGGGATCCCGCAAGTGTAGTGATGCGTCGCAGGGCAGGCGGTACGCCCGCCTGCTGGAAGCGAGCGGCGATGAATGGCGGCGGGCCGGCGCAGTATGGTTTGCCGGCGCATGGGACTGCTCGATGACGCCATCCGCGAGCACCTGGAGCTCAAGCGCCTGCGCGGCGCCGATCCCGGGCTGGTCGCGCGCGAGGAGCACGAGGCATTCGGGCCCGTTCGCACCGGCGATGCTCCGGCGAGCGCGGACGACGATGGCAGCGCCCCGGTCGAGCTCGACGAACCGACCGGCGAGGACGTTACGTGGATCGACGACGATCGTGTGCCGGAGTCGCGCTTGGACGATGCGCAGGAAGACGACGCGCCGGAGGACCAGGTGCAGACAGGCCATGCCCAGATGGACGTTGCCCCGTTGGAGGATGCCCACGCGGAAGATGCCCAGGACTTCTCGAGCGTGGGCCAGGAGACCGCCGAGCTTGACATGCGCGCGGTGTTGGAGGAGGCCGATCACGATCACGGCCCGGTTGACGGTCACGGTCACGATCACGATCCCGCCCCTGCCGGGCGAGACGACGATGCACTCGGGGAGGCTGCCGTCGAGGAGCCCTCCGAGCTCCCGCACGACGTGCCCGGGCAGGAGCAGCTGTTCGAGCAGCGCCCTGCGCGGGACTTCGGGTTCGATGAGTAACGGCCACTTCGAGCTCGGCCCACAGCCGACTCGGGCGGCGTGGCTGCCCTAGACTTGGGTGACCTGGGGCCTTAGCTCAGCTGGGAGAGCGCCTGCTTTGAAGCGACCGTTGGCCTGGGCAGCAGTGGCCTCAGACAGGGGTCCACGACGTCGCTCGACTAGGTATGCGACGATCCCGTCTCGTCGCTACTTCGCCTCCAACTCGGTAGGACTCAGCGCTTGGCCGAACTCTACGAAATCCGCGCCCACAACTTCTGGAGCCTGAAGAATGTCGCCGTCCCTCTCGGCCGACTCACGGTTCTCGTTGGACCCAACGGAGCCGGAAAGTCCAATCTCATTGACGTCGTCGGCTTCCTTCGTGATGCGGCTCAATCCGACCTCACGGGAGCTTTGCGGAGTCGAGGAGGCTTTGGCAGAGTTCACTTCCGAGGCAAAACGGACGCCCCGATATCGATCAGTGTCAGCTGTAAAGTCACGCAGTACGCCAGTAGCAGCGCACCAGACGAGTACTCCTTGGAGGTGACTCCAGTGATGGCTAGGCGTGCTGGCGCCGACCGTCGTCTGATTCATCGAAGCGAGGAGTTCACGTTTAAGAAAACGAAGGGTCCCGGCCGTCGCATCAGAATCTCAGGCTCGCAAGTCCGCGTGACAGGCCAGCGAGCCAAAGACCTTCTCAAGGACGAGGCTCTTGGCCTTTCTACGCTTCCTCGCCTAACGACTCAGGGCGGCTATACAGAGGTAGATGCACTGGCGCGTCTGTTCTCGTCCTTTCGCGTGTTCGATGTAGATGTTGCAGAGGCACGCCTTCCTTCCGCAACTCCCTTTTCGGAGGTTGACATACAGCCCAGCGAGGATCTCGACATGTTCGAGCTGGCTTCCGACGCCTCGAACCTGTCGGGCTTTCTGCTTTACCTCTCCACAAGGCACTCCGACATCTTTGCCGCCCTTCAGCAGGACGCGAGAGCGATCATTCCGGGACTGGCGGAGATCGCGTTTTCGACTGTAGGGGGAAGCACTGAGGCAGTAGTCGTAGAGCTGAAGGAAGAAAAGGTGAAGGGCCTCGGGGACCTTGCTGAGGCCTCCTTCGGATCTATACGCGCGCTCGCATTGCTCGCGCTGCTTCACGACCCCAATCCGCCGGCCCTGACATGCATCGAGGAGTTCGACCATGGTCTTCATCCGTATGCGTTTGATCTGCTGGTTGAGCGACTACGAGAGGCCTCGGCGAGAACACAGTTCCTCCTCGCAACCCACTCGCCGACACTGGTCAACCGGCTGACATCGGAGGAGCTGGTCGTATGCGAGCGAGACCCAGCTACAGGCGCGTCACGCATCCCTGCGGTGCCTCGGGAGAAGCTCGACGAGGTCGCTATCGTGGCCGAGAAGAATGGGCTTCGGTTGGGCGAGGTCTGGTTCTCGGGCACTCTCGGCGGCGTCCTTAGAACGTGAGACGCAGGCGTCCCGCAACGGGGGGCCGACGGCCCCGCAGTCGCTTGATCATGCTGGTCTACGGAGAGGATCTCACGGACACGAGCGCAATCCGTGAAATCGTCGAAGCTCTTGCTCCCGAGTGGGCAGGGCGCGTTCAAGCGCGTCGTACACCTCCGATCGAGGTGAAGAACGCTCGTCTTGAGGAGCTCCCCAAGCGCAGAGATCGCCTCGCGGCGGCGATAGACGTCGAGCGCGTCAGTCGCGAGATCGGCTGTGTGTTTGCCCACGAGGATTGCGACGCAGTTGAGCCGGCGCACGAGGACGTAACTGCTCAGATCGAGGAGGCCATGACTGATATCGGGTGTCCCGTTTACGCGGTCACGCCAGCGTGGGAGCTGGAGGCGTGGTGGTTCCTGTGGCCCGAGGCTGTCGCCGCGACGCGCTCGTCCTGGCGCGCACCCGATGGGTACGTGGGAAAGAATGTGGGAATGATTCAGAACGCAAAGGAGCACCTGCAGCGGGCCGTCGTTCCTGTGGGCTTGAACCAAAAGGAGAAGCGCAAGTTCCACGCCTACCAACCATCAGATGCGCCAGCGGTCGCCAAGTCGGTCCGCGAGCGAGGCGAAGTCTCTTCGCCTCGGGCTCAGAGCAAGTCGTTCGAGTGGTTCGTCGCGCGGGTTGTCGAGAGTCGTTCCGTAGCATAATCGACCACCCACGCACTGCTCACCCATTGCAACTCGGTGGCTGGACGGGCGGCTCATGACTCCTGGGGGACTGCGGTCCTGAGCGTCATCGAGGAACTGGCAGATATCGGCAGACGAGCCGCGAGAAGCTGTTGTAGGCGACGGGCACAACGCCGGCTGAGCGCGAGGATCCGCTCCACAAGGCGTATATTGAGTTCCCCCTGGGGCCTTAGCTCAGCTGGGAGAGCGCCTGCTTTGCAAGCAGGAGGTCACCGGTTCGATCCCGGTAGGCTCCACTGGAGAACGACCTGCAAATCGGCTGGTTTTGATGCGGACCGGTCATCGGGAGCCACAACCCAGAAGGGCCGAAATCGCGATTTGTGCCCGCTTGTGCCCATTGAATCGGGCATGGGCGGGTCTTCAGGGAGGCTCACTGATCGCCGTCAAGCGAGGCGCGTAGGTCCGGGCGGGAATCGAGGAACGAGCGGATCTCGCTCTGGATCTGCGTGGCCTCACGCTCGGGAAGCTCTGCGAGCCGCTCCTGGGAGTCCGAGCCGAGATGCCCGATGAGGTACCAATACTCCCCGATGGATGACAAGCGCCAAGACAGCGATCTGCGTGATGAGCTGCAAGGTGCCGGTACGGACCTGGCCGGAGCCCTCCTCGGGACCGGGGTCGGTCTGGTCGCGGGTGGACCTCCGGGAGCGATGCTGGGAGCTGCGCTCGGGGTCGCCGTCCAGCACACGACGAGAGCCATCGTCGGGCGATTCAACCGTCGCGAAGAGGAACGCGTCGGGGCTGCGCTGCTGATCATGGAAGGCGATGCGCATCGGCGTGAGTCGAGCGGCGAGCAGCTTCGTGATGACGGGTTCTTTGACGCGCGAGGCGCACTGCGCCCTGATGCTGAGGAGCTGCTGGAGGGCGTGCTCCGGCGCTCAGCCTCGACCTACGAGGAGCGCAAGCTGCCACTCCTCGCGCGGCTGTATTCGGCGGTCGCGCACGATCAGACGATCTCGCCGAGCGAGGGGATGTATCTCGTCCGAGTCGCGGACGATCTGACGTACCGGCAGTTCGTCGCTTTGTCGGTGATCGCGCACAAGGACGAGTACGTCCGTGAGTTGGCCCAGATCGGGGCACAGCATGCCGTCATCGGCGGACCGAACGCCGACCCCACAATGCTGCGAGAGCTGAGCGACCTGGTGGACGTGCGGCTAGTTGGGATAAGCAACAACGGTCAGGTCGGACCCCTGAACAATGTCTTCGACGGGTTGCAACTGCGCGACAAGACGTCGTATGGGCAGCTGGGCCTGTTGCCGGCGGGCCAGCAACTCGTGGCCGCACTCCCCCCCACAGGATTGCCATTTGGGTCGGTTGCCGTGACGCTCAGCCCACCCGCGTCATCACGTGCACTGCCGCTGTCGCTACCTGCCCCCAGGGGGTCTTCCTTACTTGCCGCGTAGGCGGCTGGAACGTGGGCGAGCAGCCGTGAACCCACTCGCTGAAGAGCAGGAGCGAATACAACTAGGCTGACTCCAACAGCAATTGCAACAATACTTTTGGAAACGCAAGCAACCTTCTCACAGTTAGTACTTACGTCAAGCTTAACCATTTTGAGCTGATTGAGCAAGACCCATCTCGATGAGATGAAATAAGTGCGGAGATGGGTGCCTCCCGCTCGGAAGCGGGAGGCACCCTACCTTAGTGGCCATGCCGACCTTGCAAGAGCAGAAGCGGCGGGGTCCCGCCACCCACAAACGTCAACGTCGCGTGGCCGCTATGCCGGCCGGTAGATAGTTTTTGGTAGGTCGGGTGGCCTCGTAGTGGCCTATGTATCACGTAGACAGCCACGATTTCGATGTTTGAGCGTGAATGCCAGGTGAAGGTACGCTGCGTCACTCTGTAGTTCCTGGGGAGCGGATTGGTTTCAAGCCGTTCCCCAACTACTTTCTGCTTCCCTGCCTTAGCTTTAATATCGGTGGTGTCGCCACTACCTTCTCCGGCGTAAGCGTAGAGGCTCTGAATCGGCCCCTTACACGGAACGCCCTGAAAGTCCGACTGGCAGGAGGCCGAAGCCGCGACTGCCTTTACTGGCGAGCCTGTCTTGGCCTCCACGTGGAAGCCAATCAGGAGCGCCGTAGCCAGAGCACCGCAGAGAACAAGCGCCAGCCTCTCTGCGGGTTTACCGGCTCGATCCTTGAGCGCGCGCATGGCGCTCACCTTCCTTTCATCTGCCGGCGTACTGGCCGGGTCGTGAGGCCGAAGCCTCCTGTGGGTACTACAGCCAGTGCTAGCTATAGCGCTGCCTGCTTAATTTTGTTATAAACTATTTGTGAATTATTGTAAATACTTTTTCTATTGACTTTACAATATAATTATTTTGTAGATCGCCGCTTAAGCTTAATGGTTAATGAGCGGGGTGGCAAGAGAATGAGATGCGGTGGCCGCTGCGGGTGGCGGATGGGGCGAGGACATCGATTGGTTACTCGTAGATGCACCGCTAGAGGAGCCCGGCGTCGAACTACCAGAAGAACCGGTTGAGCTACCGCCCTGTGAACCTGACGAATTAGCCGATTGATTAGAGACCGAGGCGCTGGTACTCGGAGTGCTGCCAGAGGTGGTTTTTAGAAAAACATAGGTCCCGCCGGCCACCAGAATGATTACCGCCCCAATGACGCTGCCCATAATTACAGCGACTTTTCTATACATAACCATAATGTATCATATTCTCGGCCGGTTTTCACGAAAGCCGCAAAGTATGGGTAGTCTTACCCGCCAACAATGCGGACTAGCCGAATTCAGTATAAACTTAGGATATGGATAAACTTTTTGTAAGAAAAATCGAGGTCAGCGGCAAGACATTATGTCTGGTGGCACTGAATAATGAAAAAGCTGATTATGATTTCAGCGATCTGGTGGGGATTGTTGAAAACGAGTTTACAAAACTAAGAGGCTTCATTAAAAATCCCGTGCAAATACTATATATCCGCGACAATCCAGCCCTTTCAATTGAGGGTAAATACCCAGGAGGCCATACCTACTTCCCCGCCGAAACCATGATTGCGATCCCTAGCTGGAAAAACCTTTCCCAAAAGGAGCTAATTGCAGTGGTTGCTCACGAGCTGCACCACATGGCTCGGTGGCAGACTGTGGGGTACGGCAGCACGCTAGGTGGAGCATTAACAAGCGAAGGTTTTGCAACTTATTACGAAGAGATTCGATGCGGCACAAAACCAAAATGGGCTGAGATGAATGTTTCCGTAGAGGCGCTGGATGAGGCACGCAAGCAATGGGGTTCAAAAGACTATGATCATTCACAATGGTTTTTTAACGGACCGCATGGTAAATGGATCGGGTATTCTCTGGGCTATACCCTCGCTAAGAAAAGCCTGCCGCAATTTGACCTGAAGACTTCCATTACCATTGAGCCGGATAAGCTGCTTGAAGTTTTGATGTAAAAAGAAAGGCCTCGAATATCGAGACCTTTTTGGATTAGATGGTGCCAGAACACAAATCCTAATAGGATCTATAGTCCTGGCAACACGTACGGACGAGATCGACGCTGCCGAGCGCGAAGCGTGGCTGGGCGACCTCGGCAACGACCAAAACGACCAGTAGATCGGCGCCCGCTGCTTCGAACGTGTCAGCCGACGCCAATTGTCAGCGCATGGTTTGCGCGCCGACAAGTTTCGCCCCCGTAGCCGGAGCCGCAATAGACATCCAGATCAGGGAGCCCCCAACACACGGCCGGCGGTCGCGCTAGGTTCACCGACGTGGCGGGATCGTCGAGAGAAGAGATCCAGCAGCAGCTCGGCGAGCTGCTCAACTTTCCGCGCGAGGACATGGACACCGAGATCAAGGATTGGCTTCGGCTCGAAGAGAAGAGCGTGAGAGCCCATCTCGCTCGTGAGTTGATCGCGCTCGCGAACCATGGGGGCGGATATCTCGTGTTCGGTTTCGCGGACCATGACGGGGAGTGGCTCCCATCGGGGCCATGTCCTTATGCGGAGATCCACTACTCGCCCGACGCGATCAACGGCATCGTAAAGGCATACGCGGAGCCGCCATTTGAGTGCCTGATTGATCGCGTCACAAGTTCCGCGGGCAACGTACACGTCATCATTCGCGTGCCGGGTGGACATCGTGTCCCGATCCGGTCAAGGAAGGCCGGACCCGATGGCTCACGCCTCGCGGTCGACGTCTACTACATCCGTCGCCCTGGAGCGGAGAGTGCTCCTCCTCAATCGAGCCGAGAGTGGGACGAGTTGCTCCGCCGCTGTCTCGCAACACACCGTGAGGAGTTGCTGGATAGCTTCCGAAGCATTGTGGGCATTGTGGGGGCCGGTCAGGAGATTGCAGAAGTGCTTGGCGCGAAGCAGAGTGCCGACGAGCGGCTCCACACCTGGGAGCGGGCGTCGATGGATCGGTTCGTGGCGCGCGTGGGCGAACGATCCGAGTCGTGATGGCCGAGCCCATGACTCGCTATGAGTACGGCTGGTGGTCAACGGCTTACATGCTGGAGCCCGTCAACGTGCCACCGAGCCTGGCGACCTTTCACGACATCCTCGACGAGGTGACGGGTCACGAGACTGGTTGGCCTGTGTGGTTGCGGCTCTCGAAACGACCGGAGATGCGCCCGCGCATAGTCGGTGACGTGATCGAGTGCTGGCTCGACCAGACCGGGGACGATGCTCACGGTGATTTCTGGCGCGCAGATCCTCACGGGCGAATGTTTCTCTTACGCGGCTACCAGGAGGATTCCTCGGACACCATACCGCCGGGCAAGTTTCTTGACTTGACGTTGCCGATCTGGCGCACAGGCGAGTGCCTACTCCATGCATCTCGTCTCGCTGCGAGACTCGGAGCCGACACCGTTGACATTTCGATGAGGTGGACCGGCCTTCGAGGTCGTGAACTAGCCGCCTGGGCCACCGGGACGCGCGACATCATGCCTGGGAGAATTTGTGCCGAGGACGAAGTCCGGTCGAGCATCCACGTCGAAGCTGCGACCATCACTGATTCTCTCGCCGAGAACGTTCGACAGCTCGTAGCGCCTCTCTACGAGCGATTCGACTTTTTCGAGCCTACAAGCGAGTTGTACATCGAGGAGCTGGCGAGGATGCGGAGAGGAATATGAACTCTGATCGCCACAGCTGCTTGCAGCCCAACATCAGTGCCGCGCGGCAGGCAGCACCGCCATCCAGCAGACCACGCCGAGGTCGTCGGCGGTGATCTTCTCCGGCAGTGGCGGTGCCTCGACCGGTTGGAGACCAAAGTCCTCGACGACGCCGAACGATTTCCGCAGCGGCTTCGTCGCGCGAGATCTCCGGCCGCGAGCACGCGGTCCTGGACCTCCCCGATGCGCACGACGCACCGCTGAGCTTCGGCTCCACTGCGAGCACGTCGTCGGCCAGGTCTGCGCCGGGTGGTAGCGCGACGGCCGGGATCGCGCAGCAGCTCAAGCGCCCAGCGCTGCTTGGGGCCGATCTGCTCCTGGACAGCGCGGAGATCGGTGCGCTCGTTGTGCGTTATGACGATGTCGGCTGCCGCAGTCTCCCATGCCGCCTCAAGATCTATGCCCTCGAACTCGGCCGGCTCGCCGCCGTGTGGGTCGATTCGGCGCAAGATCTGGAGGTCGGTTGAGACCAGCTTCTGATCGGGCAGCTCGACGAAGCGCCAATAGCGGTAGCCATCGGGCGCGTCGGGCATGGCTGGCGTGCGGGTGGCGAAGAACACACCTGGCGCCTCCTTGGGAGCGTCCGCCTGGTGCTTGGCGAAAGCACGCCCCGATCCCCCACGGCAGGCGCAGCACGCGCTCGACCTCGCCCTCGGCCAGCGCGCGGTCGATCAGTCGCCGCAGATCCTCCCCGATGACGCGCCGGAGGTCTCCTCGGACTCGTCGAGCAGCTCCGCGTCACCGTCGGCGAGCCGCTCGGCGTAATGGCGGAGTTGTGTCTCCAGGCCCTCGATGACCTCGGCCTCCATCCCGTATACCCCGCTCGCCGCCTTGACCTTGGCCTGAATCCGCGCCTCCAGTCCAAGCAGCCGTTTAGTCCCCTGCTTCGGGAGCATCGTCCAGAGGTAGACCTCTGCGTGATCGATAGCAGTCGGATCACGCGGCCGTTGCGCTGGACGACGCGCTGCGGGTTCCAGGGCATGTCATAGGAGATGACCTCCTGTGCCTGCTGCAGGTTCTGGCCCTCGGAGAGGACGTCCGTCGAGAGCAGCAGGTCAACCTCGCCATCGGGAGGCTCGTAGTCGGGGCGTACGACAGTGCGTGGGGCGAAGCGGCCCAGCGCGGCGAAGCGCTGGTCGGGGTGCTCTCACTGCCGATGACCGTGACCCGCTCACGGTCGCCCACACGCGGGGGGAGGTGCTTGTCGAGGTAGCGGATCGAGGCGCCGAACGTCGAGAACACCGCGATCTTCTGCGCGGGCGAGCTCTCCAGCAGTTCCACCAACGCAGCGAGCTTAGGATCGGTTGCCGCGTCCAGTTCGGCGAGCGCGTCGCGGATCGCGGCGAGACGACCCTGGTCTGCCGCCACGGCGTCGCCGTAGGCGGGGTCGAACTCCCCGCCGGCCGCACGGAGTCCGTCGCCTCGAGCTGCTGCTCCACCCAAGCCGCAAGCCCCGCGTCATCAGCCTCACCGGCGGCGGCTGCGCGGAGCTGCTCACGCGAGAGCACCTCTCCGTGGCCCCATGCAAGGAGAACGCGTCGTGCGCTGCGAGCATCGCCTCGACCGTGTCCAGGCACGCGCGCCAGCACGACTCGAAGCGCTTGAGGATGCCGGACTTCAGCAGGCCGCCGAGCTGCGCCTCGACCGCGGTCTCCTCACCGCCGAGCTCGAAGGCGCTCGGCCGGTAGCGGGCCATCGTGACCTCGATCTCATCGGTGATGCGCTCGAACAGGCCCGGATGAGCAGTGTCGAGGTCGTAGCGGCGCGTGCGCAGCGTCGGCTTCGGGAAGCGGACCAGAGTGCCGTCCGGGAAGGTGGCGTCCTCGTACTCACGCTCGATGAACACGCGGTCGCGGCGCACGCTCACCGCGTCAGCCAGCGGATACAGCACGTCCGGGTCGAGATTCTCCGGATCGCGGCTGTTGGCGCCCGCCGCGATGAAGAGATTCCTGACGGAGTCGATCCCAGCTGCCAGTGAAGGCCCGGTCGTGACGGGCGAAGAGCATCACGAGGTTGTAGAGATCCCACAACCCGTTGTTGATCGGCGTCGCGGTGAACAGCACGACCTGCTTTCGCGTGCCACCGAGCAGCCGCTCCATCGCCCGATACCAGCTCGTGTCCTCGTTGCGCAGCGCGTGCGCCTCGTTGACGACGATCAGACGGTATGAGTCCTTGGCGTTGTTGAGGTGGCGATGATGGACACGTGCCTCCGGCATCAGCTGCTCGTCGGAGGCGAGCTCCTGGAAGGAGATCACCTGCGCCGGCAGCTTCGTCTGGTCGATCCGCTCACGCCAGCGCTTGGCGAGCTGAGCAGGGGTGATGACGAGCGCGAAGACGCCATCCTCCTTGGTGCGCTCCTCGATGAACGCCAGCCCGATCTCCGTCTGCCGGTCCGACCCCGTCCGCGTAGATCACCCCGCCGTGGCGGCGCGCGATTACTCGGGCGCGCTCGTAGCCGTCGCGCTGGAAGGGAGCGAGCTCCAGCCCGGTCGGGCGGCTCGGGCGCAGCGGATCGTCCGGTTCGGGACTGTGCAGCTTGAGCAGAGCGCGTAGGTACACGGTCATCGGATCGATCCGGCCGGGATCGGGAACAGTAGCTCGCGCAGCTCGTTCTCGAACGTCGGCGCTTGCTGCCAGAGATCATCGAACCAGGCGATCGCGTCGCGGCGACCGGCACGTCGTAGTTCGCGAGGCCAAGCTCCAGTTGCGCTCCATGCCGGCGCCAGTGAGATTCGCGGATGTCACCAGCGCCACGCGCGCGTCCGTGCCATCGCCGAACAGGTAGGCCTTGCCGTGCAGGAACTCACGCACGTAGCGGCGGACCTCGACCTCCGGGCGCGCGAGCCAAGCCTCCACCGCGGCGAGCTGGCGGGCTGCACGAGAGGGCGGGAAGCGGGAGAAGTCACGCTCATCGCGGAGACGCTCGAGCTGGAGGGTGAAGCGATCGATCGGCGGAAGCTGAGCACCCAAGCCCGGGTCCGGAGCCGCCCCGAGCAGCAGACGGGTCGGGCGGCCGTCGGCAAGCGTGGCCAGATGATGAAGGCCGGCGAGGTTCACGTAGCCGGTGGCGACTGAGAACCCATGGCGGACATCGACGTCCGCCATCAGGTACGCGAGCGCCTCACCGTGACGCGTATCGTCGCTGCGATTGTCGAGCAGGTACGGTCGGGAGTCCATAGTGACTCCGCAGCCT
>CAWEOK010000021.1:0-16932 GCA_963810645.1 uncultured Solirubrobacterales bacterium | reverse complement strand
CACACGACTGAAAATCGTGGTGTCCCCAGTTCGAGTCTGGGTCTGGCCATCCGCCACGTCTCTGTCCTGCTACTACTCGTTCAACCCGACCACCCCGAGCAGCGCGATCCAATCCGCCTGTCCCCGCATGAATTCAAGTTCTTCGAATCTGGTGGCGAGGTGTTCGGTCCGTTCGCGCAGACCTCTTTCTGACGGCTGCACATAGGGTTCGAGCAGATGCCGCGGGATTTCGTGGATTTCGATCGCTTCGACGTGCTGGTCGAATGGCTCGACGTCGGACGGCATCGGTCCAAAGCCGTCGGCACGCCACGCGTGGATGTCCGCACAGAGGTCCGGCACCTGCAGGGCGAGCATTTCCTGCAGGCCCGTGGCGAGTCGATGGGCGCCGCGCGTGATCTGTGGATTGCTCCACGTCAGTCGATCCAGGGTGTGGACGTAGGTCCGGACGATCGCCGCGTCGGTGTGGTAGCCGGTGGCCCACAGGGCGCCGGTCGCCTCGTAGCTGAGCTTCTGCTCTTCTTCGTTCTGCGGCGAACCCGCCCCCGCGTCCGGGCATTCGGCCTGGAACCGCAGGTCGAGTCGGTGGATGCTCGCTTCGACCGAGGACCATGTACTGACCGCGGCGTGCAGCACCGTATAGCTGGCCGTCAGATAGGTGTGGGTCGAGGCGACGTCCTGGGATGTGGCGCCTGCCGTGCCGGGCATGACCGCGGCGGCGGCAAACACAGCAGTGAGAATCACTACACGTCTAAGCATCACAGCTTCCCCATCTCCGCTTCCAAGTATATCCCGGATGGCGGAACGCATGGCCCCGCTTGGGGACGATGCGCCGAGCCACCTCACCTCACGCGATCAGTCGTTGCACCTGGTAGCTGTGCTCCCCCCTGGGTGTATGCACCGCCACCGTGTCGCCGACCATGCGTCCAAGCAGCGCCCGTCCCACCGGCGACTGCGCCGAGAGCTTGCCCTGGGCGAGGTCTGCCTCGGTCGAGCCCACGATCGTCCACGTGTAGAGCTTCTCGCTCGCGACGTCCAGGACCTCGGCGGTGCGACCGAAGCCGAACGCGCCATCCCCGGTGTTGACCTCGACGATCGACGCGTTACGCTGGCGTTCGCGCAGGCGCTTGATCCGCGTCTCCAGGTGCGCCTGATCCTCCTTGGCGATGTGATAGTCGGCGTTCTCGCTGAGATCTCCGAGCTCGCGCGCAGCGAGGATGCGCGCGGCCATCTCCCGACGCCCCACGGTTTCGAGCTCCTTCAGCTCGGCCTGCAGCGCAGCCAGCCCAGCCGGCGTGATCGGCTCCTCGTCCGGCGCAATTGAGCTCATGCCCTCATCGTCACGCATGCTCGCAGATGACGTGCTCACCACGTCGCGGACACGCACGCACACTGTCGAGCGCAGCCGCATCACGGTCAGCAACTGTGTCCCCCTGTAAGACGATCCGCGGCTTCGTGGCGCTCTGTCATGCTCCCCCCATGCGCCGGCCGGCCATCCTGTTCGCACTCTGCCTGGCCGCCGGCTTTCTGCTGAGCGCCTGTGGCAAGGGCGGCTACGTGGTCACCGCCTCCCATTCTTCCGCTACGACCGGGGCGCCCGGCGCCGGCGCCGGCTCGCCTCCCACGCACGCTCAGGCGCTGGCGTTCGCCCACGCCGTCAACCTGACCGCCGCCGACGTGCCGGGGTTCACGGCGACGCCCAAACAGCACGGCGAATCCGCGAACGAACGACGCCTGGAACAGGAATTCCACAGCTGTGTAGGCGCACAGGGCGCGCAGGCGTTGCAGGGTTCGCGCAGCACCGTCGCCGAGGCAGCCTCCCCCGACTTCGAGCTGCACCGCAGCATCATCGATCTGACCGTGAGCTCCGAAGTGAGCGTCGCCCGCACCCCGGCCGAAGCCGCCGCCGTGCTGTCAGCCGTCCACAGCGCGCGGGTGAAGAGGTGCTTCACGCGCTATGTCTCACAGCTGCTGCGGTCCCAGCACCTGAACGGCGCGACGGTCGCTGGGGTGGCGATCGTCTCGGGTACTCCCCCCGCCCCCGGGACAGCCGGTGGCTTCGGGTGGCGCGTGACCGCGACGCTCGCCGTTCACGGCCTGCACATCTCCTTCTACCTGGACATCCTCGGCTTCGTCGACGGTCCCGCACAGGTCACGCTGTCGAGCTCGGGCACGGTCAGGCCGTTTCCGGCCTCGGCCCAGGAGCAGCTGTACTCGGGATTGCTCGCCCGAGCCAAGTCGCACAGTCTGTGAGCCGGCCTGCGCTCAGCTGACCTCGCGCAGGCGCCCGTCCTCGACCTGATACACGAACCCGCGCACGTTCTTGCGTGGGATGAACGGACTCGCGAGGATCCGCGCGATCGACTGGCGCACGTCCTCGTCGAGGTCGCTGAACGCCCCGGCGTCCCACTCGGGCTCGATCCCCGTGTCGTCCTGGATCGAGCGCTTGAGCTCGTCGTCGGTGAACGTGAGCATGCCGCAGCCGGTGTGGTGGATGAGGACGATCTCCTCCGTACCGAGCAGCCGCTGGCTGATCGCCAGCGAGCGAATCTCATCGTCGGTGATCACTCCGCCGGCGTTGCGGATCACGTGCGCGTCGCCCTCCCGCAGGCCGAGCAGGCCGTACACGTTCAGCCGGGCGTCCATGCACGCCACGATCGCCACTTTGCGCGCGGGCGGCGCCGGGAGGTCGCCCTTGTCGAATGACGCGGCGTATGACTCGGCGTTGGCAAGCAGCTGATCGGTGGCGCTCATCTCGGTCTCCTGTGTGGCGTGTTATCTCATTTCTTGTGGTTCCGGTGGCGCATGCGCCATCACAACTCGATCGTCGTGCCCTCCGTGGCCACGCTCACCTCGGGGGCGCCCTCGGACCCAGCGCCGCCCAGCCTCTGAGCCAGTGCGTCGAGCGCGTCGTCGGTGCGGTCGTGACGGTGGTGAAACAGCACGACCGATCGTGCCCCGGCGCGTCTGCCCAGCTGCACGCTGTAGTCGGCGACCGCGTGGCCGAAGTCCGCTTCTGTGGCCATCTCGTCCGGCAGCAGTAGGGCGTCGTGCACGAGCACGTCGGTGTCGTGGGCCAGCTCCATCGCCGCCGGGTGATACTCGCCCCAACCATCCTCGCCGGACCCGAGCGTGGTCGGGCAGTGGTCGGGCATGTAGGTGAGCGTCGAGTGATCGTCGCCGATTCGATACCCGAACGTGCGCCCGCCCTTGTGCGGGATTTCGCGCGCGAACACGCTGAACCCCTCGATCTGGAGCTCTTCGGGCGCGATCGTCGCGAACTCCCACGCCCCGCGCAGCTGGGCCGGTTCGATCGGAAAGTACGGCGGCGACATCATCCCCGCAAGCACGCTCTCGGCGGAGATGCGGCTCTCCTGCTCGGGCAGCAGCACGTTGACACGTGCGGCGAGGTCATCGGCCGCGGCGAAGAACGGCAGCCCGAGCACGTGATCCCAGTGCAGGTGGGTCAGCAGGATGGTGCCGTCGAACGGCTCGTCCGCCAGCAGCGACGAAGCCCGCTGCAGTCCCCCGCCGGCGTCGAGGATCAGGGTGGGATGCGCATCCTCGTCGCGGGCAAGCGCCACGCACGAGGTGTGGCCACCGTAGCGGACGAACTCGATGCCGGGTGCGGGGGTCGATCCCCGCACGCCGCACATGTGCACGCGCACCGCTCAGCTCCGGTCGGGCTGGGTCAGGCGGTGACAGCGCATGCTCGGCATTATGCCCCTCCCGCGCCCATCGCTGTCCACGCCAGGCCCGATCGCCGGCCCGATGACCTTCAGGCTCACATTCGCGGTTCGCACGGATGCGCTGACGTTTAGCCTGAGTCATACTCGGGCAGTCCTCAGACCATGAGCTCACCAACCACCATCCCCCGGCTCGGCAACGTCGTGATCCCGAAGTCGGTCACGCCCGCGCGCATCGAGGAGAACTACGACGTGTTCGACTTCCACCTCACCGATGCGGGCATGGACGCGATCCATGCGCTGGACGCGGGCACGCGGATCGGGCCGGACCCGGATACGGTTCGTGCGTCCGTGATCGCATGAGAGCCGCGGTCCTGCACGAGTACGGCGTTCCGCGCGCGGACGACTTCGACGAGCCCGAGGTCGCGCCCGGCGCGGAGTCCGAGCAGGCGATCGTGCAGGTGCTCGCTGCCGGACTGAATCCGGTCGACGTGTCGATCTGTGCGGGCCGGTTCTATGCCGGCCGGCCGCCGCTGCCGTCGGTCGCCGGGCGTGAGGGAGTGGGCACGCTCGACGGTGAGCGCGTCTACTTCGACGCGCCGATCGCTCCGTTCGGCTCGATGGCCGAGCGCGCGCTGGTCGACCCGGCCTCGATCTACCCCGTCCCCGAGGGAGTCCCGGACGGCGTCGCCGTGGCGCTCGGCATCTCCGGGCTGGCGGCCTGGCTGGCGCTCACCTGGCGCGCGGAGCTGCAGGAGGGCGAGCACGTG
This sequence comes from uncultured Solirubrobacterales bacterium, assembly GCA_963810645.1. Lineage (GTDB taxonomy): Bacteria > Actinomycetota > Thermoleophilia > Solirubrobacterales > Solirubrobacteraceae > Palsa-744. Next base: position 12,479 of record CAWEOK010000021.1, on the reverse strand, counting down.
CTTGTGCTGGGCGCCAGCGGCGTGGTCGGGCAGATCGCGGTCCAGGCGGCCAGGCTGCTCGGCGCCGCGCGGGTGGTGGCCGCGGCGCGCTCGCCGATGGGCCTGGAGCGCTGCCTGGCACTCGGTGCGGATGCCGCCGTGCGCTTGGATGAGCCCGGGGACCTGCCCGCCGCACTGAGCGAGGCGGGCGAGGGGCGGATCGACGTGGTCGTTGACCCTCTGTTCGGCGAGCCGTTCGTGGCGGCGGTGAACGCGGCGAGCTTCGGTGCGCGGATCGTGCAGCTCGGCACCGGTGCAGGCACCGAGGCGACGATTCCCTCGGCGGCAGTCCGCGGAAAGATGCTCGTGATCATGGGCCACGCCAACTTCGCCTCACCGCCGGAGGTCAAGCGCGAGGCCTACCGCCGTCTGGCCGAGGCCGCCGCCGCGGGCAGGTTGAAGGTGGACACCGACCCGATGCCCCTCGAGCAGGTGGTAGAGGCGTGGGATCGCCTGGCCGCGGGCTCGCACCGCAAGATCGTGCTCGTACCCTGAACACCGGTGCCTGGCCGCGTATTCGAGTCACGTCACGTGTCAAGCCGTCGTGTTCTCTGTGAGATGAGCCGCGTCGCCGACCCGAGCCGGACCGGGACTCAGGGATCGCCGTAAGCTGGTCTGTTCCAAGTCCAGAGGAGGCAGACGATCGATGAGCGCCAGGTGGAGCAGTGAGCAGATTCCCGACCAGCACGGTCGCACCGCGATCGTGACCGGCGCCAACAGCGGCCTCGGGCTGGTCACCGCCCGCGAGCTGGCGCGTCACGGCGCGAGCGTGGTGCTTGCCTGTCGCAACACGGTCAAGGGGGAGAGCGCGCTCCGCGAGATCGAGGCGGCCGTGCCGGACGCGCGTGTGGAGCTGGCCGCGCTCGACCTGTCGAGCCTGGATTCGGTCAGGGCGTTCGCCGAGCGGTACCGCTCAGACCACGATGGGCTCGACCTGCTGATCAACAACGCCGGCCTGATGGCGCCGCCGCGCGGCGAGACCGCGGACGGGTTCGAGCTGCAGCTCGGCACCAACCACCTCGGCCACTTCGCGCTGACCGGCCGGCTGATCGGTGCGATGGAGGATCGCGCGGACGCGCGCGTGGTGTGTCTGTCGAGCATCGCGCACCGGACCGGGCGGATCAACTTCGAGGACCTGCAGTCCGAGCGCCGCTACTCGCGCTGGCGCGCCTACGGCCAGTCCAAGCTCGCCGACCTGATGACCGCGCTGGAGCTCGATCGGCGATTGCGGGCCGCTGGCTCGAGCATCAAGAGCATCGCCGCCCACCCGGGCTACTCGGCCACCAACCTGCAGAGCGCCGCGCCGCCGCTGGCGGATCGCATCGTCATGAAGATCACCAACGCGATCGGCGCTCAGTCCGCGGACATGGGCGCGCTGCCCACGCTGTATGCAGCCACGTATCCGGACCTTGAGGGTGGCAGCTACGTGGGGCCGGACGGGTTCGGCGAGCTCCGCGGATACCCGCACATCAGCACGCCCAACCGCGCTGCCCGCGACGAGGGTGTGGCCGCCCGGCTGTGGACCGTCTCCGAAGAGCTGACGGGCGTGCACTTCGACCTGGGCGCCCCGGCACCGGCGTGAGCCTCGACACCGCGCGCGTCTGACACCGCGCGGGCCTCATACCGGTGGCCTCGCTCTCGCACTCGTCGCGCGCCGGCTACTTCCCGCGCTTGGCCTGGTGCTCGATCACCCGGCCGAACGCGGCCTCCAGCTGAGTTGTCATGCGCTGCTTGAACAGCGCGAGCAACGCCTCGGAGGCCAGCGGGCGCAGCGAGCCGACGGCCTCGATCAGCTCGTCCCAGCGCTCGTCCGGCTGACCGGCCTGCTCGAACGGCTCCCACAGCTCGCGCAGGAACAGCTTGGTGAACGCGCGTGAGATCGACTCGCAATCGCGGCTGACCCGCTCGACCAGCACGAGCGCGGCGTGCAGGGGGATGCCCAGCGCGACGACTTGTTCGGCGTCGCGCATCAACGCCGGGCTAGGGACTTCGAAGCGCCCGTCGCCCAGTGGCACGAGCAGCTTCAGCTTGCGCACCAGCTCGACGTCCTTCGTGGAGACCTCGCCGAAGCGCTCGGTCAGTTCCTCGGCGGTGATCATCTCCGCGGCCTCGGGCTCGAACGGGGTCGTCACGGCGATGCGCAGCCCGAGCAACCGCTCGGCCAGGCCGTCCGATCCGCTCAGCAGCCGCTCGATCGCTGCGAGGTTGAACCCGTCGGCCTGCAGGTCGAGGATCAGCTTCAGCCGGGCAACGTGCTCGGAGTTGTAGTAGCCCACCCGCGCGCGCACCTCCGGCGGGGGCAGCAGTCCGCGCGTGTGGTGGTTGCGGATGTTGCGCACCGACATGCCGACCTCGGCGGCCAGCTGCTCGATCGTCAGGTCGTATGTGCTGGATGCACCGGGTGCGGGGGCGGATGCGACACGTGCCATAAGTAACTAGGGTACCACTATCAATGTTCCCTCGTTTGAGGTAACATGACTTCGCGTAATGATCTTGACGGCCGAACATCATGGCTGAACGGGGAGCGGTGCCGCAGGTCTCGGCCACGCGCCGCCGGGCGCTCGGGCTGGTCCGCTCGTTCACCTCGCCGCTGCTGCCCGACGACTACCTGGAGCTGATCAATCCGCTCTGGTCTACGCGCGAGCTGCGCGGGCGCATCGAACGGATCGAGCGCGAGAGCGGCGATGCGGTCACGGTGCTGATCAAGCCCGGCTGGGAGTGGCCCGGCCATCAGCCCGGGCAGTACCTGCGCCTGGGCATCGAGGTTGACGGCATTCACCACTGGCGCGCCTACTCGCTGACCTCCGATCCCGGACGCGCCGACGGGTGCATCTCGATCACACCCAAGCTCGTCGAGTCCGGCCGCGTTTCGCCGTTTCTGTGCGAGCGTGTGCGACCGGGCACGATCGTGCGACTCGGCGGCGTCGAAGGCACGTTCACGCTGCCCGACCCGTTGCCGCGGCGACTGCTGTTCATCAGCGCCGGCAGCGGGATCACGCCGATCATGAGCATGCTGCGCAGCCTCGCCGGTTGACGCGGCGACAGTGACGAGGGCGGTCTTCGGGATGTAGTCCACGTGCACAGCGCCCGCACCGCCGACTCCGTCATCTTCGGCTCCGAGCTGCGTGCTCTGGCCGCGCGCCACGATGGCTACCGGCTGCACGAGTGGATCTCGGCAACGCACGGCCGCGTCACCGCCGATCGGCTCGATGAGCTGTGTCCCGACTGGGCCGAGCGCGAGACGTTTCTGTGCGGCCCGGCCGGTCTGCTCGACGCGATGTCCGAGCGCTGGACTGACGAGGGCGACCCGGAGAAGCTGCATGTCGAGCACTTCCAGCCCTACGCCAATGTCGGCGACGGCGAGCGTGGAGCGGGCGGCACGATTCGCTTCAGCTCCAGCGGCCTCGATGCGGTCAGCGACGGCGAGCAGCCGATTTTGCTGGCGGGAGAACAGGCGGGCGCGACCTTGCCGTATGGGTGTCGCATGGGCATCTGCCACAGCTGCGTCGGGCGGCTGCGCGCGGGCCGGGTCCGCGACCTGCGCACGGGCCGCGTGCACGGCCAGCCGGGGGAACTGCTGCAGACCTGTATCAACGCACCCGAGGGTCCCGTCGAGATCGACCTCTGACCAACTCACCACACCAAAGGAACAGACATGGCCGTAGCCACCCACCCCGACGCTTCCCCGATGTCACCGCCGTTTCAGGAGCCCGAGAGTCCGCTGGCCCACCTCAGCCCCGAGCAGCTCGACGAGCTCGCCCGTGAGCTGGACGCGATCCACGACGAGGTGTTCGACGACCTCGGCGAGCGCGACTCGCAGTACATCCGCTCGACGATCCGGCTGCACCGTCACCTCGTGCTCGCGGCTCGCGCGCTGCTGCTGGGCTCGCGCTACAAGCCGCTGTGGTTCGCGGGCACCGCCTCGCTGTCGGTCGCGAAGATCCTCGAGAACATGGAGATCGGCCACAACGTGATGCACGGCCAGTGGGACTGGATGAACGACCCCGACATCAACTCCCAGAACTGGGACTGGGACACGGCCTCGCCCGCCGACGCGTGGCGGCACTCGCACAACTACGAGCACCACACGTTCACGAACATCCGCGGCCTCGATCGCGACCTCGGCTATGAGATCATGCGCATCGACCCGCACCAGCGCTGGCATCCGGTGTATCTGGCGCAGCCGCTGTACAACCTGCTGCTGATGGCGTTCTTCGAGTGGGGTGTCGCCCTGCACGACCTCAACTGGGACGCGATCGGCACAGGCGAGAAGACCAGGGCGCAGGTGATCGAGGAGCTGCGTGGGGTTGGCGTGAAGGCGCGCAAGCAGATCATCAAGGACTACATCGCATTCCCCGCGCTGTCCGCGACCGTGTCGGCCCTCGCGTCCGCGGCGGTCTCCGGGCGACCGGGGTCGCGCTCTAAGCGGGCTGCGCGGAGCACGTTCAAGTTGACCCTAACGGCCGATTTCACCGCGAACATCGTCCGCAACGTATGGGCGTACTCGATCATCTTCTGCGGCCACTTCCCCGACCAGACCTACACGTTCAGCCAGCGCGAGGTCGCCGATGAGACCCGCGGCGCCTGGTACGTGCGCCAGCTGACCGGATCGGCCAACATCGACGGCAGCCCGCTGTTTCATCTGCTGGCCGGGAACCTCAGCTTCCAGGTCGAGCACCACCTCTACCCCGACATGCCCTCCAGCCGCTACGCAGAGATCGCGCCGCGCGTGCGCGACGTGTGCCACCGCTACGGTCTGCCCTACAACACCGGCCCCCTGACCAAGCAGCTCGGCGCCGTCCACCGCACGATCCTGCGCCTGGCGTTTCCGGGCGGGCGGCCGCGGCGCAAGCCGGGTCCCTACCGGCCCGAGCCTGTGTGAACCGGCACGTTCTCGACGCTCACCGCGAACGTGGCTCGGTAGCGCTCGCCTGGCGCCAGCACACGCAGTCCGACACCGCTGCGCAGCGCGTTGGCGGGTGCGGTCATCGGCTCGTAACAGATGAACCGCCCACCGTGGGGGGCGTAGACCTGCGCGCAGGGATACCCCTCCAGGGATTCGAGCGCGATCCGGCGCGATCCGGCCTGCACGCTGAACCTGGCGGGTTGGGCAACCTGGTCGAACCCGTCGTCGAGCTCGTGCTCGGCAAGCTCGAACCGCCGGGCCGGCAGCTGTTCGTCGGGGCCGACTGGAATCTGCCGGTCATCGAGCGCGAGCCGGCGCAGCGGCGGCAGCTCGACCATGTAGTTCTCACGCGGGACGCCCGGCGGCGACAGATACGGATGCAGGCCGAACGCCACCGGGACGGCATCTTTGCCGCATGCATGCACCGTGATCGTGACCTCCAGGCGGCCGTCGGCGAGGTGGGCCTCGTAGTGGAGGTCGTGCGTGAACGGGAACACCTCGAACAGGTCGGGCTCGGACTCGCTCCAGCGCAACCGGGCGGTCAGCGACTGGGTGTCGGGGCCGTCAGCGGGCGGGTCGGGTTCGGGCGCACCGATCACCTCCCAGTGCTGGCGCCCGCCGATCACGCCGTGGATCGGCAGGCCGTTGCCGTCGAGTGCGATCCGGGCCGGGTCGGGCGGCACCGTGACCGTCCGTCCAGCCGCGGTGTAGTCGAAGCCCGCAAGCCTGTTCGCCCACGGATACAGCAGTGGGATGCCCATCGTCTTGCCGCGCTTCGCATAGGCGTCCACGCCCGCGTTCTGGGCGAGCAGCTCCTCGCCGCGGTGGCGCAGCGAGCAGCAGACCATGCCGGCGCCGGGCACGAACGTCGCGTCGAGCTGGGACTGTGCGTCGCGCAGCTGGACGGTGTCGAGTGCCTGGTCAGCCATCTCTGTCTCTCATTGTGAGCTGGCGCTCATACGGCCCGCGCCCGGTGAGGCAGACCGCGCCGCAGCGGGCCGCCAGGTTCAGCGCGTCTGCCGCCGCCATGCCCGCACCGAGACCGTAGGTGAGCCCCGCCGCGAACGAGTCGCCGCAGCCGTATGAGTCCACCGCGGGGCCGGGCAGCGGAGCGGCCGCCCAGGAGCCCGTGCCGCCGGTGTGATCCCGGTAGACGCCCCCGTGCGCGCCCTCGGTCGAGACGACCAGCGCTGCCTGGTTCTGCGCGCGGGCGGCCTCGTGGCGCTCGATTGCATCGTCCGCGCTCAGCACCAGCGCGTCCAGATGGACATCGTGCTCGAGGGCGTCGAGGGCGCGCGGGCTGGCCACGAGCACCCGTGCCGCGCGCGCGGCACGCAACGCGCCGAGATCGCCGGCCGTGAAGTACACGGCGTCCATCTGCGCCAGCTCATCCCACGGCAGGTCCTCGTCGGCGCCGGTCGCCTGGAGGCGCGATCCAAACGTCGTGATCGTCCGCTCGCGGGAGTCGTCCACGAGCGTCACCGCCGTCCTGGTGGATCTGCTTCGTTGCGCTGCCCGCACCCGCACACCGAGCTCATCCAGGCGCGCCACCGTGCGCCGCGCGAGCTCATCGTCGCCCAACGCCGTTATGAGGGTTGACTCACCCGCCAGCCGGGCCAGCTGGACCGCTGCGACGGCGCCACCGCCGGCGGGCTCCTCGAACGGGTCGCGTGCGTGCACGATCTCGCCGGGCCGGGGAACGTGGGGGACGCGCGCGAACCGCACCCACTCGACATGGCCGACCACGGCGAGTTTCGGTTGGCTCATGCCGGTGCTCGCATTGGGGGAGTGTCACATAGGGGGGTCGGGTGGGCCCCGCCAGGACCGAGATCGCTTTGGAATCGTTGATGGTCTTTAGACTCAATATATAGACATATAAGTGTTATTATATTCTCAATATGGCTAGTAAAAGCCTTCAAGGATCATCTCCCCATGCTGCTCGTACGGTTCCTCCACAAGTTCGCCGCGCCCTGCGTGACGTAGCCGAGGATGTGGTCGTCTGGCGTAAGCTGCGAGGGCTGACGCAGGCCCAGGTCGCGGATCGCGCCCATGTCTCGATCAACACCCTCCGGCGTCTGGAGGGCGCGGACGGCGGTATCTCGCTCGAGAACAGCCTGCGCATCCTCCGCGCGCTGGGGGTGCTCGAGAGCGTGCCGCGAGCTCTCGACCCCTATGAGACGGATGTCGGGCGGCTGCGCTCTGAGGAGAAATTGCCGCAGCGCGTGCGACCCAAGAACCTGTCCGCGCCCAATGGCTGAGCCGGCAGTCGAAGTGGTTGTGCGGATCGGCGGCGAAGACGTTCTGGCCGGACGACTCTGGTCGCATCGCAGGCGCGGGGAGGAGTCGGCCACGTTCGCCTATGACGACGCCTACTTGTCTCGCTCGGATGCATACGAGCTCGATCCTGTGCTGAGCTTGGTTGAGGGTCAGCAGCAGACACCTGCAGGCAGGGCGATGTTCGGGGCCTTCTCCGACTGTGCTCCGGACCGGTGGGGGCGCCGGCTGATCGTGCGGGCAGAGCGAGGACGGATACGCCGCGAGGGTGGAGCGGAGCGCAGCTTCGGTGAGATCGACTACCTGCTCGGTGTCCGTGACGATCTACGGCAGGGTGCGCTGCGTTTCCGTGATCCGAGTACGGGGGTTTTCCTTGCGGACGAGACCGGTGGAGCTCCGCTGCTGATCGACCTTCCACGGCTCCTGGGTGCGACCGAACGGCTCGAACGCGACGAAGCCGGCGAGGAGGAGCTGAGGGTCCTGCTGCGCGGCGGCAGCTCGCTGGGTGGCGCTCGTCCCAAGGCGCACGTGCTGGACGCCAAGGGCAACGTGGCAATCGCAAAGTTCCCAAACACCGCCAACGACGAGTGGGACGTCATGCGCTGGGAGGCCGTCGCATTGCGGCTGGCTCGCGCGGCGGGGATCCGCGTGCCGGGCTCGGCGCTGCACCTGATCGACGGCAAGCCGGTGCTGGTCGTTAACCGGTTCGACCGAGCCGCAAATCTGCGTATCGGGTATGTCAGCGCGATGACGATGCTCGAAGCCGGCGATGGCGATCGGGGAAGCTATCTGGAAATCGCCGATGTAATCGAGCGTCACTCCCCCAATGCCGGTGAGGATCTGCGGCAGCTGTGGCGGCGCATCGCCTTCTCTATTCTCATCTCCAACACCGACGATCACCTGCGCAATCATGGGTTCCTGCGCGCCGAGCGCTCTGGCTGGACTCTGTCGCCGGCATTCGATTTGAATCCCGATCCGAGTCCTGGACTGAAGCACCTGAGCACCGCCATCGATCTCGATGACACGACCGCGTCCGTGGACACGCTCACGAGCGTCGCCGAGCAATTCAGGCTCGATGACGATGACGCCCGTCTGGTGCTCGGCGAGGTCAGCGATGCCACAAGTAGATGGCGCAGGGCTGCCGGGGAAGTCGGCCTTGATCGCGCGGCGATCGAGCAGATGGCCTCGGCGTTTGAGCACGAGCAAGCCGATCTTGCGCGCCGCGTTGGGTGAGGAGTGCGGCCGGCTCAGCGCTCGTACACGTTGACAACGTTGGATGAGCCGGCGAGGAACGGGAAGTCGGCTTCGTATGGCGAGAGGACGCGGAAGCGGTAGGTCACGGGGCCGGGGAACTTGAAGCGGTAGGAGGCGTGGTAGTGGCCATGCGTGTCGGTGCTGATGGTGTCGAACTGGATCCATTCCCCACCGGATGAGGCCTCGAGCACGAGTTGCTTGCCGCCCGGGGGGATTGGGGTGCCGTGTAGGGTGCCGTTGAAGTGGATTGTGTGGTTGACGCTCGTGATGTGGGGGGCGATGCGCAGGGCGATCCCGGCGTGGACGTGTAGTTCGAGACTCGTCGTGGCAGCAGGGACCGTGTCGTTTATGTGGCTGTGGTAGGCGATACGTATGGTGCTTGAGGGGGTGGTCTTGGGGAGGGTGAGCGTCCACAGACCTGTCGGTCCGGTGCGGACCCCGGCCAGTGATGCGACCAGTGCGCCCTGGGCGGCCGGGGTCTCGGTGACGTCGAGCAGCGCCCCGGAGATCGGCTGCCCGGCGGTGCTCGTCAGGCGCCCGGTGATGCGATTGGTCGCTCCGTAAGTGGTGGTGCGTGTCGTCTTGGCTGTGCTTGTCCAGCGGGCCGTCAGCTTGGCCTGGTCGGAGGCATTCGTGCCGTTGGCGGGGCCACGCTCAGCGAGGGGGCTGCCGGGGCCGATCGGTCCGCTTGCGCTTGCGTCGGGGCCGGTTACCGGCGGGCCGGCGGTCGTGATCGTGCCCAGCGAGTCGCTTGCCGTGTTGCCGGCCGCGTCTGTGACGGTCAGGTTGACCGTGTAGCTGTCGTCTTTGAGGGTGGCGGTGTTCAGCGCGAATTCGCTGACGGACTCTGTCAGGGGGCAGGCGTTCCAGGAGTCATATGAGCATTGTGCAGCGAAGTCGAATGTGTGGATGTAGGGCGTTTCGCCGTCCTGGGGAGTCAGGGTCAGCGTCGCGGAGCGAACACCGCTGTCCGCGTCGCCGGCGGTGAAGCTGAGCGTCTGCGATCCGGCGACAGTTGACTTGTCCGCCGCTGCGGTGGCGAGCGGGCCGGATGCGCTCTTGATGACCGGCGGGGTGTCGTCGGTGAGGGTGAGCGTGATGTCGCTCAGCGCCGGCACGCTGATCGAATCGGCGAAGTCGCAGGTCGGTGAGCTGTGGTCGGTGCTGCAGTTGACGTATGCCTCGAAGTCGCGGGCGCCTTGGGGCAGTGTCCAGCTGTCGCTGGCTGTGTAGTCGCTTGAGCCGCCGTAGGGGAGCTCGGCGCCGCCCGGGAGCGACTGTCCGGCGGACGCGAAGCCGAGCCAGGCGTCATCGCCCGTGACCGAGGAGCCGATGACCTCGGCGTTGATCGACTGGATGCTCACGTCCGGAGCGCTTGAGGGCACGTCGAGTGCGAGCCCGACCTGGCTGCCGCTGCTGCCGTTCTCGGTGACGGCGCCCGCCTGTTCGTCGCTGAAGACGTAATCGCCGATGCTCCCTCCGGTCGAGCAGGTGTTCGACAGTACGGTGTCCGCGTCGGTGTTGTAGCCATACACCGACCATCCCGGCGAGACCGCCGGAGTGCCGGGGGCGCACTGATACATCGGGTAGGTGCCCGCGGATGCGAGCGATGGCGCCGCGAGCAGACACGCGGCGCCGGCCAACAGGACTGCGATCATCGACATGCTGCTGTCACGACGCATCTCTACCTCGCTGTTCGAGATTTGCTCCTGACCCTTATACCGACGATGTTCGTCTAACGGGACAGTTCGTTGCGGTCTCAGCTCGGATGCGGCCCAACGGGCGCTGGGAGGCTCACCCACTGAGATCCGCGGCGATGTCGTGGTTGTAGACATACATCGTCATCCCTTCTCCCACGTACGTCTTGGCCAGGGGCCGCCCAAGGCTCTTGGGAGGGACGGTCACCGCCGACGGTACGCCCGGCCTGGCGTCCGTGAGTAGGAACGTCCGGGTGTCGGCGCGCGTGTCATACCACGTGCTGATGTTGGCGGCGTAAAACGGGCACAGGCCTGTAGGGGCGGCACACGGTGTGACCGGATAGATAGCGATCCGCAGGCGGGTCTCCCACGTCACCGGCGCCGTATCCCAATAGCCGCTGTAGCCGATGTCGGTGCCGTGAGCCATCGCGAAGTGCTCGATCACGTCCGCAAGTCGCTGGTTTGGACCTACACCTGCCGGTTGCACCCCGTTGACGAGCTCGGCCCGGACGTTGAGCATGCCGAACAGCCCGACTCCCACGAGCAACACGGTTCGCGCCACGGGCGTCGTTGTCAGGATGCCCAGCAGCGCAGCCATCGCCCACCAGGCGCCTATCAGGTAGCGGCCGTTGCTCGTGCTACCCGAGACCGACGTGAGCGCAAACGCCGCGACGGTGGCCACCAAGACGATTCCCCAATAGGCGAGGAACAATTCGCGCAATCCCTCCCGCTGTGAATGCGGCTCAGACGACCTGCCGGTCGAACCGCTCCAGCGCCACAGCGCGCGGAGGATTGCGGCAAACGCGAGCAGGGTGAGCGCACCGAGGACGAACGTGAGCACGTTGGGATCGTTCGCCGGTTCGCCAAAAAAGGCGCCACCACCGAGGGATGCGAAGGTCACGATCAGGTTCTGCAGGCCCTTGAGAATCGCGTTCGAGCCCACAAACGTGACCGGAAAGGGAGCGTGAATCACGTGCTGTTCCTGCATGATGTGCGTCAACAGCAGAGCGAGCAGCCCCGAGAGGATCCCCGTCACGAGGGCAAACAGGCTGACGATTCGCCACGCCTCGGACCCGAATCGCACCCGACACAGCAGTGGCGCCAGAATAAACGGCGCCAAACCGCTGATCAGCAGCAGCTGATCGGTGAGACCCGCTCCGGTGAACACCACGAGCGGGATGCCGACCAGCAGCAGGACGGCCGGCCGCGCACGCGCGCGGAGCGCCTCGCGATAGACGATCAGCAAAGCGCCGCACAGAACACCTACGTGAAGGGCGATCGCCCCGTGGCTCTCCGGCACGTACAGGATGTCGCGCAGTGCTTCGCTTGTCGAGAGCAGCACCACCGCGCACAGCAGTCCAGCCACCCGGCCCAGCGCCCACCACGTGCATGCGGCGACTACGGCGATGCTCAGCAGCCCAAACAGAAATGGCGCCGCCTCCCACAGGCCGTGGTAACCCGAGATGCCCGCGGTCGCGCGCATGAACCACCAAGGCTCATACCACGGATGATTGCCCATGTTGATGATCGACCCGGCGGCGGCGTGGCTTGCGAGAGCGGGCAGCACAAGCGCCGTGGCATTGTCGGCGTTCAGGTAGAAGCTACGAACAAGCGCGGGCGCCTGAGCGAGCAGAACGACGAGGTTGACGGCACCGACGAGCGCGACGAATCCAGCGAGCCACAGCTTGGGGGTGTGCCGACTAGTATCGATCACGTTCTCCAGGATCCCCACGTTCACAGGAGCAGTCGCGCCGTGCAAAGACACGACTTTTTGGCACTACGGGATCTCAAGACTCGCACGCCTCAACGCCCAGCGTACGCACGCCCTTCCGGGCCTTATGACGCAGCTCGCCGATCAGCTCGCGCACCTCCTGCAAGCCCGCTCGCAGCTCGGCGTCTCCCACCTCGATCGGCAGCATCGAGTCCTGCAGCGCTGCGCTCTCCGTCGCACGACCGGCCGCGTCGAGGGCTCCGTCGATGAAGCCCTTCACGCCGGTAGACGCAGCGCCTGAGCCCGGTGCCAACGTACGGCTCGGCAGCTCGTGACGCTCGGCGAAACCGGAGTAGGTGCGTTGCGCTCTGCCATACGCGGTCTGTACAGGTCGGAACAGCTCCTGCTCGAGCCTGTCGGCGGTCCGTTCGTCGAGCAGCTCATATGCCTCGCCCAGCGCCGCGACCGCGACCCCGATCTCCTCGATCGCCCGCGCGAGGGCATCCAATATCTGCTGTCTGCCGTCCGCGGTTGTGTAGGTCACGGGTCCAGGGTATTCGGTCGGTAACGTCACACCGGCATGAACCGCATCCACCGC
>CAWEOK010000020.1:0-25047 GCA_963810645.1 uncultured Solirubrobacterales bacterium | reverse complement strand
AACTCCGATCCCGCTCAGCCGAGCGGTTCGGCAGATGATCAGCTGCGCCCACCGGCGGCCACGGGCATGGACTCCTCCACGCAGATCACCGGCAGCTGCGGGTGACGGGCGCCCAGCAGGCGCGCATCGTCGTCCCCGCGTCGGCGTCGTCGAGGCCGCCGGCGAGGATCACCATGCGGCTGGACGGGGCGCGCTCGAGCATCCCCGAGACGTCGTCGGCCTCGGAGAACCTGGTGCGCCGCGGCAGCGCCGCACCGCCTTCCGCACGCAGGGCCGCGCGCCGGTTGGCGTCCGCGCCCGCAACCAGGACCGGCGCGCGACAACGGGCGGCGAGCGGGCTCATCGCAGGCTCCTTACGTTCATGTCGTGTGGGCTGGGATATGGGATGCGCGTCATAGCCGACATGATGCGCCCTCGCGAGCCGTTTGTCTGTAGGGCAGACGGTGCCGATCGTGTCGTCCTCTTGGTGCGATTCTTCGTCCTTCGCAGGCGCTCCGTGTCGTCCCGGCGGGCCGTTGCGAGGGGTCTGGGCAACGCGGTACGGTGTGCGCCAATGGAGGCGGGCATGCCAGAGACGATCAGGGTGATCATCGCCGACGACCACGCGGTCGTACGCGACGGGATCAGAACCGTGCTCGAGCGCGAGGACGGCGAGTTCCGGGTCGTCGCCGAAGCGGCCGACGTGCCGTCCACGATCAGGGAGGTGCGCGAGCACAAGCCCGACCTCTTGACGCTCGATTTGACGATGCCCGGCGGCTCGAGCCTCGCGGCGCTGCCCCAGTGCTTCCTCGCCCATCCGACCCTGGCGGTGGCGATCCTGACGATGCGCGAGGACCCCGAGTACGCCAGGCAGGCGCTGCGTGCGGGCGCCCGCAGCTACGTGCTCAAGGAGGCCGAGCCCGCCGAGCTGTTGCAGGCGTTCAGGCTCGCCGTGGCCGGCGGCAACTACCTGCACCCCCGCCTCGGCGCGCTGATGGCGGCCGGTGATGAGGCCCCGGCCGACGGCGTCGCCCTGTCAGAGCGTGAGCGTGAGGTCGTACGATTGATCGCCAACGGCTACACCAACCCGCAGATCGCCGAGCAGCTGCACGTCGCCGAGCGCACCGTCAAGACCTATCGCGCCCGCGCGATCGAGAAGCTCGGGTTCTCATCGCGCGCGGAGATCACCGCCTACGCGCGCAAGCTCGGGTTGGTCGAGTAAACGGCTCCCAGACAGGTCTTCCGGAGTCTCGCGCCGGGCTTCCTACACTCCCTCGCAGTGACTGACCGCCAGCGCTGGATCGCCCTGTACGTGCTGTGCGTGGGCGTGCTCATGATCGTCCTCGACGCGACCGTCGTCAACGTTGCGCTGCCCTCGATCCAGAACGACCTCGGGTTTTCCCAGTCGAGCCTCGCGTGGGTCATCAACGCGTACCTGATCGCCTTCGGCAGCCTGCTGCTGCTGGCCGGGCGGTTCGGCGACATGATCGGTCGCCGAACCGTGTTCCTGGTGGGCCTCGTCGTGTTCACCGGAGCATCGCTGACGTGCGGACTGGCGCGGAGCCAGGAGATGCTCGTCGCGGCGCGCTTCGTCCAGGGTGTCGGCGGGGCGATGACCTCCGCGGTCGTCCTCGGCATGATCGTCACGATGTTCCCGCAGCCGGCGGAGCAGGCCAAGGCGATCGGCGTCTACGGGTTCGTCGCCTCCGCGGGCGGCTCGGTCGGGCTGCTCGCCGGCGGCGTGCTGACCCAGGCCCTGGACTGGCACTGGATCTTCTTCATAAACGTCCCGATCGGTATCGCCACTGGTGTCGTGGCGTTGCGCCTGCTGGCACGCGATCAGGGCATCGGCTTCGGCGCCGGCGCCGACATTCCCGGCGCGGCGCTGATCACGAGCGCGCTGATGCTCGGCGTCTACACGATCGTCGCGCCCGCTGCCAAATACGGTTGGGGCGCCGCGCGCACGCTTGAGCTCGGGGCCGTCTCGCTCGCGCTGCTGGGGGCGTTCGTGCTGCGCCAGGCGCGGGCGCGCAACCCGCTGATCCCGCTGCGGATCTTTCGCTCGCGCAACGTCTCCGGCGCCAACGTCGTGCAGATGCTGATGGTCGCCGGCATGTTCGGCGTGTTCTTCCTCGGCGCCCTCTACCTGCAGCGCGTGCTCGGCTATGACGCTCTGGAGATCGGCCTGGCGTTCCTGCCCGCCACGCTCGTGATGGGCCTGCTCTCGCTGCGCTACTCCGAACGGCTGATCATGCGCTTCGGCGCCCGCACGATGCTGTTCCCCGGCCTCATCCTGATCGCGGCCGGGCTGCTGCTGTTCGCCCGCGCTCCCGTGCACGGCCACTACCTGACCGACGTCCTGCCGACGATGCTCCTGTTTGGCATCGGCATCGGCGCCTCGTTCCCCTCGCTGATGACGCTGGCGATGTCCGGCGCCACCCGTGAGGACGCAGGTCTGGCCTCGGGCCTGGTCAACACCTCCGCGCAGGTCGGCGGCGCGCTCGGTCTGGCAGTGCTCGCGACGCTGTCTGCCACGCGCACCGAGCACCTGCTCGCCGGAGGCTCCTCAACCGCGGCCGCTCTGGTCGGCGGCTATCACCTCGCGTTCTTGGTCGGAGCGGGGCTGATGGCGGTGGCGTTCGTCGTTGTGTTGGTCGTAGTGCGTCCGGTGGCGATGCCCGCTGGGCATGGGCAGGTGGATGCGGATGCGGCCGGGTCGGAGGGCGAGATGGGAGAGGCCGCTCTGTCCGAGGCAGCGTAGGTCTACGCCGCCTCGCTCGCCTGCCGCTCCCCGAGCGGCGATTGCACCGGGCGGCCCGCCAGTGGCACGGACAGGCGCATCACCGTGCCCCGCCCCGGGGCCGGCACGAGCTCGAGCTCCCCTCCGACGAGCTCCGCGCGCTCGCGCATGCCGGACATGCCAAAACCTCCCTCCAGCCCGTCTCCGCGCGGCCCGAGCCGGTCGGCTTCGGGCAGTCCCACGCCGTCGTCGGTGACGGACGCTCTGACGACGCCGTCGCGCGCGCTCACGCTGACGAGCGCCTGCGTGGCCTGGGCGTGGCGGCTGACGTTCGTGAGCGCCTCCTGGACGACCCGGTAGATCGTGCTCTCGAGCTCCGCGTCCAGTCGCCGGTCCTCGTACTCGGGGCCGAGATCGATCTCGCTCTGCACGTCCAGCCCGTCGATCGCCTGCATCCGCCGCGCGAGCGCCTCAAGCGCCGCCGCCAGGCCGAGATCGTCGAGCGCCGCGGGCCTGAGCTCGGTGATCAGATGACGCAGACCATCGATCTCCTCGCCCAACCCGTCGAGCACGGCGTCCACCGCAGCGCTCAGCGATTCGCCGGCCGATCTTCGATCGGTATCGAGGTCGCGTGCGTTGGCGAGCTTCAGCCGCAGCGCACCCAGCCCCTGGATCGTCTCGTCGTGGATCTCCCGGGCCCAGCGCGTGCGCTCGCGCTCGCGCGCCTGCATGCCATAGCGCAGCCGCTCGATCTCCACCGAGCGCTCTGCCGTCAACCGCTGGGAGACGCTTGCCGCGAACGCGCTCAGCGCCTCTCTGTCCGGGCCCTTGAAGCCCGAGTCCCGGCGCAGCGCGATCACGAGGCCCCCGCCCTGGCCCTCCATGCTCAACGGCTCGACGAGGACCGCCCGCGCCTCGATCCCCAATTCGTGCAGCAGCGCCGCGTCCGCCCCGCGCGGGCGATCGAGCGCCACCGGTTTGCCCTCCCGGAAGAGCGCGCCCAGCGCGCTGCCTTCGATCGGCACGATTCGCAGCCGCGGTCTGCTCTCACCGCTGGCGGCCGCGACACGGAGCTCGCCCCGCTCCTCGATCACCATCAGCAATCCACTGGCGTCTAGCAGCGCCAGACCGCGATCGGCCATCAGGCGCAGCAGCCACAACTCTGATCCGCTCAACATCGGGGCGTGATTATGGACTACGAGTCAGTCGTCGCCGGCTCGCCGCGTTCGCGCTGCGCGGCCGCGCGCGTCTGGGCCAGCAGCTGCTCGCCGCTGAGATCCTCGCGCCAGGCCGCCAGCCCGACCGACACGCGCAACGGTCGGCGGATCCCGTCGGACTCGATCTTGATCGCGCGCAGCCTGTCGATCACGCGCCGGGCGACGATCTCCCCGCGCGGACCGTCCGCGCCCGGGAGCACGACCAGCAGCTCTGTGTCGCTCGGGCGACCCACTCGATCGAAGCGGCGCAGCTCTCCCAGCAGCGCCGGACCGGCATATGCGAGCGCCTGCTCGGGCAGCTCGCGCCCGTGCCGCGAGGCGAGCTCGGCGAGGTCCTCGATCGAGACGAGCAGGCAGCTCAGCGGCGTGCCGTGACGTCCCGCCCGGTTGATCTCCTCCTCCAGCCGGTCCTTCAGCGCAGCTGCCGACAGGCAGTCGATCCGGCCCGGCAGAGACTGATCGTCCTCGCCAAAAGTCATATGTCCATCATCGTCAGTTCTGCGTGCCCGCTCAAGCGCTCGCGACCTGTCCGTCCCCGTTCGCTGGTACACCTGCATGGTCATGCTGTCAGAGCTGAACGTCGAGAACCTGCTGCTGATCCAGCGCGCTCAACTGCGGCTGGCCCCCGGGCTGAACGTGCTTACAGGTGAGACCGGCGCCGGTAAGACCGTGCTCGCGCACGCGCTGGACCTGCTGCTCGGGGGTCGCGCCCGGTCGGGCATCGTGCGCCCCGGCGCGAGCGAGGCATATGTCGAGGGCGTGTTCGAGCTCTCCGACGCGTTACGCGAGGAGCTTGGCGAGCGCCTTCCGAGCGACGCACAGGAGCTCGTCCTGGGCCGGTGCATCGATGCGGATGGCCGGCGCACGCGCGCGTATCTGAACGGACGCACTGTGACCGTCGCCGAGTTGCGCGACCTCGGGACCCGGCTCGTCTCCTTCTACGGTCAGCACGAGCACCGCAAGCTGACCCTCGCGAGCGCCCAACTGCAGATCCTCGACGGCTTGTGCGGACCCGCTCAGTCCGCGCGTCTGCGCCTGTGCACCGACGCCTACCGCCTGAGCGAGCGCCTGCAGGTCGAGCTCGAAGACCTGCGTGAGCGCTGCGGCGCGCGTGAGCGCGAGCTGGGCTTGCTCGAACACGAGCTCGCAGAGATCGACGCCGCCGCTCCGGATGAAGCCGAGCACGAGCGCCTGCTCGCCGCCCGTGAGCGGCTGCGCCGTCTGGACGCGCTGTGCTCTGCCGCCGGCTCGGGTGCGCAGGGGCTCACACCCGATTCGCCGGAGGAACCCGGCGCCGTACCGTTGCTGGCCGCCGCCGCCGCCCGTCTGGACGCGGTCGCGGGCGTGGACCCCGATCTGGATACGCTCGCCGAGCGGATGCGCGCGATCGTGCTGGAGTCCGGAGATCTCGCCGCAGAGCTGCGCGACTACGGCGAACGGCTCGCCGGTGAGGATGGCTCGCTGGAGGAGATCGAACAGCGCCTGGCCGCAACCGAGCGGCTGATCCGCAAGCACGGCGGCTCGATCGCAGACGTGCTTGCCTACGCCGCCCAAGCTCGCGCGCGTCGTGAGGAACTGGACGGCGCCGAGGTGGCGTTCACCCAGACCGCCGAGCGCCTGAGCAGCGCCCGCGCCGAGCTCGACCGGCATGTCGCGCAGTTGCGTCAAGCCCGCGAGCTGGCCGCCCCGCTCCTGGCCGGCGCCGTGCGCGAGCAGCTCGCCGCGCTCGCGATGGCCGATGCCGACTTTGAGGTCCTCCTCTCCGAGCGCGCCCCCGGTCCCAGCGGTGCAGACTCGGTCGAGCTGATGATCGCCCCCAACCCCGGCGTTCCCGCCGGCCCGTTGCGTGAGATCGCTTCCGGCGGGGAGCTATCCCGGGTGATGCTCGCTGTGATCACCGCCGCCGCCACCGGCGGCGAGCGCGCTCTCAACCCTGCTCACGAGGAGAACGCACCCGGGTTGGCGACGCTCGTGTTCGACGAGATCGACGCGGGCATCGGCGGCCACACCGCGCGCGCGGTCGGTGAGCGTCTGCGGACGCTGGGGGAGACCAGGCAGGTCCTGTGCATCACTCACCTGCCCCAGATCGCTTCGCTGGGAGCACGCCACTTCTCGATCGTCAAGGACACCTCGGCCGATCCGACGCTCGCCACGGTCGTGCAGCTCGGCGAGCCGGAGGTTGTATCCGAGCTGGTTCGCATGCTCGGCGCACAGGACACCGACACAACCGCCCGCCGTCACGCGAGAGATCTGCGCAAGGCCGCCTGAGCACGGACTGAGCACGGAAGCGGTTAACCTCCGACTGCGATGGCCACTGCAGAGCAGCCGCCGAACAGCGCTTCGCAGGCACCGCGGGATCTCGTCCCCACTCCTGCGTCTGTCCAAGCCCCCGCGCCGCTCATCGATGTCGCGCCATGGCGCATCGTCACAGGCCCAGCACGCCTGGGCAGGCGCACAAAGCTGCTGGTCAGGCACCTCTCCAGTGGTGACGTGGCTGTGATCGACCACCTCGACATCGACCGGGTCTCAGCCGAGGAGCTGATCGCTGCCGGCACGGCCGCCGTGCTCAACTGCCGGCCCTCCAGCAGCGGCTCCTATCCGAACCTCGGCCCGCAACTGCTGGTGCAAGCCGGTGTGCACCTCGTGGACCTGCCCGATGACTCGCTGTTTGAGCTGCTCTGTGACGGCGAGGCGATCACCGTCCGCGACGCCCAGGTGCTCCGCGGGGATCGACTGGTGGCCGAGGGAGTAGTGCTGGACCTGGCGCGCGTGCGCACCGAGACCGAGGCCCGCAGGCGCGAGGTGGGAGAGGCGCTGGAGCGGTTCGCGCGCAACACGATCGAGCACATGCGCGAGGAGCGCGAACTGCTCGCCGGGCGGATCGACCTGCCGCGCTTTGACACCGACTTCCGCGACCGCTCCGCGCTGGTGGTCGTGCGCGGCGTTGACCATCAGCACGACCTGCGCGCGCTGCGCCCGTTCATCCGCGACATGCGCCCCGTGCTCGTCGCCGTTGACGGTGGCACCGAGGCGCTGCTTCAGGAGGGGCTGTGCCCCGACATGATCGTCGGCGACATGGACTCGGCCGGCGAGGCCGCTCTGCTGAGAGCCTACGATCGGGGAGCCGAGCTGGTCGTCCACTCCTACTCGGACGGTCGCGCGCCCGGACGGGCCCGGCTGGACGAGCTGGGGCTGCCCTACAAGCTCGTGCCCGCGCCCGGCACCAGCCAGGACGTGGCGATGCTGCTCGCCGCCGAGAAGGGCGCCCGTCTGATCGTCTCGGTCGGCTCGCCGTTCAATCTGCTCGAGTTCCTCGATCGCAACCGCGAGGGTATGTCCTCGACATTCCTGACCCGTCTGCGGATCGGTGAGATCCTCGTTGACGCCAAGGGCGTCAGTCGCCTCTACCATCCCCGGCCGGGCCTGACCCCGCTGCTGGTCGTGATCGCCGCGGGGCTGATCGCGCTGATCGCCGTCGTGGCGATGACACCGGCGCTGCGCGACGTGGCCGAACTGCTGTGGCTGAGGTTGCAACTGCTGCTGGGCGCCGGCTGAGACCGCTGGGCTGGCGCTCCTGCAAGAGTCCCGATCGGCGATGTTCGACTACCGCTACCACGCGCTTTCCCTCGCGGCCGTACTGCTGGCGCTGGCGGTCGGCATCGTGATCGGTGTGGCGATCGGCGACTCCAACCTCGTGTCCTCCGCGAAGAACGGAATCGTCGCGAACCTCAACTCCGAAGTCAGTGGCGCGCGCCGGCAGGTCGGGCAACTGCAGGATGAGCTGGCCGAGGAGGAAGCGTTCGCCGGCGGTCTGTATCCGCTTGCGGTACATGGTCTGCTGAGTGGGCGCAACATCGGCCTGGTGTTCCTCGGTGGCTCCTCCGACCAGGTGGACGGGTACGTGCGCTCGGCCGTCACCCAGGCCGGCGGCAACCTGACGATTGTGGCCGGGGTGCGCGAGCCGCTGGACCTGCAGGGGATCGACAGCGAAGCCGCCGGCACCCACTATGCGGACCTGGCGGGCGACCCCACGCTCATCGAGCGCTTCGGCGAACTCGCCGGCCGCCAGCTCGTCAGCGGCGGTCAGCTGGTGGATCGCGAGCTGCTCAGCCGTGTGCGGGGCGTGCTGTTGAGCGCCTTCGACGGACAGCTCGGCCGCCTGGACGGGCTGGTCGTGATGCGTGCCGAACCGACTGGCATGACCCCCGAACAGAGCGCGGCGAGCACTGCGTTCGCCACTGGTCTGCTCAATGGGATCGCCGCGGTCGGGGTGCCCACGGTCGGTGTCGAGCTGACGAATACCGAACCCTCGCAGGTGCCGTGGTATGAGAGCAAGAACCTGTCGAGCGTTGACAATCTGGACGAGCCCTCCGGACAGGCCGCGCTGATCTACGCGCTCGCCGGGGCACACGGTGCGTTCGGGGTCAAGCCGACGGCCGATTCGCTGCTGCCGAGCGCTGTGCCATAGGAACGCCTCGTCCGCGTGCGTCGCTAGCTTCTCGACATGCGCGCCCTACCGTTCCTGTTCGCCCTCGCGCTGGCGGCGATTCTCGCCAGGCCGACCCTGCATGCGCTGCGTACTGGCGGGCACGTGCGGCCCAACTATCGCGAGCGATCGCTTCCGCTGCCGTTTGGTGTGCTCATCATCGTGGCCGCCCTGCTCACGCTCGTGCCGGTCACGCTGATCGAACGGCTGGCACGCACCGCGATCCTGTATCCGCGGCTGCTGCCGGCCGCGGTGTATGCGCTTGGTGTCGCCTGCCTGGGACTGATCGACGACGCGTTTGGCTCTGAGCGTGTGGACTCGCCCGGTTCGCCTGGGCCTCGCGGTTGGCGCGGGCATGGGGGCGCGGCACTGCGCGGCGAGCTTCTCCACCGGGATGCTGAAGGCCGCCGGCTCGCTCGGGCTGGCGCTGCTGACGATGGATTATGTTGATGCGGGCCTGTCGATCGGGCGCTGGCTGCTGGCGGCCGCCGTGTTGGTGCTGGCAACGAACGCCTTCAACCTGCTCGACCTGCGTCCCGGGCGTGCGATCAAGGTGTTCGTGCTGCTCGCTGCGGGATTGACGATCGGCGTGCGCGAACTGCGCCCGCTGTGGACGCTCGGCCTGTTCGTGGGGCCGGCGCTGATCGCCGGGGCGTATGACCTGCGCGAGCGGGCGATGCTCGGCGACACCGGCGCCAACCTGCTCGGCGCGCTCGCGGGTCTGTGGCTGGTACTGAGCCTGTCTGAGACCGGCCAGCTGATTTCGCTCGCGTTGCTGGCAATTCTCACCGTCTACGGTGAGCTGCGCTCGATCTCAGAGCTCGTGTCGCGGGTGCCGCTGCTGCGCGGGCTAGACTCTTGGGGCAGGCCCTCCTAGCCTTCAACGATGACACTGCACTCCTCCGACCGCCGCGCGGACACCCCAGCGAAGACCCGGTTCATATTCGTAACCGGTGGTGTCGTCTCCTCCCTCGGCAAGGGCATCGCCGCGGCCTCGCTCGGACGGCTGCTGGTAGCCCGCGGGCTGAGCGTGGCGATGCAGAAGTTCGACCCCTACATCAACGTCGACCCGGGAACGATGTCGCCGTATCAGCACGGCGAGGTGTTCGTGACCGAGGACGGCGCCGAGACCGACCTCGATCTCGGCCACTACGAGCGGTTCACCGACGCCAACACCAGTCGCGCGTCCAACGTGACCGCCGGAGGCGTTTACGACACTGTCATCCGCCGCGAGCGCCGCGGGGACTATCTCGGCGGCACCGTTCAGGTGGTGCCGCACATCACCGATGAGATCAAGCAACGAGTCTCGCTGATCGCCGAGTCGAGCGACGTTGACTTCGTGATCACCGAGATCGGCGGCACCGTCGGGGACATCGAGTCGCTGCCGTTCCTGGAGGCGATCCGTCAGTTCCCCGTCGACGTCGGCCGGCGGCGCTGCATGTACATACATCTCACCCTCGTCCCCTACATCGGTCACGCCGGCGAGCTGAAGACCAAGCCGACCCAGCACTCGGTCAACGAGCTGCGGCGCATCGGGATCGCCCCCGACATGCTGATGTGCCGCTCAGAGAGCGGGCTGTCGAGCGAGATCCGCAAGAAGATCGCGCTGTTCGCCAGCCTGCCGATGGACGCGGTCGTCTCCGCGCGTGATGTCGATGACATCTACAAGGTGCCGCTCGTGTTCTCTGAGCAGGGGGTCGATGACTTCATCCTCGAGCATTTCGGCCTGGAGGAGGTACCGGCCCCGGACCTGTCGGACTGGCGCGAGCCGATCGAGCGCGCCGAGCGGGCCACTCGCACCGTCACGATCGCGATCGTCGGCAAGTACGTGCAGCTCGCGGACGCCTACCTATCGGTGTCCGAGGCCCTGCGTCATGCCGCCGCGCTGCAGGGTGGCCGGGTGTCGATCGAATGGATCGACTCCGAGCAATTGGAGGACCCTGAGACCGATGCCGCACAGCGGTTGGCAGCGGCCGATGGAATCCTGATTCCCGGCGGATTCGGTGGCCG
The DNA here is from genome assembly GCA_963810645.1 of uncultured Solirubrobacterales bacterium. Classification (GTDB taxonomy): domain Bacteria; phylum Actinomycetota; class Thermoleophilia; order Solirubrobacterales; family Solirubrobacteraceae; genus Palsa-744. The sequence goes on along the minus strand of CAWEOK010000020.1, from coordinate 14,615 downwards.
CGGGATCGAGGGCAAGATCGCCGCTGCCGGCATCGCACGCGAGCGGCGCATCCCATACCTGGGCATCTGCCTGGGCATGCAGGTCGCCGTCGCCGAGTTCGCGCGCCACGTGGCCGGCATGGAGGGCGCCAACTCGACCGAGTTCGATCTGGAGACGCCCTATCCCGTGATCGATCTGCTGCCCGAGCAGAAGGAGGTCGCCGATCTCGGCGGCACGATGCGTCTCGGCGCCGACCCGATCAAGCTGCACGACGGCACCCGTGCGCGCGAGATCTACGGCGAGGCGGTCGTCTACGAGCGCCACCGCCACCGTTATGAGGTCAACAACCTGCTGCGCAAGCGATTGACCAACCCCTCCGGGGTCGGTGCCCCAGCAGGGCTGGTCGTGTCCGGCACCTCTCCGGACGACCGGCTCGTGGAGACGATCGAGCTCGAGGATCATCCGTTCTTCGTCGCCTCCCAGTTCCATCCCGAGTTCAAGTCCCGCCCAGAGCGCCCAGCGCCGCTGTTCCGCGAGTTCGTTGCGGCGGCGCTCTCGCGCGTCGGGGACGGGTCCGACGCCGACGCGAATGCCGGCAGCGATGTGGCGGACCGGTCCGATGACGAGCACGAGCATGTCGTGCGTGCCGCAGACGCCCGGGCTGCGGACATCCGCGCCGAGTCCGCGCCTGCCACCCGCTCGTGAGCTCCTCCTCCGGCCTCCCGGGCCCCGCTCAGCCGGGTGTGGGCCTGCACGAGGATGCGCCGGGCACGCTGCGTGTGGAGGCGGTATTCCACGATGTGCAGGCACAGCACGCCGACACGATCGCCGCCGAGCTGATCAGCCGTGCGCACGAGCTGGCCAACCTGCCTGAGTATGAGTGCGACGTGGACGTGAACATCCAGCGGATCCCTCCTGAGGATCCCGGCGCCGGCAGCTCTCGCGCCCGGTAGCTTGCAGCACTGCACATGCTGAAGCTCCGCCACGCCACCGTAATCGACGCCGGTCCACCGGATGGACCTGAGCAGGAGCTCGTCATAGAGCTCGCCGGCCGTTCACGTCATGCGATCGCCGATGTCGCGCTCGTCGGCGCCTCCCAGACGGGAGATGAGGTGGTGGTCAACGCGCAGGCGCTCGATCTCGGCCTGGGCTCGGGCGGGTTCGACATCGTGCATGTCAATCTCACACGCGGACTTGCCGGCGACGGTGCGCCAAATGTGGGTGTGATGAAGCTCAATTACACGAGTATTCAACACGCCGTTGCGCCCGTCGAGGACGAGCGTCTGAGCCTGCCCCTGCAGCGGCCGGTCGCGGTACTGGCGCTGCATGGTCAACTCGCCCCGGTCGCGTGGACCTTCGCCCAGGCCGTTCCCGGCGGACGCCTCGGCTACGTGCAGACCGAGGGCGGCGCGCTGCCCGGAGGGCACTCGCGCACAGTGCGCGCGCTGCGCGAGCGCGGACTGCTCGCAGGCCACCTCACGGCGGGCGCCGCGTTCGGCGGCGGTGACGGCGAGGCGATCACGACCGCCGGTGCGCTGCACCACGGGCTGAGCACCCTCGGCTGGGATGCGGTGGTGTGCGGACCGGGGCCGGGGATCGTCGGCTCCGGCTCATCGCTGGGTCATGGCGGCCTGTCGGCGCTCGAGAACGCACATGCGGCGCTCGCGCTCGGCTGCTCGGCTCTGCTGGTGGCGCGGATGTCCTCGGGCGATCCGCGCGCGCGCCATCGCGGGATCTCCCATCACACGCTCACCGTGCTGGACCTGTTGCTGGCGCCGGTGACGGTCGCGCTGCCGGCGGGTATGCGCTCTCCCGTGGGCGCCGACCTGCGCGCGGGTCTGGGTGCGGTGTTCGGCGGGGCGATGTCCAGCCGCCCGGGGTTGGAGCTCGAGGTCGAGCGCCCGGCACGCATCACTCGCCACGACTGGCGTCGCGCCACGGTCGATCTGCCCGCATATGCCGCCTCGGGACTGCCGGCCCAGACGATGGGCCGCGGTCTGCTGGACGATCCGTTGTTCTTCGGCGCCGCTCTGGCGGCGGGCGCCGTACTGGCGCAACTCGTGGCGCAGGCCGCGGCCGATGACGCCGCGGGAGAGCACGGTGGTGGTGAGCATGAACGCGGGCAGTGGGCAGGAGCGCGCCGAGCGGACGCGAAGCTCCGTATGTGAGCCTGACGTCCGCATCGCCCTCGATCGATGAGATCGAGCCGCTCGTGCTCGACTTCCTGGCCTATCTGGAGCTCGAGCGGGGTCTGTCGCGCAACACGCTCGAGGCCTACCGTTCCGACCTGCTGCAATTCGGCGAGTTCCTGCGCCGGCGATCCATCGGTCCGCTGCAGGCTCAGCACGGCGATCTTGCCGCGTTCCTGTCGGAGCTGGCCTCGCCCTCGCCCTCGCCCTCGCGACTGTCATCATCGGCGGACCCAGACGCAAACACAAACACAGGCGTCTCGCTGGCCTCGGTCGCGGGCAGTCCAGCTGTGTGCGCGCCCGTCGCGGCCGCGACCCTCCGGCGCAAGGCGGCTTGCCTGCGCTCTTTCTACAAGCACCTGCGTCGCGAAGGCACGATCGTGCACGATCCGACGGCCGAGCTGCGCGGCCCGCGACGTACGCAGCATCTGCCGACTGCGCTCACGCGGGGAGAGGTGAGCAGGCTGATGGCAGCGCCTGGAGGCAGCGAGCCGCTCGCGCTGCGCGACCGCGCGCTGCTGGAGCTGATGTACGCGTGCGGGCTGCGCGCCTCGGAGGCGACCGGCATGCAGCTGCGCGACATCGATCTCGAGGAGGGCGTGCTGCGCGCCCGCGGCAAGGGCGCCAAGGAGCGGATCGTGCCAATCGGATCCAGCGCGATCACGGCGATGCGCGCATACATCCAGCGCGGGCGCCCGGCGCTCGTCGGTGTGCAGGTTCAGTCGCGGCTGTTCGTCAATCATCGGGGCGGGGGGCTGACGCGTCAGGGGCTGTACAAGGTCGTTCAGGGCCACGCTCGTCACGCCGGTCTGGAGCAGAAGATGAGTCCGCATACGCTGCGCCACACGTTTGCCACCCACCTGCTCGCGGGCGGCTGTGACCTGCGTTCGCTGCAGGAGATGCTCGGTCACTCAGACCTCGCCACCACCCAGATCTACACCCACCTGTCGGCCGAGCGCCTGAAGGACGTCTATTTCGATGCGCACCCGCGCGCCAGACGCGGGGGATAGAGATCAGACTCTCGACCGATGCGGGCCAAGCATGAGATGCTGCGGGTTGGTGGCGCGCCCGAGACCGGGGATGGGGATGCGGCGGGCCGCCGGGCGTTCGTCGTGGTGATCGACGCATGCGGCGTGGGCGCGTTGCCCGACGCGGCCGAGTACGGCGACGAGGGCACGAACACGCTGGCCCACGTCGCACAGGACGTCGGGGGGCTGGAACTGCCGACGCTCGCCTCGCTGGGCCTGGGCTCGATCCTGGCGCTCGAGGGCGTACCGCCGGCGGCGGACCCGGCCGTCCACGGACGCCTGCACGCACTCGGTCCTGGTAAGGACTCGACGGCCGGCCACTGGGAGCTGATGGGCATCGTGCTCGAGCGGTCGCTGCCCACCTACCCCGACGGGTTTCCACCCGAGGTGACAGCGCGGCTGGAAGCGGCGACGGGCCGAGAGATCGTTTGCAACCGTCCCTACAATGGGATTGCCGCGATCGAGGACTTTGGTGCCGAGCATCTGCGCACCGGGGCGCTGATCCTCTACACCTCCCAGGACTCGGTGCTGCAGCTCGCCGCCCATGTCGATCAGATGCCCGTACAGGAGCTGTATCGCGCGTGTGCCGCCGCTCGGGCGGAGATGACCGGCGAGCACGCTGTCGGTCGCGTGATTGCGCGTCCGTTCAGTGGCGTGCCGGGCGCCTTCGAGCGTGCCGAGGGCCGGCGCGACTTCGCCCTGGCGCCGCCGTCGCGCGGCTATCTGCGGGAGCTCTCAGGTGCGGGTGTGCCGACACATGGCGTCGGCAAGATTTCAGACCTGTTCGCCGGCGTGGGGATCGACCAGAGCCATCCGGGCGCGACCAATGCGCAGGCGCTCGCGAGCGCACGGGAGCTGCTCGATGAGCTGGATGAGGGTTTGGTGTTCGTCAACCTGATCGAGACCGACCAGGTCTATGGCCACCGCAAGGACTCAGCCGGCTTTCACCTCGCCCTGCAAGCGATCGACGCCGAGCTTGGGGAGTGGCTGGAGCGGCTGCGCTCCGGCGACCTGTTGATCGTGACCGCCGATCACGGCGTCGATCCGGCTCATGCGGGCACCGACCATACGCGCGAGTACGCGCCGCTGCTTGCCGTCACGGGGGAGATGGCGAGCAGGCGAGCGGCGGGTGGGCTCTATGGCGGGGCGCGTCACGACGGTCCTCTGGCGGATGCCGGCGCCACGGTGCTGCGCTGGCTCGCCGGACGTACCGTGGACGGCCTGCCGGGGGAGCCGTTTCTGGGGTAGCTCGAGGGGTGCGTTCGCCGCGAGCTCTGAGTGTGACAGTGGGTGTGAGCTTGGCGTGTCGGAGGGTCCGGACCAGCGGTCGCGTGCCTTGGTCATAAGCTTGGCCAATGCCGGAGCTGCCCGAGGTCGAGACGATCAGACGCCAGCTTGCTCCCCTCGTGGAAGGCAGGAGGCTGGCCCGGGTGGAGATTCTCGACCCGCGCTGGTCGCGACCGCTCGCTCCGGGCGAACTGGCCGAGGCGCTGACCGGGCGCCGTGTGGAGCGGTTGGGCCGCCGGGGCAAGTACCTGCTGTGGCACCTGTCCGGCGATGTCCACCTCGCGCAGCATCTGCGCATGACCGGCGCCGTCCTGTGCGAGCCCAAGCCCGAGCCGGCGCATGTCCGGGTGCTGATCGAGCTGGCGCCCAAGCGCCGCCTGGTGATCGTGGACCCGCGCCGGTTCGGCACCGGCGAGCTGCTGCTCGGGAGCGAGGCCCTGGAGGCGTTCTTCGCCGCGCGCCTCGGCGTCGAGCCGTTCGACGATCGGTTCACGCCCGAGCATCTACGCTCGATTGCGCGAGGGCGCAGCGCACCGATCAAGGCGCTCTTGCTCGACCAGCGCCGGATCGCCGGCGTCGGCAACATCTATGCCGACGAGGCGCTGTTCCGCGCAGGTGTTCATCCGCTGCGTCGGGCCGGTTGGCTCTCGCGTGCGCAGTACGCCGGCCTGCGCGAGACGATCATCCAGGCGCTCAGCGAAGGCATCGAGGCGCGCGGTGCCACGATCGACGATTTTCGCCATGTCAACGGTGTGCGCGGCTCGTTTCAGGACCGGTTTCTCGTGCACCGGCGTGAGGGAGAGCCGTGTCCGAACTGTGGAACCACGATCGTAAAGATGGTCGTCGCCGGACGCGGGACCTATGTGTGCGAGACCTGCCAGCCGCGGCCGCGGCTGCGGCGAGCGTTGAAGGGCCGTAGGTAGCGGGTCAGGCGACCGAACCGGGAGACACTTGCTCCGCCGAACCGGGAGACACTCCCTCCGGTCGCGTCCCCGAACCGGCCAGCAACTCGTTCAACCGTCCGCTCTCGGCGGCGGCCTTGACCTCGGTAAAGCCGCCGACCAGCTGCCCGTCGATCAGGACTTGGGGAAAGGTCATCATGCCCGTCCGGCTCGCGAGCTCGACGCGCCCGACTGGGTCCTTGGACAAGTTGATCTCGGTGAACTCGATCCCATGGGACCGCAGCAGACCCTTGGCACGGGCGCAATACGAGCATGGATCGGCACTGTATACGGTGACTTCACTCATTACTTCACTAAATATAGCAACGAGCTGGAGCTGTTCGGATCGGGTTATCGGATGCATGCATGCGGATGCGCCGCGTGCGAATCTAGACTCGGCAGAGTGTCAGGACCAGTCAAGACGGAGGGGGTCGTGCTGCGCTCGATGCGCTACGGCGAGGCCGATCGCATCCTGCACCTGTACACACCCCAGCTCGGGCGTGTCAGCGCGATCGCCAAGGGTGTGCGTCGCGCGCGCAGCCGCTTTGGCGGGCGCTTGGAGCCGTTCTTTCGTCTGCAGCTTGATCTGCACGAAGGTCGTGGAGAGCTGCTCACCGTCACCGGTGCGCAGACGATCGAGGCGTATGCACGTCTGCGCTGCGACGCCCGCGCCATCGACGCCGCCGCGCGTGCGTGCGATGCGGTCGGGCGGCTGTTCGAGACTGAGGAGCCCCATCCGAACGTGTTCAACCTGCTCTGCCGGCGCCTGTCGCTGCTGGACGTGGGCGCAACGTCCGGGGCCCCAGCCGCCTCCGGGCGCGCGGGAGCGCTTGCGTTTCGGCTGAAGCTGATGCTCGCCGCGGGCCTGGCACCACAGCTCGGTGCATGCGCGGCCTGCGGTGAGCACGAACATCTCGTCGGCTTCTCCGGCGCCTCCGGGGGTGTCGTGTGCGGGGCGTGTTGGCCGGAAACGTCCAGCGACGAGACGTGTTCGGTCGTCTCGTTTGCGTTCGACCCCGACGCCTACAACTTCATGACCGAGGCGCTCGGCCTGCCCCTGGCCGATGCTCCGGATGCGGGGGAGCGGGCGCTCGGCCAGGTGGAGCGTGCGATCTCGGAGACGCTCGAGCATCACGCGAACGTGCGGCTGATGCCGGCGGCCTGACTTCCTGGGCCGGCGCCGCGTGTATCGTGTGATTTGTGGATGAGGGTCTGCCCATCGCTTACGAGGTGCTCAAGAAGAACGTCCCGGTGTTGGCCTCCGATGGGCAGCAGGTGGGCACGGTCGATCACGTCGTGGCGGCGCCCGAGAAGGACATATTCCACGGCCTGGTGATCGCCGTGCCCGGGCATGGCCGGCGGTTTGTGCAGGCCGCCGATGTCGCGGCCCTGCACGAACATGGCGTGGATCTGCGTATCGACTCGGCCGCCGCCGGCGACCTGCCGGAGCCCGGAGGCGGGGCGGGTGTGTACGACGAGGACCCGGGAGAGATGAAGGGCTGGCACCACTGGATGCACGTCGCGGGCATGCGCGGCGATTGGCAGCGCGAGCCCTGAGCGTCTCGCCGTTGCCGTGGGCTCGCCATCGCCGAGGGTCTTGGCGCTGAGGCCCGCCACTGTCGAAGGCGCGCCGCTGCGGGTGGCACAATCGCCCGATGGGCATCGCCACCGACCCAGACTCGATCGCCGCGACGTTCGCGGCACGCGTCAGCGCGCAGGAGGAAGCGTCGCTCTCGCCGCTGGCTGCCCGTTCCTACCCGGCGCGACGGGCTCGTCCCGAGGATGACTGCGCGCTGCGCACCCCGTACCAGCGCGACCGCGACAGGATCGTCCACAGCAAGGCGTTTCGCCGGCTGACGCACAAGACGCAGGTGTTCGTAGCGCCCGAGGGCGATCACTACCGCACGCGGTTGACGCACACGCTCGAGGTCACGACGATCTCGCGCACAGTCGCACGTGCGCTGCGACTGAACGAGGACCTGACCGAGGCGATCGGTCTCGGCCACGATCTCGGGCATCCGCCGTTCGGGCACATCGGCGAGGAGGTGCTCGACCGCTGCCTGCGTGAGCGCTTCGATGGGGGGTTTCGCCACTACGAGCACTCGCTGCGCGTGGTCAACGTGCTGGAGCGCGATGGCGCCGGGCTGAACCTGACCGAGCAGGTCCGCGACGGCATCGCCCGCCACTCGGGCCGCGCTGAGGCGCCAAGCACGCTGGAGGGGCTGATCGTGCGGTTGATGGATCGTGTGGCGTACATCAACCACGACATCGACGATGCTCTGCGCGCCGGGCTTCTGCGAGAGGCTGAGCTGCCATCCGAACCGATCGCGGTGCTCGGCAACACCGGATCTGCCCGCATCGACGCGCTCGTACACGATCTGGTCGAGCACTCCGCTCGCGCCGGCGACATCGTTCAGGGACCCGAGGCCGGCCCGGCGATGGCAGATCTGCGCAGGTTCATGTTCGAGCATGTCTATCTCGGCCCCGCCGTGCGCGCCGAGCACGAGCGGATCGCGGGCGTGGTGAGCGCTCTGTTCGAGCACTACGTCGCCCATCCCGAGCTGCTGCCCGACCCGCGGTCGGGCCTTGCCAGCGCTCCTTCTGCGCGAGGCGATGACGAGCTCGCCGAGCGTGTGACTGACTACCTGGCGGGCATGACCGACCGGTACTGCATACGCGAGTACACCGAGCTTCAGGTGCCGCAAGCGTTTGCCCGCTAGCGTTGGCATGCGATGGCCCTGTACACCAGTCAGTCCCGAGATCGTGTGCGCGACGCGGTTGACTTCGTCGAGCTGGTCTCCGCACGCACCGATCTGCGCCGCGCGGGAGCGAATCGCTATGAGGGGCTGTGCCCGTTCCACGAGGAGCGCACACCGTCATTCGGGATCGACCCGACGCAGAAGGTCTACTACTGCTTCGGTTGTCAGGCGGCGGGCGACGTGTTCACGTTCGTGCAGGAGACCGAGGGCGTCAACTTCAAAGGCGCGCTGGAGCTGCTCGCCGATCGTGCAGGGGTCGAGCTGGAGCGCGAGCAGGAGGACGAGCGCGAGGCGCAGCAACGTCGAGAGCGCGAACGGCTGCTCGAGCTGCTGGCCCGTACGAGCGCCTACTACGAGCGCTGTCTGTGGGACAGCAAGGAGGCGGAGCGCTCACGCGAGTACCTGCTGGGGCGGGGACTGGGGGAGGAGATCCTCAGAGAGTTCCGCGTCGGGTATGCCCCCAGCGCCTGGGATCGCGTGTTGACGGCGTCACTGCGCGGGGGGTTCTCAGAGGCTGAGCTGTACGCGACCGGTTTGGCGCAGCGCTCACAGCAGAACGGGCGACTGTACGACCGGTTTCGCTCGCGGATCATGTTTCCGCTCGCCGACATCCGTGGGCGCGTGCTCGGGTTCGGGGCGCGCGCGCTGAGCGAGGATCAGCAGCCGAAGTATCTGAACACCTCGGACAACACCGTCTACCACAAGGGATCGCACCTGTACGGCGCCGATCTCGCGCGTGCTCATGCCGCCAAGGCGGGCCAGACGATCCTGTGCGAGGGCTACACCGACGTCATTGCCCTGCACCAGGCCGGGATGCGCAACACAGTCGGACTGATGGGCACCGCGCTGACATCCGAGCAGGTCTCAGAGCTCGCGCGGATGGCGCCCACAGTACTGCTCGCGCTAGACGCCGACAGCGCCGGACAGGAGGCGATGCTGCGCGCCGCCGGTCTCGCCGCCCGGCGCAAGCTGGAGCTGCGCGTCGTTCCGCTGCCTGCAGGTACGGACCCGGCCGAGCTCGTGCAGCGCGAGGGAGCGACGGCGATCGAGCGCGCGATTGGGGCGTCCGTTGCGTTCGTGCGCTTTCGCGTGGAGCGGGTGTTGGACGGCGGCGATTACGGCAGCCCCGAGGGTCGCGATCGGATGCTCGATGAGCTGCGACCTGTGTTTGCGACGCTCCCGCCTAGCGCGCTGCGGATGGAGCTCACGCGGATGATCTCCGAGCGGTTGCAGCTGCCGGAGAGCTTGGCCGAGCAGACCTTGGCGGAACGGGCGAGACGAGGTGGATCAGGTGCCGGTGAGAGGACCGCCGACCGTCGCGCCGGTGCAGGAGAAGGGGGAGAGGCGACGCGCCAGCCGGCCTCTCAGGTGGTCTCGCGCGGTGAGAGCACCGAGCGGGCATTTCTCGCCCAGTGCATCGCCGAGCCCGAGTCGGGCGCGCGCGCCCTCGGTGAAGTCGATCTGTCGGCACACTTCACGAGCGATCTGGTGCGTCGCGCGGCCGGGCATCTGCGCGCGCATCTCACGAACCCAGGCGCTCAGCTGCCCGAGGACGACCCGCAGCTGGCGGGGCTGCTGGCCGAGCTGGTCGTGCAGGCCGGCCGGGAGTCGCCCGCCCCGGCGATGCTCGAGTCCCAGCGCATGCAGCTGGAGCTGGCTCGCATCGATCGTGAGATCCAGCGCGCCCGTGCCCAGGAGTCCGGTGAGGTGAGCGAGCTGGCGGTGCGCCGCGCCGAGGTCAAGCGCGAGTTCGATCGGGCTTACGAGCGGGCGTTGGAGGAGACGGGGTGAGGGTAGGTCTGATGGGTCCGGCTCGTCCGTTGAAGTCACGAAGTTGACACAAAAATGTCACAGAATGGAACGTATGTTCGTGGGGTTCCGTCCGATCCGTATAGGACAATGCGGTGCATGGATCGCGCTTCGTTGGAGCAACTTTTGAGTCAGGGTGTGTCGCTTGCTGAGATTGGGCGACGACATGGTCTGCACGAATCGACCGTGGGCTACTGGGTCGAGAAACATGGGCTGCGAGCCGTCAACCGGGATAAGTACGCGGCGCGGGGTGGGCTGGAGCACGACGAGCTGGAGACGCTGGTCGAGCAGGGCGCCTCGATTGCGCAGATCGCCGAGACTGTTGGGCGCAGCAAGACAACGGTTCGACACTGGCTGAGGGAGTATGGATTGACAACGCGCCGTGGCGAGTGGCGCCGTAAAACGAGCGATATGGGCGAGAAACCCATGGACGTTGTACAGCGTGAGTGCTTGCAACATGGCCTGACGGACTTCAAGCGCAGGTCTCCGAGCGGTTACAGATGTCTCAAGTGTCGGTCGGAAGCAGTGGTACGCCGACGACGAAAGGTCAAGCAAATGCTTGTCGAAGAGGCCGGTGGGGTATGCGTCGGTTGTGGATACAGCCGCTGTATCGCAGCGCTTGAGTTCCACCATCTCGTGCCATCCGAGAAGAGCTTTTCGTTGAGCCATCGAGGGGTAGCGAGATCCCTGGATAAGGCGAGAGCGGAGGCGAGCAAGTGCGTGCTCCTTTGTGCGAACTGCCATGCCGAGGTGGAGGCCGGAGTCCGTCAGCTATCGTAATATCACTGACAACCTCGGATAGGTTCTCCGGGGTAGCCCGATCCGGGGTAGCTCAATTTTGGCAGATGCGCTCGACTGTTAATCGAGAGGTTGTGGGTTCGAGTCCCACCCCCGGAGCTTTTTGGTGTGCCAGCTGCTCGACTAGGGCAGAGGCGATGTCCGCCGGGTCGTGTTCGGAGGCCCACGAGGCGAGCTCGCCCGCCCGCGCACGGATCGACGGTTCGCTCAGGGTCCGTTCGACCGCCAAGCGTAAAGGCCGTGGCGAGACGAACCGCCGCGGCAGGCGGACCCCCGCGCCGGCCCAGTCAAGTCGGGCGGCGTTCTCGTTCATATCACCGACGTGCGGGCACGCAACGACCGCGCAGCCGGATGCCAGGGCGCGCACCAGCGTTCCGTGACCGGCGTGGCAGACGACGACATCGCACGCCGGCATCGTGCGCGCGTAGGAGACCCACTCGACGACTCGTGCGTTCGCGGGCACGGGCAGCGGCCGTGATGGCAGCCGCCGATTCCAGGTCGCGAGCACCCTGACCGGGGCGTCGGCGAGACCGCGCAGCGCCGCGTGCAGCAGTCTGTGGTCGGGGTCCTGGGCGGTCGAGGGCGCGATCAGGACGAGCGGAGCATCGCCGGGCGGCAGCTCAACGTCATCGGTCGGTGGCTCCCACATCAGCGGGCCGACGACATGCGCCCAGTCCGGCCAAATGCGCGGGTACTCCAGCTGCGGGAACGTCGCCACGAGCGCCAGTTCGTGGCTGGTCCCGCCGTGTCCATACTCGAGCGGGCCGAGACCCAGGCGAGCACGAGTCTGGTTCAGCTCAACCCGGCCGCGCTCGACTCCGTGGTTGACGGGCCGCTGCGCGCGGCGCCACAGTGCGCGTCCGGCCGCCGTGCGGGGCAGACGCGCACCCAGCGAGTAGATCGGGGCGTCCGGCTCGTTCTCGGGGTACACATGCGGAATCAACGTCGCGCGCGGGATGTCGCACAGCTCCCCGGCCAGGGCCGGGGCGAGCGTGAGAATGTCCGCGACGACCACATCCGGACGCAACTCGCGCACGAGCGGCGCCGTGTCCTGGGTCGCGTGCACGACCGCCTCGTAGAAGTCGAGCGGCTCCCCGCCGGGACCGCCGGTCGGGAACACGTCGTACTCGGGCGCCGGCGCGAACGCCAGGTCCTCGGCCTCGACGTGCCCCTGCCAGCGCCGCCAGGTCTGCAGAGTGACCTCGTGGCCGCGCGCGCGCAAAGCCCGGCCGAGCGCGATCATCGGAAACGCATGGCCCGGGTCGCCGAACGCCCCCAGCAGGATGCGGCGCGCGGGCGAGGACATGGGCGGATGGGTCAGGCCGCGAGCTCGGCGACGAGCCGCAGTTGCTCGAGCCGGTCCTCCGCCGTGAACGCAATCGGCGTGACGCCCAGCGTGCCAACACCGGCGTCGCGGTACACCGCCAGCCGCTCGCGCACCACGTCGGGCGGCCCGCACAGCGACACGCTGTCGATCAGCACGTCCGGGATAGCCGCCATCGCCTCCTCGCGCTTGCCTTCGAGGTACAGGTCCTGAATTTGGGCGGCCTCCGCCTCAAAGCCGTAGCGACAGACGAGCTGGTTGTAGAAGTTCTGCTTGCGCGAGCCCATACCGCCGACGTAGAGGGCGATGAATGGACGCATCGCGTTGCGGGCACCCTCGAGGTCGTCGGTGATGAAGACGTTCACGGTCGGGGCGATGTCGAAGTCCTCGAGCGATTTGCCCGATCGTGCTGCGCCTTCCTCCAGCAGCGGGCGCAACTCAGAGACGTGCTCGGGCGAGAACAGCGTCGGAATCCAGCCGTCGGCGATCTCGCCGGCAAGCGCGGTGTTCTTCGGCCCGATAGCCGCCAGGTAGATCGGAATCTGCTCCTGGACTGGTCCGATCGTGAGCTTCAGCGCCTTGCCGGGCCCATCCGGCAGCGGCAGCTCCAGCGTCTCGCCGTGGAACTCGACTCGCTCGCGCGCGAGCGCCATACGCACGACCGCCACGTACTCGCGCGTGCGTTGCAGTTGCTTGCCAAACCGTTGACCGTGCCATCCCTCGGCGACCTGCGGTCCCGAGGAGCCGATCCCCAGGATCATGCGACCGCCCGAGAGCTGGTCGATCGTCGCCGCCGTCATTGCGGTCATCGCAGCCGATCGGCCGGGCATCTGGAATATGCCCGAGCCGAGACGGATCTTCGAGGTCTGTCCCGCCAGCCACCCGAGCACGGTCGCGGCATCCGAGCCGTACGCCTCGGCCGTCCAGACCGAATCGTATCCGAGTCGCTCGGCCTCTCCGACGATGTTCAGCTGGTCCTCCGAGGTGAGGCCGAGACCCCAGTAGCCGATGTGCACGCCGAGCTTCATGTGCAAGTTTCCTTTCAACGAGAGGGCATTGGTTGCCGGTGAAGACGGCAGGACGTACTGTGTTGGCCGCGCACCGTCGCGGACATCGAGTCATGCGACGGGGTACAGCCTATGGGAAAGCATCCCCACCATTCAACGAGCTCGGTCGAGGGTCTGCGCCTGGCGATCGACTGCATGCCGGTGGCCACGCGCGAAGCGATGCTGTTGGGTCTGGGCAGGTATGAGCGGATCCTCGTCGGCGCCTACGTGGATGAGGAGGGGGGAGTGTGTCCGATGCTCGCGGCCCATCGCTGCGGCGGCCGGACGAAATTTCTGTCGTTCGCGAAGTCCTGGGACCGCTTCGCACGTGCGGGCAAGCGTAAGCGCGTGGCGACCCCGCGCGAGCTGCGCATCCTGATCGCACAGTTGCGGGACAGTCTGGCGAGCGCTTCGGGTCTCGAGCTCGACCGCGCGATCTCCGAACACCACACGCTGGTCTCGCGCAGCATGCGCTGTGGCTCTCGCAGCCAGCGCGATCTCGGCGAGGAAGCCGCCGATCCCCGCGGTGAGATTCGCGCGCGCAGACTGCGCCGTCAGAGCACCTCGCCGGGTCGCAGGAACATGATCTCCGGCACCAAGCACATGGCGGAGAGCTTCAGCAGGTAGCGCACCGACTCGGCGACGTCCTCGGGGCGGATCATCTGCTCGGCGGGTACGTGGCCCTTGACGAACTCGGTCATCGGCGTATCCACAAAGGCGGGGCACAGCGCGGTCGACTTGATGCCCTCGCCGCTCAGCTCGTGGTTCATCGACTCCGTCCAGCCGACAACACCATGCTTGGTGGCCGAGTACACCGAGTTCCAGCCCACGCCGCGCTTGCCGGCGATCGAGGCGGTGTTGACGACAAGCGCGTTGTGGTGCTCGGCGGCGGCGGCTCTCAGCATCTCCACCGATTCGCGGTAGAACAGCGGGATGGAGCGCAGGTTGATGTCGAGCTGCAGGTCCAGGCGCTTGGTGACGATCTCCCCGACGGGTGCCCCGATGCCGACGCCGGCGTTGTTGACGAGCACGTCCAAGCGTCCGTAGCGCTCCTGATGAGCCGAGACGACTTTCTGGATGTCGGCCTCCTCGGAGACGTTTGCGGCGATCGCCTGCACGTCGTAGCCCTCGTCCGCGAGCCCGGCCGCGGCCGCGTCCAGCTTCTCCGGCCGGCGCGCGGCGAGCGTCATCGCATGCCCCTCTTGGCCCAGCACCCGCGCGATCGCCAGTCCGATTCCGCTCGACGCTCCGGTCACAATCGCTGCTCGGTCTGCCATCGGCTAGTCCTCTCCTCGTAGTCCTGACCACCGCTCTCGGCGATCCCGTCCCGGCGCGGGACGCGGGCGGGAGCATTCCACATCTCGCTGCTAGCGTCTGCCCGATTGCGGCCGGGCCAGCGGTTCGGTCCGGGCGCGAGGCGGGCCCGTAGCTCAGTTGGTTAGAGCAGTCGACTC
>CAWEOK010000019.1:0-133709 GCA_963810645.1 uncultured Solirubrobacterales bacterium | reverse complement strand
ATTCTTCAGGCGCTGGAAGTCCTCGCAAGTTGCGCGCTGGTCAGCGACGCGCCGCCGCCTCCACGGGCAGGCTGCTGGTCTGTCAACGATCAACGGCTTGCAAGGGAGGACGGCATGCGCGTCACTGCTGCATTGTGCGCCACGAGGCGCCACGAATCGAGCGGAGATGAAAGGACTCCGCCTTCGGGTTGTCGCAGCAGTCCGGTGAAGCTGAGGGCAGCCTGACCGGGGAGCGCTGGGGAGGGCGGGAGCAGCCCTGACAAAGACGGGGCGGGCCGGCACTGCCAGATGGCCTAGCGCCCGGCAAGCAAGGCGGAAAGGCGTAACGAAAGTGAACCAGTGGTTGAACCCGCTCAAGCGTGGATCCGGCTCCAACCTGGTGGATATGGGCCGGGCAGCGCACGCCGTCCGCGCTTCGCGGGCAGCGACTCCGAAGCCGGCCTCATGCAGTCGTGGTGAGGCCACGGTGAAAGCCTGCGGCGTACCCGTGGCGAGGCCGCAGCGGCAGAGCTGGGCGCCGATCCTGCCAACCGGGACGTGGTGAACGTGGGAACCACCCCGGGGTCGCCCTCCCTGCCACCCAGCGCGGTGACGGGCAGGCCCGCCGTCGGCTGACGGCCCCGGGATGGGGCGGAGGGTCCGTAGTAGTCCGAGGCCGGGAAAGCCGGTCACATGGCGAAGGGACCCAGCGAGTCAGCAGTGTTGGTACTGCCATGCCAGGAGGTCGCCGGTGAACACCGACGCACCGTGGCCGACCTCGAAGAGGCCGAGGTCAGGGTACTGGGGATCCAGACCAAACTGCACCAATGGGCGACCGACGGCCCTGATCGTCGGTTCAGTGACCTGTTCAACCTCGTCTGCGATCCCGCCTTCCTCACGGTGGCGTGGGATCGTGTGCGGGGTAATCGAGGAGCACGGTCGGCCGGAGTCGATGGCGTCGAACCACGCTCCATCCTCTTCGGGACGGCGAGGGTTCCTTCCCCTGCTGCGAGACGATCTCAAGGCACGCAGGTTCGCCCCGCTGCCCGTGCGGGAGCGGATGATCCCCAAGGCGTCAGGCAAGTTCCGGCGCCTCGGCATCCCGACCGCCCGGGACCGCACCGTGCAGGCCAGCCTCAAGCTGGTCCTCGAGCCGATCTTCGAGGCGGACTTCAAGCCGTGCAGCTACGGCTTCCGCCCGAGTCGCCGAGCCCACGACGCGATCGCCGAGATCCACCACTTCAGCCGCCAACTCTTACGAGTGGGTGCTGGAAGGTGACATCACGGCGTGCTTCGACGAGATCGACCACCCGGCCCTCATGGACCGGGTGCGCCATCGGGTCGGGGACAAGCGCGTCGCTGGCTGGTGAAGGCGTTCCTGATCGCGGCATCCTCTTCGAGGACGGGGCGGTCAGGGACACCAAGACCGGCACCCCCCAGGGCGGCATCCTCTCGCCGCTGCTGGCCAACATCGCCCTCTCGGTCCTCGACGAGCACTTCGCCGAGGTCTGGGAGCGACATGGCCAAATGACGACCGCGAGGGACGCCGTCGCCGTGGAGAACCCACGTATCGGCTGGTGCGCTACGCCGACGACTTCGTGGTGATGGTGCCCGGCACCGAGGCGCACGCCGAGGCGCTGAAGGTCGATACCGCGGCGGTGCTCTCCACGGTGGGCCTGCGGCTCTAGGAGGAGAAGACGAGTGTGTGCCACATCGACGAGGGGTTCGACTTCCTCGGCTTTCGCATCCAGCGGCAGATCAAGCGAGGATCGAACATGGCGTTCGTCTACAGCTGGCCATCGAGGAAGTCACTTTCCTCGATCATGGCCAAGGTGAAGGCGATCACCAAACAGGGAACGAACAACCCGCTCTCCGACCTCCTGCGCCAGATCAATGCGGCGTTGCGGGGTTGGACGATCTACTTCCGACACGGCGTGTCGAAGGACACCTTTAACTACCTGCACCACTTCACGTGGCTGCGGGTCGTTGGATGGCTGCGCCGCAAACACCGCCGTGCCAACTGGAAGTGGATCCGACGGCGCTACCTGGCCACCGGCCGTGGTGCCCGAGCACGACGGCGGAGTGATGCTCTTCAACCCCGCAGTGCCGGTCACCCGCTACCGCTATCGCGGGGCGAAGATCCCTACACCGTGGGAGCGGACGAAGACGAACAGGCCGAAGGATGACCTTGGGGCTCGTGGAGAGCCGGATGCGGTGGAAGTCGCACGTCCGGTTCGGGGAGCGGGCCGGGGAAACGGACCGGCGGAAAGGCCGGCACCGCGCCCCGGTCCGACTCCACCTCGCGGCTTCTGCGGTTGGAGGGCGTCTGGGTCAGGGGGGTTCGTTTCGAGCCCGACCGGGTCATCGTGCGGGTGGCGCTGCGCCGCCGGCGCTTGGTGTGCCCTGAGTGCTCTTTCAGCACTCCGCACCGCCACGACGTCCGGCCGGTGCTCTCGGACTGGCGCCACCTGGACTTGGGGGCCTGGCGGCTGGAGATCCGCGCGCAGCTGCGGCGATTGTCCTGCCCGGTTCATGGGGTGCGCACCGAGAGCGTGCCGTTCGCCCGGGCGGGCTCGGACTTCACCAAGGACTTCGAGCGCCTCGTCGCCTACCTGGCGAGCAGGACCGACAAGAGCACGATCTGCCGGCTGGTGCGGATCAACTGGCGCACGGTGGGACGGATCATCGAGCGCGTCACCCGGGACGAGCTCGATCCCGACCGCCTGAATGAGCTGTTTGACATCGGCATGGACGAGGTCTCCTGGCGCAAGCAGCACCGCTACCTGACCCTGGTCTGCGACCATCAGCGCCGAAAGGTGGTGTGGGGCACCGAGGGCGCCGGTGAGAAAGCCGGCGATGAGTTCTTCAAGGAGCTGGGGCCTGAGCGCTCGGCGAAGCTCAGGGCTATCTCGCTGGACATGGGGCCCGGCTACGCCAAGAGCGCCCGCAAGAAGAAACACGCCCCACAAGCGACGCTCTGCATCGACAGCTATCACGTCGTGGCGCTCGCTACCAAGGCACTGGACGAAGTCCGCCGCGACTACTGGAACGAGCTGCGCTCCCTCGGTGACCAGGAAGCCGCCAAGCGCTTCAAGGACGCCCGCTGGGCGCTGCTGAAGAACCCTGAGAACCTCACCGCCGAGCAGGCCGTCACATACCGCAAGCTCAAACACGCTGGTGGCGCGGTCTGGCTCGCCTACACCCTCAAGGAGGCCCTCAGGAGCATCTTCACCGCAGGACTCGACCTCGACGACGTCACCGTCCTGATCGACCGCTTCATCAGCCGCGCAACCCGCAGCCGCCTCGCCCCATTCGTCCGTCTCGCCCAGACCATCAAAAAACACCGCGAAGGCATCCTCGCCGCCGTCCGCCTGGGCATCACCCAGGGCCGCACCGAGGCACTGAACAACAAGGTCCGTCTCATCACCCGCCGCGCCTACGGGTTCCACTCAGCCAAAGCAGCGCTCGCCCTCGTCCTGCTCACCTGCGGCCCAATAACCTCACACTCCCACACGAGTTTCACCTACATCCATGACAAGAGAGCCGTATTTGTGGATGAGGTTGTCAGGCAGCGACAGCGCGGAGTTCGTGACCCGCTCCAGGTAGGGCACGGCAGCCTCGTGATCGCCGAGCTGAAACGCCAGCACTCCGGCGAATAGCGCGGGTGAGATCGCCCGATGCTTATCGTCGCTCGTATCAGCGTCTCGGAAGGCCGCCAGCGCGGCCTTGTCCTCGCCGGCTGCGAGCTTCGTCGTGCCGAGATAGAAAGCACGCTCGTAATGACGAGCAAAGACACCCGGATGAGCCGAGGGAGCCGGAATCGCGGCCGCGGCTCGAGGCGGTCGAACGGCTTGCGCGCGGGCTTGAAGCCCGCGCAGCGGGTTTGCGCGTCGATGAGCGGCTGGTGTAGCTGACCCCCGAACCAGGGATGCCGACCGTCGTGGTGCGCTGACCACGGCTATTGACCGTGTAGTGCGCACCGCGTCCGCCCACGGTCAAACCGACGCTGCGCTTATTCAGATTGAGCTTTACGCCCGACCCCAGTTTGATGCTGCGACGGGCACGCATATGTCCCACGAGCTAGACCCCTTCCCCACACGACAAGACGAACATGTCTGGACAAGCTACCGCGCCACTCGTGAATCCACCGAGCCCATAATTCGGGTTTCGCCAGCATTGCGACACCAAACAGCCGCGAACACATGCGAGCCCTCTCCCCAAGCCAGTACGCCCGCACTCGGGGCCATTCGCTCGTGTTCGCACCTGTTCGGCTGTGTGCGGCTCTATCGGGGCGCCCAGATTCGAACTGGGGACCTCACCGACCCGAACGGTGCGCGCTACCAGGCTGCGCCACGCCCCGACGCGTCCGTGAGTATTCCACACCGCTCCTTCCCGTCCCGACCCGCGCCAGCTGGCCGCCGCACAATCGCACAACGGGTCCCACCGCTATCGTCGCCCACATGCCCGCGTCCACGCCCACCACCGAGATCCTCGCCGAGCTGGAAACCCTGCTGCAGCCGACACGATTTCAGGACTACTGCCCCAACGGCCTGCAGGTCCCCGGCCCGCCCGAGATCTCCACGATCGCCACCGGCGTATCCGCCGGCGCGGAGCTGTTCGAGCTCGCCGCCCGCGAGCAGGCAGATCTCTTGCTCGTCCACCACGGCCTGTTCTGGGGCTCGGGCACGCCGGGCCCGATCGATGCACAGCTCAAGCGCCGGCTGCAGCTCCTGTTCGACGCCGACATCGCGCTCGCCGCCTACCACCTGCCGCTCGACGCGCATCCCCAGCTCGGCAACAACGCCCTGCTCGCCACCGCGCTCGGGGCACAGCGTTTGGACGAGCCGTTCGCGCTCCACCACGGCGAGCCGATCGGCTGCCTCGTGCGGTTCCAGGGCGAGGACGGCGACGGTCTGCCCGCCACCGAGCTGTTCGCGCGCGTACGCGCACTGACCGAGCGCGAGCCGCTCGTGTTCGACGCCGGACCGTCGCATGTCCGCACGCTGGCGATCGTCTCCGGCGGTGGTTGTGACTATCTCGCCGACGCCGCGTCCGCGGGGGCCGACGCACTGCTGACGGGCGAGCCGACCGAGCGCGTGATGACACAGGCGCGCGAGCTGGGCCTACACCTGATCGCCGCCGGCCACTACGCAACCGAGACGTTCGGCGTCCGTGCGCTCGGCGAGCACCTGGTCGAGCGGTTTGGCCTGCGTCACGTGTTCCTGGACGTGCCCAACCCGGTGTAGGTCGTGACGCCCTTCCCGAGGGAGCGCTGAGGCCCTAACATCAGTGATAACCAGAGGGTCGCGCGTCAGCGACACGTGAGTTGTCGATCGAGGAGGAAGTCTTCATGGAGGTCACCATCGCACCGTCGGCAACCGCGCCGGCAGCCGGGGCATCGGCAACGACGCCGCAGACGATCGCCGACCTGGTCCCGCACGCGGCCGAGCGGTTCGGGGATCGCGTCGCCATCCGCTACAAGCGCGACGGCGCCTGGCAGGACGTCAGCTACGCCGAGCTCGACGAGATCGTGCGCGAGACCGCGCTCGGCCTGATCGATCTCGGCATCGAACCCGGTGAGCGCGTGTGCATCCTCGCCAACACCCGCCCCGAGTGGTCATACGCCGATCTCGCCGCCACATCGGCCGGTGCGATCGTCGTGCCGATCTACCAGACCAACTCGCCCGAGGAGTGCCACTGGGTCATCTCCGACTCCGACGCCTGCGCGATCGTCTGCGAGGACGCCTCCCAGCTGGCCAAGATCGCGGCGATTCGCGATACGCTGCCGAGCCTGCGCACGATCGTCGTGATCGATCCGCCATCCGCCGAGGACACCACGCCCGAGATCGATGCGCTGGGCGCGATCACACTGGAGGAGGTCCGCACGCGCGGCCGCAACCGCGCTGCCGAGGAGCTCGACGCCCGCCGTGCGGGCGTGCGAGCAGAGGACACGTTCACGTTCATCTACACCTCCGGCACGACCGGCCCGCCGAAGGGCTGTGTCCTGACCCACGGCAACTACCGCGCGATCCTCGACATGGTCGAGCAGCGCCTGAGCCTGCATAGCGACGCCGGGGACGTCGTCTACCTGTACCTGCCACTGGCGCATTCGTTCGCGCTGTTGCTGCAGCTGGTCGCGTTCGACATCGGTGTCACGCTCGCCTACTGGGGCGGGGACACCAAGCAGATCATCGGCGAGCTGGCCGAGGTCAAGCCCACCTACCTGCCGTCGGTGCCACGAATCTTCGAGAAGATCTACACGCTCGTCTGCGCCAACGCCCCCGACCCCGAGGAGCTGGCCGGCGCCGTGCGCGTGGGCATGCAGGTGC
This sequence comes from uncultured Solirubrobacterales bacterium, assembly GCA_963810645.1. GTDB lineage: Bacteria > Actinomycetota > Thermoleophilia > Solirubrobacterales > Solirubrobacteraceae > Palsa-744. Next base: position 127,401 of record CAWEOK010000019.1, on the reverse strand, counting down.
GCGAATGCCAGCAGGCAGGGCGCCCGATCCCCGACGAGCTGCAGGCACCGTTCGAAGAGGCCGAGGAGCGGCTGTTCAAAAACGTGCGCGCGGCGTTCGGCGGGCGCCTGCGCGAGGCCGTCAGCGGCGCCGCACCGATCGCCACGGAGATCCTCGAGTTCTTCTACGCCTGCGGCGTGCCCGTGATGGAGGGTTACGGCATGACCGAGACCGCGACCGCCGCGACCGCCTGCACCCCCGAGGCGCACCGCTTCGGCAGCGTCGGCAAGCCGTTCCCGGGCGTCGAGGTCAGGATCGCAGACGACGGCGAGTTGCTGATCAAAGGCCCGAACATCTTCCAGGGCTATCACAACCGCGCCGAAGAGACGTTCGGCGCGGTCGAGGACGGCTGGCTGCACACCGGCGACCTCGGGCGGATCGACGAGGACGGGTTCGTGTACATCGTCGGGCGCAAGAAGGACATCATCATCACCGCCGGCGGCAAGAACTTGACTCCCGCGAACATCGAGAACGACCTCAAGCAGTGCCGCTGGATCTCCCAGGCGGTCATGCACGGCGACCAGCGCCCCTACCCCGTGGCCCTCGTAACGCTCGACGAGGAAGAGATCCTCCCCTACGCCGCCGAGCACGGCCTGCCGCAGGACATCCCCTCGCTCGCGCGCGAGCCCGCGGTGCAGGCGCTCGTCCAGGAGGCGCTCGACCGCGCCAACACCAAATACGCGCAGGTCGAGCAGGTCAAGCGCTTTGCGATCCTCGACCACGACCTCTCCCAGGAGACGGGCGAGCTGACGCCGACGCTGAAGGTCAAGCGCAACGTCGTGGGCGAGCGGTACGCCGACGTGCTCGACTCGCTGTATGCGAGCTGACGGCCGGCAGCCGGGCGGGCGCTCGGCAAGCTGCGAAGATAGGGACTGATGCGCACCGACCCCTCCGATAACGGCGGTCTGTTCGTCGGTCGCCGGCCCGGGACCGCGCCGGTCCACTATCGCGAGTTGCCCACACGCGGCAGCCACCTGCGTCAGCGGTTCGACGGCTCGCTGGCCGGGTTCCTACTGGCGGGGATCATCTTCCTGAGCCTGCTGTGCTGGGGCCCGATTCCGCTCGCCTGCCTGTGGGTCGCCGCGCAGGTCAACTACCTGACGGGCAGCGTCAGCCTCGGCATTCTGGTCGCGTTCATCGGACTGTTCGTGCTGCTGTTCGGCACGCTCTCGATTCTGCGCCGCCTCGACCAGGCCTGGATCCTCGTGCGCCGCGCGGCTGGCCACGACCAGCGCACGGGCATCCTCGGGCGCGTGTTCGCGATCACCGCCGCCGTCTGCGGCAGCATCTTCATCTTCTGGTTCGTCGTAATCCACGGCCCCGGCTACGGCGCATAAGCGCACCTGAACGCACGGCGCGCATGAGCCTGCTCGACTACTACAAGCAGTTCGAGGGCATGACCGAGGAGGAAGTAAATGTTGGGCTGCGCGAGGAAGCGATGGAGCGCAAACGCAAAGCGCTCGCGCGCGTGGAGACGCTCGACCTGTCGCAGACGACCTGGCCCGAGCTGCCCCATCCGAGCATCGTCAGCGCAATCACGTTTGTCGCGCGGCGCGGCATGCACCGCTATCCGCACCTGCGCGGCTCACAGCTGCACGACGAGCTGGCAGAGCGCCATGGCGTGGACCCGGGCCGGATCATCCTCGGTAACGGCGCGGCCGAACTGCTCAGCTCCGCCACGCGCGCGCTGATCGAGCCGGGTCAACGGCTGCTGAGCCCGTGGCCGTCCTACCCGCTGTATCCGATCATGGCCCGTCGCGCCCACGGCCGCGCCATACCGGTGTCCGGCGGCGTCGACGAGCTGCTGCGCGAGGCGGCCGAGCCCGGCACCCGAGTGATTGCGATTGCCAGTCCGAACGACCCGACCGGCGAGCTTCTGGCGGCAGCTGAGCTTCGAGCGCCTGCTGGCGGGCCTGCCCGACGACGTCGCCGTTCTGCTGGACGAGTCGCTCGTCGAGTTCGCCGACGCTCAGCCGACCGACTCCTCGCTGCGGTTGCTGGCCGAGCACTCGCACCTGTTCGTGTTCCGCAGCTTCTCCAAGGCGTGGGGTCTGGCCGGGCTGCGCGTGGGCTATGCGATCGGGGGGCCCGGCTCGGAGGAGCTGTTTGCCGAGCTCCAGCCGGATCTCGGCGTCTCGGAGGTCTCCCAGGCCGGGGCGCTGGAGGCGCTGCGCAGCTGCACGGAGATTGTCGCCCGGCGCGTGGCCGCGATCTCACGCGAGCGTTCTGTCGTGACCACCGGCCTGCGCGAGCGCGGATTCGACGTGGCCGACAGTCAGGCCAACTTCGTCTGGGCCGCCCATCCCGCGATCGACGGCGGCGAGCTGTCCGCACGCCTGGTCCGAGCCGGCATCCTCGTCGCGGGCGGCGCCGCGCTCGATCAGCCCCAGCACGTGCGCATCGGCCTGCGCGACTCCGCCGCGTCCGCGCGCCTGCTCGACGCGCTCGACAAGTCGCTTTAGCCGGCCAGGCCGGCCTGGCGCAGCAGCGCGCCCGTGGTGCCCTCGAGGATCTTGCGCCACGCACTCTGCTCGGGCTCGGCCTCGTCGAAGTGCGCCACCACGCGCCGCAACCGCTCGGCGGAGATGTCCAGTCCGTGGCGCTCGGCCACTTCGCGGTAGGTCGCATATTCGCCTGCGAGATGCTGCGTGACCGACTCGAACCCGTGCTTGGCGATGTCCACGCGCGAAGCGTAATGCATCATCGAGGTCTGGAACATCAGCCGATCCGCCGGCTCGGGCTCGATCAGCACGATGTCCACGCCCGGATAGCGATCCCCCCAGCGCTCGGCCAGCTCGTGCAGGCGCTGGTGGGCGAGCAGCTTGAACGCCTGGTAGCCGATCTGCGGAAACCCCATGTCCGAGACCCGCTTCGCGCGCACCCCCTCCAGCGTGCGAACCGTCTCGGAGAAGTCGTTGACGAACGGCACGATCGGGTTGATCACGACGACCAGCTTCGCACCCGCCTGCACCGCGATGTCGAGGTTGGTGGTCGACACCAGCCCGCCGTTGACCAGCTCTCGATCTCCGACCCGGACCGGGGCATAGACCATCGGCAGCGCTCCGGACGCACGCACGGCCGTCGAGATCGGCACGTCCCGGTAGCCCTCTCGCCCGAACACGATCCGCTCGCACGTGTCGAGGTCGGTCGCCGTCAGGTACAGCTCGTGGCGCAGGTCGGCAAAATCGTCGCTGCGCCCGGGCTCGCTGAGCACGCGTCGCAGATAGGACTCGATGCCCGCACCCGTATACGCGCCCGATGGCAACCCCTCCGCCAGCCCCAGCGCCAGATCCAGCAGCGAGATCTGCCCGCGCTGGCGCACCACCTGGCGTGCCAGCCCAAGCGCCCGCCACGGCAGCAACGCGCCCTTGCGGGCCAGCTCGAGCAGGTTCGGGCGCAGCAGATCCCCGAGATCGACGTCCTCGAATGGCGAGGGCGCTTCGCGCAGGAGCACCTGCATCATCTCCTCCGGGGTTACGCCGTTCGCGCACAGCGCGGCGATGAACGACCCGGCCGAGGTGCCTACGTAGATGTCGAACTGGTTGACGGTGCTGTTCACCGACAGCAGGTCCAGCGCCCGTAGCGCGCCGATCTCATACACCCCACCGGTGAACCCACCGCCCCCGAGCACGAGCGCGGTCTTGTCGCTGCGCCGCCTGCGCCTGCGCCGGGGAGCACCGGCGGCTCGTGCTCGCGTTCCCGCACCTGCGCGCATGGCAGCGGTTGCACGAACCCCCGATTTACGGGCCCGCCCGCCGGCGACGGACGGTTCGAGCTTGACAACGTTGCCCATACACGACATTTTACGTGCGCGTGCCCCGGAACCGCCTTGCCCAGTCCTCGATTCTGCTTTGTGGACTTCTGCTCGTCGCGGCGATCGCCTCCGCAAGCGCCGGCGCGACCGGTGATCTGGCGGGCATGCAGTCCGATCTCGCAAACCAGCTGCGCCTCGCCGGGCCGGCGGACGGCGCCTACGTGTATGACCTGACGGCCAAACAGCCGCTGTTCTCCGAGCGCGCCTCGAAGCTGCGCCCACCGGCCTCGGTGGAGAAGCTCTACACCGCCACCACCGCCCTGGAGCGAATGGGTCCGGCCGCGCAGTTGTCGACGACCGTCTACGGAACCGGCCGGCTCGCGCCCGGCGGCGTGTGGGAAGGCAACATCTACCTGCGCGGCGGCGGCGACCCGACGTTCGGATCGAGCTCGTTCATCCGCTCGCACTACGACGGCATCGGCGCGTCGGTGTCCACGCTCGTCACCCAGCTCGTGCACACCGACGGCATCCACCGCATCACCGGGTCGGTGTATGGCGACGAGTCCTGGTTTGACTCGCTCCGCGGCGAGCCCTCCAGCGACTACGCACCCGACCCCTTCCTGGAAGGCACACTCTCGGGGCTCGCGTTCAACCGCGGCGAATCGGGCTCGGAGGGCGGCCCGCACGCGCCCGCGGCCTACGCCGCCCACGAGCTGCTGGCGGACCTGCACGGGACCGACGTGAGCATCGCTGGGCACAGCGGCGCCGCCACCACCCCGGCCGGGGCGACCCAGCTCGCGCAGGTGCAGTCGCCGACACTGACCCAGCTGCTCGGCCTGATGCTGCCACCGTCTGACAACTTCTTCGCCGAGACGCTCGTCAAGGACCTCGGCGCGCTGTACGGCGGCGCCGGCACGACCTCGGCGGGAGCGGCGGTCGTGCGCCAGACGATCGGCTCGCTGCTGGGCATCCATCCGCAGGTCGTCGATGGTTCCGGACTCTCAGAAGCCGACAAAACCTCGCCGTACCAGGTCGCCGACCTGCTCGTGGAGCTCGCCTCGACCCCGATCGGACCGGTACTGCGCGACAGCATGGCCGTGGCCGGTGAGACCGGCACGCTGGCTCTGCGTATGCGTGCCACCGGCGCCGCCGGCCGCTGCCAGGGCAAGACCGGCACGCTCACGGGCGTCTCCAACCTCGTCGGTTACTGCAACGCCGCCGACGGGCACACGCTCGTATTCGCGATCTTCACCGACGGCATCCCGACCGAAACCGCACACGTGTTCCAGGACCACATGACGATCACCGTCGCGGCTTACTGAGGTTCCGCGGGGAGTCCTTAAACGACACGACCCGCCGAAGAAGGCGGGTCGCCGACCACCACAGCTGACTGATAGCCGCGCCATATTCTACCCGCCCGCCAGCAGCTTCCGCAACCCGTCCTCGTCGAGCACCGGCACGCGCAACCGCTCGGCCTTGGCCAGCTTCGACCCGGCCGACTCCCCCGCCACCACATAGTCAGTGCTTTTCGACACCGACCCGGTCACCCGCCCGCCGGCAGCCTGAATCCGCTCGGTGACCTCCTCGCGGGTCCAGTTGGGGAGCGTGCCGGTGAGCACGAGGACCTTGCCGGCGAGGGGACCCTCGGACGGCGGGAGACCCTCTTCGGCGAAGCTCAAACCAATGCGGCGCAGGTCCTCGATCACCTCGCGCATGTGGGAATCGTGGAGCTGGGCATGGATCGAGTTGGCCATCTTCTCACCGATCCCGGGGGTTTCGGCGAGATGCTCCTCGGTGGCTCCCAGCAGCGCGTCGATGCCACGGAAGCGCTGGGCGAGGTTGCGCGCGGTGACTTCGCCGACCTCCTCGATGCCGAGCGCGAACAGAACGCGCGCGAAGGGTCGCTGCTTGGAGTCCTCGATTGCGGCAAACAGGTTGCGCACAGAGATCTCAGCGAAGCCCTCGAGCTCGAGCAGTTGCGGGACGTCGTCCTTCAGGCGGTAGAAGTCGCCGGGAGTGCGCACGAGCCCGTGCTCCTGCAACAGGCGGACCTGCTTCTCGCCAAGTCCCTCGATGTCCATGGCGCCGCGGGCGACGAACAGCTTGAGCAGCTGCCACGCGCGCTCGGGGCAAGCACGGTTGGGGCACATCGTGAACACGGAGTCGGGGGGCTTGACGGTGGGGGTGGCGCAGAAGGGGCACTCCGCGGGGGGTCGCGGCGGCGGTGGGCGATCGGGACGCTCGACGACGTGGGGGGCGGGAGAGATCACCTGGGGGATGACGTCGCCAGCGCGGAGCACGATCACGTCCTCGCCTTCGCGGATGTCCTTGCGGAGAAGGTCCTCCTCGTTGTGGAGCGTGGCAAGCTTGATCGTGACGCCACCGACGGATACCGGCTCGAGCATCGCGTAGGGACGCAGGTCGCCGAACTTGCCGACGTTCCAGCCGATCCGGTGCAGGCGGGTCAGGGCGGTGGTGGGGGGAAACTTCCACGCGATCGCCCAGCGGGGCTCGCGACCGACAGAGCCGAGGCGGCGCTGGAGCGCAAGGTCGGAAACCTTGACGACGACGCCGTCGATCTCGAAGTCGAGCTCGCCCCGGCGCTGCTGCCACTCCAGGCACTGGGCGACCACATCGTCCTCGCTGTGCAGGAGGCGGATGTCGCGGTTGACGCGAAAACGGTGCTCACGCAGCCACTCCAGAGCCTCCCAATGGCCGGAGAACGAGAGCCCCTCGGTGACTCCCACCTGGTAGCACCAGATCGACAGAGGTCGTTCGGCGGCGAGCGTGGGATCGAGCTGGCGGACAGTGCCGGCGGCGGAGTTGCGGGGGTTCATGAACGTGGAAAGCCCTTGCTCGGCGCGGCGCTCGTTGAGCGCGGTGAAGTCCTTGAGGGACATGTACAGCTCACCGCGGACCTCCAGCAGAGGGGGCGCGTCGGGGATGTGCAGCGGAATCGTGGGGATAGTGCGGAGGTTGTGGGTGATGTCCTCGCCAATCTCACCGTCCCCGCGGGTGGCGCCACGCTCGAGTATGCCATTGCGATAGATCAGGCTGACGGCGAGCCCGTCGACCTTGGGCTCCACGACGTACTGGAAGCTTGGTTCGGTGATGCCCTCGCGGGCGAGGTGGTTGCGCATCCGCTCCACCCACGCCCGCAGCTCAGCCTCGGAGCGAGCGTTGCCGAGCGAGAGCATCGGCTCCAGGTGCGTGACCTTCTCCAGCCGTCCCACCGGCTCGCCGCCGACCCGCTGGGTGGGCGAGTCGGGCGTGCGCAGCTGCGGATACTCGGCCTCCAGCCCGCGCAGCTCATCCAGCAGGGCGTCGTACTGGTCATCGCCGATCGTCGGATCGTCGAGCACGTAGTAGCGATACGCGTGCTGCTCGAGCTCTGTGCGCAGCTCGCGCACGCGGGCCAGCACCTCCCCCGGAGGCGTCGCAGTGGCGCTCACGACGCGGGGTGTGTGACCGGTCCGAGCAGCTCCTCCAGGTCGAAGCCTCTGAGTGCCTGCAGGCCCGCGCGGTCGGTCAGGTCGAAGTGGATCGGCGTCACGGCCACCCGCCCCGCCGCCACCGCCGCGAGGTCGGTGCCCGGTTCGTCGTGGAACCCCGGGTCCGAGCCGTAGATCCAGTAGCGCCGGCGGTGCTCCTCCTCGCGCTCGAGCTTGAGCTCATCGCGGTAGATCCGCTTGCCGATGCTCGTGACCTCCACGCCACTGGGGGCGCCCGCGGGGACGTTGACGTTCAGCAGCGTGCTTGCCGGCAGCGGCACGTCCTCGATCCGCGCCACCAACCGCGCGACGAACGCCGCCGCGACGTCGAACCCGAACCCGCCGTCGTAGCGAAAATCGAGCGCCCGCGCCTGCGACTGCTGGGAGACGGCGATTGCCGGGATGCCCAGCACGACCCCCTCTAGTGCCGCCGCGACGGTGCCCGAGTAGGTGATGTCATCGCCGAGGTTCGCCCCGTGGTTGATGCCCGAGACCACCAGGTCCGGCGTGAACCCCTCGATCAGGCCAAGACTTGCAAGCCGCACGCAGTCCACAGGCGTGCCATCGCTGGCATACCCGACCGTGCCGTCGGAAAACGGCGTCTCGGCGACCCACAGCGGGCGGCGCGTGGTGATCGAGCGCGCCATCGCCGAGCGGTTGCCGTCCGGCGCGATCGTCTCCAGGCGGATGCCCTCCACGCCCAAGAGCGCGGCGCGCATCGTCTGCAGGCCCTCGGCCTCGATCCCGTCGTCGTTTGTGAGTAGCACGTTCAGCATCTATCTCTACCTCCAGCATAGGGGCCGGTGCGGCCCCAGCCGTGGCGGTCCGGTTACCGGCGCTCACCCGGTTGGCGGGTATGCGACCGAGGCCAGCGCGAGACCGTGCGCCGGAGCCGTCTGTCCCGCCTGTGCGCGTGGCCTGCCCTCCAGCAGACGTTCGAACTGAGCGACCGTGCGCCTGTGCGAGGCGACCTCGAGCATCGTGCCGACGAGGATGCGGACCATGTGGCGCATGAACGTATCGGCCTCGATCCACAGCTCGAGCATGTCCCCGGTGGGCTGCGCGGCGGTCCGCGTCCGCCACTCGGCCGCCAGGATTTCGCGCTGGAAGCGCACGTGGTCGGTGTCTGTCGGCGTGAACGCAGTGAAGTCATGCGTGCCGATCAGCGCCCGGGCGCAGGCATCCAGCGCTTTGCGGTCGAGCTCGCGCGGCCACCACAGCGCGTAGCGGCGCTCGAATACACCGCGGACGCGGCGCGTGAGCAGCCGGTAGCAGTACGTCCTGCTGATCGCATCACAGCGCGCGTCGAACCCGGCCGGCGCCGGCTCGGAGGCGATGATCGAGACGTCCTGCCCCAGCAGCCCGTTGAGGCGCTGCGGGTTGACCGCCTCGTGCTCATAGCTGGCGACCTGCCTCCAGGCGTGCACTCCGCGGTCGGTGCGCCCGGCGACGGTCAATGTCAGAGGCTCCCCCAACACTGTCTGCAAGGCCCGCTCGACCTCCTCCTGCACGGTCCGCAGCCCCGGCTGGCGCGCCCAGCCGATGAAATCGGTGCCGTCGTACTCCAGCGTCAGCTTCGTGACCAGCGACTCAGACCAGCTCGATGAAGACCATCTCGGTCGAGTCCGAGCGACGCGGGCCGAGCTTGAGTATCCGTGTATACCCACCGGGACGATCGGCGTAGCGGGGGGCGAGGTCCTCGAACAGCTTGTGCACGGCGAACTTGTCCTGGGCGAGCGTCGACAGCGCCTGGCGGCGGGCATGCAGGTCGCGGCGCTTGGCCAGGGTGATCAGCCGCTCGACCTCCGGTTTGACCGCGCGGGCCTTGGCGGCGCTCGTTTCGATCCGCTCGTGCTCGATTATCTCCTTGCTCAGGTTCATCAGCAGCGCCTTGCGGTGCGCCGAGTCTCTGCTGAGCTTGTGTTTGGTCTTCTGATGTCTCATACGGGTGCCCTGGAGGAGGAGGAGGGTCGGGGGGTGTGGGGGGTCGGGGTGTTAGGAGGGGCGACTAGGAGAGGGAGAGGTGGAGGTTGTTGCGTCTCATTTTTTTTAGTGGTATGACCATGGTTGCACACACTTTTAAATGGAACCCCCACATCCCCCTGCCGTCACAAAGTTGCGCATCCCGTGTGCTCGTCTCGAGCATATCTTGACGCAAATCGGACGATGATGGTGCGACCGCGCCGGGATGGTGACGATGTGACGGGGATGGTGTGACGGGGGCTAGTCCTGACGCAGATCGAGACCGCGCGCGTGCAGCGTCTCGATGACCTCGTCGATCGACTTTTTGCCGAAGTTCGGGATCGCGTTCAGCTCGGCCTCGGACTTGGAGATCAGATCGCCGACGGTCTGGATGCCGGCGCGCTTGAGGCAGTTGTACGAGCGCACGCCGAGCTCGAGCTCCTCGATCAGGATGCTCCACTCCTCGCCCTGCAGCGCTCCCGCGGGCGCGCCGCCCGCGCCCGGGACCGCGAGCCCATGCCCGTCGAGCTGACCGCCCGGCGTGGCGCGCAACTCCTGGATGCGGTCGGCGTCGGTGAAGATCGCCAGCTGTGAGATCAGCAGCTCGGCTGCCTCGCGCAGCGCCGCCTGCGGGTCGATCGAGCCGTCGGTCTCGATGTCGAGCGTGAGCTTGTCGAAGTCGGTCTTCTGCCCGACACGGGCCCCCTCTACCGCATAGGCGACGCGCCGCACCGGTGAGAAGATCGAGTCGATCGGGATCACGCCGATCGGCTGGTCCGCCGACTTGTTCTCCTCCGCCGGGCGATACCCGCGACCGCGGCCGATCGTCATGTACAGCTCGAGCTTGGTTTTCTTCTCGAGCGTCGCCACGTGCACGTCCGGATTGAGGATCTCCACGCCCGCCGGCAGGTCGATGTCCTTGGCGGTGATGTCACCCGGGCCGGTCACGACCAGCGGCGCCTCGACCTCGGTCGCGTCGGAGTGCATGCGACAGACGATGCCCTTGAGGTTGAGCACGATGTCGGTCACGTCCTCCTTGACGCCGGGGATCGTGGAGAACTCGTGCGCGACGCCCTCGATGCGCACGCTCGTGACGGCGGCGCCCGCCAGCGATGAGAGCAGCACACGTCGCAGCGAGTTGCCGAACGTGTAGCCGAAGCCGCGGTCCAGCGGCTCGATGGTGAACGTACCGCGGTTCTTCTCCACGGACTCGGATGTGATCCGGGGGATTTGGAAGTCGAGCATCAGCGTCCTAACGTCGTTTTGGTCTCGCACCGGCGTCCCCGCGGGATACCGGCTCCGGAGCGCCGCCCTCCCCGCCCGCGGGCGAGTGATGGCGGCTGGTGGGTAGGTCTACTTCGAGTACAGCTCGACGATGAGCTGCTCCTGCACCGGCGCGGCAACCTCGCGTCGCTCCGGCTTGCGCAGCACCTTGGCCGTGAGCGACTCGTGATCGGCCTGCAGCCACGCGGGTATCTGTCCTGTGAGCTCGGTCGCGTCCCTGACGACCTGCGTCGCCGCGGTGTCCGCCTTGATCGCGATCACCTCGCCCGGGCGCACCTGGTATGAGGGGATGTTCACCCGCCGGCCATTGACCGTCCAATGGCCGTGGCGGATCAGCTGCCGTGCCTGCCGGCGCGAGGCGGCGAAGCCGAGACGCACCAGCACGTTGTCCAGACGGCACTCCAGCAGCGCGAGCAGGTTCTCGCCCGTGATCCCCGGCTGCCGGGAGGCCTTCTCGTAGTAGCCGTGGAACTGGCGCTCGAGCACCCCGTAGTAGCGGCGCGCCTTCTGCTTCTCGCGCAGCTGCAACCGGTACTCGCTCTGTTTCATCCGCCCGCGGCCGTGCTCGCCCGGCGGATAGGCGCGTCGCTCGACGCCACACTTGTCGGTCAGGCAGCGCTCGCCCTTGAGGAACAGCTTCTGTCCCTCGCGACGGCACTGCTTGCACTGCGGGCCCGTGTCTCTGGCCATCGCTCAGACCCTCCGTCGCTTGCGGGGGCGACAACCGTTGTGAGCCTGCGGCGTCACGTCCTTGACGCCTGTCACCTCCAAGCCCGCGGCCTGCAGCGAGCGGATCGCCGTCTCGCGACCGGAACCGGGGCCCTTGACGTAGACCTCGACCTTCTGCAGTCCCTGCTCGAGGCCCTTGCGCGCCGCCGCGTCGGCGGTCACCTGCGCGGCGAACGGCGTCGACTTGCGCGAGCCCTTGAACCCGGCGCCGCCGGCGGACTCCCAGGCGATCACGTTGCCGGTCGTATCCGTCAGGGACACGATCGTGTTGTTGAACGAGGTCTTGATGTGGGCCTGTCCGATCGGGATGTTCTTCTTGGGCTTGCGTTTGCCGCGCGCGCGTTTGGGTGGAGCCATCTACTTCTTGCCCGCCTTCTTCTTGCCCGCGACCTGCATCTTCTTGGGGCCCTTGCGCGTGCGTGCGTTCGTCTTGGTCTTCTGCCCGCGCACGGGCAGCCCGCGGCGGTGACGCAGACCGCGATAGCAGGCGATCTCCTGCAGGCGCTTGATGTCCTGCGAGCGCTCCCGGCGCAGATCGCCCTCTACCATCAGTTTCTGGTCGATCGCGTCGCGCAGCTTGGAGACCTCGTCCTCGGTCAGGTCGCGCACATATGTGTCTGGGCTGACCCCGACCTCGGCCAGGATCTTGTTCGAGGTCGACCGGCCGATCCCGTAGATGTAGGTCAACCCGATCTCCGAGCGCTTGTTCAGGGGCAGATTGATCCCAGCGATTCTTGCCATGCCCGCGCTTACCCCTGCCTCTGCTTGTGGCGCTTGTTCTGGCAGATGACGAGCACCGCTCCGTGGCGGCGGATGATCTTGCACTTCTCGCACATCGGTTTGACCGACGGTCTGACCTTCATGATCCCTTTCGGCGGCTGGGTTCCGGCGACCCGGCTCTGGCTGCCGTTGCGGCCGCCGCTACCAAGTCGAGGATACGCTCTCGCGCGCGCATACGTCCTCGCGTTCGAGCAGGACTCCGGATGGTAGCAACTCCGGCGATCTGGGCACGGGCCGGTGTACAGGGATGCAGGGCAACGGCTGGCCGGGCACGGACCGGTGCGCGGAGTCCAGGTCAGCCCGTCAGCCGGCGCTCGCGGCCGTCTCGGGCTCGCGGAGGACCGGGCGCTCCCCGGGCGGCAGATGCCACGGGGTGAGCACGCGCGGCCCCTCGCCGGTGATCGCGACCGTGAACTCGAAGTGCGCCGCCGGCGATCCGTCCTGGGAGAAGATCGCCCAGCCGTCCCCTGCCACGCGCACACCGGCCCGGCCGGCGGTCATCATCGGCTCGACGGCGAGCACCATGCCCTCCTGGAGCAGCGGACCCTTGCCGGGCCGGCCGTAGTTGGGCACCTGCGGGTCCTCGTGCATGTTGCGCCCGATCCCGTGCCCGACGAGCGAGCGGACGACCGACAGCCCGGCGCCCTCGGCGACACGCTGGATCGCGCGCGAGACGTCGCCCACGCGGTTGCCGGCCCGGCAGTGCTCGACCCCGGCGTCCAGCGACGCGCGCGTGCCGGCGAGCAGGTTCTGGGCGACCGGGTCGATCTCGCCGACCGGGAACGTCCGCGCCGCATCGGCGACCCAGCCGTCGAGCGTCACGCCGACGTCGATCGAGATGACATCGCCCGGTGCGAGCCTGTACGAGCCGGGGATGCCGTGCACGACCATCGCGTTCGGCGAGGCGCAGATCGAGCCCGGGAACCCGCGGTAGCCCTTGAACGCCGGCGTCGCGCCGCGGGAGAGGATGAACCGCTCGGCGATCGCGTCGAGCTCACCCGTGCTGATCCCCGGGCGGATGTGACCCTCCAGCAGATCGAGGGTCGCCACGAGCACCTCGCCGGCGCGCGCCATCCGGTCGATCTCCTCGGGACTCTTCTTGATGATCACCGCACGAGCTTAGCTGTGACAGAACGCTCGAGACGGGCCTCGGGCGTCACTCTGACGTTCGATGAGCAAGCAAGTCAAGATCGAAAAGGCCCACCCACCCCGCGTGGCGTGCTTGGCACGCGTGCTGGCCGATCAGTCGATCGCATCTGATCGACGATCGGCAAGGACGCAGGATTGCGCTGGCCGAAACGGGGATGCGAGCCAAAGGCGAGTGTCTCCCGGCTTCGCTCAGCGGGCGTCAGAGCTCCTCCTCCAGGCGCAGGGTCGCGAGTGTCGCGCGGATGTGGGCGTGGACTTCGTCGGCGCTGCGCCGTCCGTCGAACCGGCGCAGCAGGCCGGCGCGGTCGTAGTAGTCGATCAGCGGCGCCGTCTGCGCGTGGTACACCTCCAGGCGCTTGCGGATCGTCTCCTCGCGGTCATCCTCGCGCTGGATCAGCCGCGAGCCGTCCTGATCGCAGATGCCCTCGTGCTTGGGCGGATCGAAGTCGACGTGATAGATGTGCCCGGGGTTCTTGACGCACACGCGCCGGCCCGCGAGGCGGCGGACGACCTCATCGTCGGGGACCTCGATCGCGAGCACCGCGGTCAGCCTGCGGTCCAGACTGCCGAGCGCCTGCGCAAGCGCCTGCGCCTGGGCTTCGTTGCGCGGAAACCCGTCGAGCAGGAACCCGTCGCCCGCGTCGGAGTCTGACACCCGGTCGACGATCATGCCAACGATCACCTCGTCGGGCACGAGCTCGCCGGCGTCCATGTACTTCTTGGCCTCCAGTCCCAGCTCCGTGCCGGCGGCCACCTGTGCGCGGAGCATGTCCCCCGTGGAGATGTGCGGCACGCCGAAGTCTTCGCGCAGGCGCTCGGCCTGCGTGCCCTTGCCTGCGCCCGGCGGGCCGAGCAGTATTAGGTTCAGCTCCGACACTTCCCTCCCAGCCTACCCCGTTGCGGGCCGGTGAAGTCCTGCCGCAACGAACCTGCCGCTTCAGGAACCGTTCGAAGAAGCGCGCATCGGCTGGACCTCCAACAACCTTCGTCGCTGAGGCGCGACGGGTAGGCCCCCCTTCCAACACCCCCGACTACTTCAAGAACCCCTCGTAGGAGCGCATCATGAGCTGCGCCTCCAGCTGCTTCATCGTTTCCAGCGCCACGCCGATCACGATCAGGATCGAGGTGCCGCCGAAGTCGAAGTTCTGATGGGTGCGCGCGAACAGGATCGCCGGCAGCGCCGCCACGGCGGCGAGGAACAGCGCCCCCGGGAACGTCAGCCGCGCGAGGATCCGGTCGAGGAATTCGGCCGTGGGTCGCCCCGGACGCACGCCCGGGATGAAGCCGCCGTACTTCTTCAGGTTGTCGGCCTGGTCGACCGGGTTGAACGTGACGGCGGTGTAGAAGTACGTGAACAGCAGGATCAGCAGCGACTGGCCGAGGATGTAGTGCCAGCCGTTGGGCGTAAAAAAGTCCGACAACGACTGTCCCCAGTGGGTTTTCACGAGCTGACCGACGGTCGGGGGAAACGCCATCAGCGATGCGGCGAAGATCACCGGGATCACGCCGGCCATGTTCACGCGCAGCGGCAGATACGTCTGACCGCCCTCGGACATGCGCCGGCCGATCACGCGCTTGGCGTACTGCACGGGGATCCGCCGCTGGCCCTCCTGCACGAACACGATCCCGGCGACGACCGCCAGCACGAGGAACGGCATCATCACCTTGAACACCTGATCCTGGGTCGTCCACCACGTCTGGATGCCGGTCGGCAACCGCGAGACGATCGAGGCGAAGATCAGCAGCGAGATCCCGTTGCCGATCCCGCGCTGAGTGATCAGCTCGCCGATCCACATCAGCAATATGCAGCCGGTCGTCAGGCAGATCACGATCAGGAAGATGTGCGGCGCGTCGAAGTGCGTCACGACCGATTCGCCGGCTTTCGCCTGCAGCGAGTGGAACAGGAACACGTACCCGATCGACTGCGCGAACGCCAGCCCGACCGTCAGGTAGCGGGTGTACTGGGTGATCCGCGCCTGACCGACTTCGCCTTCCTTGGACAGCTTTTCCAGCGACGGCACGACCACCTGCAGCAGCTGCAGGATGATCGAGGCGGTGATGTACGGCATGATCCCCAGCGCGAACAGCGCGAGTTTGGACAGGCTCCCGCCGGAGAACAGGTTCAGGTAGCTGAGGATCCCGCCGCCGCCGAACTCCTTCTGGAGGTTGTTGACCGCCGTCAGGTTGACACCCGGCACGGGGATGTGCGAGCCGAGGCGGTAGATCAGCAGCATCGCCGCGGTGAACCCGAGCTTCTTGCGGATCTCCGCTACCTGGAACGCGTTTAGGATCGTCGAGAGCATTTGTCTTTGGTGGCCGGTCTTGGAGGGGCGTGGACCGTTTTGGATGGGGCCCGCGGGACGGTGTCCGCGGAGCGCCCGAGTTTAGCTCTCGACCGTGTGGCAGGTGCCGCCCGCGGCCTCGATCTGCTCGCGGGCGCCGGCGCTGAACGCATGGGCGTGGACGGTCAGCGCCTTGCTCAGCTCGCCCTTGGCGAGGATCTTGATCGGAATGTCCTTGCGGGTGCCCAGGCCGGCGGCCTTGAGCCCCTCGATCGTGACCTCGGCGCCGGCGTCGAAGCGGGCGTCGAGATCGCCGATGTTCACAGGCTGAGTGTGCGTGCGGAACATCTCGAACGGCATCGACTTCTTCATGTGCGGACCGCGCAGCTTGCGCATGCGCATATGGATCGGCATCTGCCCACCCTCGAACCGCGCGCGGCGCTTGGACCCGGAGCGCGCGCCCGCGCCCTTCTGACCGCGGCCTGAGGTCTTGCCGGTGCCGGAGCCTTCGCCGCGGCCCACACGCTTGCGCGGCCGGCGGCTGCCGGGGGCCGGCTTGAGATTGTGCAGCCCGACGCGCTGGCCGATCTTTGATCGGTCGCCGGCCTCGCCGGGCTGGTTCTGCTTGTCCTCGGTGGCCGGGCTCATGTGGTCGGCTCCCGCACCTCGACGAGATGACGGACCGCGTGCAGCATGCCGCGGGCCTGCTCTGTGTCCTTGACCTGCACCGTGTGCCCGATGCGTCGCAGTCCAAGCGAGCGCAGGGTGGCGAGCTGGCGCTTGTCCGAGCCGTTGCCGGAGCGGCGCTGGGTCACGGTGAGGGTTGCGGTGGCGCCGGCGGTGGCCATCAGGCGGACGCCTCCTCGACCGCGGGCTCTGTGGGCGCCTCCGCGGAGGATGTCTCTGTCTCGGTCGGTGCACCCTCGTCATCGGACTGTGTCCCGGCCTCGGACACCTCGCCGGCAGGTGCCGCATCGACGGGCGCCGCCTCCTCGGACGTCTCCTCGCCCGGACCACTGAGGGTCTCAGTCGCGCCGGCGGCCGCGTTGCCACCCAGCCCGAGCACCTGGTCGATCGTCAACCCGCGCAGACGTGCGACCTCCTCGGGCGTGCGTAGACCGCGCAGGCCCTCGATCGTGGCCTTGACGAGGTTGATCGGGTTCTGGGTGCCGAGGCTCTTGGACAGGATGTCGTGGATCCCGGCGAGCTCGAGCACGGCACGCACGCCGCCGCCAGCGATCACGCCGGTTCCCGGGGAGGCGGGCTTCAGCAGCACGCGCCCGGCGCCGAACACGCCGGTCGTCTGATGGGTGATCGTGCTGCCGTGACGGGGCACCTTGAACAGATCCTTCTTCGCCCGCTCGACGCCCTTCTGAATCGCGAGCGGCACCTCGTTGGCCTTGCCGTAGCCGACGCCGACCGTTTCGCGCTCGTCGCCGACGACGACCAGCGCGGTGAACGAGAACCTTCGCCCGCCCTTGACGACCTTGGCGACGCGGTTGATCTCAACGACCCGCTCTTGGAGGTCCAGGCCGGCTGAGCTGACTGAGCGATCGGATGTGATGGACATATGGGTGGGTGGAGCGGAGAGGAGTTGAGAGGAAGGGCTGTGCGTGGGAGTGGAGAGGAAGAGGAGGTGTGAGAGGTGTGGGGAGGGAGAGAGGAGGGTAGCGGTATGCAGACGTGCGACTGGAACCTCAGACGGTCAGACCGGACTCGCGGATCGATTCGGCCAGCGCGCGCACGTGGCCGTGGTAACGGTAGCCGCCGCGATCGAACACGGCCTCGGACACACCCGCGGCTTTGGCCCGCTCGGCCAGCAGCTGCCCGGCGCGGGTGGCGACCTGCGCTTTGCCGAGCTCGTGCAGCTCGGGCTCGAACCAGGCGACGGCCGCGAGCGTATGCCCAGACACGTCGTCGATCACCTGCGCTGACAGCCCGCGATTTGAGCGGAACACGGAGATGCGCGGACGCGTGGCCGTGCCGGTGATCTTCGCGCGCACCCGGCGGCGGCGTTTGAGGCGGCGGCGCTCCTTGGTGATGACGGTCATCGCCTAGGCCCTCTTCCCCACCTTGCGGGCGACGTACTCTCCCTCGTAGCGAATGCCCTTGCCCTTGTACGGCTCGGGCGGGCGCTGCTTGCGGATGATCGCGGCGGTCTCGCCGACGAGCTGCTTGGAGATGCCCTTGACGACCACTCGCGTCGGCTGGGGCACTTCGAATTCGATGCCTTCCGGCGCGGCGATCGGCACGGGGTGGGAGTAGCCGACCGCGAGCTCGAGGTTCTTGCCGCGCATCTGTGCGCGATACCCGACGCCCTGGATCTCCAGCCGCTTCTCATAGCCGCTCGTGACGCCCTGGACCATGTTGGCCACGAGCGAGCGGGTCAGCCCGTGCAATGCACGATGCTCGCCACGGTCGGTCGGTCGCGAGACGATCAGCCGCTCGCCCTCCTGGACGACCTCGATGTCGCGGGAGATGCGCTCGGACAGCTCGCCTTTGGGTCCGTTCACGCGCACCGACTCGGGCTCGATCGCGACGGTCACACCGGCGGGCACGGGGATTGGCTGTCTACCGATTCTCGACATAGCTCGATCCGCTCCTCACCAGACCTGCGCGAGAACCTCGCCGCCGACGCCGGCCGCGCGCGCGTCGTGGCCGGTCATCACGCCGTGACTGGTCGAGACGATCGAGGTGCCCATGCCCCCGAGCACCTTCGGGATGTGCTTGGCATCGACGTACGTACGCCGCCCGGGGCGGGACACGCGCCGCAGCCCGGAGATCGCCGAGCGGCGCTCGTCGGTGTACTTGAGCTTGATTTGGATCAGCTGCCCCGGGCCTCCGTCGGGCGCGGGGATGACCGACCACGTCTCGATATACCCCTGCTCGGCGAGGATCCGTGCGAGCTCGGACTTCAGCGTCGAGGCCGGGATGTCGACCGTCTCATGCGCGGCGTGAATCGCGTTGCGCACCCGCGTCAGGAAATCGGCTATCGGATCGGTCATGGACATAGTTCGGTGGCTATTCGCAGTCGTGTGTTGGGTCCTACCAGGAGGACTTCGTCATCCCGGGAATCTGGCCATTGTGGGCGAGGTCGCGCAGGCAGATGCGGCAGATCCCGAACTTCTTGTAAACCGCACGCGGACGGCCGCAGCGGTTGCAGCGAGTATAGGCGCGCGTTTTGAACTTTGGCGGGCGGGCCTGCTTGACGCGCATCGAGGTCTTGGCCATCAGTCGGTGCTCTCTTTCTCGGTGGTGTCCGCGCTCTCCGTTGCATCGGGAGCGTCGATCTGCTCGGCGGCCGCAGGGGTGGACACCCGTGCGCCGTCCTCGTCGGTCGGCTCCGACTCGACTCCGATCGCCTCGTCAAAGCCCTTGGGACGCCATTTGGTGGAGAAGGGCATGCCGAACGCCATCAGCAGCGCGAACGCCTCGGCGTCGGTCTTCGCGCTGGTCGTGATCGTGATGTCCAGTCCGCGGATCTGGTCGATCGCGTCATAGTCGATCTCCGGAAAGATGATCTGCTCCTTGACGCCCAGCGAGTAGTTGCCGCGGCCGTCGAACGAGCGCGGGTTCAGACCGCGGAAGTCCCTGATCCGGGGGATCGCGACCGAGACGAGCCGGTCGAGGAACTCGTAGGAGCGCTCGGCGCGCAGCGTGACCGCCACGCCGACGGGCATGCCCTCGCGCAGTTTGAACGCCGCGATCGACTTGCGCGCGCGGCGCAGGCTCGGCTGCTGACCGGCGATCGTCGCGAGTTGCTCCTGCGCGGCCTTGAGCGCTTTGGAGTCCTGCTTGGCCATGCCGACGCCCATGTTCAGCGTGATCTTCTCGAGCTTCGGCGCCTGCATCGGCGTGGAGTACCCGAAGCGCTCGATCAGCGCCGGACGGATCTCGTCCAGGTAGCGGCTCTTCAGGCGGGCTGTGGTTGTGGGGGCTGTGGCGTTCATGGTCTCGGTAGCAGTCGTGATCGGTCGTCAGTGGTTGATCGTCAGTGTCGGTGGTCGGTCGTGGTCGGGATCGGTGGCGCCGGGCAGGTTCTAGTCGATCGTCGCGCCCGTACGTACGGCCACGCGCGAGCGGGCGCCGCCGCTGCGATCGATCCGCACGCGCGTCGGCTGGCCTTTGGCGTCCAGCAAAACAACGTTGGAGATGTGTATCGGTCCCTCGCGCTCGATCACGCCACCGAGCTGCGCGCCGGTGTCCTGACCGCTGGCGCCGCTGCGCGACTGCTGTGGACGGGTGTGGCGCTTGATCATGTTCAACCCCTCGACGTACACCCGTTCCTTGGCGGGCTCGGTCCGCAGGACACGACCCGACTTGCCGCGATCCTTGCCGGAGACCACGCGCACCTGATCGCCGGAGTGGATCTTCAGTGCGCGGCGCCTGACGGCTGTGGTGGCCTTGGCCGATCTGCGCGCGCTCATCACAGGACCTCGGGCGCCAGAGAGACGATCTTCATGAAGTTGCGCTCACGCAGTTCGCGCGCGACCGGGCCGAACACGCGCGTGCCGCGCGGGTTGTTCTGGTCGTCGATGATCACCGCGGCGTTCTCGTCGAAGGCGATATACGTACCGTCCTCGCGGCCGATCGGCTTCTTCGTGCGCACGACCACGGCGGTCACGACCTCGCCCTTTTTGACGGCTCCCTGCGGGTTGGCCTGCTTGACCGTCGCGGTGATCACGTCGCCGACGAACGCGTACCGCCGACGGGACCCGCCCTTGACGCGGATGCACAGGATCTCGCGCGCGCCCGTGTTATCGGCGACCCTGAGGCGTGTCTCGTTTTGGATCATGCCCCGACCTCGGTCATCTTGCCCGCTCCAGCACATCCACCAGCCGCCAGCGCTTGCTGCGCGACAGCGGCCGGCTCTCGATGACGCGCACGGTGTCGCCCTCGTGGGCGTCGTTGTTCTCGTCGTGCGCGTGCAGGGTGCTCGAGCTGCGCACGATCTTCTCGTAGCGCCGGTGCCGGCGGGCGGTGTCGATCCGCACGGTGATCGTCTTGTCGGCCTTGTCGGAGACGACGATCCCCTGGCGCACCTTGCGCACACCCTCGGTCTTGGCGTGCACGGAAGCGAGGGGCTCGGGCTGGGAGGCCCCGCCGTCACGAGCGCGCGCGGCCACTCGGCGCTCGCGTTCCTGCAGGCGACGGGCACGGCGACGTACCGCCTTGACCTTGCGCTCCGCTGCTCGCTCGGCGTGGCGCTCCTCGGGCGAACGGGCGGGACGGGCCTCGCCCGAATGCGTCGAGCGCACCTTGCGGCGGCGCTCCTTGGACGAGAGCCGCTCGGCCGGCTCGGCTTCAGCGGCGGGCGCCACGTCCGCGGGCACCGAACTCTCGGCCTGCTCGGGCGCGTCGGTCTGCTCGGGGACATCGGCCTGCTCGGCAACCTCGGGCGCGTCGGTCTGCTCAGGCGTATCGACGGCGGCCTCGGGGGCGTCCTCGGCAGGCGCGGCGGCCTCCTCGGCGATCTCGGTCTCGTTGTCTGGTTCGTCAGCCATATCTCGTGTCTCTCTGTCTCGTCTACTCGTGCGCCTGTTGCGGAGCGCTCAATGCCCGCTCGCGCGCAACGGTCAGCGCGCGAGCGAGGTCGCGTCTGGCACGACCGATGCCGGCCGTATCGTCGAGCTCTCCGGTCGCATTGGCGAAGCGCAGACCGAACAGGTCCTTGCGCAGCGTCGCGATCCGGTGCTCCAGTTCTGTGTCCTGCAGGTCTCGCATCTCCTTGGCGTTCATCGCTGATCTCAGTCCTCGCGCAGCACGAACTTGGACTTGACGGGCAGCTTGTGCGCGGCCAGGCGGATCGCGTCGCGCGCGAGCGGCTCGGGCACGCCGGCCAGCTCGAACATCACGCGACCGGGCTTGACGACGGCGACCCAGCCTTCGGGCGCGCCCTTGCCGGAGCCCATGCGCGTCTCGGCCGGCTTCTTCGTGACCGGCTTGTCCGGGAACACGTTGATCCAGACCTTCCCGCCACGCTTGATCTTGCGGGTCATCGCGATACGGGCGGCCTCGATCTGGCGGTTGGTGAGCCAACCCTCCTCGAGCGCCTTCAGCCCGTACTCGCCGAACTGGACCTTGACCTGACCGCGCGAGACTCCACGGCGGCGTCCGCGGTGCTGCTTGCGGTGCTTGACACGCTTGGGTGACAGCATCAGCGCGACCCTCCCCGGGATCCGGACCCGCCCGACCCAGTACCGGACCCGCCCGCCCCACGCCCGCCGCCGCCGGAACCACCACCGGGGCCGCCCGGTCCACGACCGCCGCCGCCACCACCACCGGGACCACGTCCGCCGCCGCCGCGACCACCCTGGCCGCCAAAGCCACCTGGACCACGCCCACCACCGCCGCCCTGTCCACCACCGCGTCCCCCGCGTCCGCCGCCGCCACCACCTCGGCCACGCCCGCCATCGCGTCCGTCGCGACCGCCACGACCGTCGCGCTCGGAGCTGGGCGAGGCGGGAGCCGTCATGTCGGTGAGATCGGCGCCGGTGTAGCCCTCGGGCATGATTTCGCCCTTGTTCACCCAGCACTTCACGCCGATGCGGCCGAACGTCGTGCGCGCCTCATAGAAGCCGTAGTCGATGTCGGCGCGCATCGTGTGCAGCGGCACGCGCCCGTCGGAATACGATTCGGTGCGCGCCATCTCAGCGCCGCCCAACCGGCCGGCGACCTGGACCTTCACGCCCTTGGCGCCCGAGCGCATCGCGCTGGTCAGCGCGCGCTTCATCGCCCGGCGGAACGCCACTCGGTTCTGCAACTGCTCGGCGATCGACTGGGCGACCAGCTTGGCGTCGAGCTCGGGACGCTTGATCTCGAGGATGTTGACCTTGATCTGCTTTTTGGTGATGCGATGCAGATCGCGGCGCAGCGCGTCGACTTCGGTACCCGACTTGCCGATCACGATGCCCGGACGGGCGGTGTGGATGTTGACCTCGAGCTCGTTTGCGTCCTTGCGGATCGTGATGTCCGACAGACCAGCATGGGCGAGCTTGCCGATGATGTGCTCGCGCACGCGGATGTCCTCGGCGAGATACTCCGAGAAGTTTTTCTCGTTGAACCAGTTCGACTTCCAGTCGTGGATATACCCGACCCGCATCGCCTCTGGATGAACCTTCTGTCCCATCTGTCTCTCGTGTTCTCTCTGTCTCAGGTCTCGTGTGGTGTGGTGTGGGTGCGCGGTGTGTCGGATCTGTTCGGGTCGGGGGTCTGGGCCTAGGAGCCAGGGGTCAGGGTGATCGTCAGGTGGCTGGTGCGCTTGTGGATCGGGGTTGCACGACCCATTGCGCGCGGGCGAAAGCGCTTGATCGTCGGTCCTTCGTCGGCGTACGCCTCACGCACAACGAGATCGTCCTCAAGCAGTTCGTGGTTGTTCTCGGCGTTGGCGACCGCCGACTCCAGCAACTTGCTCCAGTCGCGCGCAACCTCACGCGGCGTGAACGCGAGGATAGCGCGTGCCTCGCCGACGGACTTGCCCGGCAGGTGGCCCGAGACCATCCGTGCCTTGCGCGCCGAGGTGCGCACGTAGCGCGCGTGCGCCCGCACGACCCTGCGCCGCGCGGGTTTGGCCGGCGCGGAACGGGCTTTTTTGGCCTCGCTCGCGACGGGTGCTTTGGCGGGCGCGTCCTCGGCCTTGGCCACCGGCTCTTTCGCGGCCGCAGGCTTTTTCGCTGCAGCCCGTTTTTTCGCAGCCGGCCGAGCCGCCGCCTCGCCCGACTCCGGGGTCTCCCCCACGCCGGTCTCCTCCTCGGCGCTCATCTCACCCTCCCCGAGCCGGCGTGTCCGCGGAAGACACGAGTGGGCGCGAACTCGCCGAGCTTGTGGCCGACCATCGACTCTGAGATGAACACGGGCACGTGTTTCTTGCCGTCGTGCACGGCGATCGTGTGACCGACCATCTCCGGGAAGATCGTCGACGCGCGCGACCAGGTGCGCAGCATTTTTTTGTTGTTCTCGGCGTTCAGCGCCTCGATCCGGGCGAGCAGGCGCTCCTGCACCCACGGCCCCTTCTTGCTCGAACGACTCATCGACGGTTGTCCTCTATACGCGCGCTCATCGCTGTTTGCCCTTCCCGCGGCGTCGTCCGCGCACGATGTACTTGTCCGAGTCCTTGTTCTGCTTGCGCGTGCGATACCCGAGCGTCGGCACGCCCCAGGGCGTGACCGGGTGACGTCCGGCCGTGGTCGAGCCCTCGCCGCCGCCGTGCGGGTGGTCAACCGGGTTCATCGCCGTGCCGCGCGTCTGCGGGCGCACGCCCATGTGGCGCTTGCGCCCGGCCTTGCCGACCTTGACGTTCTGGTGCTCGGCGTTGCCGATCGTGCCGACCGTCGCGCGGCACTCGGCGCGCACGAGTCGCATCTCGCCGGAGGGCAGCCGCAGGGTCGCCATGTCCCCGTCCTTGGCCATCAACTGCACCGATGCGCCGGCCGAGCGCGCCATCTGACCGCCCCGGCCGGGCTGAAGCTCGACGCAGTGGATGACCGTGCCGACGGGCATACGGGCCATGGGCAGGCAATTGCCGACCGTGATGTCGGCGTCCTCGCCGGAGGCGACCGTCATCCCCACGGTCAGGCGCTGGGGCGCGAGGATGTAGCGCTTCTCACCGTCGGCGTAGTGCAGCAGGGCGATGTAGGCGGAGCGGTTGGGGTCGTACTCGATCGCCGCAACCTTCGCCGGGACGCCGTCCTTGCGACGCTTGAAGTCGATCCGCCGGTAGGAGCGCTTGGCGCCCCCGCCGCGATGGCGGGAGGTCTTGCGCCCGTGGGCGTTGCGCCCGCCGCTCTTGGTCAGGCCCTCGACGAGCGTCTTCTCGGGCTCGGTCTTGGTGATCTCGGCAAAGTCCGGGTAGGAGACGAACCGGCGTCCGGGACTGGTGGGCTTGGGCTTGCGAATGGGCATTGCGTTCGGCTCCTAGTCCAAAGCCGCGAGGCCGTGGAAGATCGGGATGCTCTCGCCTGCTCGGATCTGCACGATCGCCTTCTTCCAGACGCGCGTGCGCCCGCTGACCGCCCCGCGGCGCTTGGGCTTGGACTTGACGCTCAGCGTGCGGACCTCGACCACGTGCACGTCGAACAGCTCCTGCACCGCCTGGCGGATCTGCGTCTTGTGCGCGTTCGAGTGAACCCGGAACGTGTACCGGTTGGCGGCTGAGAGGACATAGCTCTTCTCGGACACGACCGGCCGGATGATCACCTGCGATGCGTCCATCAGACCTTGGCCTCCCCTGCGGCCCGCGCGGTCAACGCGTCGAGGGCGGACTGCGAGATCAACAGCGACGCCGCGCCGAGCAGGTCGGCGACACCGACGTTCTCGTGCGTCAGAACCGCGACGCGCGCGAGGTTGCGGAACGACAGCGCCGCGTCGCGCTCCTCGCCGTTCAGCACGACGAGCGCCGGGAGCACCTCGGCGTCCTTGGTGGACGAGCCCCAATCATCCAGCAGATCGGCGGCCTGACTCGTCTTGGGCGCCGAGAACGCCGCCGTGTCGAGCACGGCGATCGATCCACGCTGGGCATGCAGGGAGAGCGCGGAGCGCAGGGCGGCGCGCTGCTCCTTGCGGTTGACCTTGAACGTGTAGCTACGCGGGTGCGGCCCGAACGCGATCCCACCACCCGTCCAGATCGGAGAGCGGCTGGAGCCCGCGCGAGCGCGACCGGTGCCCTTCTGACGCCAGGGCTTGGCGCCGCCGCCGGAGACCAGGCCGCGGGTTTTGGTGGCGGCCGTCCCCCGCCGGCGAGCGGCCTGCTCGGCGCGCACGCTCTGGTGGACGAGCGGTTCGTTGAAGCGCGCCGTGAACGCGCTGTCTGTGAGCTTGATTTTCTTGGCCGAGCCAGCCCCGAGCACTGGGACCTCGGGAGTCTTTGCCGTGCGAGTCTCAGGCATCGCCGCGCACCTCCACCACGCTGCCGCGCGCGCCCGGGACCGAGCCGCGCACCATCAGGAGGTTCTGCTCAACATCGACCGCAACGATCTCCAGGCCCGGCTGGGTCGCCCGGCGGCTGCCCATGTGCCCGGGACCGCGCAGCCCGCGCAGCACGCGCGAGGGCGTGGCGGACGCGCCGATCGAGCCCGGCGCGCGCACGTTGTGCGAGCCGTGAGACTTCGGACCGGACGCGAAGTTGTGACGCTTGATCGTTCCCTGAAAGCCCTTGCCCTTGGAGATGCCGGCGACCTTCACGCGCGCGCCAACCTCAAAAGACTCGACGGTCACAGTCTCGCCTACTTGGAGCTCACCGGCCTCGTCACGGAACTCGACCAGATGGCGCATCGGCGGCGCGTCGGCCTTCTTGAGATGGCCGAGCTCGGCTTTGCTGAGGTGCTTCTCGCGAGCCGAACCGAACGCCAGCTGGACGGCCTCATACCCGTCGCGCTCGGCGCTGCGGATCGCCGTGACCGGACACGGCCCGGCCTCCAGCACGGTCACGCGCGCGACGCGGCCATCGTCCTGAAATACCTGGGTCATGCCAAGCTTCTTTGCGAGTATCGCCGCCATCGGTACAGTCCAGTTCAGCCCTAGGTCGCCAGACGGATCTCGATGTCGACGCCCGCCGGCAGGTGGTCCAGGCGCTGCAGCGAGTCGACCGTCTTGGGGGTCGGCTGATGGATGTCGATCAACCGCTTGTGCGTGCGGATCTCGAAGTGCTCGCGCGAGTCCTTGTCCTTGAACGGCGAGCGGATCACGCAGTAGACGTTCTTCTCGGTCGGCAGCGGCACGGGCCCGGACACCGTTGCGCCGGTGCGCGTGGCCGTCTCCACGATCTCCTTGGCCGCGGACTCAATCGCCGAGGTGTCGTAGGCCTTCAGGCGGATGCGGATCTTGTTTTGGGTCGCTGCCGGCATGTCAGTCGGTTATCCAGTGCTCTTCTGCTTGGGGTTGGCTGGGTTGGTTCGGTCGGGCGGGTTGGTTCGGTCGGTTCAGTATCTGACCCCTGCGCGCCGGGCGAGAGAAAGGGCGGACTCTCCATCGCGGGGAATCCGCCCCTTACCGCGCCAGCAACGGCGGAGCCTTCAATTCGTCGTATCGGACTGCCAATGAACGCGACCCCAGAAGGGGCCGCGGGTGCTACTCGATGATCTCCGAAACCACGCCCGAGCCGACCGTGCGCCCGCCCTCGCGGATGGCGAAGCGCAGGCCCTGGTCCATGGCGATCGGCTGGATCAGCTCGATCTCCATCTGGACGTTGTCGCCGGGCATGACCATCTCGACGCCGTCGGGCAGCTTCGCCACGCCGGTGACGTCGGTGGTGCGGAAGTAGAACTGCGGCCTGTAGCCCGTGAAGAACGGAGTGTGGCGACCACCCTCCTCCTTTTTGAGCACGTAGACCTCGGACTTGAACTTCGTGTGTGGGGTGATCGAGCCGGGCTTGCACAGCACCTGGCCGCGCTCGATCTCCTCACGCTTGGTCCCGCGCAGCAGGCAACCCACGTTGTCGCCCGCCTGGCCCTGGTCGAGGATCTTGCGGAACATCTCAACGCCCGTGACGACCGTCGAGGTCGACTCGTGCACGCCCACGATTTCGACCGTGTCGCCGGTGTTGACGATCCCCTGCTCGACGCGACCCGTCGCGACGGTGCCACGCCCGGTGATCGAGAATACGTCCTCGACGGGCATCAGGAACGGCTTGTCGAGCTCGCGCACGGGCTCGGGAATGTAGGAGTCAAGCGCCGCGGCCAGCTCGACGATCTTCTCCTTGTAGGCCTCGTCGCCTTCGAGCGCCTTCAGCGCCGAGCCGGTGATGAACGGGATGTCATCGCCCGGGAAGTCGTACTCGGAGAGCAGCTCGCGCACCTCGACCTCGACGAGCTCCAGCAGCTCCTCGTCATCGACCATGTCGGCCTTGTTCAGGAACACGACGATGTACGGCACACCCACCTGGCGGGCGAGCAGGATGTGCTCGCGCGTCTGGGGCATCGGGCCGTCGGCCGCCGAGACGACCAGGATCGCGCCGTCCATCTGCGCGGCGCCGGTGATCATGTTCTTGACGTAGTCGGCGTGCCCGGGGCAGTCCACGTGCGCATAGTGACGGTTCTCCGTCTGGTACTCGACGTGCGAGGTGGCGATCGTGATCCCGCGCTCCTTCTCCTCCGGAGCGTTGTCGATCTCCTCGAAGCTGCGGGCTTCGCCGCCCATCTTCTCAGCCAGCACAGTCGTGATGGCAGCGGTCAGCGTCGTCTTGCCATGATCGATGTGACCGATGGTCCCGACGTTGACGTGCGGCTTGTCGCGCTCGAACTTCTCCTTCGCCACTTTACGTTCGCTCCTGTATCGACTTTGAATGTCCGCCTGTAGGCGAACCTGGGAAATCTATCTAACTGCGGACTTTCTTGACTGCTGACTGCTATTCGCTCCTATCCGTCTTGTTCGGTGAGATGGCCGTGAGCCGAGCGAGACAAGGACGCAGGGAGCGTGGTGTGCTCTGCACACGAGCGACCGAGGACGCAGTATCGCGAAGTGTGCTCACGGTCATCTCAGGCCGCTACGGGTTCGCCCGTACGTTGTTCGACGATCTTCTCGGCGATGTTCGGCGGAACCTCCTCGTAGCCCTCGAACTGCATCGTGTAGTTGGCGCGCCCCTGCGTGTTCGAACGCAGATCGGTCGCATACCCGAACATCTCGCTCAGCGGCACCCGGGCGGTGACCGCCAGCGCATTGCCCTGGCGCTCCTGTCCTTCCACGCGCCCGCGCCGGCGGCTCAGATCGCCGATCACCTCGCCCAGGAAATCCTCGGGCGTGACGACCTCGACGGCGAAGATCGGCTCCAGCAGCACCGGCTTGGCGCGGCGGGCGGCCTCCTTGAAGGCGATCGAGCCCGCGACCTTGAACGCGATCTCCGAGGAGTCGACGTCGTGGTACTTGCCGTCGGTCAGCGTGACGCGCACGTCGACCATCGGATAGCCGGCCTTGACGCCGTTCTCCAGCGACTCTTCGACGCCCTTCTTCACGGCCGGGATGTATTCGGAGGGGATGTTGCCGCCCTTGATCTTGTTGACGAACTCGAACCCCTCGCCCGGCGCCGGCTCCAGATCGATGTAGACCACGCCGAACTGGCCCGAGCCGCCGGTCTGACGGACGAACTTGCCCTCGACCTTCTCGACCGTTCCGCGGACCGTCTCGCGGTAGGAGACCTGCGGGCGCCCGACGTTGGCCTCGACGCCAAACTCGCGCTTCATGCGGTCGACGAGCACCTCCAGATGCAGCTCGCCCATGCCGGAGATCTCGGTCTGACCGGTCTCTTCGTTGGTGCGGACCTGGAACGTCGGGTCCTCCTCGGCGAGGCGTCCCAGCGCGATCGACATCTTCTCCTGGTCGGCCTTCGTCTTGGGCTCGACCGCGACCTTGATCACAGGCTCGGGGAACGTGATGTTCTCGAGATGGATCGGCGCGTCGGGGGCGGCCAGCGTGTCGCCGGTCACGACCTGCTTGATGCCGACCGCAGCGGCGATGTCGCCCGCGTAGACCTCTCCGACCTCCTCGCGATCGTTGGCGTGCATCATCAGGATGCGCCCGATCCGCTCGGTCCGGCCTGAGCCCACGTTCAGCACGCGCGCACCGGCCTCCAAATGACCGGAGTAGACGCGGAAGTAGGTCAACTTGCCCACGTACGGGTCGGACATGATCTTGAACGCCAGCGCGGCGAACGGCTCAGAGTCGTCGGCGTGGCGCGTGACCTCGCGCTCGCCCTCCTCGCCGCGGACCAGTTCGGTGCCCACGACGGGCGGCACATCCAGGGGCGAGGGCAGATAGTCGATGACCGCGTCCAGGAGTGGTTGAACACCCTTGTTCTTGAACGACGACCCACACAGCACCGGTGTCAGCTTGGTCGACAGCGTCGCGGTGCGAATCGCCTGCTTGAGCACGTCCTCGGGCACCTCGGCCTCCTCGAGCAGCAGCTCGAGCAGCGTGTCGTCGTAGTGGGAGACCTCCTCCAGCAGATGCTCGCGCGCGGCGGTCGCGGCTTGCAGGAGACCGTCGGGGATGTCGAGGACGTCCTGTTCGGTGCCGAGATCGTCCTTGTAGACGATCGCCCGCATCGCCACCAGGTCGATCACGCCCTCAAAGTCGCCCTCGGCGCCGATCGGCAGCTGGATCGGCACTGGCTGGGCGCCGAGACGATCGATCATCGTTTGTACGCCTTTGTCGAAGTCGGCGCCGGTGCGGTCCATCTTGTTGATGTAGGCGATCCGCGGGACGTGGTACTTGTCGGCCTGACGCCAGACCGTCTCCGACTGGGGCTCGACGCCGGCGACCGAGTCGAACAGCGCGATCGCGCCGTCGAGGACTCGCAGCGAGCGCTCGACCTCGACCGTGAAGTCGACGTGGCCCGGCGTGTCGATGATGTTGATGCGGTGGTCCTTCCACTGCGCGGTGGTCGCGGCGGAGGTGATCGTGATGCCGCGCTCCTGCTCCTGCTCCATCCAGTCCATCACGGCCGCGCCCTCGTGGACCTCGCCGATCTTGTACGTGCGCCCGGTGTAGTACAGGATGCGCTCGGTCGTGGTCGTCTTGCCGGCGTCGATATGCGCCATGATCCCGATGTTGCGGGTCTTTTCGAGTGAGAACTTGCGTGGCATGGCTCGGGTTCTGGTGGCTGTGAGGTGGGGTGTCGGGAGGACCGGATCGGGGCAAAAAAATGGGGCCCCTCGGGCCCACGCGCGCTGCTGGTCGTGTCTGGACCGGTTCGCGGCGCTATGTGCTCGAAGTGATCTCCATCTTGAGTGCTCGCCTGCGCCGGACCTGTTCGCACGACCCTGCCCGTACGCGAGGCGAGGCCGACTATAGCAGAGGATTTTGGGCGGTCTGCGACCGCGTGCGGCGCTACCCCGCGCCGGGCGGCGACTCGGGGCCGCAGTCCGCACCGGGCGCGTCCTCGAACACGTCGCCGAGCCGCTGAAGCACGCGCGTGGCGGCCCGCAGCTCACGTGGTCCCATGCCCTGCAGCGCCGATTCCCAGCGCTCCTGCCAGGCGGCGCGCTTGGCCTCGATCTTGCGCGTGCCCTGGGGCGTCAGCCGAGAGACGACCACACGACGGTCGGTCTCCGAGCGCACCCGTTCGACGTGTCCGCTGTCGGCGAGGTGCTCGAGCATCTGCGTGACCGTCCCGGGCGTCAGTTGCGCCGCGGCCGCCAGCTCGCCGGCCGGCAGCTCTCCCCGCTCGTACAGCTCGATCAGCAGCTCGAACTGGGCGTGGCTGAGCTCTGAGCCGCCGAGATGCGTGTCGCGCCCGCGCAGCCGGCTGAGGGTGCGAAACACACGGCGAAACGCCCGGCCGAGCTCATCGAGCTCGGTGCTGAGCTCGGGCTTGGCGACCGTCGCAGAGCCCATGACGTCCTAGACCCCGATCGCCTCAACCGCGGCGTCGGCGCTCGCAGATGCGTCGCGAGTCGCCTGCTGTGCCCGCGGGTGCTCGGCCCGCAGCAGCATCACGCACGGGATCAACGACAGCGCGGCGATCCCGAGCGCCCACCAGTAGGCCGTGTCGAACGCACTGGCCAACTCGGCCGGGGATTGCGCATGAGCCCCCGCACGCTGGAGCACCACAGCCAGGATCGCGGTCCCGATCGCGCCGCCGGTCCGCTGCAGCGCGTTGATCTGCGGGGTGGCGTCGGAGATCTGCTCGGGGCGCATCGCCGCGAACGCGGCGGACATCGCGGGCATGAAGCACATCCCGATGGACAGGCCGCGCACGACCAGCACGAGCGAGATGGCCACGATCGAGGTGTCGGCGCCGATGAACGTGAACGGAATGGTGCTGACGCACAGGATCAAGATCCCGACAAGCGCCACGCGACCGCCGCTGAAGCGCTGCGTGAGACGGCTGGCCAGCGGCATCGCGATCAGCGCGCCGATCCCCTGCGGGCCGGTGAGCAGGCCGGTGTTGATGATGCTCTGCCCGCGCACCTCCTGGTAGTAGAGCGGCACCAGGATCATCGCTCCGAACAGCGCGGCGCCGAGGCCGAAGTTGATGAACGCGGCGCCGGCAAACACGCGGTTGGCGTACATGCGGATGTCCAGCAGCGGGTTCTCGATACGCAGGGCGTGCAGGCAGAACAGCACGATCAGCACGACACCCGCGAGCGTTGGGACGATCACTTCGCCCGAGCCCAGCGCGGCGCCCGAGCCCAGCTCTGAGACGCCGTAGATGATGGCGGCAAACCCGGTGGGCAGCATCGCCAGACCCAGCACGTCCAGGCGACCGGCGACGCCGGAGTCGGTGCGGGGCAGCATGCGCCAGCCGAGGACGAACGCGATTACGCCGATCGGGACGTTGACGAAGAAGATCCACGACCAGTGCAGGTTCTCGAGGATCAGCCCGCCAACGACCGGGCCGAGGATCGGCGCGATCATCACGGGCATCGTGACGAACCCCATGACCCTGCCCATCCGCCGCGGCCCGGCGACCTGAGCCATGATCATCATCGCGACCGGCATGATCATCCCGCCGCCGACGCCCTGGAGGATGCGGAAGAACACGAGCGAGGTGATCGAGTTGGACAGCCCGCACAGCGCCGACCCGATCGTGAACAGCACGAGCGATGTCATGTAGACCTGCTTGGCCCCGAACCGCCGGGCGGCCCAGCCCGTGACGGGGATCACCGCGGCGAGCGAGAGCAGATAGCCGGTGATCACCCACTGAACCTGCGCGAGCGGGCTGTGCAGATCGCTGGAGAGCGTGCGCAGCGCGACGTTGACGATCGTCGTGTCGAGGATCGACATCATCATCCCGAGGATCACCACCCCCGAGATGACCCACACGTGGCGCTCGATGCGATCGGACGCGGCCGGGTTGAACGCGGTGTCGGCTGTTGTGGCGGGCTCGGAAGACATTTGGTACCGAAAGGTTAGGTACCAAACCTTCTTGTTTCAAGGGCTGCGGTGTGCGATGCGTCACACAAGCGCCGTCGGGCGCAATGGTCTACCAGCGGTAGTGGGCGAACGCCTTGTTCGCCTGGGCCATGCGGTAGATGTCGTCCTTGCGCTTGTACGCGCCGCCCTGCTGAGACTGAGCGTCCATCAGTTCGCCGGCCAGCCGCTGGGCCATCGTCTTCTCGCGGCGCTGGCGGGCGAACTCGACCAGCCAGCGCACCGCCAGGGTGCGGGCGCGGCGGGAGGCGACCTCGACCGGAACCTGGTAGGTGGCGCCGCCGACGCGGCGCGATTTGACCTCGAGCGTCGGCGTCAGCGCCCGGATCGAGGCCTCGAGCGTCTCCAGCGGATCGACCTCGCTGCGCTCGCCCAGCAGCGCCAGGGCGTCGTAGACGATCCGCTCGGCGGTGGACTTCTTGCCGTCGAGCATGACCTTGTTGATCACCTGCTGGACCAGCTTGGAGCGATGGATCGGGTCCGCCTCGACCGGGCGAACCTGGGCGGCTGCGCGGCGGGGCATCTACTTTTTCTTCACGCCGTACTGCGAGCGCGCCTTTTTGCGATCGCTGACGCCGGCCGCGTCGAGCGTGCCGCGCACGACCTTGTAGCGGACGCCCGGCAGGTCCTTGACGCGTCCTCCACGCACGAGCACGACCGAGTGCTCCTGCAGGTTGTGGCCCTCGCCGGGGATGTAGGCGGTCACCTCGATCGAGCCGGAGATGCGGATACGCGCAACCTTGCGCAGCGCGGAGTTGGGCTTCTTCGGCGTGGTCGTGTACACGCGCGTGCACACGCCGCGGCGCTGGGGCGCGGCGACCTTCTTCTTGCGTCCTTTGCCCGACTTCAGTCCGGGAGTGGCGAGCTTCTTCTTGGGCGCGGTCCGTCCGATGCGCACGAGCTGTGAGGTGGTTGGCATCCGGCCGGGGATGGTAGCAGCGCCGCGTGCCCTTACGCGCGCGAGATACCTATGCCGCCGCGGATGCCGCGGCGGGCACGCCGGCCGAGCGGATCGGAGCGGGCATCAGCGCACAGGCGACGATTACGAGCACAAACGCCAGCGACTGCACCACGACACCGACCGGACTGGCGGCCATCGGGTCGCCGAACACGACGATCCCACCGGCGATGCCGGCGATGTTCGCGGCGGTGCCGGTCACGGCGATGACGGGCACGGCGTCTCCGTCCTGGAGTCCGCGCGCCGAGGCGTAGAACGCGACTATCGAAGCGAGCACCGCCACGGCCAGCCAGGGACTGAGCAGCAGGCCGAGCAGGCCGTGCGCGCCGGTGATGCCGGTGAGCGCCTTGATCGCCGTGTCGGACACGCCGAACAGGATGCCCGAGGCAGCGCCGAGCATCACGCCGTGGTGCTCGGCCTTGCCGCCCATCCGCGGGCCCATGATCAGCAGGCCACCGAGGCCGAACAGACCAGCCTCGAAGGAGATCATCGCCGCCTGAGAGAACTGCGAGTGCGCGCCGTGCATCGCCGGCAGCGTCACACCCAGCATCACCAGGCCGGCGCCGGTCAGGCACAGGCCAATCCACTGGCGCCGGCCGACCGTGAAGCCGAACATCCGGTCGGCCATCACCGCGATGAACACGATGCCCGCCGCCAGCGAGACCTGGATCACCGACATCGGCGCCAGCGTGAGCGCGGCCACGTGCAGGATCCAGCTGCCGGTCGCGATGATCATGCCCAGCGTGAACCACTTGGAGGCGAACAGCGCGCGGGCCGAGCGCAGCGGATGGCGCACTTCGACGTCCGGGGCTGAGTTGGCGCCACGGTACTTGTAGAAGAAGCCGAGATTGGCCACGAACGCGCAGACGAGCGCGAGCAGGATTCCGAGTGCGAGAGTCATAGGTGGTGGTCATCGACAGCGGTTGGCTGATGCTTTACTGGCCGCACTCGATCCGGGCAGATTACCGGGGGGACCTGTATGGGAGCTAAAGAACCCATGAGACAGAAGCCACTATTGCTGGTCGATATCGATGGCGTGATCTCGCTGTTCGGGTTCGCCGGCGCCGGTCACGACCACGACCACGGCGGGCCGCACTGGGCTGGACACCATGGGCCGGCTGACTGCGCCTACGCGACGATCGACGGCATCCCGCACGTCCTGTCCCGCGTGGCCGCCGGCCACCTGCAGGGCCTCGCCGCCGAGTTCGATCTGGTGTGGGCAAGCGGCTGGGAGGAGAAGGCCGAGGAATACCTGCCGCGCCTGCTCGGCCTGCCCGCGGGTCTGCCGTTCCTGGCGTTCGAGCGCGGACAGGGCGCGGGCCGCTCGATCGAGGGCCACTGGAAGCTCGACGCGATCGAGTCCTACGCCGGCACGCGGGCGCTGGCGTGGATCGATGACGCGTTCAACGACGCCTGTCATGCCTGGGCCGGCGCGCGCCAGCCACCGACGCTGCTCGTGCAGACGGTGCCCGCACATGGGCTCACCGCGGCCGAGGCGCGGCAGCTGACTGGTTGGGCGCAGAGCCTGAGGCCCTCGCCAGCCGGCGCCGCAGGTTCGCGCGTACCTGCGGCCACTCCTCGTCGATGACGCTGTAGTAAGCGGAGTCACGTACGCCGATGCCCGGCATCAGCATGTGCTTGCGTAGGACGCCCTCGAACTGGGCTCCCAGCGCCTGAAGGGCGGCGCGGGAGCGCTCGTTGCGGTCGTCGGTCTTGAGCTCGACGCGCATGCACTGCAACCGCTCGAACGCGTGCCCGAGCATCAGCAGCTTGGCCTCTATGTTCGCGCCGGTCCGCCACATCGACGGCGTGAGCCAGGTCCAGCCGATCTCAACGCCGCGATGAGCCTCGCGCACGTTCAGGTATCGCGTCGAACCGATCGGCTCCCCGCTGGCACGATCGATCGTGGCGAACACCCCCTCCCTGCCGGCCGCCGACTCGGCGAGGCTCGCCTCAAACCAGGCCTGAAAGTACTCGCGAGTGGAGGCGATCGGCGCCAGCCACGTCCAGATCTCCGGATGCTGGGCGGCGGCGAACAGGCCGTCCTCGTGATCGGCGCGCAATGGCTCCAGCACGACGATCTGGCCCTCCAGGCGCGTTGTCAGCTGGTCCCACATGGCGCAGTGCAGGCTATACCGACGTCACCTATGCAACAAACGCGGCCGGGCAATGCCCGGCCGCGCACAAAGGACTACTCCCCCACCGGCTCGTCAGGAACCTCGAGATCAGCCAGCTCCTCGACGAACCCGGGGTCGGTCGTGCCAGCCCCGATCTTCTCCAGCGAGGCGAGGTCGGCGTCGAACTCCTGTCCGTAACCGCCGCCGAGGCCCTCGCCGCCCGACAGGCCGAGCTCGGCGGCGATCTCATCCTGGTCGAGCAGCCCGACGTCGTCGATCGCGCGGGGCAGCGGTTCGGAGGGTTCGATCTCGATCCGCCGGTAGCGCTTCAGGCCGGTCGCGGCCGGGATCAGCTTGCCGATGATCACGTTCTCCTTCAGCCCGTTCAACCGGTCGGTCTTGCCCTCCAGAGCGGCGTCGGTCAGGACCTTGGTCGTCTCCTGGAACGAGGCGGCCGACAGGAACGAATCGGTGTTCAGCGACGCCTTCGTGATCCCGAGGATGATGTCCTCGAACTGGGCGGTCTCACCCTTGGCGGCCACGACCGCATCGTTGACCGTCGCGAATTCGAACCGGTCCACGAACTGGCCGGGCAGGTAGTCGGTGTCGCCCTTCTGGTCGACCCGGACCTTCTTCAGCATCTGGCGGACGATCAGCTCGATGTGCTTGTCGTTGATGTCCACGCCCTGGGACTTGTAGACCTCCTGGACCTCCTTGACCAGGTACTGCTCGGTCTCGGTCCGCCCGCGGATCGCCAGCAGCTCGTGCGGATACAGCGAGCCCTCGTTGAGCTGCTTGCCGGCCTGGATGCGCTCGCCCTCGGACACGTGCAGGCGCGTGCGCCTGGGAAACGCGTGTTTGTGCTCTTCGCCGGCCTGGTCGGTGATCGTGACGGTGAGCGCCTTCTCGGTCTCCTCGATCGACACCTTCCCGTCCTGCTCGGCGATCTTGGCCAGCCCCTTCGGCTTGCGCGCCTCGAACAGCTCGACGATCCGCGGCAGTCCGTGCGTGATGTCCGCACCGGCGACGCCGCCCGTGTGGAACGTGCGCATTGTCAGCTGCGTGCCGGGCTCACCGATCGACTGGGCGGCGATGATCCCGACCGCGTCGCCGATCTGCGCGAGCGCACCGGTGGCCATCGCCCGGCCGTAGCAGGCCTGACAGACGCCGCTCGGAGCCTTGCACTTGAGCACCGACCGCACCGGCACCGTCACACGCGTGCCCTTGGCGTGGTCGTCCTCGAACGCACCCACGATGTCGGCGAGCTCGGCCCGCCCGATCTCTGCGCCCTGCTCGGCGAGCATGCGCCCGCGCTTGGTCGTGATCGGCACAGCGGCGATCCGCCCGACGAGGTCTTCGTTTGGCTCCTCGCCGTCGTTCCAGACGACCATCTCGATGTACTCCTCGGTGCCACAGTCGGCTTCGCGAATGATCACGTCCTGGGCGACGTTGACCAACCGGCGCGTCAGGTAGCCCGAGTCGGCGGTCCGCAGCGCGGTGTCGGCCAGACCCTTGCGCGCGCCGTGGGTGGAGATGAAGTACTCGAGCACCGACAGGCCCTCAACGAAGTTGGCCTTGATCGGGCGCTCGATGATTTCGCCCTTCGGGTTGGCCATCAGACCACGCATCCCCGCGAGCTGGCGGATCTGCTTGAACGATCCGCGCGCACCGGAGTTGGCCATCATGAATATGGGGTTCAGCGTGTCGAGGTTCTCGATCATCGCGTCGGCGACCTCGTCGGTCGCGGCGTTCCACTTCTCGACGACCGCCTCGTGGCGCTCCTCCTGGGTGATCAGGCCCATGTCGTACTGATCTGAGATCTCGCCCACGAGCGCGTCGTACTTGTCGAGAATCGACTGCTTGGACGGCGGCACGACGACGTCGTTCTTGGAGATCGTGATCCCCGCCTGCGTGGCGTACTTGAAGCCGAGGTCCTTGAACGCGTCGAGCACCAGCGAGATCGTGGTCGCTCCGTAGGTCTGCACGAGTGCGTCGATCAGCCGGGTCGTGTCGCGCTTCTTCATCGACTGGTTGACGAACACGTACTTGCTGGCGTCGAACCCATCGCCCAGCGCCTCGTCCAGCGCGCGCTCGATGCGATCGTTGTAGATGATCCGCCCGACCGTACTGAGCACGTGACCGCCGTCGCGCCCGAACGGGCGGAACTCGGCGATGTCGTGCAGCGTGACCACGCCGGCCTCGTAAGACAGCTCGGCCTCCTGGGCGGTCCTGAACACGTGCGGGCGCGGCTCGTTGGCGGGCCACTTGCCCGTGGTGAGCAGCTCGCGCTTGGCGTCCAGCTCCTCCGCCTCGAGACCATATGTGAGGTAGTAGGCGCCGAGGATCATGTCCTGCGTTGGGGTCGCCAGCGGCGCTCCGTGCGCGGGGGACAGGATGTTGTTGGAGGACAGCATCAGGATGCGCGCCTCCGCCTGCGCCTCGGCTGACAGCGGCAGGTGCACGGCCATCTGGTCGCCGTCGAAGTCGGCGTTGAAGGCGTGGCAGACCAGCGGGTGCACCTGGATCGCCTTGCCCTCGACGAGCAGCGGCTCGAACGCCTGTATGCCCAGACGGTGCAGCGTCGGCGCGCGGTTGAGCAGGACCGGGTGCTCGTGGATGACCTCCTCGAGCACGTCCCAGACCTCGCCGATCATCGAGTCGACCATCTTCTTGGCGGCCTTGATGTTCTGCGCGGACTTGCGCTCTACGAGACGGGCCATGATGAACGGCTTGAACAGCTCGAGCGCCATGATCTTCGGCAGGCCGCACTGGTGCAGCTTCAGATACGGGCCGGCCACGATCACCGAGCGCCCGGAGTAGTCCACGCGCTTGCCCAGCAGGTTCTGGCGGAAGCGGCCCTGCTTGCCCTTGAGCATGTCGCTCAACGACTTCAGCGGGCGGTTGCCCGGTCCGGTGACGGGACGGCCACGGCGGCCGTTGTCGAACAGCGCGTTGACCGCCTCCTGGAGCATGCGCTTCTCGTTGTTGACGATGATCTCGGGCGCGCCGAGGTCGAGCAGCCGCTTGAGGCGGTTGTTGCGGTTGATCACACGGCGGTACAGGTCGTTGAGGTCCGAGGTCGCGAAGCGCCCGCCGTCGAGCTGGACCATCGGGCGCAGCTCCGGCGGGATCACCGGGACGGCGTCCAGCACCATCATCTCGGGCTTGTTCCCGGACTGGATGAAGGCGGAGACGACCTTCAACCGCTTGACCGCGCGCGCCTGCTTCTGGCCTTTGGCGGTCTTGACCTGATCCTCGAGCTCGACCCGTTCTGACTCCAGATCGACCTGCTGCAGCAGGTCGCGGATCGCTTCCGCGCCCATCCCGCCGCGGAAGTACTCGCCGAATCCATAGGAGGAGCCGAAGCGCTCCTTCAGCTCGCGGAACGTAGTCTCGTCGTGCTCGATCTGCTTGGGCTCCATCGTGCGGAACAGCTCCCATACGTTGCGCATGCGCTCGGCTGCATCCTCGATGTACGCCTCGGTGTCGGCGATGTCGGCGTCGAAGGTCTTGCGCAGCTCCTTGACGAGCTTCTCGCGCTCCTCGTCGGAGATCTTCTGCAGGTTCACGTCGAGCGAGTCCGCCCACAGATGATCTTCGTCGTTGAATCCGGTCTGCTTGCCGTTCTGCAGGTATTTCTCGCGGCGCTTGAGCGACTCGCGCAGCTCCAGCACCCGCTGCTCGCGCTCGGCGGCGTATGAGTCGAGCACCTTGTTGACCTCGGACTCGAGCGAGTCGAGGTCCTTTGAGCGCGCCTCGTCATCGACCCACGTGACGATCGATGCGGCGAAGTACAGGACCTTCTCGAGTTCCTTGGGCGCCATGTCGAGCAGGTAGCCGATCCGGCTGGGCACACCCTTGAAGAACCAGATGTGGCTGACGGGAGCGGCCAGGTCGACGTGACCCATGCGCTCGCGGCGGACCTTCGAGCGGGTGACCTCCACGCCGCAGCGCTCGCAGACGATGCCCTTGTAGCGGACGCGCTTGTACTTGCCGCAGTAGCACTCCCAATCCTTCGTCGGACCGAAGATGCGCTCGCAGAACAGGCCGTCCTTCTCCGGCTTGAGCGTGCGGTAGTTGATCGTCTCGGGCTTGATCACCTCGCCCGAGCTCCAGCTGCGAATCTGCTTGGAGGAGGCGAGTGAGATCTCGATGGCGTCGAAGTTGTTGATGTCAATCATCTGGTGCGCTTTCGCTCGCGGGTGTGTTACGGATGGGTCGCGGTACTTCGGATGGGTCGCGGTCCTGTCGTGTTTGTGTCTGCTGGTGCGGTGTCTGCTGCTCCCGCCGAACCGCCGGCGGGGGTGTTTGGTGCGCCACCCGTGGGAGAGCGGCGCACCGGGGCGCGTCGGTCTACGTCTCGGTCTCCTTCACCAGATCCTCATCGGGCACGTCATCGGCGAGCACCTCGATGTCCAGCTCGGCGACGCCCTCGCCGAGCAGCTCCTCGACCTCGATGTCGTCCACGGGGATGTCATCCTCGACCGCGTCAACTGACTCCGCCACCTCGGCGCCGGGATCGGCGTCGTCGGCGCTCTCACCGTCGTCCCCGTCCACGGCATCGGTTGCGTCCTCGCCCTCGAGCGCCTCGTCGGCGGCAGCGCCGCCCGCCGGAGCACGCACGCCCGAGAGATCGATGCCCAGCTCCTCGGCCGCGCGCAGCAGGTCGTCGTCCTCGTCGCGCATCTCGGTGCGCTGGCCTTCCTCGGAGACGACGTTGACGTCGAGGGCCAGCGACTGCATCTCCTTGAGCAGCACCTTGAACGACTCGGGGATCGAGGGCTCGGCGATGTTCTCGCCCTTGACGATCGCCTCGTATGCCTTCACGCGCCCGACGGTGTCGTCGGACTTGATCGTGAGCATCTCCTGCAGCGTGTAGGCGGCGCCGAACGCCTCCAGCGCCCAGACCTCCATCTCGCCGAAGCGCTGACCGCCGAACTGCGCCTTGCCGCCCAGCGGCTGCTGGGTGACGAGTGAGTACGGTCCCGTCGAGCGCGCGTGGATCTTGTCGTTGACGAGGTGCAGGAGCTTGAGGATGTACATGTAGCCCACCGTCACCTGCTCGGCGAACGGCTCACCGGTGCGGCCGTTGAACAGCGTCATCTTGCCCGACGCCTGCTCGCCCGGACGGCGGGACTTGTCGATGTCCATGCGGATGCGACCAGTGTGCGCGTCCTGCCAGCGCACGAGCGCTTCGTTGACGTCGGTGATCGTGGCGCCGTCGAACACGGGCGTGGACACATACACGCGCCCGGAGCCGTGACCGTTACCGTTGGCCGGCGAGGAGGAGCCGTTGGTGGCGTGTGCATCCCGGTAGGCCTCGGTGCCGTCGTCATACCAGCCCTGCGCCGCCACCCAGCCAAGATGCGTCTCGAGGATCTGCCCGACGTTCATGCGGCTCGGGACGCCGAGCGGGTTGAGGATCACGTTGACCGGCGTGCCGTCCTCTAGGAACGGCATGTCCTGGACATCCACGATCTTTGAGATCACGCCCTTGTTGCCGTGCCGGCCCGCGAGCTTGTCGCCCTCGGAGATCTTGCGCTTCTTGGCCACGAACACGCGCACGAGGTCGTTGACCCCGGGCGGCAGATCGTCGCCCGCGTCGCGGTGGAATGTCATGACGTCGATCACCACGCCGCCCTCGCCGTGGGGAACCTTCAGCGAGGTGTCGCGGACCTCGCGCGCCTTCTCCTTGAAGATCGCCCTGATCAGCTTCTCCTCGGCCGTGAGCTCGGTCTCGCCCTTGGGCGTGACCTTGCCGACGAGCAGATCGCCCGAGGCGACCTCGGCGCCGACGCGCACGATGCCGCGATCATCGAGGTTGCGCAGCGACTCCTCCGAGCGGTTGGGGATGTCGCGCGTGATCTCCTCCTCGCCGAGCTTGGTCGTGCGGGCGTCGATCTCGTACTCCTCGATGTGGATCGAGGTCAGCTCGTCGTCCTGCACGAGGCGCTTGGACAGGATGATCGCGTCCTCGAAGTTGTAGCCCTCCCAGGACATGAACGCGACCATCAGGTTCTTGCCGAGCGCCATTTCGCCCTTGTCGGTCGAGGACCCGTCGGCGAGCACATCGCCGGCCTTGACCTTCTGACCGTTGCGCACGCGCGGCTTGTGGTGGATCAGGGTGCCTTGGTTGGAACGCATGAACTTCTGGAGCTCGTACTCGTCGCGAGCCCCGCCATTCACCTCGATCACGATCTGGGTCGCGTCGACGTGGTCGATCGTGCCGGCGTTGCGTGCGAGCAGAACGTCACCGGTGTCCAGCGCAGCACGGCGCTCCATGCCGGTGCCCACCAGCGGCGCGTCGGCCTTCAGCAGCGGCACCGCCTGGCGCTGCATGTTCGAGCCCATCAGCGCCCGGTTGGCGTCGTCGTGCTCGAGGAACGGGATCATCGCCGTGGCCACCGACCAGATCTGCTCGGGCGAGACGTCCACCAGGTCCACGTCCTTGGGGCCGACCGTCACGTACTGACCGGCCTGGGTGCGGCACAGGATCTCCGAGCCCTTGAGCTTGCCCGTCTTGGGGTCGACGGGCGTGTTGGCCTGCGCGATCAGGAGCTCCTCTTCCTGGGTGGCATCCAGGCGCACGACTTTGTCGGTGACGATGCCGTCCTTGACGACGCGATACGGGGTTGTGACGAACCCGTACTCGGACACCTCGGCAAACGAGCTCAGCGAACCGATCAGACCGATGTTCGGCCCCTCGGGGGTCTCGATCGGGCACATGCGCCCGTAGTGGGTCGGGTGCACGTCGCGCACCTCGATCGGCGCCCGCTCGCGCGTCAGCCCGCCGGCGCCGAGCGCGGACAGGCGACGGCGATGGGTCAGGCCCGCCAGGGAGTTGG
This sequence comes from uncultured Solirubrobacterales bacterium, assembly GCA_963810645.1. Taxonomy (GTDB): domain Bacteria; phylum Actinomycetota; class Thermoleophilia; order Solirubrobacterales; family Solirubrobacteraceae; genus Palsa-744. Next base: position 85,148 of record CAWEOK010000019.1, on the reverse strand, counting down.
TCTGGTCCATGAACTGGCTGAGCTGCGATGAGCCGAAGAACTCCTTCAGCGCCGCCACCACGGGCCGGATGTTGATGATCGTCTGCGGCGTGATCGTGTCGGCGTCCTCGGTCGTCAGGCGCTCGCGCACGACGCGCTCCATGCGGTAGAGCCCGATCCGGAACGCCTCCTGGATCAGCTCGCCGACCGTGCGCAGGCGGCGGTTGCCGAAGTGCTCGTACTCGTCGAGGTGCTCGGCGACCGGCTCGCGCGGCATGCTCATCGCCTCGGCCGCGTAATCCTTGATCTCGAGCTCCCCGTCCTCGGGAATGCCCAGGCGCTTGGGTAGCGAGACCAGCTCGCGCACCAGCGCGAGGATGTCGTCGTGGGTCAGCGTGCGCGTGTCGATGTCCACGTCCAGACCGAGGCGCGAGTTGAGCTTGTAGCGCCCGACGCGCGTCAGGTCATAGCGCTTGGGGTCGAAGAACAGCTGGTTGAGCAGCGCCTTGGCGTTGTCGACCGACGGCGGCTCGCCGGGGCGCTGCTTCTTGAACAGCTCGATCAGTGCGCCCTCTTCGGTGCGGGTCGCCTCAGTGTCGGACTCGATCGTGTTGCGAATGTACAGCGAGTCCTCGAACAGCTTGAGGATCTCCTCGTCGGTCGCGTACCCCATCGCGCGCAGCAGCACCGTCACGGGCAGCTTGCGCTTGCGGTCGATGCGGACGAACACCTTGCCCTTCTTGTCGATCTCGAGCTCCAGCCAGGAGCCGCGCGCGGGCATCAGGTTGGCAATGAACACCTGCTTCTCGCGGTCCTTGGGCTCCATCAGGTAGGCGCCCGGCGAGCGCACGAGCTGGGTGACGACCACGCGCTCGGTGCCGTTGATCACGAACGTCCCGCGCTCGGTCATCCACGGGAAGTCGCCCATGAACACCGACTGCTCGCGAATCTCTCCCGTCTCGCGGTTGATGAACGCGACCGTCACCGTCAGCGGGCGGGCGTAGGTCAGGTCCTTCTCACGGCACTGCTCGAGGTTGGCGACCGGCTCGTCGAACACGAACTCGCCGAACTGCACGGCGAGGTTGCCGGTGTAGTCCTCGATCGGCGAGATGTCATCGATCGTCTCGCGCAGGCCGCCGCCGTCGGGGTCTGTGAGCCACTTGAACGAGCGGCGCTGGATGTCGATCAGGTTGGGTACGTCTACGGTCTTGTCGAGACGCGCGAACGAGCGGCGCGTCCGGAGAGCATCAACAGCAGCCAAGAAAACGTCTCCTTCGGAGGGCGAGGAACGGACGTGGAGGAGCGCCCGAGAGCGCGACCAGCAAATATAGCACAGACCATCGACGCCCTCAAAGTGGGGCCGCCAGCGCTCACGGACCCCGCCCTCGACGATCGCGTATGTGGCGTGACGTCGTACTTCCAGGGCGGCTGCGGCTATCGGCCAGCGCAGAGCACTTTACCGGAAAATCGGCGCTTTTGTTAGGCGCTGGTAAAGGGGCGCCCGGATCGGCGCCCCTCGGCGGTGCGTCCTACTTCAGCTCGACCGTCCCGCCGGCCTCCTCGAGTTCGGCCTTGAGCTTGTCGGCCTCCTCGCGTTCGACGCCCTCCTTGACGGGCTTGGGAGCCTCGTCGACGAGCGCCTTGGCCTCTTTCAGGCCGAGACCCGTTGCCGCGCGGACGACCTTGATCACCTGGATCTTCTTGTCGCCCGAGGCCGTCAGGATCACGTCAACGGTGCTGCTCGCTTCCTCCTCCTCTGCGCCGCCGTCACCGCCCGCGCCCGCGGCGCCCGCGGCGGCCGCGGGCGCTGCCACGGCCGCGGCCGAAACGCCGAACTCCTCCTCGAGCGCCTTGATCCGCTCGGCGAGCTCGAGCACCGAGATGCCCTTGAGCTCCTCGATCCACTTCTCTGTGCTTGTGGCTGTTGCCATGTGTCAGTCCTCCTTGGTGGGATTCGTCTCGGCGTCCTCGGACTGGGTCTCAGCCGAGACGTCCGCCTGGTTGTCGTCTGATTGCGCCGGCTCGCCCTGCTCCGGCTCAGCTTGTGTGTCAGTCACGGACGCCTCCGCGGCAGGCGCCTGGCCAGCCGGGATCTCGCCGGACTCCTTCTTGGCCTGCACCTGCCCGAGCGCCACCGCGAGCCCGCCGACCAGCCCGCCGAGCGTGCGCACGAGCCCTGAGACAGGCGAGGCCACGATCCCGACGAGCTGCCCGTACAGCGCTTCGCGCGAGGGCAGCCGCGAGAGCGAACGAATCTGCTCGGGATCGAGCGCGGCGCCGTCCATCAGACCGCCCTTGAACGGCAGCAGCTGGATCGAGCGACCGTAGTCGGCCAGGGATTTGGCGGCGGTGGCGATGTCCCCGCGCACGAACGTCAGCGCCGTCGGGCCCTGCAGCAGCTCCTTCAGCGCCTGTGCCTGCGCCTCGTCGGCGGCGCGCTCGGTCAGCGAGTTCTTGACGATCTTGAACGTTGCGTCGGACTCGCGCAGCTTGGCGCGCAGCTCGGCGGCCTGGGGCACGGAGATGCCCTTGTAGTCCACGGCAAACACCGCCTGGGACTCGCGTATGTGGTCCGCGATCTCGGCGATCGCGACGGCCTTTTGGTCTCGGTTCATTGACTGGCTCCTGTCCCGGTCTTATGCAGTGCGGCCGCCGGGGGTCTTGGGTGGCCTGTATGTCTGGTGCTATTCGTCTGCTGCTTGCTTCTTGTCCATCTGCTTCTTGATTGCCGTCCGCACCACAGTGTATTCGCGCGTGCACGCGCCCGTGTATCTATGTGTGTGTCTGTGTCTGTGTGTCTCTGGTAACGGACGATTGGCAGTGGTGCTATGCAGCGACTGCCGTGAGCGAGGCCTCCTCGACGATGTCACGTGTGCGGCTTGGATCGACCTTGACCCCTGGGCCCATCGTCGAGGTCAGTGTGATTGTGCGCAGATAGCGGCCCTTCGCGGCCGAGGGCTTGGCCCGGATCAGCTCTTCGATCACGGCGGCATAGTTCTCCAGCAGCGCGCGCTCTAAAAAACTCGCGCGGCCGATCACCATGTGCACGATCGCGGTGCGGTCGGTGCGGTACTCGACCTTGCCCGACTTGGACTCCTCGACGGCCCGGGCCACGTCCATCGTGACGGTGCCGACCTTCGGATTGGGCATCTTCCCGGATGGGCCGAGGATGCGCCCGAGGCGCCCGACGACCGACATCAGATCGGGCGTTGCGATCGCGACGTCGAACTCGTCGAACCCCTCCTCGATGCGCTTGGCCAGGTCCTCTCCGCCGACGACGTCCGCCCCGGCCTGCTCGGCCTGCTGAGCGCGCTCGCCCTGAGCGAACACCGCGATGCGCACATCCCGGCCGAGGCCGTTGGGCAGCGCGATCGTGCCCCGCAGTTGCTCGTCGGCGTGGCGCACGTTCAGACCGGTGCGCACGTGCAGCTCGACGGCCTCGTCGAACTTGGCGCTGGCCAGACCCTTGACGAGCGAAACGGCCTCGGCGGGCTCGTACTCGCGCTCGCGATCGATCTTGGCCAGACCCTCGCGGTAGCGCTTGCCGTGGTGCGAGCTCATGACGCGACCTCGACACCCATCGAACGGGCGGTGCCTGCGATGATCTTCGCGGCTTGGTCGATGTCGTGCGCGTTCAGGTCCTGCAGCTTGCGCTCGGCGATCTCGCGCAGTTGCGCCTGGGTGATCGTGCCGACCTTCGTGCGGTTCGGCTCGCCCGAGCCCTTGCCGATGCGCAGGGCCTGCTTGATCAGCACGGCGGCGGGAGGGGTCTTAGTGACGAACGTGAACGAGCGGTCCTCATAGACGGTGATGACGACCGGGATGACCGTCCCGGTTTCGCTCTGGGTCTGGGCGTTGAAGGCCTTGCAGAACTCCATGATGTTGATCCCGTGCTGACCCAGCGCAGGGCCGACCGGCGGCGCTGGACTGGCCTGGCCGCCGTTGGCTTGGAGCTTGATGGTTGTCAGGATCTTCTTGGCCATGATCTAGATCTTTTTGACTTGGTCGAAACCGACCTCGACCGGGGTCTCGCGACCGAAGATTGATACCAGGACCTTGAGCTTGGACGCGTCCTCGTTGATCTCGGAGATCTCTCCGGAGAAGTCCGACAGCGGTCCGGACACCACCTTGACAGACTCGCCGATCTGAAACTGCGCGCGCGTGCGGGGCGCTGTGGCGACGTCGGTCTTGTGCAGCAGCCGATCGACCTCGACCTGGGTGAGCGGGACCGGCTCCTGGGAGGCGCCGACGAACCCGGTTACGCCTGGCGTGCCCTTGACGACACCCCAGGAGTCCTCGTTGAGCTCCATGTTGACCAGCACATATCCGGGCATCGTGCGCTTCTCGACGGTGATCTTCTGGTTGTCCTTCATCTCAGACACGGACTCGGTCGGCACGACGACGTTGCGCACGGCGCGCTGCTGACCGAGCGAGACGACCCGGTGCTCGAGGTTCTGTTTGACCTTGTTCTCGTGACCGGAGTATGTGTTGACGACGTACCAGCGAAACATTCGTTCTCGTTAGTTCCTGACTCGATCTGTGTGATGGTGGATGGAGACGCACCCAACGTCGCGGGTCAATCGGGCGCTAGAGGATGAATTCGACGATTTCCTTGGCAACGTAATCCGCCAGTCCGAGGTAGGCGCCGGCGATCGCGACGAACCCCAGGACGACAGCCGTGGCCTGGAACACGTGCCTGCGATCGGGCCACTGGACCCGCTGCAGCTCGGCCCAGCTGGCGCGTAGAAACCCGATCGCCCGGTTGCCACCGCGCAGCGGCGCACCGGACGCGCGCTCGGGACCAACGTCACCAGGTCCCCCGCCACGACCGCCACCGCCACCGGCGCCGCCACCGGGACCCGAGGGACCGCCGAGCTCCTGCAGTTCGTCCTCGCTGAGATCGCCCTCCGCCTCGGCCTCGGCCTCGATCTCTGCCTCGGACAGCGTCTCGGCGTCAGCGGCGACACCGCCCGCGCCGCGGATGAGCGCGGCGTCGAACTCGTCGACGTCGCCGGCATGCTCGAGCGCTCCCGGCAGGTCGGCGCGCTCGACACGGCCGGACTCCGGGGACAGCGACGGGAACGGGCCGACCGAACCGCCCGCGGGCGCGATCGGAGGCGCGGCCGGAGTGCGCTCAGGCTCGGCGCCACGGGCCGCAGGCGCGGCGCCCCGACGGGCGCGACGTTGCTTTGCACGTTTGCGATCACGGGCCACAGCTGCGCTCCCGCGCTAGCGCGTCTCCCGATGGCTGGTATGACGCCGACACCAGCGGCAGTACTTGCGCAGCGCAACCCGATCCGGGTTGTTGCGCTTGCTCTTGTTCGTCTGGTAGTTGCGATGCTTGCACTCCTCGCATGCGAGGGTGATAGCGATGCGAACGTCTCCGCGGGCCATGTGCTGAGTTGCTCCTGCGCGATCGGGTGTTGGACGGGCCCAGGCGAACAAAAACCCCGCCCAGGCGCGAGGTATCCGGCAGTCTAGCGCGTGTTGCGTTCGAGCAGCCCGCCCGCCCGATTAGACCGAAACGCGGCGGCGGTGGATCACTCATACAGCGTGATCGTCGCCAGGATCACGTACAGCGCCACCAGCGCCCAGCCCTCGAACTCGGCGGCCTCACCGTCGCCGGTCACCTGCGAGAGCGTCAGCGCGGTCAGCGCCAGCGCGCCGATGTACACGGGCGCCAGCGCGAACGTCAGCTGAGTTGACAGCGCGAACGACACGAGCACGAGCAGCGGGAACAGGAACGCGGCGATCTGGGCGACCGAGTTCTTGACGACCGAGATCGCGAGGTCGTAGCGGCGCTTGTAGGCGAGCACCAGACCGGTCACGTTCTCGACGGCGTTGCCGGCGATCGCGACGATCACGAGGCCCGCAAACGCCTGGGAGATTCCCAGCACCGCGATCGCCGGGGCGAGACCGTTGACAAACCAGTCCGAGACGAACGCCGAGGCCGTGCCGGCAACGATCAGGAGCGTCAGGGTCAACCCAAGCGAGAGTCGCGGGCCGGGCCGGCTGCCCCCGGTGTCCCCGCCAGGCTCCTCGCCCCCCGCCGTGATGTCCGAGCGCAGGTAGGGGACGACCCAGGCGATGTATACGACCAGCAGGCAGACGGCGCCGATCGCGGAGATCGCCTGGACGTGATGGCTGGCCGGGTCATGGGCAGCGAGCGAGAGACCCAGCAGGACGATGATGAACACCGTGACCTGCAGCAGCGTGGCCGTGTCGCGGGGCAGGCGATGAGAGAAGCGCATGATCCCGTCATTCGAGCGCCGCGCGCCGACAACGATCACCAGGCCGAGCACGAGCAACGCGTTAGCCAGGATCGACCCGACGATCGCGGTCTGTGCGACAACCAGCTCCCCGGCCTGCAGCGCAAACACGACGACGAACAGCTCGGGCAGGTTGCCGAGCGTGGACTGCAGCATGCCGGTGACGCCGGGACCGAAGCGTTCGCCGAGCTCTCCGGTCGCGAACGACACCACCCAGGCGAGGCCGGCAAGCGCGAGCGTGGCAACCGCAAACCGCGGGACCGCCGGCCAGGGCTGGTAGTTGGCCACGCCCGCAAGCGCCGTGAGTACCGCGATCAACAGCAGCGCCGCGCGCTCGTTCGCAGTCAGGGCATTCATCGCGCGTTCATCGGGCGTTTACCGCGCCTCAGGCCGCCTCAGTGACTGTCGAGGACCCGGTCGATCAGGCCGTACTCCTGGGCCTGCTCGGCCGTGAAGAAGCGGTCGCGCTCCATGTCCTCGCGGACCTGATCGGTGGAGCGGCCCGTGTGTTCGGCATAGATCTCGTCCAGGCGCTCCCTGACCGACAGGATCTCGCGCGCGTGGATCTCGATGTCGGTCGACTGGCCTTCGAACCCGGCCGAGGGCTGGTGGATGAGGATGCGGCTGTTGGGCAGCGCGGCGCGCTTGCCATGCGTGCCTCCGGCCAGCAGCAGCGAGCCCATCGACATCGCCACGCCGACGCACATCGTCGCGATGTCGGGCCGGACGAACCGCATCGTGTCGTAGATCGCCAGACCCGAGTACACCGACCCTCCCGGGGAGTTGATATAGATCGATATGTCCTTGTCCGGGTCCTGGGACTCGAGATGCAGCAGTTGAGCGACGACGAGATTGGCGACCTGATCGTCGATCGGAGTGCCGAGGAAGATGATGCGCTCGTTGAGCAGTCGCGAATATATGTCGAACTCGCGCTCGCCTCGCGCGGTGCGCTCGATGACCATCGGGATCAGTGGCATTGACGCACCCTAGCGCTCACGGCTGCGCGACCGCGCGCGTGACCTGGCCGCATGTCCGAGTTCGGGATACTCCGGTCGCGGGTAGACGAGCGACAGACGATGCGTGACGTATGTGCATACCCGTCATGAACCCCGGCCCGGTTTCGCGACGCCCGTGGTCGATCAGGCTCGTGGCCGCGACAACGATGCTCGCGGCTCTCGTACTCGCCGTGTCCGCCACCGCGATGACAAGCCACGCGGGCTGGCCAGCAGATCAGCATCTGGTGATGGACAAGGGTCCGGGCGGGCTGCACAACACGCTCGTCGGCCGCCCGAGCGTGCACAACTACCTGCTGGGCGGATATGGCGACGACACAATCTACGGCGGGCGCGCGGGCGATGTGATCTGGGGCGACTACCACGAGTCGGGTTGGCCGAGCCGACAGACGGCGGTCATCCACGCCGGCAATGGCAAGAACTACATCTACGCCAACGACACGGTCAACTACGTCTGGACGGGCACGAACCCGGACACGGTCGTGCACGCGCACGAGAACGGCGGCGTGATCCACTGCGAAAACCCGCACATCGTCGTATTCACGAGCCATCGCGCGCTGGGGCACTGGCAACTCGACGGCTGCCGGCGCATCAGCTTCTACTCGGTCGGCTACTGACCACCGGCGGTCGTCAGCTGGGATCGCGTGACGGGCCTGGGTGGGTTAGGGGAGATACGGGGGCTGGGTGTTGTTGTTCAATTTAAAACTTGGTGTTACCATAGCTATACCGAGTTCCAAAAGTGCGCCGTTCCATCCACCGCCCTACCATCCCACGCAGCCATCCCACGCATCCCACGCGAACCGGCACTGGACATAATGGCAACGACTGTGTTCCCACTGAACCTCCCGAACATGCTGACGGTCCTGCGCATCATGCTGGTGCCGGTGCTCGTGGTCGCGCTGCTGGGGAACACCCGCGAGGGGGACGTGCTGGCGGCGGTCGTGTTCGCGGCGGCGTCGCTGACGGACTTCGTCGACGGCTATCTGGCCCGCTCGCGCCAGACGGTCACGACGTTCGGCAAGCTGATGGACCCGCTCGCCGACAAGCTGCTGATCGTCGCGGCGCTGGTCGCGCTGGTGTCGCTGAACCGCGTCGAAGCGTGGGTGGCGATGGTGATCATCACGCGCGAGCTGGCGGTCACGGTGCTGCGGCTCGGCGCCACGCAGGCGGGGGTGGTGATGGAAGCAAGCATGCTGGGCAAGCTGAAGACGTGCATGCAGATCGCGCTGATCCTGGCGTTGATCGCGGTGCACGGCCAGCCGCTGTGGGTGTCGCTGCTGCTGTACGCGACCGTGCTCGTGACGGTCGTGTCGGGACTCGATTACTTCTTCGGCCTGCGCCGACGCCTGGCGCGAGCTCAGGCCGGCGGCTGAGCGACGGCTCCGGCGGCCAGCCAGTCATCCAGCGAGGTGTGCCGCGGCAAGGGCGAGTCCGCGGCTATCTCCTGACGCAGCTCGCAGAGCAGACCGTGGCGCTCGGCGAGGACGTTGTGCTGATGGATCGTCTCGAGGTTCTCCTGGCGCGCCGAGACGAAGCTGGCGCCGTCCAGGCCGGGCATCCGAGTGAGCACACCCGCGAGCATCTCCCGCACGCAGTCCTCCACGAACCGCGGCCGGGCGTGGGCCCGTTCGACGACGGCGACCTCGTCGGAGCGCTTCATCAGCTCGTAGATCTCCGAGGACATGCTCGACTCGACGATCTGCAGCAGCACGGACGCGTCGATCTCGACCTCGCAATCCTCGACACAGCCGATATGCAGCGTGCCCAGGCCGCGCTGGTTGTGGGTGGCGACCGGGACCCGCGCGAAGATGCGCTCGATCTGCTCGTCTGAGAACCCGTCCTCGCTCAGCCGCTCGCGCGCGCGTGAGGCAACGAGCTCCTGAGCGCACGGGCAGGCGGTCATGCCGGTGGCCGACACGCCGACGACGCGGCGCGTGCCGTGCTCGGTGGCCGCGGCGCGGCCGAGGAGCGTGTAGATCTCCTGCGTGGCGACGCCCGAGACGGGGGCGGGCTTGTGCTCGGGATAGCGGGCCGCGATCGTGACTTCGGCGCGCTGGGCGCGCTGGCGGGAGCGCACGAGCTCGGCGATGTGCTGGGCCAGCGTCTCCGCCCGGAACGGCGACTCGCTGAGGACGACCTCGCCGATCGCCTCGTTGACGACCTCCTCGAACCGGGACATGTGCGCGCCCTTCTGGTCTGAGCCGAGGTCCACGAAGCAGTCCATGCGCGCGAGAAACAGCTCGTCGCGGATGCGCACGACCTTCTCGACGCCCGTGACCCCGACCCGCGACAGACCGAGCGGCACGGAGGGCGCTCGCGCCTGGACATCGTCGCCGAATGGATGCGTCGTCGCGGACTGCGAGTTCGAGTTGATCTGCCGAGTCGCCTGCACTGAAGCCAAGCCTAGCGGCCGGCGTCGGGGGTGCCGGATTCTGGTATCACTCCGCACTCAGCTCGTAGGGTCAGGGGTCAACCCGAGTCTCGCTCGGGTATGGCGACTGGTATGGCGATTGCACAACCGTCGGGGGAAAGCAACAGCCGCAACAAAGTCGTGTCTCGCGACTTATATAGGGCATGGAAGCAACCGCACAGATGAGATCGACGAATCGCAGAGGAGGCTAGACGCAGTCAGGCTGGGGAGAGGCCGGAGCGAGGCGTGCTCCGGCGGGGAAGCAGTTCGGGTCTGGGGGTCCAGAGTTGAGCACCAGTGTCGAAGCAGCAACCGCCGTGGACAGTACGGCCGTGGTCGAGATGGAGGAGTTTCCGGGCGCCGTCACCTGGCGGACGCGCGAGCGCGAGCCCGAGATTGAGGTGGACGTCGATCCGAGCACGGACTCGCTGCGGCTGTATCTGCGCTCGATCGGGCAGGTACCGCTGCTCAGCGCGGAGGAGGAGGTGGCCCTGGCCAAGCGGATCGAGCGGGGCGACATGGACGCCAAGCAGCACATGGTCGAGGCGAACCTGCGCCTGGTCGTATCGATCGCGAAGGGCTACATCGGCCGGGGCCTGACGTTCCTGGACCTGATCCAGGAGGGGTCGCTGGGACTGATCAGGGCGGTCGAGAAGTTCGACTACCGCCGAGGGTACAAGTTCTCGACGTACGCGACCTGGTGGATCCGCCAGTCCGTGACGCGGGCGATCGCCGACAAGGGCCGGACGATCAGGATACCCGTGCACATGATCGAGCGGTTGAACAAGGCGATCCAAGCCGAGCGCATGCTGATTCAGCGGCTGGGGCGCGAGCCGACCAACGCCGAGATCGCGGCGGAGCTCGAATGCTCGAGCCAGGAGGTGCGCGAGGTGCTGCGCATGGCCCAGCAGCCGGTCTCGCTGGAGAAACCGGTCGGTGAGGAGGACGACTCCGAGCTGGCCGACTTCGTTCCGGACGACATGGCCGAGTCGCCGTTCGAGATCGCCTCCGAGGCGTTGCGCCGCGAGAACGTCGGTCGCGTGCTGTCGGTGCTGCCGCGACGCGAGCGCGAGGTGATCGAGATGCGCTACGGCATCACCGGCGGGCGCCAGCGCACGCTCGAGGAGGTCGGTCGCGCGTTCAACATCACCCGCGAGCGCGTCCGCCAGATCGAGAATCGAACGCTGAAGAAGCTCCAGACGCTGCCCGAAGCGCAGCAGCTGCGCGAGGCCAGCTGAGCACCGATGCCCCCGGGCCGGACTCCTGCGCCCGCCCGTGGGTCAGCGCGTCTGCACTAGAATCGCGTTGCCCACGGCTCGCCGCCGGGGATGCCCGGTGGGGTGTCCGAGTGGTTAAAGGAGACGGGCTGTAAACCCGTTGGCTCTGCCTACGCAGGTTCGAATCCTGCCCCCACCACTGATCGCTGCCGATGCGATCGCTGCTGCTTCCGCCGACGGCGGACTGGCCAGTGGTGTTTTGTCTGACGAGGATTTGTCTGTAGACCTTCCGTCTGCGAGACGCGAGAGTAACCGCGTGAAGCCAGACGAGCCCGTGCGACGTCAGTTCGCCGACAACCTGCGTCACCATCGCGAGCGCCGGAACATGTCGCAGGAGGCGCTAGCCGCGATCTGCGGCCTGCACCGCACCGAGATCAGCCTGCTGGAGCGCTGCCAGCGCTCGCCGCGCTTAGAGACGATCGTGATCCTCGCGCGCGGCTTGGAGCTGCGCTCGGCGGGCGAGCTGCTCAAAGACATGGGCTGAGGCGCATTCTGCGGTCTATAGTGGGAGGCCTGCTCGCTGGGTCCTCTCTTGGGTCGCTCTATCCTCAGCGCAGACGTGATCTTGAGAGCACCTGATGGGAGTTCGGAACGGTGACAGGCGCAGGACGGTGCGGCGGACCGCTCGAAGGGTGCATGGCTTGCGCGCCCTGCCGGCTTACTGCACTTGCGTGCGACCGGAGCAATCGTCGGGAGCGCCAGATAGGCGCCTCGCCTAGGGATGCATGCTGATGAGCGAGATCCCCGAAGGGTTGTTGATTCGCCGCCTGCTGGAGGTAGGCCGCGCCTTGACGACAGAGCTCGACCAGCGCATCGTGCTGGACCGCGTCCTCGAGGCCGCACGGGAGGTCACTGGGGCGCGCTATGCCGCGCTTGGGATCCTGAACGAGCAGCACAGTGCGCTTGAGCAGTTCCTGACAGCGGGCGTCGATGAGGCGACCCACCGGGCGATCGGGGACCTGCCGCGCGGACGAGGTGTTCTTGGTGCGCTGATCGAGCATCCGCAACCGTTGCGCCTCGCCGACGTGGGCCAGCATCCGAGCAGCTACGGGTTCCCGGCGGGGCATCCGCCGATGCGCAGCTTCCTGGGCGTGCCGATCGTGATCCGCGGGCAGGCGTGGGGCAACCTGTACTTGACCGAGAAGGCGGGTGGCGAGTTCACAGAGTCCGACGAGGAGGCTGCTGTGATTCTTGCCGATTGGGCGGCGATCGCGATTGAGAACGCCCGGTTGTATGAGTCCAGCGAGCGCCGGCGCGAGGAGGCGGAGAAGGCCTTCCGGGGGCTGGAGGCGACCCGTGATGTGGCGGTTGCGATCGGCGGAGAGATTGCGCTGGAGCACGTGCTGGAGCTGATCGTCAAGCGCGGGCGTGCGCTCGTGAGCGCCAGGAGCCTCGTGATCATGCTGCGCGAGGGCGAGGAGCTCGTCCTGCACGCGAGTGCCGGCCATGTCGAGGAGATGAGCGGTGTGCGTCTGTCGATCGCCGAGTTCGACCTCCGGAGAGGTCCTCGAGCGCCGCCATCCCGAACGAATCGCAGACGTTGCCTCACGACTGCGGATCGATGCCCGGGAAGCTCGGAGTATCCGACCCGCAGACCGCGCTGCTCGTGCCAATGCTCTACCGCGGAGACGGGGTGGGAGTCCTGATCGCGTTCGATCGCGGCCGGGAGCAGGCGATGTTCACCGAGGACGACGAGCAAATGCTGCGCACGTTCGCCGCGAGCGCCGCGACCGCGGTCGCTCTGGCGCAGAGCGTGCAGAGCGATCGGCTGCGCAGTTCGCTGGCGGCCGCCGATGCCGAGCGGCGCCGCTGGGCGCGGGAGCTCCACGACGAGACGCTTCAGGGTCTCGGTGGTCTGCGCGTACTGCTCTCCTCAGCGCGGCGGCGTAACGACCTCGAGCAGGCTCAGACGGCGATGGACGAGGCCGTCGAGCACATCGAGCGGGAGATCGCGAGCCTGCGCTCGATCATCACCGAGCTGCGCCCCGCCGCCCTGGACGAGCTCGGGTTGCGCACGGCGATCGAGGCTCTGCTGGACCGCCATCGCGAGCAGAGCGGGTTCGAGATCGACGGCGACTTGGCGCTGGCAGGCCCTTCCAATACGCAGGCACGTCTCAGTGAGGATCTCGAGACCGCCGTCTACCGGCTGGTGCAGGAGGCGCTGACGAACGTCGCCAAGCACACGCGCGCGAACCGGGTACGGGTGGTAGTCGCTGAATCCGAGGGCGAGCTGCTGATCGAGGTGCAGGATGATGGCGCGGGGTTTGACCCCGACGTCTTGAGCGACGGCTTCGGGCTCACAGGGATACGCGAGCGGGTGGGTCTCGCCGGCGGGACGCTGAGCATCGACTCCGGTGGGCAGGGAACTCTGCTCAGAGCGTGCCTGCCGACGCTTCGCGGCGGTCAGGCAGGGCAGTCAGGTTCCGAGCGGGCCGCGTCCTAGCACGCGAAGCCTGCAATCGCTGTGCCACACGCGGACTGACGTACTCTTCGCCGCGTGCGGCCGCGCGCACGGCCTGCGGGAGCTCGCTGTCGGCCAGGTCCTTCGCGACGAATCCGAGTGCCCCGGCGGCGAGCGCGCACTGCGCGAACACCGGATTCTCCTGCATCGTTGTCACGACGATCTGGGTCTCGGGCACACGATCGTGCAGCCCGCCGATCGCGTCAATACTCGACCCGCCGGGCATGTGCAAGTCGAGGACGAGCACATGCGGCCGGCGTCCTTGGACATCGCGAGTGACAGCTGCCATGTCGTCTGCCTCGGCGATCACCTCCACACCTTCCTCCCGATCGAGCAGCAGCCGCAAACTGCGGCGCACCAGCGCATGGTCCTCGGCAAGCACCACACGGATAGGCGACGGGGTCGAGATGTCCAGAGCGGTCTCGGAGAGAGCCGGCACCAGATGCAGACGGGGAATCATGGGTTTCACGCTAGCCCCGGCGAGGCCGCTCGTCGTCCGTGCAAAACACCTGAACCAGCGGTGCAAAGCACGGTCCTATCAGTCGCACCGGCCGGTGGCTGCTTGGGGCTGAAGGTCGCTGCGTCGGCGGCCTGTGCTTGTGTAGTCGTTCGGTCGTCGTCTACGCGCGGAGGTCGCGGCGCTGGAGGCCGGCCATCGCGAGAGCGGTTAGGAGCAGGCTGAAGGCCGCCAAGATGAGGATGTCACCGATGCCGACACCACGGCTCAGCGGGTCGTGGCCTGCGTAGTAGTAGAACAGGGAGAAGTACTTCAGCCAGGCGATTGCGCCGACCAGCGGGGCGAACCCATTGATGAGCCAGCCGGCGATCGCTACGGCAGCGGCGGCGCCGTTGGGGCCCAGGAAACCGAACACCTCGCCCCGCTGAATCTCGAGATCGAGGTCGAACAGTCCGCGCCCGGAGCCATAGTCCTTCGATAGACCGCTCATGGCGATGACTGGCGGCACGCCGAGCATCTCGATCCCTCGTCTTGTCGATTGAGCGGTGATTGTCCAGGACCGCGCTTGACGAGTGATCCTACCTCCACCCGAATTGATCGCCATCAGCACACGTCACTGACGCCGCCCCAGTGTCGCGTCGAAGGCGAGCGCGAATCGCGAGCGACTAGAGGACGAAGGGAATGAGCATCTTCGTGCTGGTTCGGTATGCCGGATATGCCGTGGGGAACGTTGCGATGAGGTTCTTTTCCTCGACCGAGGCGCTGTAATAGAAGTACCCGCCCAGGATCGCGACGACGATCAGGCCGATCAGGTTGGTCACGAGCGCCGTGCCGAGAAGCCCGGCCAGCAGTCCCGAGTAGATCGGGTGGCGGACGAACCGGTAGGGACCGGAGGTGACGAGCTCCGGCTCGGCCTTCTGGGTCATCGGCATCCCCCAGTTGCGCCCGAGTTGGATGCGAGCCCAGATCGCGAGCGCGATCCCGGATGCGAACACGACGGCCCCGATCGCTCCGAGGACCGGACTGTGGATGGCCAGGCTCCCGCCGCGGAAGACGCGGACGAGGAGGAGGACCGACAGGACGCTCAGCCCTACCATGGGAATCCGACGCCTGGCGGCTCTGCCCTCCTTCACGCCGAACGCGGACGCGAGCCAGTAGACCCAGAAGACGATCCAGGCGATGGCGATGGCGGTCTTCAGTGCGTACATACCGTCTCGACGAGCATAGGCTGGGGAGACGATTGATCGCGGTTGGCCCTCACGCGCGTGACTCAGACCCTGCAACGTAGTTTGCCGCGTGCAGTCTGACGGTAAGTACTGAGGGGCCGCGAGCGCGATCGGCCGATAGGACGAACAGCCCGCGAGCACTCTCCCGAATGCCACGGGCTGCCCGAACCAAGGATGGGATGAGACCGCGTGCCTGACACCCAAACCCATGAGTCGCCCGCCGTCCCGCAATCTGCACCGGCGGGGCGGTCCAGGGCGCGTACAGGCGGACTGGACCGCGTGGTGTCGGTGGTTGGTCGTGGTGGGAACGTGTGGGTGGTGGTCGCCGTTGCCCTGGTGCTCGCGGGGGTGTTTGCGGCTGTGCTCGGAGCGCGGGCGGTGGCCCACTCCGATGCCGAGCGGGCGCGGCTCGCCTCGCATCTGGCCTCGACCGAGATCGCCTCGACCCTGAAGCTGGCGATCCAGCACGAGGAAGACCTCGTCGTCAGCGCGAGCGCGTTCATCAGCGGCGACCCGCACGCGAGCGCGGCGGACTTCGACAGGTGGGCCGGATCGGTGCACGCGATGCGGCGATACCCCGAGCTGCAAAACATCGGCCTGGTGGTGCTGGTGGCGTCCTCGCGCCTGCAGAGATTCGAAGCGTGGATGACAACACATCCGGTGCGCGCGCTGGGAGAAGCTCTCGACGGCGCCCGCCGGGCGCCTGCAGGTGCTCCCGGCGGGGAAGCGGCCCCACTACTGCATTGCGGTGGCCGGGCTGGCGAGAAACGCCGCCAACTACCTGCCCGCCGGTTTGGACTACTGCGCGTTCGCCCCCGCCCTGTTCGCGACTCGCGACTCGGGGCAGGCGCTGTACGGGCCGTTCAGCGACGGTACCTCCACCGCCCTCGGCATCGAGACGCCGGTGTACCGCGGCGGGACGACGCCCGCGACCGTTGTCGCCCGGCGCAGGGTGTTCGTGGGATGGCTCGGCGAGCGGCTCGAGCCCCAGGTCATCTTGCGGCGAGCCCTGGAAGGCCACCCGAACGTCGCGGTCCTGTTCCGCTATGACTCGGTCGGAACGCACGTCTCGTTCGCCAGCGGGAGCGCCCCACGCGACGCGCAGAGCACGACGATCAGCCTGCACAACGGCTGGACCCTGGAGAGCTTCGGCGGCGAGACGGCGAGCGGCATGCTCGCCGACAGCAAGGCGTTCGCCCTGCTGGCCGGGGGGATCCTGCTGAGCGCGCTGCTCGGTCTGCTCGTGTTGGTCCTCGGAACCGGGCGCACGCGGGCGCGCGCACTTGTGCGCGCGCAGACCCGTGAGCTCTCCCAGAAGAACCGCGAGCTTCTCCCACATGGCACTCCACGACCCGCTCACCGGACTGCCGAACCGCGCGCTGGTGCTCGACCGAGCCGAGCGGATGCTGGCGCGAGGCGCCCGCGACCCGAACATCCTCGCGGGAGCCATGTTCGTCGACATCGACGGCTTCAAGCACGTCAACGACAGACTCGGGCACGCGGCCGGGGACCAGCTGCTGAGGGTCGTCGGCGGCCGGCTGCAGAGCGCGGTGCGCGATCAGGACACCGTCGGTCGTCTCGGCGGAGACGAGTTCGTCGTGCTGGTCGAATGCTCCCCGAACGAGGAGGCGACGCTCGACCTGCTCGCCGACCGCATGAACGAGTCGCTGCGCGAGCCGGTCGACCTCGACGGCGACCGTAACGCCTACTCGGTGACCGCGAGCATCGGTGTGGCGATCGGACGGTACGACACCGCGGAAGAGCTCCTGCGCGACGCGGACCTGGCGCTTTACTCCGCCAAGGCGGCCGGAAAGGACCGCCATACGCTGTTCGACCCGAGCATGCAGACGGGCATACAGGAACGCCTGGAATTCGAGGCCGACGTCGGACAGAGGTCTACTCCGGCGGGAACATCCATCGCCGGGCCGGCGTTCAGCGAAGCGGGCTGATGGCAAACCAATCCGACTCGAGCTCCGGTGCGCTCGCGCAGACCTCGTACACGATGTTCAACACGGCGTGGCGCCCGATCCCCTCCCGCTCATCGCGCTCCACCCAGATCGGCTCATCCTCTGACCAGGTGGCCCTGATCTCAGCGCCGACCCTGGCAAACCGGGCCCCCTCCCCGCCGGCGCTGAGCCTCTGCCACAGCAGCTCGATAGCCTCGGCAGGAGCCGCGTGGCCCGAATGCGTCGCGATTCTGAACGTCACACGCCGACACTACAGCTGATGCGTACTACCGACGCGCCCCGGCGTCAGGGAGTGGTGGGGGCCCGCTGGCACGGCAACCTGCTAACGGACCTGCCACGCGAAGAGTTGCAGGTTGACGATCCGCCGGTCGATTGTCTGCAGCAAGGGCCCCGCTCGTATTGCAGGCGGAAGCGGGAAGCTGAAGGGCAGTGGTGGAGAACGTCCTCGATCGTCGTCAACGACGACGGAAGGCACAGCCGCCTGAACGGCCTGCTCTAGAGTCAGCATGGATGACCGCGGCGTCGATCGAACCATCGGCGGAGCTCTCCATCCCCGTGCTCAGCCACCGTCGCGTGTTGATCATCATCGGCGCGTTGCTGCTCGGGATGTTCCTGGCGGCTCTGGATCAGACGATCGTCGCGACCGCTCTGCCAACGATCGTCGCCGACCTCCACGGCGCCTCACACCTCTCCTGGATCGTCGTCGCCTACCTGCTCGCCGCGACCGTCTCGACACCGCTGTGGGGCAAGCTCGGCGACCAGTACGGGCGCAAGTTCTTCTTCCAGGCGGCGATCGTCATCTTCCTGTGCGGCTCGGCGCTCTCGGGGCTCAGCCAGAGCATGACCGAGCTGATCGTGTTCCGGGCCGTTCAGGGTCTCGGGGGCGGTGGCTTGATGGTCGGTGCCCAGGCGATCGTCGGAGATGTCGTCTCTCCCCGCGAACGCGGTCGCTACCAGGGACTCTTCGGGGCGGTGTTCGGTGTGGCGAGCATCATCGGTCCCCTGCTCGGGGGCGTGTTCGTCGAACAGCTCTCCTGGCACTGGATCTTCTACATCAACGTCCCGATCGGCGCCATCGCGCTCGTAGTCGTGGCGATCCAGGTTCCGGGCAACCTCCGCCGCGTCCACCACGTCATCGACTATCTCGGAACGGCCGTCCTCATTCTCTCCGCGAGCTGCCTGGTGCTCTTCACGAGCCTCGGTGGCACGACGTACCCCTGGGGCTCGCCAACGATTATCGCCCTCGGAGTCGCCGGTGCGGTATTCCTCGCCATCTTCGCCGTCGTGGAGCGAGGAGCGACCGAGCCGGTGCTGCCGCTGCAGCTGTTCTCCATCCGTGCGTTCTCGGTCGTGAGCGTCGTCGGCTTCATCGTCGGCTTTGCGATGTTCGGTGCGATCACCTACCTGCCCGTGTTCTTCCAGATCGTGCACGGCGAGTCGCCCACGATCTCCGGCCTTCAGCTGTTGCCACTCCTCGTTGGCCTGATCATCTGCTCCACCGGATCAGGGATGGTCATCAGCAAGACCGGCCGCTACCGGGTTTTCCCGATTGCCGGAACCGCGCTCATCACCGTCGGGCTGTTGCTCCTCTCGCGGATGGGGATCGGGACGAGCCTGATCGTCACAGCGCTGTACATGTTCGTGCTCGGCGTGGGCCTCGGCTGTGTGATGCAGGTGCTCGTGCTGATCGCGCAGAACGCGGTTCCCTACTCCGAGCTCGGAGTCGCCACCTCGGGCGCAACCTTCTTTCGGTCCATCGGGGGATCGTTCGGCGCCGCGATCTTCGGCGCCATCTTCTCCAACGTGCTCGTCGGCAATCTGATCAGGCATCTCGGTACCGCGAAGCTGCCAACGGGGCTGTCGAGCTCGAGCGTCACGCCTGCCATCCTGGACAAGCTTCCCCAAGCGGTCCATCACGCCATTGCCGCCGCCTACGCGGAGTCGATCCAAACGGTGTTCGTCATCGCCGCCCCGATCGGCCTGATCGCGTTCCTCGCGTCCTGGCTCATACCCCAGCTGGAGCTCCGGCAAGGAGTTGGCGCATCTCCGGGGCCCCCATCGGACCCCCCGACCGCGCCATCCGTCAGCCGCCGATCGTCCGATCCAGTAGCGCAAACAGCTCGGTGAAGTGCCGCTCGGCTGCCGCCTCGTGGTAGGCGGCGGTGTCGCTCATCGTGTAGCCGTGGGCGGCTCCCTCGTAGAGCTCTGAGCGGTATCGCACTCCGGCCTCCTCGAGGGCTCGCTCGAGCGCGGCGACATGCTCGGGGGTCATGCTCTGGTCGTTGTCGGCGTGACCGAGGTAGAGCTCGGCGGAGATCTCGCCGGCGCTGAGGTGCGGACTGTCCTCGTCGTCGCTCACGAGCCCTCCGGCGTGGAAGGCGGCGAGCGCCGCGACGCGCTCCGGGTAGGCGGCGGCGATTCGCCAGCCGACGCGCCCACCCATGCAATAGCCGGTGATGGCGAACGGCTGGCTTGCGAGATCGCCGAGGTAGTCGAGGTAGGCCGCCCCGTCACTGACGATCCGCTCGGGCGTCAGCTCCGCCATGGCAGGCCTCAGCCGCGCGAAGAATGGATCCCGCTGTGCGGGGTCCGCCAGATCGGGCATCCCCGACGCCCGGCCGGTGCGATAGAGGACGTTCGGGGCGAGTACGACGAACCCCCGCGCTGCGATGCGGTCGACCATCTCCTCAATCCGGGGGCGCAAGCCGAACGCGTCAATGAGGAACAGCACACCAGGGTGACTCCCGTCATGCCCGGGGGGCCGCGAGAGATAGGCGTCCGCCACGCCGTCCTGGGTACTGATGTCGACCATCTCGCCTTTCATCGCTGCCCGCTCCCATCGTCGCTCGTCGGAAGGATGCAGCTTAGTCACCTCAGATGGACCAGCCCAAGGTCGTCCGGCTGGTCCTTCTTCATGCCCGCTAGGAAGGCGAAGCGTTGACGTCGGCGACCTTCGGGCCGCGCTGTCGAGCGAGGCGCTTCTTGGTGCGCTCGTAGCGCCCCTTGTAGACGGAGCGATTCACTGCCGGGCGGCGGTCGCGTCGAGGTTGAGGCGTATGTACGTGATTGATGGATCGGGGCCGAGCTGTGCGATAACGGCGTCGAGGTAGGGTTCGTGCAGCTCTGACGGCAGGCGTGCGATGTGGGCTGAGGACAGATGCACTATCGACTGTGGCAAATCGCCCTCCACGTTACGCCTCGCCCCGGACCAGCAGCCAGGTGGGGGACGCGACCTTGGTTTCGGAAACCCTTGACTAAAGTTTTGGGTTGCCATATGCTCTTTCCCGTGCCTACCAAAGAGTTGTCGCTCCCGCCGACGGTCGAGGCGCGCTCGTCCGCGGTCGAGGACTACACGAAGGCCATCTTCTCGTTGGAGTCGCGAGGGGATCAGCCGGTTTCGACCAATGCCCTGGCCGAGCGATTGGGCATCACGCCGGGCTCTGTCTCGGCAATGCTCAAGAAGCTCGACGAGCTGGGGCTCACGACTCATACCCCGTACCGGGGGGTGCGTCTCACCGCCGATGGGCGGCGCGTTGCGCTGGAGGTGATCCGCCACCACCGATTGATCGAGAGCTTCCTCGCCGATGCGCTGGGGATGCCGTGGGATCGGGTTCACGCCGAGGCCGAGGTCCTCGAGCACGTGCTCTCCGAGGATCTCGAGGAGTTGATCGCGGCCAAGCTCGGACACCCCACCGTCGACCCCCACGGCGATCCGATCCCCACGGTGGAGCTCGGGATCGACGAGCGCCCCACGCACAGCCTCGACGAGCTGCCGGTTGGTGGCGCGGGGCGCTTCGTGCGCGTGTCCGACTCTGACCCGGAGATGCTGCGCTACCTGGCTGAGCACGGCATCGCGATCGGCGAGCGCCTGGAGGTCGTCGAGCGTCAGCCGTTCGGCGGGCCGGTGTTCGTGCGCTTCGGCGAGCGTGAACATCCGATCGGCAGCACGCTCGCGCACGCGATGCGGATCGAGACCGAGGAGGGTCAGGGATAGCACCGCTGCGTCCCGATCCGGTCCCCGCGCTCGAGGGCGCCGTCGAGGGCGCCTCCGTAGCGCTGCCCGGGGAGCTCGGCGGAACGCTCGCCGGACCTAGCGCGCTCGAGCAGCTTCTCTCCAGGGGCCGCGTGCGCGCGACGCTGGCGATGCTCGGCCCGGCGTTCGTCGCCTCGATCGCCTATGTCGATCCGGGTAACTTCGCCACGAACATCGAAGGCGGCGCGCAGTTCGGCTACCTGCTGCTGTGGGTCGTGCTCGTGGCGAACGTGATGGCGATGCTGATCCAGTATCTCTCGGCCAAGCTGGGGATCGTTACCGACAGCAACTATCCCGAGGTCGTGCGCGCGCACTTCCCCCGCGCGTTCACCTGGGGCATGTGGGTGCAGGCCGAGATCATGGCGATGTCCACCGATATCGCCGAGTTCCTCGGCGCGGCCCTCGGGTTGAACCTGCTGTTCGGCGTGCCGCTGCTGCCGGCGGGCCTGATCACGGGTGTGATCGCGTTCGCGATCCTTGAGCTTCAGACACACGGCTTCCGCCGCTTCGAGCTGGCGATCACAGCGCTGCTGGGGATCATCTTCGGGGGCTTTCTGTATGAGACGCTGCGCATCGGCCCCTCCGTCCACGGCTCACTGAAGGGTCTGTTGCCCGGCCTGCACGGCGCCACCTCGCTCTACCTCGCGGTCGGCATCATCGGCGCGACCGTGATGCCGCACGTCATCTACCTGCACTCCGCGCTGACCAAGGGCCGCATGCCCTGCCGCAACGACTCAGAGCGCGGCCGCGTGCTGCGCTTCGAGCGCCTGGATGTGATCATCGCGCTCGGCCTCGCCGGCCTGGTCAACATGGCGATGCTGGCCGTCGCCGCCAAGCTCTTCCACACCCCCGCTCTCTCGGGTCTGAGCTCGATCCCGGAGGCCCACGCCCAGTTCGGCCATCTCGTCGGCGGCACCGCCGCACTCGCGTTCGCGGTCGCGCTGCTCGCCTCCGGCGCCTCCTCCTCCAGCGTCGGCACCTACGCCGGCCAGGTCGTCATGCAAGGCTTCATCAACATCCGCATCCCTCTGCTATTGCGCCGCGCGGTCACGATGATCCCCGCGATCGTCGTCCTCGCCATCGGCGTCAGCCCCACCAGCGCGCTCGTGCTCAGCCAGGTCGTGCTGTCCTTCGGCATCCCCTTCGCGCTCGTCCCGCTCGTCATGATCACCTGCCGAGCAGACATCATGGGCATCCACGTCAACCGCCGCCTCACCACGATCCTCGCCTGGGGCTGCGCCGGCCTGATCAGCGCGCTCAACGTGTTCCTGCTCTACCAACAGTTTTTCACGAGCTGAACACGCAGGGCGAGTAGCGCCCGCGCGTGGAAGCGACCCGAGGCCCGTGTTCTGGTCATCACGCGACGCAATCATGGTGGTGCTGGCCTGAGCAAGAGCTGCAGTGGCCCCCTGCGGAGCAGGCCTCCAGCGACGGTCGCTCGAGACGCTCAAGAATCGGCCCAATGCGATAGCGCGATTGGGGGCTGCGGCCGAAGCTCGGCGGCAGCCCCTGCAGACTCCAGCTAGGCCGATCAGAGCTGATAGGATTGTCATATATGAGCAGTAACGCAGTCAGCAGCGAAGCAGCTTCTTCGGTGGAGATGTGCACCGTGCAGCAACCTGATCGCCACGCGCGCCGTCGCGAGCAGACGCGCAGGAGGCTGCTCGACGCCGCGCGCGCGCTGTTTGCCCGCCAGGGTGTCGAGGAAACTCGGATCAACGAGATCACCGAGGAGGCGGATGTTGGTTTCGGATCCTTCTACAACCACTTCGGCTCCAAGGAGGCGATCGTCGAAGCCGTCGTCGCGGAGACCGTTGCCGCCCAGGGTGGCGCGGTCGCCTCCGTAACGGCCGACCTTGATGATCCGGCGGAGGTGGTGGCCGCTGCGCACCGTTACTTCGTGAACCTCGCCCGCAGCGATCCTGAGTGGGGATGGCTGCTGATCCGCCTCGACGTGTCGCGGAAGATCGGGCTGAGGGCGCTCGGCCCGTTCGCCCGGCGGGACCTCGAACGCGGCGTCAGAGCAGATCGCTTCCGCGTTCCCAACAAGCGCGTCGCGCTGCTCGCTGCGGGCGGCGCCCTTCTCGGGGTCATGGGCGACGTTCTGGATGGACGTGCGCCGAAGGACGCCGACCGCCATCATGCCGAGGGGGTGCTGCGCATGTTCGGCCTGTCGGCCGAGGACGCAGCCGAGGTGGCGCGGCGGCCGATGCCGCAGGTCCCGGCACCGCTCTTGTGAGCCGGCTGGTTGCTAGTTGAAGCGGGCGGTGAGCCCGCTGAAGCCCTGGAGTGTGTTGTTGCGCAGCCGAGTGGGGTTGCTGGTGGCCATGCGACGGACGTGGGGGACCATCGCGCGCAGCAGGGCCTGCATCTCGAGCTTGGCGAGGTTGGCGCCGGCGCACGCGTGCGGCCCGTTTCCCCAACCGACGTGCGCGCCGTTAGGCCGGTGGATGTCGTAGCTCTCGGGATTTGTGAAGCGCGTCTCATCGAGATTTGCGGCGCCGAACAGCAGCACTACGCGCGAGCCCTGCGGCAGTGGCATGCCGTCGATCTCGTGGTCGCGCGTGAGGCGCCGCGTGAACCCGCGAAGCGGCGAGGCGATGCGGACGTTCTCGACCACTGCGGCGGGAATCAGCGACGGGTCGGCGACGATCTCATCCCACACGTCGGGATGGCGGCTGAGCCCCCACAGCAGGTGGGTCGAGGCGAGGATCGTAGTGTCAAGCGCCGGCGCGACGAAGTCAATCACGAGACCCCGGGCTTGTCGGGTGGTGATCTGACCCCGGTCGCGGGCGTCGAACACGGCTGCGGCCCAGCTCCGCGGCGAGACCCCGGCTGCGCTTAAGCGCAGCGCGTAAAGGAGCAGTCCGAGCGAGGTTGGCATCGCCGCCACGGCACGCCGGTTCAGTGGGCCGAGGAGCTCGAACGTCGCGGCCGCCCAGCGCAGCATCCGCTCGCTACCGTCGCGCACCCCCACCAGGTCGGCGACGACGCCGATCGGGAGCTGGCTCGAGAAGTCGCGGACGACGTCGAATGAGTCGCCGCGGCAGCACCGGGCGACGATGCGCTCCGCGTGTGCCTGCACGCGGTCCTGGATCGCCTCGAGCGCGGTCGGGCCGAGCTGCCCGCGCAAGATCCTGCGCTGGCTGTCGTGCAGCTGTCCGTCGCTGAACAATGTCGTGCCACGGCCCAAGCGGTTGGAGAGGCGGTTGGCAGCCACGCCGTGGCCGCTGATGAAGGTGTCGGAATCGCGCAGCGCCGCGCGCACGTCGTCGAAGCGGCCGACCGCGTACATGCGGTGGCGGGGGAGCCATACCGCGGGACCGCTGTGCCGGATCCGGGCGAACGCGTCGCGGGAGTCGGCGAGGACATCGTCTGCGTATAGGTCGATGTCGAGGCGGGGAGCGAACGACGTTGGAACTGTCCCCGATTCAACAGTCATACTTGACAACCATATCAGCATGGGACTAAGCTGGTAGTGGATGGAGGAGCCAGGGCGCAATCTCGACTTCGACGTGGCGATCGTCGGTTACGGGCCAGTGGGCCAGGCGTTGGCCGCGCTGCTCGGGCGAGCCGGTCATCGGGTTGGGGTGTTCGAGCGCTTCCAGGAGATCTACCGCCTCCCTCGCGCTGTCCATCTCGATCACGAGATCATGCGTTTGCTACAGACGCTTGGACTGGCCGAGGTGCTCGCCGAGGAGATGATCCCGGTGCATGACTACCAGTGGTTCGGGGCCGACCGTGAGTTGCTGATGCGGTTTGAGACGCACGGACCGGCGCGGTCTGGCTGGGAGACGGACTACATGTTCTTCCAGCCGGAGCTGGAGCGCGCGATCGACCGACACGCGTGCGGACTGCCGACCGTGACCGTCGAGCGTGGATGGGAAGCCACGGGGCTGGTTGACCGCGATGAGGGCATCGAGCTGACACTCCGGCGGGTTGAGGAGGAGGAGGAGCGGGAGGCGGGCAGGCTTGCGCTGACGGGCGACACCCGGACGGTGAGGGCTCGATGGCTGGTTGGTGCCGACGGCGCCAACTCGTTCGTGCGCGAGGCTACCGGGATCACCCGCCGCGATCTCGGCTTCCAGGAGCGCTGGCTGGTAGTGGACGCCGAGCCCCACGACATGGGGGCGCTCGCGCACCTGCCGATCGCGAGCCAGTGGTGCAATCCCAAGCGCCCGACGACGATCGTGCAGAGCGGCCCCCGGCACCGGCGATGGGAGTTCATGCTGCTGCCCGGCGAGCAGCCCTCGGATTTCGAGGATCCGAACAGGGTGTGGTCGCTGCTCAAGCCGTGGTACGGGCCCGAGGATGGTCCGCTGACCCGCAGCGCGGTGTACGAGTTCCGCTCCATGCTGGCCAACCAGATGCGCAGGGGGCACGTGCTGCTGGTCGGTGACGCCGCCCACCTGACCCCGCCGTTCCTGGGCCAGGGGCTGTGCTCGGGTCTGCGTGACGCCGCGAACCTCGCGTGGAAGCTCGACCTCGTGTTGCGTGGCGTGGCGGGCGAACGGCTCCTCGAGAGCATCGACCCCGAGCGCCAGCCCCAGAACGAGGCGGTGATCGGCCTGGCCGTGGAGCTGGGGAAGGTCCTCTGCCAGCTTGACCCACAGGCGGCAGCCGAGCGCGACGCGATGCTACGCCAAGCGGAGCCGCCATCGCCCCCCGAGCTCGCACTGCTCACCGGCGGCGTTATCCACCGTCCGGCTAGCGGCGACGCGAATCCGCTCGCCGGCACGCTCAGCGTTCAGGGCGTGGTCTCCCGTGCCGGGCGGGAGGGGCGCTTCGACGACGTCGTCGGTCCGGGCTTTCAGCTGATCGTCGCCGACGGCGATCCACTGGAGCGGCTCTCGCGCGAGCACCGGGCGCTCATCGACACGCTCGACATGACGGTCGCCTCGCTTGACGCTGACGCACCCCATGGTGTGCGTGACGTGGACGGGCGCCTGACCGCGTGGCTGTCTGAGCACGACACCTACGCGGTGCTCGTGCGTCCCGACTTCTACGTGTTCGGCAGCGCTTCCTCGGCGGAGCAGCTGCCCCTGCTGCTGGACGACCTCAGCTCCCAGCTGCAATTAACTCCGACCCCCGCTACCGCAGGAGCGCTCCCATGACCGACACCGCCGCAACTCATCCCAAGTTCCATCACGTCAACCTCAAGACGACGAGGCTGCGGGAGATGGTCGACTGGTATGGGGAGGTGGTTGGCATGGAGGTCGTCTTCCAGGACGCCACCGGTGCGTGGCTGAGCAACGATGGCGCCAACCACAGGGTCGCGCTGCTCGCCTTCCCGGGGTTCGCGGATGACCCGGAGAAGGAGACGCGCACGGGCATGCACCACAGCGCGTTCGAGTACGACAGCTTTGAGGAGCTCAACGGCAACTATCTGCGGCTGCGCGAGCGGGGGATCACGCCGGAGATCTGTCTGGACCACGGGATGACGTTCTCCTACTACTACCGGGACCCCGACGGCAATCACGTCGAGCTGCAGTGCGACAACTTCGGCAACTGGGCGGCCTCGAAGGAGTGGATGCAGACCTCCGAGGAGTTCCACGCCAACCCGATCGGACACTTCGTCGATGCGGAGAAGGTCGCCCAAGCCGCCGCGGGCGGCGAGCCGTTCGCCGAAATTCACCGCAGGGCGATGGCCGACGAGCTCGCCCCCGCACAGCCCCCAGTCGAGATCCCGCAGGCATCCCAATGAGGCTCTGCCGCTTCGACGCCGGCACCGGTGCGCGCGACGGGATCGTCCAGGACGGATGTATCGTTGAGCGCGACGAACCGGCCGTGCGCCACTCGCTCGAAGAGGTTCGCTTGCTGGCTCCCGTACAGCCCCGCAAGTTCCTCGCCATCGGGCTCAACTACACCGACCACATAGCCGAGAGCGGGATGGAGGCGCCGCAGTATCCGGTGTTCTTCAACAAGCAGATCACCTGCGTCGTCGGCCCCGACGACGACGTGCACATGCCGCGGGTCTCCAAGCTGCTCGACTACGAGGGCGAGCTGACGATCGTGATCGGCAGTCGCTGCCGCCACGTGCCCGAGCACCGCGCGCACGAGGTGATCGCCGGCTACACAATCGCCAACGACCTCTCGGTGCGCGACTGGCAGCTGCGCACACCGACGATGACGATGGGCAAGTCCTTCGACACCCACGGGCCGCTCGGGCCCTGGCTGGTCACTGCGGACGAGCTCGGCGACCCGCACGAGCTCTCCATCCGTACGTTCGTCAACGAGGAGTTGCGCCAGGACGGGAATACCCGCGAGATGATCTACAACTGCTACCAGCAGGTCGCGCACCTCTCTGAAGCGTTCACGCTCGAGCCCGGGGACGTGATTGCCACTGGCACCCCTGCCGGCATCGGCGCGGTGCGCCAGCCGTTCCCCGAAGGCTTGCTCAAGGTTGGGGACGTGATCCGGATCGAGATCGAGGGGATCGGCGAGCTACGCAACACCGTGATCGACGAGCCAGAAGGCTACCTGGCGCCCGAGACCGAGCCGCAGGCGGCATGGGCGCGCTGAGCGAAGAGCTGCGCGAGTTCCTCGATTCATACCCAGTGGGCGTGCTTGCCACGCTCGCGTCTGACGCCAGGCCGCGTCAGTCGCTGGTCTACTTTGCCCGTGAGGGGAACCGCTTGCTGATTTCGACGCTCACCGACAGACTCAAGGCTCACGACATCAGACGGAGCGGCTGGGCATCGCTGTGCGTGATGGGACACGAGCCCCCCTACCCATCGGCGACGTGTTCAGGAACCGCGGAGATCCTCACCGAGGACATCGGCCCGCCCACGGCCAAGATCATGCAGCGGATCGCGCAGACCGCCGAACCTCCCGAGCCGATGACCGACGAGGCTCTCGCGGAGGCGGGGCGGGTCGTGCTGGCCATCCACGTCGATCGCGTGAGCGCCGCGAGCTACATCTCGACGGCAAGCGGCTCGAGCGAAGGGAGCTGATGAGCGCTGCCGGCGTCCCCCGCACCGGGCACGCAGCCTGGTGAGTACACTCGATAGCGTGTGGGCGTGAGCTCTCAAGCTCCTCCGCTGCCCGTCCTTCAGACCAACGGCAAGACTCGCTCTCGGCTGGTCCGCCGAGCCAAGACGCTCTCGCTGCTGAGCATCGCCTGGATGACGGTCGAGGCCGGGGTCGCCATCATCGCCGCGCTGCTCGCGGGCTCAGTCGCGCTGCTCGGGTTCGGGCTGGACTCGCTGATCGAGCTTGTTTCCGCAAGCACGATCCTGTGGCTATACACCGGCCAGCGCAGCGGCTCTCAGGCGGCCGAGCGCCGCGCGCAGCAGCTGATCGCCATCTGTTTCGCGGCGCTCGCAGTCTACGTGGCGTTCGACGCGATCGACACGCTCACGGGCGCCTCACATCCAGAGGTGAGCTGGCCCGGGGTGGCTGTGTCGGCCGTGGCGATCGTTCTGATGCCGCTGCTCGCTCGCGCCAAGAGCCGTGTCGCCGTGCGGCTCGGCTCGGCCGCGACGGCTGGGGACGCGGCACAGTCCTATTTGTGCGCGATCAGCGCCGCGGCCGTGCTCGTCAGCATCCTCGCCAACGCCGCGTTCGGCTGGTGGTGGCTGGACCCGATAGCAGGACTCGGGATCGCTGGACTTGCCGTACACGAGGGACGCAAGGCGTGGGCTGGCGAGGTCTGCGCCGACTGCGCTCCCGTGGGCTTTGACACGCCCGGCAGCGGCTGCGGCCGGAGCTGCGGTTGCGCATGAGCGAGACTCACTCCCACGGCGGCGGCCATGCCGGACACTCCCACGGTGTGAGCGCGGACGCGGATGCCGGGAAGCTGTCTGTCGCGCTCGCGCTGATCCTGGGGCTGATGGTCGTTGAGGTCGCGGCCGGTGTGGTCGCTCATTCCCTGGCGCTGCTCTCTGACGCCGGGCACATGCTCACCGACGCCGCCGCGATCGGCCTCTCGCTCGTGGCCGCGCGGCTTGCGCTGCGCCCGGCGAAGGGTGCTTTGACCTACGGCTTCAAGCGGGTCGAGATCCTTGCCGCGCAGGCCAACGGCGTGACGCTGCTGATCCTCGCCGCCCTCATCACCTACGAGGCGATCCGCCGCCTATTCCATCCCCCGCACGTACACGCCGGTCTGATCCTCGCCGTCGCGTTGATCGGTGTCGCGGTGAACCTCGCGGCGACGTGGACACTGGCGCAGGCCAACCGTCAGAGCATGAACGTCGAGGGGTCCTTCCAGCACATCCTCACCGACCTCTACGCCTTCATCGCGACCGCGATCGCGGCCGGAGTGATCCTGCTCACCGGCTTTCAGCGCGCGGACCCGATCGTGTCCCTACTCGTCGCGGCGCTAATGGTGCGCTCCGGGTACGGACTCGTCAAGGCGTCCGCGCGAGTGTTCTTGGAGGCCGCACCACAGGGGCTTGACCCAGAGAAGATCGGCCAGGCGCTCGTGCGCGAGCCCGGCGTTGTCGAGGTCCACGACCTACACGTCTGGGAGGTCACATCGGGCTTCCCCGCGCTATCTGCGCACGTACTCGTCGGCCGCGAGAACGACTGTCATGCCGTGCGCCGCGAACTTGAGCGGATGCTGCACGACGAGCTCCACCTTCACCACACAACTCTCCAGGTCGACCACCGTGGCGAGGATCTACTTGCGATTGAGCCGGCCGTCGTGTCACGCGCCAGGTCGTAGCCGTACATCGGTGTGGTCTCTTCTTCCGAGGAACGCTCGCGCGACGGTGAGTCGTCGTAGTTACGCGCGCTGCGGGGCTAGCGCGAGGGCGGGTCTGTTGCTCTGCGCCCAGTTCTGTAGGAATGCTTCGGTGGCGTCCACGTCGAGGGGTCGGGCGAACAGGAAGCCCTGGCCGTTGTCGCAGTTCTCGTCTTTGAGCAGGGAGAGCTCCTGCTGGTCCTCGATGCCCTCGGCGAAGGTCTCGAGCGAGAGGGCCTTGCCGAGTTGCACGAGGGTGTGGACGAGCGTCTCGCCCTCCTTGTTGTGTTGCAGCTGTGAGATGAAGGAGCGGTCGATCTTGAGCGCGTTGACGGGGAACTGCTGCAGGTGAGCGAGCGACGAGTACCCGGTGCCGAAGTCGTCGATCGCGATCCGCACGCCGAGCTGCTTGATCTCGGTGAGGCGACGAACGGTGTCCTCGACGTTGCGCATCAACGTCGTCTCGGTGATCTCGATCGTCAGCGCTTGTGGGAGAAGGCCGCTGTCTGAAAGAGCGTCCTGGATGTCGCCGATCAGCTGGTCGGTGTCAAGCTGGCGCCCGGAGACGTTCACGGCGATGCCGATCGGATACCCCGCCGCGCGCCAGGCGGCGCCCTGCGCGCAGGCCTCTCTCAGAACCCACCCGCCTACCTCGACGATCATTCCGGTCTCCTCGAGCAATGGGATGAAGTCGTCTGGTTGGACGGTCCCGCGCACGGGGTGCTTCCAGCGGATCAATGCCTCCATTCCGGTCGGGTTCATGTCGTTCAAGTCGATCGTGGGCTGGTAGGCGAGGACGAACTCTTCGTTCTCCAGGGCTTCGCGGAGGTCCATCTCCAGTTCCATGCGGTGCTGCACGGCGTGCTGCATGCCGTTCTCGAACACGACGTAGCGGTGCTTGCCGTCCCACTTCGCGCGGTACATCGCGATGTCCGCCTCGCGCAACAGCTCCTCCGCGGAGGTGTGGGCTCCCGTCGCGATCCCGATGCTCGCCATCACCATCACGCGGGACTCCTCTTGATCCTCACCCAGCTTGAACGGCTCCTTCAGTGCGTCGAGCAGGCGCTCGGCGATCAGCTCGGGACCCACTTCCAGTGTGAGCGCTTCGGAGACAACGACGAACTCGTCCCCACCCAGTCGGCCAAGCGCGTCGGCGTCGCGCACAACGCCCCCCAGTCGCGCGGCGACCGCTCGCAACAGTTCATCGCCCGCGCCGTGACCGAGCGTGTCGTTGATGCTCTTGAAGTTGTCGAGATCGACGAACAGCGCCGCCACCGGCTTCTGTGAGCGACGCGAGCGCACGAGCATCTGCTCGACACGATCCAGGATCAACGTCCGGTTCGGCAGCCCGGTCAACGAATCGTGCGTCGCCAGGAACGCAAGCTCTTCATCTGTGTGCTTGCGCTCAACCTCGAAGCACTCGCACATCCGCACGAGGCTGAACTCCAGGCCCAACTGCACGATGCTCAGCGCTTGATAGAGCGCCTCCGGTGAAGAGTCCAGCTCCGTGGCGCTCTCGTGCAGCACCTCGGTCATCACGTTGCGCCAGGCGAAACAGCGCTTGGTCACCTGGTCCAGCGACACCGCGCGATGGGCCGCCAGCTCGGCGAAGATCTCCCAGGTTTCCCGGCCGGCCTGCAGCGCCGCCTCGACGCCCTCCCCGGCGATCCAGCGGGCCGCCGCCATCGTGGAGCTGATGCTGATCCGCTCGAAGCGCTCCCGAACCAGATCGTCCAGGCCCTCCCCGAGCTCGCTGGTCCGCGCGACCGTCTCGCGGAGCACATCCCCCCGGCTCGAGCCTTCAACGCCTCGCCAAGGGGCGCAAGATCCTCACTCGGCTGCTGCAACGCGGCGGGCAGCGCCGGCGCCACCGGCGGCGCGCGCTTCGCGCCCTTTTCCTGGATCGAGCGTCCAACGGTCATCTCAACAAGCAGATCGGACCGCCATCCCATCAACCCGACCGTAGTTTCCGGCTCTAATAAGCGAAAAAGTACGAAGCCGACGTCGGGACTCGAAGCCGACGTCGGGACTCGAACCCGAGACCCCCTCCTTACCATGGAGGTTCTCTACCAACTGAGCTACGTCGGCGTGAACCCTCTCGCATCCTACCGCCGCCGGGGCGGGCGGGTGTGGTCCGAGTCTCGCCGAGGCGGATCGTCATCGCAAGTCCCGCTGCCGTGCGCGTGGGCTCGGCTCGGCGGCTCAATCGCACTGGAAGATCAGCGGTGCGTCAGCTCAGCAAGCGGCGCGGTCAGTTCTTCCGCTTCGCTCGTCTCGATGCCCTCGAGCCGGGTTGCGAGCAGGCTCGTCAGGATACCGACCTTCGCCGCAAGCTTGACGACCGGGTCCTCCATGACACCGCGGTAGAACTGGAGCTCATGCTGGCTGGCGTTCGTTATCGAGAATGCGGTGATCAGCCCGACCGTCTCGAACAGGCGCCAGCTCCCCTTGCGCCAGTGCGCGATCAACCCGTGGTCAGCCCAGTATCTGACCTGCCGCTCAGACATCCCCGTCAGCTCAGCGATCTCGCCGCTGCTCAGCGGGTAGCGGTGACCGACCGCCGCGCTCGGATCGAGGGCAACCTGTTGCTGGCGGCGCTTCAGCCGCGGCCACAGCGCACGCACGCGCGGGTCGCGCAGCACACGAGCCTGGTCCAGGCGCTCCCGAAGCTCCGGCGAGACCTCTGCGGGGCGCATACCCCTGCGGCGCGGCACCGGCTGCTTCACGGTGCTGTTCTGTCCACCTCTGGCCACACCGCTCATCGTAGCACAGAAACTAACAAGTGGTTGTCAGTCTGTGTCGAGGCCGAGGATCACGGTGCGTCATGGCCACCCACCGCCACGCGCGACTGACCGCGTGGACACCACGGGTGGTGTGGGCATTGTGCATGAGCGTAGAGTGATGTGCATGAGCGTAGAGTGAGTATCTCTACGAGGAGGTAACATGGACCAGCAACAAGAGCGCAAAGACCACCTTGCTAACGTCGTCAAGTCGCGCAGCTTGGCTCAGACACGTCAAGCCGAGCGCACCGCCGAAATCGCCGGAAAGCAAGCTCAGCTCAAGCGCGAGGCACAAGAACGACGCGAGCAGAAGCCCAAAGCTCGGTGACGAACAAAAATTGACGCGGTTCCAGGCCGCTTGAGGAACCCTCCCCGACTCGCCTTGCGGCCATCCGGCTCAGGTGGCGCAGCCTCACACCTCAATGGCCTCGCTCTTGGCGGCTCGATTCCGCGTCTGTTAGCAAAAGTAGGTCCGGGCGAGGTCGATTGCAAGCCCCTGACCAACGAGCATCCTGCAATTTGCGCAGAAAACGCAAGCCACGAGGACGATCTGAGGAAAATTACGCGATTGTGCACGAAGGGTTCTTCGAGGAGGACGGCCTCATCTGGGCCGCCGACGGCACTGTGCTCGCCCAGTCCCGCCAGCTTGGTGTCGTGATCGGAGCAGCCTGACTCACACGGTTCGTAGCGCTTCGCCCGGGCCGAGCAGCTCATGAGCTATGTCGGGCTCGTCCCTTCGGAGAACACGACCGGCCAGCAACGCCGACTCGGCTCGATCACCAAGACCGGCTCCGCTCACGCGCGCAGACTGCTCGTCGAGGCCGCCTTGACCACTCCCGTCGCTCGTGGTTCGCCCGATCCTGTCTCAAGCGTCCCGTCGAACTTGCGGAAGCGACCGTTCACCCTCGCGAGCATCATGTGCCTCACGCTGAAAGCGACGCTCGAGCGCTGCGTGTCCACTGACCATCTGCCTGCTGGCATCACGCTTGCGTCGCTGGTTCGATCGACCACGGACATCCAGATGCTCCTATCGGGTGATGATGCTCAGCAGAAAGGCTCGTCCCTGCGCTGCGCCGGCGCATCGGTAGACATTCCTCGTAGCCGGTCGGTGATTCTCCGCATGGCGGTGGGTGCGCGCGTGGGGCTTCACCAAGAACGTCGCCCTGGAGCTCGCGCCGCACGGGATCTGGGTCAACGCGATCGCTCCGGGCGGGATCGCGACGCCGGGCACCGGCGAGATGGACGACGCCGCGCTGCAGGGCTTTCAGGCGATGATCCCGATGCGGCGGATGGGCGATCCACCGACATTATTCAGCGCCGATCGCGCCCGGCCCCTCGACGTGGCCGCCACCGAGAAGTTCCTCCAGAACTGGACGCAAAACGTCACCCCCGCCCTGGCGCAAGTCCCGCGGTACACGTAGCGCCGAAGTAGCGCGCTGGCCTACAACCTCGCCGGGCCCGGACGACTCACCGTCGCTCGGGGGTTTCCGTGGGTGGCTCGGGTGGTTTCCCGCACCAGCCCTGCGGCCGGGAGCGGATGTCGCGCCGAGCGCCGCCGGGGAGGCTGTGCGCAATAAGAGAACTCTCATACAGGAGGCATGATGCGTACGTTTCTGAAGAGGATCACGAGTCTCACCCCGATCGCCGCCGGCGCGGCCGCCGGGATGATCGTGCTCGGGATCGTGTCAATCGTCGGCGGCAACTACGACCACGAAGTGGTGCATGAACAGTTGGCGCCGCAGAAGATCTTCTTCCCGAAGCCGGCGGAGTACCCGGACCTCCAGAAGTACGAAGGGCAGCAGGTGCTCACCGGCACGCAGGCGCAGGCGTTCGCCAATGACCAGCTCGGTCCCGACCTGAACAAGGTCGCGGGCGGTAAGACCTACGCCGAGGTGAGCGGGGAATGGATCGCCGGGGGCATGAAGAGCGTCAAGCTCGCCGAAGAGCGTACGACCCTGTTCACGGGAGAGACGCTGAAGGGCCTGTTGCTGAACGCGTGGGGGTGGGCGCAGATCGGCAGCATCGCGATCCTCGCCGGGATCCTGCTGATCGTGTTCGGGGCGATCCTGTTCCTGCTGCCGATGCTGAACTGGTGGCTGAACCTCAGGGGCAGACCCGAGACAGCGACAGCCCGCGAGACTCCGTACCCCCCATCGCCGGCCGGCTCGGCTGGATAACGCGCCAAGCAACAACCCAAACCCTCCCCGGGCGGCGACTGCCCGGGGAGGTCGAGGTTTGTGACCGCCGCCCGGCTTGCACGCACCGGCCGCGCCACCTTCGGCGCGGCCGGTCTCGGGTTGACGGGAACCCGCGCTCGCGGTCTCAGTCGCCGAGGAACGCGGCGGGCAGTTCCCTGCCGGGAACTTCGTCGGGCTCATAGATCTTCGGGTCGCCCGGATAGGCCAGCGTCCAGTTGTGCGCGGAGTACCAGTCGAAGCGGTTGAACAGCACCGGCTTGGCCGCGTCCGGGATGGCGTCCGGCCCGAGGAAGCGCTGATGCTGCTTCCAACTCATCCAGGCGTTGTAGACCCCCTGCATCGAGGCCGGCACCGCGCCCTGGACAGACCCGCCCGTCGTTGTCGTTGCCGGCGTTGTGGTCGCTGCCGGCGTTGTGGTCGCTGCCGGCGTTGTGGTCGCTGGCGCCGTGGTTGTCGCTGGCGCCGTGGTTGTCGCTGGCGTTGTCGTCGCTGGCGTCGCCGCTGTCGAGGCGAAGCCCGCGACGCCGAGCGTCAGCGGGATTTCGTTGGGGGCGGCGGTGAACGGTTCGAAGTTCGGGGTTTCGGTGAAGGCCCCGTACATCGGTTCGGCGGCGTAGTCCTCCTGGTTCATCGGCTGGATGCCGAGGATCTGCTCGACCGTGCGCACCATGTTCAGCTGCGTCTCGTATTCGTTCTGCACCCCGCCCTTGGCGTAGGGGCTGATCACGAACGCCGGGCCGCGGTGCCCGTCGACGTGGTCGGTGCCGTTCTGCGTGTCGTCCTCGACGCCGAAGATCGCCGAGTCCTTCCAGACCTTGCTGTGGGAGATCGTTTCCACGATCCGCCCGAGCGCGAGGTCGTTGTCGGCCACCTGGGCGACCGGGTCGGGCGCGCCGCCGGTGTGGTCGTCGGGCAGCCAGATCAGCGTCAGGTCCGGAACGGCGTTCGCGCCTTCCTCGTGTTCGAATTCGGTCTTCCAGATGTCATAGCGGTACTGGTCGGGAATTTCGAGGTCGAACCGCGGGTAGGCGGGGTCGGTGATCGCGTTCAGCGACGGGATGTCGGAGCTGGTCTTGTATTCGGTCGTCGGGATCGGCAGCGGCCCTTCCTTCTTGCCTTCGAGGATCTGGGAGTCTTCGTACCATTCCTTCCAGTCGCCGCCGGTGCCGTGCCCGGTGGTGGTGATGTAACGGTTGTACTCACCGAAGTCCTTGACGCTCTGCCCCGCCTTCTGCGCCGCGTTCCAGAGGAAGCCGTCGCGCTGGTAGGCGAGCGCGTCGCCGCCTTCGGCGGGGTAGGAGCGGTAGAACGCCCCGAACTCCTTTTCGACGTAGTCGTTGGCCTCGGCCTGCACGATCCAGTTGTGCCCGTCGGCCGACAGCGTCCCCTCGTCGTAGAAGTCGTCGAGGTCGCCGAAGCGCTTGGCCAGGGCGTGCGCGTTGGGGGTGATCTTCTGGCCGAACTGCGCCAGTTCGGGGTCGCCGTTGCCCTCGCCGAGATCGCCGAGCACCTGGTCGTAGGTGCGGTTCTCTTTGACGATCACGAACACGTGCTTGATCGGCGAGTGGCCTCCGATCCGCCGCGGGATCACACCCGGCACGGTGTCGCCGGCGCCGCTGTTGACCTGAGGGACGTGGGTCCAGTCGTTGTCGGTGAAGACCGTGTTCGTGTACCGCGCCAGTTCGCCGTCGGCCGGCATCTTGAACGTCGTCACCGTGCCGGTGTCGTCGTAGGTGTTGTAACCCTTCACGCACTCCGGAGCCGGCGACGTTTCCGTGCCCTTGCAGATCTTCGCCTGCGGGCCGCGGTCGCCGATGCCCCTGTCGTTGGTGACGACGATCTCCCCGCTCCCGAGCGCCGGGTCGGGCTGCACCTGGACCGGGTACCAGTCGGTCGGCAGCAGACCCTCGAACTGCAGCGGCTGCGCCGGGTTGCCGTGTCCTCCGAAGCCCCCGTGTCCGAAGCCTCCGTGCCCCCACCTCGTGAGACCGCTGTACTTGTAGACGGCGATCGCGTTGTCGCGGCCGATGCTGACGAGCACGTGGTCGGGGTCGGACATCGTGATCGCGTTGGCGTAGCTGCCCACCTGGGCACCCGGAAGCGGGTTGGTGCTCGTCGTCTGAACGACCGTGTTGGTCGCCGTGTCGATCAGCGAGATGCTGTCGTCATTGGAGTTGGCGACGAACAGCGCTCCTCCGCTCTGATACAGCGCGGTCGGCTGCAGTCCGACGGGGATTTCCTGTTCCTGCTTGCCCGTCGTCAGGTTGACGACCGACACCGTGCCGGTCGTGGCGGCGCCCGTGACGGGGCTGGAGACGATCGGAGTCCCGTCGGAGAGGTTGGTCGTGTCGCCCGGCCGCGCGGGACGGCCGCCCTCGTTGGAGACATACGCGGTGTTGCCGTCGAGAACCACCTGGCGTGGCGCGTTGCCGACGGGGATTTCTTTTTCAACCGCATTCGTCGCGGTGTCGATCACGCCGAGCATGTTGGACCCGTTGAGGGCGACGTAGAGCTTGCTGCCGTCGGGTGAGAGCGCCATCCCCGAGGGCTCGGCTTCGCCGGGGTGGGTCGCCGCGGTGCTGTATTCGGGTGCGGGGCCGTTCGCGGCCTTCGGCATCGTGATGATCGTCTTTTCGGAGACCGTGCCGGTTGCGGGGTTTACTGTGAACTTGGCGATGTCGCCCGTCTGCGGGATCCACATCGTCTTTCCGTCCGGCGAGTAGAGCGGCCCGTCGGCGGCGACCTCTTCGCCGGGTTCGCCGGCCGCGGGGTCGAGCGTGTTGGGATAGCCGCCTTCTTCCTGGACGATCTTGCCCGTCTTCAGGTCGAAGATCGTCAGGTAGCCCGTGAACTCGTTCCAGGTCAGCGCCGCCATGTACTGCCCGTCGGGGCTGAGCGTGCTGGAGACGATCCGCCCGTAAGGATCTTCGATCCGGGTTCCGATCGGCGAGATCCACTGGTTCGTCGGCAGCAGCAGCGCGCCGTTGTAGGTCTGGCCGACTTCGCCGCTGCCGAACGGGTTGAAGCCCCCGAAGGCAGCCGAGGCCACGCCCACAGCGGCCACGAAGGCCACCAAGACAGCGACCGCGCCCAGACGCCTGCGCCGGGGGCTCCGGCGAATACCATTAGTGTGGATCTTAGTACGGATCGGAACCGAGCTGGCCACGGCCAATACCTCCCAAAGTAGACGCTGGGTTGTAATGCGACAAAAAATCAGCGGGGCAAACT
The DNA here is from genome assembly GCA_963810645.1 of uncultured Solirubrobacterales bacterium. GTDB lineage: Bacteria > Actinomycetota > Thermoleophilia > Solirubrobacterales > Solirubrobacteraceae > Palsa-744. The sequence goes on along the minus strand of CAWEOK010000019.1, from coordinate 47,167 downwards.
GTGCACCGCTTTATCTACCCGCGTGTAGGGTCCCGCTGTTACCCGGCGGTGAAGATCGGTGTGAAATTTCCTGTTTTTTGCAGTGATGTCACGCGTTCTTTGCAGTGCCGTCACGTATCGTTCACAAATAAATCACCGACGTTTACGGACGTTTCACGAGCGGCAGAGTGGGCGCGGGTAGGCTCACCCGTCGTGGATGCCGTCAGAGCGAGCGGATTGGTCAAGCGCTTCGGGGCGAGGACCGCGGTCGACGGCGTCGACGTGACGGTCGCGCCGGGTCAGGTGCGGGGCCTGCTCGGCCCGAACGGCGCGGGCAAGACGACGCTGCTGCGAATGCTGTTCGGACTGATCCACCCGGACGCCGGTTCGGTGCGGCTGCTCGGGCGCCCGCTGCACGGGCTGGGCGGCGAGGCCCTGGAGGAAGTGGGAGGGTTCGTCGAGGAGCCTGCCTTCTACCCCTACCTGTCCGGTCGCGCAAACCTCGGTCTGCTGGCAAGGCTCGACGCCGGCCCGAGCGCGGCCGCAGTGCAGGACGCGCTCGCCCGCGTGGGCCTGGAGCGGCGGGGCGAGGACCGCGTGGCGGGCTACTCGACCGGGATGCGCCAGCGCCTGGGGGTTGCGGCCGCGTTGCTACGCTCGCCGCGGCTGCTACTGCTGGACGAGCCGACGAGCGGGCTCGACCCGGCGGGAACGCGCGCGGTGGCGGCGCTCGTGCGCGAGCTGGCGGCAGAAGGCGTCGCGGTGCTGGTATCGAGCCACCAGATCGGCGAGCTCGAGCGCGTGTGCGACGCATATACGGTCATGCGCGAGGGCAGGGTCGTGTGGGACGGCTCGGCGCAAGAGCTGATCGCACAGGCGCCCGCGAGCGCGTACGCGCTCGCGACCAGCGATGACGAGCTGGCCCTGAGGATCGCCGCGGACCAGGCCGGGGTGCGGGCCGGGCGCTCGCCCCGGGGAGAGCTCGCGCTGAGCGTGCAGGAGGAGGACTGCCTGGATGAGCTCGTGTTCGCGCTCGGGGATGCGCGCGTGGCGATCCGGCGCCTGGATCTGCTCGTGAGCCCGCTGGAGGCGATGTTCTTCGCCCTCACCTCCGACGGTGCGACGCTCGATGAGCTCGAGCCGCAGGAGCTGGCCGAGACGGTGCTGGCAGGGGCCGGGCGATGAGCGCAATCGCTCCCGGCGCCGCCGCCGATCGGTCCTCGCCGTCGCTCGGCGGGGATGACGCGGTATGGAACGCGTTGCGGACCGAGCTTCAGAAGCTGGGCGCCCAGTTGGTCGTGCGGCTGCTGGTGGTCGTCTGTATCGCCGGCCCGTTCGCGTTCGCGGCGGTGCTGAAGGTGCAGAGCGGGACTCCTTCGGATGCGCTGTTCGGCGTGTGGGTGCATTCGTCCGGGTTTGCGGTCTCGCTAGTGGTGCTCGGGTTCGCCGGGAGCTGGGGGCTGCCGCTGATCGCCGGTCTGATCGGAGGGGATCTGTTCGCCGGCGAGGACCGCCACGGGACCTGGAAGACGATTCTCACCCGTTCGGCCACCCGCTCAGACGTGTACGCCGCCAAGCTGCTCGCCGCGGGCACGCTGACCGTCGCGCTGACGCTGCTGCTGGCGTGCTCGAGCCTGCTCGCGGGGGTCCTGTTCGTGGGCGCGCACTCGCTCGTCGATCTCAGCGGCGTCCTCACCCCGCCGGGCCGGCTGCTCGGCCTGACCTTGCTCAGCTGGCTCCTATGCCTGCTGCCGACGCTGGCGTATACGAGCGTGGCGATCCTGTTCTCGGTCGCGACGCGCAACGGGATCGTCGGCGTGCTCGGGCCGCTGCTCGTGGCGCTGCTCACGCAGCTGTTGGATCTGATCGGCAAGGGCGTGGGCGTGCACCTGTTGCTGATCGGCTCGGCGTTCGACGGCTGGCACGGCCTGTTCGTCACGCACCCCTTCTACGGCCCACTGGTGGTATCGAGCCTCGTCAGCGTCGCCTGGATCGCCGCCTGCGTCACGGCCAGCTGGAGGATCCTCAGACGGCGCGACTTCCTGGCGAGCACGGTGGACCGCGGCCCCGACTGGCGCACCCCCGTGCGGGTCGTGGCGATCGCCACCGCGCTCGTCGCGGTGCTCGCCCTGCTCGCGAACATCGGTCCCACCGGCGACACCGACCACCGCCTCAGCGCGGCGATCGGGGAAGAGTTCAACAACGTGACGCTGCTCCAGCAGCAGCTGATCGGCCGGCGGGTGCCCGCCGGGGCAAAGCTCGACATCCTGCCCAACTGCAACCGGCGCGCCGCCAAGGCGGTCGGCCCGGGGGACTGGAACTGCACGCTGGACGTGTACCTGCCCCAGGCGCAGTCGGTGCCGTTCCAGCAGACCTCCGTCGAGTACGACGTGAGCTTGGAATCCGACGGCTGTTACAAGGCCCAGTCCCCGCCCGCGTTCATCGGCGGCCCGACGATGCTCGACGCCCACGGGCACACCGTCACGAACCCGCTGTACATCGTGTACGGGTGCTTCAACACCCTCTGAGCCCATAGCACGGGGCCGCTCAAACCGGCTCTAATAAGCGAAAAGGTACGAAGCCGACGTCGGGACTCGAACCCGAGACCCCCTCCTTACCATGGAGGTGCTCTACCAGCTGAGCTACGTCGGCGCGACCCCGAATCCTAGCGTGATCGCCACCAGTCCCGATGTGATCCGATCATCGGATGACCACCTGCGCCCCATCGTTCCTTGGGTCGTTTTTGGGAGGATAATCGGCGTCATCGAGCCCTCCCCCGTTCCCGACGAATCCCCGCATCAGACCGCCCCGCGGCACACAGGTCCGCACGAGCTGCCCCAGCGCCTAGCCGGCTGGATCCTGCGGGGCGAAGCTCCGGAGCGGGTCGTCTACGGCGTGATCCTGGTCGGAGCGCTGATCGCCGCCGAGAGCGGAGTGCACGACGGCTACCTCGACAAGATCGGCTCGACCGTGCTCGCGATGGCGATCTACTGGCTGGCCCACTCCTACTCAACGGTCCTGGGACGGCGGATCGCCACTCGCGAGCGGCTCAGCCTCGATGCTCTGCGTCGCGCGATGGCCCACGACTGGGGAATCGTGCGGGGCGCCTCGATTCCTCTGCTCACGCTCGTGGTGTGCGGGATCGCGGGCGCGTCTCAGACGACCGCCGTCAATGCCGCGGTGTGGGCGAGCGTGGCGACCCTGATCGCGCTCGAGCTGCTCGCGGGCGTGCGCGCCGGCTCGACGCCGAAGGAGCTCGCGTTCGAAGGCAGCGTCGGTATCGCGATGGGCGTGGCGATCCTCGCGCTGAAGTCCCTGGCGCACTGACACGTGCGCGTGACGCCGGAGGCGCCGCTCAGCGCCGTCGAGAGCTGCGGCGTTCGACCAGGTAGGTGAGCACGATCCCGACGAGCAGCGAGATCACGATCACGATGATCAGCGGCATTTCGCTGGTGCCGAAGATCCAGTGGACCTTCACCTTGTCGGTGTTCAGCACCGCGAACAGCGTCATCAGCACCGCCAGCAACACGAGCCCCGTCGTACGAGCCACCTCGCGGCGGCTGCGCTTGGGCCGCGGCGACCCTGATAGCTGCTGAGACATCGCCAGTCGATCCTACTCGACCCCAACGACCCCAGCCGTCTCCCGCTCGGCCGCGACCCAGGGACACTGCACCGACAGTTCCTCCACGCCGAGCGCCGCCGCGACGTTCAGGGCCATGCCGTGCCTGAAGAAGTCGTCGAGCCGCTCCGGATCGGCCCCGGACAGCTCGCGGGCGAGATCGACCAGCCCGGCGAACCGATGCCGTACGCGCGCGCGCACGAGCTCGTCGTCGCAGGCCGCATAGCACTGGTGCTGGAGCATCAGGTAGTCGCGATCGGACGCCAGCAGCTCCTTGTAAGCCATGCCCATCGCCTGCAGCGCGTCCTCGCACTCCGCCGGCGCCCGGCCCTCGCGATAGTCGGCCGCCGCGCGCTCGAACGTGTCGGCGACCCGCTCGAAGCTCCGTTCAAGCGCCGCGAGAAACAGCTCGCGCTTGTTCGGGAACAGGCTGAACACGTACGGCTGGGCCACACCCACACGCCGGGCGATCCGGTCGACCGCGGTCCCGTGCAGCCCGCCGCGCGCGAACTCGTGCACGGCCGCGGAGATCAGCTCCTCGCGCCGCTCGGCCGCCGGGACTCGCCGGCGGACCTGCTCGGGCTCCGATCCGGCGCTCACGCGGCCTCCCCTCCGGCGAGCGCCAGCGCACCCTCGGCACTCGCGGCATTATGCGCCGACCCGGCCACCGTGGAGGACCCGGCCACCGCCGGCGCCTCCCCAGCAACGACGCGCGTGCGAAACGGCAGCGCCAGCACCGTCAGGGCGCCCGCGCCGAGCACCGCCACGCCGACCCACATGGCCGGGATCAGGCCGTTGACGAACTCCTGGGGCGAGCCGTATCCGCCGGCGCCGGTGAACACCGACGCAAGGACCGCCACGCCGAGCACGCCCCCGAGCTCGCGAATCGCGTTGTTCGCGCCCGACGCCTGGCCCGCCTGCTCGGTGCGCACAGAAGCGAGCACCGCGTTGGCCGACGGGGCGAACACGAGCGCCATGCCGGCGCCGGCCATGATGAACGGGACGATCATGTGCGAGTAGGCCAGGTGCGTGGAGGTCATGCTCGCCAGCCACGCCAGCGCGCCCGCCTGCAAAGTAAGCCCGGCGAACATGAACGGCCGGCTGCCCAGCCGCTCGGAGAACACGCCGGCCAGGGGCGCGACGACCATCGAGGCGCCCGTCCACACGAGCAGCTTCAGCCCGGCCTGCAAAGGGGTGTTGCCGAGCACGTTCTGCATGTACTGGGACAGGAAGAAGATCGACCCGAACATCCCGAAGTACATGCTCAGCGAGACCACGTTCGTGACCGCAAACGAGCGCCGGGCAAAGAACGACATCGGCAGCATCGGCTCGCTCGTGTGCAGCTCGCGCACGACGAACCCGGCCAGCAACACCGCCCCGCCGATCATGCACACCAGCACCGTCGTGCTGGTCCAGCCCAGCGACTGCGCCCGCACAAGCCCGAACACGATCCCGAACGCGCCCGTCGATGCCAGCCCCAACCCCGGCAGGTCGAGCGTGCCATACGGCCCGCGGCTCTCGCTCAACCAGCGCATCGCCAGCGGCAGCACGACCAGTCCGATCGGAACGTTGATCCAGAAGATCCAGTGCCAGGAAATGCCCTGCACGACCGCGCCGCCGACGAGCGGGCCGATCGCCACGGCGATCCCGCTGATCCCGGACCACACGCCGATCGCCATCCCGCGTTTGTCCTTGGGGAACGCCTCGGCCAGCAGGGTCAGCGTCAGCGGCGTCACGGCGGCGGCGCCAGCGCCCTGGACCGCGCGCGCGGCTACGAGCAGGCCCGTGTTCGGGGCCAGCGCGGCGCAGGCCGAGGCCAACGTGAACAGCGACAGCCCGGCGAGGAACATCCGCTTGCGCCCGAACCGGTCTCCCAGCGCGGCGCCGGTCAGCAGCAGGACCGCGTAGGCGAGCACGTACGCGTTCACGGTCCACTCCAGCGACTGGATCGAGGCGCCCAGGTCGCGGTGGATCGTCGGCAGCGCGACCGACACGACGAGATTGTCGAGCACGACCATGAACAGCGCCACCGACACGATGCCCAATGTCCAGCCGTTTCTGCGTCTACTGCTGCTCATCGCGATGCTCCTCTCTTGGGTATTCCTTGAGTCCCGTTGGAGTTCCTGTCGGATCACCCGGAATCTCTCTTGCCTCGTTCAACTTAGCAGTGGCTAATAAGTTTGTCAAGGTGCAGCTCGGCGAGTCGCCACCCAATACCATGTAGGTCGCATGATCAATCCCGTCTCAACGACCCGTCCCCTGATACTTATAGCCATCACTGCGGCCGTCACGGCCATCATCGGCGGGTGCGGCAGCAGCGAAACCAAGACGGTGTCGGTCGCCAGCTCGCCCACGACCGCGCAGACAACTGCGACCACACAGCCGAGCACGAGCACCGCCAAGACCACGACCACCACCGACACGACCCCCACAAGGGAAACCCAAACGACCACACCAAGCACCACCCGCACCGCCACCGCGCCCGCATTCACCGAACACGAACACGGGGGAAACACAAGCACCGAAAGGCTGGAAGCCGCGCTGACGGTCGTGCGCGCGCACGGGTATACCGCCCAGGACACGTCCACCTACCACCCCAACCAGACCCTGCGCGTGCTGGTCGGCACCGATGCCGCCGGCTCCGGCCAGCAGGCGTTCTTCTTCGTCGACGGCCGCTACATCGGCACCGACACCAAGCAGCCGAGCGCCCAGGTGCACGTGGCCGGCCAGGGCGATACCGAAGTCACGCTGGTCTATGACCTGGCCGGCGGCGGTGAGGCGACCGTGCCGTTTCAGCTGAACAACGGCAAACTGGTCCCGCTCGCGCCGATCCCCTCGGCCAGCAGCCGCCAGTAATCAGCCCCGACCCAGCAGCCGCCGCCACAGTGACGGACGTCGCGGCTGGGTGCGCAGCCACTCCTCGCGGAGCACCAACCGCCCGGCTGAGCGCGCCGAGAGCACGCACTCGGTATGGGCGTGACGGCGGCGCGTCATGTCCCCCTCGGGCGCGATCAGCATATGCTCGGACAGAGCGGACATGCGATGACCACAGATCGGACAGCGATACGTCGTCGGCTTACGGTTCGCCGCGGGGCGAACCGTCCAGTATGGGGCGGGCGGAAGACCCCCGCCCGCGCGTCCTTTAGCTTGGGCGCCTCTGGGCATCGCTCTATTGTCGCGCCACTGGCGGCCACGCTCCTCGCAACCGTCGCGGTGGGGATCGGCGTCGCGGTGGCCAGGGCCGAGCGAGAGCGCCGCGACGCGCGCGAACGGCCACCCAAGCGTAAGCGTAAGCTCAAGCCCAGGAAGCCCCCGTCCAAACCCAAGCGCCGGCGGCGATTCGGATTACTACACGACGAGACGCCCGCCCGGGGACTGCGCCGGATCGTGCTCGCTCAGCTGGATCTCGCGATCGAGCTGTTGCGCGGCGAATCGGCCACCTCGCCCGCGCAGGCGGTGCATGAGACACGCAAGGCGCTCAAGCGGCTGCGCGCGCTGATGCGACTGCTGGAGGGCGAGATCGGCGCAAAGCAGGCCGCCCGCGAGCGGAGAGGACTGAGCGATATCGCCAGAAATCTCGCGGGCGCGCGTGACGCCGAGGTGATGGTGGACACGCTCGAAGATCTCATCCGCCGCCATCCCCGCAAGCTCGGCCACCGGCGCGGGGTGATCGAGCTGCGTGAGCACCTGCGCGACGAGCGCCTAACAGCGACCGCGCAGACGCTGAGTGACGCCGCCACCCGCGAGCAGGTCGCACGCGAACTGGAAGATCTGCGCGTGCGCGTGGCCGGGTGGAGGCTGCGCGAGCGACGCTCCGCACAGAGGCTCGTCAAGCCCGGCCTGACGCACATCTACCGCGCCGGCCGCGACCGCCGCAAGCTCGCCGCCAAGCGCAAGCCTGCCCGCCGGGCAATGCACAAGTGGCGCAAACAGGTCAAGGACCTGCGCTACGCGCTGGAAGCGATCGACGTCCAGGGCAGCCCGGACAAGCGCCTGGCCAAGCTCGCCAGGCGCGCGGACAGGCTCGGGGAACTGCTCGGCGATGAGCACGACCTGACGGTGCTCGGCGAACTGATCGCGGCGCACAGGCCGCTGCGAGGACACCGTCGCACGCGCAAGCAACTGCTGCGCTCGATCTCCCGCCGGCGCGCGCGTCTGCGCAAGCGGGCCCTGCGCGAGGGCAGGCGCCTGTACGAGCGCCCACCCAGGCGGTTCGTCCGCCGCCTGGGCACGTAAGGCCCTAGAAGTAGGTGCTCGGCGGGGAGGACAGCAGGCCGTAGATCTGCACGATCGCGGCCTGGTAGAGCAGCTGTGAGGAGGCGGGCGAGCCGAACACGAAGATGTTGTCGGACAGGCGCAGGCGTTCCCAGGCGTAGTTGACGTAGGCCTGGGCGAGCTTCTGACCGGGCGGGTCGTGGGTGATTGAGTCGAGGTAGAGAATGTTGCGGAAGTAGACCGACACGAAGAACGGGTTTTCCGAGCCGAGCCGTTCGGGCGTGTAGTAGGCGAGCGCGGCCTTGGCGGTCTGGCGGGCCTCATACAGGAAGGCGCCGTTGTGGGTGGCCTGGTACAGCAGCGTGCCGGCCCCGATCATCGCGCCCTGGTTGTAGCTCCACTCGGCCGGTTCGACCCGCCCGTGCGCGCCGATGTGGTCGGCGTACAGACCATTGGACTCCGTCAGGCAGCGGCGCACCCATTCGTAGGCCTGTTCGGCGAACTGCAGGTAGGCGGCGTTGCCGGTGAGCTGATACAGCTTGACCGCGAGCTCGGCCCCGGGACCGTTGGTGACGGTGTTGCGTTCGCTGACTTCGGGCGAGTTCGAGAACGGGACCCCGCCCGGGCACACGTGTTCGGGATTGGTGTCCCAGCCGGCCATCACGAACGCCATGATCGCCTCGGCGCTGCCGAGCGTGGCGGTGTAGTGGGTCTGTTCGTAGATGCGCACGAGCTCGATCCCGATCCACTCGTTATCGTCGTAGTACTTCGTCCCGCCCGGCCCGGCGGGCGGCGCGACGGTGCCGTCGAAGGCGGCGAGCGTGCTCGTGAACGTCCCTTCGGGGGCGCCCGAGTTGTCGGTGTCGAGGTAGGTGCGCAGGCCGGTGAGGCGCGCGTTTGCTTCGCGCTTGAGCGAGGAGCTCAGGCCGGGAATGATGCCGATGCCGGTCATGTTGTTCAGCGTCACGGTCGCCGCCAGCGCCTGGGAGAAGGGCCACAAAAACGAGAACGGTTCGCCCTGATACAGGCCCGAGCCGGGGATGTAGTAGACCCGCTGCATCGCTTCGAATGCGGCCAGCGCCCGCGCCGGATTGCCGTGCAGGACGGGCTTGGGCTTGGGTTTGGGCTTCGATTTGGACGTGGATTTGGAGGAGCCACCCGTGGATTTGGAGGACCCGCTCGTAGATTTGGATGGGTCGCCCGCCGATTTGGACGACCCGCTCGCCGGTGCTGTGGACCCGCCGGTCGGGGCCGTCGTGGCGGCGCGGGCGTATTCGGAGGGCTTGGCGATGTGCGCCGGGCGGGTGGCGCCCGCCGGATAGGGCGATGACGCAGAGGCAGACGCCGGCGTGGAGGCGGCGAGAGCCAGCGCACAGGCCAGGGCAGCCAAGGCGAAGGGCAGCGTGCGCGACACGAGCCGGTGATCTGGACAGAAAGACATCGGTCAGTTCTGCAAACAGGCGAACCGCCCGTTCGACGCGGTCAGGCTAGCGAACAAATCGCCGGACGCTCAGGCTGCAACGGCGCTGTCAATCAGCCGCGCGAGCTCATCGACGGAGATCGCTCCCTCGCGCCCGCACGCGCGCGCGGCAAGCAGCAGGCTGCCGCCGACCGGGGCCATCTCGACGGTGAACACGCCGGCTTCGGGGGCGAGCTCGTGGACGATGTCGGTGAGCGGGGCGACGAACACCTCGCCGGCGCGCCACGCGCTGCCGATCAGACCGACGGGGAATGAGCCGGTGAGCCCGGTGTGCGCGATGACCGCCCCGACCTGACGGCCGAGCTCGCCGGCCGCGCGGGCATACAGCTCGCGGGCGACCGCGTCCCCTTCGCCCGCCAGGCGCGAGGTTTCGATCGCGAACGCCGCCACTTCGCTCTTGGTCAGCGGCGTAGTGTAGACACTGGCCGCCAGCGTCTCGACCGATGGGGCGCCGAAGAACCGCAGCGAGGCGTCGCTGAGCGCCGTGGGGGGACCGGAGCCGTCGCGGTCGTGCAGCACGGCGGCGATCGACTGCGCGCCCAGCCAGTAGCCCGAGCCCTCGTCGCCGAGCAGGTGTCCCCAGCCCCCGGCCCGCCAGGTGTGTCCCTCCCCACCGACCCCGAACACGTTCGAGCCGGTGCCGGAGATCACGCCGATCCCGGGTTGCGCGCCCGTGGCGGTGGCCCAGGCGCCGACGACGTCATTGACGACGATCCACTGCTCGGTGCGAATCTCGTGCAGGTGGTGGGCGATCGACTCGGTGTCGGTCCCGGCGACCGCGAGCACGGCCGTGGCGAGGTCCTCCTGCACGATGCCCGCGCGCGCGAGCGCCTGATCGGTGGCGTCGAGCACCGCCTTGATCGCCAGGCGGGTGCCGACGGCGTCCTCGTTGGAGGGGCCCGCGTGACCGAGGCGCAGGACGCGGCGCTCCAGGTCGAGCACGGCGGCGAGCGTCTTGGTGGCGCCGCCGTCGATGCCGAGGATGTAGCGCGCTTGCGCGGACTCCGCCGGGGGCGCCGTGACAGCGCCCGCGGGGGCGAGCTCCGGGGGGAGCGTGACGAGCGAGTCGCGATTCATGGCGGCATCCTCGCACGAGTGCGGTTCCGGCTGCCTGAGCTCAGTAGTCCTCCGCGATCGCCCGGCGGCCGATCGCGGATGTCTTGCACGCGCGAGCACGGCAACCTCCCAGGCATGACTACGACCACAGCCGCAGCCACACCGCAGACCACACCGTTGTCAGAGCTCATCGACCTCACCGGACGCACCGCGATCGTCACCGGCGGCGCGATGGGTATCGGGCTCGGGATCGCCCGCCGCCTGCACGAGGCCGGCGCGAGCGTCCTCGTGGCGGATCTCGACCTGGCCGCCGGCGAGCACGCGACCGCGGCACTGTGCGCCCTGCGAGCAGACAGCGCTCTGGCCGTGCGCAGCGACGTCAGCGACCCCGAGAGCGTCGATGGCATGGTGGGCGCCGCTGTCGAGAGTTTCGGCGGGGTGGATGTCCTCGTCAACAACGCGGGGATCTATCCGATGCTGCCGATGAGCGACATCGACGTCGAGACGTTCCGGCGCGTGATCGACGTGAACCTGACCGGTCTGTTCCTGTGCACGAAGGCCGTCTCGGCACACATGATCGCCCGGGGCAGTGGCGGGAGGATCGTGAACATCACGTCGATCGACGCGCTGCACCCGTCGATGGTGGGGCTGGCCCATTACGACGCGTCCAAGCACGGCGCCTGGGGCTTCACCAAGAACGTCGCCCTGGAGCTCGCGCCGCACGGGATCTGGGTCAACGCGATCGCCCCGGGCGGGATCACGACACCGGGCACCGGCGACATGGACGACGCCGCGCTTGCGGGCTTCGAGGCGATGATCCCGATGCGGCGGATGGGCGATCCCGACGACATCGGACGCGCGGCACTGTTCCTCGCCTGCGACCTCTCCAGCTACATGACCGGCGCCCAGATCGTCGTCGACGGCGGACGACTGCTGGCCTGAGAACCGGCTTACGGCCCTTATCAACGCGCCAGGAGAGATTCGAACTCCCGACCTTCGGTTCCGTAGGCCGATTTCAGCGCCCCGAGGCGCTAACACTAGCCTGACTGGATCAGCCTGTAGACCGCTCCAGCACTCGCGTTGCGGCTGATTCGCTACCCATCGTGCTACCCATCGGCCGGGCGCTACCCAACTGCTACCCAACAGGTGTAGGATTTGGTCATCCCAAAGAGAAGGCCCCGCGCGACTGGTATCGCCGGGGCCGTGGACACACCGGAGGTAACCCGGCATGTCAGCACAGAATCCTACCGCCACAGTCTTTATCCGCGAGCAACGCGGGCAGGCGTTCTACGAAGCCTTCTGGCGCTACGGCGGGAAGCAGCTCAAACGTCGCCTTGGCCCGGCATGGCTCGATCAGAACGCTACCGGCGAGTGGACCGCTCGCAAAGGCCGCGTCGCCGAGGGCTTCCTCGATGAGCGCCGGGCACACGTCGCCGCCGCCGAGCTCGTCGCCGCATACGTCGAGCAGGCGAGCGACCAGGAGCGCGCCGAGCGGGAACGCCGCGCCAACGGCGTCACCTTCCGCGAGGTAGCCCACGCCTACCTGCGATGGCTGGAGGACGTGAAGGGGGCAAAGCCTTCAACCCTCGCCGATTACCGATCCGTCCTTGCCGAGCCAGGACTCCCCTACCGCCGTGGCACCGGGGCAACCCTGGGCCACATCATGGCTGCGCTCGGGGATCGGTCTGCGGCGAAGCTCACGACCCGCGACGTTAACGCGGTACTGGCGTCCGTGAGTGCAACTGGCGCATCACCGCGTACCGTGAACAAGCATCGGGCGATCATCGCGGCGATCTTCGCCTACGGCACGAAGGCATCCACTTTCGCCCTGCCCACCAACCCGGCGCGCGAGGCCGACAAGCGGCGCGAGCCCCACCGTGGTGCGCTGGTCTACTACAGCGTCGAGGAAGTCGAGGCGCTCGCACGGGCGCTCGCGGACGGCCAACACCGCGAGGCGTCAACGCACGAAGTCAGCCACCAGGAGCGCGAGGCACAGTGCGTCGAGGATCAGCAGGACGCCGAGATGGTGCGGGTGTCCGCATACGCCGGCCTGCGGCTCGGGGAGCTACTAGCGCTCCGCTGGCGAGACGTGGACTTTGTCGGCCACGCCCTGACCGTCGAGCGCGCGATCAGCGCGGGAGTGGAGTCCTCCACGAAGTCCGGGAGGGTCCGCCGCCTTCCGCTTCCCGACCAAGCCGCCGCCGCGCTCGACCGCATGAGCAGACGGGAGGACTTCACAGGAGCCGACGAGAGGGTGTTCTGCAACCCCCTCGGGCGAACCCTTGACCCGTCGGCGCTCCGTCGCCGCTACAGGCGCGCACAGGCGGCTGCTGGGTTGCGTCCGCTGCGCTGGCATGACCTACGGCACACCTACGGGTCGCTTCTTGCCGCCTCGGGCGTGGACCTCGTGACGATCCAATCTGTGATGGGACACAGCGCGCTCGCCACCACGGGCCGCTACCTTCACGCTCGCCCCGCCGCGGATCAGGCGGAGGTGTTCACCCGGGCGTTTGAGCCCGCGTCGGCCCCGCGAAGCACGACTCGGGAGCCAGCTCGGGGGTAAGGGATGACGTGGCGGGTATCGCGGTCAGTTGACGATCGACACATTCGACGTCCGACGACAAAAAGGAGGTCCTCTGCGCCGCCAAGGCGAGACGTGTGAGCACACATGGCACACCCCACACCAAAAAAGGGGCAAGCGCGGGGTCCCCAACCATCTCGTCGAAGTTCCTCCGTTGCTCGTACGCCCTCGACGCCACTGCCGCGGCTCCTGCGAGTAGTTCATGTGCTCGACGATGCGCCGCCGGGGGAGCAGGCCCCGGCAGCGCTCCATGCCTTGGCGCGAATCCACGTCTCGTTCCCAATTCCCCTGGCCCTGCTCGGCCAGCTTCAGGGCTTACCGGATGGGCGTGGTGATCCCGCGTGGGTTTTCCGGTCCGGGAAGTATTTTCCCCAGCATGGGGCTCCTTCCATTCGGGACACCGCAAGCGTACACCAGGCCCTGCGGCCTCCTAGAGCATGATCTCGATACCTCCTGTGCAAACTATGCGACACCATAAAAAGGGCCGAAGCCGCGTGTGTCACCTCGAATATCACCTCATGCGATCACAATGCAGAAGGCCAGGCGATCCGTCGGTGGCCGAGCAGTCCCCTGTCGCAAGTGCGGATGTCTACTTGAATCCCTAGATGGTGCCCCGCCCGGCACGGGTTAGGCCAGGGACGACAAGCGTGACGCCCGAATATCCGGCTGAACGGAAGGACGACGGCAAACGAGGATGAGCGGCACAAATGGCACAGATCGCTGGCAAAAAGAGCGCTGGGCCGACCCATTCCTAGAGCAGTTACGGCTATGCGGAGCGGTAGCCAAGGCGGCCCGCGCCGCGAACGTGCCACGGCGCACGGTCTATAACCTGCGCGAACGGGACGCGGGCTTCAAGGAGGCGATGGATGAAGCAAGTATCGCCATGGTCGAAGACGCGGAGTCGGAGCTGTTCGAGCGGGCTATAGACAAGGACACGACGGCTCTGATTTTCTTCCTCAAGACCCGCAAGCCCGAGGTCTACGGTGACAAGCTCAGAGCGGACCAGATCGAGCAGATTCGCCGCGAGGCACGTCAGCAGGTGCTCGCTGAAATGCAGAGCGAGATCCGCGAGCTCACGCCGGCAGCACGCGAGCTGCTCCTGGCCGCTATCCCGCAGTCCTGAGGAGCCTCCGCGTCTGAGGGCACCGCCAGCCTCATTCCGACCCTTCATCACCAGGCGGCCTGCATGCCTTCAAGCCTGCGCCGAGCTCGGGGCGACGTTCTTCTCCCGGGGAAGTGTGAGCCCAGACAATCAGGCGTTCTGCGGGCGCTGCGGCGCTTTCCCATTCTCCGACCGTGTTCGCGTATCGTCCCCGCTCGAAGTTCTTTCCGACCCGTTCAAGGCCCGCCCAGATGGCGGCATCCGTCTGTAGCGCTTCGGCGCATGGTCCCTGCACGTGTTCGGCCATCGCAGCAGCCTGTCCGCGGGCTTCGGCGGCCTCATGCGCAAGCAAATTGCCGAGCTGGCCGAAGCACGGGACGGTCGCTTTGAATAGTTCAACGCAGGTCGCTTCGGAGAGGGCTTCTTTTTCGCTATGCAGAAACGCCTTCTCTCCCTCGTAGCCCAGCGGTGCTTTGTCGCCCAGGAAGCCGATCAGCTCGACGGCGGTCTTCCCTTCCAGTTCTTTCCATTCGTTGGCGCGGAGGTGCTGCTCCTTTGTTGGCGCTGCGGCGGTCGTGGTAGGAGCCGCGTGGCAGCTCGCCGTGATGTTCGTGATGGACCACAGGTTTTCGTTGGCCGCGAGGTGGAACTCGATTGTGCCTTGGCTCGCCGGGGCGATGCGGTAGGACAGCTTCACGGAGGCCGTCTGCCCGGTGACCTTGACCGCCTGCGGACTCAGGCCGATGAGCTGGTAGTGGCCGGCTCCTGCCGTCCATTGGGCTTCGTCGGCGGCGAGGACCGCCGTTTCGCCGCTGGCGTGCTCGCAGCCGTCTGCGCCCTCGCCTGTACGCGCGACGTTCGTCGCGAGGGTCGCGCGGAGCCCGCCTGCATCGTGCGCGCTGTAGGCGTTCGCATAGTTCGTCAGGACCCCCACGACGGCGCGCTGTGCGGCCATCGGGGAAGCCGCGGGGGGAGCAGTAGTCGTCTGCGTGCCAGTCGTCCCGCAGCCCGTGAGCGACACGAGGACGAGAACGGCGGGACCGAGAGCGATATCCCGCATCAGGGGCTTCCATGATTGATGGGCTGCCCGAGGAGAAGTAGGAGCACGATGAGCGCGACCATAATCACCGGCGAGCCGCGGACTAGGACGGTACGAGCCCGCGAGCGACGCCGAGCGCCCGCCGCAGGACCAGAATCGCCCCCCACAAGGCTGAGGCGTGGTTGGTCCGGGGCCTGCACCGGGAGGCCCGTGGACGACGCCGAGAGAGCACCAGAAACGGCCTCCTCCGAGGCCAGTTCCTGCCGCACGCGATGGCGCAGGCGCTCCTCGGCGAGGATCTGCGCTTCGCGGGCTCGCGCTCGCCCTCGGGCCGCACGGGCCTCGCGTCGCGCTTCAAGGGCAACGCCGCCCCCCTCGATCACGAGGAAGACCAGCACGCCGGCGATGACGCCGAGTCCGATGCGATTCCGCAGCGTGTGGTCGTGCACGTAGGCATAGACCAAGCCGCCGAGCGCGAGCGCGTAGAGGAACCTGATTAGCCGATGGAGGGAAGCCCACATCTCAGCCCGGGGCGCATCCGGTTGATCCGCATTCTTGTATTTCCTGCTTTTCGTGCGCGCTCTCGCGCTGTTCTGCCTTAGCTAATTCTTCGTTGATTCGCCGCGTGCGCCGTTCTGCTGCTTCTTTTTCGGCGGCTCGCCACGCGGGCCGTTCTGCTGCTTCTTCTTCGGCGGCTTGTTCACGCGTCTCAGTCGTTGCGCTCAGGGTGACGGGCACCGTTTTATGAAAGCCGTCACACGCTATTACTTCTAACTGCACGACTTCACCCGCCCGGTGCTGAGCCAAGTCCGCGAGCAAGACATCGGCGTCTGGGATCGGCAGCCCGTCGAGCGCGACTATGAGATCACCGCCAACGGCGTAGCGCGCGTCTTCGCCCGTCGCTCCATGGAGTCCCGCTTCTGCGGCCGGACCGTGGTCTTCGGCATGGACGATCAGCGCACCTTCGTCGGGGACTGTGCAACCGGATTCCCGCTCGGTGACTACCAGCCGGGAATCCCCGAGGACGGAGGAGCGTTCCGTAGTCATATCCATGACCTCGACTCCCAAGAAGCCCGGAGCATTCTTCGGTTCGGGAGATGGGCTGCTCGGGCTCGGTGCGCTCACGGTGGGCGCCTTCGTTGGGCGCGCGGGCTTTGGCTTTGGGCTCTGGTGCGCGGACTTTGGCGTCGGCCTCTGGGTCGAGGTGGCCGAATCTGACTGGCTCGTTGTGCCGCAGCCAGCGAGCGCAAGAACGGCAGCTGCGAGTGTTGCGACGAGTTGGCGTCTCGTCATCACACGCAACTCACGAGCCGGGGCCCGTGCAGAACCTTCTGGCCTCGGTAGTCGCGTTCCGTCAGATACGCCGTGGCGATGCCGTAGACCCTGCGCGAACCGCAAAGCGCGATCCGCGAGACGACGATCCGGGCTGCGTACTGGTACCGCGGCGCCGAGGCGCAGTCGGGGTTGCATTCACCAGCGAGATTCAGCGTGCCGGTTCCCGTCGCAGAGGCTTGGCCCCAGTGCTGCCAGTGCACCCCCGTGAACACCACATTGGCGTCGCAGCTGAATGCGAACGTGGAGGGGTGTTGACGAAACGGCGGCAAGCCGCACGCGGCTGGCAGCCATGCCTGTCGGCTGGAGCTCCCAGTGGCTACGCCGGGGATCAGTAGTAACCCGGTGACGCCGAGAGCGAGAGCGATGCGCCGCATCAGAGGCTCCCATGATTGATGAGTTGCCCGAGGAGAAGTAGGAGTGCGATCAGCGCGAGCATAACGAGAGGCGAGGCGAGGATTAGGACCGTCCGAGCCCGCGAGCGACGCCGAGCGGTCGCCGTGGGCCCAGACTCGCCGCCCACAGCGCTGAGCCGCGGTTGGTCACGAGACCCGGCCTCCTGCGAGGCTAGTTCCTGGCGCACGCGGTGGCGTAGGTGCTCCTCGGCGATGATCTCCGCTTCGCGTGCCTTTGCGAGCTTCCTGGAGGTCCGCGTCTTTTTGATCTCATGGACCGTGCCGAACACGACGAGGCCCGCGATGATTCCCGCCAGCGGGTGATTCCCAACGAGCAGGGCGAAGAAGGTCACGCCGCCAAGACAGGCGGCGTCTAGGAAGTCTGCGAGCTGCCGCACGGTGCCGGAATCGTAGAACGCTATTGGTTCTAGACGCTATTGGCTTGCCGACGGAGGATGATCCGTCGTGGAGCCAAAGCTCAAGGTGGGGGAAAACATCCGTGCGAACCGCCTGCGCATTGGCTTGACTCAGGAAGCCCTCGCGGACCGCTCCGACATGCATCCGGTCGAGGTCGGCCGGGCGGAGCGAGGTCTCCGGGACCTCCGCATCTCGACCGTTGTCAAGCTGGCGAAGGGCCTCGGGATACCCGCCGCCGACCTGTTGAACGGTCTCTAGGTAGGCGAGCTTTCAAGCGCTCGTTCAGCTCGCCGACGGCCTGGAGTCCACGCTCGCTGAGATCGGCGCCGCCCTACGACAAGCGCGCCAAGTAGTGCGCGACACTTGAGTTCTGGCAGTTGTGGCAGCCCCCCTAAAAAGGGATAGGTGCGCTACGCAGGCGGCACCGGGTCGCCGCCGAGCCGCTGTTCGCGCGCCCGCTGCGCTTCCCAGGCCGTGAGAGCGTCATCCCCGAGAGAGCCCGTCGGCTCGATGAGCGGTTCAAGGTCGTATTCGGCCAGCCGCTCCTCGTACTGCCGCCTCGGCATCGCCGTAAGATCACTGCTCGATAGGCCCTCAGTCTTCGACTCGCGTTGCAGTCTGGCGGCGCGCCGTTCCTCACGGCGGGCGAGGGCGCGCATTTCCCGCCGTTCGGCCGCGTCGCGCGGCCCACGCACGCGCGGGATGCCTGCAAGGTCCAGCGCGTTGCGTGCCTTGACCGTTCGGCGCAGATGCTCGGCCCGAGCCAGAAGGTACGCAGGGTCGTCGTCTCCTGAGCGTTCCTCGCGGTGCGCCTCCTTGAGACAGCGGTTTGCCTCCTGGCCCGCCTTGTCACGTGCCGCGCACGCGGCGGAGGCGGCCCGCCGCGCGCCCTCGTCGCGCTCTGGTCTTGGCGGCGAGGTTCTGCCCTCGGCGGCCTCCAGCTCGCGAAGATCACGCTCCAAGCTCTTGAGCCTTCCCCTGTAGCGCTTGAGCAAGTGGCCGGAGGGCGGCTCCTCGGAACGCCACAGAAGCACGATGGCGACAGTGCTCTCGGGGTGCCCGGCGGCGCGCCATGCGCGGGCCGTCTCAGCGAGGCGCAGGCGTTCGACAGACATCCCAGCGGGACGCCCGCGCTCACCGCTCGGCGGGCATGCAGCGTCGAGCCGGGCAGCGTACTCCGCATCTGACGGCAGGCCGTGAGCGTCGCCCCAGGCAACGATGAGCCCATAGAGATAGGCACGCGCTTCCTCTGGCGTACCCGCAGGCCGAATATCGCGACCCCCGTCGAGAGGGCTCTCCTTATTGGTAGTGATGCCAGCAGCCACGCACATAGCATCCTCCACCGCGCGGGCAAACGATGGCGTCTGCCACCTGCGGGCACTACGCCGCCAGCGCGGACTCACGGGCGAGCAGCTCGCAGCCCGGGCCGGTCTGGCACTCAAGACCGTCTATGACGTCGAGACCGGCCGTGTCGTGCCGCAGCGCGCAACTGTTCACGTCCTCGCAGCAGCGCTCGGCTGCCGCCCGGAGGACATCCGATCCACAGACGAGCAACGCCCCGGCGATGACCGAGGCGCTGCGGTAACGAGCGGTGGGGCCGCTCGGGATGCGACCCGGCCAGCGTAGCGCGGAGATCCAACGCAGCGAAGCCGAGCGGGACCGACAAGGCTCGGGCCGATGAGCGGGCTCGACCGGATCATCGTCGCGGAGTGCTTCGCCGACATTGCGGCCGAGCGGACACGTTGGCTCTGGCAGGGCCGCATACCTCTCGGCGCACCCACGCTGCTAGTTGGGCGCGAAAAACTCGGCAAGAGCACGCTCACGAACGAGCTGGCGGCACGGCTCTCGCGCGGAGAGCTGGCCGGCGACCTTGAGGGCGAGCCTGCCGACACACTGATCGTCAGCTACGAGGACAACGCCGGCTCCACGGTCAAGCCGCGGCTGCTCGCAGCGGGCGCGAACCCGGCAAGGGTGCATCGCCTGCGCGCGGAGTACCGAGGCTCGCCCGATCTTGTAGGCCTGCCCGAGGACGTGGAGCGGATCGCTCAGCTTGCGCACCAACACGGTGCTCGGCTGCTCATCGTGGACCCGTTCTCGGCGTCACTCGGCGCTGGCACCGACTCTCACCGCGACCAGGACATGAGGCGGGCAATCGCCCCGCTGGCACAGCTCGCCGAGGATGCCGACCTCGCCGTGTTGTTGCTCGCGCACTTCAACAAGGCGCAGGGTGGCGACTCGCTCTCAAGGGTGCTCGGCTCGCGCGGGCTCACGGCTGCGGTGCGGTCTGTGCTGGTGTTTGGCAGGGCACCCGACGCCGAGGACGGCTCGCCGGATCGAGTGCTCGCCCACGCCGCCTGCAACCTCGCCCGCGAGGCACCATCGCTGAGCTGCCGCGTCGAGCCGCGCACCGTCGAGGACGAGGACGGCAAGTTCATCGAAACCTCGCGGCTGGTGATCGGCGAGGCGTGCGACTTGGACGCTGACGCCCTGCTTGCCACCCGCAGCGATGACGAGCGCACAGACCGCGAGATTGCCGCTGAATGGCTCGCCGACGAGCTGGCCGACGGGGAGTGGAAGCTGAGTTCCGACGTGAAGGCAGCCGCTGAGACAGCAGGGCATTCGCTCAGCACCCTGCACCGGGCACGTAAGCATCTAAACGTCGAGGATCGCCGCGAGGGCTTCCCGGCTTTCTCCGAATGGCGCCTGCCAGTTGTGCCAACCCCGAAGCACAAGGCTGGCACGACTGTGGGTGGCATCACTGAGCAAACCCGCACCGTAGAGCCAAATCCGGCCGATGCAGAGCCACAGTCGTGCCAAGTCTCGAACAATGGCACGACTGGATCGAGCGCGAATGAGCGAGCCCCCCTCGTACGCGATGCCGTCTGTGCATACTCGACGCACCGCGACCGCTGGAGAGAGCACCCGAGCACCGGACGGGTGATCTGCTGGACTTGTCACCCTCCCGCCGGACAAGGGCCGCAACGGGGCGCGACATGAGCCATTCAGGGCCGCTCGCTTGCCACCCGCTCACCGCCACCGACATGACGACCGAGCCTCTCGTCGCTCTCGTCCTCTCCTGGGCCATCACATGCCCGTCGGCGCACCCCAGCCGGCTGCTTGCACGCCCCTCGCGCCGGCACGGCGCAACAGCGCCAAAGCCTGCACAGACTAGATGCACGCCACAGCGAGCGCTGTGCGATTGCTGTGTCCGAGTGGGGTCATACCGGAGCGGTCGCCCGGCGCCGACCGCTAATTCGGTGGCCGTTTTCCGGGAGTTGGGGTCAATAACAACATGAACGCGCAACAACCCAGAGGCACCATGAGCGCCTCCCTCTACAGCGAGACGCCCGCCCGAGCGAGCTCGACAGCGCACCGCCCCCTCGGCGCCTCCGACGTGATGACCGCCGCCGAGGTCGCTGCGCTGCTCCGGGTGCCGAAGTCCACGGTCGAAGATTGGGCGCGCCGGGGCACGATCCCTTCGCGGAAGATCGGCAGGAGGCGACTGTACGTGCGCCAGCACGTCGAAGCCCTGCTACTCGGCGAAACCCCGAAAGCGAACGTTTCCGGGGGCTAAGTGCTACCCAATCATGCTACCCACGGACGAGCCGCACCGGGTCGTCCATTCCCAAGTCGCCAGAAAGCGGCGGATTTGCAGGCATTTTCTCGACGCGCCAGGAGAGATTCGAACTCCCGACCTTCGGTTCCGTAGACCGACGCTCTATCCAGCTGAGCTACTGGCGCAGAGCCCGTCAGTCTAGGCTATTCGGCCTCCCAGCCAGAGGATCGGCCCGGCTGGATCACGATTAGATCACGATTGAGTCGGCACTTCTGGCGAGCCGCCGAGCGCTGCGCCCCTTCAAGCGGCTCACCAGCCAGGGAGGGATAGCGACGGACGGGACGGCGGTAGGTCCCGTGTCCGTCAGCGCTCGTACACGGCCACTGCGTTCGATGAGCCGGCGAGGAACGGGAAGTCCGCTTCGTATGGCGAGAGGACGCGGAAGCGGTAGGTCACCGGGCCGGGGAACTTGAAACGGTAGCTCGCGTGGTAGCGACCCTTCGCATTGGTGCTGATGGTGTCGAACTGAATCCATTCCCCACCCGATGAGGCCTCGAGCACGAGTTGCTTGCCGCCCGGGGGGATTGGGGTGCCGTGTAGGGTGCCGCTGAAGTGGATTGTGTGGTTGACGCTCGTGATGTGGGGGGTGATGCGCAGAATGATCCCGGCGTGGACGTGTAGTTCGAGACTCGTCGTGGCAGCAGGGACCGTGTCGTTTATGTGGCTGTGGTAGGCGATACGCAGGGTGCTGGAGGAAACATCCCGGGGCAGGGTCAGGGTCCATGTGCCCGTAGGTCCGGTGCGCACGCTGGTGAGGGATGCGGTCTTCGCGCCCTGGACGGCCGGGGTCTCGGTGGCGTCGAGCAGCGCGCCGGAGATGGGTTGCCCGGTGGTGCTCGTCAGGCGTCCGGTGACACGGTCGGCCTGCCCGTAGCGGCTCGTCCTCGTCGCCTTCGTCGTGCTCGCCCAGCGGGCGGTGAGCTTCGCCTGATCGGAGGCGTTCGTGCCGTTCGCCGAGCCACGCTCGGCGAGGGGACTACCGGGACCGATGGTGGTGCTCGGGGCAGTGGTCGGGTTCGCGATAGAGATCGTCCCGTCATAGACCACGGCGGTGTTCCCGGCGGCGTCCTGAACCGTGACCTTCAACTGGTGCTGACCGTCCGCGAACCTGGTCGTTTCCATAGGCACATCGACCGCCACGTCCTGCTTGCACGGCTGGGCATACAGGAACTCGCTGATACCGCTCGCGTTCGTACCGATGCTCGCGCACCTGCCACCGTTCGTTTCCGGAGTGCCCGCGTAGACCTGCGCGCCGTCGAGATCCACGATCACCCGGTACACACCCGGCCCTTCGTGATCCTGCGCGGTGAACGTAAGTTCCGCCGTCCCGCTCGCACCCGGGCTCAGCAGCGTCCCGGCGAAACCCGCCCCCGTCGGCGTCGCGCTGTTCTGCAGCTCGATATCGGCCGAGTACACGCTGATCGTCGCGTTCGTGCCACCACCCGAGCCCGCGGGACACGTCGTCCCACCGTAGGTCGGTGAGACGCACATCGCCGCCGCGAACAACTGCGATCCACCCGCAAACGTCGGTGCGATCGACACGCTCGCCGTCTCGGTACCATCGGCGCCGCACGGCTCGTTGTACTGGCAGTTGATCACCACATTCGCCGCGTTGTACGCATCCTGCGGAGTCGCCACGAACGCCTGACCCTGCGGCGTACTCAACGACACGCTCAGCACACCACCCGCGATCGTGGAACCCGCCGACGCCGTATACACCCAGATCGCACCCGTATACGCCGGCGCTTGCACCGCCGAGCTGTCATACGCCGTCAGCGCACCACCATGCTGATCGCACGTGTCGATCGGACCGCTGTCAGCCACAGCCACCCCATACGGACCGCCCTGCCAGCCTTCAACCGGCGCCGGGGCGCCATCCGGCGCGGTACACGTGACCTGAACCCACTCGTCCGCGTCGGCCGGCGGCGCCAATGCCAGGCAGACACCCACGAGCAACAGGACCGCAACCCATCCGCTCCACACCGCAGACCACCATCCACTACAGCGCCGTCCAACCGCCATCACCGACATGCCGCTCATCCTCGACCTCGCCTTCGGGAGCTTCCGTGCTCCTTATATCCGACGAGGGCGCCCAGACGGGACAGTTCGGCGAGGACTCTCGATCGTGCGAGGTTGTGCGGGCTAACGGCGAGCAGACCCAAACCTCAGCGAGAAACGCAATCGACGCGGTTCCGGCCGCTTGAGGAACCCTCCCCGGCTCGCCTTGCGGCGCTCCGTCTCAGGTGGCGCGGCCTCACACCTCGGTGGCCTCGCTCTTTGCGGCTCGGTTCCGCGTCTGCTCAGAACATATGCGCTCACGGGCCGCGAGTGCAAGGGGTCTCATCACACGATCCCGCTTTTTGCGGAGAAAAAAAGCGCGTCGCCGAAAAAAGCGCGTCGCCGGCATCCTGTATATCGAGGCAGGGTCGCGGCTGCATGCGCTGCGAGGCGTTAGCATCGCGTCGAGGTGTCAGACATGATCGCCGACAGCCAGACAGGCGCCACAAGGCAGGGTGAGGACCCTAACGCCCCATCCGCCGACTCTAACGCCGATCCCGAGACTGACCCACTGACCGCGCCCGCACAGGCGGTATCGACCCGCGCGGGCGAAGATGCGGTCACGCTCGGCGAGTGCGCACGGGCGTTCTGGCGCCAGCCCTCGCCCCCGTATCTCCTCGGCGCGGTCGCGCTCGCGCTCGGGCTGCGACTCGCGCAGGGCTCATGGAGCTGGCGCGACGCAGTGATGGTCGCCGGTCTGATCGGCGTAACCCCGTTCGTGGAGTGGGCGATCCACGTCTACATGCTGCACGCCCCACCGCTGCAACTGCTCGGCCGCCGCGTGGAGATGCTGACCGCGCGCGAGCACCGCGTCCACCACGAAGCCCCGGCCGTGCTCGACGGCGTGCTGCTGCCCGTCTACGGAGTGCTCGTGTTCCTACCGATGATCGCGCTCGTGAACTGGGCGCTGTCGTTTCCGATCGCGCTCGTGCTCGGCGGCCCACGCCTGGCGTACGCAACGACAGGCGTATTCGCGAGCTTCGCGATCCTCGCCTCGTATGAGTGGACCCACTTCCTGATCCATACCCCCTACCGGCCCAAGCGGCGTTACTTCCGCGCGATCTGGCGCAATCACCGCCTGCACCACTTCAAGAACGAGCGCTACTGGTTCGGCGTGACCTCAACCGTCGGCGACCGCGTGATCGGAACCCTCCCCGACCAGCGCACCGTCCCACGCTCGCCCACCGCCCGCTCGCTGCACGCCAAGCAATAGGGCAGCCTGGCGGAGCGTCGCGCCATCGCGAGCCGGCTGTCGCTCTGCCTGGCGAAGCGTGTAGCTTGGTCGGATCGTGCCCGACCGTAGCGACGAGTTCGAGGCCTGGCAGATGCAACTGCACGGCCACCGCGTGATCTACCACATGGCCGGCTCCGGCCCGCCGGTCGTGCTGATCCACGGGATGGTCAACTCCTCGCGGCACTGGCGCGAGGTCGCGCTGGCACTGGCCGACCGGTACACCGTGATCGCTCCGGACCTGATCGGCCACGGCGACTCCGCCACGCCGCGTGGGGACTACTCGCTCGGGGCGCATGCCTCCAGCATCCGCGACCTGCTGGCCGTGCTCGGGATCGAGCGCGCCACGATCGTCGGGCACTCGCTCGGAGGCGGCGTGGCGATGCAGTTCTTCTACCAGTTCCCCCAGCGCACCGAGCGCCTGGTGCTCGTCTCCTCCGGCGGCCTGGGCCGCGAGGTCAGCCCGCTGCTGCGCTCCGCCACGCTGCCCGGCGTCCCGGCGCTGCTCGCACTCGCCGCCCATCCTCGTCTGCTCTTGAGCCTGCGCCGCTCAGGGGACAGGTTGCTGGAGTCCGGCTCGCGCCAGGGTGTCTACCTGCAGGCGATCGCCCGCGCCCTGCGCCCGCTCGAGCAGCCCGGCGCGCGCACCGCCTTCTTGCACACGCTGCGCGCCGTGATCGACACGCGCGGCCAGCGCGTCAGCGCCACCGACCGGCTGTACCTGCTCGACGGCATGCCCACCCTGATCGTCTGGGGCGAGCGCGACCACACGATCCCGCTCGCTCACGGCCTCGCCGCCCACCGGGCGGCGCCCGGCAGCCGCTTCGAGTCCCTGCCCCGGGCGGCGCATTTCCCGCACCTGGAAGACCCCGCCGGGCTGGCGGCGGTGCTGAGCGACTTCCTTGCGAGCACCGAGCCCGCGCGGATCGAGGACGGGGACTGGGGCGCAATCGTCGCGCCGAGCGCTCCACGTTCGCGACATGACGTCGGCTCGATCGCTTGAGGAGCAGTCTAGACTGTCCGCGATCATCCGAGACCTCAGTCTCCGATGTCTTGAAACAACAACACGGAGAGGGGGGGATTCGAACCCCCGAACGAGGTTTCCCCCGTTACGCGATTTCCAGTCGCGCCCGTTCAACCGCTCCGGCACCTCTCCCGGGCACTCTGATGCGGTGCTCGACCTGAAGCCTATCTCGATCCCGGCGCGCTGATACGCTCCCCGGGCGATGCTCTCGCTCGTCCTCGCCACCAACACCAACTACGCGTTCACCAAGACCTTCGGCCTGATCGTCGTCTTCGGCGGGATCGGGATCCTCGTCAACGTGCTGCTCGTCATGATCGCCCTGCAGATTCGCGGCGAGCGCCAGCAGAACCAGGCGTATCGCTCAGAGACCGATCGCACGCACCCGGTCTGAGCGTCGCTCGGGCGCCGGCGGCCCCGGGCCCGATCTGCTCACCCGCACGCGAGACGCGTAGGTAGTTTCCCCCAGCCGCACAACGGGATTGGCCCGATGCCGGTGCACCCGGCCGGGCATAGATTGGCCTGCGTGAACACCCTGGAACTCGCCCGGCTGCAGTTCGGGATCACGACGATCTTCCACTTCATCTTCGTGCCGATGTCGATCGGCCTGGCCGTGTGGGTCGCCTACTGCCAGACCCGCTGGCATCGCTCGGGCAATGAGATCTACCTGCGCATGACCCGGTTCTGGGGCAAGTTCCTGCTGATCTCGCTGGCGATCGGCGTCGTCACCGGCCTGGTCCAGGAGTTCCAGTTCGGGATGAACTGGTCGGAATACTCGCGCTACGTCGGCGACATCTTCGGCGCGCCGCTGGCGATGGAGGGTCTCGCGGCGTTCTTCCTGGAGTCCACGTTCATCGGCCTGTGGATCTTCGGCTGGGGCCGGCTGTCCCCGCGCGTGCACCTGGCGACGATCTGGCTGACCGCGTTCGGGACGATCCTCTCGGCCTACTTCATCCTCGCCGCCAACTCGTGGATGCAGCACCCGGTCGGCTACACGATCAACCACGCCGCCCACCGCGCCGAATTGAAGAGCATCTGGGCGGTCCTCACCAACTCGACGCTGCTGCTGGCGTTCCCGCACACGATCTTCGCGGCGCTGTGCACGGGCGGATTCATCGTGCTGGGGATCTCCGCGTTCGGCCTGCTGCGTAGACAGGGCACCGATGTCTACTCCCGCTCGATCCGTCAGGTGCTGCCCCTGATCCTCGTCGCGGCCGTCCTGACCGGCGCGTTCGGCCACACCCAGGGCATGCTCATGGAGGAACAGCAGCCGATGAAGATGGCCGCCGCCGAGGCCCTGTACAAGACCACGCGCGGCGCGAGCCTGTCGATCTTCGCGGTCGGACCGTTCGAACACTTTCCCGCCCGCCTGAACACCGACATCCGCATCCCGCACCTGCTGTCGATCATCGGCACGTTCTCCTGGAACGGGACCGTCAAGGGCGTGGATCAACTGCAGGCCGAAGACCAGGCAAAGTACGGTCCCGGCGACTACGTTCCGATCCTCGGCGTCACCTACTGGACGTTCCGGATCATGGCCGGCATCGGCATCCTGCTGCTCGTGATCCCGCTGATCGGCCTGCTGCTCGTGCGCCGCGGGACCCTCACGCGCTCGCGCCGCTTCCTGTGGCTCGCCGTCGCGGGTGCGTTCCTGCCGCCGATCGCCAACCTGACGGGCTGGATCTTCACCGAGATGGGCCGCCAGCCGTGGGTGGTATACGGATTGCTGAAGACCTCCGATGCCCGCTCGCCACTGGTCGGATCGGGCTCGATCGTCGCGACTCTGCTCGGCTACACCCTGCTCTACGGCGTGCTGCTCGTGGTCGGCGGACGGCTGTTCCTGCGCGAGATCGCCCACGGCCCGGCGCCCGCCGAGCCGTCCGGTGGCGCAACCGGAGCGCCGGGCGGGACGGGAGCCGATGACGACGGCGGCGCGCGTCATGATCTGGTGCTCGCCTACTGATGCGCAACCCAGGAGCCTGAACTCAAGCTATGCACGAGCCTAACTTCTTGCAGACACTGTGGTTCGTGCTGATCTGCATCCTCTGGATCGGCTACTTCGTCCTGGAGGGGTTCGACTTCGGCGTGGGCATGCTGCTGCGCTCGCTCGGGCGCGACCGGGTCGAGAAGCGCATGATCATCCACACGATCGGCCCCGTCTGGGACGGCAACGAGGTGTGGCTGATCACCGCGGGCGGCGCCACGTTCGCCGCGTTCCCGGGCTGGTACGCGAGCCTGTTCTCGGGCTTCTACCTCGCGCTGTTCCTGATCCTCGCCGCCCTGATCGTCCGTGGGGTCTCGTTCGAGTTCTGGGGCAAGGACGACTCGCCCCGCTGGCGCGCCACCTGGGAGTGGACGACCGTGATCGGCAGCGGCGGCGCCGCGCTGC
Source organism: uncultured Solirubrobacterales bacterium (assembly GCA_963810645.1). Taxonomy (GTDB): domain Bacteria; phylum Actinomycetota; class Thermoleophilia; order Solirubrobacterales; family Solirubrobacteraceae; genus Palsa-744. The sequence continues at coordinate 19,637 of CAWEOK010000019.1, read as the reverse complement.
TGTGGGGAGTCGGCTGGGCGAACATCGTCCATGGCGTGCCGATGGACTCTGAACACAATGTCACCGCCTCGCTGCTGGAACTGCTGCACCCCTACGCGCTGCTCGGCGGCCTGGTGACGCTGTCGCTGTTCCTCGGCCACGGCGCGATGTTCCTGGCGCTGCGCACCCCCGCCGACCTGGCCGCCCGCGCCCGCGCCATCGCCGCGCGCGTCTCGCTCGTGAGCCTCGTGCTGCTGGCGGGCTTTCTGGCCTGGACCACATCCGATCAGAGCACCGGCGGGACGAAGATCTCCGCCCTGATCTTCGCGGTCGGCTCGGTCGCGCTCGCCGCCGCCGTGCCGCTGCTGCTGGGACGTAAGCGCGACGGCTGGGCGTTTGCGCTGAGCGCCGGCGCGATCGCGCTGCTGTTTGCCAGCCTGTTCGTCGACCTGTTCCCGCTGGCACTGCCATCGACGACCACGAGCGCCAACGACCTCACGCTCGTCGCGGCCTCCTCCTCCCACTACACCCAGACGGTGATGACCGTGGTGGCGGTGATCTTCCTGCCGATCGTCCTCGCCTACCAGGCCTGGACCTACTGGGTGTTCCGCCACCGGCTCGGCCGCGACGACTACGAGGGCACCCCCACGCCGATGGACGTGATCAGCCAGATACCGGGCATCGGAGCCAACCCTCCAAGCAAAGCCTGACCGTGGCCGCGCCGCTGCAGCGCCGGTTGCTCGCGCAGACCCGTGCGGCCCGCCCGCACGTGATCCTCGCATGCCTGCTGGGAGTGGCCGCGGCGCTGCTGATCGTCGCCCAGGCGGCGCTGCTCGCATATGTGATCTACCGCTCGGCGATCTACGGTGCGAGCCTGTCCTCGCTGACCCCGCAGCTGATCGCGCTCGCGGCGGTCCTCCTCGCGCGCGCGTGTGTAACGGGTGGCTTTGAGCTCTCCGGTCGCCTTGGAGCGACCCGCGTGATGTCCGAACTGCGCAGCCGCCTGGCGCGGCAACTGCTGATCGTGTGCCCCGACGGGCGCCCCGCCGACATGCGCACGGGCGATCTGGCCGCCGCCGCGGTCCAGGGCGTGGACGCGCTGGAGTCGTGGTTCGCGGGCTACCTGCCGCAGCTGGTGCTCGCGTGCGTGGTCCCGCTGGCGGTGCTCGGGGGGGTGTTCGCGATCGACCCGGTCCCGGGGGCGATCCTGCTCATGACCGTGCCGATCCTGATCGTGTTCATGATCCTGATCGGCCGCGGCGCCCAATCGCAGACGCGCGCTCGCTGGCAATCGCTCGCGCTGCTGAGCGCGCATTTTCTCGACATCCTGCGCGGATTGCCCACGCTGATCGCCCACCGGCGCGAGCACGCCCAGGCCGGCACGCTGGCGCAGGTCGGAGAGCGGTATCGCTCAGAAACGATGGCCACCCTGCGGATCGCATTCCTGTCCGCGTTCGTGCTGGAGCTGTGCGCGATGATCGGCACCGCGCTCGTAGCCGCCACGATCGGCGTGCAGCTCGTCTACGGCGCGCTCTCGCTGCAGGTCGGGCTGACCGTACTGCTGCTGGCGCCCGAGCTGTATGGGCCGTTGCGCGGACTCGGCCAGCAGTTTCATTCCGGCAACGAGGGTCTGGCCGCCGCCGAGCGGATCTTCGCGGTGCTCGACCGGCGACCCTCATTACGTCCTGTGGCGCACACGAGCGCCGGTTCGGCTGTCGGCGCGGCGGTGCCCGACCCGGCCCGTGCGCCGGTCCGGCTGGCGGGCGTCAGCTACGAGTACCCCGGCCGCGCGGGCGCGGCGCTCAGCGAGCTGGACCTCGAGCTCGCTCCCGGCGAGATCACCGCCCTGGTCGGTCCCAGCGGCGCCGGCAAGAGCACGATCGCGCGGCTACTGATGCGTCTGGCCGACCCGACCGCCGGCAGGGTGAGCTGCGGCGGCGTGAACCTGCGCGAGCTCGATCCCGAGCGCTGGCGCGCACAGGTGGCGTGGGTGCCCCAGCGCGCGCAGCTGTTCGCGGGCACGGTCTCCGAGAACATCCGCCTGGGCGCCCCCGATGCGACCGATGCCCAGGTGCGCAGGGCCGCGTCATTGGCGGGCGCGAGCGACCTGATCGACGCCATGCCCGAGGGTATGGACACACTGCTCGGCGAGTCCGGCCGGCGCCTGTCCGCGGGCCAGACCCGGCGAATCTCGCTCGCGCGCGCGTTCCTGCGCGAGGATGCGCGACTGTTGATCCTGGACGAGCCCACCGCCCACCTGGACTTGCGCTCGGCCGAGGACGTCGCCGCGGCGATCGCACGGCTGGCGCGCGGGCGCACGACGCTGTTGATCGTCCATCACCCGGCTCTCGCCGCCCGTGCGGATCGGGTGATCCGGATCGAGTCTGGACGTATCGTCCCGGCCGGGCCGGTGCGCCTGGAAGAGGTGGCCGCATGATCGCCGCCCTGCTATCAGCCGGCAGGCTCCCGCGTGGCGAGGGCCGTCGACTCGCGCTCGCGACCGCGCTGGCCACGGGGGCGATGGGCGCCTCGATCGCGCTGCTGGCGACCTCCGGATATCTGATCTCCCGCGCGGCCCAGCACCCGCCGATCCTCGAGCTGATGGTCGCGATCGTGGCCGTGCGCGCGTTCGGGATCGCCCGCGCGTGCATGCGCTACGGCGAGCGGCTGTCCTCGCACGACCTGGCATTCCGCCAGCTCGCGCGGTTGCGGGTGCGGTTCTACCAGCGCCTGGTCCCGCTCGTGCCCGGATGTCTGCGCGAGCGCTCCAGCGGCGATCTGTTGGCGCGGTTCGTCGGCGACGTGGACACGTTGTCAGACCTGTACCTGCGCACGCTGATCCCCTCGCTCGTCGCGCTCGCGACGATTGTGGGTGCGGGCATCGCGGCTTGGGTGATATTGCCAGCCGCCGGTCCGGCTGTCTTCGGCTCGCTGCTTGCAGCGGCGATCGTGCTGCCGTGCCTGAGCGCGGCTGTGGCAGCCGGGAGCGGTCGGCGTCAGGCGGGTATGCGGGCACAGATGACGGGTGAGCTGATCGAGACGATCGACGGTTCGGCCGAGCTCGTGCTCGCGGGTCGCGCCGATGAGCGGGTCCGGCGACTGGGCGCAATCGACGCAGAGCTCGCGCTGCTGGGACGCCGGGACGCCCTCGCCTCCTCGCTGGCCACCGGTCTGGGCTCAGCGCTGATGGGAGCCGGGCTGCTGCTGGTCGTGGCGATCGCAATCGACGCCGCCCACACCGGCGCCCTCAGCGGCGTGCTTGTGGCGGCGCTCGCGTTCCTGCTGCTGGCGGCGTATGAGGCCGTCACCCCACTCGGCGCCGCGGGTCAGCGCGCGCACGCGTGCGCATCGGCGGCCACACGCCTGGATGAGGTCTGCGCGAGCCAACCTCTGATCGCCGATCCCCCGGTGCCGCGCGCGCTGTCCGGACATGGCGAGTTGTGCCTGCGCGGGGTGCACCTGCGCTACGGACCGGCCGAACCGTGGGTCCTCGACGGCGCTGAGTTGCGCTTGGCCGAGGGTGAGCACGTGGCCCTGTTGGGCGACAGCGGCGCTGGCAAGTCAACGCTCTCCGAACTGCTTGTTCGTCTACGCGACCCCAACGCGGGTGTCGTCTCGCTCGACGGCATTGACGTACGCGAGCTCGCGATCGACGATCTGCGCGCGGCGGTCGTGCTGTGCGGGCAGGACGCGCACCTGTTCAACACGACCATCCGCGAGAACCTGCTCCTCGCCCGGCGCACCGCGACGGATTCCGAGATCGCCCAAGTGCTGGCCGCGGTCGAGCTCGATGGCTGGGTGGCCGATTTGCCGGACGGGCTGGACACGATCGTCGGCGAGACCGGTGAGCTCGTCTCGGGCGGTCAGCGCCAGCGAATCGCCCTCGCCCGGGCACTGCTGTCGCAGTCCCGGTTCCTGATCCTCGACGAGCCGGTCGCCCACCTGGACGCCCCGATGGCCGAGCGGGTTACTCGCAATGCGCTTGCGTACACGCGTGGGCGCGGGGTCTTGCTGATCGCGCATTCGACGGCAGGCACGAAGAGCTGCAATCGGATCCTGCGTCTGCGCGATGGCGTGGTCGCCGATGCCGCCTGAACGGGTACGCGCGTTCGCCCCCGGGCGTGTGTGTCTGATCGGCGAGCACACCGACTACAACGACGGTCTCGCGCTGGCGATGGCGATCGCTCAGGGCGTCACGGTGGACGCGCAGCGGATCGAGCCCGGACGCGACGGCGACGGCGACGGCGTCGAGCGGGTCCTGGCGCAGGCGCTCGACCTGGACGAGCACGACGAGTTCGCGCTCGCCGACCCGCAGCCCGCACAGGGCTGGCGCGCGTTCGTGCGCGGCACGGTCGCCGAGCTGCAGCGCGCGGAACTGCACCCGGTGGGGGCGAGCCTGCGGATCGAGGGCGACGTGCCGCGCGGCTCGGGCCTGTCCTCCTCGGCGGCGCTCGAGGTCGCGCTCGCCCTGGCACTGCTGGCGCTGGCGGGCACGAGCGATCGGATCGGCAAAACGGAACTGGCCGAGCTGTGCTCGCGCGTGGAGAACGAGTGGGCCGGTGCGCAGACGGGGCTGCTCGACCAGCTGAGCTCGCTGTACGGCGCGCGGGATACGGCGCTGCGGATCGACTTTCGGACGCTCGATATCGACGCGGTGCCGCTGTACCTGGACGGTTGGCGGTTGGTAACGCTCGACACGGGCGAGCGGCGCTCCAACGCGAGCTCCGGCTACAACCAGCGCCGGGCCGAATGCGCGCGTGCGTGTGAGCTGCTGGGCGTGCGATCGCTGCGCGAGGTTGACGAGCGCCGGCTCGCGGAGCTGCCCATCCCCCTGCGCGGGCGGGCGCGGCACGTGCTCAGCGACAACGCCCGCATGGACCGCGCGGTCGCGGCGCTGCGCGAGGGAGATCTCGCAGCTCTGGGTGAGCTGCTGAACGAGTCGCACGCGAGCCTGCGCGAGGACATGGAGATCTCCACCCCGACCGTCGAGGCAACCGTGCGCCAGATGCTGGACGCGGGCGCCGCCGGGGCACGCCTGCTGGGTGGCGGCTTCGGCGGGAGCGTGCTAGGGCTGCTGCCACCCGATGTCACCGCGCCTGACGGAGCGCGCGAGGTGCGCCCGTGTGCGGGCGCGCGGGTGCTGGAAGGGTAGGCTGCCGGAATGAGCGAGCAGACGACACGTACGCCGGGCCGGCGATGGGTGGCCGTGGTCACCGGCGCATCCAGTGGCATCGGCGAGGCCACCGCCAGGCGACTCACGCGCGAGCCGAACGTGGCGCTGGTTCTGGTCGCGCGCCGCGAGGAGCGGCTGCGCGCGCTGGCTGAGTCTTTGGAGCGACTGACGGGCGCCGGGGGTGTGAGTTGGGTCGCCGTCGATCTCGTCGACGAGTCTGCCCCCGAGCGGATCCGCGCACATGTGGCCGAGCGCTACGGACGGCTGGATCTACTCGTCAACAACGCGGGCGCGTCGTGGCGCACGCGGTTCGCAGACGGTGGATACGAGAACGTGCACCGCACGATGGCGATCAATTTCGACGCCCAGGTCCGGCTCACCGAGGCGTTGCTGCCGTTGCTGCGTGAGTCGGCGCCGAGCGCGATCGTCAACGTCTCATCCACCGCCGGGCGGGTGGCCCGCGCCGGGGCCAGCGCCTACAGCGCATCGAAGTTCGCCCTCGCCGGCTGGTCGGATGGGCTGTGGGCGGAGGAGCGCCCGCACGGTGTGCACGTCGGGCTGGTGCTGCCGGGGTTCATCTCGACCGAGGGGTTTCCGCAGTCCGAGCTGACCGAGAAGCCGTGGACGCGCTGGATCGTCTCCACCCCGGAGCGCGCCGCCGAGGCGATCTACCAGGCGGGCGTCGAGCGCCGGCCCGAGCGCTACGTGCCGCGCGCCTACGCCCTCGCGGCCGCCGCGCGCATTCTCCTGCCCGGCCTGACCCGACGGGTGCTCGGCGGCCGCGGAGCCGCGGTGATGACGACCACGACCGGGGCTGACGTGGCGGATCGGGAGGCACAGGTGGCGGATCTGGCAGAGCGGGAGGCCCAGGGCTGATCGGACTCACACGCGTGCAAGCACGAGCGCGCACGCCAGCAGGACCATCGCTGCGGACAGCGCCGACAGGGCGCCGTCCAACGGTGAGAGCAGGCCAGCGAGCGTCAGCGGTTCGGTAGCGCCATCGGCGCGCGTGCGGGTGCCCGCGACCGAGTGGGTGCGGCGACGCAGCTCGCGTGCGGGGGAGGACAGGCGGCGCTGAGCGACGCTCAGCGCCAGACATCCGGCGGCTACCGCCAGGCCGGCGAGAGTGATCCGCTGCGCCTGCACGAAGTAGCCGGTGAGCGCCGGGAACGCGCCCCAGCCGGCGGCGAACCACAGGTCTGAGTGCAGGCGGCCGCCGAGCAGCTCGAGGTTGTAGGCGGGCACGAACAGCACGCCCGCCACGACGAACGGCGCGAGCCAGGGGGTGACGGTGAGGACACCCGCGACCCCGATCGCCAGCGCGCCGAGCAGGCTCACGCCGGTGAGCGCGATCAGCGTCCGATCGGAGATGCCGGTGTGCAATGGACGGTCGTGGAGCTCGTCGAGCGCGTGCGCGGCGACACCGACCGCAAGCCCGAACGCCGCCAGGCTCCAGAGCAGGCGATTGACGTATACGTGCGGAGCAATCGCCGCGCCGATCGCCACGTAGCTCAGGTGCCAGGCGGTGTACGGAGGGTGCAGGAGCGTAAGCAGATCGCCGGGCAGACCGCGACCGAGCGCGTAGAACGCCGGGCGCTCAGTGCTCGCGCGCATCTACGCCGGCACCCGAGCTCGACCTGGTCGCGGACATGACGACGCCCCCACCGAGGCTCATACGGCGCACGCGGATGTTCCGCAGTCCGGCCTCACGCCAGTAACCGGCGATCGCGTCCAGCGGATGACGATCGTAGAAGCCGGCGATGCTCGGGCCCAGAAACCGCCCGACCTCGGCCCAGTCGCGGGAGAACAGGCGCCCGAGCGTGGGCAGACCGACGGCTGTGTACAGGCGCCAGGCCGCGCGTGGTACAGCGCGCGGCGGAACGCCGAACTCCAGCGAGGCGACACGCCCGCCGGGACGTACGACACGGGCCAGCTCGCGCATGGTCGCCGGTGGATCATCGACGTAGCGCAGCAGGTAGGTGAACGTGAGCGCGTCGAACGTGTCGTCCGCAAACGGCAGCTGCTCGGCCTGTCCTTCGATCAGCTCGATGCGCGTCCCTTCCTCTGGGCTCGCTGCAAAGCGCGCGCGGGCGCCGGCGAGCATCTCGGCGCTCTGGTCGAGCCCGACGACGGTGCAGTCGGCGCGCGCGAGCAGCTCGGCCGCGACCATACCCGTGCCGGTGGCGACGTCGAATATCCGCTCGCCCGCGACCGGCGCCACGGCGTCCACGAGCGCGCGCCGCCAGCGCGGGTCCTGCCAGAAGCTGAGCGCCGCCGACAGCTGGTCATAGCGACGGGGCAGACCGCGGAACAGCTCGATCGCCTGGCGCTTGGTGGGCGATGCATCGGCAGGGAGGTCCTGTTGTTCGGACGCAGACACCCGAGGAGGTTAACCGGGTATCGCCTCCCCCGGGTATCGCCTCCCCGCCGAAGCGCGGACTAGTAGCCGCTGCCCGAATAGCCGCTGCCCGAGCCAGAGCTCGCTGGTGGAGCCGCCTGCGAGGACGTGGTGCTCGGACCCGAAGTCCCAGACGCGCCACTGGACGCCTGCGAGCTGACCGTCACCGCGCTCCAGGTTCCGACGTCCTTCAGGCCCTGCCCCTTGGCTTCCCCGGGCCGATCGCCGGCGAACGTATAGAGCGGCATGCCCTTATAGGTCACCTGCACGGCGCCGTCCGGACGCTTGACGGTCCCGAGCGATCCGACGCTGCCGCTCGGTGTCCCGCCAGAGGCGATCAGCGGATGCCATACCTGCGTGCAGGCGGTGCTCGTGCAGATGAACTTGCCGCCCTGCTCAGCGCTCAGGCTGTACAGCGTCATACCCTGCGCGTCGATGAGCACGGTCGCGCCCAGCGGCGCGTTCGACGCGGTCTTGACGACCACCGCGCCGGCCGGGCTCGAAGATGACGTCGTTTGCAGGCGCAGTGGCGGCAGACGAATAGGAGCTCGACGTGTTCGAGCTGGAGCTGCCCCCGCACGCGGCCAGGGTGAGCGACGCCGCCAGCGCGGGGACGAGGAACTTGAGGACCGTGAGGACCGCGCGCATGTGAGCTCCTCTGATCGAGGACGACGGATATGGCGTGCGCATGGGCATCTACCTCACCGCCCGGCCGGTCGCATCGAGCGCGTCCCAGGATCCGCCGAACTCGTTTGCTCCAACGTAGGCAGTGTCGCCCGGTCCGCTGTCGCCGCGATAGAGATAGAGCGGGTGACCGGCGTAGGTGACCTGACTGGCGCCCGTGGACAGCTTGATCGCGGACAGCAGCGAGCTCCGCACGCCCGTGCCAGCCGTCGGCCTGCCGCTGCTCTGGAGCGCCGGCCACACCTGGGAGCAACCGCTGATCTTGATACAGCTATCGCTGTTCGTGCGATCTCGCGTGAACTCATACAGCGTGACGCCCGACCCTGTGGACAGGATCTCTCCGAGGCTCGTGCGATGCAACGCGACCTCGGTGGCTCGGCCGGCGTGTGCTGTGGGCGAGGTGCCGGCCTGTGCGCTCGCGACACCGGCGCCGGCCGCGACGATGGCGAGGATGCCTGCCAGGAAGATGCAAATCTGCTTCATCGGGTTCTCCAAACGGTGGGGGATCGAGAGCTCAGCCCACATGAGCGGGGCCGCGTGATGGGGGCTCGATCAACACAGACGCCGATATCCGGGCAACCTTCCCGAGCTCGACTGCGAGTCAGCTGTTGTCCCAGCCGGCGAGCGCCAGCAGCGTCGCGCCGTCAACATCGCGTCCGGCCAGAACGCACAGGCACCCGTCGCGCATCCAGGCGAGCACGCGTATCCCGTTCTCGGTGAGCAGCCGGTAGGGCGTGCCGCCCCGCCACTTCGTTACTCCACCCTCGCCGATGCCGGGCGCCGGCGTGCCGGCGACGATCGCATAGCCGATCCGCTGACCGCGATCGTCGGCATAGAACACCGTCGTCACCGACCGTCCGCCGATGCGATCCGTGCGCGCACCGGTCGCGTGCCAGCCCAGGTCCTCCCAGTAGGGGAACGCCACTCCGTCGACCGCTGTGGCAAGCTCGGTCTGCCGATGCGGGTTCTGGGCCGGCGCCGCCAGCGTGGCAGGACGGAGCGTCAGTGCCGATGCCTCGCGCACACTCAACCCCGTCGAGCCTGTGCCCGGCAACCCGAGGACCAGCGCAACCGCCACCGCGAGGATCGCGCCCACCCCGGCGAGCTTCAGCGCGGGCCGGCCGCCACCGGCCCATCCCCTGAGCGGACGGCGCGAGGCATGCGCAGAGCGCTCATCGACGAGCACATCGATCCGGTGGTGCAGCTCATCGGGCGCCCGCACGTCGATCGACCGCACGAGCTCGGCCAGCTCGGATTCTGTATGGGGGCACTCGCTCATGGCATGTCTCCACCAGACAGGACTCCGCCGGCGGGGTTATCTTCCCGTCCGATCGCCCCGAGCAGTGTCTGCCGCGAGGCGATCGGGGTCGCGGGGTCAACCGAGTGTGACTCGGGACTCAAACGCTCGACGAGCTGCTTGCGCGCCCGGAACAGCCGAGTCGTGATCGTCGCCTCGCGCACGCGCAGCGCGCGGGCGGCCTCGCGATAGGACAGACCGAGCACATCGACCGCCACGAGCGCGAGCCGGCGATCCTCGGGTAATTCGGCGATCGTCGCGTAGAGCTCCTGCACCTCCAGCGCCCGCTCGGGCCGGCCCATCGGCCGGGGGTCGGCGGTGAGGGTGTCGTCGAACGTCGCGGCCGTCACCGGACGCCGAGCGGCCGTTCGGCGGTTTGTCAGGAACGTGTTGCGCAGCACGCGCATCAGGTAGTACAGCTCGCCGTCCCCATGCAGCACCCGTGGCTTGGCCAGTACGCGGACGAACGTCTCCTGGACGAGATCCTCGGCGTCCTCACGCGATCCGCACAATGCCCACGCGGCACGGTACAGACGGTCCACGTGCTGACTGAGGGCCTGGGGATCCAGGGTTCGCATGACGTTTAGTGACGCCGCCACGCTCGCCTACAACGAACGCATGGCCACGCAGTGACTGTACCGCGCGGGCGTAGCGTGTCTGTGTCGAGGAGCTGCGTCTGTGTATCTAGGCGTGCCGCGAAGCGCGCGCCAGCACGGGAACGGCATCGGCGGAGGTTGCGTCGGCGGGAGCGACGTTGGCGGCCCAGTCCTGCAGGAACGCCTCGGTGGCGGAGCTGTCGAGGGGACGGGCAAACAGGAAGCCCTGGCCGCTATCGCAGTCCTCGCTTCTGAGCAACGAAAGCTCCTGCTGCTGCTCGATGCCCTCGGCGAATGTCTCGATCGAGAGCGCCTTGCCCAGCTGCACGAGCGTGCGAATGAGCGTTTCGCCCTCCAGGTTGTGCCTCATGCCCGAGATGAACGAGCGGTCGATCTTCAGCGCGTCGACCGGGAACCGCTGCAGATGGGCGAAGGACGAGTACCCGGTGCCGAAGTCGTCGATCGCGATCCGCACGCCGAGCTGCTTGATCTGAGTGAGCCGGCGGGCGGTCTCCTCGGCGTTGCGCATCAGCGTGGTCTCGGTGATCTCGATCGTCAGCGCACTCGGCTCCAGGCCACTGCCGGAGAGCGCGCCTTCGATGTCGGCGATGACCTCGTCGGTGTCGAGCTGGCGCCCGGAGACGTTGACGGCCATGCCGATCTCATATCCGGCCGCCCGCCACGCGGCGCCCTGGGAGCAGGCCTCGTTCAGAACCCACCTACCGACCTCCGTGATCAACCCCGTCTCCTCGAGCAGCGGGACGAAGTCGTCGGGCTGCACGACACCACGCTCCGGGTGTCGCCAGCGGATCAGGGCCTCCACTCCGGTGGGGGTCATGTCATTCAGGTTGATCGTGGGCTGGTAGGCGAGGAAGAACTCGTCGTTCTTGAGAGCTTCGTGCAGGTCCATCTCGAGTTCCATGCGCTTCTGCATCTTGTCCTGCATACCGGTCTCGAACACGACGTAGCGATGCTTGCCGTCCCACTTGGCCCGGTACATCGCGATGTCCGCGTCGCGCAGCAGCTCATCGGCCGAGATCCGCTCCCCGGCGGCGATCCCGATGCTGGCGGTCACCGTCACGCGCGTCTCGTTGTCCGCTCCGAGCTTGAACGGTTGCTTGAGCGCGTCGAGCAGGCGTTCGGCGATCAGCTCGGGACCGACGGCCAGCGAGAGCTCTTCGGAGATCACGACGAACTCGTCCCCGCCGAGCCGGCCCAGCGCATCGGCGTCGCGCACCACCCCGTCCAGGCGCGCGGCGACCGCCCGCAGGAGCTCGTCGCCGACCGAGTGACCGAGCGTGTCGTTGATCGACTTGAAGTTGTCCAGGTCGATGAACAGCGCCGCCACCGGCGTCTGTGAGCGACGCGAGCGCGCGAGCATCTGCTCCACGCGGTCGAGGATCAAGGTGCGGTTCGGCAGGCCGGTCAACGCATCATGGGTCGCGAGGAACGCGAGCTCCTCCTCGCGCCGCGTGAGCTCTTCGTCGGTGCGCTGGCGCTCGACCTCAAAGCACTCGCACATCCGCAACAGGCTGAACTCGAGGCTCAGCTGCAGCAGGTTCAGCGCATGGGAGCGAGCCTGCGGTGAGATGTCCAGCTGCGTTGCGCTCTGGTTGAGCACCTCGCCCATCACGTTGCGCCAGCTGAAGCAGCGCCAGGTCACCTCGTTCAGCGACGCCGCGCGATGGGCGGCCAGCTCGCCGAAGATCTCCCAGGTTTCGCGACCGGCCTCGACGGCCACCTCGATGCCCTCCCCCGCGATCCAGCGGGCGACCGCGATCGTCGAGCCATTGCAGATCCGTTCGAAGCTCTCCTGCACCAGGGCATCGACAGCGTGATCCCCTCCGGCGGTTCGCAGCACCGTCAGATGGAGCACGTCCTCGGTTCGCGCTTTCAACGCCTCGCCGAGGCGGCGCAGCTCCTCTCCAGATACCTCCGCCGGAGCCGACGGGGGCGCCGGAATCCATGTCTCATCCCGTCCCTGTCCAGAGCGTGAGTGCTGAGCTGCCATATCACCTCAGGAGGTCGGCCGGGGAGGCTCACTACTTGAATCCTGGTGGCCCTTTGTAAACGGATCTCGGTGAGCGATCTACTAGCCTTGGCCGACGTCATCCTGGAGGGGTGGCAGAGCGGTTGAATGCGGCGGTCTCGAAAACCGTTGTGCGCCTGATTGGCGTACCGAGAGTTCGAATCTCTCCCCCTCCGTTCTCGCCCCTCCGTTGTGTGGTGTCTCGGGACATCCTGGACAGATGTCCCGGGCGATGCTGTACGGTCGAGAGATCTGCAGCTCAGCGTCGCGACGCGAAGAACCCGCTCAACAGCTGGCCGCAGTCGGGCGCGAGCACGCCGGAGCAGACCTCGGGGCGGTGGTTGAGCCGGGGCTCACCCAGCACGTCGAGCACGCTGCCGCAGGCGCCGGCCTTCGGGTCGGTGGCGCCGTACACCACCCGGGGCACGCGGGCCAGCACGATCGCCCCGGCGCACATGCTGCACGGCTCGAGCGTGACATACAGCGTGCAATCGAGCAGCCGCCAGGAGCCCAGCGCACGGGAGGCCTCGCGCAGAACGAGGATCTCGGCGTGCGCGGTCGGGTCTGAGCGCAGCTCACGCTCGTTGTGTCCGGCGGCCAGGACCTCGTCCGCGTGCACCAGCACGGCCCCGATCGGCACGTCGTCGTGCTCGGGTGCACGCTGGGCCTCGCGTAATGCCAGGCGCATGAAGTAGGCGTCCTCGCCGCGCCTCTGGACATGGTCCGAGGGCCCTTCCCAGGTGTTCATACAGCGGGAGCGGTCATGACTCTGCGAGCATGCCCTGCCCCTTTGGGATGCGACCGTCCGGGTCCGAACACCAACTAATGATTACGCATATAAACACCAGCACACGGGGACGCGCACTCGTCACGGCGCTCGTCGCGCTGGCGCTCCTGCTCATCGGTGGAACCCGAGCTGGAGTCGCGTACGCCCATCTGCCCGAAAACATGCGGGACCCCGTGGCGCACGAGGCGGGCGAGCTGATCCCCAACAACCTGGGCTTACCCGGCGTCGGCGGCGCACCGGGTGACTGGCAGCTGACGCAGTGGAACTTCGCGGGGCTGTTCGGAGTGGACGCGCCGGAAGCGTGGGCGAACGTCGCGGCGGAGGGTGCGCCCGGGGGCAGCGGCGTAACCGTGGCGGTGCTGGACACGGGCGTGGCGTACGCGAACAGGGGCCGCTATCGACGCTCGCCGGACTTCAGCAAGTACACGTTCGTCAAAGGCTATGACTTCGTCGACCACACTCCCTACCCGAACGACCACAACGGGCACGGGACGTTCGTCGCGGGAACGATCGCGGAAACGACCAACACGAACTCCTACGGACTGACCGGACTGGCGTTCGCGGCGAAGATCATGCCGGTGCGGGTGCTGAACAGCGAAGGCGAAGGCGACGCTTCGACGATCGCCGAAGGGGTGCGGTTCGCGGTCAACCACGGCGCGCGCGTGATCAACCTCAGCCTGGAGTTCTCCCCCGGGGTGACGGCGAGGGACATCCCCGAGCTGATGCAAGCGCTGCGCTACGCCTACCGGCACAACGTGGTCGTGGTGGCGGCGGCGGGCAACGAGGGACGCACCGCGATCGCCTACCCGGCGCGTGCGCCGCACGTGATCGCGGTGGGCGCCACGACCGAACGCGGGTGTCTGGCGGACTACTCGAACGACGGCCCCGGACTGACGCTCGTGGCTCCGGGGGGCGGCGCGGACGCGGAGCTGCCGGGCGACCCCAACTGCCGTCCGGAACTGCCTCCGGGCAGGGACGTGTTCCAGATGACGTTCACCGGCTCCTCCCCCCACCAGTTCGGGTTCCCGGATGGGTATGAGGGCACCTCGATGGCCACGCCCCACGTTGCCGCGACGGTCGCGCTGATCATCGCCGGGGGCGTGCTGGGACGCCATCCGACCGTGGCGCAGATCACGGCGCGTCTGCGCGCGACGGCGCGGAAGCTGGGTGGGCCTGGCGACTCGTATCTGTATGGAGCGGGGTTGCTGGACGCGGCCGCGGCGACCGCGCCGGGTGGGCCGGGGGCAGTTGGGTGACGCGGCGGCACGGGCTCGCGTGATGGATCTCCGCCCGTTGCAGGGCGATATCTCCGCCCCCACCCGCTGCGATATCGCGATCGTCGGCGGCGGGATCGTCGGGCTGGCGGTGGCGCGCGAGCTGGTACATCGTCATCCGCAGGCTTCGGTGTGCGTGCTCGAGCGCGAGGCCGAGCTGGGCGCCCATCAGACCGGCCACAACTCGGGGGTGATCCACTCGGGCGTGTACTACGAGCCGGGGTCGCTGAAGGCGCGGTTGTGTGTGGAGGGGGCGCGCGAGCTGTATTCCTACTGCGACGAGCACGGGATAGCGTACGAGCGGTGTGGCAAGGCGATCGTCGCCACCGGCCCCAGCGAGCTCGGCCGGCTGGATGAGCTGGAGCGGCGCGCTCGCGCCAACGGGGTGCCGGGACTGCGCCGGATCGACGCCCACGCCATCGCGGCGCTCGAGCCATACGCGCGCGGGATCGCCGGGCTGCACTCGCCGAACACGGGTGTAGTGGACTTCGGGGCGGTCGCACGCGCATATGCCCGCGACGTGCTCGATGCCGGGGGCGCTGTCGCGACCGGGTGCGGGGTTCAGGACGTCGAGGTCGGCGCACGGACGTTGCGACTGCGACACACGCGCGGGATGACCGAGGCCGGGCACGCGATCTTCTGCGCCGGCGCCTGGGCCGACCGGCTCGCGGTATCCGCCGGCGCGGACCCCGACCCACGGATCGTGCCGTTCCGCGGCGCCTACCTGCGGCTCGTGCCCGAGCGCCGAGGTCTGGTGCGCTCGCTGATCTACCCCGTCCCCGACCCGGAGCTGCCGTTCCTGAGAGTCCATCTGACGCGGACGATCGACGGCGAGGTGCTGATCGGCCCGACCGCACTGCTCGCGGGCGCCCGCGACGCGTATCGGCTCAGCCGGGTGCGCGCCGGCGACGTGCGCGACACGCTCGCCTGGCCGGGATCGTGGCGGCTGGGACGGCGATCGTGGCGGACCGGATTGACCGAGCTGCACCACGCTGTGTCGCGCGCCGCGCTCGTACGAGCCGCCTCACGCTATGTACCGGAGCTCCGGCCCGCGGACGTCCAGCCGGCGTTCGCCGGAGTGCGCGCCCAGGCGCTCGCGCGCGACGGGCGACTGATCGACGACTTCGTGTTCTCGGCGACCGAGCGCGCGCTGCACGTGCGCAACGCGCCTTCGCCGGCGGCTACGTCGTCGCTGACGATCGCCCGGTATGTGGTCGATGAGTGTGTAGCGGTCATCTGACGACACGACCAGTCCTACGCGGCTTGGCGGCGCTTGTGTACGCGTCCCGTGCGCTGACTCATGCTGTCGCGGCGTGCGAACCCCTGCTGGAGGGCGGCGTCGAGCTGTTCGCTGGTAAACGGCTTGGCGAGATGACCAACGGGAGCAACGGCCGTCTTCCAGAGATCCTCCTGCCGGGGCGCCATCGCTCCCTCGCCGACGATTGCCAACGTGGGGTTGGCGGCGCGTGCGGTGTGCGCGAGCGTCAACCCGTCCGGCGAGGCGGGCTCGACCAACAGCACGTCGGCGCTGCGCAGCTGCGCGGGCGTCGGATGGGACTCGACGGCGATCGGTTCGTAGCCCAGGCGAGCGACCATACGCACCAACATCCGCCTGATCCCGGGGTGAGGGTCGCTGATCAACACTCGTCTCATACATCGAGCATCGCCTGCGTGGGGAGGGTGTCAGGCGGAGCGGGGTATGGATTTGGTTTGAGCGGGCTGAGACCGCCGTTAACCCATCGCCACGGATATCAGAGACGGCCAGCAAGGTAGCGTCGCAGTAGCGGTTCCGGGATGACCCATTCGCCGCGGCCGTGGTGTTCGGCGATCCCTGCTCGCTCCATCATGCTCAGCGCTCGTCTGGCCCCGGATGACGGGGTGCCGCTGTAGGGGCGCTGGCCGCGCGCGACGCGTAGAGCGATCGGGTAGGCATGCGCGGTGGAGCGCAACCGCTCGACGATCTCCTCGTGACGCAGACGGTCGGCCTGCATCGCCAGCTCCTGGCCGCCACGGACATCGCCGTGCTCGATCTTACAACCCTCACGGCGGGCGAGGGTGACGGTCAGGGTCTCGCGGGCAATCAGCATCGTTGTGCGCGGATGTCCCTCACCGAGAGCGACGACCTCGGCGATCGCTCCCGCGGCCGCCTGAACATCGAGCTCGCGGTAACGGGCGGCGATCCCGGCCTCCCACTCGCGTGGTGAGATCGGTGTGAGCTCGTGAAAGTTGCCGAACTGGCTCAGCGCTCTGCGCGCCGGGCCGAACAGGTCGCGCATCAGATGCTCCATGCTGCCCGCGAACAGCACGCTGATCAGTGGCGAGCGTTGTAATTGCGAGCGCAGCTGCTTGGTCAATACATCCGGATCCCCGAAGCGATGCGAGGGCGCCGCGATGTCCTGAAACTCGTCCATGAACAACACGATTCGCTTCTTGTCCTGCTCGGCGATCCGCTGCGCCAGACGGATCGTGCCGGAAAGGCTCGCCGCCGAAGCCCGACCCGAGGGCTGGGTGGCCCAGGCCAGCTCGACGTCCTCGCCAAGATGCGTACGCAAGGCCGCCGTCACACCGACCGGCAACAGCTCGCGCAGCTCACGTCCGCTCTCACGCGCTCGACGCAGCGCCTTGGCGACGGGGCCGCGATTGGCGATGATCGACTGTGCAAGCGCCCGAGTCAGCGACTCGCGGTTCTCGTGATCCCACAGGTTGACCTGCGCGGTGTAGACGCTGGGTGAGCGGACCCGCTGCAGCGCGGCCAGACAGACTGAGGACTTGCCGGTGCGTCTGGGCCCAGCCACCACCATGTGCGTGCCATTCCCCAGCCGCGACGCGAGCTCGCGCACGTCGTCCCCACGGCCGATCAGCAGGTCGGGCTTGACCGGATCGTCGGTTGGGAACAGCTCTCGGATATCGCGCATTGCGACCTATTATAGGTCAGACTGCGACCTATTGAGAGGAGGCTCGGTCATCGGTTCCAAGCCCGCAACAACTCCTCCGGCTCCAGCCGCACATCCAGCCGTGAGGAGGATGCGTCGAACCCGGAGCGGGACACGCCGACGAGAAGCGTCGAGGCGTTGACGCCGGGCACCAGCGTCAGCGCCGCCTCGAGCGCCCGCAGGTCGTTGCCGTCGAACGGCGCCCGCTCACGCCACTTGATCGAACCGACAAAGCTCACGCGCGCCGGTCCGCCACCCTCGGGCAGGCCGACGAGGTCGAGCTGACGGCCGGTGCGATCCCACCAGCCGCCGACCCGGCGGGCGTCCCCGAAGCGATCGTTGGGCAACATGCGCTCGATCGCGGCGCGCACGACCGGCTCGATCGCGGCGCCGCGATACACCGACCAGTCGCGTATGACCCGCGCCACCGCTTCATCTCCCCGCCCACGCTCGATCTCCTGCATGTAGGGGGCGACGAAGCGCAGCCAGAAGCGCAGATAGGGATCGGCGATGAGATAGCGCGGATCCCTGCGTGGCAGGGGAGCCGCGTACGGAGTGAGCCTCTCCACGACGCCCTTACCCTGCACGAGCAGCTCCAGCGAACGGCTCAGCGACGCAGGCTGCAACGAGGTGCGGCGACGGATCTCCTCGAACCGGCGTTCCCCCTTGCCGATCGCCTCGAGCACCTCGCGCGCCTGGGTTTCGGAGCGAAACTCCGCCGCGAGAATCCGCTCGCCGTTGACGATCAGATTCGAGGACGGATCGATCAGCTCCCGGGCGAGGAACCGCTTGCGAGTCATGCGTGCGCCCCAGTCGGCGGCGAGCATCGGGAACCCGCCGATCGTCAGGTACGCGTCGAACGCATCGCCGGCGTCGAGCGCGAGCAGCTGCGCTATATCGCCGGGAGACAGCGGCGGGATGCGGATCTGCAGGGTCGGCCGGCCGAAAAGCGCGCGGTCGTGGTCCATGAGCTGCTCCATCATCGAGATGTCCGAGCCGATGCAGAACAACATCACCGGCATTCCCTCCAGCACGCTCCAACCCGCGCGGATGTCGGCGTCGGCGTCGGGATCGTGCTCGAGCAGGTCGGGGAGCTCGTCGATCACGATCACCGAGGGACGCTCGGCGCTCGCCTGCTGGGCGGCGACACGCAGCGCGGTCGGCCAGTCGCTGAACGTGGCTCCCCTGGCGAGCTCGGAGCTGGGCAGCGTCGAGCTCGCCACGGCCTCCCCGAACCGGCGCAGCGCCTCCGACAGCGCCCGCCGGGGCGCCTCGAAGAAGACATACGGCAGGCCTTCACGCTCGACGAACTCCTGGACAAGCCGCGACTTGCCCACCCGCCTGCGACCGGTCATCCAGATGAACCGGCCCGTGTTCGGTCCGACACGCTCACGCTCACGACGCAGACGTGCGAGATCTTCTTGGCGACCTACGAACTCCATTTGGGGATAGTATCATGGATGATAGTATCGCTGGTGATAGTAGGATAAACCAGCGCTTTCACCATTACGATGTTGGCATGGAGACGACTGTTCGCGCGAGTATCGCTCGCGTGTCGGTGAATGCGCTAGTGGCCGCGGCGCTGTGCACGCTCGTTGCGGGCGTCGGCGCCGCCTCGGCCGGCGCCGCCACTCCCCCGACGGAATGCTTGGATCTGCAAGCCGCGCTCAACGGCGCCGCGAGTAGCGGCGGGACGATCGTGTTGAGCGGCATGTGCTCCGGCTCCTACACGATTCCCCGGGGCGCGGCATTCACACTCGAAGGCGCCCCAGGCACGACCTCTGGCTTCGACGGCGTCAACGCCACCGGCCCGCTGCTCGGGAACGTCGCCTCCACAGAAGCAGGCGCGATGACCCTCAGCCATCTCACCTTCGAGCACGCGAAAGACTTTAGCGCCCTGTCGATTCGCGCCTCGCGCGTGACGCTGAGCGACGACAGCTTTCTCGAAAACGAAGAGCAGGGCGCAAGCGAGCACGCGGCGTTCGTGGGGATCGGGCCATCGGACTGCCCACCCACCGGTACTTCGGCAATCGCGATCACCGGCTCCACGTTCTTGAGAAACAAGCTCGTCCTGGGGAACAGCAAAGGAGGGGGCGCGGGAGCCTGGCTCGAAGATGCCTGCAACTCGCGCAACGTGCTCGAAGGCAACACCTTCGAGGGCAATACGCTCGAAGCCGAAAACACTAATGCCGCAGAAGAATTGGAAGTGACCGGCGGGGGGTTGCGGTTCGTGGGTGGTAAAACCCAGCCAGCGTCCGTGAGCCAGAGCGCGAACGTGTTCGATGCCAATCACATCGTCGCTCCAGCGTCTGCCTCCCTAGGCGACTACGGAGGCGGCGGGGAGTGGCTGGAAGGCGCGAGCCTGCTGAGCGTCGGCGATCGCTTCTCGCGCAATGATCTCGCCGGCACGGCAGTTCCGAAGGCTCACTCATCCGCGTGGAGCTGGGGCGCCGGCCTCGGCCTCGACAACCGCAACCTGGCCTGCAA
>CAWEOK010000018.1:0-48463 GCA_963810645.1 uncultured Solirubrobacterales bacterium | reverse complement strand
CCTCCGCAGTGGTCTCAACCGTCTCGAGGACCGTGACCGCCAGATGGCCGTCGCGATCCAGCAGGTGGCGAGCACCCAGCACCGTGAGACCGACGATGCGGTTCGTACCCGGCGTGTAGCGCACGACATGACCCTCCGGCGTCTCCTCGCCCTCGCCTGTCTGGGGCTCGCCGACGTGCAGGTAGAGCACGTCGCCCTCGGCGTCATAGTCGGCATGATCGAAGCTCAGCGGCCCGATGGTGATGTTCACGCGCTCCATGACTTGGGGTCCTTCCGCTTGGCGAACACGGACACGATCCGCGCTGGCGTCGCTCATAGCTTACGACGACCAGCAGCCAGCGACTTGGGCCGACACCCCGCGGCCCATCTTGCTAGCGCTTATTGCAGATATTGCGCCTATTGCGGTTGGCTGCTACAGTTTGCCACGACGCGATGGACCCGAGCCAAACAGGAGGATTAGCGATGTCTACTACCACCCACCAG
This sequence comes from uncultured Solirubrobacterales bacterium, assembly GCA_963810645.1. Taxonomy (GTDB): domain Bacteria; phylum Actinomycetota; class Thermoleophilia; order Solirubrobacterales; family Solirubrobacteraceae; genus Palsa-744. The sequence goes on along the minus strand of CAWEOK010000018.1, from coordinate 47,980 downwards.
CCCTCTGACAACGTGGTCCAGGCAGCGCCTGAGGAGAAGCAGGCGCTGGAGCAGCTGCGCCACCAGATCGACGAGATCTTTCGCCGGCACCGCACTGCCCGGCTCGTCGACCCGGACGGCGAGACGACGGAGATCCCGGAGTCGGTGTTCCACGCGCTCAAGTTCGTAGTGAAGAGCATGGCCCGAGGACAGACCATCACGCTCATGCCGCACGACAAAGAGCTCACGACCCAGGAAGCGGCCGACCTGCTGCACGTCTCCCGCCCGCACCTGACCAAGCTGCTTGACGAAGGCGTTATCCCCCATCACAAGGTCGGTACGCACAGACGCGTGCGAATCGAGGACCTCCAGGCATATAGCGACCAGCGCAGCACCACGCGCCGCGAGAAGCTCGATGAGCTCACGCGACTCTCCGAGGAGCTACCTGGCGGCTACCGGTAGGCACACGCACAGGTATCGGCTCCATCCCGACTCGCCCATATTCTCCGGCGATGTCCTTCACCGCCGTTCTCGACGCAAGCGTCCTCTATCCGCTTCCGCTTCGCGACACGCTGCTACGCGTGGCCGAGGCTGAACTGTACGACCCGTGCTGGAGCGAGCAGATCCTCGACGAGGTTGCCCGGAACCTCACCGCCGACCATCGCGTCACCGAAGCCCAGGCCGCACGACTGCTCGATGCGATGCGCAGCGCCTTCGATGCCGCCAGCGTGCCCCACGAGGCGATCGCTCGCCTGGAGCCAGCCATGACCAACGAGGCCAAGGACCGCCACGTACTCGCCACCGCCGTAGCCGGCGACGCCCAGACCATAGTCACGCTCAACCTCAAGCACTTCCCGAGCGACGCCTGCACACCGTTCGCGGTCGAGCCGCTGCATCCCGATGTCTTCCTACTCGACCTCTACGACCTCGACCCGCGGGCAACCTACAACGCCGTCGAGCGCCAAGCCGCGGCACTCACCCGACCGCCCATGACCATCGACGAGCTCCTCGACCGGCTCGCCGCGACCGTTCCCACCTTCGCCCAAACACTGCGGACCTTCCGGTCCTGATCGGCGACCCATTCATCCGACCGGTGGGTATAATGTGGTTAGCAAACGCACTTGAACTGATTGGTTGTGATCACGCCTGGGCAGGGTAGCGGGCGGCGGAGGGTGGCCGGGCTACGCTGTGGACGATGACTCGCCGGCTCGCCGTCACATGGGTGTTCAATACGGTCGCCCTGTTCGTGGCGACATGGCTGCTGTCCGGCTTGAGCTACGGCAGCGACTGGTGGGCGCTGCTTGTCGCCGGGCTCGTGTTCACGATCGTGAACTTCTTCGTCAAGCCCGTCCTGGCGATCCTGTCGATCCCGTTCATCATCGTCACGTTCGGGATCTTCTACTTCCTTATCAACGTCCTGATGCTCTATCTCACCCACTGGATCGTCCCGCAGTTCACGATCGCGAGCTTCTGGTGGGCGGCGCTCGCGGCGATCATCGTCAGCGCGGTCAACGGGGTCCTGCGCATGTTCTTCGGCAACCCGCGCGAGCAACTCACGCGCACCGCGGCCTACTGACGGCTCAGGTGGGGTCCTTCCGGTTGGCGAACACGGACACGACCACAGCAGACAAGCGACGTTCTACGCGTGAACCACAACCGCCGGAGACCCGTTCGCCTTGGCTGCCGGGATCAGGTGGTACTGCACGACGAACCCGAGACTCTCCGCGTAGCGGTCGACGGTCGACATCTTCGTGTCGGCGGCCGTGCTCTCCAGACGCGCGACGAATGACTGCGAGGTTTCCATCGAAGCGGCGACCGTCGTCTGCGAGCGCTTTTGCTCCGCGCGCTGCTCGGTCAGAGCCCGCAGCAGTTCGCGGCGCCGACGAGCCGCGTCCACAAGCCTCGGGAACTCGGGATTGCGCGCGGTGCGCTCGTCGATCATCTTGTCCAAGAAGTCACGTTCAGGCATGGTGTCCACCTAATGAATATCGATATCTCTGCCGGTATCTCTTGCTGGATATAAGACTACCACACCTCATCGGTGCAGCGGCCGTTTGCCCTGAGCCTCGCGCTTCTCATCGCCTCGCCGTCGCCAGTCCGCCAGGCGCCTCTTCGCCAGCTTGATCATCGACGGAGGCGTCTTCTGGGTCTTCTTGTTGAACCCCTTGAGCGCCAGCAGAACCTGACCGCGGCTACCTTCTTCGGCGAACAGGACGCGGAAGATCGCCTTCTCGCTCGTGAACGAGCTCGCGTGCGCCCTGCCCGCAGCCGCGTGTCGCTGAAAAAGCCTCGAGACGCGATCGACGGTCAGCGGTATGTAGAACGACATCGAACCGCATCGGCGTTCAGAATCTGAACTACCAAAGAATGCCCGCTGATTGAGCACTCGCCTCAGACTGTCGATGACGAAGTGTGACCTCGCGAGCGATCCGAGAGCCACGTACGCGGCGGCTTGCTCCGTGGCCTGCCCCGACCGCCCGCTCTCGAAGCTGGACGGTCCGCTACGCGCTCACGGCCTATGTCGCGATGTGGGGGATTCTGATCGTGCTCGGGCTTGCGCTCTGGCTGCTCGGCGTCCGCGAGCTGGGTGTCGGGCTCGGGGTGCTGCTCACTGAGGCAGTGTTCCTCGCGACGCTGATTCCGCTCTGGCGCCGGGGCTCTCTCGGTGCGCGGGATCTCGGCCTGCGCCCGGTGCCGGGTGCGCGGGCCACGGGTCTGGCGATTCTGGGCCTGTTCGCGTATGGCTGGTGCAACGTGCTCTTGCGTCGAGCGCTGCCGGCGCCTGTCAGCAGCAACTTTGCGGGCATCTCGCATCACAGCACGATCGCGATCGTGCTCGCGGGCTTCGTGGCCTGCGTGGGCGCTCCTGTAGCCGAGGAAATCTTCTTCCGCGGCTTTCTCTACCGGTGCCTGCGCAATCGCCTCACGATCATCCCAGCGTGTCTGATCGCCGCCGTGCTGTTCGCGCTGGTCCACACCCAGTACCCACTCGCCGGGAAACTGATCGTCGGCGGCTTCGGCGTGATCACCTGCCTGCTCTACGAGCGCACCGGATCGCTGCTGCCCGGGATCGCGATCCACTCGTTCGTGGACGGAAGCGGCTTCGAGCGCGCACTGACGGGAAACGCCTCGATCGTCGCGTGGGTGTATCTGGGACTGGCGGTGATCCTGCTCGTGATGCCGCCGCTGCGAGGACTCGGGCGCCTGCTGACCGGCGGGCCGGTGTTCCATGACCACCCCACGCCCTCAGAAGACGACACGACCGGCGAAACGGCCGAGCCTTACGAGCTGTCCCCGCGGCAAGACACAACATCCCTCGACGTGAACCATCCAGCCGACGCGTTTGGACGCCGAAGGCGCATTGCGCAGTCCATCGGGTTGCTGTGCGCACTGCTCGTCCTGCTCCTGCTCGTCTCAGCCTTCCGTCTCGCGGCGCGACCGCGGCCGCAGATCGGCTCGCGTTACCCCACGTCCCTCTCGCGCTACCCCACGTGCACGGCGGCCGGCATCGACGACGCGGGAGGCCACGAAGGGATCTGCGTAGAAGGCCCGCTCTCTTCGCTGACGACCGTCAACGTCGTTGACTACGCATGCACGCTGCGGATGCCCGAATACGAAGCCCGCGTGCTGGAGTCGCAGATCAGACCCACGCGCGTGACCAATGCCTCCGAAAACGAAGATCTATATCCGAACGGTCACGGACAGCTCGTGTCGTATGAGCTATCCATCACGAACACCGGCGCGCAACCACTGCTGTTCGGCGTCGGGACGGGCTACGAGCGGCGCTCGTCCTACTCGCCCAACCCTGACGTCGAACTGGCGCTGCCCGAATCGCCCGAATCGACGAGCGCGTTCGTCACCACATATCCACCGATCATCGAGGGCCGGCACGCACCGACACCCTCGATCCTCCAGCAACTGCCGATCGCGCCGAACGAAACCCGGGCCGGCTGGGTCACCTTCGTCGCGCCCGCGTGGGCGCTCAGCGTTTGGAGCAGGCCGGGGGCGGACGTGGACTTCTACAAGGTCGACGGGGACAGGCGCTACCGAGGGTCCATTCGGCTGTGGAAGTAAAGCCAGAACCGAATCACAGCATCATCGGGCCGGCGCGCACGAAACCTCCGAGCCCTGCGATTCGCGCTCCAAAAACCGGCGCATGTCCTGCAGCCACCTGATCCTCGCGTCCCACTCCACGACCTCGCCCTGTATCACGACCAGTTGCACCTTGCGCGCCCACTCGCTCGCGTCCGCGGCACTCCGTTCGCGTTCGGCTCGTGTTCGCCGGTGCAGCTCCCCAAGCCGGCGCAGGCAGCGCCGCTCGGCCTCGCAGACGACCTCGATCATCTCGGGCAGATCCTCCGGCTGTAAGCGCGCGATGCGGGCGTGCAGCTCATCCCGCGCGGACGAGGACGGCATCGACACCGAGGCCATCACCAGACGCCTGAAGTATCCGACACCGGTCGGCTCGCTCACCGGCCCGATCGCCTCGCCACGCCGGGGGAGCGTTCGATCCGGCCCGATCGCCCGCGCAGTGCCTCGTCTGCGCCTCGCGCTCATCTCGCCATGCTGCCCGAGACCGGAGCCGGGTGTCAAGGAACGTCGAGAAATCTGTTCTATTCTGACTGGTACACAGTCTATTCTGAAGGGTTTTGGTCTAATCTGAACAAAATCGTTCTAATCTGAAAACGATCTCCGAATGAAGCGCCCATGTGCCGGCAGCAGCGGAACGGGGGTCTGGGGACGGCGCCCGCGCAGGAGGACAGTCGCTCCGTCGTGTGGCGTGAGGATGACGCTTCGCCAGCTCGGGTGCTCGATACGTGAGCCGGTGGGCAGCACACGTCGCGTTGACAGCGCCTCTCGCAGCACCGTCCGGATCTCCAGGAGCGCGAGGTGCCGGCCCGGGCAGCGCTTGCGACCCGCTCCCCAGGGCAGCCAGGCGCCCGCTGGAGGGCTCTCTCCGAGGAAGCGCTCGGGAAGAAACGTCTGGGGATCGGGGTACAGCCTCGGATCGTGGTGCATCAGATAGGTGCAGCCGAGCAGCTGAACCGGCGGATGGTAGGTCCAGCCGCCGATCTCGATCGGCCGTACGACCGCTCGCGGGGGAATGAACAGGAACGCCGGCCTGTGTCGCAGCGTCTCCTGGACCGTCGCGTCCATGTACTCATCGCCCGACCCGGCGTCGATCTCCTCGATCAGCCGGTCCTGGACGGCCGGGTTGTGCGCCAGCAGTTGGAACGCCCACGCGAGCGTCGCGGCCGTGGTCTCATGCCCGGCGATGATCACGGACACGAGGTTGTCGCGCACCTGACGGTCCGCCATCGGCGAGCCGTCGAGATTGTGCGCGGCGAGCAGTATGTCGAGCAGATCGCCACCGCCGGCATCTGTGTGACGTCGCCGTTCGATCAGTGCGAAGATGAGCGCGTCGACTTCATCGCGCCGGCGCATGAACCTGCGCCATGTGCTGCGCCACCCCGGCAGGTGACGCAGGCGCGGAACCTGGAGAATAAAGCTCGCCATCACCGACAGCATGCCGAGCAGCCCCTCGTGCAGCGCCTCGAACCGATCCTCGCCACTACCGATGACGGTCGTCAGCATCACCCTCATGGTCAGCCTGTGCAGGTGCGTAGCAAGCGGGAAGGCCGTATCGACCGGCCACGACGCGATCTCGGTCTCGGCGATACCGGCGATCCTATCGGCGTACCCCTGTACCGTACGATGGTGAAAGGCGGGCATCACCACGTTGCGTCCGTGCCAATGCTCGTCTTCCTCGCGCACCGCAAAAGACTCCTCCCCGAATAGCGGCGCCATGACGGACCCGCCGGCTCCCGGATGCAGGACATCCGCAGGCGCGGTTACGACCGTTCGAATATCGTGTGGGTCTGAGAGAAATACGAGGGGCGGCATGTCGACCGGATAGAGGGTGAAACGATCGCCGTCACGCGCACGACACCACTCGAGATAATCATAGGCCCGGCGTTGACAAGCGATCGTCTGCAACATGGATGAGAGGGGAACGCAGGGTGGAAGCTCACGTCTGCGGGAGGGAATGAGCAGTGAATCGATGAACAGCATCATGTCTCCTTCTTGGATTGGTTGCGCGGGTGTTTGGTTAGGGGAATGGTTTGATTAAGAAGTGGTTTGGTTAGGGTTTGGTCAAATGGGAATGATCTGATTACGGAAGTGGCCCGGTGTACCCGGAGCGGTTTGGTTACAGAGGAGTGGTCTGATTACAGGGCCGGCGTGGACATACGGAAGATTGGGTTACGTGGAGCGCTGGGCGTAGACGATCCGCCATAGCCGCAGGATTGGGAGCAGGACCTTCGTCAGGGAACCCCCAGCGCCCACAAGGCGCCGGGTTGTTGCACGCATCGCCCTGGTATGTGCACTGTCCTTGGACAGGTACATCGCGACCATGCAGGCCGCGATCAGGATGTGTCGCTCGCCGTTCCTGAGGCCGCGAGCCTCGTACAGACAGCGTCGTGTTAACTGGTCTATACGTTGTGTGGCGCACTCGGGCTGCCTGTAATACGCCACGTAGCGGTGATCTCCGTTGGCCGCGTCCTCCGCTCCGTTGACATAACTGTCGAGCATCGTCGCGATAGCCGACGTCCACGGGAAATATGCGTGGTAGGCGCGGGTGACATCCGTCTCACTGCACACAGGTTCGGCCGCCAGGGCAAACAGCGCATAGATCGCGAGACCGGCGCCACCCGCCGCGGCCAGCTCGAACCACTCCACGTCATGGCCGGCTGAAAACTCACGTGCGACCCACTCTCGCAGAGCCCCCTCCCTGATCGCCGGATCGAGCTCGTGGTTGATCGCCTGCACGTTGGCGCGCATCGCCTCTCGCACCAGGATCGGGCGAACCATCTGAAACGAAGGCAGCTCGCGGCAGCACTGACGGCACACCTCAACGAGGGCTCGCAGGTAGCCGCCGTCCTCGCGCCAGGGATGACGACGGTAGTAGTCGGAGATCGGCCGGCTGGGATCGATCGCGTCAACCAGCGCCAGGTGCAACTGCAGGCCATTCGCCTGTCCCGCGGTGGCACCGTGCTCGCTGAGACAGTCCAGGTAGTCCCACATGACCTGGTAGGTCACAAGCAGACGCAGCAGACACGGGTCACGAGCGCGCGGCAAGGTCCAGAACAGCGCGGCGCCGTGAGTGTTACCGCGCTTACGATCCAGCGCGCTCAGCGCGTCCTGACGGATCTGCTCGTCAGGTATCCCTACTGCACGGATACGCCATCCACGGAGCTCACGCCCTGCCGCCGGCAACCCCCAGAGCAGCTCGCGTGTCGCCGCACGAGCAAGGACACCGAGTTGCCGTGGCGAGAGCGGCGCCGGGTTGGAAGTGCCGCCTGGAGTACCGGCCCCGTGTACTCCGGTCGGCAGAACCGAATCGTTTACCAAACCCGGATATTCTAGCCCGCTTTTGGCTATGTTTGCGTAGAAATGAACACTTCGGTCGGGGTCACGTACGACCCCGCCCTCACGGTGCTGTTCCGGGTGCTACACATAGTCGGGATGCCGACTCGTCATGCTCGCCATTCGGTCACCGAGACCCCACCCGTGCGCGAAGCGCTCGACGCGCTGCGTCTTCGCGGCGAGCGCGTGCGGATGGACGATCTGGTGATCCGCGGGGCGCGCGAGCGGCTGGCGGAACTGGAAGCCGAACGCGACGACGAGGCCCACAAAGCGAAGCTCCGCCGTCAGCTCGTTGAGCGGCTGCGTACCGGCGAGGGGATCGACGTGGACGCGGCCTACGAGGTCCGCGAGCACGGCTGGATCCACCGTTGAGCGGCTACGGCCAGACGCTGCCGATCGACCACTTGGTGTGGTCTTTGCGGCTACAGCCAGTCCTCACCGTCGGCGAGGTCGCGCTCGCCCGGATATGCGTCGAGCTTCGGCGCGAGCGCGGTGACGATCTTGCCGGTGTCGGCCTTGGTGCGTCGGTAGCCGCCGGGGATGAACACCATGCCGTAGTCGCCAGGCCCTCCGGGGGCGATCGCCTCGTAATGCAGGGGCCTCATGTCGACAAGGTTGTCGGTTACGACCGCTCGGTGCTCGCTACGAGCCAGATCGAGCACTTGGGGGTCGTCATAGGCACACCATTCAGAATGCTCTTGGATCGCCTTGACGTCGTGCCCGCGAGTACGGAGCTCGCGCGCGATGGCCGGTGAGAGCATCTCATCGAGTAGAAGCTTCACCGGCCGAGAGCTTTGCGACCGGCGACGAACGCCCCATGAGCCTCATCCGTCTCCCGGCGGTTGCGCTCGATCCATTCGTCGATCTCCTCCTGATAGGCCCCGTAATAGGCGGCAGCGGCCTGCACGAGCCCCAAGGACAACTCGAGATACGCGGCGGTCTCCCGCAGATCGCCATCGTTGTCATGGGCGACCGAGATCACCTCCCACACATCCGGGCCACCCACCAGCCGCGCACGACGGCCGGCGGGGCCATCGACGTAGCGCACCAGCGGATGATCATCCATCCGCAGGCCCTCCTCCACATACCGCTGGGCAAGAGTGCGTGGGGCCATGCTGAAACGCCCAGCGCGATCGGCAAGTCGCCCCACGGTCTGTCCGGGAAGCCGGATGCTCAACGGCGCACTACTCATGTAGCGCATGGTAGCACCGCGCGCTACACACTGCAAGATGTCCTTGCGTCAGTACGCCGGGCTGACGGCCCTGGGACGCACCCGCGCTACGAGATACCCGGGCAGGGCCGTGGCCGCGACCGCGAGGGCGGTGACCAGCGCGAAACTGGAGAGCGCGGCAAGCCATTGGACGTTGTAGACGATCGGAAAACCCGTAGCACTCGCCAGAAAGTGACTTCCCAGCAGTTGCGCGTAGACACCAAAGACCGCTCCGATCGAGGAACCCGCCGCGAGCAGGATCGCGCTCTCACACAGCAGCCATCGCCACAACACACCCCGGCGGTATCCGTCCACCTTCATGAATGCGATGAGGTCGCGGCGCTGCCACAACATCGAGCCCATCGCGCCCGCCACGGCGAGCACCACGGCGATCAGCACGAGCAGCCTGATCTGCGTCAGCCGCGAGAGCCCCTGAGCCGCGAGCTCGTAGTGGCGCCGCTCGCGTTCGCCTGTGGTTTCGACCACGAGCCCTGTTCCCGGGCCCAGCGCGCGCTGCACTTGAGAGCGGACCATCGCGGCAGACGCTCCGGGGCTGGTCTGGATCTCATAGGCGCTCGGGTAGCTGCTCCCCCATGCACGCGCATAATCGGCGGCGTTCATGATGATCGTGCCCGGTGGCCAGCCCAGATTCGTGCTCAAAGCCGCCACACGCAACTTGATGTAGTGCTGCGAGGGCAGCACGAACGTCTGGCCCACGTGGAGGTTGTGTTCGCCGGCCAGCGCTTGGGAGAGCACCGCCCAGCCACCCTGACGGATTCTCATGGCGACCAGGGCGGGATTGCCGCCGATGAGCTGGCTAACCGGGATCGGCCGTGGGGTGCCGGCAGATGGCGCGAGAATCCACAGGCGTCGCTCGCCCCAGTCAAGAAATCCGCCGCGATACACACCGAGGGCGGCGACTCCCGGCCGACGAGCGATAGCGGCGGAATCGACCGCCCTAAAGGGAGTCGTTGACAAAAGGCTGGAATCCCCGCTCGGCGTGACCCACACATCGGCGCTCGAGTCAATGCCGCGTATGGATGCGTCGAGGCCGTTCGTGAGGTTCGTCTGAATACCCTGAAACTGGACCGCCCCGAACACCGCGACCGCCGCCGTCACCGCGATCGCCAGCGAGCGCACCCGGGTCTGGGGAGTCCGCAACCCCGTGACCGCGAGCACGGTCGCCGCCCCGTTGAGCGGGCGCTGCGCGTGTGCGAACAGCCACACGAGCCCATCGAAGAGAAACGGCAGCAGACAGACGAGCGCGACGAGGAGCGTGATGTTCCCAAAGAACGCCCCCTGGTTGTGGGCGGTCGAGACGACCGGCGTGACGGCGAGGCACACCAGCCCGCCGGCCAGCCTGGCCGTGACCCAACCCGGCCGAGAGCCTGTGGGCTCATGCCCGGTCTGCAGGGGACGCGTGAGGATCGCGCGCAGCGGCCAGAGCACCCCCACGATCGCGGCCGCCAGTCCAGCGCCAACGGCCAGCAGGACGCTCTGCCACGTAACGATCCGATCGTCCCCCACCGGGAACGCAAACGCCAGATAGCCGGGCGTCGTGCGAAAAACGGCGACCGACAGAATGTCTCCGAGCACGAGACCCAGGGCACAGGCCAGCAGGCCGATCACGGCGGCGTCGAACAGCAGGATCTGGACGATCGCCAGGCGCGTGGCACCCTGCGGGCGGACCTCTTCGATCAGCCGCCGGCGCGAGGGCACGGTGATGAGCATCGCGTTCAGCGCGAACATGAACCCCACCAGCGCGCTGATCGCGGAGAACAGCGCCTCGCTTTTGCTCTCGGGCGCCACCGCCACCGCGAACAACTTCGTATCGTAATCGGCCGGATCGAGGTTCACGCCCGCGCTCGCGGCGAGTGTTGAGAGTGCGGCCCGCACCTCACGTTCGCGTCCCGGCTGGGCGCGGATGAAGATCCGTGTGACCCTTCCCCGCATCCCCGCCAACCGCTGGGCGTAATGGATGGGGGCAAGCGCAACGGGACTGTGGACCAGCCCACCGATTTCGCTTTCACCCAGCGCCGCGCCGAGCAGGATGCTCACCACGCGAGCACCGATCTGGAGCTTGATCTGGACCAGCGAGCCCGCACCGATTTCGCCGGCGAGCGGCGCCGGCAGCGCGATCGCGTTCTGCACGGCGAGCTGCTGCGCGGAAAAACGCCGCAACAAAGCTCCGCCCACGCTCGCGAAGCGCGGATCGGCGCCGATCAGATCGACCGACCGCTCACCGCTCGGCCCGATCACGTTGGCCTGCTGCTCCAGGATCGGAAACGCCGTTTGCACGCCCGGCGCCCGCCGCACCCGTTCGAGCAGGCGTTCGTCGAAGCCATCCGGACCTCTCGCCTGCAGCTGAAACTGCGTGCGTCCGACGATCTGCTTATCGAGCGCCGTCACCGAGCTCGACAGGCTGGTGCTCGCCACCTGACTGGCGAAGAGCAGCGCCACACCGACCGCGATCCCGAAGATCGCGAACCCCTCCTGCGCGAGCACCGCTCTCGCCCGCAGCCGCGCGCGGTACAGGAAGAGGATGTTCGCCAGGCTCATCCTCCCCATTGCTCGCACCGCCCCCTCATGCCGACGATCCCCTCGGGATGGTCCTCCACGAGGCGGCCATCGCGCAGCTCGCACACCCGATCGGCGAACATCACCGCTTCCGGATCGTGGGTGGCGAGCAGAGCCGTCGCGCCACGTTCTCGGCAGATCTCGCGCAGCAGCCCGAGAACCTCCCTGGTGCGCTGCGTATCCAGGTTGCCCGTCGGCTCGTCCGCGAGCACGAGCTTGGGGTCGAGCGACAACGCCCGGGCGATCATCACGCGCTGGCGCTCACCCATCGACAGCTGCTCGGTGCGATGTCGCAGACGCTCCCGCAGACCCAACCGCTCCAGCAATGGTTCGACCGCGGACTGAGCGGTGCGCTTGTTCGTCAGCAACAGCTTCAGCGACGCGTTCTCGATCGCGCGCGCCCCGGGGATCAGGTGCTGCGGCTGACCGACGACGCCCAACCGCCACAGGCGATACTCCTCGCGCTCCCGCTCCGACATCCCAAACACGTCGCGCCCTTCCACCAGCACCGTCCCGCTGTCCGGCCGGCGGATACCCTCGATCAATTCCAGCAGCGTCGTCTTGCCGGAGCCGCTGGGACCGTACAGCGCCACGAGCTCTCCCGCGGCGACCGTCAGCGAGACGCCGTTGACGGCATGAATCGGCTCACCGCCACCGACGCGGTAGGTCTTGTGCAGATCGCGTAGCTCGAGCACACCTACGACGCCGTGCCACCCGAACCACGACGCTGACGCGCCTCGTCGTGCAGATCGATGACCTGCGCCTCGGCGTCGTCCTGCGCCCGGCCGGACAGCAGCTTCAGCCCACCGCGTTCAAAGCCCCAAACTCGTTCAGCGATCATCGCGGCCTCGATATCGGAGACGCTCATCAGGATCGCACACTGAAGCTCCTGCGCGAACGACAGCAACAGTTCGCCGGCCTCCCGCGTTTTGCTCATGCCGAACCCGTCGATCACGTCATCCACGACCATCAGTTGCGGCTCGCGCGCGATGCCCCGGGCGAACCCGACCAGCACGCGCTCCCAGTTCGACAGATCGCCCCAGCGCAACTCCGCGCACTCCGCCGCCCCGACGCGCTCCAGCGCCGTCATCGCCGCGTGCTCGGCCTCGCGCCGCCCGCGACGGTAACGCATCAGCGGCAACCGGCGACCGGTCCACAGCGGCAGCGCCACATACTCGAGCATCTTGAGATCCAAGCCCGTGCCCTCGCGATGAATCCACGCGATCTCGTGCCTGAGCACCCGTGCGCGCTCGCTGTCCGAGCACCGCGTCAGCTCGACATCCCCCAACCACACCTCGCCGCGATCGGGCTGCAGCAGACCGGCGGCGATCTGCAGCAGTGTCGTCTTGCCCTCGTCCCGCCCTCCGAGCACGGCGACGATCTCCCCCGCGCCCATCCGCAGCGTCACGTCGACCAGCACCGGCAGGCTCCGATCCCCGCGCCGGTAGCTCTTGCACACATCCGAGAGCACGAGCAGATCGCCCATTCGCCTCACCCCTCGTCCCGGCCCTTGTTCCGCTCCTCGACCCGGCTCCCGTCCTGACCCTCGAGCCGCTCGTCGGGACCTTCGAGGGTTTCGCGCAGGCGCTTCAGGAGCGCCCCTCGGTCGCTCCACAGCTTCACGTCATACGTCATCGCCCCGTACAGCAGCCTGCTCTCCCAGTCTCCGCTCTTGGCCGAGCCGAGCTCCCCGCGCCGCCGTGCTCGTTCCAGACGCGCATTCGCCGCGTGACTGGCCTCAAAGCAGGCTTCCTCCTGCTCACGGATCGCCTCGATCACGACCTGCAGGTCCTGCTCGTCGGCGACGTACTCCAGTTTCCCCCGCAGCGCATCGCGCAGCGCCGGCGGCTCCTCCAGACGGTCGTCGAACCACCTCCTGAACCAGTCGATCCCCTTCGGCGTCGCCTCGTACAGATCCAACGATCGCGCGCTGCCCCCCACGGCCACGCGCACATAATCCCGCTCCGCGAGACTGCCCATCGCCTCATACGGCGTCGAGGCCGACCAGCGCGTGGTCGGAAACCGCTCGGCCAGCCGCGACTTGACTCCGTTGATCGTGTCCGGTCGCTGGATCACCAGCCCCAGGATCGCCATCCCAGCCGAGAACTCCTCTTTCCGCAGCCGCGCCATGCCAGTATCGATCCTATCCCAAACGGACGCACGCGTAGGCTGAGTCGAACTTCGCGCTGGAGCGGACGAGGCGCGATCGCGGGACAGTATGCTTGCTGTGTTGCTTCTTCTGCCCAAAACCAGGTCCAGCCAAGTCTTGGACAGGCTCACGGAGATGGTTCGCCAGCTTCAAGAGTCGCTGCGCAAGCTCCAAGCTGACATGGACTCGAGGCTGGACACGATGACTCAGGCGTTCGAGTCCCGCAGCGCTGACGAGGAGGCAGAGGCGATCGCGGCGGAGCGGATACGAAGCGGTGCAGTCGGACGCACGCAGGACGGCGCCGAGGCGCTGAGCGAGCTCGGCATCCACACTCGCTGACGCGATGGCTGACGAAACTGACCGCGAGGTACGGGTCACCTTCGCGGAAGGGGTACGCGAGGACATTGCGAGTCTCATCGCGGCGTCTGATGACGATGACGCCGCCCACACAGCCGACATCGACACTCTGAAGCGTCGTATCGCCAAGCTTCTTGTCGAATGTAAGGCCAATCCCTACGTCGGTGATCTCATGGGACCTGGCCGCCACGCTGAGCTGGCGAACTGCCGCCGAGTCCGCTTCGACATTCCGACACACGCGGGCAAGCCGCGCTTTCGTCTGATTTACCGCAACGAACCATCGGATGGCGCGCCAGCGGAGTGTCGCTGGCTGGCGGTCGCCCCGCGAGCGGGCCTTGGAGCTCACCGCCGAGCGCAGCAGCGCTCAGATCCGTAGAGCGAGCGACGCCTGGCGTGGACCGACTCGTCGACTCGCAAGCGCTCAAGCAACCGCGGATGGGCGCCGATGCGCAGGTATGAGGCGACTTGTGCGCGAGAACGCCGTGTGCGTGCTGGCGGCCGCCGGCGCGAGCGCGGTAATGGCCTGGCTGGGGCTGTACGCCTTCACGTGGACCGACTACGAAACCGAGGCTCAGCCTTCATTCAGCGCGTTGACGCATGGCCACGTGCTCGAGTTCCTGCGGCTCGCGCCCTCCTACGGCGGGTCGCTGGTCGAGCGCGCGCCGTTCGCGCTGCTACCGGGACTGTGGGGCGGCGGCGAACTCGCCGTGTACCGAACGGTCGCCCTGCCCTGCCTGCTGGCCGTCGCCGCGCTCGCAGTGTGGCTGTGCGCGCGCATGCGCGGTGCCGGACGCCCGGCTTTGTGGCGCGCGATCGTGCTGGGTGTCTGCGTGGCCAACCCGTTGACCCTGCAGGCGCTGGAACAGGGCCATCCCGAGGAACTGCTGGGCGCTGTCCTGTGTGTCGCCGCGGTGCTGCTGGCCAGCCGGGGACGGACCGTGTGGGCGGGCGTGCTGCTGGGATTGGCGATCGCGAACAAGGAGTGGGCGCTGATCGCCACCGGACCGGTGCTGCTGGTCCTGCCGGGACCCGTCACGAGTCCGGACAACTCATCCGTGCGGCGTGTGCGTGGGTGGACTCGCGTCTGGCGGCGACCGATCGTCTGCCTGGCAAGCGCCGGCGCTACGACCGCGGCCCTGCTCGCGCCGCTGATGCTCGCTTCCGGAGGAGGGTTCACGGCCAGCGCACGCGCCGTGGCGGTCTCACCGGGAACGCTGTTTCAGCCGTGGCAGGTGTGGTGGTTCTTCGGTTGGCACGGCCCACTCGTGCTTCGCTCCGGCGTGGCGATGCACGGTTATCGCACCGCCCCGGCGTGGACCGAGACGATCAGCCACCCACTGATCGTCGTGGTCGGACTGGGCCTGGCGGGTGTGCTGTGGTTGCAGCGCCGCCGCGGGGCGGGAACCGGTTCGGTGAGCGAGCGCGATGGGCTATTGCTGCTGGCGCTCGTACTGCTGCTGCGCTGCCTGCTGGACACCTGGGACATCGGCTACTACATGCTGCCCTGCCTGATCGCCCTGGTCACCTGGGAGGCGCTGGGCCAGGGTCATCGCCCGCCGCTCGTGGCGCTGGTCGGCATCCTGCTCCCCTGGCTCACCTTGAAGACTCTGGCGGAACACGGCGCTTCGCCCGACACGCAGGCGGCGTTCTTCCTGGTCTGGACGCTGCCGCTGGGAGCATGGATGGCGCTCAGGCTCTACGGCTCACCGTTCGCTGCTCGCGGGAGGAGATCGGCGCGCATTGCCGCGACTCAGGAGATGACGGTCAGCTCCTTGGGCAGCCCCGTCAGCACCTCGTGACCGCCGGCGCGCACGACGACCAGGTCCTCGATGCGCACCCCACACTCATCGGGCAGGTAGACGCCGGGCTCGACCGTGACGATGTTGCCGGCGAGCAATGGATCGTCGCCGGCCGTGCGCGACAGGCGCGGACCCTCGTGGATCTCCATACCGACGCCGTGTCCGAGGCCGTGTCCGAACTGCTCCCCGTAGCCCGCGTCCTCGATGACCGCGCGCGCCACCGCGTCCAGTTCCACCCCACTCGGTCCGGCCCGCACGGCGTCCAGTCCCTGCGTCTGGGCTGAGAGCACGAGCTCGTAGATCTCGCGCGCCCGGGCGGAGATGTGCTCGCCGGTCGCGTACGTGCGGGTGCAGTCCGAGCAGTAGCCCTCGTGCAGGGCGCCCCAGTCGATCGTTACGAGCACGTCGCTGGGTATCTGCTCCGCACGGGACTCGGCGTGCGGAAGAGCGCCGTGTGCACCCGACGCGACGATCGAGGGGAAGCTGGGACCGTTCGCGCCGAGGCGGCGCATCTCGAGCTCCAGGTCGATCGCGACATCGCGCTCGGCGCGCCCGGCGAGACCTCGTTCGAGGATGCGGCGCAGCGCCTCGTCGGCCAGCTCTGTCGCAGCGCGGATGCGGGCGATCTCCTGCTCGTCCTTGACCGCCCGCAGGCGCTCGACCGCGCCCGCGCAGGGGATTAGCTCCCACGTGTCGGACAACAGCTCGCGCAGGCGCGTGTGCTGGGCGACGGTGAGGCTCGCGTCGTCGAAGCCCAGGCGTCCCGCGCTCCCCTCCGGAGCAAGATTCTCGACGGCGGTCTCGAGCAACTCGCCGGACAGGATCTCCCGCGCGAACAGGTCCGGGACTTGGGCGGCCGACTGGGTGGCGTAACGAAAGTCGGTGTAGAAGCGATGGCCGCCCGCGTGCTCGCCGGATGCGATCAGCACGAGCGCGTTGCTGCCGGTGAAGCCGGTCAGGTAGCGGATGTTGACGATGCTCCACACGAGCAACGCGTCGAGCTCGCGCTCGCGCATCTCTGCCGCCAGGCGCTCCACGCGCGTCACGCCGGGTCCTCATCCAGTGCATCGCGCAGGCGCTCGAGCGCGAGCCGGTAGCCATCGGGACCTTTGCCTGAGTAGGTTGCTACGCACAGGTCGCCGATCACCGACAGCCGCCGCCACGGCTCGCGGGACTGGACGTCGGACAGGTGCACCTCCACAGCGAGCAGGCCGGTCAGCTCCAGCGCGTCGTGGATCGCGTACGCGTAGTGCGTCCACGAACCCGGGTTGAGGATCACGCCGTCGACCTGACCGCGCAGCATGTGCAGACGCTCGACGTACTCGGACTCGGCGTTGGTCTGAAAGAAGCTCGCGCTCAGTCCCAGCTCCGTCGCCCACGATGCGACCTGGGTCTCCAGGTCGCTCAGCGTGAGCGTGCCGTAGTGCAGCGGATCGCGCTCGCCGAGCAGGTTCAGGTTGACTCCATGCAGGATCTCGATGCGCTTCATCGGGCGATCAACTCTTGCACGGCCGAGCGCAACTCCCCGTTGGGGACCTCGCAGCCGATCCGGGGCGCGCCGGGCTCAGACAGCAGCACAAACGGGACTGTCCTCCCACCGAGGCGCTTCTTGTCGCGTGCGGTCGCCGCGACGATCTCCTCGGCGTCCACGTCGGCGCCGTCGAGCGACACGGGGAGATCGCGTGCGAGCAGCAGCTCGCGTACCTGCTCGTGTAGGGCCTCGGCCCCGGAGAGATGCAAGATCGCCAGCAGGCCCAGTCCGACCGCCTCGCCGTGACGGTAACGCGCGTAGCCGGTGACGGTCTCGATCGCGTGGCCGACCGTGTGCCCGAGATTCAGGACCTGGCGCTGTCCGGCGTCGCGCTCGTCGGCGGCGACAACCGCGAGCTTCGTGCGAGCGCAATCGACGATCGTGCGCTCGTCCACCTCGCATCCGGACATGGCGCTGACACGCTCCCACAGCGCGCCGCCGGCGATCAGGGCGGTCTTCAACACCTCCACCCAGCCCGCGGCCAGCTCTGCCGGCGGGAGGGTGGCGAGCGTGTCGGGATCCACGAGCACGCCTGCCGGCTGGTGATAGACGCCGACATAGTTCTTTGCGTCCGGTATGTCCACCCCCGTCTTGCCACCGTAGGCGGAGTTGACCTGGGCGACGAGCGTCGTGGGAACATGCACGACCGGCACGCCGCGCTGGTAGGTCGCGGCGCAAAACCCGGCCAGGTCGCCGACTACCCCGCCGCCGAGCGCCACCACGTGATCGGCGCGGGTCATGCCGGCGTCTAGAAGTCCACCCCACACGCGTTCGGCGCTCGCGAGCGTCTTGTGGCTCTCTCCGGGTTCGATCGCGATGTGGGTCGCCACCGCGCCCAGCCGATCTGCGTACAGGGCGGATACGGTCTCGTCGCTGACTAGGAATGGGCGGGAGCGCGAACGCTGAAGCGGCCAGATCGCCTCCAGCCGGCTCGCATCGCCGGCACTCAGCAGCCCGCGACCGATGAAGACCGGATACGCGCCGGACGCGGCACTTGCCCATATCAGGCGTGTGCCGGCAGGGGCCGCGACCAGCGCGCGCAGAGCGGACAGCACGCGCAGGCCGATCGGAGACTCGCCGGCAGCCCGGGTTGACGCCGGCAGGAAAGCGTCGGCAAGATCCTCATACAGCCCCCGGCGTTCCGCGTAGAGGGCGCGAAACGCGTCACGATCTCCCGCCAGGGGACGCTCGGCTCCATCCGTTGCCGAGCGCACGCGCTCCCAGGCGACGTCGGCATCGATGTCGAGCAGCACGGTCACGTGCCCGGACAGCGCCTCGCGCACGTGCTCAGACAGAACGCTCCCGCCCCCGAGCGCGATCACCGTTTGGCGCCCTGCCCGTCCGGTGTCGGCGAGCAACCCGCAGACGAGCTCCTCCTCGGCTGCTCGGAAGGACGCCTCGCCATGCAGCTCGAACTCGCGGGCGACGGAATGGCCGAACTGCTCGGCCAGCAGGGCATCGGAGTCGAGGACCCGCTGCCCGAGCGCCGCGCCCAGCTCGATGGCGGCCGTCGACTTGCCGGCCCCCATGAACCCGATCAGGACGAATGCCATCCGATCCGCTCTGTGTAGGCGCGCACCGCCTGGGTGACGTCGTCGATGTGGTCGCCGCCGAACTTCTGCCGGTATGCGTCGGCGAGCACGAGCGCGACCATCGCCTCACCGACAACCCCGGCGGCAGGAACGGTGCACGAGTCGGTGCGCTCGCGCAGGGCCTCGGCGGGGGCATGCGTGGCGGTATTGACCGAGCGCAGTGGCTTGGTCAGCGTCGGCAGCGGCTTCATCGCGCCGCGTACGATCAGGGGCTGACCGTTCGTCATCCCCCCCTCCAGACCGCCCGCGCGGTTGGTCTCGCGGTAGTAGCCGCGCGCGTCGTCGTAGAAGATCTCGTCGTGGGCCTGCGATCCGGGCAGGCCGGCGATCTCAAAACCATCGCCGATCGAGACCCCCTTGAGCGCCTGGATCGAGCAGATCGCCATCGCCAGGCGGCCGTCCAGGCGCTGCTCCCAGGAGATGTGCGAGCCGAGGCCGGGGACCAGCCCGAACGCCTGCACCTCGAACACTCCGCCGAGCGACTCGTTCGCCCTGCGCAACCGGTCGATCTCGGCCACCATCGCGCTGCTCGCCTCCGCGTCCAGGCAGCGTACGGGCGAGGCATCGACCTCGGCGAAGTCCTCGAGCTCCAGCGGCGCATCTGACGCGAGCGCGTGGACCGAGGCGATCTGGACGACGTGTGAGCGCACGTGCACGCCGAGCGCGGCGAGGAACGCCTTGCACAGCGCCCCGCCCGCCACCCGGGCGGCCGTCTCGCGCGCGGACGCCCGCTCGAGGATGTTGCGGATGTCTGTGTGGTTGTACTTCTGCGCGCCGACGAGATCGGCGTGGCCGGGGCGCGGCAGATGGACCTCGGCGACCGGCTCTGGGACCGGCCACGGGTTCATCCGCTCCTCCCAGTTGGCGTAGTCGCGGTTTGCGATCTGCAGGGCGACGGGGCTCCCGAGCGTGAGACCGTGGCGCACGCCGGCCGTCACCTCGGCGCGGTCGCGCTCGATCTTCATCCGCCCCCCGCGGCCGTGCCCGAGCTGGCGGCGGGCCATATCGACGTTGAGCTCCTCCTCCGTCAGACGCAGCCCTGCCGGCAGGCCCTCGACGATGCACGTCAGGCCGGGGCCGTGGGACTCACCGGCGGTGATCAGGCGGAGGGACATGCACAGCAGCTTATTTGCCGCTGCGCTGCAAGCCCTGCTCGGTCGTCGCGTAGCGCCGGTACAGACCTGACAGTCCCGCCCGCTGCACCAGCGCACGACCCGCCTTCGAGTCGCCGCCGGCGCCGGCGGTATGTGCGCGGGCCCCATGAGCGCGCGCGGTCGAGGCGGAGTCGCTCACGGTCTTGGTGACGCTGATGAGCTTCAGTTCGTAGGTCGTCGTCTGGCCGGTCGAGCCGACCACTTCGAGCGTCTCGCTCTGCCCGGGCGCCAGCACGATCGCCTGGCACTGCGTCGGGCTCGGCTTGCAGGTCGCGGCGCCGTGCAGAATCGCCTCGCCGGTCAGGGCGAACGCGGCGTCTTTGCCGTTGCTCACCTCGACCCCCACATACACGAGCTGCGGTTCGGTGGCGGGCAGCGGTTCGTTGAGGGGCATGTCCGCGTAGGTCTTCAGCTGCGCGGGCTGTGCGGGCGCTCCCGCGACCGGTGTCGGGACAACGCCGAACTGCGCGGTCACGTGGAAGTGGATGTAGATTTTCTTGGCCGGAGCGATCGGTTTCAACGGCGTCGGAGTGGTGCCACCGGAGCTGGGCGTGGACTTGCCGGATCCCGAGGACGAGGACGAACCGCCGCTCGGGGAGCTGGAGGCCGACTTAGCCGAGGACGAGGAAGACGACGCGGACTTTGCCTTCGCTTCGGGCAGCGGCGTGAACGGGTTGCGCGACGAGCCGGAGCGCTTGGAGGCGCCGCTCGTCGTCTCGGCCACCGCCTGGCTGGTGCCGGCGGGCGCCTGGGTGATGGTCACGGCGGATTTCGTCACGGTCGCGCCGGAGGAGGCGGAGCGCGAGGGCGGAGTCGGGGTGGAGTCGTCGAGGAGCCTCCCGAGCCCAGCACGGCATAGCCGACCGCTGCGACCAGGGCGACGGCGAGCACGACCAGTACGGGCAGGAAGCGCTTGTCAAGCAGGTCCGACTTCAGGGATGTGAAGAAATCGTTCATGGGTTCACCTGGACCACGGCCGGGGCGTTGGCGGAGCTCGGGGCTCCCGTGGAAGCTGTCTGGGTCGTCCCGGCCGGGCCGGCGGGCGTCGCTCCGCCCGTCAACGACTGGCCCGCGGGGAGCACGTAGGCGGTCGCGGTAATCGAGGCCGCGAGCTGTTCCTTGCTATTCCCGGAGCCTGTGCTCGCGGAGCCCGAGTTGGTCGAGGGCGCGAGCTTGACGCTCTGGACCGTGAGCAGGCGCCCGCTGACGAGCACATCGCCGGCGGTCGTGCGCTGCGCAAAGCCGTCGAGCTGCTGGAAGAGGCTATAGAGGCTGTTGAAGCTGCCGTTGAACGTAAACGTGAACGGCATCTGCGTGAAGCCGGCGCTCGCCGCCGTGGCGGACGCGCTCGCGGAGGAGCCTGCCCCCGTGGCGGCGCTCGCTTTCGAAGCGGGGCTGCTCGGGCTCGACCCGCCGGCGCCGCCGGAGGTGATCGAGGCGAATTCGACGTTCTTCTCGTTCGTCGCCTGTGAGAGCTGGTAGATCAGCGAAGGCACTTCCTGATCGGCCGGGACGGCTTTGCCGAGACTCACGATCGAGGCGTAGTCGGTCTGATACTGCGCCTGTGCAGCAGCGGCGCTGTGGACCTGGCTTTCGGCGCTAGTCAGCTGGGTCTGCGCCGTGCTGACTTCGGTGGCGAGCGTGGCGGCCTTTTCGCGCTCGGGCGCGACGGCGAGCAGCCACACCGCAGCGAGCACGGCGAGGGCCGCCAATCCGACGACGACGATGCGATCGCGACCGGTCATCGGGCCGCTCCCGTTGAGGGGGTTGACGTCACGCTGCTCGTCGAGGCGGAGACGGTCGTCCCCGAGCCGGTCGACCCGGACGCGGGGATGGTCGGCAGCGCGTCGAATGTGATCTGCATGTTGAACGCGACCTCACAGGCGCCTGTGCCGTTGCCACTGCCACTGGAGCTGGCTCCACTGCCGTTCGGTGTGGCTTTGGTGGAGCTCTGCAGCGTCACTTCGCTGACACCGTCGATCAGGCGCAGGCGATCGATCGTCAATGCGACCGCCGCCTGGCTGGTCGTGCAGCCGGCGAGCGTGAACGTGGGGACGCTCCCGGGCGGAGTTGTCGAGCTCACCGACGAGCCCGACGCGGCGCTGGAGCTGGAGCTTCGAGCCCGACGCGGCGCCGACGGTGCCGTCCAGGGAGGTGAGCGAGACGTTCGACGGCAACACGCGCCCGAATTCGTGGAACGCCTGCGCCCAGTTGAAGCGCGAGTTGACGAGCGTATCGACCGCCTGGACGCGCTGTTCGCGCATCGCGACAAAGCTCGTGTACGGAGCGAGCGCGGCGGCGCGCGCCTGGGCCTGCTGCGCCCGCGCGGTCAGCGAGGCGACCTGAGCCTTGCGGCTGGAGATCTGATGGGCGGAGACGCCGTAGATCAGCGCCATGACCGCCAGACCGGCGAGCAGGGCGAAGACCGCGTACACGCTGCCTCCCGCACGCCCGGCGCTGATGCCGGCGCCACCGCGCTGGTCGGCGGGGATCAGGTTGACGGCCCTCATCGCGGCGCCTCCTCGACCGCGAGGCCGGCGGCGATCGCCAGGCGCTGGGGTGAGAGCGTTGTGCCGGCGAGGGCGCCGTCGGTGACACCGACGGTCTCGCGCGTGACCGGCACGCCCAGTTCGGCCTGGAGCGCGTCGGCAAAACCGGGGACGTCGAGCGCGGCGCCGCTGAGCACGACCAGCCCGACCTCGCCCCCACCCTCCTGGGAGCGGTGGAAGTCCAGGGAGTTGCGCACCTCACCGGCGATTTCGCGGATGCCGTTCTCGAGCACTATGTGGATGTCCGCGTCGGGCGCCGTTTCCCCCGGACGGAACAGGCTCATCGATCAGCTCTGCGATGGCCGCAAACGACTGGGAGGCCGTCATGTCGTCCTCGAGGGACTCGGCGTAGGGCGTGGCAGAAGACTTGGGGTCCGTAGCTGCCTCAGGGTCTGTCGTCGTGTCGGAGTCCTGTTGCTCGATCGGCGCCTGCTCGGTGAGGTCGCGTGTGACCGGCTCGGCGGGAACCTCCACGGGAACACTCAGATCGGCGGCGGCGATCATCGCGCGAGCGTCGGTGACAGGGACGTTCAGACGCTCGGCCAGCTGGCTCGCCATCGCCTCCATGCCGCCGCCGACGACGCGTGTGAAGCGGCAGACCGCCCCCTCGGCGATCGCCATGTTCGTGAGCCCGTCGACGTTCAGGTAGAGGACGCGACCGTCGTGCTCGGGGTCGTGGCGGTAGAGCGAGCGGATCAGGGCGAAGGCTGAGAGATCGATCCCTTCGGGGCGCAGGCCGGCGTTGCGCACCGCCGATAGCAGGCGGGTGACCATGTCGCGCTGGGCTGCGACGAGCACGACCTGCTGGCGCGACCCGTCCGGCGTGTCGTGGACGCCGAGCGGGTGGAAGTCCATGACCGCGTTGTCGAGCGGCATCGGCACCTGCTCCTGGGCCTGGAAGCGCACGGCGGCGTCGAGCTCCTTGTGATCGGCGATCGGCGGCAGCTCGAGCGTGCGCAGCACCGTGCGCTGGTTGGCGACGCCGATACGTACACGCTTGCTCAGCTTGCCGTCACCGAACAGCTCGCGCAGCGTCTCGCTGAGCGCGCCCTCGTCGAGCACCTCGCCCTCGCGGACAGTGTCTGCGGGCAGCGGCAACGCATAAGCGCGCTCGGCGACGATCGCGCCGTTGACGTGCGCCTGCACGGCGGCGACGTGACCGGGCTGGATGTCCAGACCGACAACGGTTCCACCGGAGCGGCGCCCGAAGCTCATGTTGAGCGACGGCCTGCTCAGCTTGAACGACGGCTTGGATAGCGTGGGCTTGGAAAGGGAGGGCATAGCTGGGTTCGGTGGCCGGATGACGGGAGCGCCGGCAACATGGGTCCTATCGGCGCGGAGACGACCGCGCTTTAGTGGAGAAAGTGATTCGTGTACAGGTTGACCAGAGGCAGACCTGCATAGATGGCGACGATCGCCCCCAGCGCGAGGAACGGGCCGAACGGGACGGCGGTCTTGCGGCCCGCTTGGGCGCCCTTGCGCGCGATGATGACGGCGCCGACCAACACACCGGCGACCAGCGCGATCAGCAGCGCCGGGGCGACCGCGGCGCCGAGGAACAACCCCATCACGCCCGCGAGCTTGACGTCGCCCATGCCCATGCCGCCGGGATAGGCGAGCGCCGCTAGCAGCAGGAACCCGCCGGCGGCGACCCCCGCGATCAGACGTTCGGGCTCGCCGGCAGGATCAAGCGCGGTGCCGAGGACGATTGCGGCCACAGCTCCGAGCGCCGTGAGCTTGTTGGGGATGATCCGGTGCTCGAGGTCGATCAGGGCGGCAGGGACGACGATCAGGATCAGCGCGATGCTCAGCGCGATCCCGCTCGCGGTCTGGTGGGCGAGCACGGCGCCGACACACAGCACACCGGTACCTGCCTCGACGAGCGGATAGCGCGGAGAGATCGGCGCTGCGCAGCTGCGACAGTGCCCGCGCAGCAAGAGCCAGGAGAGGATCGGGATGTTGTCGTAGGGCTTGACCGGCGTGCCGCAGCGCGGGCAGTGCGATGCCGGTTTGACGACCGACTCGTGGCGGGGCAGGCGGTGGACGACGACGTTCAGGAACGAGCCGAAGATCGCACCGAGGACTCCCGCGAAGGTGATTGCCTCCATGAGGTCTGATCGACCGGGAAGGGACGGCGCTTGAGCGCGGAGCGCAAGAGAGGCGGCCCGAAGGCCGCCTCTCTTTGACTGATTTGGTCTCGTCTAGAGAACTAGCTCAAGACCGGTTACTACCAGGTGCTGCTTGATGCGGTGTGGCCGGGGCAACCCGTGCCGCCGGCAGGCGCTTTACAGGTGTGTTCCACCACTCCGGCGGTCGTCCTGTGTATCGTATATTTGTCTTCCGTATTATTCGCCTTGACGGTGATCGTATATTCTTGTTCCGAGGGGGTCGAGGTTGGTTCCAGAGTCGGTTCAGAAGTACCGGCCGTTATGTTAATCGCGGGCTCGATTTCGTGCAGCTTTGCCGCTGTCCCACCTTCGTAGCCTTTGCCGCTTTCTCGTCGCCCATGACTCCATCGCCGTCTGAGCCGTCTGAGCCATCGTCTTCGCCGATGAGTCATAAGCCTTGCTCTTCTGACTGAGCAGCGACGGGATGGCGATCGCGGCGAGAATGCCGATGATCAGGATGACGACCAGCAATTCGATGAGGGTAAAACCACCCTCATCGCCGGTGCGCTGGCGTAGTGCATTCAACATTGAATCCTCCTAGGATCCGATTTTGGCACCAGCCTCCAGACTCCATCGCCTACAGCGGCGATGCGCCCCCCATGGGCAGACCCGTTCGGGTCGGCTTGCGAGAGCCGCCGGCTTTGCTAACGCACCCAGATGGATGTCATGCCTTGGCGTCTCGACACTGGCTATTGTCAGCGCCTGCATCGACCATCCGCGGCACAACCTTAAGACCCGCATAAAACGTGTGGACGCATGACCACGCGCCCCCAACGCCTGTCGGCGCCGGCCTACCCGCCCCGCTTGGCCTCCTGGGCGTCGATCCCCGGGATACGGACGCCTTTGCCCCGGCACCACGGACATTGGACCTTGCTCTGGGCGCCGCCGAGGTTTGAGATCACGCGGCCCGTGCCGCGGCAGGGCATACACTCCCGCGGTCCGTGAGACCCCTCGGTTGCGTCATCGTCCTGGTCGCCGTTCTCGCTCGCCACGCAGGCGAGAGTAGCGGGTTGCTCGGAACATGAGGGGCAGGGAGCAGAGCTCGGCCCCGGCGCTCGCGTGGACGGCGGTCGCGCTGATCGCGCTCGGGGCGGCCGTGCTGCGGCTCTGGCACATCGGCAAAGTCGAGCCAGACCCGTTCTACGACGCCGCGGTGCGGAGCATGGGACTCTCGTGGCACAACTTCTTCTTCGGCGCGTTCGATCCGAGCGGAGCCACGTCGATCGACAAGCCGCCCGTGGACCTGTGGCTACAGGTGGCAAGCGTCAAGCTGCTCGGCTTCTCCGACACGACGCTGAAGCTGCCGGAGGCGCTGGCCGGGATCGTGTCCGTACCGCTGCTCTTCGCCGCGGTCCGCCGCATGTGGAGCACGACGGCGGGGCTCGTCGCGGCGGTGGCGCTGGCGGTATTGCCGGTCGAGGTGATCACCTCGCGCAGCGACACGATGGACGGCGTGATGATGGCGCTGATCGTGCTCGCGCTGTATCTGATCGTGCGCGCGTGCGAGACGGGACGCTACACCTGGCTGCTGGCCGGCGCGGCGGTGCTGGGGATCTCCTTCGACGTCAAGCTGCTGGAGTCGCTCGTCGCCCTCCCCGGCCTCGCGCTGCTCGCCTACCTGGGCTTGCCCGACACCCGCAAACGGCGCCTGCTGCAGCTGGTCGCGGCAGGAGCCGTGTACGTCGTGGTGGCACTGGCGTGGCTGGGAGCAACACTGCTGTTCCCCGCCCACGACCGTCCATACGCGATCGGCTCGACCAACGGCAGCGCCTGGAACGCCGCATTCGTCTTCAACGGCATCGACCGCCTCCACGGCAAAGAACCAGAACCGGGGCAGACGGTCTACGAATCTGGGCACCACTACCCAGTCGCAACCCAGTCCGAGCGCGACCACATCCCGATCGTCCCCCCCTCCCCCACACGTCTACTGGCGACGATCGGACCGCTGTCGGGCGAGCGGCTGGGGCTCGAGCTGCTGATCGGACTGCTGCTGGGCATTCCCGCGCTGATAGCGGGGGTCCTGGTAGACAAACGCGCTGCAGTCGAGTCAGAGGCGGACGAGGAGGGCATACATGAGCATGTTGGGGGGAGCGAGAAAGGGAAGACTTTTTTGACGATGTCGTCAAAAAAGTCTTCCCTTTCTCGCTCTGCACCAGAGCCTGTTGACCCAGATGCCCGTATGCGCCTAGCCGTGGCCGGCGGGCTGATCGTTTGGGTGCTGACCGGGATCGTGCTGTTCAGTGTTCAGATCCGGCTGCACCCTCGCTATGTCGAGGGGTTCGTGCCGGCGGTGGCGGCGCTGCTCGGTATTGGTGTGGCTTGGGCCGCTACGGGTAGGGACCGGGCACGCCTGATCGCGCTGGTTGTGGCGCTTGCGGTGACGGTTTACTACGTGGAGCGCTTGGAGTATGGACGCACGGGCGTGTGGTGGATCTCGCTGGCCGGTGCTCTCGGCGCGCTCATGTTCGCGGCGCTCGCGCGGCTGAATCCACAGGAGCTGATTTCCGATGGGCCGGGTGGACCCGGCTCGCTGCGCATGAATCTGATCGGGGGCGCGACGATCGCGCTGACCCTCGTGGCAGTGCTCACGCTGCCGCTCAGCGCGGACGTCACGGCGATCGAAAACAACGTGACCGACGCGGGCTATGTCGGCGCGCTTCCGCGCGAAGAGCAGCATCTCGTGAGCTCCTACGTGCGCGCGCATCAGGGCGGCGCACGGTATGAGCTGGCGGCCGAGTCGGCGACCCAGATCGGCTCGCTGATCGTGCAGGACGCGCGGCCGGTCGTGATCCTGACTACGTACAACGCGCGCGTGTTCACACGCGTCGCCGCGCTGCGGCGGCTGATCGCCGGGGGCGAAGTCAAGTACGCGTTCCTCAATACGTTCTGTGGCGCCGGCGCCACGTTCTACTCCAACAACGCCGCCTGCTCGGAACCGGTTCGCTGGATCCGCGCGCACGGAACCGATGTCTCGCATGCCGCCGGGCTGAGCCGTGGGGAGACCCTCTACCTATTGCCGGGAGCCAAGCCATGAGCCCGGACCTGCGGGAGATCGCCCGTGCGGCGCGCGCGAGCGGGCGGATCGCGCTCGACACCGAGTTCATGGGCGAGGGCCGCTACCGCACGCTTCTGTGCCTGATCCAGCTTGCGGTCCCCGACGGAGACGCCGGAGAGCGGATCGAGCTCGCCGACCCGCTCGCCGAGGACATCGACTGGGCGCCGCTGGCGAACGTCCTCGCCGACCCCGACATCCAGGTGGTCGTGCACGCCGGGCGCCAGGACATCGCGCTGATCCGCCGCCGTCTGCAGAGCGAGGTGCTGGGCGTGTTCGACACGCAGGTCGCGGCCGGTTTCGCCGGGATGCCGGCGCAGGCCTCATACGACACGCTGCTGGCGCGACTGTTGAACGTGCGGGTCGCCAAGAGCGCGAGCTTCACCCGCTGGGACGCCCGTCCGCTCTCGCCCGAGCAGCTCGCCTACGCGCGCGAGGACGTCGTGCACCTGCTCGAGCTGGCGTCGGCGCTGGAACGCCGTCTGACCGAGCTCGGGCGGCTGGAGTGGGCGCGCGAGGAGTGCGAGCCTTTGCAGGACTCCAGCGACGAGCGCGACCTGGAGAGCCGTGTTCGCGCGGCTGCCGCGCGTACGTGGTCTCAACCCCACCTCGCAGATGGTCGCGCGCGAGCTCGTGCGCTGGCGCGAGGACATCGCATCGACCCAGGATCGCCCGGTGCAGAGCGTGCTGCAGGACGCGGCGCTGATGGAGATCGCCAAGCGCCGGCCGACCTCGACCGAGCGGCTCGGGCAGATCCGCGGCATCAACCAGGGCAGCCTGCGCCGGCAGGGATGCTGAGTTGCTCGACGCGATCAGGCGCGGATCCGAACTGGCCCCCGGACGCGCTGCCGCCGGACTCACGACCACCGGCGCCGGATCCCGACGACGCGCCGTTGATCGCGCTCGCCGAGGCGTTGACGCGTGCCCGCGCGCGCGAGGCGGGCCTGGCCTATGAGCTACTGGCCTCCAAGGCGGACCTGCAGGCGATCGTCGTCGCGCGCCGGCTCGGTGACGACGAGGCAGACGTACGGACGCTGCGCGGCTGGCGGCGCGAGCTGGTCGGCAACGAGCTGCTGGACCTGCTCGACGGCCGTGTATCGCTGTCCGTGAACAGGGATGGACACAACCACAGACTCCAGATTGCCTGACGGGGGTCCCTTCCCGACGCTCGTCCCCCATCCCTCTACCCCATCTTCAAATTATTCGATCCGGTTGTAAACTTCAAACAGCGGCAGATACATCGAGATCACGATGAACCCGACCATCGCACCGATCACCATGATCATGATCGGCTCCATGATCGAAGTCAGCGCCTTGACCGACGCCGCGACCTGGTCTTCGTAGAACTCGGCGACCTTTTCGAGCATCGCGTCCAGGGCGCCCGTTTCCTCGCCGACGGCGACCATGTGCGTGACCATGCTCGGGAATATCGGCGCCTGGGCCAGCGGCGCGGCGATCGTGCCACCGCGCTTGACCGAGGCGATCACCCCGTCCATCGCCTCCTCGACGGCGATGTTGCCGCCTGTGCGACCCGTGATCTCCAGGGCCTGCAGCAGCGGCACACCGGCGCTCGTCAGCGAGGCCAGCGTGCGTGACCAGCGCGCGACCGCGACCTGCTGGACGATCGTGCCGATCTTCATCGGTATGCGCAGCCGGAACCGGTCCCACTGCTTGCGCCCCCACGTCGATTTCTTCCACTTGATGAACGTCACCGTCACGACCGCTGTGCCGAGGAACATCGCCCAGTAGTAATGCGTCACGACGTTCGACGCGAACACCGACACCTTCGTGATCGCGGGCAGTTCTCCGCCGAATTCCTTGAACACGTTGATGAACACGGGGATCAAAAACGCACACAGCGCGAGCATGATCCCGACCGCCACGACGATCACGAGCACCGGGTAGACCAGCGCCGATTTGACCTGCCGGCGCAGCGAGGCGTCCTGCTCGAGCTGATCGGCGACGCGCCGCAGCGCGCTCTCGAGCATGCCGCCCATCTCCCCCGCCTCGGTCATCGCGATGAACAGCGGGTCGAACACCTTCGGGTGGCGCGCCATCGAGTCGCTCAGCGACAGGCCCGCCTCGACGTCCTTGCGGACCGCGACGATCGTCTCCTTCAGCATCTTGTTCTCGGTCTGTTCCTCCAGCACGTACAGAGCGCGCAGGATGCTCATGCCCGAGGAGATCATCGTCGCCAGCTGGCGCGAGAACACGGCCAGTTCGCCGGCCTTGACGCTTTCGAAGAACGCTCAGGTTGATCTCGCGCGAGGCGTGCTTGTCGGCGATGTCCAGAACGATCAGCCCGCGCGAGCGCAGCTGATCGGAGACCGCCTGCTTTGACTCGGCCTCGACTTCGCCCTTGGCCTTGGCCCCGGCGAGGTCCATCGCCTTGAATACGTATGTACTCATCGCGACATGTCCCTCCTCAGCCCTTTACGCCGCCGCCAACGATCCCGCGCCGAGCAACCGCCTGAGCTCGTCCGGCGTCGCCGAGCGCGCCTCGGCGAGCTTCTGGGAGATCTTGCCTTCGCGCACGAGCCCCGCCAGCGAGGCGTCCATCGTCTGCATCCCCTGGGCAGAGCTGGTCTGCAGGACCGAGTAGATCTGATGTGTCTTGCCCTCGCGGATCAGGTTGCGCACCGCCGGATTGGGAACCAGCACCTCAGTCGCGACGACGCGGCCGGCGCCGTCGGCGGTCGGCAGCAGCTGCTGGGTCATGATCCCCTGCAACGCGACCGACAGCTGCACCCGCACCTGACCCTGCTGGTGGGAGGGAAACACGTCGATGATGCGGTCGATCGACTGCGCGGTGTCCTGGGTGTGCAGCGTCGCGAACACGAGATGGCCGGTCTCCGCGGCGGTCAGCGCGGTGGAGATCGTCTCCAGGTCGCGCATCTCGCCGACGAGGATCACGTCCGGGTCCTCGCGCAGGGCGGCCGTCAGCGCGTCGGCGAAGCTGTGGGCGTCCGACCCCAGCTCGCGCTGGTTGACCAGGCACTTCTTGTGCCCGTGCAGGAACTCGATCGGGTCCTCGATCGTCATGATGTGCTCCTCGCGCGTGCTGTTGATCTCGTCGATCATCGCCGCCAGCGAGGTGGACTTGCCCGAGCCGGTCGGTCCGGTCACGAGCACGAACCCGCGCGGACGGCGCGTGAACTCGTGGACCGCCGGGGGCAGCCCCAGCTCGTCGATCGAGGTCAGACCGTAGGGGATCAGACGGAACGCGGCGCCGATCGCGCCGCGCTGGTAGTAGGCGTTGACGCGGAACCGGGCGTGCCCGGGGACGGAGTAGGCGAAGTCCAGCTGCCAGTTGGTCTCCAACCGCTGGCGCTGATCGCCGGTCAGGATCGAGTAGATGATCTCGCGCGTGTCGGTCGAGGAGAGCTGTGGATAGTCCTCCAGCGGCGTCAGCCGCCCGCGCACGCGGATAGTCGGGTGCGCCCCTGAGCTCAGGTGCAGGTCCGAGGCGCGGCGGGAGACGACCTCGAGCAGGAGGTCCGCGAAATCGATGTCCATGTCCGCCCCATCGACATTTCCGGGCCGGGCCATTAGCGCCGGACCTGCGCTTGACGGGGACTGGACGAAGGTACGAGCGGCCCGGACGGGTGCGGGACAGGCGCCCGCGCGATCAACCGGTCCCGACGACCCGGGCGATCTCCGCGATCGAGGTGCGTCCCTGATGGACCTTCTCCAGACCGTCGTCGCGCAGCCGGCGCATCCCCTGGCGGACGGCGAGATCGCGGATCTCCTCGGCGGCGCGCCGTTCCAGCGCCAGCGTCTGGATCTCCGGAGAGACGTGCATCACCTCATACAGCCCCACGCGCCCGCGATAGCCGGTGCCCCCGCAGCGCCGGCAGCCGACCGGCTCGTACGCCTCCAGGTCGACGAGCGCCTTGTACCCGCTCTCGCGCAATATCTGGGCGGGAACGATCGCGCGGCGCTTGCAGTTGGAGCACAGCATCCGCGCCAGCCGCTGGGCGACGACGCAATCCAGCGCCGAGGCGACGAGAAACGGCTCGATGCCCATCTCGACCAGCCGCGTGATGGCAGACGGCGCGTCGTTGGTGTGCAGTGTGGACAGCACGAGGTGTCCGGTCAGCGCCGACTCGACGGCGATCTGCGCGGTCTCGCGGTCGCGGATCTCCCCGACCATGATCACGTCGGGATCGGCGCGCACCATCGTGCGCAGCCCGGCGGCGAACGTGAGACCGACCTTCGCGGCGACCTGCACCTGGGTCAGGCCCGGGATTTCGTACTCGACGGGGTCCTCGACGGTGATGATGTTCTTCTCGGGGACGTTCAGCTTCTGCAGCGCCGCATACAGCGTCGTGGACTTGCCCGACCCGGTCGGCCCGGTCACGAGCACGGCGCCGTGGGTCTCGTTGAACGCTCGTTCGAAGCGCTCGCGCTCCGGGTCGGCCATGCCGAGGGAGTCCAGGGAAACCACGACCGAGTCCTTGTCGAGCACGCGCATCACGATCGCCTCGCCGTGGACGCTCGGCAGCGTGACCACGCGCAGATCGACGTGCCGTCCGTCGACGGCCAGCCCCACGCGACCGTCCTGGGGCAGGCGCTGCTCGGCGATGTTCAGCTCGGCCATGATCTTTATGCGCGAGATCACCCCGGCGGCCATCCGGCGCTGGACGGTCGTGACGTCCTGCAACACGCCGTCGATGCGAAACCGCACGCGCAGCTCGCGCCCGTCCGGAGCGAGATGGATGTCCGAGGCGCGCCGCTCGACCGCCTGGGCGACGATCTGGTTGACGAGCTTGACGACCGGCGCGTCGTCTGCGGTCTCGTGCAGGTCGACGACCTCCGCCACGCCGTCCCTGCTCGGACTCGTCCGCCTGCCCACCGGATTCGGCGACGACGTCCTCGAGACGATCCAGGCGCGAGATCAGGGTCGCGATGTCCTCGGGCGGAGCGACGGCGACGCGCACCTCATAGCCGGTCATGATCGCGATGTCATCGACCGCCAGCACATTGGACGGATCGGCCATCGCGACCAGCAGCGTGCGCTGGTCGGCGAACGCGACGGGCACGGCCTGATAGCGCTTGGCGGCGGTCGTGCTCACGAGGTTGGCGGCGGACATGTCGACTCCGAACATGCCGAGGTCGAGATGGTCCAATCCGTAGCGCTCGGCCAGCGCCCGCGCCAGACCGTCGTGGGTCAGCGCGCCGCCTTCGAGCAGCACGCGCTCGGGTGTCGTGCCGAGGTTGCGCGAGCTCTCGATCGCCTCGTCGACCTGCCCGCGCGAGGCCAGGCCCATGTTGACGATCACGTCGGTCAGGAAACGCGAGGAGGAGCCGCGACGACTGGGTCTGGTGATCCCCGTCCACTCGCTCTCCGTCTCCGCCGCCGCGGGCGCCGGCTGCTCCTCGCCCACGTCGAGCTCGGCCTCCAGCACGTCGCGTGCAAGCTCCAGCTCGCCCAGCTCAGACCGCGAATCCTCGTAGGGCTCGATCTCGACGACCGGCACGCTCGCCGCGTCGGGATCCTCGTCCATGCCGAAGATCGCGTGGAGGTCCGGATCGGTGTGTGGGGGCGCGTCGCTCATCGCGACCAGGTCTCTGCGGCCGGGCCGGCCGTGACCTGCCTCTATACCCGCGCGCGGCCTGCAGCGCCGGTCGTACAGGGCGCGGCGCATGACATCGAGCGGCGGCTGATACCCGTCCACAGCTCGAAGCTGAGGGCGCCCTGCGCGAGCAGAACCTCCAGGCCGTCGACCGTATGCGCTTGCAGTGCTCGCGCGGCGGCGAGCAGTGGGGTGAGAGATGTGCGGTAGACGAGATCGACGACATACGAATAGGTACCGACTTGATCGAACGTAATCGCGAGGAGGTTGAGCCCATCGGGCTCAGTGGCCGACTGTCGTAGGTTCGCGGGCTCGGGCTCAAGCTCGGACTCGGGCTCGGACTCGAGCCCGACCGAGGTGCAGTTCACGAGCAGCTCGGCGGCCTCCGGACGGGCCACCGCGCGCACCTCGAGATCGCGCGCAAGGGCCTCGGCACGCGCGGGCGTGCGATTCCAGACCGACACCTCGCGGGCGCCGGCCTCGCGCAGAGCCCAGACGACGGCTCGTGCGGAACCGCCGGCGCCCAGCACCTGCGCGCTCATACCGCGGGGCGAGACGCCGATTGCCGAGAGGGCGGCGAGAAACCCGGGCGCGTCGGTGTTCTCGGCCGCGATCGCGCCGTCCTCGGAGAACGTGAGCGTGTTCGCCGCCCCGATCGCCCTGGCCGCCTCGCCGGCGGTGTCGGCCAGTTCGAGCGCCGAGTGCTTGTGGGGGATCGTCACGTTCGCCCCCACGAACCCGGCGACCGTGAGCGCGCGAACCGTCTCGGCGAACCGCTCGGGCGGAACCGGCAGCAGCTGGTAGCGCCAGTCCTCCATGCCAAGCACCTGCCAGCGCGGCGTTCTCATCGCCGGCGAGCGACTGTGCGCGACGGGCCAGCCAAGAACACCCAGGCGTCGCATCACTTGTGCTTGCAGACGGGAGGTTTGCCGCTGTTGCGCGAGACGGCGGACTTGTAGGCCGTCACGTTAGCTTCGAATTCGGCCTGGCGGTCTTCGAGAACACCTGCTCGCCGCAGCCGTCGGCGCCCGCGACGTAGTACAGGTAGGGGACGTGGGCGGGGTGGGCGGACGCTTCGATCGAGGCCATCCCCGGGTTGGAGATCGGGGTCGGCGGCAAGCCGGTGTGCAGGCGGGTGTTGTAAGGGGAATCGACGTGCAGCTGCGCTTCGGTCAGTTCGCCTGCGTAGGTCGGTATGTGTTGGCGCTCCTCGACCGCGTAGTAGATGGTGGCGTCGATCCCCAGCGGCATGCCGTCGCGCAGCCGGTTGTAGATGACGGCCGCGATCTTCGGCCGGTCGCCGGGCAGCTTGGCCTCGCGCTCGACCATCGAGGCGACGATCAGCAGTTCGTACGGCGTCTCGTGCAGCGCCCGGGCGGCGGCGAGCTCGTGCGGGCCGAAGCGTTCCGTGAACGCCTGCAGCTGCTCGGACACCAGCTGGCCGGCGGGGGCGCCGGCATACAGTTCGTAGGTCGCCGGGAACAGGAACCCTTCGAGGTCGGGTGTCCCTGCCGGCGCGCCGTAATGGGCTGGATCGAGCAGCGTGGAGCGCTCGGACGCCGCCAGGTAGCTGCCGCTCAGGCCGGCCACGTGAGCGCGCACCGCGATCTGCCGGCGGGTTTCGCCCTCGGGCACGAGCACCCGTACCACGACCGGGGCCGCGATCGGCTTGGGGGCGGGCTTGGCGTGAGAGAAGTGGCTGACCAGGAGCCACACCGCGCCCGCGACGATCACGAGCGCCGGCAGACCGAGCACCCACGCCAGCTGCGAGCGTCCGCGGCGGCGAGCCGGCCTTGGGGTGCGATGCAGTTTCCGCTGCATGCGCGCGCGTTCGCGTTCCTCGGTAGTGCGATCACCGACAGACACAGGACGCGGCCTAACGCCGGGAGGCGCTCTGGTTGGTTCGGTTCCGCGCGTGCAGCCAGCTCTCGAGCATGTGGGCGGCCGCACGGGAATCCTCCCCGGCACGGCTCGAGCCCAGATCCTGGCGGGCGATGCGGGTGGTGAAGCGCTCGTCGTGGAGCTCCACGGGGATCCCCTCGCCCAGGCGCAGCGACAGGCGCCGCGCAAAGTCGCGGGTCTCGCGCGTCTGATCCGAATCGCCTCCGTGCAGCGACACGGGCAACCCGACGACGACCCGCTCGACGTCGCGCTCGCGAATCAGCGCTTCGATCGCCGCCAGTCCACGCCGGCCGGCGGGCCGGGCGATGGCCTGGATCGGCGAGACGATCGTGCCGGTCGGATCGCTGAGCGCGCAGCCGCAGCGGGCGCTGCCGTAGTCGAGGGCGAGCACGCGCATCAGCCCGCCGGCGGATTCTGTTGCAGCGCCGACACGATCTCTTCCTCGCCCGCCGCAATCGCCTCGCCCAGCTTCTCCGGTTCGCGCCCACCGGCCTGCGCCATCGTGTCGCGCCCACCGCCACCGCCTCCGACAACCGCGGATGCCCGCTTGACGATGGCTCCGGCCCTGATCCCGCGTTGAACCAGCGCCGGGGGAACGCTCGCCAGGAGATGGACCCGGCCGTCGGCTGCCGTGCCCAGCAGGATGGCGGCGTTCGGCAGGCGGCTCTTGACGCGATCCAGCACCTCCAGCAGCGCCTTCGCGTCCGGGACGTCCACGGCCTGGGCGAGCACTTGCGCTCCCGCACCGTCCACCACGGCGCCGACGATCGCGTCGATGTCAACCCCACCGCCGCCGGCGCCATCGCCGCCGGCGCTTGCACCGCGCTTGAGCGCCGCCTCGAGCTCCTTGCGCTCACGCTCGCGGGCCTGCACGGCGGTGAGCGCGTCCTCGGGCCGGGTGCGCAGCTCGGCCGTGATCTCGCCCAACACGCGATTGCGCTCACGCAGCAGATCCCCCGCCCCGGAACCAGTCAGCGCCTCGATGCGGCGTACGTTGGCCGCGGACGACGTCTCGCCGAGGATGTGGAACACGCCGATCTCGGCCGTCGTGCGCACGTGCGTGCCGCCGCACAGCTCGCGTGAATATGAGCCGTCGCCAATCTGGACCATGCGCACGACATCGCCGTACTTCTCGCCGAACAGCGCCATCGCGCCGAGGCTTCTCGCCTGCACCAGGGTGGTGGAGATCGCGCGGACGGGGTCTCCCGCGGCGATATGCGCGTTGACGGCGTCCTCTACGTCGCGCAGCTCCTGCGCGCTGAGCGCGCCGGTGTGCGTGAAGTCGAAGCGCAGCTTGTCCGGACCGACGTATGAGCCGGCCTGGCGGACGTGCCCGCCGAGACGCTCGCGTAGGGCGGCGTGCAACAGGTGGGTCGCCGTATGGTTGCGCTCGGTCGCGCGCCGCGCCGCGTGATCCACGCGCGCGAGCACGGGCTGCTCCGCGGTGAGCGTGCCCTGCTCGATCGAGACTTCGAGCGCCTGGTCGTCGCCGAGCCGGAACACGTTCCGAACCCGGGCCAGGCAGGCGCCATCGGCACATTCGATCGCACCCGTGTCGGATACCTGTCCGCCGCCGGCCGGATAGAACGGCGACTCGGCGAGCTTGACCAGGAGGTTGCCGTCCGATGCCTGCACAGCACCGACGGTCGTGGGCTGAGTCTCGGTTTCGTAGCCAGTGAA
Organism: uncultured Solirubrobacterales bacterium; assembly: GCA_963810645.1. Lineage (GTDB taxonomy): Bacteria > Actinomycetota > Thermoleophilia > Solirubrobacterales > Solirubrobacteraceae > Palsa-744. Next base: position 11,280 of record CAWEOK010000018.1, on the reverse strand, counting down.
CCGTGTGGCGAACCCGGCTGACGCGACGAGCTCACGAGCACGCTCACGGGGATCGGACCCATCGCCGTCACCGTTGCCGGCCGCAACTCCGACCGCCGCCGCGCGGGCACGGGCGCGCTGGGCGTCCATCAGACGGTCGAACTCCGCCCGCTCATCGACGCCGAGTCCCTGCTCAGACAGCAGCTCGAGCGTGAGGTCGATCGGGAAGCCGAACGTGTCGTGCAGCTGAAACGCCTCACTGGCGGGGATCGTCTGCTCACCAGACTCGCGGGCACGCGCGACCAGCTCGTCCAGCAGGCGTGTGCCCTGCTCGAGCGCGCGGCCGAACGCGTCCTCCTCGGCCGCGAGCCAGCGCTCGATCGCCTCGCGCTGCTCGACCAGTTCCGGGTATGCGCCCGCCATCAGCTCGCGTACCACGGCGGCGTAGCGCAGCAGAAACCCGGGCGCCATCTCCAACCGCCGGCCCTGCAGGATCGCGCGGCGGGTGAGCCGGCGCAGCACGTAGCCGCGATCCTCGTTTGACGGGACGACGCCGTCGGCGATCAGAAACGACATGCCCCGCGCGTGGTCGGCGAGGATGCGCAGCGCGCGGGCGGCCGACTGGTCATCCCTTCCGTCATGGCGGCCGGAGAGCTCGCGACCGAGGTCGATCAGCGGCTGGAACTGGTCGGTGTCGAACACCGAGTCCTTGCCCTGCAGGATCGCGGCCAGGCGGTTGAGGCCGAGGCCGGTGTCGATGTTGTTGGCCGGCAGTGGCGACAGGTAATGATTGCCGTCCCCGCCCACCCTCTGGTCGTACTGCATGAACACGAGGTTCCAGTACTCCAGGAACCGCTCGTTCTCACCACCGGGCAGATCCTCAGCGGCGCCGAACGACAGGCCACGGTCGATGTAGAGCTCCGAGCAGGGGCCGCTGGGACCGACCGGTCCGGCTTCCCAGAAGTTCTCAGAGCGCGGGCAACCCACGATCCGATCGCGCGGAACGCCGACGGTGAGCCACAGCTCGATCGCCTCCTCGTCGGGTCCGAGCCCGAGCACGTCATCCCCGGCGAACACGGTCACCCAGATGTCGGCCGGGTCGAACGAGAACACCTCACGGGAAAGGTCCCATGCGTAGCGGATCGCCTCGGCCTTGAAGTAGTCGCCGATCGAGAAGTTGCCGAGCATCTCGAAGAACGTGAGGTGGCGCAGGGTGCTGCCGACGTGGTCGATGTCGGGCGTGCGAAAGCACTTCTGGCAGCTCGTCAGTCGCGGCGCGGGCGGGGCGGCGCGGCCAAGGAAGTAGGGCTTCAGCGGCTGCATGCCGGCGGTCGTGAGCAGCACCGAGCGATCCTCTGCGGCCGGCACGAGCGATGCGGAGGGAATGCGCAGGTGCTCGCGCTGCTCAAAGAACTCCAGATAGCGCTCGCGAATCTCATCGGAGGTCATGAACGAGTGATCTTAAGGGAGCCTCGAGGAGGCAATGGTGCCATGACCAACGATCACGTCGTCCGCATACAGACACGCGATCTGACCCGGGGCGGTGCGCTCGGCGGGTTCGACCAGCTCGACGTCGACCGAGGTGTGCGCCCCGGCCGCGGGATCGCCTGCGATACGGCAGGGCAACCGCGCGCCGCGATAGCGGACCTTGACGGCATCGACCGCCGCGCCATCCCGATGCAGGGTCACGTCGCGCACAGACACGGTCTGAGTCAGCAGCTGCACTCGCGGACCGACGGTAATCGTATTCGACTCCACATCGGTCCCCAGCACATACAGAGGCTCGCCGCGACCGTCCAGTCCCCGCCCCACGCCCGGTCCCCGTCCCACCCTCAGTCCACGGCGCTGACCAACGGTGACCGCGTGGACACCGGGATGCTCGCCCACCAAGCGTCCCTCGCGATCGAGGATCGGCCCGGGACGCTCGTCCAGATCGGCGTGCCGAGCGAGAAAGTCGCGCTGACCGGTGCCCGCGAGAAAGCACAGATCCTGCGAGTCGGGCCGGCTCGCGACGGGCAGGCCGGCGCGCTCGGCGATCGCACGCACCTGCGGCTTGGTCAGCTCGCCGAGTGGAAACCGCAGGCGTGCAAGCGAGGCGGGCGACAGCGCGGTGAGCGCATAGCTCTGGTCCTTGGCTTGGTCGGCGCCCATCCGCAGCAGCGGCCCGCGGGTGGGTTCGTCCTGGGTCGGTTCTTCGTGGGCGCGACCGTGGTGGAAGGGTTCGCCGCACGCGGAATCGTCGTGATGAATGCGCGCGTAGTGACCGGTCGCGAGCGTCCGCGAACCCAGCCTGTCAGCCAGCTCGAGCATCGCGTCCAGACGGACCGAGCCGTTGCAGCGCACGCACGGATTCGGCGTGAGACCGGCCGCATGTGCGGTGAGCCAGGGGTCCACGACACCGGCGCGGAACTCGGCGCGCAGGTCGATCGAGAAGTGGGGCACGCCGAGATCGTGAGCCAGCGCGCGGGCGCCACGGACGGCCTGGGCCGAGCAGCAGCTGAGATCGCCGTCGTTCTCCGGATCGGACCACAGCTCGAGCGTGACCGCCACAGGTTCTTCGCCCGATTCGGACACGAGCAGCGCGGCGACCGCGGAGTCCACTCCCCCGCTCATCGCCACGAGCGTGCGGCGGTCGGTCGGGGCGAGCCGGCCATCATGGCGCACAGCGGAGCCGAGCGCACGGTGCAGAGCGTCGGCCGCCAGCTCGGAGGCGTGGCGCTTGGCCGGAATCAGGCCCCCGAGCTCGTCCGCGATCGTGTCGGGCCCGATCAGGGCCGCCTGCAGCAGCGGAGCGTCCCCCAGCAGGGCGACGACCGCGCTGCCCGCGGCGATCGTGGCGCCGCAGCCGCCGGCGTCGAATCCCGCATCTGCGATGCGGTTGTCAGGGTCCTCGGTGTCGAGCGACAGCGAGATGCGAATCAGATCGCCACAGGCCGCCCCGCCCGCGGCGCCGGTGTGTGATCCGTTGGGGACATGCCCGCGTGCGAGCGGGCGCTCGAGATGCTGAGCAAAGCCTGTTGCGAGTGACACCCGGTCGAGTGTAGGGGTCCTCGCCCGGGGCTGTTATGACTTATTTTCGGAGATGGTCTGCTCGATCGCGAACGCGTCGGTGAGACCGGTGAGCACAGTCGTCTGGCCGTGTGGGTTGACGATCAAAAGCGTCGGCGTCTGGGTGACCTGGATGGCATGGGTGACCGTGCCGAACGAGCCGACCTGACTCGCGGAGGCGTAGTTGACCGCGATCTTGCCGCCGAGCGTGTGCTGGACGACGGGAAGTTCTTTGTGCACGGCGACGTCGTCGGCGCCGCGGGGGTTCCAGAACAGGATCAGCACCGTCTTGCCCTGCTGGAGCTGGTGTTCGACGGTGACCTGCATGCTCGGGGCGCCGGTGGCCGCCGTGGTCTTGGGCGCCGGCTTGGCCGTGGTGTGCGTGACGACGGTGGTATGCACGACCGTCGTGTGCGTAGCGGGCTTCGTGGTCGTCGCGGCGGTGGTGTGTTTGGCCACGACTGTCGTGTGCGTGACCGTCGCGTGACCGGCGGTCGTCGATGCCGAGTGCTTGACCGTGACGGTGCTCGCACCGTGAGTGACGTGCGTCACGCGCGTGGAGTGCACGGACCCGGTCGTTTTGGCCTTGGTCGCCGTGGACGGCGCGGGCGCAGGCGAGCTCGGAGCGGAGGCGCTCGAACCCGAGCCGCCCGTGGTGGTGGACGTGTGTCCCTGCAGCGCGAGGAACCACACGCCGACGAACAGCACGAACGCGACCAGGACGATCTGGAAGGGACGGGAGATCTGGGTCATCTGCCCCTAGATCGGCAGTTCAGGCGCGAGAGTTGAACGGAAAAACCGCGGCGCGGACTTCTCGCACCGGATATCCCAGCTCGGGGTGGGCCTCAGAGCGCGTGCAGACCACGCAGGACCGCGTGCACGACCTGCTCGGCCGCGAGCGTCTGTTGACCGCCGCCGGACATGTCTTTCAGCGCAGCCTCATCGCCATCGCCCAGGATCGCGACGTAGCGGGCGCCGAGCGTGTTGGCGAAGCCGAGCTGACCTTTGAGCGAGCGACCGGCCAGCTCCATCTGCGCCGTCAGACCGGCGGCGCGAGCCTCGCTGAGCAGCGCGAAAGCGTCGGCGGGCGCGTATGTGTGCGCGTCTGCGGGTTTCCCGCCCTTGGAACGCGTATCCGTATCGCCTCCCACCGAGCGTGCATCGTCTCGGACTGGCTCATAAGCGACGAACAGATCGACCGGTGGGGGCGCCGCGGGTGGCGCAGCGCCCGCGAGCAGGATGCGCTCGATTCCGGCGGCCCAACCGATGCCGGGGGTCGGCGCTCCGCCGAGCATCTCCACCAGGCCGTCGTAGCGACCGCCACCGCCGACGCCGGACTGCGCGCCGAGGGCATCGGAGGTGAGCTCGAACACGGTGCGCGTGTAGTAGTCCAGGCCACGCACGAGCGTGGGGTCGAGCTCGTAGGCGACTCCGGCGGTGTCCAGGCGAGCTCGGACCTCGGCGAAATGGGCGGCGTCGCGCTCGTCGAGGAACTCGCGCAGCAGCGGCGCGGTCTGTATCACAGCGCGGGTGCCGGGGTGATCGGAGTCGAACGCGCGCAGCGGGTTCAGGTCGATGCGGGCGCGCACATCCTCGGACAGCGAGTCGGCGTGGGCGCGCAGGTGGGATTGCAACTGCTCGCGGTAGACCTGACGTGCGGCCGGACTGCCGAGGCTGGACAGGCGCAGGCGCACGGAGGCCACACCCATCTCATCCAGCAGCGTCGCGAGCAGCCAGATCGACTCGGCGTCAACGGCCGGGTCCTCGGAGCCGAGCGCCTCCGCGCCGATCTGCCAGAACTGGCGGTAGCGCCCGGCCTGGGCGCGCTCGTGGCGGAAGAAGCTCGACAGATACCAGAGTCGCACGGGCTGGCGGAGCTTGTGCATGCCGTGCTCGACGTAGGCGCGGCACACGGGCGCGGTGCCCTCGGGGCGCAGCGTCAGCGAGCGCCCGGAGGCGTCCTCGAAGGTGTACATCTCCTTCTGGACGATGTCGGTCGAGGCGCCGACGCCGCGCGCGAACAGCTCGGTTGCCTCGAACGCGGGCGTCTCGATGCGCTCATAGCCCGCCCCCTTGAGGATCGCCCGTGCCTTGGATTCGAGGGTGGCGCGCGCGGCGGACTGCTCGCCGAGCACGTCGTAGGTGCCGCGGGGAGCTTTGATCTTGCCCGCGTCGCTCAACTGCCCGCGGCCCGGACCTGCCGCTCGGCGCGAATCTCGACGAGGAACGGGTTGGTGGCCAGCTCGCGCTCGAGCGTAGTGATCCCCATGTGACCCGGATACACGGTCGTCGCGGGTGGGAGCGTATCGATCAAGGTTGCCAACGAGCGCTCCAGCGTGGGGTGGTCGGCGAAGGGCAGGTCGGTGCGGCCGATCGAGCCCTGGAACAGGACGTCGCCAGAGAGGATCGCGGCGTGTGCGGGCATGGAGAAAGTGAGATGGCCGGGACTGTGGCCGGGCGTGAACAGCACCTCGATGTCGAGACCCGCGAGATTCAACGACTCGCCACCCGAGAGCGTGTGCTCGGGCGTGTAGCTCTCGAACGGCCCGAACCCGGGGGGCGTGCCGAGCGCGATGTCCTCGAGCACGGGGCGCTCGATCTCGGGGCAGTAGACGGGCGCGCCGGTCGCGCGCGCGAGCGGCGCGACCGCGCCGATGTGATCGAAGTGACAGTGCGTGATGAGGATCGCCTCGATCTGTACGCCGAGCTGCTCGATCGCCTGAAGCAGCCGGTCGGGCTCATCGCCGGGATCGACGAGCAGCGCCCGACCAACCCCTCCGGAGTCGGCGCCCGCGCCGGTAAGGCGGACGATGTAGGCGTTCTCCTGTACGGGACCGACCGTGAAGGAGCGGATATCCAGGCCGTCGTTCATCGCGCTGCCGCCTTGGGGCCACCGTCCTTGGCTTTTTTGCGCATGCGCCGGTTGAACATCCAGGTGTCTGTGTAGTAGCTGATCGGAATGTAGGCGAGCAGGACGACCGGGAACAGCTCGATCGCCTCGCTGCCGTGCTTGCCCAGGAGGACCAGGCTGGCGAGCAGCATCAGCACGGCCGCGATCATCGCGCGGTAGAACGCTCCCGTCCACGTGGGCGGGCGATCCTGGCGGGGGATGCGCTTGGCCTCCTCCGCCTGCTTCGGGCCGGCCTTCTCGGCCGCGGTCGGCTTGCGACCGGTGCGACCGCGCGACTCGACGACGCCCGCCGCGTTGCCACGATGCTTGGTCTGGCGCTTGCGCTTGGTTTGAGCCATCTGCCGATGAAGCCTACAGCCCGAGCGCTCGCTCGATCAGATGTCTGGAGGGATCGAAGCCGGGCAGGGGGACGTCCTGCGGGAAGTCCACGAACGCGGCGCTCGGCGCCAGTCCGACCAGCTCCCCGTGCGCGACGTCGGCATGAGCGCGAACGCGTTCGACCACGAGCGCCAGCGAAGTCTCGAAGGGGCGCTCGATGTTCATCGAGACCTGCGCGAGCCCATCGCCGAGCTGGACTCCGATCGCACGCAGCCCGACCAGCCCCTCGGCGCCGGTCTCACGGATCAGGGCGGCGATCCGTCGCGCATCGTCCACAGTTGCGGGTGGGGCGAGCACGAGATTGAACGCGACGAGTGGCGCGCGCGCGGCAACCAGCGTGGCGCCCGCACTCGGATGCAGGTGGGGCGGACCGAAGTCGGGCCGTAGCTCGCCCGAGTCGATGCGCCGCGCGAGCCCTGTGATCCCACCGGAGCGCAGCTGCGCGCGGGTACGTCCGCCGGCCAGCTCGCCATACAGGAACACCGGCACCGCCAGCTCGTGCCCGATCCGGTCGGCGAGAACGAGCGCCTGCGCAAAAGCCGCGCCGCGTGAGCGCTCATCCAGATAGACCACGGGAGCGATGTCGAGCGCGCCGACGTAGGGGTGCTCGCCCCGTGGCTCACCGGAGCCCGATCCGGAGAGCACGTCGATCCGCGCTACGACCTCTCCAGCGCCCGCCAGCAATGCGTCGGACAGCGCCGAGGAGGGACCCGCGAGCGTGTAGACAGAGCGATGGTGATCGGCGTCGAAGTGGACGTCCAGGAGCCTGACACCGCCAGTCGAGAACGCTTGTCCGATGGCCCGCACGACGGAGGTGTCTCGACCCTCGGAGACGTTGGGGACGGCCAGCAGGGGGTGTGACGGATACGGGGCCACCGAATGCCGGAGGAGGGACTCGAACCCCCGACCTTGGGATTATGATTCCCCTGCTCTAACCAGCTGAGCTACTCCGGCGGGACGGCGCAGTTTAGCCTCATCGACCCTCGCGCCCACCCGCGGTCCTGTCCCTCCCGACCACAACGCGAACGACCATCCCGTTGGGCCTCATCCCTCCGCAACGCGGCCGATTCGCTCAACCAAGCCCTGCCGCTACCCCACGGCTCGTTCCGTCCGCGCAGTGGCGCAGGATGCCGGGCTCTTTGACGCGCTCCGATTCGACATCGCTGCGCGCGTGGCAGCGCCGCGCGCTCGACCGGCTGGTTGACTGGCAGGAGGGTCCGTTCCTGATCTCGGCCGCGCCCGGAGCCGGCAAGACGCGTCCGGCACTGGAGCTCGCGAGCGATCTGCTGCGTAGGCGGATCGTCAGGAGCGTGGGTGTCATGTGCCCGACGACGCCGCTCACGCGCCAGTGGGCGGCCGCGGCCGCCACGCTCGGGGTGCAGTTGCAGCCCGACGCACCGGGACCGAAGCCACCGCGGGACTTCGACGGTGTAGCGGTCACGTACGCGCGTGTGTCGAGCGATCCGTCGGCCTGGGCGGCGCGGGTCGCGCCACAGACGCTCGTGATCGTCGACGAGGCGCACCACCTGGGCGAGGATCTGGCCTGGGGGGAGAGCTTCAGGCGCGCGTTCGCGGGAGCGCCGCGTTGGCTGCTGCTGTCGGGGACTCCGTTTCGCTCCGACGCCACGCCGATCCCGGGGGTGCGCTACGACCGCGAGGGACTGGCGATGCCCGACGTTTCCTACACATACGCCGAAGCGGTCGCCGACCGCGTGTGCCGCCCGGTGGCGTTCGTCACGTTCGACGGAACGCTGTCGTGGCGCAGCGGCGAGGACGTGATCGAGTCCTCGTTCGAGACGGTCCTCACCCCGCGCGAGGCCGGACGGCGGTACCGGACGGCGATATCGACCGAGCTGCCCGACGGTCTGCCGCGGATCCTGCGCGAGGCCGACGCCAAGCTGAGCGCGCTGCGTGCCGAGGGACACCGCGACGCGGGCGGACTCGTGGTCGCGGCCGACGCCAGTCACGCCCGCCGAGTGGCCAAGCTGCTGAGCGAGGCGACCGGACGCGCGCCGGTCGTGGTTCTGCATACGGACGCCGGGGCGGCGCGCAAGCTCGCGCAGTTCCGCGACTCGCGCGAGCCGTGGATCGTGGCGGTGAACATGGTCTCCGAGGGGGTTGACATCCCGCGGCTGCGCGTGGGCGTGTATGCGAGCGCGGCCAAGACGCCGCTGATATTCCGCCAGATCGTCGGGCGGTTCGTGCGCACGATCCCGGGCCGGACGGCAGAGGCGAGCTGGGTGTATCTGCCGGCCGACCCGGTCCTTCGCAGTCACGCCTCGGAGGTCGAGACCGAGCTGCGCCATGCGCTGCGCCGCAACGAGTCCGAATCCGGCGAGGAGGGTTGGGATGAGCCCCCGGAGCGGCGCACCACCGAGCTGTCGCCGACAGCCGAGTTCGTGCCCCTGAGCGCCGAGTTTGCGCCGCAGATGACCCTGTTCGGAGCACCCCAGCCGGCCCCCGCACCCGCCTCCGTTGCTCCACCTCAACCTGCACCGACGCCCGCGCCGGCACCGATCGCGGCGTTCGAGCGCCGCGACGAGTTGCGCAAGGAGCGCAGCCGATTGGTGGCGGAACTGCATCGCCGCGACGGGCGCAGCCACCGCGAGATCAATTCCTGGGTCAACCGCGCGGCCGGGATCGGGCGTGTGCAGGACGCGAGCATCAAGCAGCTCGAGCGCTCGATCGAGGCGCTCGTCGGCGAGTTGATACGTGCCGGCCGGCGGGCGATCGCGAGGTAGGCGGACAGGCCGATCGGAATCGAACGCGCGTTATGCTCGCCGAAGTCTGTGCACGCTCGGCGGCTCGCTGTATACGGTCACACTGAACGCGGTCCAGGCGATTCCCAGGGACGCGACGCTCACGTTCACGTTCGTAGTGCCGGCGCGGCGGGGCTGAGCTGGACTTTCCACCATATTGGCAACGCCGCGACCATCCTAATCGAGCTCGGAAACCTCGACGGCGCAGCCCTCGGACGAATCGCCGCCTCGCGCGGGAAGGCCGCCGCGAGAAGGCTTGGCTGGCTACTGCTCATGTATAGCTCAACCTTCGCATTATCCGCAGGATCGGGTATACATGAGCAATGGTGCTTGATCCTGCCTCACCCTCGGCCCGCACCCTCTCGCAACGCGAGGCGGAGGTCGTCGCATGGCTTGAGAGTGAGCGCCTTCGCAGCATCTCCTCACGAGAGATCGCAGAACACTTCGGGTGGCCCCCGCAGACTGTATGGCACACAGTCTCGAACCTGGCTCGCAAGGGCTGGCTGACTCGCACCTCGCGTGGGCGCTACGAGACGGTCCTGGCCGACACCGGTGGCTGGGCGATCCCGAATCCGTGGGCCGCGCTGGGGACCTCAGGATTGCGCTACTACGTCGGCTTTCAATCCGCCGCCTACGAGCGAGGGCTGACGCCGGATCGTCCAGGCTCGGTGCAGGCTTGCGTCCCGTCCGGCACCAACCGTCCCAAGGCGTGGGCCGAGATACCGATCTCGTTGATCTTCCTGCGCTCGTTCGAACCTGTTGCCGTCGAGCAAGCCGATCTGCACGGCTTTCAGATCGGGCTCGCCCGGCCGGAGAAGATCCTCATCGACGGCGCCGGACTACCGGGACGCATCGGGGGTGCCCACGGGCTCGCGCGCGTCGTTGATCGAGCGTACCCAACCCTCGACTGGGACCTCTTGATCGAGCTCGGCGAGCAGGCCGTCCGCGGGCGCGCAGCACTACGTTGACTCGCCGCGCTGATGGAGATACTCGACCTGCAGATCCCAAAAGCAGTCGCAAAGCATGCACAGGCGAGACCCGGCGAGTCGTTGTTGTACCTCGGCGAGCGACGCATCTTTGGAGCCCACGGCACGCGTCTGTCCCGTTGGGCCGTCATCGACAACATTGGAGCCGAAACCCTGCGCGAGGAGATCGTCCGCTGATGATCCCCAACGCCATCATTCGTCAATACGCCGTCGGACAGCAGGTCGATGCCGAGGTCGCCGGTCAAGACGTTGTCCTGCACTATGCGCTGGCACTGCTCAACGAGGCCGGCCTGATCGGCCGCGACGCGCATGACACGCCCGGTCCGCTGCTGTTCAAGGGCGGCACCGCGCTGCGCAAGTGCGTGTTCGGGAGCACCGGCCGCTTCTCTGAGGACATCGACCTCGACGCCACTCACAAGAACGGCTTCGAGGCACAGATCGAGGCTGAGTTGGCGCAGCGCAGTCCCTATCACGAGATCATCTTTCAGATCGCCGCTTTCCGCTATTCCCAGGAAGAAAACTTCAGCGGCACGATCGCCTACGAGCATCCCGACGGCAGCGGAACGTTCGAGCTGCAGATCAGCTACCGCCTGGACCCGGTTCTCAAACCCCGCGATCTGCCGCTCGCCCAGCAGCCTTACTTCTCGCGCGTGGAGTGCGGCATACCGACCCTCTACGGCTTGGACCCCTACGAGATGATCGGCGAGAAGATCATGGCCTGCAACCGCCGCCTCGGCGGCTCAGCCAAGGATGTCTACGACCTCCACCTCTGGGCCGCCAGACCGTTCTCCGCCCAACTCGTGCGCCGTCTCGCCGTTCTGGAGGCCTGGACCGACCAACGCGACAGTCCTCGTTATGAACCCGATGCGCTGCTGCGCGCAATCCAGCCCAAGAACTTCCGCTGGGCTGACCTCCAGGGCCTGGTACCCCGTCGTCTGCAGCAGGACCACGACCGCATCTGCGCCATCGTCCGCGAGCGGTTCGACTTTCTCGCCGACTGCACTGAAGCCGAGCAAGCACTGCTCGCTGACCAAACCGCTCACCGCGAGCACACCATCTTTCGCCAACTCCGCGACGAGGCCCGCGCATGGGCCAGTGCAACAACCTCCTGACCAACGCCACTTCATCGCGTAATGTCTCATTCCGTGACGACGACCACGATGTCCTCGCCTCTGTTGGCAGAAGCGCCTAGTCCCTAGACCTACGAGCCTTCCACATC
>CAWEOK010000017.1:0-133883 GCA_963810645.1 uncultured Solirubrobacterales bacterium | reverse complement strand
GTGCGCCTTGGAAGCTGGATCAGGCCGGCGGGTGTGAGTCCCGTCCGGGTAGACGCCGGAGTGCCCGGTAGCAGGCCCCGGTCGTTGGGAGAGATCTCTGCGGCTGAGCGGGGCGTCGAGAGCCTCTTTGGAGGGAGCGAGCGCGTGGGCTGGGATTGCAGCCTCGTCATAGGAACAATCGGGGAGCCGAGCCGCTCATGTCACGGTGAAGGCCATGTCCGCCAGTCCTGGTTCCGGATCGGGTGCGGTGGGTCCCTGCGGGGTATGGAGACTTGCACGCGCGCAAGGTCTGGATCCGGAACAAGGGAGACCCGTCTGGCTAGCCTCGTCAGCAAAGACCGTTCGTATAAGCCGATGGCGAAAGCGAGCGGAGGTGAGCGGGAGTCCGAGGGGGTCGTAGTGTGCGCCGGGCGGCGCATGTTCCTAGCTGGTGGAAGTCCAGTCGGACCGGCCCCAAGCGGGGTCCGTAGCCAACAGGCGGGGGTAACGCCTCGCCGGGCGCAGAAGGGAGCAGAGAGGTTGAGAGTCGCGGAGCTTCATGGTGATGGGGTTAGAGCGCCGGTTCGGGAAACCGCCGGGATCAGCGCCTGTTGCCTGTCGAGTGATGCGGGTCTGGGCCTGGGTGTACTCGGTTCCTTGTGCGCAGGACAGGGCGCCCACCGTGAGGTGGGGTCTGAAGGGTTTGAGGCGAATCGCCGGGCCGTAGCCGAGATAGGCGAACCGGTCGGCCAGATCCAGGTGATACCGAGCCTGCACTATGGGGGCGAAGGAAGTACTTGGGGTGCCTGGGCGCAACAAGGTGTGTGCGGGCGGCACGGCGGGAAAGGAGCATGCGTTACCCCGGGAGGTCTCGTACGGTCCCGCTCGACGGGGTTGGGTACCTGGGCGTATAAGCCTTCGGGCGAAGTCGCCGGGGATGCTGTGCGAGAAGTCGGAGTGACTCACGGTACTCGTGAACCAGGGAAGAACAAAAGCCCTGGGAGCGTCCTCTTGTGGGGCGGCGGGACAGCGACCCAAAAGGCGCTGTTCAGGGGGAAGGGGTCACGCTGGGCAGGGCGATTCGGACGGTGGGTCGGGTGAGTATCGAGCGTCGGACTGATGGCTGCTGCGGCAATGACCGAGGCGGCGTTCGTGAGGAGACCCGTGACGTCGTACCGATGAGCCCGGTAGGTAAGCGAACCATGCAGGCGCGGAAGGCGCACTCGTTGATCGGCCAGGTCTATGACCGGCGAAACCTGCGGCGAGCGTGGGAGCGCGTGAAGAAGAACAAAGGTGCTGGCGGCGTCGATGGTGTGACCATCGCCCGGTTCGATAAGGACCGGGATCGCTATCTCGACGTTCTGCACCGGCAGCTCAAGGAAGGCCACTACCGGCCACGGCCCGTCAGACGGGTCGAGATCGACAAGCCCGGGACCACCAAGAAGCGCCCGTTAGGTATACCCACGATCTTGGATCGTGTGTGCCAGCAGGCGCTGGTCCAGGTGCTTGAACCGATCTTTGAGCCGACGTTCCGGGAGGCGAGCTTCGGCTACCGACCGGGCCGTTCGGCGCATATGGCGATGCGGCGTATCTGGCGGCAGCTGGGGCAGGCGGAGTGGATCGTGGACGCTGACATCTCCGACTTCTTCGGGTCGCTCTCGCACGAGCTGCTGGTTGACCTGGTCGCTGACCGGGTGGCCGACGGCAAGGTGTTGAGCCTCATTAGATCGATGCTCACGGCCGGAGCGCTGCGGGACGGCGTGTTCGAGAGCGCGGTCGCCGGGACACCGCAGGGCGGGGTGGCATCACCCTTGCTCAGCAACATCTATCTGAGCTTCTTCGATGAGAAGATGGCCCAGGCGGGTTTTGCGTTGACGCGGTATTGCGATGACTGGGTAATCGTCTGTCGTTCTGAGACGGAAGCGAAACGGGCGCTGGCGAGCGCCCGTGAGGTGCTGGAGGGCGAGCTGGGACTCCGGCTTCACCCTGAGAAGACGCGGATCGTTCACATCACCAGGGGCTTTGAGTTCCTGGGCTACAAGATCGGGCGCGGGAAGGGGTTGCGGCACAAGGCTGGAGGTCCCAGCCTTTACGCGCTCCCGACCGACCGCTCGATCGAGCGTTTCAAGGACAAGGTGCGCACGGCGACAAACCGGCGCAACCCGAAGGACCTTGAAGGGGTGCTGGACGAGCTCAATCCGATCATTCGTGGCTGGGGCAACTATTACCGGCGTGCGAAGGTGCGCCGGCTATATAACCGCCTCAACCGCTGGGTCATGATGCGCGTCTGGAACCACCAATACAAGCACTGGCGGAACGCCGGATGGCGGCATCTGCCAGCGCGGCGGCTCTACGGGGAGCTGGGCCTGGTGAACCTCCTGCAACTCATTCCGAGCATGGACAGCTACTACCGCCAGAAGGGCTTATCCCAGTGAGAGCCGCTTGCGGGAAAACTGCACGAGCGGTTCGGAAGGGCGGGCGGAGGCAGCGGACTTGCGTGTCTGCCACCTCCCCCGACCCGACAGTTGAGATCGGCGTGCAGAACAACGCGCCGGGAGCGAAGGACCCCTGCTTTGATCGCGTGAGCGTCGAGGGTAAGCGTTAGGGCATGGTCGAGCCAGCTCGATCCACCGACCCCGCCGGGCATAAGCCTGGTGGTCCTGCCAGGGAAATGGTGCTGTTGGAGACCACTGGTGGGGATGTGCGAGAACTTCAGCGTAAGCTATGGGTGGCCGCTAAGCGGTCGCCGGGTAGGCGTTTCCATGCCCTGTTTGACCGGGTCCACAGGAGTGACGTCCTGCGGGAGGCGTGGAGGCGCGTGCAGAAGAACAAGGGTGCCGCCGGGGTCGATGCTCAGACGCTGGTGGCGGTGCGGGAATACGGTGTGGAGCGGCTTTTGGCCGAGTTGCAGCGTGACCTGCGTCAGGGGTCTTATCGTCCGCGGCCGGTCCGGCGGGTGTTGATCCCCAAGCCTAAGGGTGGTGTGCGGCCGCTCGGCATCCCGACCGTCAAGGATCGGATTGTCCAGCAGGCCGCGCGTATGATCTTGGAGCCCATTTTCGAGGCTGACTTTCTGGATGTCTCGTTTGGGTTTCGTCCGCGCCGGTCGGCTACGGGTGCAAAGGAGGTGTTGCGCCGGTCGTTCATCGACGGGTACTCCTTCGTGTTCGAGGCCGACATCCGCGACTACTTCTCCGCGATCGACCACGAGCAACTGCTCGGGAGGGTTGGGGAGAGGGTCTCGGACCGGCGCGTACTCAAGCTCATACGGCAGTGCCTCCAAGCAGGGGTGATGGATGAAGGGGTGCTCAGCCGTTCGGTTGCTGGGACCCCGCAGGGTGGCGTGATCTCGCCGCTTCTGTCGAACATCTACCTGCACGCGCTGGACCAAGCGTTCGCTGATGGCACTAACGGCAGGCTCGTCCGCTATGCGGACGACTTCGTCGTGATGTGCAAGAGCGAGGCGCAGGCCCACGCCGCCCGGGAGCTGGCCAGGAGGGTGCTGGTCGATCTTGGGTTGGAGCTGCACCGGGAGAAGACGAGAGTCGTTGACCTCACCGAAGGCCGGGAAGGCCTCGATTTCCTTGGCTGCCACTTTCACGCTCGCGTGTCGGGCAAGCTGCTGGAGCGCGGCATCCGCCGCTGGCCGATCTTCGATCGGTACCTTCAGCGCTGGCCCTCACAGCAAGCGATGAAGCGGGTACGTCAGCGAATCAAGGTGCTGACCGGCCATAGCCGCAACGGGACAGATATCCGCGAGGTGATCTCGTGGATCAATCCGATCCTGCGTGGCTGGGGCAACTATTTTCGTACCGGTAATGCCGCCATCCGTTTCAACCAGATCGACCGCTACGTCGTGCGTCGCTTGAGCGTCCTGATGCGCAAGCGTTATGGTCGCAACCTGCGTCCCGGCCAGTGGGAGACCTGGACGCGCGAGTGGTTCGAGGCCCACGGCCTCTACCGTTTGCGCGGCACCATCCGCTACCCGGCAACAGCGTCGTGACCATCACGAAGATCATCGGTAAGCCGTGTGCGGGAAAACCGCACGCACGGATTGAAAGGGGAATGGGGAAACGGACCTCGCGGCACCGCGCCCCTGACTACCAATGAGCACCACAACCAAGACCCTGCAACGCTGGATCTGCGAGTCCTGCGGCTACATCTACGACCCCGACGAGGGCGACCCGGACGGGGGCATCCCCGCGGGGACTGCGTTCGAGGACATCCCCGACACGTGGTTCTGCCCGGTGTGCGGCGCGCGCAAGCGCGATTTTGTGATCTACGAGGACTAGGACCTGGACCTGTCGAACTGGCAGGCCCTGCTGGCGCTCGACCGCGAGCGTGTGTGGCATCCGTACGGTGGGCTCCCGGCCGAGCCGCCCGAGCCGTTGCCGGTCGTATCTGCGCAGGGCGTTCGCCTGCGGCTGGCCGACGGGCGGGAGCTGATCGACGGGATGGCGTCGTGGTGGTGTGCGATCCACGGCTACCGTCATCCCGTGCTCGACGGCGCCGTGCGCGAGCAGCTGGGGCGGATGGCGCACGTGATGTTCGGCGGCCTCACGCACGAGCCGGCGATCCTGCTGGCCGAGCGGTTGGTGGCGCTCACGCCCGAGGGCTTGGAGCGAGTGTTCTTCGCGGACTCCGGCTCGGTGTCGGTCGAGGTCGCGATCAAGCTGGCGCTTCAGTACCAGCGCGCACTTGGTCATGGCGAGCGCACTCGGCTGCTGACCGTGCGGGGTGGCTATCACGGCGATACGTTCGGCGCGATGGCCGTCTGCGATCCGGTCGGCGGGATGCACAGCCTGTTCGGAGGTGTCCTGACAGAGCACGTGTTTGCGCAGCGCCCGCCGGGTGGGTTCGACGCCGGTCTGGACGAGAGCTGGGCGGCACACGTCAGCGAGCTGGTCGCTGCGCACGCGCACGAGCTAGCGGCGGTGATCGTGGAGCCGGTCGTGCAGGGTGCGGGGGGGATGTGGATGTACGCGCCCCAGTGCGTCGCGCTTCTGCGGCGGTTGTGCGACGAGCACGGGCTGCTGCTCGTGCTGGATGAGATCGCCACCGGGTTTGGGCGCACGGGTGCGATGTTCGCCTGCGAGCACGCACAGGTCGCGCCGGATGTGATGTGCGTCGGCAAGGCGCTCACCGGCGGGTACATGACGCTCGCCGCGACGTTGTGCACGCGCGCCGTGGCCGAGGCGGTCTCCGCGGGCGAGGGCGGCGGGCTGATGCACGGGCCGACGTTCATGGCCAACCCGCTTGCATGCGCGGTCGCGCTGGCCTCGCTCGATCTGCTCGCCGGTGGCGATTGGCGCGGGCGGGTGCTGGCGATCGAACGGGGCCTGCTGGCGGGACTCGAGCCGGCGCGCGAGCTGGCGGGTGTTGTGGACGTGCGCGTGCTGGGGGCGATCGGTGTCGTTCAGCTCGATCGCGAGGTGAACGTGCCCGCCGTGACCGCTGTCGCGGTCGAGCGGGGCGTGTGGCTGCGGCCGTTTCGCGATCTGATCTACACGATGCCGCCGTATGTGATCGGTGGGGATGACCTGGCACGCGTGACCGGGGCTGTTGTGGCTGCTGCCGGTGGTTGAATGATGCGGTTGAGTTCCGTCGGGCTGTGGGTTACACTGATGGGCGGCTAGTGCGCTTATTGCTATATTCATTTGCGCCTCCGAGGGGCCCTGGGTGACCGGGGTCCCCTCCGGTTAAGTAGCGAG
This sequence comes from uncultured Solirubrobacterales bacterium, assembly GCA_963810645.1. Taxonomy (GTDB): domain Bacteria; phylum Actinomycetota; class Thermoleophilia; order Solirubrobacterales; family Solirubrobacteraceae; genus Palsa-744. The sequence continues at coordinate 128,193 of CAWEOK010000017.1, read as the reverse complement.
ATCCCTGACGGTCGCCGGAGTCGTCTTCGCTGCGACCGCTAGGGCGCTCTGCTATCTCGTCAGCCGATCGATGATCAGCATGGAGACGAGCAGCGCGATGGCTAGTGCAGATAGTGCTGTACTCATGGCACCTCCTTTCTCCGGGGGTACGACCCCGGAACCCTCCGGGCGGGAGATGCATCTGCAGCATCATTCGACCAGCCATACGTCGATGCTAAGAGTTGACGGGGATGAAGCTCTCGGGTGGGCACCACTGCCGCCACGGAAGCGCATCGCCGGCTCGCGCCAGATCTGCCGCTGCCGGGCTCGGCACGTGGCTCAGGCCCACCACTTCGACCTCGCCGAGCCGCCCGATCGTGTCGCGGTTGGAGCGTTCCAGCTCTGCGGGTCTCTCAGGCCACGGCGTGAGTACGACCGCGCGCACGTCCAATCCGACGGTGCGCGCAGCCTCGAGCGTCAGCAACGTGTGATTGATCGTGCCCAGCCCGGGCTTCGCGGTGATCAGCACGCCCAGCCCGAGCGCGACCGCCAGATCCCGCACGGTGAGCTCCTCGGCCAGCGGCACCAGCAGACCACCGACCCCCTCGACGATCAGCGTGCTCTCCACCTCTGCCGACGCCGCGCGTGCCCGTGCGATCAGGCCGTCCGAGTCGATCGTCTCGCCCGCCAGTCGCGCCGCGAGATGGGGCGACACGGCGGGTCCGTAGCGCAGCGGCGCGACCTCCTCTGCTCGCATACCGGCGACGCTCGCCAGCAACTCGTGATCGGGCGGCCATCCGCCGCCGAGATCGGGCCGGTCATCGAGTCCTGTCACCACGGGCTTGTGTGCCCGAACGCGCTCACCGGCGGCCGCCATTGCGGCCAGCAGTGACGCGCTCAGGATCGTCTTGCCGACACCGGTGCCGGTCCCGGTGACAAACAGTCCGCGCATACCAGCGCTTGCACCCCGGCGACTAGGCCGCGCGGTGGATGACGATGTCGCGCTCGCCGTCGAACGGGACCTTCAGGCGGGGCGAGTCCCGCCCGGGCTCTATGCTCGCATAGGCCGAGGAGCCGGCGGGAGCCAGTGTGGACACCTGCCGTTCCAGATCGCCGAGCACTCCCTCCTCGCCCACGGACTCCGGGTCGCGTAGTCCCGCCGCCGCCACGTCGATGTCCAACTCGCGCGCGGTCGCGCCGATGGCTCGCGCCGCCTCGCGCAGCTCATCGGCGGTGTGGCTGGCCATCACCGTCAGGCGCAGCCTGGACGTGCCAGGTGCGACGGTCGGCGGACGGATCCCTTGGGCGAACACTCCCCGCTGGAGCAATGCCTCGCACAGTCTCATCGTCGCCTGCTCCTCGCCGATGACCAAGGGCACGATGTGCATCTCCGTATCGCCTGCCGGCATGCCCTCGGCGCTCAGTGCGCGGCGCAGTACCCGCGCGTTCGAACGCAGCCGCTGCACGCGGTGCGGTCGCTCTTGGAGCAGCTCCAGCGCCGCCAGGGCACCCGCGATCGCGGGTGGTGGGGGAGCGGTCGAGAAGATCAGCGGACGCGCCGTGTTGATCAGGTAGCGAATCGTTTCCCCGCGCGCGCACGCATACGCTCCATATGAGCCGAGCGCCTTGCCGAGCGTGCCGATCACGATGTCGATCTCGCCCTCCAGGTCTGCCTGGGCGATCGCTCCCCGCCCAATCGGGCCGAGCACGCCGACGGCATGCGCCTCATCGACGATCGTGCGTGCGCCGTGCTCCCTGGCCAGCTCGACGATCTCGGTCAGCGGGGCGAGGTCGCCATCCATCGAGAACACCGAATCGGTGACGATCAGTCGCCGGCCATCGCCGCCGTGACGGCGCAGCAGCCAGTCGAGGTGGTCGGTGTCGCGGTGGCGATACACGTACACCTGTGCTCGCGACAGCCGGCAGCCATCGACGATCGAGGCGTGGTTGAGCTCGTCCGAGCAGACCATGTCACCGCGTCCCGCCAGCGCGCCGATCGCGCCAGCGTTGGCGAGGTAGCCCGAGCCGAACAGCACGCACTCCTCGCTGTGTCCGAACGCGGACAGGCGCTGCTCCAGGCGGCGGTGGATCGTCATCGTGCCCGACACCAGCCGCGATGCGCCCGCGCCCACGCCCCAGCGCATTGCCGCCTCGGCCGCCGCCTCGCGCACGCGCGGATGGTCGGCCAGACCGAGATAATTGTTCGAGCACAGCAGCAGCACCGGCTTGCCGTCGAGCACGATCCGCGGTCCCTGCGGTCCGCTCACCATCCGCAGGCGCCGGCTCAGCCCGAGCTGCTCCAGTTCCGTCAGGCGCTGTTCGATCTCGTTCATGTGCTCAACCGACCGGCACTCTGTTCGGTGCGCCATCGGGACGGGGCGGAACCGACTGCTTGGTCTTGAACCGCAACTGCGTCGAGGGATCCCACAGGCGCACCTTCAGTCTCTGGCTCGGATCGCCCGCGACGCGGTTGTCGGCGCTCGCGCCGCTGTCGGAGGCGCCTGCAGGGGTGCTCTCGCTGAGCAGCTCCTCCACGACATCGGGCGTCTCACCGTCCAGCCAGCCCGAGCGGTTGTCCGGCCGGGGGTTGGCGCCGTTGTCCGGCTGGCGCGCCACGTTCAGCCCCAGATCCTCGAACATCGCCCGGTCCTGCTCGGGCTCGGAGCCGAGCGTCGTCAGGAAGTTGCCCATCATCACGCCGTTCAGCCCGGCTCGGACCGCGAGCGGCTGCAGCTCGCCGAGGTTCTCCACGCGCCCGCCGCACAATCGGAACAGCGCCTCGGGGAGGATCAGCCGGAAGATCGCGATCCACTTGACCGCCTCCCACGGATCGATCGGCTCGCGGTCGCCGAACTTCGTTCCCGGCCTGGGGTTCAGCAGGTTGATCGGCACGCTCGTCGGTGCCAGCGCCGCCAGCTCGAACGCCATCTCCACGCGCTGCGCACGGGACTCGCCGAGGTTCAGGATGCCCCCGACGCAGGTCTCCAGGCCCGCGTCGCGCACGGCTTGGATCGTGCGGATCCGTCCCTCGTAGCGGACGGTGCTCGAAACCTCGTCGTAGTAGCTCTCGGCGGTCTCCACGTTGTGGTGCACGCGCTGGATCCCCGCCTCCTTCAACGCGGCCGCGCGCGCGGCGGACATGTGCCCGATCGACGCGCAGCGCTTGAGATTGGTCTGCTCTGCGACCAACCGCGCGCCCTCCAGGATCCGCTCGAAGTCGCGCTTGGACAGTCCCTGCCCCTGCGTGACCATGCAGAACCGGTGGGCCCCCGCCGCTTCGGCGGCGCGGGCGTGCTCGAGGATCTGCTCGGGGCTCATCATTGCGTGCATCGGCGTCTGTGCCTCGGCGAACCGCGACTGCGCGCAGAACCCGCAGTCCTCCGCGCACCCGCCCGACTTGGCGTTGACCAGCGAGCACATGTCGGTCGAATCGTCGAACCGCTCCACCCGCGCCTCCCATGCCTGCTGTACGAGTGCTTCGATCTCGGCGTGACCCTCGATCTCGCCGAGTTGTACGGCCTCTGCTCGGGTGATCAATGGTGGCATGCGCGTGTCACGTTAGGCCGCCCGGCGGACGGCTAGGAGTTGCTCCATCGTGGTGGTCGCTTCTCGGCGAACGCGCGCATCCCCTCGCGCATGTCTGCCGATGCGAACGATTGCGCTCGCAACTCGATCAGTTCTCGCTCGACGTCCTCCTCTAGCCGACCCTCTGCCCGCAGCAGCGCCGCGATCACGCGCTTGTTGCCGAGCTGGGCCAGAGGGGCGTTGCCCTGAAGCTCGCTCGCCAGCTGCAGCGTCTCGTGCTCCAGTTCGTCCCGCCCCGCGACGCGGTTGACCAGACCCCAGTTCAGGGCCGTGTGTGCGTCGATGTAGCGGCCGAGCAGGAACAGCTCGCGCGTGCGTGGCGCGCCGATCGCGTCGATGAACCGCCGCAGGCCCGTGTGCGAGTACACCAGTCCCAGCTTCGCCGGCGGCATCCCCAGCTTGATGCCGTCGGTGGCGACCCGCAGGTCGCATGCGAGGGCGAGCTCCAGCCCGCCGCCGATCGTGTGTCCGGGTAGGGCGGCCACCGTCGGCCACGGGAACGCCTCCAGCGCGTCGATCGCTTCGGTGAACGGGTGCGCCACCAGCGCCTGCGCGCGCTCCTCGAACTCGGCGTCGGGGATCTCGCCGATGTCATACCCGGCCGAGAACATCCCGTGCGCGCCCGTCACGACCACGCAGCGCACCTGGGATGCGGACTCGCCCGTCTCACCAGGCCCGTCCACCACGGAGTGCTCGCCGAGCGTCGCGGTGATCGCGTCGAGGATCGGATGATCGAGCGCGTTGCGCTTGTCCGGGTTGGAGATCGTCAGCCGCACGACTCCACGCGCGGGCTCGTCGATCAGCAGCTTGCCATCGGCCAGCTCGCGTGCCTGATTGCCGGCGGGCACTAGTCGAGCACGACCAGCGTGTCGCCCTCGTTGACGGCCTGGCCCTCCTCGCAGCGGATCTCCGTGACGGTGCCCGCGTCCTCGGCCTCGACCGGCATCTCCATCTTCATCGACTCGAGGATCGCGACCGTATCGCCCTCGGCGATCTCGTCGCCCAGCTCGCACTCGATTTTCCATACCGTGCCGGTGATGTGAGCCTCTACCTCAGCCACGCGCAATACCTCCGGGGACGCCAGTGCCGATAACGGTGGGAGACAATACCGGTGTGCTCGCGATCGTCGCCGCTCACAACGAGGCCGAGCGCATCGCGGACACGCTTGCGGCGCTCGATCGGACTCTGCCCGGCGTGGCGCTGTGGGTCGCCGACGACGGTTCGAGCGATGGCACGGGGGCGATCGCCGAGCGCGCTGGGGCGAGGGTGGTGCGCAGCGCGCGCGGGGCACCGCGCCGGGATGGCGGGGTCGGAAAGGGGGGCGCGGTCACCGACGCGGCTCGCTCGGCACTTGCGGATGTGGCGGCTGGCGAGGATCCGGTGGTGCTGTTGTGCGACGGCGACCTCGGTGAGTCCGCACGCGAGCTGACCGCGCTCGTGGAGGCCATCCGGCGTGGCGAGGCCGATCTGGCGGTCGCAGCGTTCGGTACGCGCGCCGGCGGTGGGTTCGGTCTGGCGCTCACGTTCGCGCGCTGGGCGATCCGCCGGCGCTGCGGCCTGTCCACTCGCGCGCCCATCTCCGGGCAACGAGCGATGCGCGCATGCACGCTGGGGGACGTGCTGCCGTTCGCCCCGGGGTACGGCATGGAGATCGGGATGACGATCGACGCCGCTCGTGCCGGACACCACGTCGTCGAGATCGAGCTCGATCTGAGCCACCGCGCCACCGGCCGCACGCCCGCCGGCTTCGCGCATCGCGGCCGGCAGCTCATCGATTTCGTGCGGGTGTACCTCGCTCGGCGGTAGGCTCGCGTCGCTGTGATCCTCGCGATCGACCAGGGCACCACCGGCACCACGTGCGTCGTCTATGACCCCGACGCCGAGTTCGAGCCGATCGGCCGCGCGTATCGCGAGTTCGGTCAGTATTTCCCAGAGCCGGGCTGGGTCGAGCACGACCTCGGCGAGATCTGGTCCGTCACCCACGCGGCGACCGGAGAGGCGTTGGCCGATGCCGGTGTCCGCCCCGGTGAGCCGGCAGCGGTCGCGATCGCCAACCAGCGCGAGACCGTCTGCGTGTGGGATCCCGCAACCGGCCAGCCCCTGCACCGCGCCCTCGTGTGGCAGGACCGTCGCACCGCGCCCCTGTGCGAGCAGCTGCGCGCCGAGGGTCACGAACCGCTGATCCGTGCGCGCACCGGGCTGGTGCTGGATCCGTACTTCTCCGCCACCAAGATCTATTGGCTGCTGGATCACGTTGCCGGTCTGCGCGAGCGGGCCAGTGACGGTCGCGCCGTGTTCGGGACGATCGACTCGTGGCTCACGTTCAAGCTCACCGGCGAGCACCTGACCGATGCGTCCAACGCCTCGCGCACGCTGCTGTATGACATCACGGCCGGTCGCTGGGATCCGGAGCTGCTGGCGCTGTTCGACATCCCGCAGCGTGCCCTGCCCGAGGTCCGTCCCAGCGCCGGCGTGTTCGCGCAGACGCTCCCGGACGCTCTGCACGGCCACGCGGTCCCGCTCGCGGGGGTGGCCGGCGATCAGCAGGCGGCGCTGTTCGGCCAGGCCTGCATCGACCCGGGTCTCGGCAAGAACACCTACGGCACTGGCTCGTTTGTCCTGCTCAACACGGGCTTTCGCCCGTCCGAGCCGCCTCCGGGCCTGCTGGCGACTGTTGCCTGGAGGATCGGCGAGTCCACCACGTATGCCCTGGAGGCGTCGATCTTCGTGACCGGCGCCGCGGTGCAGTGGCTGCGCGATGGTCTGCGGATCATCTCCACCGCCGCTGAGACCGAGGGGCTGGCGGCATCGATCGAGTCCAACGACGGTGTCTACTTCGTCCCCGCGCTCACCGGTCTGGGCTCGCCCCACTGGGATCCCCACGCGCGCGGCACGATCACGGGTCTCACCCGGGGCTCAACGCGCGCGCACCTGGCCCGTGCGACCCTGGAGGCGATCGCCTACCAGACCCACGACGCCGTCCGCGCGATGGAGTCCTCCTCCGGACAGGCGTTCGCCGAGCTCCGTGTCGACGGCGGCGCGAGCGCCAACGCCTGGCTGATGCAGTTCCAGGCCGACGTTCTCGGCGTGCCCGTCGTCCTGGGCGAGACTTCTGAGACGACCGCACTGGGCGCTGCCTATCTCGCCGCGGTGGGGGCCGGCATGCGCACGATCTCCGACGTCGCCCGCTCGTGGCGTGAGCGCCGGCGCTATGAGCCGCGCATGTCCGCCGAGGAGCGCTTGCAACTGCTCGGCGGCTGGACCAACGCTTTGGCGTGTACGCGTAACTTCCGCGGCCCCACGACGTAGACCGCTCAGATGAGCGATCTGGCACCAATGCGCGAACAGGTCTACGCCGACCCCCGGCCGAAGGAGTACTTCGACCAGTTTCATACCCGCGCGCGCACGCGCGAACCCAACTGGGCCTACGAGGCCACCCGTCTGATCACCTCGTTGTACGCCTACACGCTGCTGCGCGCGCGCTCGATCTCCTCCGAGAAGGTTCCCGGCTCCGGCGCGGTGATCCTCGCGCCGAATCACTTCTCGTTCATGGACCACTTCCTGATGGGCTGCTACATCCGCCGCAAGGTCCGGTTCATGGCCAAGTCGCAGCTGTTCTCGTTCCCGATGCGCTACGTGTACAGTCCCGGTGGGGTGTTCCCGGTGCGCCGCGGGGCGCGCGACGAGGAGACGTTCATCACCGCCGAGACGATCCTGTCCCGCGGCGGGGCGATCACGATGTACTGCGAGGGTGGGCGTTCGCGCACCGGTCAGATGGCCGAGCAGGCCAAGCCCGGCATCGGCCGCCTGGCGCTCGAGACGGGAGCCCCGGTCGTGCCGATCGCGATTCACGGCTCCTCACGCATCCGTAACTGGAAGCGCCTGCGCTTCCCCAAGGTCACCGTCCAGTACGGCGACGCGATGTGCTGGGAGCGGGTCGAGAACCCCACCCGCGCCCAGCAGCAGGCGGTCGCCGATGCGATCCTCGCCGAGATCCGCGCGCTGTACGCGGGTCTGGAGGAGCACGGGCGTCGCGGCGCCCTGCAGCGCGCCCGCGCCGAGCGTCGTTCGGAGCGCCGCGCCCGTACTACCGCGCCCGCCTGACCGCGGTCCGGCGGCGCGCATCCCGTCGGGGTATGTGCGTATCGTTGTTCGCGCTCGGGTCCCATCCATCTCGGCACAGAGGAGCGCAGCGTGAGCAATCGCATAGAAGTGGGGGAGGTCATCAACCGTGTGTTCAAGATCTACGCCGATCAGGCGGGTGCGCTGATCGGAGCGGCTGCGGTCGTGTTCGTGGCGATCGGGGTCATCACCGCGCTGTTGGTTGTGATCGCTCCGGTCCTCGTGATCCTCGCCTTCGTCGTGATCCTCGTAGGCACCACGCTGTATACGGGCATGGTCGTCGAGCTGGTGGCCGACGTTCAGGGCGATGGCCAGCGCGACGCCACCGTCGGCCAGCTGCTGCAGGCCGCCACGCCGGTGCTCGGTCAGCTGATCCTGGTGGGGATCATTGCGGGCATCGGCATCGCGATCGGCTTCGTGTTGGTCATCATTCCCGGGCTGATCCTGATCACGATCTGGTCGGTTGCGGCGCCGGTCGTCGTGCTGGAGCATCCGGGGGCCCTGAAGGCGCTCGGACGCAGTCGTGAGCTCGTACGTGGCAATGGTTGGCGGGTGTTCGGCGTGATCGTGGTCCTCGTGATCGGGGTCGGCATCGTCTCCGCGATCATCGAGGCGATCGGCGATTCGGGCGGCACCGGCGTGGGGATCGTCGTGCGAGTCCTCGTGCAGATCCTGACGGCGCCGCTGTCCGCGCTGGCGGCCTCGGTTCTGTACTTCGAGTTGCGTGGAAGCACCGCTCCTGCTGTCCCCGAGCCAGACCCCTCGGGCTCATTCCAGGCGGGCGGGTTTCCTCCAGCGGCGCCCTGAGCACGATCGACGCATCCGCGTTGCTGCGACCCGGCCTGCTGGAGGGAGTCTCGCTGCTGGTCGTCGACTCGGCGGGGTTGCCCGGCGAGCCTACGACGCATGCGCGCGGACAGGGGGTGTGCGAGGCATGCGAGGGGCTGGGTGCCCGTGTGCGCTCGTACGCGCGCGAACCTACCGCCGGCGAAGCGGCGATGGACGCCGTCGTTGCAGACGTTGCCGATTCGGGAGGTCTCGACGTGCTGGTCGTGGATGGCGCCGCCATGTTTGCGTTGGGCGGTCTACAGGGGTGCTTGGAGGGCGCTTGGGGTGCGACCCGGGCGGTTGTCAACCTCGCGTTCCTGCCCACCCAATCCGCATCGGCCGTCCGGCGAGTCGTCTACATCGCCCCTGGTCCCGGCGCCGGCGAGCAGGCGGATGCCGCCCGTGCGGGCCTGGAGAACCTGGCCCGCACGCTGTCGGTCGAGTGGGCGCGCCATGAGATCACGCTTGTGACGATCGCGCCGGGCGATGAGAGCTCGGCGAGCGAGGTGGCGGCGCTGTGCGCCTACCTGGCCTCGCCCGCCGGAGCCTACTTCTCGGGTGCTCAGCTGGACCTCAGAGGCCCGGCGTAATCCTTAGCCCGTCATCCCCCCGAACAGCCCGCCGGTGATGTGCAGGGTCTGGCCGTGGACGTAGTTCGACCAGGGGGTGCACAGGAAGAACACGCCTCCCGCGGCCTCCTCGGGCGTGGCCGGGCGTCCGAGCGGGATCAGCATCGAGGCCATCTGGCGCATCTGCTCAGGGATGCCCAGCTGGATCTTCTCGCCGCCGACCTCCATCGTGTTCTCGTTGACCTTCGCCTGGGTCAGGCGCGTGTCGATGAAGCCGAAGGCGACCGCGTTGACGTTGACTTTGAACTGTCCCCACTCCTTGGCGACGGTTTTCGTCAGACCGACGACGCCGGCCTTGCCGGAGGAGTAGTTGGCCTGGCCAGCGTTGCCGAACGTGCCCGAGGTCGAGGAGACGTTGACGATCTTGCGGAACACCTCCTTGCCTTCCTCGCGCTCCTTCTTGGCTGGCTCGCGCAGGTGCGGCGCGGCGGCCCGGATCATCCGGAACGGCACCACAGTGTGGATGTCGAGCATCGCCTGGAAGTGCTCGTCTGACATCTTGTGCACCGGCGCGTCGATCGTGTAGCCGGCGTTGTTGACGAGGATGTCGATCTTGCCGAACGCGTCGATCGCCTTCGCCACCAGCTGATCTGGCACACCGGGCTTGGTCAGATCGCCCGCGAACACCGCCGTCTCCCCGGCGATCTCACTCGAGGCCTGCTCGGCCACGTCGCCGTCGAGATCGTTGATCAGCACCTGTGCGCCCTGCTCCACAAGCAGCTCGGCCGTAGCGCGTCCGATCCCGCGCGCCGAACCGGTGACGATCGCCGCCTTGCCGTCGAGTACTCCCATAACCGATGCTTCTCCTTGGTCGCCTGTCGTTGTTGGGGCCGAGAGGTTATCCGTCCTGGGCCATACGCGGTCCCGATGTCCGGTCACGAGCACGCGACCGTAAGCGTGGACTGTGCAAGCAGAACGGGGAGAGGCCGGATCGGATCGTGCTCGCCGGCCGCTCAGCCGGCGATGATCACGCCGAAGTCCTGCGTGTAGATCGCCCCGGCCTGGCCGTGGGCGAGCGATGCCGGGGGATGCGCCGAGACGCCGATCCCGGTTTCGCGGTAGCGGGGGTCTAGGATGTTCGCGCGGTGTCCGGGCGAGGCCATCCAGGAGGCGACGATCGCGCGCGGCGTCGCCAGCCACAGCGTGCCCCAGGCGATGTTCTCGCCGACTTCGTATCCGACTCGGGAAGCTCGAGATGTAGCCGACCGAGCGCATCCGCGCGAGCGGTGTCCCTCCACCGGGCCCACCCCCCCCGATGTGTTCGAAGTAGTCGTCCTTGACCATGCTCATGGTGTGCGCCTGGGCGGCCCGTCGCAGGCGCCTGTTCGGTCGCAGGGGACGCTCGCCGTGGGTGATCCGTTCGCGGTTGATCAGGCACAGGGTCGCTGAGCGGATCAGGCCGATGTTCTTGCGGGTGGGCCGCAGCTCGGTGTGCAGGCAGGCGTGATGGCTCTCACCGTGTCTGTGTACTACGGAGCTGTGGCCGTGGCGCGTATGGGCCCCGGCGGCCACGGGGGCGCCGAGGAGCGCCGTGGCGCCGACGAGCAGGATCTTGGGCAGAAAACGACTCACTCCTACCGAATCGGCAGGGTGGAGCGTCTATTTGAGCGTTACCGATCGGATTGGACGTCTGCTTGCAGCCACGAGTGCGCCGTATGACCCCTACAGTGCGCCCGGCGCCTCCAGCATCCGCCCCAAGATCTCGCGCATGATCTCGTCCGTTCCGCCCCCGATCGGACCCAGCCGCGCGTCGCGCACGGCGCGCTCGACCCAGACCTCGCGCATGTACCCGGCGCCGCCGTGGATCTGCAGGCAGGCGTCCATCAGCTCATAGCATGCGCGCTGGGTCAGGAGCTTGGCCATCGTGACCTCACGCAGGGGTTCTTCCCCGGCGACGAACCGGCGCAGCGCGTCGTAGGTGACACAGCGCGCGGAGTACGCGCTCGCGGCGAGGTCCGCGAGTCGGTGGCGGATCGCCTGGTGTCCGGACAGCGGGCGCCCGAACGCGGTGCGCTCACGCGCGAACTGCGCCGTGCGCTCCCAGGCGAGGCGCATTGCCCCGACCGCGCCCAGCGCCATCGCCAGGCGCTCCCACTGGAAGTTGGCCATGATCAGCTTGAACCCGCCGTTCAGCTCACCCAGGAGATTGGTCTCGGGCACGAACACGTCCTGGTAGGCGATCGTGGCAGTGTCCGAGGCGTGCCATCCCAACTTGTCGAGCTTCGCCGAGGAGACGCCCTCGCCGCGGTCGACGATCAGGAACGAGATGCCACCGTGTCCACCCTGGCCTCCGGCGCCCGTCACCACGGCGGTCACGATGAAGTCGGCGCGTACGCCGTTGGTGATGTAGGTCTTCTCGCCGTTCACGACCCAGCCGCCGTCCACACGCTCGGCGCGCGTGCTGATCGACGCAACGTCCGAGCCGGCGCCGGGCTCGGTGATCCCCAGCGCCCCGATCGACTCACCGCGGATCGCGGGCACGAGATAGCGCTGCCGCTGCTCCTCGGTCCCGAATCGCCAGATCGGCGGCGTCGCGATATTGACGTGCGCCCCGATTCCGGCCGCCGTGCCGCCCGACCCGATACGGGCGAGCTCCTCGATCAGGACCGCGTCGTGCAGGTAGTCCCCGCCCTGCCCGCCGAGCTCGGTCGGGTACTTCAGCCCGAGCAGTCCCTGCCGCGCGAGGGTCGTGAACACCTCGTTCGGGAACCACTGCGCGTCCTCCCACGCCTGGGAGTGGGGCGCCAGCTCACGGTCGATGAACCCACGGATCGACTCCCGCAACTGCTCGTGCTCGTCGGTGAATGGGGGATTCGCCGACAAGAATCAGAGACCGTACGACCGGCCGATCACGTCCAACATGATCTCGTCGGTGCCGGCGCCGATGCGGTTCAGACGCGCGTCGCGCCACACGCGCTCGACGCCGTACTCGCGCATGTAGCCGGCGCCGCCGTGGATCTGGATGCATTCGTCGGCCACTTCGCAGAGCACGCGCGAGGCGTGCAGCTTGGCCATCGAGATCTCGCGCACGGGGTACTCGCCGTTGTTGAAGCGCCAGGCGGTGATGTAGGTCATCTGCCGCGCCGACTCGATTTTGGTGGCCATCTCCGCGAACTTGTGGCGGATCACCTGGAACTTGCCGATTTCGCGGCCGAACGCCTTGCGCTCGTGCGCGTACTGGAGCGTGCGTTCGAAGCACTTCTGCGCGCCCGACACCATCCCGGCGGCGCCGATCAGGCGCTCACCCTGGAGCTCCCACATGATGTGGTAGAAGCCCTTGCCCACCTGCCCGAGCACGGCCGACTCGGGCACGCGCACGTCCTGGAAGGCCAGCAGCGCCGTGTCGGAGGCGTGCATGCCGAGCTTCTCTAGCTTCTTCTCGCGGATCACGCCCGGTGCGTCCATCGGCACGAGGAACAGGGTGAAGCCGTCATAGCCGGCGTCCGGATCGGTCTTCGTCACCAGCACGATCACGTCCGCTCGGTGGCCGTTGGTGATGTACGTCTTCGAGCCGTTGATGATGTAGTCATCGCCGTCCTTGACCGCGCGCGTCTTGATCCCTTTCACGTCTGAGCCGGCGTCGGGCTCGGTGATGCCGAGGCAGAGGATCTTCTCGCCCTTGATCGCCGGCACGACCCACTCCTGCTTCTGCTCCTCTGAGCCGAACGCGAGGATCGGCGGCATCGCCATGTCGGTGTGGACCGCGATGCCCATCGCCAGGCCGCCGGAGTTGCCGTTGGTGATCTCCTCCGCGAGCACGAGCGCGGTGTAGTAGTCGCCGCCCTGCCCGCCGTACTCCTCCGGCTTGTCCAGACCGAGGAAGCCGAGCTCGCCCATGCGATGGAAGACCGAGTCCGGGAACGTCGTCTGCTCCCATTCCTCTGCATGGGGCGCGAGCTCTTTGACGGCGAAGTTGCGAATCGACTCCCGCAGCTGTTCGTGCTCGTCGGTGAAGATGAAGTGCTTGCGCGCGCTCTCGTGGTCGGGCTTACGTACGCTCTCGGCGGTTGCGGCCATGATCGAACTCTCTCCTCGCGGTCTAGGCTCTGATTCGATGCCAGAGTCGATTCCCAGCATACGCGAGCTGATCCAGACCCGCACCGGCGAGGAGCTCGCGCTGAACGACCGGTATCTGAACCCGCAGCTGGGCCGCATCCTGCGCACGCTCGGGTTCGACCGGACCTGGACCGGGGGAGAGGGCGCGTATCTGATCGACTCAGACGGCGAGCGCTACCTCGATCTGTTCGGCGGCTACGGTGTGTTCGCGCTCGGGCGCTCCCATCCCGCGGTGCTCACCGCGATCGAGGACGTGCTCGCCGCGCGCACCGGCAACCTGCCCCAGCTCGGCGTCACGCTGCTCAGCGGCGTCCTGGCCGAGCATCTGCTCGGCCGCGCACCCGACTCGGTCGGGGCGATGGTGCCCGCGAACACCGGCGCCGAGGCGGTCGAGGCGGCGATCAAGATTGCCCGCGCCGCCACTGGGCGGCCGCGCGTCCTGTATGCCGAGCACGCGTTCCACGGGCTGACGCTCGGCTCGCTGTCGCTCAACGGGGATGAGATGTTCCGCGCGGGCTTCGGTCCGCTGCTGCCCGGCTGCGAGTCCGTGCCGTGGGGCGACCTGGACGCGCTGGAGCGCGCGCTCGCCTCTCGTCCTGGTGGCGACGGCGACAACGACGACGGTGCGGATAGGCGTCGGAGCCGGAACGGGGGCGGGGACAGCGATATCGCGGCGTTCGTCGTCGAGCCCGTCCAGGGCAAGGGCGTCAACCTCCCCCCGGACGGCTATCTCGCGGGCGCCCAGCGACTGTGTCACGAGGCGGGAGCGCTGTTCGTATGCGACGAGGTCCAGACCGGCCTCGGGCGCACCGGACGGTTCCTCGCCCTGGAGCACTGGGATCTGCGGCCCGACCTGATCTGCGTCTCCAAGGCCCTGTCCGGCGGGTTGGTCCCGATCGGTGCTGTGCTCGTCTCGCGCGCGGCGTTTGACCGCGTGTTCGACGGGATGGAGCGCGCCGTCCGCCACGGGTCCACGTTCGGGGGCAACGATCTCGCCGCCGCCGCTGCCCTGGCGACGCTGCGCGTACTGGATGACGAGGGGTTGATCGAGCGCGCCGAGCGCATGGGCGCGCTGCTGCTGGAGCTGACCCGTCCGCTGGTCGATCGCTACGAGGTCGTCACCGATGTGCGCGGGCTCGGGCTGATGTGGGGGATCGAGTTCGGTCCGCCGTCGGGTCCGCTGGCTCGCCGCATGTGGGACCGGGTCGAGCAGCGCCAGCCCGGGTTGTTCTCCCAGCTCATCACCGTTCCGTTGTTCCACAAGCACCGCATCTTCTGCCAGGTCGCGGGTCATCGCATGAACGTGATCAAGGCGCTCCCGCCGCTCGTGATCGAGGAGTCCGACATCCGTCGCTTCGCGGCCGCCCTGGAGGAGACGGTCGCCGCGGCCGAGCGCTATCCGTCGGCGCTGGCCCGGTTCGGGATACGCACCGGTCTCAGGACCGCGCGCCCACACCGCTAGCCTGTCGGCCCGTGACCCTGGTTCCCAGAGATGACATACGTAACGTCGCGATCGTCGCGCACGTCGATCACGGCAAGACGACGCTCGTGGACGCGATGCTGTGGCAGTCCGGCGCGTTCCGGGTCGGTCAGGACGTGGCCACGCGCGTCATGGACTCGATGGACCTCGAGCGCGAGAAGGGGATCACGATCCTCGCCAAGAACACCTCCCTCCGGTACCGAGACGTCAAGCTGAACATCGTCGACACCCCCGGGCACGCCGACTTCGGGGGCGAGGTCGAGCGCGGGTTGACGATGGTCGACGGGGTGCTGCTGCTCGTGGACGCCTCCGAGGGGCCGCTGCCGCAGACCCGGTTCGTGCTGCGCAAGGCGCTGGAGGCCAAGCTGCCCGTGATCCTGGTCGTTAACAAGGTCGATCGGCCCGACGCCCGCGTGAGCGAGGTCGTGGACGAGGTGTACGAGCTGTTCCTCGATCTCGACGCCGACGAGCACCAGATCGAGTTTCCGATCGTCTACACGAACGCCAAGGCCGGGATCGCCTCATTGGAGTACGACCCCGGGCGGCCGGGCGGGATCCCGAGCGAGGGCAGTCTCGCGCCGCTGCTGGATCTGCTGCTGGAGCACATTCCGCCGCCGATGTACGAACCCGAGCACCCGTTGCGGGCGCTCGTGACGAACCTCGACGCCTCCCCGTACGTGGGCCGGCTGGCGATCTGTCGCGTGCGCAACGGGACGATCCGTAAGGGCCAGTCCATCGCCTGGTGCCGGGCGGACGGCAGTATCCAGCGCGCCCAGGTGGCCGAGCTGTACGTGACCGACGCGCTCGATCGCGTCGACGCGCCCGAGGCCGGGCCGGGGGAGATCATCGCCGTGGCCGGCATCGCGCAGGTCACGATCGGGGAGACGCTCGCCGATCCCGACGATCCGCGACCGCTGCCCGTGATCACGGTTGACGAGCCGGCGATGTCGATCACGATCGGCGTCAACACCTCGCCGCTGGCGGGCAAAGACGGGTCGAAGATCACCGCCCGCCAGATCAAGGCGCGTCTGGATCAGGAGCTGATCGGGAACGTGTCGTTGCGCGTGCGCGAGACCCAGCGTCCGGACACGTACGAGGTGCAGGGCCGCGGCGAGCTGCAGCTCGCGGTGCTCGTCGAGATGATGCGCCGCGAGGGGTTCGAGTTGACGGTCGGTCAGCCGCACGTGGTCGAGCGCGAGATCGACGGTCGCCGCCACGAGCCGGTCGAGCGGCTGTCGGTGGATGTGCCCGAGGAGCACGTCGGCACGGTCACGCAGCTGCTGGCGGCGCGCAAGGGCCGGATGGAGCACATGATCAACCACGGCACCGGCTGGGTGCGGATGGACTACCTCGTGCCGGCCCGCGGGCTGATCGGGTTCAGGACGGAGTTCCTGACCGAGACGCGCGGCACCGGGATCATGCACCACGTGTTCGACCGCTGGGAGCCGTGGGCGGGGGAGATTCTCACGCGCACGAGTGGCGTGCTCGTCGCCGACCGGCGCGGCGAGACGGTGACGTTCTCGCTGTTCACGCTGCAGGAGCGCGGCTCGCTGTTCGTGGGTCCGGGCGAGGAGGTCTACGAAGGGATGATCATCGGCGAGAACGCCCGTGCAGAGGATCTCGACGTGAACCCGGTCAAGGAGAAGCACCTCACGAACATGCGCTCCTCGACGTCCGACGTGCTCGTGCGGCTGGACGCTCACCGCAAACTGACGCTCGATGAGGCGCTCGAGTTCGTGCGCGAGGACGAGGCGGTCGAGGCGACGCCCTCGGCGGTGCGCATGCGCAAGGTGGTGCTGGGAAAGGTGGAGCGGCTGAAGGCGATGCGCAATGCGCGCAAGTGAGCGTGCGCGGCGGCGCTGACGTCGGGCGGCATCGGTAGTGTGCCGCGCATGATCAGATCGATACGAACACTGCGCACCGCTCTGCTGGGCGGGTTCCTGGTCCCGGTCGTGGCCCTGACGCTGACGCTGGCTCTGACTAGCCTCACGACCGGTGCGTCAGCTGCGACCGTGATCCACTTCACACCGGAGTCGATCACCGCGCTGGAGGCCCAACTGGGCAAGCACGAAGTGCACGCGCTGACGTTCCATCCGACGCCGGCGCCGGGACACGTGCACGTGTCGATGAACGACGGCCACCACTACACGGTCGTGTACAGCGGGACGGGCGAACAGGAACACCTGATCGTGCTGGCGAACGGTAACGGCGCGCGGTATGCGATCGCGACGGTCAAAACCAAACCGGCCAAAGCCACGCACCACACGTTGCGCTACGTCGCGGCCGGGATCCTGATCGTCGTGATCGTCGTCGTCGCGGGTGTGTTGCTGGTGGATCGCAGGCGCAAGCTGAACCAAGACGGCCCGGACACGCAGCCAGCGCCGGGCGATTCAACGCCATAGCACGCCAAGCCCTTCGCGCACCTCGGCGACCGCTCAGAAACCGGTGTTGGTCTTGACGCGCCGGCGATCGGCCGGGTGCAGGCCGCCCTTCTTGTCGAGCGTCGCGCAAGCTTCGGCGATGTCCTGACCGAGCGTGACGGTGAGTGAGTAGCTGAGCGTCTGCTTGACGAGCGCGCGCATGATCTTGACGTGTTCGGCGTTGGGCGGGAGCGTATAGGCGGGCACCATCCAGCCGCGCTCGGCGGCCAGCTGGGCGGCGACGTCGAACTCGTCGTAGGCGTGCTCACCGGCCAGTTTGAACGCGACGAGTGGGAGTTGCTCGTCATCCGCCGCGCCGATGATCTCGAACTCGCCCGCGGAGATCTCCTTCGCGAGCGCACGGGCGTTGTACTTCATCGTCTCCATCACGTAGCGGTAGCCGGAGTGACCGAGGCGCGCGAAGTTGTAGTACTGCGCGAGGACCATCGCCGAGCCGGTGGAGAAGTTCAGCGTGAACGTGGCGTCGGTCTTGCCGAGGTAGTTCTCGTAGAACACGAGATCCTCCGCCAGGTCTGCGGTCTCGCGGAACACGAGCCAGCCGATGCCCGGATAGACGAGGCCGAACTTGTGGCCGGAGACGTTGATCGAGCGGACCTGCTCCAGACGGAAGTCCCACTCCGTGTCGGGGTAGAGGAACGGCCACACGAACCCACCGCTGGCGGCGTCCACGTGCAGCGGTACGTCCACGCCCCGGTCGTGCTTGAGCCCCACCAGATGATCGTTGATCCCACGGATGTCGTCGGAGTGTCCGGTGAATGTCGTGCCGAGGACCGCGGCGACGCCGATCGTGTTCTCATCGATGTGGGGCTCAACATCCTCCGGCCCGATCGTGTACTTGTCGGGCGCGAGCGGAACGATCCGCGGTTCGACGTCGAAGTAGCGGCAGAACTTCTCCCACACGACGTGCACGTCGCCACCGAACACGAGGTTGGGGCGGTCCGTGGATTGGCCGGCGGCTTCGCGACGGGCGCGCCACTTCCACTTCAGCGACAGCGCGCCGAGCATGATCGCCTCCGAGGACCCTTGCGTGCGCGCGCCGGTCGTGGCGCCGGGAGCGTGGAACAGGTCGGCGAGCATGCGGATGCAGCGCTGCTCGATCTCGGCGGTGCGCGGATACTCGGCGTGGTCGATGAAGTTCGTGTGCAGGTTTTCCTGGATGATCCGCTCGGCCTCGGGCTCCATCCAGGTCGTGACGAACGTCGCGAGATTGCGCATCGGGATGCCGTCGAGGACCATCTCCTTTTCGATCAACCCGGCGGCTTCCTCGGCGGTCATGCCGATCCTCGGCAGCTTGTCGTCGGGCGCCGGCTCGAGCAGGTAGCGGTTGCCGTAGCGTTTCTCCAGCCGCTCGATCTGCTCGCGCGTGAGCTCGGGCGGGTGTCCTCCACCCGGGGAGTGCTGGTCGGCGGGCTGCTCGTGGGGGGCCATGCCCGGCGATCATACGCCTACCGCGCGGTGGTGCGATACCGGCGCTTCGAGTCCGGCGCTTCGATACCCGGCGTGTGGCGATCGGATCAAAGTCGAGAATAAGACTCAATCTCGTTCTTGGTAGGGTGGGGCAGATGGATGTGAGGCAACAGACGGAAGGGTGTCGCTCCCGCTCACCGTGGCGGACGGTTCTAACGCTGCGTCCACGTACAGGTGTGGTGGTCGTGGCCTGCGCGTTGATGGCCGCGTTCATCGCGGGCTGCGGAGCCAGTGGCTCAGGCGGCACGTCCGGCGGCAAGATCGACGCGGTCGGCGCGGAGAACGAGTACGCGAACGTGATCGAACAGATCGGCGGCTCCTACGTGAAGGTCACGGCGATCGAGAGCAACCCGAACACCGACCCGCACACCTTCGAAGCGAGCCCCAGCGTCGCGCAGACGGTCAGCGCGGCGAGCCTCTTGATCGAAAACGGTGTCGGCTACGACACGTGGATGGAAAAGATCGAGTCGGCATCGCCGAGCTCTCAGCGGAAGGTCATCAACGTCCAGCATCTGCTCGGGCTGCCGGATTCCACCCCGAACCCGCACCTCTGGTACAAACCGGAAACGATGCTGGCGGTCGCGAAGGCGCTGGTCAGCGACCTGTCGGCGCTACAGCCGGCACACGCAGCCTACTTCCAGGCCAACGCCACGAAGTTCGAAGAAGCGTTGAAGCCGTGGTACGCGGCGATCGCGAAGTTCAAGGCCACCTACCCGGGGACGCCGATCGCGACGACCGAGCCGGTCGGCGACTACATGCTCGAAGCCACCGAGACGAAGAACATGACGCCGTTCACGCTGCAGGCGGCGATCATGAACGGCACCGACCCGGCGCCTCAGAACGTGACGCTGCAGAACAGCCTGTTCACCGGGCACAAGGTCAAGGTGTTCGTCTACAACCAGCAGGTCACCGACTCGCTGACCAACTCCTTCAGGGAACTGGCGCTCAAGGAAGGCATCCCGGTGGTCGGCGTGTACGAGACGATGCCGGTCCCCGGCTACGACTACCAGTCGTGGATGCTCGCCGAGGTCGAGGCGCTGGAAAGGGCCGTGAAGGAAAAGGTCTCGACGCAGAAGCTCGTGCCATGAACGAGGTGCCGCCGGCCGCCGCGAGCCGGGAGATCCTCCAGGTCGACGGCGTCTGCGTGCGGCTGTCCGGGCGCACGATCCTCGATCGGGTCAGCTTCCAGATCGCGCCCGGCCAGTTCACGGGGCTGATCGGATCAAACGGCGCGGGGAAGACGACGCTGTTCAGAGTGATCCTCGGCCTGCAGGCGGCGAGCGCTGGGCGCGTGCTTTTTGGCGGGCTCGCCCACCCCCGCGAGCACGGACGCCGTCATCGCCCGATCGGCTACGTGCCGCAGAAGTTCCTGTTTGACCCGGATGTTCCGCTGCGCGCGCGCGATCTCGTGGGGCTCGGGATCGACGCGCACCGCCTCGGCGTGCCGCGGCCCTCCCGGACCAGGCGGGCGCTCGTCGAGGAGATGTTGTATGCCGTCGACGCCGAGCGCTTCGCCGATACGCGTGTCGGCAGGCTCTCCGGCGGTGAGCAGCAGCGCATCCTGATCGCGCACGCGCTCATCGGTCGCCCGCGGCTGCTGCTCCTCGATGAGCCGCTCGCGAACCTCGACCTGGGCAGCGCCCACGAAGTCGTGGCGCTGCTTGCCAAGATCGCACGCGAGCAGGAGATCGCGGTGCTGATCTCCGCGCACGAGATCAACCCGCTGCTGCCCGTGATGGATCGCATCGTCTACCTCGCCGCCGGGCGCGCGGTCAGCGGCAGCACCGAGGAGGTCGTCCGCGCGGATGTCCTCAGCGAGCTGTACGGCCACCACGTGGACGTCCTGGACGTCCACGGTCGTGTGCTGATCGTCGCCGGCGCCGGCGAGGACACCGATCTGAAGGGCCACGAGGGCGCCTTCCCCGGAGCCGTGATCCAGTCGTGAGCCACTTCCTGTCCCCGATCTTCGCGTCCGGCTTCTTTGAAAGCGAAGCCGTGCACATCGCCCTCGCGGTCGGGGCGCTCGTCGCCGTGGTCACCGGCGTGGTTGGGGTGTTCACGGTCATGCGCGGCCAGTCCTTCGCGGGCGAGGCATTCGGTGACCTCGGCACCGCCGGGGGCTCGGGCGGCTACCTGATCGGCGTCGGCCCCCTCTGGGGGTTCGTGATCGGCAACGTCATCTCCGCCGGCGCGATGGAGGCTATCGGCGTGCAACGCGCACGGGGACGCGATCTCGCCACCGGGATCGTGCTCGGTGCCGGGATCGGCCTCGCGGCCCTGTTCCTGCATCTGTACACGACCGGCCACAGCACCACCGGAGCGACCGTCACGATCCTGTTCGGCTCGGTGTTCGCGATCTCCGGCTCGACGATCCCGCTGATCCTGCTCCTGAGTGCGATCGTGCTCGTGATCGTGCTCGCGATCTACCGCCCGCTGCTGCTCAGCTCCGTGAACGCCGAGATGGCATCGGCCCGCGGCATCCCCGTGCGGCTCGTCGGCGTGCTCTACCTGCTCGCGCTCGCGCTCGCGGCGGCGCTCGCGGCGATCACGATCGGGACGATCCTCTCAACAGCTCTGATCGTCGGGCCGGCCGCGAGCGCGCTGCGAATCACCAGACGCCCGCTTACCGCGCTGCTGACGGCGGCGGGCATCGGGATCGGCGCCATGTGGCTCGGCATCGTCCTCGCCTACGACAGCTACCACTGGCCGCCCGTCGACCACGGCTGGCCCGTGAGCTTCTTCGTCGTGACCCTCGTGTTCATCACCTACCTGCTGTCCGGGGCCCCCGAAGCCAGACGCCGCCGACGCGCGGACCGGACCCCGTCCGCGTCGCCGGTGGCGCAACCGGCGACGCCGAGTTAGTCGCGCACGACATGTTCTCCGGTTTCATGGTCAACGCCTGGGAGGTCGCGAGCATCGTCGCGGTCGTCGCGGGGATCGTGGGGTTCTTCACGGTCATGCGCGGATCGGCGTTCGCGGCCCACGCGATCCCCAACGGGTCCTTCGCCGGCGCCGCCGGCGCCATCCTGATAGGCGCTAACACGCTCCTCGGTCTCGGCGTCTTCGCACTCGGCGGCGCCATGACGATCGGCCTGCTCGGTCGCCGAGGACGCCACGACGTCGCGACCGCCCTGACGCTCGTAGCGATGCTCGCCCTCGGCGCGCTGTTCCTGAGCTTCAGCATCGAGTACGCCCCCGAGGTCTACTCGCTGCTGTTCGGCGAGGTCCTCGGAATCAGCCCCAACGAGATCGCACCGACCGCGATCCTCGGCGCCCTGTGCATCCTCGCTGTCGCCGTCCTCTACCGGCCGCTGATGCTCTCCTCGCTCCTGCCCGAGGTGGGAGAGGCGCGCGGCATCGGCAGCTTTCGCATGGAGATGCTGTTCCTCGCCGTGCTCGCCCTGGCGACGACGATGACGGTGCCCGTCGTCGGGACGCTGCTGATCTTCAGCCTGATGATCGGGGCGCCCGCGGCCGCCAGGTCGTTCACCGATCGGCCATTGCTCGCGATGGCGTTCTCGGTCGCGATCGCGCTGCTGATCGTGTGGATCGCGATCGCCGCCTCGTATGAGACCAACTACCCGGTCGGGTTCTTCGTCGGCAGCGCCAGTGCGGTGTCCTACGCGATCGGGCGCGGGTGGGCCGCCTGGCGTGTGGGCAGGCGCCGGGGCGCAGGTACATCTGCGGGAACGCCGGGAGTGGAGTCTGGAGCGCTCGCCGCCGGGGGTCTACCATCGTGAGCATGAGCCCCGATCCCGCACGCGTAACCGACCCTGGTGCGATCGATGCCGCTCCTACCCCTGGTGTCACCGCCGATAGGGGTAGCTGGACCGAGCGCGCCGAGGCGACGCTCGCCGCCGCCGGACACAGGCGCGGTGGCGCCAGGCGCGCGCTGCTGGAGTTGCTCGACGGCCAGGAGTGCGCACTGACCGCCCAGGAGATCGAGGACGCGTTGCGCGCGCAGAGCACGGGCCGGCGACGACGCGTGAGCCGGGCGAGCGTGTACCGGATACTCGACGAGCTCGAGCAGCTGCGGCTCGTGCAGCGCGTGGAGACAGGGCAGGCGATGGTCCGCTACGAGCGCGTGTGCGCGCAGGCCGAGCATCACCATCACCTCGTGTGCGACGAGTGCGGCGTGGTGATGCCGTTCTCCGACAGGGCGCTCGAGCGCGCGATCGAGACGCTCAGCGAGCGGGTTCCGCTGGCCGTGTTCGAGCACGAGATCGTGTTGCACGGCTCGTGTGAAGACTGCGCCGCGTAGCAACTGGGCGAGCCCACAGATACGTGAGTACGCACCCCAGCGCGAACACGGCGACGACGAGCAGAACCGGGCCGGAGTCCTCGACGAGCGCGCCGACGACACCCGCGGCGAGTCCCCCCGCCAGGGCGGCCAGCCAGGCGGGGTCGCCTCCGACCGGGGTCAGCAGGCGCTCGCGCCGGCGCAGCCCGAATCCGGCGGCCAGTAGCGCGCACACGGTCGCGGCCGGCATCGCGTGGTTGCCCAGCTCATCCCAGGCCGCCGTGTAGCGGCGGACGATCACGTCGCGCAGGTCACCGGCGGAGCGGGCATGAAGGATGCTGCCGGTGTAGTGGCCGGCGCCGTGGGCGGTCAGGAGGTCCAGCATGGCCAGCAGGACGAGGCCAACAACCGGGGCGATCAGCACGATCAGCGCGCGCCGGCGCGTCAACGCGCCGGGCAACAGCATGACGGTCGCCACCGCGGTTCCGGCGCTGACCAGGATCACACCACCAACACCGGCCCCGATCCGGGTCGAGCCCTCAACGACGGCGAGCACGATCCCGCCCACGGCCATCGTCACGGCCGCGCGGCGACCACGTGTGGATGGATACAGAGCGGCGGCGACTGCGCAGAACACGAGCACCGCCAGACCGGACTTGAGCTCGTTGCCGATGCCGTAGAACCGTGCGCCGAGCGCCGGGTCGGGGCCCAGCAGCGAGCGCATCAGCAGCTGCGTGCCGGCGAGCGCGTCAACGGTCAGTGCGACCACGGCGACGATCGCCGGGGCCAGCAACGCGCGCGGCCATGGCGCCAGCAGGTCGGTGAGCGCACCGAACGCGAGGCACGCGAGCGCGATCGTCAGGTACTCGACCGCGGCACTCGGCTCGATCGCGGCGGGGATCAAGACGGCGACCGGCGCCCACAGCACGCCGAGCGCACCGGTACGCATCGCCCACACCCGCGCGCGGGGCCGGTGGGCACAGGCGAGCAGCAACACCAGCCAAGCGCTCATCAGCCAGCCGAGCGCGTGCAGCCGCCGGGAGGCGATCGCCCGCAGACGGGTCATCAGTGTGCGCAGTGAGGCGGAGTGCAGCGGACCGTCGGTGCGGATCGGCTCGCCACGCATGTCGGCTGGAACGGATAGGCCGAGATGGCGCAGGATCGTGGGGGCGAGATCGATCGAGTCGATCAGCCCGCGCTGCTCGGTGGTCTGCGAGGTGAGCTCGGTGTTGGCGTTGCTGTGCGGGAGTCCCGCGGCGCCGGCCCACAGCAATTCGTGGCCGGGCGCGGTCCGCGTGCGCTGCACGACCAGCAGCAGCTCGCCGGGCACACGGGCGGCGGCAAGCGTGTTCAGATCCTCATGTCCGGCCTGCCCGGCCGGTAGATCGGTGACGACGAGGCGGTGGGCGTCGTGCAGGGCCAGCACGCGTGCGAGCAACGAGGCGGCCGTCCCGAGCGAGACGGCGCTGACCCGGCCCAGGCGATCGGCTGCCGCGATGGCATCGAGCGTGTCCGCCGCGCGCACTCCGGCATATGCCGCTCCGCCGGGAATCTGTCCCGCCAGCAGTCCCGGACTCAGCAGCTGGGGAGCATTTGCAGCACGCCTGAGTGCTGCTCCCCAGCCTACGATCGTGCCCTTGGGGCCGGAAATCCGCAACGCCAGCGGGGGCGGGTGTTCCGAGGAGTAGGCCGAGGACGCGATGCGCGCTCCCTGAGTGATGTCCAGCAGCAGCTGCTCGGCGGAGTAGGGGCCCTGCGTCGCGGACATGATCCCGACCGACATGCTCGGGATGCTCGCGAGCTCGGGCTCGCCGGTGGGAAGGAACGCAAGTACGACGGAGTCCCGCGCGGACGGCTGGATCGTTGCCGCGGCGCGTGGGGGTAGCACCCACAAGAGCAAGATCGCCCCTGCGAACAGGATTGCGGTGGTGCAAATTGAGGGGACGCCTACGCCGGTGATGCTCGGCGCCAACCCCCGCCACAGCCGTGAGCTCAGCCCTCGGCCCCCTCGGTGGCCACGCCCGGGCGCGGGTGGGGGGTCACACCCGGGGGTGTCGCCGCGCCGGAGCCGCCGGAGCCCGTATGCGAGCCCTGAGCCGCGGTGTCGGTGGGTAGCACGGTGCCCTCGATATTCAGTCGCGGCAGCGCTCGCTCCAGCCAGGCCGGGATCGACCAGGTACGCGGGCCGATCAGGTGCAGCACGGCGGGCAGCAGCAGGCAGCGCACGACGAGCGCGTCGAGGAACACCGCGCTGGCCAGGCTCAGGCCGAACTCCTTGATGATGCGGTCTTCGCCGAGCATGAACGACAGGAACACGCAGACCATGATCGCGGCGGCCGCGGTCACGACGCGCCCGGTCAGCGCGAGGCCTTCGGCGACCGACCGCGAATGTTCGCGGGTGTGCGTCCAGCGCTCGTGCATGCGCGAGATCAGGAACACCTCGTAGTCCATCGACAGGCCGAACACGATCGCGAACAGCATCACCGGAATGAACGACTCGATCGGTCCCTGCTGTACTCCGAACACGGTGCCGAGCCAGCCCCACTGGAAGATCGTGACGATCACTCCGAGCGCGGCGCTGATGCTGAGCAGGTTCATGACGGCGGCCTGCAGCGGGATCACCAGCGAGCGGAACACGATCATCAGCAGCAGCGCACTCAGCAGTACGACCACGCCGATGAACAGCGGCAGCTTGTGGCCGAGCACGGCCGCGAAGTCCACCGCGCCCGCCGTGACCCCGCCGACATACACGGTCATCCCCGTCCGCGACTCGACCGGCGGAACCACGCTGGTGCGCAGGCGTTCTACGAGCTGGGTGGTCGCGTACGCCTGCGGAGAGGAGTGCGGATAGACGGTGATCGTGGCCACTTCGCCTGTGGGGTTCAAGCGTGCCGGCGCGACCGAGACGACACCGGGCGTGGTGGCAATTGCCGCGCGCAGCTTTTCGACCGACGCGCTGCCACCACCCGGGGGGGCGATTAGGAATACACCCTGCTTGGCGGCTTCCCGCTTCGGGTTGGGAACCTTCGCCACGATGAGCAGCGGGCCGTTGAATCCTTCGCCGAACCCCTGCGCGAGCAGCTCGTAAGCGCGGTGAGTGGTCTGGCCGGCCGGATCGTTGGAGGCGTCGCTGGAGCCGAGTCGCAGCGCCAGGGCGGGGGCGGCGATCACCAACATCACGAGCGTGGCGCCTACCGCGATCGTCCACGGACGGCGCTGCACGAGCGCGCTCCAGCGCAGCCATGCCGCGCCCGCGTGCGGGGTCTCGCCGGCGGAAAGCGTCAATTCTCCCGTTGTCTGCGCTGTCCCGGCGGCGGCGCCGGCAGCG
This sequence comes from uncultured Solirubrobacterales bacterium, assembly GCA_963810645.1. Taxonomy (GTDB): domain Bacteria; phylum Actinomycetota; class Thermoleophilia; order Solirubrobacterales; family Solirubrobacteraceae; genus Palsa-744. Next base: position 102,038 of record CAWEOK010000017.1, on the reverse strand, counting down.
GTCCCGGCGGTGGCAGCGATTCCGGCAGCATCCTCGCCGGCCTGACCGATCGAAGATCGGCCAGCGCGAGCTTCGCGGCGGCGTGCCCGGCGACCAGGCCGCGCGACCCGTGCGCCCGCCATCGTCAGCAGCGCCGGCAGCAGCGTCAGCGAAGCGAGCATCACCAGCAGCACCCCGATCGAGGCCGAGATCGCCACGCCATAGAGGAAATCGACGCCCAGCAGCATCATGCCGAGCAGCGCGATCACGACCGTGGCGCCGGCGAACAGGACCGCGCGCCCGGCGGTGTCCATCGCCTGCACGACCGCCTCGCGCGCGTCGCCGAACGTCGGCCCCGGGGTGCGGTAGGCCTCGCGAAAGCGGGTCAGGATGAACAGGGCGTAGTCGATGCCGACGCCCAGCCCGATCATCGCCGCCAGCTCGGAGGAGAAGTTGGGCGTATCGACCACGTGCGTGAACAGCGCGATCGCCCCGAGACCGGTGCCCAGGCCGAACAGCGCGGTCACGATCGGCAGGCCCATAGCCGTCAGCGAGCCGAACGTCAGCAGCAGCACGACGATCGCCGCGAGCAGTCCGACGGCCGTGGAGATGCCGAAGCCCGCTTGCTCGGTCGCCTCGATCGCCTGGCCGCCGAGCGCCACTTCCAGACCTGGCCGCTGCGCCGCCCGGGCGACCTGGACGACGCGTTCGGGGGCGCTCTTGGGCAGCAGGTTGGCTTTCTGGTCGAACACTACCGTCGCGAACGCGATCTGGCCGTTGGCCGAGATCGTCTTGCCGGCCGAGGCGGCGGCGTAGGGGCTGACGACGGCCGTGACGTGCGGAAGCCGAGCCACCTGCGCGAACATCGCGCTCATCCGCGCGCGTACCGCCTGATCGAGGACTGTGCCCGAGGAGACCTTGAACACGATCTGATCGCGGTCGCCCGCCTGTGCCGGGAAGCTGTGTTCGAGCAGGTCGGAGGCGCGTTGGGCGTCGGAGTTGGGCAGCGTGAAGTTGTTGGAGTAGCTCGTACCAGCCGACTGCGCGAAGATGTTCACGACGATCAGCAGCAGCACCCAGCCGATGACCACATACTTGCGATGAGTTGTCGACCAGCGGGCGAGCTTCAGCATTGCGGCGTCCTTCGGGGGGGGGCGACAGCGGTTTGCGGAGACCTCAGACAGGTTAGCCGTCTCGCGGAGACATCCGTGGAAGCGAGTCGTTGGTCGTGCGGGTCGTGGGTCTTCGACTCACGCTCGGATCGGCAGACATGGCATTGTGATGGCGCTGGCATGTCCATGGCGAGAAGGAGGTAGGTGTGAGCACGCGGGAGTTCGATGCGATCGTTCTCGGCGCCGGACCGGCCGGGGAGGTTTGCGCGGGGCGCCTGGCCGACAACGGTCTCGCGGTGGCGCTGGTCGAGCGTGAGCTCGTCGGCGGCGAGTGTTCGTTCTACGCCTGCATGCCCTCCAAGGCCCTGCTTCGCCCCGCCCAGGCGCTGGCCGAGGCGCGTCGTGTTCCGGGCGCCGCCGAGGCGGCAAGCGGGGAGCTCGATGTCGGGGCCGTCCTGCGCCGGCGCGATGAGGTCGTGCACGATCTCAGCGACGATGCCCAGCTGCCGTGGGTCGAGCAGCGCTCGATCGTGCTCGTGCGCGGACAGGGTGTGGTTGCCGGCGAGCGCGAAATACGCGTCGGTGAGGTGGTGCTGCGGGCGCGTAGGGCCGTGATCCTCGCCCCCGGGAGCGGCGCGTCGATCCCGCCGATCCCCGGGCTGCGCGAGTCCCGTCCATGGACCAACCGCGAGACGACGACCGCCAAAGCGATTCCCGCGTCGCTGCTAGTGCTCGGCGGCGGCGTCGTCGGTGTCGAGATGGCGTGCGCGTACGCGTCGCTGGGCGCGAAGGTCACGGTCGTCGAGGCGCTGCCCCGGCTGATCGCCGGTGAGGAGGAGCTCGCCTCGGGTCAGGTCAAGGACGCATTGGAAGCCGCCGGCGTGGAGGTGATCGTCGGCACAAAGGCCACGGCGGTGCAACGTGAGGAGGACGGCAGGGGTCCGGTCACGCTCGAGCTCGAGGACGGCCGCTCATACACAGGCGATGAGCTGCTTGTCGCGATCGGGCGTGTGCCCCATACCGACGATCTGGGTTTGGAGACGCTCGGTCTGATGAAGTCGGATCCGCCCACCCAGCCGGTCGAGGTCGACGAGACGATGCGCGTGCCCGGACATGAGTGGCTGTATGTCGTCGGTGACGCCAACGGACGCGCGCTGCTGACGCACATGGGTAAGTATCAGGCCCGCATTGCCGCCGACCACATTCTCGGACGGACGGGTGAGACGACGGTTCTGCGCTCCGACGGGCGACTGGCGCCGCGTGTGATCTTCACCGAGCCCCAGGTCGCGGCCGTCGGTCACACGCTGGCTAGCGCGCGCCAGGCCGGCCTGAACGTGCGCGCGGTCGATACGCCGACAGAGGGCAGCGCCGGTGGGAGCTTCGTCGGGCGCGGCGCGCCTGGGACCGCGCGGATCGTCGTCGACGAGGATCGCCGCACGATCGTCGGCGCCACGTTCACGGGCGTCGATGTGGCCGAGTCGCTGCACGCCGCCACGATCGCGGTGATCGGCGAGGTGTCCCTGGAACGCCTGTGGCACGCGGTGCCGTGCTTTCCCACGCGCAGCGAGCTGTGGCTGAACCTGCTCGAAGCCTACGGACTCTGAGCTGCCCGGCCGGCGCTCCGGTGGTAGGCCCTACAGGCTCCAATCAGGCCCTACAGGCTCCAATCGCAGGTTCCGCAAGCATCCTCCTAACCGGTCGAGAAGATATCCAGCGTGCCCGAGGTTTCGTGGGCGTTAGCGTCCCCCTCGGGCTCGACCACGTGGCCGTCCACGACGATCGGGCTGTTCCAGTGGCCCGAGGAGCCGGGGAGCATGGCGATCGGGCGGGGCGAGCCGGGCCGGTACACATAGATTCCGCCCGCTTCCGGGTCGTACACGTACAGCAGACCGCCCGCCATCACGGGACTCGTTCCGGGCGTCGCGTTCTGCCACGCCAGATACAGCCGTCCCCGGCGCAGAACATACGCGGCCGTCGCATGTTCGTCGCCCACGAACATCGTCGTGCGCCCATCGTGGCGCCAGACGGCCGGGGCGGTGAACAGCTCGCCACCGCCCGGGATCGGCAACCGCTGCAGTTCGCCGCCTAGCAGAGTGTGCCTGGGCGCCGAGCGGCCGTTCAGGCGCGAGAGCTCGAGTGCGCGGAAGATGCCGTCCTTGCCCGCCAGCACGACGCGATTCTCGCCGAGCAGCGCCGGCGCGGATGAGCCGAGGTCGGTGTCGCTCCTGTTGAGCTGTTCCTGGTTTACCGGCGTGAACGACTGGCGCAGCGTGAGTCCCGGGAACGTCAGCTCGAGGACGCTGTCGCCGAAGTTCGTGGACCCGTTCCACGGTCCATTGCCGGTGTCGATCAGGATGCGTTGACCGCCGGGCTCGACCACGGGGCCGCCGCGTGAGAGGATCGCCGAGTCGCTGGCCGAGCACGTGCTCGGTACCTGCAGCTCGCGGCGGTTCGAGCACAGCGTGTTGAACACGCTCACCACGCGTCCGCTGGAGCGTTCGATCAGTACGACATGGCCCTGGTATGGAGGGATGTCACCGAAGTAACCGCTCGTGGCCACGACGAGGTCGGGACCGTCGATGTTCAGCGCCGCGCCGAGCTTCTCGTGTGTGGGGTCGCGGGTGACGCTCACCGGCCAGATGCCTTCGCGGTCCTCAGAGCCGTCGGCGAGTGAGAGCTTGTGGATCAGACCGTTCGGCGAGGCCGCATACACGTATCGCCCGTCCGGGTCGATCAGCGGGCTGGCGGTCGTGATCTGCGCGCTGCCGGCCCAGCCGGCGTATCCGGGCGGCGTGAACGTCCACAGGATCTGGCCGCTCTGGGCGTCGATCGCCAGTGTCTTGCCGTACGTTGTCGTCACGACGATCGTTTCGTGCACCGCGCCGTGTACGTGGGCCGTGTGCAGGTAGACCGGCGAGGAGTCAACGGTGCCCGGGAGCGAGACGCGCAGCCGATGCAGATGCGCGACGTTTGCACTCGTGATTCCGGTCGCGCGTTCGCTCGAGTCGCTGCGCTGCGGGTTCAGTCCGAACTCGGGCCATTCGCTGAGCGCTGTCGTGGCGGCATGCGCTGTGGGGCCGGTGGGGCTGGGGATCGAGCCGGCGCCGGCAGTCGGCGTCGAGCCGTCCGCGGCGCTGCCCGCGCTCGAGCCGCAGGCCGTGATCAGGACGCAGGCACAGGCCACCGCTGCCAGACGCGTGAGATGGCGGACAGGCATACCTCTGTTCTAATGCATCTGTCGCGAGCCGCGCGCCCACCGGACCGTTATGCTGTCAAGGCATGGCCAAGACGCCCCAGGTCGGTGAGCAGGCCCCTGACTTCGAGCTGTCCGGCACCGACGGCCCGTTCAAGCTCTCAGACCATCGTGGCGAGCGGGTCGTACTGCTGTTCTATCCGGGCGACAACACGATGGTCTGCACAAAACAGTTCTGTTCCTACCGTGACCGCGCCGATGACTTCGCTGCGCTGAACGCGACCGTGGTGGGCATCTCCTCTCAGGATCTGGAGTCCCACGAGGGGTTCGCCGGTAAGCACTCGCTCAACGTGCCGCTGCTGGCCGACGTTGACAAGGCCGTGGCGAAGGCGTATAGCGCCTATTCCTCCCGCCTGGGCACCAAGCGCGCCGCGATCGTGATCGACGAGCAGGGGATCGTCCGCGACCGTCACGATCACATGCTCGGGCTCGACTACCAGTCGGTCGACGACCTCAAGACGATGCTCGACGCGCTCAGCTGATCGGCGCCGGCTCTGCGCCGGAGACCGCCGGGCGCTCCTCGGCGGCGCGCCTGGCATGGAGCTCGGCGAGCTCCAGTTGCAGGCTGCGCGGGGCTTCGCCGGGAGCCGGTGAGCGTCGCGTCCAGACGCCCTCCGCATCGAGCTCCCACGAGCTCTGGTTGTCGGCGAACGCGCGATCCAGCGTGTCGAGCAGCTCGGCCTGCAGCGGCGGCGATTCGACCGGCGTGGCCAGCTCGACCCGGTGATCGAGGTTGCGCGGCATCAGGTCGGCCGAGCCGATGTAGATCGCGTGCTCGCCGTCACGCTCGAACGCGTATACGCGCGAGTGCTCCAGCAGCCGCCCGACGATCGAGACGACCCGAATGTTCTCCGAGATCCCCGGAATGCCGGGCCGCAGGCAGCAGATGCCGCGCACGTTCAGATCGACCTGCACGCCCGCCTGCGATGCTTCGTATAGTGCCTGGATGCAGCGCCCGTCCACGAGCGCGTTCATCTTCATCATGATCCTGCCCGGCGTCTCGGGAGAATGCGAGGCGATCGTCTGCTTGATCTGCGCGAGGAAGCCGTCGCGCAGCTGGTAGGGCGCGATCAGCACCTTGCGGTAGTGCAGCGGACGGCCGTAGCCGGTGAGGTAGTTGAACATGTCGGCCACGTCCGCGCCGATCTGCTCGTCGGTCGTGAACAGGCCGAAGTCGGTGTACAGCCGCGCGGTTGCCGAGTGGTAGTTGCCGGTGCCGATGTGCACGTAGTTGCGAACCCCGTCGCCCTCGCGGCGCACCACGAGCACACACTTGGCGTGGGTCTTCAGTGCCGGCTGGCCATAGACCACGTGCACACCGGCCTCCTCCAGCGCCTTCGCCCAGTGGATGTTCATGCGCTCGTCAAAGCGCGCCTGCAGCTCGACCAGGGCGACCGCCTGCTTGCCGCGCTCGGTCGCGTCGATCAGCGCCGGCACGAGCGGCGAGTCGTCGCTCGTGCGATATACGGTCTGCTTGATCGCGAGCACGTTCGGGTCGGCCACGGCCTGCTCGACGAAGCGCTCGACGGAGGTCGAAAACGAGTCGTAGGGGTGATGCACGAGCAGGTCGCCTTCGCGCATCGCGCCGAGCACGTCCGGGCGCTCGGATTCGTGGCGCAGCAGGCGGGGATGCGTGGTGCCGGTCAGGGGCTCCTCGCGCAGCTGCGCGTATCCCGGCAGGCGCACGATCTGCCACAGCGCGCCCATGTCCAGCAGCCCGTCGACCGGATAGACCTCGTCCTCGGCCACGCCCAGCAGCTCGATGAGCTCGTCGCGCAGGTGCTCGGAGCAGCTCGTGCCGATCTCCACGCGCACGATCTCCCCGAAGCGCCGGCGGCGCAGCTCGTCCTCGACGGCCTGCAGCAGGTCGGCGGCGTCGTCGGAGACCTCCAGGTCAGCATCGCGGGTGACCCGGAACACGTCGTACTCGACGATTTCCATCCCCGCAAACAGCGCGTCCAGGTGGTGGGCGATCACGTCCTCCAGGGCCACCAGCGTGACCTCGTCGGGGTTTGCCGATTGCACAGTCACAAAGCGCGGCAGAATCTCGGTGGGAACCTTCACGCGCGCGAACACGGTCTCGCCGTTGACCGGGTCTCTGACCAGCACCGCGAGGCTGAGCGACAGGTTGGAGATGTAGGGAAACGGCCGTCCCGGAGCGACCGCCAGGGGGGTGAGCGCCGGGAAGATGACTCGCCGGAAGTGCAGCGACAGCTCCGCGCGCTGGCGCTCGTCGAGCTCCTCAACGCCGACCACGTTGATGTCCTGCTCGGCCAGCGCCGGACGCAGCTGGCCTTCGAAGCAGTCGCTCAGGCGCGCTCCCAGCCCCAGCACCTGCTCGCGGATCAGGGCGATCGTCTGCGAGGGGGTGAGCCCGTCCTGGCTGGGGGTTCGCACGCCCGCGTCGATCTGGTCGTGCAGGCCGGCGACGCGCACCATGTAGTACTCGTCGAGGTTGGTCGTGTAGATCGCGCAGAACTTGACCCGCTCCAGCAGGGGTTCCGACTCGTCCTCGGCGAGCTGCAGCACGCGGTCATTGAAGTCGAGCCAGGACAGCTCGCGGTTGATATACAGCGCCGGATCCTCCAGATGGAGGGCTTGGCGCTGCTGATCATGGTGGTCGTCGAACATCGCTGTGATCACGCTACACCGTTCCCGTCACCGGCACGGTGAAGATCACGCTAGTCTGACGGCAGGCAATGGCGCGCCAACTCTGGCTACTACGTCACGCTGAGGCCGAGCCGCACGGAACGCGGGTTGACTCGCAGCGGCGGTTGACCGGGCGCGGAGAGCAGCAGGCGCGCGCGGCGGGCATCGCGATGGAGCGCTTGGCGGTCGCGTTCGACGAGGTTCTGTTCAGCCCCAAGGTGCGTGCCCGCGCGACGGCGGCGCTGGCGGCCGAAGGCTGGAGCGAGTCCCAGCGCGCGCTCTTGCGTGAGCACCAGCCCCTGGCGGGCGGGTTCGACATCCCGCAGGTGCTCGAGGAGCTAGCCGGCGTCCCGGCACCCGACGGTCGTCTGCTGCTGGTCGGCCACGAGCCCGATCTCTCCCTGCTCGTCGCCGGGCTGACCGGGGGACGGATCGATCTGAAGAAGGGTAGTCTGGCGGTCGTGCGCCTAGATGGCTCCGGCGGCGAGCTCACGGTCCTGCTGCGCCCCCGCGAGCTTGCTCTGATCGCCGGCATTCCAGTCGACCGGGGCTGAGCTCGCGGGCGCCACGTCCACCGCTATGTCCGCACCGGAGCTCGCTCGGACGGCGATCGCATCGAGCGACTCGGCGGCGAAGCGATAACCAATGCCGAAGTGGGTGTGGATGTAGCGCCAGCGCGGTGAGGCACGCTCGAGCTTCTGGCGGAGCTTGCGCACGAACACGTTGACCGAGCGGTCGCCGCGCACCATCGCGTAGCCCCATAGACGCGAGTAGATCTCCTCGCGCTCGAGCACTCTGCCCTCGGCGGCCGCGAGCAGCTCGATCAGCTCGAACTCGCGTCTGGTCAGGTCGAGGCTCTGCCCGGCGACGAACGCCTGGAAGCGGTCGGTCCGGATCTCGACCTCGCCGGCGAGCAGCGGCTTGACCTCTGCGCGACCGGTGGAGCGCCGGCGCCGGCGCGCGACTCCCTGCACGCGGGCGATGACCTCCTCGGGATGGCACGGCTTGGTGATCCAATCGTCCGCGCCCAGTCGCAGCCCGCGCACGCGCTGGGCGACTGTCGAAGGGCCGGTGCAGACGACGACGCCCAGCTCGGGCAGGTCGCCGGACAGCCGCTCCAGCCACTCCCACGCCTGCGGTCCGAGCACCGCGAGGTCGATGACGAGCGCGCTCAGGCGCATCGAGGCGATCGCCTCGGTCGGGACAGGGCCGGCGAGCACACGGTACTCCCAGCCGAGGCGGTCCAAACGCTTGCTCAGCACCTGAATGAATCCGCTGTCGCGGTCGAGCACCGCGATGCGCATTGAGGCTGCACTCGAGTTGCTCGACGGTGCCGCCTCCTCCGTGGCGCTGATGCTGTCCGTCATCGAGCGTCAGTCTAAGGGACCTTGCCGACCTTGTGGGGGGTTGCGCAAATGATCACAGAATGTTCACAGGAGAAATACGCTATTTGCGGACGGGCGGAAGGGCGATCAGAACTCAGGCAGCGCGTGCTCTGAGATTCACGGCATCCGGCGAAGTCACCCGCCGATACCCCTCGGCCAGCCGCGCAAGCGCTCGCTCCCAGGTACGCGTGCGCACCGACGCAAGCCCCGCCGTGGACAGTCGTTCTGCCAGCAGCGGCGAGCCCACGAGCTCCAGCACCGCGCCGGCCAGCGCATCGGGAGCCGCCTCGCACAGCAGCCCGCTGACGCGGTGCTCGATCAGCGACAGCGGCCCGCCCTCGGCGACCGCGATCACCGGCAGGCCCGAGGCCTGGGCCTCGAGGATCACCTGGCCGAACGTGTCGGTCTGGCTGGGGAACAGGAACACGTCCGCGCTCGCGTATGCGCGCGCGAGCTCCAGTCCGGACAGCCAGCCGAGGAACGTCGTGTGCTCGGAGCCGAGGCGCTCGCGCAGTCGGTCCTGCTCGGGTCCGCCGCCGGCCAGCACCAGGTGCAGCCTCGGCTCGCGCGCGCGGGCCGCCACGAACGCGTCTGCCAGCAGCTCGGCGCCCTTCTCGCGCGTGATCCTGCCCGAGTACATGATGTTGATCCTGCGCTCGCCGCCGTGTTCCCCGCCCAGCAGGCTCTCCTCGCGCAGCGAAGGGTCGAAGCGTGAGGTGTCCACGCCCCGGTCCCAGCGCATGATCCGCTGCGAGGGCATCCCGATCCCGGCCAGCGCCGAGTCGGAGGCGAGGCTGGGGGAGAGGACGATGTCGCAGGCGCGGTAGAACGTACCGACGGCCAGCGCCATCGCGCCTGCGAGCTCCGGCCGGCCCGAGCGCAGGTCCGCGTAGGCGGTCAGCTCGGTGTGGTAGCTGCCGATCAGCGGCAGCCCCAGTGCACGCGCCAGCAACGCCCCCGCCACGCCCACGGGCCCGGGCGAGCACACGTGGATCGCGTCGAATGCTCCATCGGCGAGCGTCTGCACAGCGGCAGGCAGGCTGGGCACTCCGATCTGAAGGCCCGGGTAGTAGGGCACGTCGATCTCCGCGACCGCCGACAGCCGCCGGTTGACCTCGGGGTCGGTGCCGACGACCTCGATCTCATACCCGGATACGCCGCGTGTGCGGATCTCCTCGATCGTCCGGGTCACGCCATGCGTCGAACCGATCCCGTCCGCAAGGATCGCCACGCGCGGACGTTCCCCATCGCCGGCACCCGGCGCACCGAATCTGCTCAGCCCACCAAACGGCATCCGCGCGAGCTTGGTCTGCTCACTGGCCAGGAACGCGGTGGCCGGCGCGTAGGGGATCGCGGCGATGCAGCCCTCGAACAGGCCCTCCGCGGCGGCCAGCACCTCGGCCTCGCCACGCGCGGCGCGCAATGCCAGCTCGACGGCGCAGCGCAGCTTGCGCTCGTGCAGGCGGCACGCGCGCCGGTACAGGTCGGCGTGGCTGAAATCGTCGGCCTGCATGTATGCGATCAATCCGGGTACATCCAGATGGTCGAGCTCGACGGCGGCCAGCCAGGCACGCAGCAGGCAGCGGGCGTCCTCGGGCGAGACTGTGCCGCCGCTGCCGGTGGCGCCCTGACGCGCATCGCCCTCGCGCAGCAGCCGGCGCACCATCGTCATCACGCGCTGGGGATCCGGGCTGGTCCGGGTCCGGGTCCGGTTCGAATGTCCGGGGGCCAGCGAGCGCGCGGCGAGTACGATCGCGGCGTGGGCCCACTTGGCGGCGCTGCCCTGCGCCCCGCGCGCGGTGACGCGGCCGGCGCGCATGTGCGTCAGGAGCTCCTGTGGCGTGCAGGCCGGCGGCGATTCGGTGTATGTGCGCCCGATGTCGACCCCGGCGTGATCGTCGGAGCCGCCGATCCCGATGCCGTCGCGCGTGGCGACGTACGTGGCGGCAGGACGGTTCAGCTCGGGTGCGCGGGCGCCGTTGCGGACCTCCCACACCCCGAACAGCTCGGCCAGACGGCGGCGATGGCGCGAGTGCAGTGGAGCGCCGACGATGTAGTAGGGATGCGCGAGCGCGCAGGCGATGTCGCGCTCATACATGTACGCGGCGCACAGCTCCACGTCGTGCGCGTTGGCCTGCAGCCAGTCGTGGTCGTCCGGCGTGATGTCGTAGCAGAGCACGTGCACCGCCATCGCGGGCTCGCCGCGGAAGCTGGCGGTCAGCTCCTCGGAGACGAACACGTCGGGACGGTCGGCGATCTGCATGACGCCGTCGATCGTGTCGTGGTCGGTGATCGTGACGAAGTCCATACCCCGGCGCTTGGCCAGCTCATAGACCTCCTCGGGCGGCGTGGCGCACTCCGGCAGCCCCGCGGCGCGCTGCACGCCGAGCTTGGAGATCTGCGAAGCGGTCGAGTGGCAATGCATGTCCACCCGGCTGACGCACTGCTCGTGCGTGTCTAGTGGTGTGGTTGGGTCGAGGGTCATCGTTGCTCCTCTCTTGGTCTCTATCTGTTCATCTCCAATATTCGCCTGCAAATGGCCGGGTTTGTGACCAGCCGGGAACGATCGTGTGAACGGTCTGTGAAGATGAGAGTCCGCTCATCGGGTACGCGGCCGTCGGCTTGCGTACGTAAGCTGTCGCCGCAATGCTCCCACTGGCGACCTCGGCGATCAGCTACTTCCAGGCGATCGTGCTCGGCATCCTGCAGGGCGCGACCGAGCTGTTCCCGATCTCCAGTCTCGGCCACACGGTCCTGTTCCCGACGCTGTTCGGCTGGAACGGGCTGGTGGATGTCCAGTCCCAGTCGGAATCGTATTGGTTGGCGCTCGTCGTGATGCTGCACGTGGGCAGCGCGCTCGGGCTGCTGTTCTACTACCGCCGCGACTGGGTGCAGATCGTGCGCGCGTTCTTCCACACGCTGTCCACGCGCCGCGCCGAGACTTCGACCGAGCGCCTGGCCTGGCTGATCATCGTCGCGAGCATCCCCGCGGGCATCCTCGGGATCGTGTTCGAGCACGAGCTGCGCACGCTCACCGCCAAGCCCGAGGTGGCGGCGATATTCCTGATGGTCAACGGCTGCGTGCTGTTCGCCGCCGAGTGGTTTCGCCGCCGCGCGGAGGTGCGCGAGCTCGCCGTCCGTGAGGGCGCCAAGCCCGACGGTGGGCGCGAGCTGGACACGCTGGAGTACCGCGAAGCGCTCGTCGTCGGCGTGGCCCAGTCAACGGCGCTGATCGCCGGGATCAGCCGCGAGGGCGTGACGATGGGTGCGGGGCTGGCACGCGGACTGGACCACAGCGATTCGGCACGGTTCGCGTTCCTGCTGGCCACACCGATCATCCTCGCCGCGGGACTGTTCAAGCTCCCCGATCTGCTGGGGCACAACGGCGACGGCGTGCGCGGCCAGGCGCTCGTGGCGTGCATCGCGGCGGCCATCACGGCGGTGTTCACGGTCACGTTCCTGGTCAAATACTTCAAGACCAGAACACTGATCCCGTTCGCGATCTACTGCCTCCTGTTCGGCGCGTTCATGGTTGTCTATACGCAGGTCTCATAGACCCAGACCCATTGACCCAGCCCGCAATCCGGATGTCCAACCCGCCGCCGGCCGATCCTCGGCAACCGCGGGCGTGCGGCGCATCCGCTGCGGGTATCGCCATGATTGAGCGCGATGCCGATGCCGCCCGCTCCCAAAACTCCCCCCAAGATGTTCGAGACCCGCAGCCAGGCCTGGAGCGAGGTCGGGCTGCTGGACCAGGTCAGTCCACGAGCAGCCAGACGCGCGGGCTGGGAGGCTCTGCTGCTGGGTGTTCTGTTCGTAGTGGTCGTCGTCTCCTACGACAACCGCACGAGCCTGTTCGGAGTCGAAGCGCACGGGAGCTCGCCCGAAGCGAACACGGCGGTGCGCATCGTCACCGTGATCGTGCTGCTGATCCTCGGTTGGGCGATCGCGCGCAACTTCGGGCGTGCGCTAGGGCCGGCGCTGTTCAGGCGCCTGGACCCGGCGACCGCGGGACCGGTCGGGTTCCTGATCCGCCTGTCGATGCTGGCGGTCACGCTGCTCGTCGCCCTGAGCGTGGCGGGTGTGGAAGCCCGGACGCTGCTCGTGGGCGGGGCTTTCACGGCCGTGATCCTCGGACTGGCGGCACAGCAGACGCTGGGCAACCTGTTCGCGGGCATGGTGCTGCTCAGCGCGCGACCGTTCAGGGTCGGCGATCGGGTGCGCTTGCAGGGCGGTCCGCTGGCGGGTCAGATCGAAGGGACGGTCAGCTCGCAGGGCCTGCTGTATACGACGTTCCTGGCCGGCGAGGACTCTGTGATGGTGCCCAACAGCGTCGTGCTCAACGTGGCGGTCACGGCTCAGCCGCCGTCCCGCACGCGATAGCGCAGGAACAGATGCGAGTCGTGCTCCAGCACGGAGCACAGCTCCAGGGTGAGCGGGGGCGTGAAGTCAATCCCGGCGAGGATTCGTAGCGGCTGATCGTCATGGGCGACCAGGTCGCCACCCACCGAGGTGCTACCCACCGAGCCGGCGTCCACCGGGGCGCCCGCGAGCGGGCCGCCGCCGGCGAGCAGCGGAGAGATCGACAGAAACAGCTCGTTGACGAGCCCGGCGGACAGCAGCCCTAAGTTCAGATGGGGTCCGCCCTCGCACAGCAGCGTGCGGACGTGCAAGCGATCGTGCAGCTCGACCAGCGCCGCGGCGAGATCCAGCGACCCGTCCTCGCGCCGGGCGCGCACGTATTCGACGCGGGCCGGGAGGACGGGCAGGCTCTGCGGCGAGGCGGTCAGGACGATGACCCGGGAGTCGGCGTCGGCGAGCAGCGGCAGTTCGGGCGTCAGGCCGGCGAGGCTCGCGGAGACCACGCACGCGAGCGGGCGCTCATCGAGGCCGCGTTCGCAGCGCAGGCGGCGACGGCCGGGATCGGGGACGATCGGCCCGTAACGCTCGGTGCGCATGGTGCCCGCGCCCGCCATGACGGCGTCCACGACCGAGCGCAGCCCGTGGAACAGCGCGCGGTCGGCTGGGCCGGAGATCGGACCCGAACGTCCCTGCAGGGTGGCGCGCCCATCGAGAGTGGCGGCCATGTTGAGCACCACGTACGGGCGTTCTCGCCCGCCGGATCCCGTACCCGCGAGCGGCACGCCGCCGGAGCGCTCGTGCAGGCCCAGACCCGTGACGATCTCCTCCGCGGTAACCGGGTCGCCGGAGGGGAGCAGGCGTCTGAACGTGATGATCGGCGCGGAGGAGATGGTGGTCTGGGTGGGGATCGGCGGTCGAGATGGCGGTCGAGTCGGGAGGAGACGGCGTTCGAGCCGGAAGGGCCGGCGGTCGAGACATAGCAACTTATAAACACTTGAACGGGCCGACCTGCTACGGTCGAGACGTCTGGCCGGCACAGAAGACCGGCGAAAGCAGTGCAAGCTCGCAGGTCGAGGCTCTAGCAGCATCCTCCGCGCAGCAGCACACACATACCGTGGAGGAGTTACCCACATGCCTACTGGCACAGTAAAGTGGTTCAGCGACGACAAGGGGTTCGGTTTCATCACCCCCGATGACGGCGAGAAGGACCTGTTCGTCCATCACACCGGCATCAACGGCGAGGGCTACCGCTCGCTGCAGGAGGGCGCGAAGGTGTCCTACGACGCCGAGCAGGGCGACAAGGGCCCCAAGGCCGTCAACGTTCAGTCGATCTGAAGTCGCTCCCGCGGGGCCTGGGCTCCGCGGGTCAGAGCTTGACCTGAGGGCCCGCTTCGGCGGGCTCTCGGCAGTTGAACGCCGCCAGCACTGGATCGGCGTGGGCGCGCTGGCCGGGATGGTGGCGTGCAGCCTGGCGTTCGTTCTGATCGCGGCCGACCGCCCGAGCCTGTTCGCGCCGACCACCCACGTCGGGTACTTCCCCGGGTGGATGGCCGGCCCGCTGGGCGGGCTGTGGCCGGGGCTCACGCGCGACGGGACGGCGCTCAGATGGCTGTTCACCGCCGGCATGGCGGCGATGTACGTGTGCTACCTGCTGGCGATCTCCTATGTGCCGCGAATGCGCCTGAGCGCGCGCTGGACGATCGGCACGGTGGTGGCTGTGTATGCGGTCTTCTTCCTGGCGCCGCCGATGGCGCTGACCGACGTGTTCAACTACATCAACTACGGGCGTATGGAGGTGGTGCACCACCTCAACCCGTACACGACCTACCCGATCCTCGAGCCCCACAACGACCCCAGCTACGCGCTCAGCAACTGGCACGAGCTGCTGAGCCCGTACGGCCCGCTGTTCACGCTGCTCACGTTCGCGCTCGTGCCACTCGGTGTGGCCGGGGCGTTCTGGGCGATCAAGACGATCCTCGTGGCCACGAGCCTGGGGATGCTCCTGCTCGTGTGGCGCTGTGCGCAGATGCTCGACCTCGACCCGGTCCGCGCCGTCATCTTCGTCGGGTTGAACCCGATCGTGATCGTGTGGGGGCTGGGCGGCGACCACAACGACTTCCTGACGGTCTTCGCGATCGTGCTCGGGTTCTATCTGTTGCTGCGCGCACGCGAGAGTGAGCGCGCGGGCGCTCTCATGGTCGGCGCGGGCGTCGCGTTCGTGGCGGCGACCGCGCTGAAGGCGTCGGCCGGGGTTTTGATCCCAATCGTGCTCGTCAGCCTGCTGCGCACACCGAGACGGTTGACGCAGGTCCTGCTGGGTATGGTCGCCGCGGGCCTGATCGTGGGGGTGGCGAGCCTGATCGCGTTCGGCCTGCACATCCCCGACCTCGGCACCCAGAGCGAGGTCGTCACCAGCGAGAGCATCCCCAACCTGATCGGCCTCGCGCTGGGCGCCGGCGGCGAGACCGAAACGCTGCACGTCCTGCTGAGCGCCGTGTTGGTTCTGGTGGTGATCGCCTGCTGCGTGACGGTCTGGCGCCGGCGAGACTCGATCACGGCGTCGGGCTGGGCGACGGTCGCGCTGCTGGTCACGCTCGGCTGGGTGCTGCCCTGGTACATCCTGTGGCTGCTGCCGCTGGCGGCGCTGTCGCGCTCACGCAGGCTGCAGAGCACCGCGCTCGTGCTCGGCGCGTATCTGATCATCGCCTGGGCGCCCGCCGCCGGGCTGTTGTGGCACGCGATCGGGTTTCATCCGGAGAGGACGCCGCTCGGGAAGCTGCACGCGCGGTATGTCAAGGAGTTGCTCAACAACTGAGTCTAGGAGGTGTCCTCGGGTGGGCGTCGCTCACGCTTACGTTCGGTCGCACGGCGCTTGGCGTCGAGGCGCCGCTCGCGGGAGGCGGCGGTGGGGCGCGTGGGGCGGCGGCGCTTGGGCACGATCAGCGCCTGTGCGATTCGCTCGCCCAGGCGCGCCAGGGCCAGCTCGCGGTTGCGCGTCTGCGAGCGCTCGTCCTGGGCGATCGCCACGACCCGCGGTCCGGCATGCGTCAGCAGCCGCGCGCGCTGTGAGTCGTTGAGCGATTGGGAGGCGAGCACATCGAAGCTCGCTTCCACGCGCGAGGCGGTGACGTTGGCGTGCTGGCCGCCCGGACCCGAGGAGCGGCTCGCGCGAATCGTGATCTCAGACAGCGGGATGCGGAGACTCGACGTGACGCGCAGCTCGGCCGGCATCGCGACCACGCACCCGGTCGCGAGCCTCAGCGCCGCCCGCCGTGCTCCCCGCCACCCCGACAGATCACTGGGGCTGCTCGCCGGAGAGGTCGTGGATCGCTTTGACCCGCTGCTCCTCGCCCTCGGGCACGCGCCCGTCGCGACCGATGTAGCCATCCTTGCCGCCGGCGACCAGGTAGACAGCGTCGACCTCGCCGGGGTTGCGGATCTTGCGCACGGTGGCTGCGTCTACGCGCGCGAAGGCGCCCTCGGCCAGTGGGTGCACCGAGCCGTCGCCGAACTCGATCTCGATCGCGCCGCGATGGACGAAGTACAGCTCCTCCTGCTCATCGTGATAGTGGGATCCCGATTCGATGCCGGGCGGCATCACGATCGCGTTGACGCCGAACGCGGTCACGCCGAGGCCCTTGCGGACCTTGCGGAACCCGGGGCCTGCGCCGAGCGCGTCGAGATCCCCGACGGCATAGCCCTCGCCGACGATCACGTTTGGATACTCCGATGATGCCTCCATTGATGCGTCCTCTCAGTAGGTGCTGTCAGTGCTCGGCAACGTATCCGTCCTGGGGCTGTAGCGGCCGGTCCTCCTGGGACCAACGGCTCAGACCGCCGCGCAGCGAGTACGCCTCGTATCCCGCCGCCCGGAACGCCTGGGCCGCCATGTCAGAGCGCGAGCCGACGCGGCAGTAGAACACGACCGGTCGCTCGCGTACCACCGTGGCTGCCTGAGCGGTGAGCTCGGTCAGCGGGATGTGACGGGTGCCGGCGATGTGCCCGGCGTCGCGCTCGTAGGGCTCGCGCACGTCGATCACCTGCAGGTCCGGCTCCCGCGCCAGCCAGTCGGCCAGCTGGTCCGGGTCGATATCGATTTGGGACGGGTCCACGGCTGTGCTCACCGGTGTTGAGACTAGCGTGGCCAATACACCCGATCGCTCTGTGATGACACACGAGTGGTCCTCGCAGTTCGGTCGGCGCATGCGGCATGGTCTTCAATATGACTAGGATCAATTGCCATGCAGGCCATCGATGAGACATACACGATCCCCCAGGAGCACCTCGACTTCTGCGCCACGATCGGGCAGATCGCGCGCGAGCAGATCGGACCGCGCTCGGCGGAGATCGACGAGCAGGCCGAGTACCCGTGGGACATTCGCCGCGTGCTGGCCGAGCAGGACATCCTCGGGCTGCCGTTTCCGGTGCAGTACGGCGGCACGGGCACGGGCACGCTGATGCTGAACATGGCGGTCGAGGAGATCGCCAAGGTCAACGCGTCGTGCGCGCTGATGCTGATGGTGCAGGAGCTGGGCACGCTGCCGATCCAGCTGTATGGCTCGGACGAGCTGAAGGAGCGGTTCCTGCCCAAGTGCGCCTCCGGCGAGTGGTCGCCGGCGTTCGCCCTGTCCGAGCCCGAGGCCGGATCGGACCCGGCGGGGATGAAGACGACCGCCGTTCAGGACGGCGATGAATGGGTGATCAGCGGCACCAAGAACTGGATCTCAAACCTCGGGATCGCCGACTTCTACATCACCTTCGCCGTCACCGACCGCGAGAGCAGGCGCATCACCGCGTTCGTGGTCGAGGCCGACCGGCCCGGGTTCAGCGTGGGCAAGCTCGAGCACAAGCTCGGCATCCGCGCCTCGCCGACGGGCCAGCCGATCTTCGAGGACGTGCGCGTGCCCCAGGCCAACGTGATCGGCGAGATCGGACGCGGGCTGTCGGTGGCGCTGGGCACGCTGGAGCGCACCCGTCTGGGGGCGGCCGCGCAGGCCGTCGGGATCGCCCAGGGCGCCACCGACTACGCGGTCGCCTATGCCCGCGAGCGCGTCCAGTTCGGCAAGCCGATCATCGAGCTGCAGGCGATCCAATTCAAGCTCGCCGACATGGAAACGCGCACGGCCGCCGCGCGTGAGCTGCTGTACAAGGCCTGCGCGCTGGCCGACCGGCGCGATCCGCGGGGCGCGAAGTACTCCTCGATGGCCAAGGTCTTCGCCTCGGACACGGCGATGGCGGTGACCGTCGAGGCGGTCCAGGTGCTGGGCGGCTACGGTTATGTCAAGGAGTATCCGGTGGAGCGCATGATGCGAGACGCGAAGATCACCCAGATCTACGAGGGCACGAACGAGATCCAGCGGCTCGTGATCGCCCGCACGCTCAAATAGGAGGTCGTCGTGCGCGGGTCGTTCTCACCACGAGGGCGCGCCTCCGGACAGCTGCGCCGCGCCGGGCTCGCGGCGCTGATTGCGCTGTCGCTCGGCCTGATCGTGATCGTCGTGGGACAGGGGTTCAGCACGATCGGCGTCGTCGGGGCGCTGGAGCACGTCGCGTTCGGGGTGATCGTCGTGGCGATCGTGATCGGCGGCGCGGCATTCGTGGCCGTGCGGCTGGCGGACTGGCGCGAACCCGAGTCCGAGGCTGAGTTCGAAGCGCTCGTGCACCACTCCGAGGAGCTCGCGCGCGAAGGGCTCGTGGTGGATCCCGACGAAAACGAGTTTCTCGAGCTCGACCCGCTCAACGACGAGGACTTCGAGGAGCTCGTGCGCGACGCGCTCGACGACCTGCCCGATCTGCTGCGCAACGCGCTCGCCCACGTGGCGGTCGTGATCTCCGACGGCGGTCGCCGGCGTGGCGCATACGGCCTGTATCAGGGGGGCCAGAGTCGCCGTGAGGACACCCACGATCGGATCGTGATTTTCCGCGACACGCTGCGCCGGGACTTCGGCCACGACCCCGAGCTGCTGCGCGACCAGGTCGTGCGCACGGTCCGCCACGAGCTCGCCCACCACGTCGGGTTCGACGAGCTGGGCGTGAGTCGCCTGGATCTCTAGCTCTGGCGCCATACATCCCGTCCCGTGTCGCCATGCAGGCGAGGCGGACGAGGCGGACGAGGCGGGCGCGGAGGAGGATTGTCGTGCGCGTGCGGCGGGAGGTGTCGGGGGAGGTGTCCTTGTCCATTTTAAAACTCGGTATAACATTGGTATCGCGTATATGCATAAGAGCACACCAGTGACTGATATCTTACGTATATACCGTGCACCATAGTGATACACAGTAAATTTTTTTAGACCCACACACCCCCCCCAATCCAACCCAACCCAACCACACCCCAGACCAGACCAGACCAGACCAGACCAAACCAAACCCAGACCCCCAGACCCCTAGACCCGCTCAGACCCGCTCAGACCCGAGACCTACCACCTCTCCGTCTCCGTACCACCCATCTCCGCCGGGTTCCATAGGATGCGCGTCCCGCAACGAACCTCGACCCAGGAGAGCACCACATGCCAGAGGCAGTGATCGTCGACGCCATTCGCACGCCCATCGGACGGGCGGTCAAGGGCTCGCTCAAGACCGTCCGCGCCGACGACCTCGCCGCGATCCCGCTGCGCGCGCTGATCGAGCGCAATCCCGAGGTCGACTTCTCCTCCGTCGTCGACGTGATGATGGGCTGTGGCTACGGGGAGGGCGAGTCGGGCTACAACATCGGCCGCATCGCCTCGCTGCTGGCGGGGATCGACCACCACGTCCCCGGGTGCACGGTCAACCGCTTCTGCGCCTCCTCGCTGCAGACCACGCGGATGGCCTTCCACGCGATCAAGGCCGGCGAGGGCGACACCTACATCGCCGCGGGCGTCGAGGCCGTCAGCCGTGTGGGGCGCGGCAGCCAGTTCGAGTTCAACCACGCCGTTGACGGCTCTCCCGGGTCCGCCTACAACGTCTACATCCCGATGGGCATGACCGCCGAGAACGTCGCCGAGGAACGTAACGTCAGCCGCGAGGCCCAGGACGAGTGGGCGCTCATCTCCCAGACACGGGCGGTGGCAGCGGTCGAATCGGGGCACTTCGACTCCGAGATCGTGCCCGTGACCGTGCCCGCGCACAAGGACGTCGACAAGGAGGGCAACGAGATCGACGTGCCCGAGACGGTCGTGACCAAGGACGACGGCCCGCGGCCGGGCACGACGATGGAGGGACTCGCGGCATTGAAGCCGGTGTTCAAGGAGGGCGGCTCGGTGACAGCCGGCAACTCCTGTCCGCTCAACGACGGCGCCGCGGCGCTGTTGGTGATGAGCGAGGAGAAGGCCGCGGAGCTGGGTTGACCCCGAAAGTGCGGATCGTCGCCTCGACGGTCGCCGCGATCCGCCCGGAGGTCATGGGTCTCGGCCCGATCCCGGCGGTCCAGAAACTGCTCGCCAACACCGGCATGTCGATGAGCGACATCGACGTCGTCGAGATCAACGAGGCCTTCGCCGCGCAGATCGTGCCCTGCAAAGCCGACCTCGGCATCGAGGACGAGAAGCTCAACCCGTTCGGCGGCGCGATCGCCCTCGGCCATCCGTTCGGCATGACCGGCGCGCGCATCATGACCACCCTCCTCAACGATCTCGAGACGCTCGACAAGACCTACGGCATAGAGTCGATGTGCGTCGCCGGCGGCATGGGTATGGCGATGCTCGTGGAACGGCTGAAGTAGCGCAGGTGGGCCGGGCGGCAGGCGGCGCGCTAGCGCGGAGGCATGCGCAGCGCGCCGTCGAGCCGGATCGTCTCGCCGTTGAGCATCCGGTTCTCGACGATCTGGCCCACCAGTTGGGCGTACTCGGCGGGCCGGCCCAGGCGCTGGGGAAATGGGACGCCCGCGCCCAGTTTTGCGCGCGCCTCCTCGGGCAGTGCGGCCAGCAGCGGCGTATCGAACAACCCGGGGGCAATCGTGTTGACCCTGATCCCGTACTGGGACAGGTCGCGCGCGGCGGGCAGCGTCATCGAGACGATTCCGCCCTTCGATGCGGCGTAGGCGATCTGGCCGACCTGGCCATCGAAGGCGGCGACCGAGGCGGTGCACACCATCACGCCACGTTCTGAGTCCTCGGCCGGCTCATTGGCGATCATCGCGGCGGACGCGTACCGCAGCACGTTGAACGTCCCGATCAAGTTGATCTGGACAACCGTCTCGAACGGCAGCAGCGGATGCGGACCTTTCGAGCCGGCTACCTTCTGCGCCCAGCCGATGCCCGCGCAGCACGCGACGATCCGCAGTCCACCGTCGATTCCGGCCGCCTGCGCGACGGCCGCCTGCACCTGCTCCTCCTCGCGCACGTCGCAGGCCACGAACTCGACGCCCAGCTCTGACGCGAGCGCCTGTCCCTTCTCGGCGTTCACGTCCGCGATCGTCACGACCGCGCCACGCGCGTGCAGCTCGCGCACGGTTGACTCGCCCAGCCCGGAGGCTCCGCCGACGACGATCGCTGAGCTCGACTCGATCTGCACGGTCGCGCAGCCTATTGCACAGCGCGCGAGAGCGTCAGCGCGAACAGCCCGTCCGGGTCGGTCAGCCAGCGCACGAGCTGCAGGCCCGCCGCGGACAGGTCGCCGCTCAACCGCTCGGGGGTGAACTTGGCGCTGATCTCCGTGCGCAGCTCCTCGCCGGCCGCAAACCGCACCGGCAGGTCGAGGTCGCGCACGTGCGTGGTGTGCTCGCGCCGGGCGCGCAGGCGCATCTCGATCCACTCGTGCTCGGGGTCGAAGCGGGCGACGTGGTCGAAGTCGTCGGGGTCGAAGTTCGCGCCCAGCTCACGGTTGAGCACGCGCAACACGTTGCGGTTGAACTCGGCCGTGACGCCCTGGGAGTCGTCATAGGCGGCCTCCAGCACGTCCGGATCCTTGACCAGGTCGGTGCCCATCAGCAGGTGATCCTCGGGGCCGAGCAGCCCCGCGATCGCACGCAGAAACCGCCGGCGGCTGCCGGGGGGAAAGTTGCCGATCGTGCCGCCCAGGAACGCCACCAGCCGCGGCCCGACCGCCTCCGGCACCTGGTCGAGGTGGCGCTCGAAGTCACCGATCACGCCGTGCACGCGCAATCCCGGGTACTCCTCGGTCAGCGTCTGGGCGCACTCGCGGACCATGCTCTCGGTCACGTCCACCGGCACGTACCGGCGCAGCGTGCCGGCCTCGTGCAGGGCGTCCAGCAGCACGCGCGTCTTGGCGGCGGTGCCCGAGCCCAGCTCGACCAGCTCGGCCGCGCCCGTGAGCGCCGCCAGCTCGGCGGCGGACTCCTGCAGAATCGCGCGCTCCGCACGCGTGGGGTAGTACTCGGGCAGCTCGCAGATCTGATCGAACAGCTCCGCCCCGCGCGCGTCGTAGAAGTGCTTGGGAGGCAGCTCCTTCAGCGGGCGCGTCAGCCCGTCGAGCACGTCGTCGGCCAGCGAGCGCTCCTGTGCTGCGTCTAGGTGCGAGTCGATCCGGATCGCCGGGTCGGACGGGGTTGTGATCGGCTCCATCATGCGGATCTCCGGCTTGGATGCCGGCCAGCACGGATGCCGGGGCGCGTGCGGGTGTCGAGGCGTGCGGTCATGACGCATCCCGCGCCAGGCGCACGCCGGCGAAGATCTGCCGGCGCTGGGGCAGGTCCCAGTTGCGGAACGTCATCGTCTTCACGCGCGGGCTGGTCGCCCACGAGCCGCCGCGCAGCACGCGGTATGCGTCGCCGAAGAACACTTCCGAGTACTCCCGGTACGGATACGCGACGAACCCTGGGTAGCCGCCGAACGTGCTGTCGGTCCACTCCCACACCTGGCCCACACCCGCGAGCAGCCCGCTGATCGCCGCCTTCTCCCACTCGGCCTCGCTCGGCAGCCGCGCTCCCGAGGCTGTGGCGTACTCCTGCGCCTCGAACCAGCTCACATGGCAGACCGGTGCGTCGGGATGTCCACTAGACGTGCCTCCGCTGAAGCGTGCCCAGCTCGCATTCGTCACAGGGCGGCGCGCGATTTCAAACGCGGGCAGATCGATCGTGTGGCGGGGACGCTCGTTGTCGTAGGCGAACCCGTCTGCATCCGCACCCATCTCAAATAAACCCGCCGGCACTGCGATCCACTTGTCCGGGTCCACGAGCGGCTCCAGGTGCGGCTCGCCGGCCGGCAGCAGACCGGCGATCTGAAGCGTCTGGCGCATCGTCTCTGTGTGCTGCAGCTCGTGCCGGATCACCATCTCGCAGATGCTCCCATCGCCGGCGCCGTGCCGCACGAGCGCCTCGCCGGCGCGCTCGCGCACGGCCCGCATGTACGCGCGCGCGTCATCTGGCCCCAAGACCTCGATGTCGCCGCGGACGATGCGCGGCGTCTCGAACGCGTCATACACCCCGGCCAGGTCGGGACGCAGCAGCTCCAGTCCCGCGTGCCGGTGCGCCAGCCACAGATCCTCATAGGCGGCGATGTGGCCGAGGTCCCAGGCGAGCGGGCTCATGATCGGCGAGTGGACCCTGCTCAGGTCCTCGTCGGTGAGGTGCGCCACCGACGCGAGCGTGCGCTCGCGCGCTTGATCCAGCGCGCCCAGCACCTGCTCCTCCGGACTCGGCGGTGCGGCTTGATGGGTCGCGGTCGCGGTGCAGGCCATCAGGGAACCCCTCACTGTACGACGCTCGGCGTCTTTTGGCTCACCTGCGCGGTGCGGGAGGGGCGGCCGCGTCGTTGACGATCACGCTCAGCCTGCCCCGCCGCAGCAGGCTGGCGGGCACGTGCTTGGTCGGGTCGCCGAGCATCGCGGAGATCGCGTCGGACTTTTCGGCGCTCGTGGCCAGCAGCACGCAGCCGCGCGCGGCGCGCAGGACGGCCAGGCTCAGCGTGATCCGTTCGGGCGGAGGCTTGGGCGAGTTGTAAACCCCCAGGCACAGTGCGTGCTCGCCGGCGTCCAGCGTGGGCGCGCCCGGGAACAGCGACGCGATATGGCCGTCGGGGCCGATCCCCAGCACGATCACGTCGAGCACGGGCAGGTCCCCGTCGCGAACGGCGACGTGCTCGGCCAGCGCGCGGGCGTAACGCTCGGCTCCCTGCTCGGGTCCCAGCTCGCCCTCCATGCGATGGACCTGCTCGGGGGGGATGCCGGCGGGACCGAGCAGCGCCTCGTGGGCGAGGCGGAAGTTGCTCTGCTCGTCATGCGGTCCGACGCAGCGCTCGTCGGCGAACCACACCGACACGCCATCCCAGTCGGCCATCGCGCTCGCCAGCAGTTCGTAGGTGCGCGCCGGCGTGGTGCCGCCACTGAGCGCCAGGTGCGCGACGCCGTGCTCGCGGCGCGCACCCTGAAGGGCGCGCACGATCTCGACCGCCGCCCGATCGGCCACGGCCTCGGCGTCGGCCAGCGTGGTCAGTCGCGTCATGCCGGCGCCGCTCCGCTCGTCTCGGTCGTCTCAGCCGCCTCGGGAAGCATCTGACGGGCCGCGTCCAGCGCCGGTCTGTAGGTGGGGTCGCGCAGCAGCGCCTGGCGGATGCCCTCGCCGAGGATGCCGCCCTCGCCGCGGGAGGCGCCCAGCAGCGTTCCTGTACGCTCGCGCCCGTCAGGGTCGCGGTGGTGCGCGCGCAGGCCGCCCGGCCCGCGGTCCAGGCTCAGCTGCACGTCCGAGCTGCTGCTCAGCGCTACGCCGGCCAGCCCGGGCACCTGCAGCTCGGGATCCTCCCGCAGACGCAGCTCGACGTCCGCACCCGCTCTTGACCTGGCCCTGCCGCTCAGCACCCCGTCGTGGCCGGTGCGCCCTTCGATCTCGGTGTGGCCCAGCTCCCAGTGAAGGCGCGAGGCCAGCCAGCCGACGAACAGCATCGCCGCCACCGTCGAGTCCGGGTGGTGGCGGATCTCGAGCGTGTCGATGAGGTCAAGCTCCGGGCGCATGCGCGGCGGGTCGAACGTCGCCGCGATCCGCTCGCGCCACGGGGTCGAGCGCAGCCACGCCAGATCGACCACGTAGGCCCGCTCTGACAGGGTGCCGGCGCGCTCGATCGCGGCGTCCCAGACCGGCTCCTCGATCGAGTCGATCAATGTGGCCTGAGCCAGGTCGAGCAGCGCGTCCGCGGCCCCGGCGTGGCGGTGCGGGGACCACAGCAGCGTCGGCAGGTCCGATACGACCAGCGGGTCGGCGATCGTCTGCAGGTCATCGAGATGGCGCTCGCCGATCTCCACGATCGCGGTCTCGCGCAGCAGCGCCACCTGTTCCGGCCCGGGCTCGCCTTCGGAGGCGACGGTCACGCGCGCATTAAGCTGCTCGCGGTGGGCCTCGTAGGAGAGCACGACCGTGCGCGAGGCGTGATACCGGCCCACGTGGCGCAGCCGGTTGGCGATCTCGCCGCTGTAGTCGCTCTCGACGAACACGACCATGTTCAGCACGCGCGCGGGGACGAACCCGCCGTTCTCCGCGTGCTTCTCGGTCAGCAGCCGGCGCAGCGCGGCTTCGATCGCGTCGGGCGTCGTGCCTTCCTCGCTCCAGACCGCGTCGCTGGTCGCGGGCATCCTCAGATCGCCCGCCAGGATTGGCCCTCGCGGAGGATGCTGTTCGCCTCACCCGGTCCCTGCGAGCCGGCTTCATATTGAGGTAGTCCGCCCGCTCGCGGACCGGGGGTATCCGCCCACGTGGTCACGATCGGGTCGCAGATTCGCCACTGCGCCTCGACCTCGTCGTTGCGGGTGAACAGCGTCGGGTCGCCGCGCATCGCGTCCATGATCAGCCGCTCGTATGCCTCCGGGGATTGGGACAGGAAGGAGGTGCCGTACAGGAACTCCATGTTCACCGGCCTGATCGACATGCGCGTGCCGGGGATCTTCGCGCCCAGCTGCAGCGTGACGCCCTCGTTGGGCTGGACCGTCAGGATCAGCTGGTTGGGCTGCACGCCGAGCGAGCCGTCCTGGCTGAAGGCGAGGTGGGGGACGGGCTTGAGTGTGACCGCGATCTCGGTGACCTTGCGCGCCAGGCGCTTGCCCGCGCGCAGGTAGAACGGCACGCCCGCCCAGCGCCAGTTGTCGACTTCCAGGCGCAGCGCGGCATAGGTCTCGGTGATCGAGTCCGCTGGCACGCCGTCCTCTTGCAGATACCCGGGCACGTCCTCGCCGCCGGAGTGTCCGGCGGCGTACTGCGCGC
Source organism: uncultured Solirubrobacterales bacterium (assembly GCA_963810645.1). GTDB lineage: Bacteria > Actinomycetota > Thermoleophilia > Solirubrobacterales > Solirubrobacteraceae > Palsa-744. Next base: position 76,175 of record CAWEOK010000017.1, on the reverse strand, counting down.
GCACCGCCATCTCCGGAATGTCCTGCGCGGTGGGGGCGGCGATCGCGTGCAGGACCTTGACCTTCTCGTTGCGCACCTCTTCGGCGGTGAAGCTGCCCGGCGGCTCCATCGCCACGTGGCAGAGCAGCTGCAGCATGTGGTTCTGGATCAGATCGCGCAGCGCGCCGGCCTGGTCGTAGTAGCCGGCCCGGCTGCCGATCCCGAGATCCTCGGCGGCGGTGATCTGAACGGAGTCGATGTAGTTGCGATTCCACAGCGGCTCGAACATGCCGTTGGCAAAGCGAAACGCCAGCATGTTCTGGACGGTCTCCTTGCCAAGGTAGTGGTCGATGCGAAACACCTGGGACTCGTCGAACACGCTCAGCACGCGTGCGTTCAGCTCGCGCGCCTGCGCCAGCGAGGCGCCGAACGGCTTCTCGATGATCACCCGCACCTCGGTTTCGGCGCGGCGCGACAGTCCCGAGCCGCCCAGCTGGCCGATGATCGTCGGAAAGAAGCTCGGCGCGGTCGACAGGTAAAAGGCGCGGTTCAGCCGCTCGCCGGCCTGCTCGTCGAACTCGTCCAGCGTCTGTCCGAGCTCGGCGTAGACGCTGGAATCGTCGAATACGCCGGGTACATACCTGACGTTCTCGAGCAGTCCTGCCAGCACGTCATCGTCGGGAGTGCGCCGCGAGAACGCCCGGATCGCCTGCTCGCACTCTTCGCGATAGTCCTCGTTCTCTTTTTCTTTGCGCGACACCCCCACCAGGTGAAAGCGCTCGGGCAGCGCGCCCTCGTGCGCGAGGTTGTACAGCGCGGGCAGCAGTTTGCGCCGCGCCAGATCGCCGGTGGCGCCGAAGATCACCAGAGCGGTCGGGGCGACCGGTTGGCGCTCCAGGCCAAGGACGAGCGGGTTCTCGGGCTCGACGCTGACCGCGGCGCTCGCCATCACGCGCCCGTGTGATCCGGTGCGATGGGTCCGATCGGCGTCATGCGCCCACGATCGTAGTCGCCGCGAGGTTGCGATACGTTCCCGGGTCCGATGAATCCCGATCCCGCACACCAGCGACCAGACCGCAACCTCGCCCTGGAGCTAGTGCGCGTGACCGAGGCCGCCGCCCTGGCCGCCGCTCCGCTGGTGGGACGCGGCGACAAGGAGGCCGCCGACCAAGCCGCCGTCGACGGCATGCACTACATGCTCCAATCGGTGCAAATGGACGGTGTCGTGGTGATTGGCGAGGGCGAGAAGGACGAGGCACCGATGCTCGCGAACGGCGAGCACATCGGTGATGGCTCGCCGCCACAGGTTGACATCGCCGTCGACCCGCTGGAGGGCACCACGCTCGCTGCGCACGGGATGCCGAGCGCCCTGGCCGTGATCGCGCTGTCCGCGCGCGGGACGATGTTCGACCCGGGACCGTGCGTGTACATGGAGAAGATGGCCGGCGCCCCCGATATCGCCGACCTGCTCGATCTCGACCGCCCACTGGGGGAGACCGTCAAGCTGATCGCCGAGCGCAAGGGCTGCGCGATCGGCGACGTGATGGTCGTCGTGCTCGATCGTCCGCGCCACGAGGCCGGTATCCGGGAGATCCGCGAGGCCGGCGCGCGCGTGCGGCTAATCGCCCACGGGGATGTCTCCGCCTCGCTGCTGGCTGTGACCGAGCGCTCGACCGTCGATCTACTGTGGGGCATCGGGGGCACGCCCGAGGGCGTGATCTCGGCCGCCGCCGTCAAGTGCCTGGGCGGGCAGCTGCTGGGGCGGCTGTGGCCGCGCGATGAGACAGAGCGCCGGGCGGCGCTGGATGCCGGCTATGACCTTCAGCGCGTGCTCACGCGCGACGATCTGATCGCGGGCGAGGACGTGTTCTTCTCGGCCACCGGCATCACCGACGGCGACGTGCTGCAGGGCGTGCGCTATCCCAGCGCGGGCGGTGCCAGCACCGAGTCGCTGGTGATGCGCACGCGCTCGGGCACGGTCCGGCGGATCAGGGCCACGCACGACCGCGCGAAGCTGGCTGCGCTGCGGGGGTAGCCGGCTGTGCGGTGGGTGTGGTGTGACGCGCGGGTGCCTCTCGCCTGCCTCATCCCCGCCTCGGCCCGCCGGGCGCCGCGAACCGTCCCACGCGCGACTCGGCTAGGTCCAGCCGCGCGAGCGAGCGCAGGAAGCCGTGGGTGACGAGCACGTGGATGCGCGCCTGGGTGGCGTTGTAGACGCGCAGTCCGAACCCGGAGGCGATCGCGGGGTGGAAGTTGGCGACCTCGACCTCCACATGCAGGCGTGCGGTATCGGAATCCCGCCCGCCCTCGTCGGGGAGCCGGCGCACGTCGATCTGCAGATGCCCGCCGGTGCCGTGACCGCGACGCGCGACCAGCAGGCCGCCGGCTATGCGCCAGCGCACGATCCCGTGGTTCGCCTCGAGCTCGTACTCGGGCGCGGCGAACGTGAGCAGCCGCAGCCGCAGCCCGAGCAGCACGACCGAGCGCTCGGTCTGCGAGTAGCGCACCCGGATCAGTCCCAGCGTGACCCGCGTCAAGTAGCGCCAGTAGGTGCGGGCCAGGCGCTCCAGATACGTCGGGGACCACAACTCCCGCAGCGCCGTCTCGGGCAGGCTCACCTCAGCGGCTTGTACCGAGCGCATCGCGCCCGTATGCGCGTCTTCGGTGGTGCGGTCCCGGAGGTTGGAGATCGTGGCGGGGTGCACACTGACGCAGGCTACTGGCGGGCGCGGGTCGCCAATTGCGCGCGCTGGGTCTCGACCGGCCGCCGGGGCCGCAGAGAGCGCTACGCACAGAGAGCGCGCTGATAGCGAGATCGCGAGCGATGCACGACGTCTGCATCTGCTGATATGCAACGTCCCGTGAATGATGATGTCCTGAACCCGCGTGTTGCCGATCGCCTTGCGCGCGCGGCGCGGGCGGCGCAGGCGCTGAGCGAGGCGTTGTGGGAGGGGTTGCACGAGGAGTTGAACGATCCCCGCGGCCGGCGCGTGGCCGAGCTGTCCGAGCGCCTGGCCGACGTCTCGCTCGCGGTGGCCTCGCTTGCGCGCGTGACCGGCGGTGCGGACGGTGCACTTGCGGTGGAGGAGTCATCGGTGCCGGTGACGGCGCCCCCAGTCGCGCCGGCAGAGCCGGATCCTCCGGTTGCGCCCGCGGTCCGAGACGAGTCGCTTCGTGATGCCCCACTTCGTGATGCCCAGCTTCGCGAGGAGCCCATAGTCCAGGAACATCCGTCGGCGGCCGTGCTCGTCGATGAGCTGGCGCCGGAGCCTCCGTCCGCGCCGCCTGAGCCGTCGGTGCCACCCGGGCCGGTGGTGCGGGGGTTCTCGGCACCGTCCGGGTTCTCAGCACCGCCCGGGTTCTCAGCACCGCCCGAGTCCTCGCAGTTGCTCGTGCAGGGGCTACCCGAGATCGAAATCAGAGACGAGCGGGGCGAGCGCGAGCAGAGCCAGAGCGCCTGGATCGCCGCGATCGCTCGCAGACTGGAGCGCTACGAGCGCGACGGCGTGCCATTCGCGGTCCTGCTGGTCGAGCTGGCCGGCGTCGAGCGCCTGCGCCACGCCGAGCTGCCGGGCGAGATGGCGCGGTTGACGGGTCTGGTCGAGACGGCGATCTCGGGCGAGCTCCGACCCGCCGATTCGCTCACGCGCGAGAGCCCCGGCCGCTACTGGCTGCTGGCGCCGGAAACCGATGCGGGCAGTGCACGCACGCTGGCTGCTCGCCTGGCCGAGGCCGTGCGTGGCGCGGCCGCCCATCGAGGGACGCCGCTGGAGGTCGCGATGGGTCTCGCCGTATGCCCGGCGGACGGCGATCGGGCCGCGGCACTGGCCGCGCACGCGGACGTCGCGCTGTATGCCGCACGGGCCGCCGGCCGGCCGGTCGCCTGACAAACCGGCCCACGAGGCGATGGATGGGAGCTGGCCCGAACGCCTGATCAGGCAGTGTCGGCGCCGGCAGGCGATGTATCAGCTGCCGGCCTGGGCGCCGCCGGTGGCGACTTCCGCGGGCGTGAGCGCGGGCGAACCGAGGGTGGGGGTGTTCGGCGCTGAGCCGACGACGCGCGTGGCGATGCGGACGGTTTCGGTGACGCCCAGCGCCTGGGCCGCGCCGGCGGTCAGATCCCAGTCGGCGTGGTTGGCGTAGGGCCCGCGGTCGAGCACGGGCACGGTCAGGGTCTGACCGCCGTAGCTGACCTGCACGAGCGTGCCGCACGGCAGGGTGCGGTTGGCGACGCCGACGACGACGGGCGTGAGCGTCTGCCCGCACGCGGTCGTATGACCGTAGAGGCCGGGCCCGAACCAGGTGGCGATCCCGGTCGGGTGGACCTTGGTCGTGGCCGGCTGCGAGCTCGACGTCGTGCTCGTGCCGGTGCTCGTGCCGGCGCTTGCGCCGCCGGTCGTGCCGGTGCTCGCGGCGAGAGCGCCACCGGGTACGGACACGCAGCATGCGAGCCAGGCCATGCATGCAAGCAGGGCGAGCAGGGTCGTCGGGATAGGGCGAGCAATACGCATAGTCGTCGGCGCCTACGGGGTGAGCTGACGGGCTCGCGCGGTCTGTGTCGACGGCGCTACGGCCCCGGTTTGGGCCGATTCGCCCCCGCGAACCAGAATCGATCCTGATCCGCATTGGGTCCCCCGCCTTCCATGACCTGGGTCGTGGAAGCTCGGCGTGGCGGCAGTATACAGATCGGCCCGACGGATGCGCCCGAGGCGATCGGCGCTGTGAGGCCCGCGCGGACTCAGCCGGGCAGACGCGAGAGGAAGTCCCGGAGCACGCGCACGCCGCTGTTGACCCCGCTCTTGGTCAGCTCCCCGGCAAGCTCGGCGGCCGATGCGAGGAGCTCGGTGCCGCCGGGAGGGTGGACGGGGCCGTTCAGCGACTCGGGCTCGGCCTCATAGCCCTGCTTGGGCACCGGTTCATCGACCGGGCGAGGACTCTTGGTCCGCGAGCGTTTCTTGGTCTGGCGTGCTGGAGCCGTGCTCGCCTTGGCCGCATTGGCCGCACGCGAGGCGACTCGTCGTGCGCTGGCCCGTTGGGGGCGGGTGCGGGGCAGGCCCGCGAGGACGCCGGACCCCCCGCCCGGACCGTCGCCGGAGCCCTCGCCGGACTTCTCATCGGAAACGGACGTGCGAGGCCGGTGCTCGGAAGGGTTGCTCATGCGCGTTAGCATAGGCGCCGGAGAAGTTGAGATACGCGTGGGCGTTGTAACGTCGGGAGGGCCGCGGCCGTAATAGATGTCCGATGGCGCGTTTGTCTTCGGCCGACGCTGGAACGGATGCCGGAAGGACCCAAAGGACCCAAGGGGGTGGCCCCCCCGGGTCGGATCGATCACAGAGAGAAACGGACGAGCATCAGTCATGTCAGTAGTCGAATTGCAGGAGCTCGATGAGGTGAAGGGCCTGCTGGCCAAAGGTCAGCAGGTGGGCGTGCTGACGTTCGCGGAGATCTCCACGGCGCTGTCGGAGATCGACCTGGACGAGTCCGACGTCGAGGAGCTGCACGGGTTCCTGGAGAAATCGGAGATCGAGCTCGTCGAGGACATCGATCCGGCGACGGCGGCGGCGCTGGCCGTCGAGCGCGCCCCGGACAAGCGCGGGCGGCGGAAAGCGAAAACGGCGCTCGACCTGAAGCCGGACATGACGACCGACTCGCTGCAGCTGTTCCTGAAGGACATCGGCAAGGTTCGTCTCCTCACCGCCCAGGAGGAGGTCGATCTGGCCAAGCGGATCGAGCGCGGCGACCTCGACGCGAAGCAGAAGATGGTCGAGTCGAACCTCCGCCTCGTCGTGTCGATCGCGAAGAACTATCGCAACCAGGGCCTGCCGTTCCTCGACCTGATCCAGGAGGGCACGCTCGGGCTCGTCCGGGCGGCGGAGAAGTTCGACTACCGCAAGGGGTTCAAGTTCTCCACGTACGCGACGTGGTGGATCCGCCAGGCGATCGCCAGGGCGCTGGCGGACAAGGCGCGGACGATCCGCATTCCCGTGCACGTGGTCGAGAAGCTCAACAAGATCGGCCGGGCCGAGCGCAAGCTCGTGACCGAGCTCGGGCGCGAGCCGACTGCCGATGAGATCGCCGAGGTCACGGGGATCGACCCGGAGGAGGTTGACTCGATCAAGCGCTCCGCCCAAGCGCCGGTGTCGCTGGAGAAGCCGGTCGGCGACGAGGAGGAGTCGGAGTTCGGCCAGTTCATCGCCGACGAGCGGGCCGAGTCTCCGTACGAGCGCGCGGCGGAGATCCTGACAAAGGAGGCGTTGCGCGAGGCGCTGGAGAACCTCAGCTACCGCGAACGGCGCGTGCTGGAGCTGCGGTACGGCCTCGGCGGCGAGCACCCGCGGACGCTGGACGAGGTGGGCAGGACGTTCAACGTGACCCGTGAGCGGATCAGGCAGATCGAGAACCAGTCGCTGAAGAAGCTGCAGTCGCTGGCGGAGGCTCAGAAGCTCCGCGACGTGGCCTGACGGCAGGTGAGCCCGGGAAGGACCGGGCGCCGCGTCATGACAGGTGGGTGGAGGTGATCATCCAAAAAAAATCGCGTATAACCATTGTCATACCAGCGCGTTTTTTTATACCCCACACCCCTCCCTTTAGGTTCAACACTCATCCCGACCATCTCGAGGTTCCGGTTCAACACCATCCCGAGGTTCCCCCGCCGTCCGCCGTCCGCCGTCCGCCGTCCGCCGGAACGCCCCAGACTCAAGCTCGTCGGCGCAAATGCCGATTGGGGAGGCATGTTCGATGTCGAAAAGGCGCTGCGCGAGCTGGTCGAGAAAGAGGGCTCGGATCTGCACCTGAAGGTGGAGAGCAAGCCGCTGTTCAGGGTCGACGGGAATCTCGCGCCCGGGCAGGACTGGCCGGTGCTGAGCGTCGAAGACACCGAGCACGCGCTGGAGACGCTGCTGACACAGAACTCCAAGCTGGACGAATTCGCGCGGGAGCACGAGGTGGACTTCTCGTTCGAAATCCCCGAGGTCGCGAGATACCGCCTGAACGCGTTCCAGCAGCGCGGCGTGATCTCGATGGCGATCAGGGCGATCCCGCACAAGATCAACACGATCGAGGAGCTGGCGCTGCCGAGCGTGATCAGGGATCTGGCCGAGGAGGAGCGCGGGATCGTGCTGCTGACGGGGACGACCGGCTCGGGCAAGTCAACAACTCTCGCGGCGATGATCGATCACATGAACGAGACGACGAGCAAGCACATCGTGACGATCGAGGACCCTATCGAGTTCGTGCACGAAGACAAGAAGTCGGTGATCAACCAACGCGAGGTCGGCATGGACACGGCTTCGTTCAAGCGCGCGCTCAGACGCGTGCTCAGGCAGGACCCAGACGTGATATTGGTCGGCGAGATGCGCGACGAGGAGACCGTCCAGGCGGCGCTGTCGGCGGCGGAGACGGGGCATCTCGTGCTGTCGACGATCCATACGGTTGACGCGGCCGAGTCGATCAATCGCATGCTGGACTTCTTCCCGCCCCATCAGCACGGGCAGGCGCGGAGCATGATCGCGGGCACGATCAAGGGCGTGATCAGCCAGCGGCTCGTGCCGGGAGCGCATGGCGGTCGCGTGGCGGCGTGCGAGATCCTGAGAATGACCGGCCGGGTGCGCGACATGATCGTCGACCCGTCGCAGACGGGCAAGCTGAACGAGGTGATCTCGACCGGCGCGTACTACGGCATGCAGACGTTCGACCAGGCGCTGTTCGGGCACGTCAAGGCGGGGCTCGTGAGCTTCGATGACGCGATGAAGGTGGCCTCGAGCCCGGCGGACTTCAAGCTGCTGATGCAGGCGGACGGCAAACGCGGGACGACGATGGAGGACGTGGCGGCCGCTGAGGCGCAACGCGAGCCGGAGTCGAAACCCACGTTGACCGTCGCATAGGGAGCGGGTTGATTTGGGGGGCGCGAGTACCCTCGGGTGGCAATTCACCTCGCAGTGACCGCGTCAACGGGCGTGTAGGCAAAACTTCAGTTGGTAAAGTAAGGGCATGACCGTAGTCGTTGACGAGACATGTCCGGTGTGTCGAACCGCAGAAGTGGTGTGCGGCAAGTGGACGCTGCTGCTCGTGCGCGATCTGGCCGAAGGGAGGTCCAGGTTCTGCGAGCTGGAGCGCTCCCTGGCGGGGATCAGCCCAAGAACGCTGTCGCTGCGGCTGCGGGCGCTGGAGGAGGAGGGGATTGTGCAGCGGCACACGTTCGGCGAGGTGCCTCCGCGCGTGGAGTACGCGCTGACCCGCAAGGGCAAGGCGCTGCTGCCGATCATCGACGACATGCGTGAGTACGGCGAACAGTGGCTCGGCGAGGAATGCACCGAGCGACGGGGCGCAAGGGCCCAGGCACAGGCCGAAGAGCTCCTCGCCGGCGTCGCGGCGGCTGTCGCATAGAGCCACGCGCGCGGGCGGGCGTGCCGGGTCGTCAACGGTCGCCTGGGTCGGTCCGTGACCAGTGCTTGCCGGTGTGAGGAGCCTGCAACTGAGGGTGCACCCGGCAGGAGGGCTCGGCGCGAGGGCGAACACAGCCGACCATGCGTGCAACCAGCGGATCGAGCGAGCTGGAGAGCGCGCTCAGCGAGTATGTAAAGGCGGCGGCAAGCGCGCTGCAGGCCGAGATCGCGGCCGGGGCGGAGGTCGAGCTCGAGCTCGGCTCACAGCGCGGGCGGGCGCAGACCCCGTTCTACAGCTGCCGGCCGCTGACGGAGAGGTTCATCGCCGAGCGCGAGGCGGCGCTCGAACGGTTGCCCGAGCACGCCGCCGCCGTGAACGCATTGGCAGGGTTCGAAGGGCTCGATCGCTACCTCGCCGGGCGCACCGGCCGGGCGCGAGGGGTTCGAGGAGACGATGTCCTGAAAAGCTATGAACGCGCGGGCGCCCGCGCGAGTATTGAAGTTAACCCGCGTAACCCGCGCGCGGGGGTGCATACGCGCGCGCGTGAAGCGGTGAGATGCCTGCTGGAGGACGCGTTCGCCGAGCAGACCGAGTTCGAGCTAAGGCCAGAGCGCCTGGCGGCGGCACTGGCCAAGATCGAGCGGGCCGAGTGCACGAGCGCGCCCGAGACGGTCACGCTGGTGGCGACGCTGCACGGGCTGACGATCGCAACGCCCGAGATCAGGCTGACGCGCGGGCTGACGATCGCCACGCCGCAGGCGCTGCGCTGGGCGCCCGAGCAGGCGCTCATCGGCATTGACGGCGGCGACACGAGCGGGGCGCCCAATCACCTGCTGGTCGCGCTCACCTGCGAGGAGGAGTCCGAGGACGGGCGGGCGGTGCTCAAAGAGTTGCTGCGGGCGCTGCGGTTGTTCGGCGACGGGCGCGTGACGTTCGGGTCGCTGGCCTGGGTGCGCGCCGGCGGGGAAGACGCCTGGAGCACGGTTGCGCTGGGCGAAGGCGGTCGCTCATACGGGATGCTCGTGATCTCGCCCGAGCAGGAGGATGAGCTGCGAGCGTTTTGCAATCTCGTCTCCAGACGTGCGCCGGACGGCAACGAGATCGCCTGGGCGCTGAAGCGGTTCGAGCTGGGGTGCGAGCGCGAGCATGCGTATGAAGCGCTGAGCGATCATCTGCTGGCGCTGAGGGCGCTGCTGGAGCCCGAGGGCCCGGCGAGCGGGATGCTGGCGGGAAGGATCGCGGCGCTGTGCGCGACGCCGGAAGATCGTATGAAGCTGACCGAGCGGATGCTCAAGGCGCAGAAGCTGGAGCGCGCGGTGATCGCCGGAACGGCAACCGAGCGCGCCGCCGGGGTGGCGATCGCGCGTGATGTGGCCGATCATCTGCGGGCACTGCTGAGGGATGTCATATGCGGCCACTTGACCCCGGACCTGGTGCGGCTGGCCGATGAGCTGCTCACGGCGCCGCCGGTCACCGAGGGATCAGCCGAAGAGGTGGGCGGCGATACTGGCGAGGCCCGCGAGATCCTGGATGTCCTCGTCTAGGTGAGGCACGAGCACCGGCGCGGGCTCCACCAGCTCGTCTGAAAGCCGCGCGACGGTAGCCGCGTCGCGACGCGCGAGGACGTCGAAGTCGGCGAGGTTGGACGCCACGCGCGCGGCCAGGCGTTCGCCCAGCTCGTCCGACAGCAGCGCGGTGACCTGCTCGACAGTACGGCCGTGCAGGGTCTCGGTATGGACGCGGTTGACGATCAGTCCGCCACGTGACATCTCGGCCTCATCCAGGCGGGCGGCGAGAAACGAGGCCTCGCGCGCGGGCTCGGGCTCGGGGGAGGTGACGATCACGAATCTCGTGCTCGGGGCGCCCAGCAGCTCGGCGACGGCGCGGGTCTGGGCGCTGAAGCCGTCGATCACGCCCGCAAGGGAACCGAAGAAGCGCGAGAGCTCGCCGAGCATGTTGACGCCGGTGACGCGCGCGAAGATCCCGAAGACGATCCCGGTGGTGCGCCCGAACAGTCGCGCGGTCAGGCCGGTCGGCGCGAGGAACACCTGCAGCGCGCGGCCGTCCAGGAACCCCAGCAGACGGCCGGGTGCGTTCAGGAAGTCCAGGGCGTTGCGCGATGGGGGCGTGTCGAGGACGATCGTGTCGAAGTCGTGCTCCTCATACAGCTCATACAGCTTGGCGATCGCGCTCATCTCCTGCGAGCCGGCGACGGCCGTGGAGAGCTCGCGGTAGACGGGGTTGGAGAGGATGCCGTCCAGGCGCTCGGGGTCGGGCTCCAGGCGCGTGACGATCTCATCGAATGTGCGCTTGGCGTCGAGCATCATCGCCCACAGCTCGCCGCTGCACCGCACTCCCTGGGCGGCGAGCAGGCCCGGATCGATCCGGTGGGGCGACGCCGAGAGCGTGTCCAGGCCCAGCGCGGCGGCCAGGCGGTTGGCGGGGTCGATCGTCACGACCGCGACGCGGCGCCCGCGCACCGCGAGTCCCAGGGCCAGCGCGGCGGAGATGGTCGTCTTGCCGACGCCCCCCGAGCCGACGCAGATCACCACGCGCTTGTCGTGCAGCTCGCCCAGTAAATCCGATCGAGGGGCAGTCCGGGCCGCGGCGCCATCCACTACCTCCCGCGCGCGGTTCCGTCCGGACATAGCGGGATCGTAGTCGCCAAGCAGGAATACGCGATCGATATGCGAATACCCTCGGACAAGGCGCGCAACCGCAAAACCTAGGTATCGGAGCCTCCCGTGCAAGGCAAGGCCAGAGTCATCGCGTTCGCCAACCAAAAGGGCGGCGTGGCCAAGACCACCACAACGCTGAACCTCGCCGCCGCGTTCGCGGAGGAGGGTCATCGGGTGCTGTGCGTGGACATGGACCCGCAGGGCAACCTGACGATGTCCCAGGGCATCGACCCGGACACGATCGAGCAGTCGATGTATGACGTGCTCGTCCACAAAGTGTCGATCCGCGAGGTGATCCGCAAGCGCGAGATCGACATCGCCTGCGCCTCGATCGACCTGGCCGGTGCGGAGATCGCGATGTCGACGATGATCGGCCGCGAGCGGGCGCTGCAGAAGGCGTTCGAACCGATCGCCGAGGACTACGACTTCATCTGCATCGACACGCCGCCGAGCCTGGGATTGCTGACGATCAACGCGCTGACGGCCGCCGACAAGGTGATCGTCCCCGTGCAGTGCGAGTATCTGTCGATGCGTGGTCTCATCCAGCTGCAGAACACGCTCGCGATGATCCGCGAGAACCTCAATCCCGACGTTGACATCGAGGGTATCCTGCCGACGCTGGTGGATTCGAGAACGATCCACGCCAAGGAGGCGATCGAGATCCTCGAGGAGAACTTCGGCGACCGCGTGTTCGCGTCGCGCATCCGCAAGACGGTGCGGTTCGCGGAGGCGCCCGTGAAGGGCATGTCGGTGCTCAAGTACGAGCCCGACGGCGTGGCCGCGCAGTCCTATCGGCAACTCGCGCAGGAGGTCCTCGCACATGGCAAGTCCTGATCACGCGCTCGATCGGCCGCTCCGATGAGTAACCCCAAACGCGCATCGATGCGCGAAGGCCCGCTCGCGGCCCTGTTTCGCAAGACCGAAGAGGATGAGGCGACCGAGGCCGGGGCACAGGCGCCGCACCCAGCATTGGATGTCCCACCACCACAGACGCCCGCCCCCAAGGACCGTCTCAAGCAGGCGTTCTCGTCGGAGATCCCGGCGAACGTGATGGACCGGGAGAGCCCCCGGCCCGAGCCGGCGACGCGGCCGGTGATGGATGAGTACGAGCGCGAGCACCCGTCCTCCGCCTACGCCGGCGGTCCCGTCGGACAGCCGCGGATCAGGGTCGTCGGCGTCGGCGGCGCGGGCGTGAATGCCGTCAACCGAATGGTCGAGGCGGAGGTCGAGGGCGTCGAGTTCCTGGCGGTCAACACCGACCAGCAGTCGCTGCAGCAGTTGACCGCGGACATCACCCTGCACATCGGCGCGGAGATCACGCGCGGGCTGGGGTCGGGATCGGACGCGAACGTCGGCAGGCAGGCCGCGATGGAGGACTACGACCGCGTCAAGGCGCTGCTGAAGGGCTCGGACATGATCTTCATCACCGCGGGCGCCGGCGGCGGCACGGGCACGGGCGCCGCGCCGATCGTGGCGCGGATCGCGCGCGAAGTCGGCGCGCTGACGGTCGCGATCGTGACCAAGCCGTTCGGGTTCGAGGGCTCGCGCCGCTCAGAGCAGGCCGAGCACGGGATCGACGCGCTGGCCGAGGAGGTTGACACGCTGATCGTGGTGCCGAACAACCGGCTGCTGAGCGTGCTCGACAAGCAGACCGCGATGGTCGAGGCGTTCCGGGTCGCGGACGACGTGCTGCGTCAGGGTGTGCAGGGCATCTCCGATCTGGTGACGCTGCCCGGGCTGATCAACCTCGACTTCGCCGACGTGCGCACGATCATGTCCGACGCCGGCAACGCGCTGCTGGGCATCGGCATGGGCGCCGGCGGGGAGCAGCGCGCGGTGGACGCCGCGATGCAGGCGGTCGCCTCGCCTCTGCTCGAAACCTCGATGGACGGCGCGCACTCGATCCTGCTGTCGATCACCGGCGGGCGCGACCTGTCGCTGTGGGAGGTCAACGAGGCCGCCAAGGCCGTCTCGGAGGCGGCGCATCCCGACGCGAATATCATCTTCGGCGCGATGGTCGACGAGAAGCTCGACGATCAGGTGTGGGTCACGGTCGTCGCCACCGGGTACGGCGATGCCAAGCGCCAGATCTCACGCGACGCCTCGGGCGGGCTGCGCGAGCCCGAAGGCGAGCCGCGCGTACGGCGCACGAGCGGGCCGCCGCGCCCGGCGCATGCCCAGCGCAGGGCCACGCTCGCGGTTGACGAGCTGGACGTCCCAGAGTTCATGCCTCGCTGATCGTCGCTGTGGTATCGCTCAGTTATGAGCGGAACAGCTGAGCACGGGGTCATCGCCGCCGGACACCCCGCGACAGCACAGGCCGGGGTGGAAGTGCTGCGCGAAGGGGGTAACGCGGTCGATGCGGCGGTCGCGGCGATGCTGGCTTCGTTCGCGGCCGAGCCACTGCTGACGGGGTTGGGAGCGGGCGGGCACATGCTCGTCGCGGGGGGTGGTGAGGAGCCGGCGATCCTGGATTTCTTCGTGCAGGCCCCCGCGCGCCTAAAGGACGGTAGCGCCGCCGAGCTGGAGGCGGTGGATGTGTCGTTCGGGGACGCGGTGCAGGTGTTCTACATCGGGCCCGCCTCGTGCGGTGTGTACGGGACGCCAGCGGGCGTGTGCGCGGCCGTCGAGCGCTGGGGGACGATTCCGCTGCAGCGACTGGCCGAGCCCGCGGCACGGCTCGCCCGCGAGGGGGTGCGGCTGAACGCCGGCCAAGCGTATGTCGCGGAGATCCTCGCCGAGCTGCTGACGTTGACGCCCGAGTGCGCGTCGCTGTGGGCGCCGGAGGGACATGTGCTGGGAGAGGGCGAGCTGCTGCGCAACCCCGAGCTGGGCGACGCTCTGGATCGTCTCGGCTCAGACGGGGCCGAGCCGTTTTACCGCGGCGACGTCGCCCGTGCGGTGTGCGACTGGCTGACCGAACGCGGTGGCTCGTTGAGTGCCGCTGAGCTTGCGTCGTACCGTGCGATCGAGCGCGAGCCCGTGCATATCAGATACCGCGACCGGTCCGTCCTCACCAATCCGCCGCCCTCGGCCGGGGGCACGCTGCTGGCCTACTCGCTGGCGCTGCTCGACCGTGGCCCGCAGCCGCCGCCACTGGAGGGGGTGCTCACAGCGATGGAAGCGGCGCAGTCTGAGCGCACGCCGGAGTTCGTGGAGGGCCTGGCGCAAGACGGGTTCCTGGAGCGGTTTCTCGCATCGAGGCTGGGATCGACGACGCACATCTCGGTGCTCGACTCCGAGGGGCGCGCGTGCAGTGTGACCTGCACGAACGGGGAGGGCTCGGGGGTGGTCGTGCCGGGCACGGGCATCCACGTGAACAACGTGATGGGCGAGGAGGATCTGAACCCGCTCGGCTGGCATCGTCACCCGGCCGGACGGCGGATGCCGAGCATGATGGCGCCGTCGGTCGTGCTGGAGCCGGACGGCGAGGTCGAGCTGGTGCTCGGCAGCGCTGGCTCCAACCGCATCCGCTCGGCGATTCTGCAAACGATCGTCGGTGTCGTTGACCACGGCCTGGGCGCGCGCGAGGCGGTGCAGGCGCCGCGGATGCACGTGGAGGACGGGATCGTCTACCACGAGCCGGGGATCGACATGAGCGTCGTGCGCGAGCTGGATCCCGAACTGGAGATCGTGGCGTTTCACGCGCTGAACCTGTTCTTCGGCGGCGTCCAGGCGGTGCATCGCGGCGGGGGCGGTGAGATGACGGGCGCGGGCGACCCCCGCCGCGGGGGCGTCGCGGTCGCTGTCTGACCTCTAACCGAAGCGGACCTTGCCGTTGGAGCGAGCCCGCGCCTGCGCCCTGTCGAGGAGCTCCAACCGCTTGATCGCGGCTTCGAACAGCAGCGCGAGCAGGCGCATGCGCGCGGTCTCCGAGCGCAGCTCCAGCAGCTCCTGCTTGCCGTCCGGTCCGAACTCGACGGTGCCGGCCATCGTGTAGGCGTCGAGCTCTGAGAGCTCTTCTTCGCTCAGCTGCCTGTCGGTCGCCATCTCGACCAGTTCGCCGTAGAGCTCACGGGCGGTGTGGGCCGTATCGAGGTCGGTCTCCTCCTCGACGTCCCGCAGGGGCTCGACGATGCCCGCGGGATAGGGCAGATCGTCCTGGCGCTCGATCAGCCGAAATGGCCTCCTCCCGCGCACGAGGATGTCCATGCTGCCGTCCTCGTCGCGCTCGAGGACGTGGTCGATCTCACACGCGCACCCGACGGGATGGAGCTCATCCTCGGACAGCCACACGATCCCGAGCTCGCGCTCGTGCTCCAGGCACTCCTCGATCATGCGGATGTAGCGGTCCTCGAAGATGTGCAGCGGCACCGTCTCGCTGGGAAGCGCGACGATGCCCAGCGGAAACAGCGGAAACCCCTCCTGACGACGATCGAGCATACGTGTGGTCAGTCTATTGCCGCTGCCAGCCGACTTCTGATTGATCGAAAGGCTGTCTCGGCTCAGCACGCGCGCGAGTGCGCCATGAGGCGTCTCAGCTCCCGGGCACGCCCGTCGTGTGGGCGCTCAGCGCGCCGGGGTCGCCGGGTTCTGAGCGGTGATCATCAGGTTGTAGAAGATCGCCGGCGGCAGTCTCGACTCGAGCAGGCTGCGGTCCAGGCTCTGCAGCAGCAGGTACCCGCGGTAGGCGTACTGGCGCCATCCCCAGGGCACGTCGCGTGGGTCGGCGGTCGCCTCCAGGGTGCGGTTGGTCCAGCCGAACCAGTTCGCCAGCAGCTCCTCGCCGCTCACGCGCACGTTCTCGAACCCACCGCTGCGGGCCGCGCGCGAGAGCTCGGCGGGCGCGAACGCGTGCACGTCCACGAAACCCTCCAGCGCCGCATCCGGAGCGCCACCCTCGGCCGGGGGGGCGGGCCGCGCCCCGATCGCCCGGCGCCACAGCGGCGCGAGCGCGCCGGCCGCGCGCTTGGGCACGCTCGCGAAGCGATCGCCGTAGCGGGAGGGCTCCCCGGCGAACACGATCGTCCCGCCCGGCTCGAGCACGCGCGCGAACTCCCGCATCGCCCGGTCCAGGTCGGGGATGTGGTGCAGGACCGCGTGGCCGAACACCAGATCGAAGCTCGCGTCCGCAAACGGAAGCGACTCCGCGTCGGCCGCAATGGTATGTACCTGCAGGCCGAGCCGCTGGGCGTTGTCGCTGAGCGTCGCGAGCATCCCCGGCGAGATGTCGCTGCAAGTCGCCTCGCCGATCAGGCCCGCGCGGAGCATGTTCAGCGAGAAATACCCGGTCCCCGCGCCGATCTCCAGCGCCCGCTCGAAGCGCTCGGGCGCATCCTCGCCCAGCGCCTTGCGCACCTTGCCCAGCACCTGTTCGGCGCCGAGATCGCCGAAGTCGATTCCCCACTTGGCGTCGTAGTGATCGGCCGCCACGTCGTGGTAGCGAGTGTTCACGTCGCGAATTTCCTCGGCTGTCAGCACGGGCGGCACGGCGCGAGACCTTATACGGCCTATACGGACGGGGATGGCTGCTACGCGGTCACGCGGTCGCGGGCAGCCACTCGGGAGGCAGCACGCCGGCCGGGATCTCCCCGGACATCTGCGGGAAATAGCGTGTCAGCCGCGCCGCCGGATGCTCGTCGATCAAAGAGCGGACATCCCCGATCGTCAATAGCTGGCGGATCGTGCTGCCGATCTGCAGGTCGGCCGCGTTGGGCTTATCGCCTCCGATCAGCCCGTCGGCGATCCAGCGGTCCACGCGATCGAGCTGACCCGGCAGCGCCGCGATATCGGCGCGCGCAGACTCGTCGCGCGCTTTGTTCTTGAGAGCCATCGTGCGGGCCGCAAGGGGCATCGTGAGACGCAGAAGCGGGCGGGGAAGCGGCAGCTTGGCATCTCCCGCGTAGCTCTCCATCGCCGCGGGACGGCGTAGGAATGCGACGTCGAGGATCCTGCGCGGAACGCTCTGCAGTACCTCGTCGCCCCAGCGCTCGGCCTCCAGCACGCGCGCGTAGTTCGCATCCCCCGACGGCGGCAGCAGGGGCGGATCTGCTCGCAGCTCATCCAGCCTGCGCATTATCGTGCGCGAGCCCACCAGCTTCTCGCCGTCGAGGCGCATGCCGGGCACGGTCCTGCCGCCGTAGAGCAGTGGGCCGGCGAGCATCTCGATGCTCGGCAGCAGATCCACGCGCTTGAACTCGATCCCCTTCAACCGGAGCGCCGCTTCGACCGCAGCGCACGGATGCGAGCCCGGCAGCACGTACAGCTTCACGTTCACTCTCCGGCTACCTCGTCTCGCTTATCGTGTCTGCACGCCGGTCGCGCCTGCACGCCATACCTGCGGTACGCGCCTCGCCCTCGCCATCGCCCCCGTATGCCATGCCAGTCAGCATAATGCGTGCCCATGCTTCTGGTCGTTAACGTCGGCAACACCCAGACCCACTTCGGCGCCTATCGCGAGTCCGAGTTGCTCGAGCACTGGCGGTTTGCGACCGTCCGCGAGTCCACCGCCGATCAGCTCGGCGCGGCGCTGCGCAACCTGCTCGGGTTGCGCGGCCTCGGCTTCGAGGATCTCGACGCATCGATCGTCTCCTCGACCGTTCCCCAGCTCGAGCCCGAGTGGACCGCGATGGCTTCGCGATACCTCGGCCACGAGATGCACGTCGTCGGCCCCGGCACTCGTACGGGCATGGCGATCCGCTACGACAACCCGCGCGAGATCGGCGCCGATCGGCTCGTCAACGCGGTCGCCCTGCGCGAGCGCTTCGGGGGACCGGCGGTGTGCGTGGACTTCGGCACGGCCACCACCTTCGACGTGATCTCCGCCGAGGGGGACTATCTCGGCGGTTCGCTCATGACCGGCATCGAGGTCTCCCTGGAAGCGCTGTCCGAGCGTGGCGCGCGCCTGCCCAAGATCGAGCTCGCCCCGCCGCGCAGCGTGATCGGCAAGAACACGATCGACGCCATCCGCTCGGGCGTCGTGTTCGGTTACGCCGGCGCGATCGACGCGATCATGCGGCGGCTGTATGATGAGCTCGGCCAGCATGCCTCGGCGATCGCCACGGGCGGGCTCTCGCAGCTGGTCGTGCCGTATACGGAGGAGATCGACGAGGTCGACGATCTGTTGACGCTCACGGGACTGCGGTTGCTGCACGAGCGCAATACCTGATCCACGCTCGACCCACGGACCAGGTCCGGGCAGGGCCATAATTGAGCTCGGATGACCGAACCCCAGCCCACCAGACCCCAGCTTGCCTCACCCCAGCTCACCGACTCCTGGATGCTCGGCCCACTGCGCGTGTCCAACCGCGTGCTGCTGGCGCCGTTGGCGGGGATCGGCAACTGGTTCGTGCGGCTGCAGGCCAAGCGCTACGGCGCGGGGATGGCCGTCTCGGAGATGGTGTCATCGCACGCGATCCACTACGGCAACGAGCGCACGTGCGTGGAGATGCTGCGCATCCACCCCGATGAGCATGCCCCCGTCGCGGGCGCAGATGGTGTCGGCGGCGCCGAGGAGGGTGCCGGTGCTGGCGGACTGGGGACCCGAGCCGGTGAACTGCTCAGGCCGGTGTCGATCCAGCTGTTCGGTGAGGATCCCGCCGTCATGCGCTCCGCCGCCGCACACATCGCCGCGAACACGACAGCCGACGCGATCGACATCAACATGGGCTGTCCCGTGCCGAAGGTCCGCAAGACGGGCGCCGGCGCAGCGATGCTGTCCGACCCAGATCTCGCCGTGGCCGTGACCCGATCCGTACGCGAAGGGACCATCGTGGCCGGACGTGAGCTGCCGGTCACGGTCAAGCTGCGCTCCGGCCTGCGCCCCGGCGACACCAGCGGGTTCGAGCTCGCCCACCGCCTCGTCGAACAGGCCGGAGCAGCTGCGATCGCGTTTCATCCGCGCTCGGCCGCGGTGCACCACAAAGGTCAGCCCGACTACGAGCTGGCGGCGCGCCTGGTCGAGTCGTTGCCGGCGCCCGTGATTCTCACCGGCGGCCTCAGCAACGCTACACGCGCGCGCGAGGCATACAAGCGCACCGGCGCCTCCGCGGTGATGCTCGCACGCGGTTCGCTCGGCAACCCATGGTTATTCGAGCAACTGCTTGGCGCCCGCGATCCGGGAGAGGAGCCCACCCCAGTGGAGGTGATGGATGAGCTGCGCTGGACGATCGACCGCGCCGTCGAGCACCTGGGCGAGCCCCGCGCGACCAGGTATCTGCGCAAGTTCTACCCCTGGTACGTGGTCCGTCTGGGGCTGGACCCCGCCGAGGCGAAGTCCCTGAACGAGTCGTTGCAGACGGCTGAAACTCTCGCGGCGGTACATGATCTGCTCAACCTCGATCGCACCCCGGAACTCGCACCGGCCTGAGATATACTGCTGCGCTCGCCGAGCCCGACGGCCGCCGAAACCGCCCGCTTACGAGCGGGTTTTGCGTGTCGCCGGTCATCCTCCAACCCCGTGATCGAGGCAGCATGCAGAAGGACGTCATCCTCACCCCAGAAGGTCTCTCCAAGCTCAACGACGAGCTCGAGCAGCTGTCCACGACCAAGCGCCGCGAGATCGCCGAACGCATCAAGGAGGCGCGCGAGTTTGGAGACATCTCCGAGAACTCCGAGTACGACGACGCCAAGAACGAGCAGGCGATGATCGAGAGCCGGATCGCCCAGCTCCAGGAGAAGCTGCGCATGGCCACGGTGATCGAGACGGAGAACCTCTCGACCGACGTCGTCCAGGTCGGCTCGGTCGTGCACGTCAAGGACGAAAAGACCGGCAAGTCGGTCAAGTACACGATCGTCGGTTCCGCCGAGGCCAAGCCGCTGGAGAACAAGCTCTCCAACGAGTCCCCGGTTGGTCGGGCGCTGATCGGGCACAAGCGTAACGACACCGTCGCCGTCAAGGTCCCCCGTGGGCCGGCGCGCAAGCTGAAGATCACCAAGATCGACGTCGGCCTCAAGTAGTCTCGCCGCCATGAGCGGAACTGAGGAGTCTTCCGAGTCGCAAAACCCCTTCTCGCAGCATGGCCTGCGAGAACTGATGAGGGAGCGCGGTAAGAAGCAAGAACGGCTGCGCGAGATCGGTGCGGAAGGGGACTTTCCATATTCCTTCCACGCAGTCGAGCCGATCGTGGCAGTGCGCGCTGCCTACGAAAAGCTTGCGGTCAGCGAGGAGACCGAGGACGTCCACCGCGTCGCAGGGCGCATTGCCGGCAAGCGTGATCAGGGTGGGGCTGCCTTTCTGGACCTCGTCGATCGCACGGGCAAGATCCAGCTCCACGGCCGTCTCGACATCCTGGGCGAGCAGGACTTCGAGCGGCTCGCGCTACTCGAACTAGGCGATCTGATCGGTGTCGATGGGGCTATGTTGCGCAGCCGCCGCGGCGAGCTGACCCTGCGCGTCGATCGCTTCCAGGTGCTGGCCAAGGCGCTGCGGCCCCCGCCTGACAAGCACAGTGGCCTAAGCCACGTCGAGACCCGCTACCGCCGGCGCGAGCTCGACCTGATCGCCAACGAGGAGGTGCGAGATCTGTTCATCCGCCGTGCCAAGATCGTGTCTGCGGTGCGTGCCTATCTCGATGGAGAGGGATTCTTGGAGGTCGAGACTCCTGTGCTTCAGCCCCTCTATGGCGGCGCTCTTGCGCGCCCATTTGTGACGCATCACAACGAGCTCGGCCGAGACCTGTACCTGCGGATTGCTACTGAGCTGTACCTCAAGCGCCTGATCGTCGGCGGTTTAGAGCGTGTGTACGAGCTGGGCAAGGACTTCCGCAACGAGGGTGTATCGACCAAGCACAACCCCGAGTTCACGATGGTCGAGTTCTACGAGGCCTATGCCGACTACAACGACGAGGCGGTCCGCCTGGAAGAGCTGGTACGAGCGGCGGCCGGAGCGGCCGAATATTCAGGGGAGATCGATTTTGCGAGCCCGTGGCGTCGGATCAGCTTTGTGGAGGCTGTCGCCGAGGCGACAAACATAGATCTCCTGGACGCCTGTGATGCCGTGGCTCTGCAGAAGGCGATCGTCGCGCATGGGTTGGAGGTCAAAACCGAGGGCGCCACCTGGCCGCAGATGGCCGACGATCTGCTGTCCAAGTTCGTCGAGCCTGGGCTGATCCAGCCGACATTCGTCTTCGACTACCCCATCGCGCTCTCACCGTTCGCGCGTGCGCATCGGTCCCAGGATGGCCTGGCCGAGCGCTGGGAGGCGTTTGTAGGAGGGATGGAGATCGCCAACGCCTTCACGGAGCTGGGCGACCCGGATGTGCAACGCACGCGCTTCGAAAGTCAGCTGGAGATAGCTAGTCAGGGCGATGAGGAGACCCAGCCCTACGACGAGCTCTTTTTGGAGGCGTTGGAGCACGGCATGCCCCCGACGGGAGGCGTCGGCATCGGCATTGATCGCCTCGTGATGGCGCTCACCGGCCAGTCCTCGATCCGCGAGGTCGTGCTGTTCCCGGCGCTGCGGTCATGAGTAGTTGGTCCTTGCCGCATGCGGCAAGGCCAGCAGGGTCGCATGCGACCCTGCTCTGAACCGCGCATGCGCGGTTCAGCTCATCGGCGCATGCGCCGATGAGTACGTAATCAGCTTTTTATAGGTCGCATGTGGCGGGCCTGAGACCCATCGACAAGAGTCGGGTACCCCGGTTGGTAGACTGCTCTGCAAGGTCGATGAGACGACATAGCGCTTGAGGCACCGTCCTCGCAGGAAGGATCTACACCATGTTCGAGCGATTTACAGAACGGGCCCGGCAGGTGGTCGTTCTTGCGCAGGAGGAGGCGCGGACGCTCAAGCACAACTACATCGGCACCGAGCACATCCTGCTCGGGCTGCTGCGCGAGGAGGAGGGCCTGGCCGCGCGTGTACTGGAGTCACTCGACATAACCGTCGAGCGCGTCCGGGCGCAGGTCGTGCGGATCGTCGGCTCCGGCGAGGAGGTCACCAGCGGGCAGATCCCGTTCACGCCGCGCGCGAAGAAGGTCCTCGAGCTCGCCCTGCGCGAGGCGCTGAGCCTCGGACACAACTACATTGGCACCGAGCACATCCTGCTCGGGCTGGTGCGCGAGAACGAGGGCGTGGCCGCGCGGATCCTGCTCGACTTCGACGCCGACTCCGAGAAGATCCGCAACGAGGTGATCCGCATGCTGTCCGGTCCAGGTGGGCGCCGCCAGCAGGGCGCCGGCGCCGGCGCTGGCTCAGGAGCAGGCCCGTCCGAGGGCAAGAAGTCCTCGAAGCTGCTCGACCAGTTCGGACGCAACCTGACAAAGCTCGCCGCTGAAGGCAAGCTCGACCCGTGCGTGGGCCGTGAGACGGAGATCGAGCGGATCATGCAGATCCTGTCGCGCCGCACCAAGAACAACCCTGTCCTGATCGGCGAGCCGGGCGTCGGCAAGACCGCCGTCGTCGAGGGTCTGGCTCAGCGGATCACCGCCGCCGACGTGCCCGAGCTGCTCAAGAACAAGCAGATCTACACGCTTGACCTGGCCGCGCTGGTCGCCGGCTCGAAGTACCGGGGAGAGTTCGAGGAGCGGCTGAAGAAGGTGATGAAGGAGATCACCCAGCGCGGGGACATCATCCTGTTCATCGACGAGCTCCACAACCTCGTCGGAGCGGGCGCGGCCGAGGGCGCGATCGACGCCGCCTCGATCCTCAAGCCGGCTCTGGCCAGAGGCGAGCTGCAGACGATCGGCGCCACGACGCTGGATGAGTACCGCAAGTACCTGGAGCGCGACTCGGCGCTCGAGCGCCGCTTCCAGCAGATCCGCGTGGAGGAGCCGACGATCGACCAGACCGTCGAGATCCTGAAGGGGTTGCGCGACCGCTACGAGCAGCACCACAAGGTTCAGATCACCGACGAGGCGCTGCGCGCCGCCGGCGAACTGGCCAGCCGCTATATCTCCGACCGGTTCCTGCCCGACAAGGCAATCGACCTGATCGACGAGGCCGCCTCGCGGATGCGGATCAAGTCGATGACCTCACCGCCGGCCAACAAAGAGCTGGAGGGCGAAGTCGAGACCACGCGGCGCGAGAAGGAGGCCGCGATCGAGGCCCAGGAGTTCGAGAAGGCGGCCGCGCTGCGCGATCAGGAGCGCAAGCTGACCAACCGCAAACGCGAGCTCGAGGAGGAGTGGGAAGCCGGCGAGTCCGCCGATCGTCCCGCGATCGGCGAGGAGGAGATCGCCGACATCGTCTCGATGTGGACCGGCATCCCCGTGTTCAAGCTGACCGAGGCCGAGACGCAGAAGCTGATGCGCATGGAGGACGAACTGCACAAGCGCGTGATCGGCCAGCACCCCGCGATCGAGGTGATCTCCAAGGCGATCCGCCGCTCGCGCGCGGGTCTGAAGGACCCCAAGCGCCCGACCGGCTCGTTCATCTTCCTCGGCCCGTCCGGCGTGGGCAAGACCGAGCTGGCGCGTACCCTCGCCGAGTTCCTGTTCGGCGACGACGACGCGATGATCAGGATCGACATGTCCGAGTACATGGAGAAGCACGCCGTCTCCAGGTTGGTCGGCTCGCCACCCGGATATATCGGCTACGACGAGGGCGGTCAGCTGACCGAGGCCGTGCGCCGCAAGCCATATTCGGTGCTGCTGCTGGACGAGATCGAGAAGGCCCACCCGGATGTGTTCAACATCCTGCTGCAGATCCTCGAGGACGGCCGCCTGACCGACGCCCAGGGCCGCACCGTGGACTTCCGCCACGCGATCGTGATCATGACCTCGAACATCGGCGCCGCCGAGATCGCACGCAACACGCCGCTCGGGTTCGCCGTCTCAGACGACGAGACCGGGATCACCTACGACGACATGAAGAACCGGATCATGGGCGAGCTGAAGAAGGTGTTCCGCCCGGAGTTCCTTAACCGGATCGACGACGTGATCGTGTTCCACAAGCTGCAGAAGGAGGAAGTCAAGCAGATCGTCGAGCTGCTGCTCCTGCGCATCCGCGAGTCGATGGCCGAACGCGAGCTGCAGCTGGAGCTGACCGATCCCGCCAAGGACATGCTCGTCGAGAAGGGCTGGGATCCCTCGATGGGCGCCCGCCCGCTGCGCCGCGCGATCCAGCGCTACATCGAGGACCCGCTCGCCGACTTCGTCCTGCGGGAGCAGCTGACCCCCGGCGCGACCGTCGTGGTCGACCCGGCGCCGGAGGGCGAGGAGAACGAGGTGCGCCTGACGATCGTCAAGCCCAAGAAGCAGAAGACCCCCGTCGCCGTCGGCGCGGGCGAGGGTGGCGGCGGCGAGGACCCCGAGCTGTCCGACGGCGAGGGCGATACCGAGCCCGCGCCTGACCCGCCCGCGGATCAATAGGCACAGATCTGCGCATCGCGCCGCTGACGGCCGCCGATTGGCCGGCCGTTGCCCGCATCTACGCCGCCGGGATCGCCGGCGGCGACGCCACGTTCGAGCACACCGTCCCTTCGTGGGAGGACTGGTCGCGGGCGCGGCTCCCAGCACCGCGTCTGGTTGCACGTGGCGGTCCGGACGACCGCTCGGACGGCGGTTCGGACGACCGTGAACCGGGCGAGGGCGCAGGCGTGGGCACTGGCGAGGTGCTTGGCTGGGCCGCCCTCAGCCCCGTGTCTGGACGGGCGGTGTATCGCGGGGTCGGCGCGGTCAGCATCTACGTCGACCCTGAGTACGCCCGCCGGGGCATCGGCCGCGCGTTGCTGGGCACCCTGATCGAGGAATCCGAGCGCGCCGGCCTGTGGACTCTGGAGGCAGGGATATTCCCCGAGAACCGCGCCTCGGTCGCCCTGCACGAGGGGTGCGGGTTCGAGCTCGTCGGCGTGCGCCATCGGATCGGGCAGATGCGCGACGGGCGCTGGCGGGACGTCGCACTGTATGAGCGGCGCAGCTCCACCGTCGGTGCCGGCTGAGAGTCGTCTCCACCGGCGCGTAGGCTCATCAACCAATGGCTCGCGATACTACCATGCACGTGTGCTCGGAGTGCGGACACTCCTCGCCGCAGTGGCACGGGCGCTGCCAGGCGTGCGAGGCCTGGGGAACGCTCATCGAGGAGCGCGTAGCGACCACGGCGGCGTCTACACGAGGGCGCGGGTCCGGATCCCGTACATCCACGAAAGCTGCGCGCGGTAGCGCTCCGGCTCCGCCGCGTCCTCTGCGCGAGGTGACGACGACCGCAGCGCAACGCCTGTCGACGGGCATCGGCGAGCTCGATCGCGTGCTCGGCGGCGGGCTCGTGCCCGGCTCGCTGGTGCTACTGGGCGGCTCGCCCGGGATCGGCAAGTCGACGCTCACGAACATGGCGCTCGGCAGCCTCGCCCGCGCCGGATACGGCACGCTGTATGTCAGCGGCGAGGAGTCCGCCGAGCAGGTCAGGCTGCGGGCCGAGCGGCTGGTCTCAGATCCCAGCGATCCCGCCAATCCCGCTCCCGGGCGCGATGCGCTGGATGTGCCGATCCTCGCCGAGACAGACCTCGACACGGTGCTCGAGACGCTTGCCGCGCACGCCCCGCAGGTGTGCGTGATCGACTCCGTGCAGACGCTGCGCGCCGGCGATCTGTCCGGCGCGCCCGGCGCCGTCGGGCAGGTGCGCGAGGTGACCGGGCGGATCATGGAGCTGGCCAAGGCGCGCGGGATCGCGGTCGTGCTCGTCGGGCACGTGACCAAGGATGGCGCGCTGGCCGGTCCGCGCGTGCTCGAGCACCTGGTGGACTGCGTGCTGCAGTTCGAGGGTGAGCGCGAGCGCCCGTATCGCGAGCTGCGCGCGCTGAAGAACCGCTTCGGCTCGACCAACGAGGCGGGCCTGTTCGAGATGCGCCAGGGCGGTCTGGTGGAGGTGCTCGACGCCTCCGCGCGGTTCGTCGCCGAGGCCACGCGCTCCCCCGGCAGCGTGGTGCTGGCCGCGATGGAGGGATCACGGCCGCTGCTCGTGGAGGTCCAGGCGCTCGTGGCGCCGTCCGAGCTCGAGCAGCCGCGCAGGGTCGTCTCCGGTCTGGATCGCAACCGGATGGCGCTCGTGCTGGCGATCCTCGGCCGTCACGGCGGTGTCTCGGTGGGCGGCTCAGACGTGTTCGTGAACGTCGTCGGCGGCGTGCGCGTGGACGAGCCCGGCTGCGATCTGGCGGTGGCGCTGGCAGTGGCGAGCGCGGCCCGGGGGATACCGATCGCCTGTTTCGCGGGCGGTGCCCCCACCTCCACCGGTGGTGACCCAGGAACGCCCCGCGCCTGCTTCGGGGAGCTCGGGCTCACCGGCGAGCTGCGCTGGGTGGGCCATCCCGAGCGCCGCCTGCGGGAGGCCTCCAAGCACGGCCTCAGCGCCACGATCGCGCCACCGGACAGCGGCTCCGGGGCGTGTGAGGTTGCCACGCTGCGCGAGGCCCTGACGGTGGCCCTCGCGTCGGGCACTCGTGCGAAGGAGACGAATCGCTCGGATCGCCTCGCGGCGTAGGGCGTATCCCGATAGGAGCGTGCGGCTGGGGCGTTCTAGGGTCGAGCGGAGCGCGGACGCAAGGGCGAAGGCATGGTGGTGCCATGTCGAGCCCGAGGACAAAGCTCCGCGAAGGCCATCGGGCGCATCCAGACGTGCGGGCATAGCGGGATACGCCCCAAGCCCGTGAGAGAGCCGAAAAATGGCTCAATGCCGTAGAATGTGCCTTCGTGGCTCCAAGATCCGGCGAAGAATCCGACACCGACGCACGACCGGATCCGGGCCTGATGAAGGCGCTGGAGATGATCGCGCCGGGGACTGCCCTGCGCGAGGGGATCGAGAGCATCCTGCACGCGCGCACCGGTGGGCTGATCGTGATCGGCGAGCCCGAGGAGCTCAGCTTCCTGAACTCGGGTGGGATCAAGCTCGAGATCGACTACACCCCCGCGTTCCTGTATCAGGTGGCGAAGATGGACGGGGCGATCATCCTCAACGCGAACGCGACGAAGATCGCGATGGCCAACGTGCAGCTGATGCCCGACCCGACGATCCTGTCCCACGAGACGGGCACCCGCCACCGCACGGCCGAGCGCGTGTCCAAGCAGACCGATGCGCTCGTGATCGCAATCTCCCAGCGCCGCGAGGTCGTGTCGGTGTATGTGGATGGGGTCAAGTACATCCTCGCCGACATCCCCGTGGTGCTCGCCAAGGCCAACCAGGGGCTGGCGACGCTCGACAAGTACCGCACCCGCCTGGACCAGGTCTCCACGCGCCTGACCGCACTGGAGTTCGAGGGCGGAGCGACGCTGCACGACGTGCTGACCGTGCTGCAACGCTCGGAGCTCGTCACGCGCATGGCCGTGGAGATCGAGCGCTACATCGTCGAGCTCGGCTCCGAGGGCCGGCTGATCGAGATGCAGCTCGAGGAGACGATGGTCGGCGCGGCCGCCGAGAAGGCGGCGCTCGTGCGCGACTACCTGTCCAGCTACTCCGACGAGGCGTTCGCGCTGGCGCTGGAGGAGATCGGTCGCCTGGCCCACCAGGACCTGCTCGACTTCGGCCGGCTCGCCGAGCTGCTGGGGTATGACCGCAAGCTGAACACGCTCGACTATTCCGTTTCGCCGCGCGGCTACCGCGTGCTGGGGCGCATCCCCAGGCTGCCGAAGCTGGTGGTGAGCCAGATTGTGACCGAATTTGGGGGGCTGGACGAGCTGCTGGCCGCGACCGACTCGGAGCTCGAGGCGGTCGAGGGCGTGGGGGAGATCAGGGCGAAGGACATCCGCGAGGGGTTGCGCCGGCTGCAGGAGATCAATCTCGTCGATCGCTACCTGCAGACCTGACCCGGCGCTTGAGAACTTGACACTTGACACGGGCCGCCCGACGGGCTGGCCGCAAACGAAGGAGGACACCATTCCCGCACAAGCAATCGAAGAGACCGCATCCATCGACTCAGAGGCGTCCGCCGAGGCGCTACTGGCGCAGCTGGAGGCCACGCGTGAAGTGGAGCTCATCGAGTTCGAGCTCGGCGACAACGTCGTCTACCCCCATCACGGCGCCGGCAAGGTGGAGGGCAAGGAGGAGATGGAGATGGCCGGCGTTCGGCGCGAGTATCTGACGATCAAGATCCTCCACAACGACATGACGGTGAGGGTGCCGAGCGAAAACGCCGCGCTTGCCGGTCTGCGCAGGGTGATCGACGAGGAGACCGTCAAGAAGGTCCTGGACGTGCTCCAGGCCGAGGTCTCGGAGATGCCCAAGAACTGGAACCGCCGGTTCAAGCACAACCGCGACAAGATCAAGACGGGCGACATCTACGAGCTCGCGGAGGTCGTACGCAATTTGTCGCTGCGCGAGTCCGAGAAGGGCCTGTCGACGGGCGAGAAGCAGATGTTCACCAGGGCCAAGAAGATCCTCGCCTCCGAGCTGATGTATGCGCTCGACAAGGACGAGGACGAGGCGGAGAGCTATCTCGACGAGCTGCTCGCCACCTCTGCCTCCAGCCAGATGGCGATGGCCGAGTAGCGGCCTGAGGTTTGGCGCTTGCGCTGATCGTCGCCGCCGGGCGCGGCGAGCGTCTGGGATCGGATTCTCCCAAGGCGCTCGTCGAGCTCGCCGGCCGCTCGTTGCTGCAGTGGAGCGTCGATCTGATGCTCGGCTGCGAGGGTGTCGAGCGCGTCGTGGTTGCACTCCCGCCCGGTGTCAGCGCCCCGGCTGGTGTGATCGGCGTCGAAGGTGGGGCCGTTCGCTCGGAGTCGGTCGCGCGCGCGCTTGCGGCGGCCAGGCCCGGCGAGCCGGGAGATGCGATCCTCGTTCACGATGCCGCCCGGCCGCTTGCCTCGGCTGGACTCGTGCGACGGACGCTTGCGGCGCTCGCCGAGGATGGAAGTCTCGATGCGGCGATCGCGGCGGCGCCCGTGTCCGACACGGTCAAGCGTGTGAGTGACGGCGTGGTGTCGGAGACGCTCGAC
The DNA here is from genome assembly GCA_963810645.1 of uncultured Solirubrobacterales bacterium. Taxonomy (GTDB): domain Bacteria; phylum Actinomycetota; class Thermoleophilia; order Solirubrobacterales; family Solirubrobacteraceae; genus Palsa-744. The sequence continues at coordinate 47,334 of CAWEOK010000017.1, read as the reverse complement.
CGTTCGGCGCTGTGGGCGGTGCAGACGCCGCAGGTCTTTCGCCGTGCGGCGCTGGAGCGGGCGCTGGACGTGCCGGGCGAGATCCTGGCGCAGGCGACCGATGACGCCTGGCTGGTCGAGCGCCTGGGGGGGCGCGTCGCCGTAGTGCCGTCCGATGGCGAGAACCTGAAGATCACCACGTCCCTGGATCTGGCGCTGGCCGAGCTGTTGATCGCCCGCCGAGGCTGAGGCTGACGGTGCTTGCGCGGAATGGTGGTGGTCGTCTGGAGGTCGTCGTGCCGGGGTGGTGTCGTTTGCGACGAGAACGAGAACGAGGGTCTAGGGCGAGGGCGGGGGTGTCGTGGTTATTGTTCTATTTTTGAATTTGGTGCACGATCGTCTATACGGTGAGCGAGTTTGTGACCGAAGACAAACAACCCAAACACAAACCACTCCCCTCAACAGATAACAAAAGTATCTACGCAAATACCATAGTCATACCAAGTTAAAAAGTAGACACCACAATGCTCACCGACTACCACGTCCACCTCCGCCCCGACGACCTGAACGCCCGCGCGGACGAACGCTTCACCGAGGACAACGCCGCCCGCTACCGGGCGGTCGCCAACCAACGCGGGATCGCCGAGCTGGGGGTGTCCGAGCACGTCTACCGCTTCGAGCGGGCGCTCACCGTCTGGCAACACCCGCTGTGGAGGGAATTCGCGATCGACGATCTGAGCGCCTACTGCGAGTTCGTGCGCGAGCGCACCGACCTGCGGCTGGGCATCGAGGCCGACTTCGTCTCCGGCGGCGAGGATCGGATGGCCAACCTGCTCGACGAGCACGACTTCGACTACGTGATCGGCTCCGTCCACTTCCTGCGCGACGAGTCGATCGACATGGACGACTACAGCGTGTGGGATGGCGGGCACAGCCCCGAGGAGATCTGGCGGCGCTACTTCCAGACGCTCGCGCAGGCCGCGCGCAGCGGCCTATTCGACATTCTCGCCCACCCGGACCTCATCAAGGTGTGGGGACGCGCCCGTCCAGAGCGTCCCCTACCCGAGGGCGATCTGCGCCGCTACTACGAGCCTGCGATCGAGGCGATCGCCGAGACTCGGATCGCCGTCGAGGTCTCGACCGCCGGCCTGCGCAAGCCCACAGGCGAGCTGTATCCGGCGCAGGCGTTCCTGCAGATGTGCGTCGAAGCCGGCGCGCCTGTTGCGCTATCCAGCGATGCCCACCGGCCCGAGGACGTCGGCACCGACTACGACCGGGCGCTGGAGTTGCTGCAACGCGTCGGGATCACAGAGTTGTCCGTGTTCGAGCACCGCTCGCGACGGTTGGAGCCGGTCGGGGTTGGCATCACGGGTGATGCTCCGCATGAGGGTGGCGCTGCGACGGAGCGCGCACGATGAGCACCCTCGTCGGCATCGGCTATGACTCACATCGCCTCGTCACCGGACGCAGGCTGATCCTCGGCGGCGTCGAGATCCCGCACGAGCAGGGTCTGGAAGGACACTCAGACGCCGACGTGTTGACGCACGCCGTGATCGACGCGCTGCTCGGCGCCGCGGGCATTGGGGATATCGGCGAGCACTTTCCCGACACCGACGAGCGTTGGCGCGATGCCGATTCGGTCGAACTGTTGCGGACGGTCGTGGCGAGCGTCACCGGCGCTGGTCTGGCAGTGGTCAACGTCGATTGCACCATCGTTATGGAGGCGCCGAAGCTGAGTCCGCACAAGCAGGCGATCCGCACACGTCTGGCCGGTGCGCTGGGCCTGTCGCAGGCGCGCGTCAACATCAAGGCCTCGACCGGCGAGGGGATCGGGTTCGTCGGGCGCGGCGAGGGCGTGGCGGCACTGGCGGTCGCGAGCCTTCAGGAGACCTAGACGGCTATGCGCGAGATCCGCCTGCACGACACCCGCAGCGGTGAGCTGCAACCGCTGCGCCCGCGCGATGAGGGGAGGGTCGGGATATACGCGTGCGGGCCGACCGTGTACAGCCGCATCCATATCGGCAACGCACGTCCGTACGTGGTGTTCGGCCTGCTCAAGCGCTATCTCCAGCACGAGGGATACGAGACGACGCTCGTCGTCAACATCACCGATGTCAACGACAAGATCTACGACGCCGCCCGCGCGCAGGAACGTCCGAGTAAAGAGCTGGCGCAGGAGATGACGGAGCTGTACTTCGCCGACACCGGCAAGCTCGGGTTGGGTCGACCAGATCACGAGCCGCTGGCATCGGAGACGATGGATTCGATCGTTGACTACATCGCCGCGCTGATCGATGCCGGGCACGCATACGAGAGTGCCGGCGATGTGTTTTTCCGCGTGCGCTCAGATCCCGGTTATGGCTCACTGTCACACCGACGTGTCGATGACATGGACCAGGGCGAGGGGGTGGAAGGTTCAGATCGCAAGGAGGACCCGCTCGACTTCGCCCTGTGGAAGGCACACAAGCCCGGCGAGGACACCTCATGGGATTCGCCCTGGGGTGCAGGCAGGCCCGGCTGGCACATCGAGTGCTCGGCGATGGCCGAGGATGCGCTCGGGGTCGGGTTCGAGATCCACGGCGGTGGATCGGATCTGGTGTTTCCCCACCACGAGAACGAGGCCGCCCAGACTCGCGCCGCCCGCGGACGGGAGCTCGCGCGGATCTGGATGCACAACGGCATGATCCAGCTGACCGGCGAGAAGATGGCCAAGTCGGTCGGGAATATCGCGCCGCTGCACGAGGTGATCGAGCGCTACGGTCGCGACGCGGTGGTCATGTACCTCGCGTCGGGTCACTACCGCCAGCCGCTGGCGTTCGGCGAGGAACCACTCGCCCAGGCCGTGGCGAGCGTCCGACGCATCAGAGATACCGCCCGTCGCCTGGTTGGAGGCGATTCTCCGCCCGACATGCGGCCAATCGCCGATCGGTTTTATGATGCGCTAGCTGACGACTTCAACACTCCGCAAGCCTTCGCGGCAGTGTTCGATTGGGTGCGTGAGGCAAATCGGCGTACCGACCTGGTTGGCGCTGCAGACCTGCGCGAGATGATGTCCATACTCGGACTTGCCAACCTGCTTGACGACACGACGCCTACCCCGCCGGCTGACGTTGTACGGATGGTCGCGGAGAGAGAGAAGGCGCGTGCGATACGAGACTTCAACGCCGCCGACCGTCTGCGTGCAGAGATCGAGGGATTCGGCTGGGAAATCCGGGACGTTGCCGGCGGGTTCGAGTTGACGCCGCTAACCGACTCGTGATCGTCTACGGCCGTAACGCCGTACACGAGGCGTTGCGCGGAAGGCGCGCAAAGAGCGTCGGTGAGGTGTGGGCCACGCACGGCGCCGCGCGTGAGCCGTGGCTAAAGGGCGTGAGCGTCAAAACCAGCTCGGCCGCGGAGATCGAGCGCCGCTGTGGCTCGCCCGCGCATCAGGGAGTGTGCGCGCAGGCCGGCGGCTATCCGTACGTGTCCGCCGAGCAACTGCTGGCCGGGTCAGAGCCGCTGGTGGTGGCGCTGGACGAGGTGCAGGATCCGCAGAACCTCGGCTCGATCTGCCGCACAGCCGAGTGCGCCGGGGCGAGTGGCGTGGCGATACCGGAGCGCCGCTCCGCCGAGGTGACGCCGGCGGCGTGCAAGGCATCGGCCGGCGCGGTCGAGCACCTGAAGATCGCGCGCGTGCGCAACATGGCCGATTTTCTGATCTCGGCGCGCGAGGCGGGATGCTGGTCCTACGGCGCCAGTGCGGAGGCGACGGCTGCCTACGACACGCCCGACTACCGCGGCGCCGGGGTCGTGATCGTGCTCGGCAGCGAGGGTCGCGGTCTGCGTCCGCGGGTGGCCAGGGCGTGCGATGAGTTGATCGCGCTGCCGCTGTGCGGAAAGGTGCAGTCGCTGGGCGTGAGCGCCGCCGCCGCGGCGATCCTGTACGAGATCTTGCAAAAGCGTGGAGGAGGGGCTTGACAAGCACTCACAACTGTGCAACGCTCGCGCTCACATAACGCTGAACCTCAGGTTCAGATACCAAGCATTGGCGCCAGGGGAGGAGTGCGCCACTGAGCAAATTCGGGCTGTCCGCGTGTCGGAGAGCCCGAGAAAGGATCTGCTCGTGGCTCTGAGAATCTCCCGCAACCCTAACTCTGAAGTCAAGGTCGATGATGGCTTTCTGATCGCGCTCGCCAAGCAGGGCGATCGCAATGCGTATGACCGGCTGGTCAAGCGTTACCACGGGTTCGTGCGCCTGAAGGCATCGTCATATTTCCTGGCCGGGGGCGACTCCGACGATCTCATCCAGGAGGGCCTGGTCGGGCTGTACAAGGCGATCCGCGACTTCCGCACCGATCGCGAGTCGAGCTTTCGCAACTTCGCCGAGCTGTGCATCACGCGCCAGATCATCACGGCCGTGAAGACGGCGACCCGCAACAAGCACACCCCGCTGAACCAGTACGTCTCGTTCTCCTCGACTCCCGCCGCGGCCGGCGAGGACGTGCCGACGCTCGACCAGATGCTGCCCGGTCCGACCGTGCACGACCCCGTCAATCAGGTGATCTCCTCCGAGGAGCTGCGCTCGCTCGTGGGCTGCCTGTCGACCGCGCTGTCTGAGCTCGAGAGCCGCGTCCTGGGGCTGTATCTGGACGGGTACTCATACGAGCAGGTCGGCGAGCGGCTGGCGTGCGACACCAAGACCGTCGACAACGCGCTGCAGCGCGTCAAGCGCAAGGTCGGCGCGCACCTGGAGGCGCGGGCGGTGGCGGCGTAGGCTGGAGCCACCCGCAAAAGGACGAACACAGGAGGCAGCTATGAGCGCGTCATATGGGATGCAGCAGGAGCCGGATCCGGAGCTCGAGGCGGTACGGGCGGTGGCGAAGGCCTGGTGGCTCGGGCTGATCGTCGGATTGATCACGCTCGCCGGCGGCATCGTGCTGGTCGCCTACCCCGGGCCGACGCTGACGGTGATCGCGCTGCTGGTCGGAATCGAGCTGCTGATCGGGGGCTTGTTCCTGATCGTCGGCGCGCTCGGTCATCCGGCTGGATCGCGGGTCTGGGGCGTGCTCGGCGGCTCGCTGGCGGTGATCGCCGGGGTGATCGTGCTGCGCCATCCGAGCGGCAGCATCCTCGTGGTCGCGATGGCGGTCGGCATCTACCTGATCCTGTCCGGCGTGCTGCGCCTCGTCGGCGCCACCGAGTCGCGCGAGGGTCGCGGCTGGCTCGTGCTGGCCGCGCTCATCGACCTGGCGCTCGGGATCGTGATCGTCTCCTGGCCAAGCTTCGGCATCACGACCCTGGCGATCGTGCTCGGCATCGTGCTGATCGTCCGCGGCCTGGCGCTCGTAGCGATCGCGTTCGTGCTGCGCGCCGCCGGGCGCGAGCTGGCTTCGGCGGCCGGCTCCGTGGCGTAGACGGAGCCGGCCGATCCCTGGGTGCTATTCGCCGCTGGGCGGAGTTTCGGAGTCCGATCCCGTCGTCTGGCCTTCGCCGGGGAGCGAGGAGTTGGACGGTGCTTCCGGGGTTAGCGCGGACGCGGGCGCCGGGGTGACGTGGATCGTGAACGGCTGACTGACCGCACGACCGTTGGCGGGGCCGCCGGGAAGGTCGATCCGGTAGATCTTCGTCCCGGGCACGTAGACCTGGTGGACGATCGAGTACGTCGAGCCCGGCAGGACGTAGCCCCTCTGCACGACGTGGTAGCCCGTGCCCGCCGCGTTCTCGCGCTCGAGGTAGATCACGTGGCCGGCTTGATCGGGTGCGACCGTGCCCGAGAACGTCACCGCCTGTCCTGCCTGAACGGTGGTCGGTGAGGCTTCAGCGGTGAGTACGTCCCGCACACCCTCGTACAACACCGCAGACTTCACCACCGGCGCCCTACACGCCCTCGCATTGGGTCGCACGGCTGCGCAGGCGTTGCCCGCGGCGATGACCCGGTACAGCGTGCTGTTGATCGGCGATTGCGGGGCGAAGCTATAGCTGCCGCCGGCGCCTGTGTTCGCTTCGGCGACCGGGGCGAACCCGTGCTGGTGGACCGTCTGCGCCAGCAGCGTGACCGGCTGGCTGACGGTCGCGCCCGTGACGGCGCCCGAGATCGTGACCGACTGGCCGTAGCTGATCGGATCGGCGGAGCTCGAGATCGTCAGGCCCGGGTTCTGCGCCTGAGAGATCTCATAATCCAGCGGCGTCGAGGGGCTCGGCACGTTCAGCCCGTCGCTGCGCACGAGCACGCGAATGCTCGCGTCACCGGGCACTCGGAAGATGTGGTGGATCGTGTACGTCCCGCCGGCTTGCACCTGGCCGACGCCGATCCGGTGCCATTCTTCGCCGGAGATCGCGTTCTGACGCTGCAAGATCACGCGCGCGCCGATGTCGGTCGCGGGAGTGACCGTGCCGCTGAACGTCTGCTGGTTGGGGGCGCCGGTTTCGATCTGGGTGCCTTCGGGCGGTCCCGTCAACGTCACCTGGGCTTCGACGCGGAGCCGCCTGCGCCCGCTCTGCGCGCCGTCGGAGCGCACGTAGAAGCTGGTGTTGGCGTTCTCGGCCGCGGTCGTGAGCTTGTAGGAGCCGCTCGGTTCGGTCGTCGTGTTCTGCACGGGCACATAGCCCGCGGTCCCGGCGGTGTGTGCATAGAGCGCGACCGGCTGACCGCCGGAGCCTGTGCGGCGGCACGTCAGCCGGCCGGATACTTCGGTCGACTCCCCGGCCGAGACCAGCGCAGGCGCAAGGTTAACGTTGATCCGGCAGCGCCCCAGCGGGCTCGGGTGCCGGCGAGCCAGGGCGCCGGCCGGAGCCAGTGCGAGCAGTGAGCCGGCGGCGAGGAGCGCCGGGGTGAGGTTACGAAGACGCATTGTGCGTTCCTCCCAGTGAGTTTTCAGTTGAGCTGCAATGCACACCTACGCCTGCATACAGGCATCATCTACTCAACCCGCACGTGGTTGGCGAGTCGCGTCGAACGTGAGAAGGCGTTAGACGGACTGCGCCGCTGTCGGCTGCTCGGTCGGGATACCGCGGCTGAACAGCAGTGCGAGCAGTGCGATCACGGCGAGCACCGCCAGCGAGGAGCGCAGCGCCGCCAGGCGCGCGGTTTCGTTCTCGGCCACGATCGCATCGCTCGTCTCGGGGCTAACGCCCGCCTGTTGCAGCGAACTGCGCAACTGCGCGTCAGAGACAAACGGAACACCTCCCGCGAGCTGAACCGAGGCCGTGGATTTGACGTCGGACGGCACCGCCGGGTTGTGCTGCACACCGGTCAGCAGCGATGCGCTCAGGGCGGCGATCAGCACCGCTCCCGACAGCGCGGTCCCGATCGAGGCGCCGAGGTTGGTGACCGTGTTCTGCAGTCCGCCCACCGCGCCGCTCTGCTCGTCGGAGACCGAGGAGACGGTCACGCTCCCGAGCTGTGAGGCCAGTGCGCCGATGCCCAGCCCGGCGAGCAGCATCGGCCAGGTCACGATCTCCGGCCCGGCGCCGGCTTCCAGGGCGGCGAGCATCACCACGATGCCCGCGAGCAGCGCCAAGAACCCGAGCTGGACGATCCTGCGCGGGGAGGCGTTCGGGAACACCCTCGGGATCCCGGCGGCCGCCAGCAACAGCGTGAGCGAGAGCGGCAGCAGCCGAACGCCCGTTTCGATCGCCGAGAGCCCGAGCGCGACCGACAGAAACAGCGGCACCGCGAAAAAGAGGCCCGCCTGCAGCAGGTACTGGAAGAAGAACGAGATCAGCCCGCCGCGCAGGCGCGCGTGACGCAGGATCGCTGGGTCGATCAGCGGCTCCTGCCCGCGCCGCAGCCGCCGCGACTCCCACTGAAGGAACAGCCACACGACCAGGCCGCCCGCGAGCATCAGCCAGATCGCCGGGGACAGGCCGATCCACTGCGGGGCGCCCGGCTTGGGTTGGACGAATCCCCAGGCGCCCGAGCGCAGGATCCCGAACACGATCAGCCCGAGACCCAACGCCGAGAGGACCGTGCCGACGATGTCCAGGCGCACGCCGGTCTCGGCCACGGAGTCCTCCATGCGGCGGGTGAGCGCGAGGATCGCGAGCACGATCAGGACCTCGCCGACGAACACCCAGCGCCAGGAAAGGTAGGTCGTAAACAGCCCGCCGATCAGCGGTCCGGCCGCGACCGCGATCGCCCCGGCCGAGGCCACCAGTCCATACGCGCGCGGGCGTTCGGAGCGCGCGAAGTTGGATGCGACGAGCGCGACGATCGCGGGCAGGATCAGCGCGGCGCCGGCGCCCTCCAGAAACGACCAGCCGAACATCAAGACGCCGAGGCTCGGCGAGATCGCGGTGATGAACGAGCCGCAGCCGTAGATCACGCAGCCGATCGCGAACGCGCGCTTGCGACCGAGAATCTGACCGAGCTTGCCCCCGGTGATCATCAGCGAGGCCATTACGAGCGTGTACAGCGTGATCGCCGTCTGGATCCCCGTGACGGTCGTGCCCACGTCGTGGGCGACCGTGGCGATCGACACGTTCATGACCGAGCTGTCGAGCACCATCAGGAACTGACCGGCAGCCAGGGTCACGAGGACTATGCCCGCGGCCCCCGCCCGGCGATCCGTGGTGTCCGCCACGCCGCCAACGTAACAGAGGGAGATGTACCGAGCGAGAGGTGTTTCCGCGGGGTGCGGCGTACGTAGTAATCCGTAATCGTGGGGGTATTGCGCCCCGATGGCGCCTCGCGCGGGCGCGCGTAGCGTAGGCTCGATTGAATCGCCGATCTGGCGCGGCTCGGGACGAGTGGGTGTCGACTGTCACAAGCAGGACCCCGACCGTCCGAGACAGAACTAGGTCGAGCAATACAAATGCTGAAAGAAGGAGCGAGGCATGGCAACTACGCCTACGTACGACAGGTCCGGTGGGGGAGAGCAGACCGGCGCCGGTTGGGTGATGTTCGCCGGGATCATGCTGCTGATCGTCGGTGTGCTGAACGTGATCTACGGGATCGCGGCGGTCGGCAACTCGAAGTTCTTCGTCCATGAAACCCAGTACATCCTCAGCGGGCTGAACACCTGGGGATGGGTGACGATCATCCTGGGGGCGCTGGAGATCATCGCCGCCTTCTCGATCTGGGCCGGCGGTGGGTTCGGTCGCTGGTTCGGCATCCTCGTCGCGGGTCTCAGCGCGATCGGGGCGCTTCTGTCGATGCCCGCCTACCCGTTCTGGTCGCTCGCGGTTTTTGCGATCGACATCCTGATCATCTACGGACTGGCCGCATACGGAGGCCAGCCGATCGACGCATAGACGCATAACGTGCACACGCACAGAGCGACGCGTGGAGGACAGCTTGAGTGATCTGAGTAAATCCGGCAGGGGGGCGCCCGGCGTGGCGTCCTCCTCGCCGCGCTCGCGCAGGCTGCTCCTCGGCGTTCCCGTGCTGCTCGTGGCGCTGGCGATCCCGCTCAGCGGTTGCGGCGGCGAATCCGCGCAGGCAAAGGCCGAAAAGACGGTCTGCAGCGCCCGCTCGGATATCAAAACCAGGATCGCGACGCTGAAAACGCTGACGCCGTCGATCGCGACGGTGCCGCAGATCAAAGAAGAAGTCAGCGCGATCGTCGACGACGTAAAAAAGATTCAGGGCGCGCAGGGCGATCTGGCGCCGGCGCGCAAGGAACAGGTAAAGCACGCCACGCAGACGTTCGAGCGAGACGTCGAATCGGTGGTCTCGAACCTCGCCTCGAGCCTGTCGCTCAGCGGCGCAAGCACACAGCTGGAAACCGCGCTGCGCCGACTCGGAAGCAGCTACGCTCAGGCGCTCGAACCTATCACGTGCAGCTGATCGGGTGCAGATGCAATGAACACGCCCACGCAGGAACTGCCTGCTCCCGACAATCCCCGGGCCAATGGCGCTCCGGCGCCGGCGCGCAGGCTCGGCGATCACATCTGGCTCGTGCGGTCGATGCTCGGGCTCGCGGCCGTCCTGAGCGTGGTGGGCATCTTTGCCGTCTGGGCCAACCGCCAGCTGCTGGACACCGGCTACTGGACGGCAACGAACACCAAGCTGCTGGAGAACGGCGCGATCCAGAATGAGCTGTCCTCGTATCTAACCGATCAGCTGTACACGAACGTCGATGTCGCCGGGGAAATACGCTCCGACCTGCCCAGTGAATTCAAGCCGCTTGCGGGCCCCGCGGCCAGCGGGTTGCGAACGGTCGTCGAAAAAGGGATCGTCCTGGCTCTGCAGCAGCCGCGTGTGCAGGAACTGTGGCGATCCGCCAACGAGGTCACGCACAGGCAGTTCGTCAACCTGATCGAGAACAAGAGCTCGGTGATCCACACCCCGGGCGGCGGGGCGGTGTATCTGGACCTCAGGCCGATCGTCTCAGAACTCGCGACACGATTCGGAGCCCCCGCCTCGACGGCCGAAAAAATCCCGGCAAACGTCGCACAGATCAAGATCGTCAGCTCCAAGTCGCTGGAAACGGCGCAGGCCGGTGTACGGGTGCTGCGCAGCCTCGCGCTCATCCTGCCGCTGCTCGTGCTGCTGCTGTTCGCCGGCGCAATCGCTCTGGCCCGGGAGCGGCGCGCGCGGACGCTCTTGAACGTGGGCCTCGTCTGCATCGGCGCCGCGCTGGTGACGCTGATTGCCCGCACGATCATCGGCAATCAGGTCGTGAACACGCTGGCCACCACCGAAGCGGTGCGCCCGGCGGCCAGCGCCGCGTGGTCGATCGGCACGAGCGTGCTCGTGGACGTCGCCGGAGCGCTGATCTTCATCGGGGTGCTGGTCGTGCTCGCCGGCATGCTCGGCGGGCCCTCACGCTGGGCGCAGGCCACGCGGCGCTCGCTGGCCCCATATCTGCGCGACCGTCCCGACATTGCGTTCGGGGTCGTCGTGGTGCTGCTGCTGATCCTGTTCGTGTGGGGCCCGATCGAGGCGACCCAGAAACTGACCGGCATCCTGCTGATCACGGTGCTGGCGCTGTTCGGCACGCAGATGCTGCGCCGCCAGACAGCCATCGAGTATCCCGATGCCCCCAGCGCCGGCGGGATGGACTCGGTGCGCAAGGGGATCGCCGACTCGTGGGGCACGCTCCGACGCGGCGGCGCCAGTCTGCGCGCCGGGGTCGCCGAGCGCGTGGGCGAGCGCGGCGGTCGCGAGCATGGCGGGAGCGGCGATCGCGGCGGCGATGGCGGCCATGCGTCGTCAAGCGGCTCCGTCGACGGGCTCGAGCGCCTGGCCGCGCTGCATTCGAGCGGTGCGCTGACGGACGAGGAGTTCGCCACGGCCAAGCGCGAGCTGCTGTCGCGGTGACGGGCGATCTCGACAGGGGCGCCTGGCTCTGGCTCGAGCACACCCACGACAGGCGGCAGTCCCGGCGACGGTGGCGGTTCCGGCAGCGAGGAAGTCTCGACAGCACCAGCGCGGCAGGGGCTGGTGCTGGCGGCGCTGATTCTGGTCGCGTCAGTCGCCAACCTGAATCTCGCCGTCGCGAACACGGCGCTGCCCGACATCGGCAAGGGCCTGAACGCTTCTCAGACGGCACTCGACCTGATCGCCGTCGGCTACTCGCTCGGTCTGGCGGCGTCCGTGCTGTATCTCGGCGCGCTCGGCGACCGGTACGGGCGCAAGCTGATGCTCGTGCTCGGCACGCTGCTGGCGATCCCGGCGTCGATCCTCGCGGCGACCGCCTCCAGTCCAGAGGTGCTGATCGGCGCGCGCATCTTCGGCGGGCTGGCGGCCGGCATGGCCTTTCCGACGACGCTCGCGCTGGTCACCGCGCTGTGGTCGGGCCCGGCGCGCACGAAGGCGATCGCGCTGTGGTCGAGCATCGGCGCCTCGATGTCGGCGCTGGGTCCGCTGCTCGCGGGCGCGCTGCTCGAGCACCACGCCTGGGGCTCGGTGTTCCTGATCACGCTGCCACTCGCGGCGGTCGCCGTCGTGCTGGCGATCCTGCTCGTGCCGAGCCATGTCAACGAGACCACCGACCCGGTCGACAACCCCGGCGGAATTCTGTCGATCGTCGCGGTGGCCGCGCTCGTGCTCGCGATCAACTTCGCGCCGGTCCCGGACAGGGGCACGGTCGCGCTGGTGCTTGCAGGCATCGCGCTCGTGGCGTTCGGGGCCTTCTATCTGCGCCAGAAGCGCGCGAAGTTCCCACTGTTCGACCTGCACGTGGCCGCGCGGCGCATCTTCTGGGTGGCGGCGCTCGGCGGGATCGTCGTGTTCGGCAGCTTGATGGGCGCGATCTTCGTCGGCCAGCAGTTCCTGCAGAACGTGCTCGGCTACTCGACGCTCGGCGCGGGTGCCTCGATCCTGCCGGCGGCGGTGCTGATGGTGCTGATCGCGCCGCACTCGGCCAAGCTCGTGGAGACGCGCGGGGCGCGATTTACGCTGCTCGTCGGCTACGTGTTCTGCCTGCTCGGCTTCATCACGATGCTCGCGCTGTGGGAAACCGGCATCCCCTACTGGAAGGTCGCGCTCGCCTACGGGTTCATCGGGATCGGCGTGGGCTTCGCCGGCACCCCCGCCTCGCACTCGCTGACGGGCTCTGTTCCGGTCAAGCGCGCGGGCATGGCCTCGGGCACCGCCGACCTGCAGCGCGACCTCGGTGGGGCGATCATCCAGTCGATCATGGGCGCGCTGCTGACCGCCGGGTTCGCGACTGCTGTCTCGAAGGCGATCGCCTCCGCGCCCAACAAAGCGCTGATCACGAGCTCGGTGCAGAACACGCTGACCAAGTCGTTCTCCAGCGCCGAAGCGGTCGCCAAGCAGTACCCGCACTACTCCAGCGCGATCATCGCGGGGGCGCGATCATCGTTCGTGTCCGGTTCGGACTGGTCCTACGTAGCGGGGATCATCGCGATCGTGTTCGGTGCCGGGCTGATCTTCTTCATGTTCCCGGGCAAGTCAGACGAGGAGCGGCTGCTGGCCGAGTACCGAGCGCAGGACGCCACGTCCACGTCGCCCGTCTAGCGCTGGACGGGCGCAGAGGTACTGAGCGTCTGTCCGGACGGGCCGATCGCCTGGACCTCAAAGTCGGACTGGGAGTTGTGCACCGGGATCGCGGTCTGAAAACCTTCGCGCTGAGCGGTCGCGATCGTGGACAGCTGCGCGGGGTTGGGACCGGCCAGCACACGCCAGGCGCTGACACCGGTGGCGCCGTTCCAGCTCGCGTAGACCGTGTTCGCTTCGCCGCTGCTCGGGCTGACCGCCAGCGAGGGAGGACTGGCCGGGGCGCCCGTCCAGGGGAACGTGTAGGCGCGGTAGGACCCTGTTGGAAACGGGATGTTCGCTTCGAACAGGATCTGACCGGAGGGGCTGAATTCGCTGAAGTACGGCTGTTCGCCCCAGCCCACGAACGAGCCGCCGCTGCTCAGCACCTGGTCGTTGCCCTGGCTGCCGGTCAGGAGCGGCGGGGTGCGCACGTAGCGCCCGATCAGCGAGACGGTGCGGGTGCGCCAGTCGATGCGCAGGCGGATCGTGCGCGACTGGGAGTGCCTCTTGGGAAACGACCCGTCGTCGAACATCGTGATCGTCCCGTCGGGTTGCCAGCGAGCGTCGTGCTGCCAGGCCGTCCCTGTGCCCGGGCCCATGCGAAAGTTTGTCTGCTTGCCCCCCAGCCGCCACAGGATCTGCCCGGTGTGATAGTCGATCTCATAGCCCGCCCACGTGTTGCGCGAGGAGACGAGCAGGTTCCCGTCGCCCCATGGGTCCAGCGAGATCGAGTTGACGTGAAAGAAGTCCCACGGGGTCGTGGCCGAGCTGGGCCGTTCATTGTAGGAGTCGCTGAGCGATACGTGTCCGTAGGCGTGCCACTCCCACATCACGAGGCCCGTCTTGATGTCCACCTCCTGCACGATCGCGTCCTGCAGCGTGCCGTCGTCCGAGCCTCCGACCGAGGAGAGGTTGGCGCGCACGAGCGAGTAGGTGGTGATGAACGCCGTGCCGGAGGGCGTCAGCTGGACGTCGTGGAGATCGGCCTCATAACCATTGCCGGCGCCGACCGTCGCGACCGGCTGATAGCTCGAGTCATAGATCTCATCGACCCCGAACCCGACTCCGAGCGAGTTGACGATCCGGCCCTGCCACCACACCAGCACCGGCTGGTCCTCGTAGCGCTGCACCTGCAGGTCCATCGCGGCCTCGCCTGCGGGCACCGGGTTGAACCACACGAGCTGCCCGCCGCGTTCGAAGATCATCGGGCCGGATTGTCCGTAGCCGCCATCGGGGGCGATGAACACGTCGTCCGGCGATTCCGCGGGTGTGCGGGTGGTGACGCTGATCGTCGGCGGCTGCCATCCGGGCTCAGACGCGAGGCTCTGCACGGTCCCCGGCTTGACCGCGGGCGCGGGGTGCGGCGGCGGGAACGGGTAGTCGGCCAGGCGCGCGACCGTGAACGTATCGGTGATCCGCCGCGCGTGGCCGGGCGCCCCGATCAGCGCGCTGACTCGCACCTGCTCGCCTTCGCTCAGCTCATGCGCGAGCACGAAGCTCGCGCCCGGTTCGCTCGTGTATGGCTCCAACCGCCCGCGGTGCATGCCGCTGCGCGAGCCGACCACGGCGATGTCGTGGATCTCGCCGGGGCTGATCCCGAGAAAGCTGATCTGTGTGTGCGGCGAGGCGTCGGGGGTGCCGGGGAGGGGGGAGATCGTGAGCGCGCTCGCGCCGGAGGTGCTCAGGCACAGAACGGTGCAGGCCGCGATTACGGCGATTGGGAGCCTTCTCACGATTGGCTGGGCTAAGCGCTCGCGGGCGTCGTGTCGTAGCGCGCGACGGTGAACCCGATGAGGACCGGTACGTGCACGGCGAACACCACCAGCGACAGCGTCAGCACGACGAGCGGACCGCCGCTGAGGTTGTCGCGCAGGAACGCGTACTCGATCATGCCGGCGATGATCGCGTAGGCCAGCAGCGCCCACTTGGCGACCGCTCCGAACGCTCGCCATGCGAACCCCTGCACACGGCTCAGCGCGAGCAGGTTGCCGGCCAGCAGCAGCACCGAGGCGCCCAGCAGCGTGATCGCTGGTCCGAGCGGCACGTGGTTGGGAATGTGGGCCGTCAGATAGATGCCGCCGGCGACGATCAACGCGAGCGAGGCCATCCCGAGCTGCGTGACGGGCGGCAGGCGCTGCTCATTGGAGGCTGGGAGCGGATCGACCGGGTGCTGGCCCTGTGCGAGCGAGGTCGTGGGCTGAGCGCTCATCCGGAGGCCAGCTTGGTCATGATCACGAGCGTGGCGATCTGCATCGTGCCGGTGAGGCCGGCGCAGTAGATGAACCGCTTCATCAGCCGCTCGATCGTCTGCGGGTTGGGCTGCGGCTTCTTCAGCTCGACCAGCACCGCGATGTTCGCCGGCTCGAGCAGTCCGAGCGCGATCACCGCCATGACGCCGACCACGATGTAGCTGGCAACCACCCAGCCGTGCAGGTAGTAGCTGCTCTGCACGGTCCCGAGCTTGGTGCCCAGCTGCCATCCGGCCGCGAGCGTGACCGTCACGACGGTCGGCATGATCAGCACCATCTTCGGCATCAGCCGGGTCGTGAACTCGACGCGCGCGGGGATCGACAGCCGCCCGATGATCGGACCGAGCACGAACCCGAGGAACAGGTCGATGATCGTCCACGAGGCGCCGCCGACCACGTGCAGGAACTCCAGCGGCCAAAGTTCGTTCACTGCGATCCCGGCGATCAGCAGCCCCAGCACCACAGCCACGATCGGCAGTCCTGCGCGGGGCACGATCTGAAAGTCCGGGCGCTCGATCGCGGCCCCAGGACCAGCGGCCGGAGGACCCACAGCCGGTGCGGTAAGAGGCCCTCTCCCCACCGCGACCGCCTGAGCCGAGACGGTTACGTCTGCCATGCCGTGACGTTATCGCGCGGATAGGCGGATCGTCAAGCTCGCGCCGCTGCGGTGGACTGAACTGAATCGTGCTGCCCAACAGAGCCGACGGCCGGGATCGAACCGGCGACATCCGCTTTACAAGAGCGGTGCTCTACCAGCTGAGCTACGTCGGCATGGTTACGGCAAGCGTAGCGCTGAGGCTGGATTTGAGGAGGGCGGGCTCCGCGGATCGGTGGAGAACGAGATCGGCCAGGCTCGCGCCCCTGAGCAAGCGTATCTCGACTACCAGCGCGTGCCGCTCCTGGTCGTCCGTTGCACGAGCGTTCGATCTGTCTTCGAGACAGGCGGAATGATGTGAGGACAGGAGTCAGTTAACCGGGATACGGTCGAACCGCACGGCGTTCTCGAAGTGCGGCGCCCACGGTGGCGCCGAGCGTGTCCAGATCTCGACCGTCGGTTCGATCCAAGATGTATCGTCGATCGTCCCCGCCTTCAGGAAGGCCACTCCCGGCATCGACTCGATGGTGCTGAACATCGGCGACCCGCAGGCCGAGCAGAACCGCCGCTCGGTGGTGCTCTCGTAGCTCTCGCTGATGGTCTGAAACGAGGCGAGTGTGCTGCCCGTGACCGTGAGCGTCTTGCTCGGCACGCCCACGATCACCGAGAACGCCGTAGCGGTTTGGCGCTGGCAATTCGCGCAGTAGCAAGCCCCCTGCCAGACCGGCTCGGCGTCGACGCTATAGGTCATGCCACCGCACAGGCAGCGGCCTGTGATGGGTCTGGGTGCATCGGCCACGCACTCAAGAGACTACACCGGCGTCAACGTCAGTGGTTACACCTCTCGTACGCGCTGATCCACGCTGGCTCCGCGCGGGATTCAACTGTAACGGCGCGAGCGGGCGTGGGTATCGAAACGTATGGACGCGAGCCGCCCGGTCGAGACGCGAGTCGCCCGGTCGGCGCGGAAGGATAGTGTGCGATGAGTGGACGGCGAGGCTCCCGGCAAGCCCAAGGCGCAGCTCGACGCGGAGTTCTCCGATCTGTATCGAGCGCACCTGCGCGACGTGTACAGCTATGCCTACTACCGGGTTGGCAACCATCACGACGCCGAGGATCTGACCGAGCAGACGTTCCTGCAGGCCTATCGCCACTTCGAGCGCGCGCAGCGCGAATCTCACGGCCGGCCGCTGCGGCCGTGGCTGATCAGGATCGCGCACAACCTGGCGGCGAACCTGTATCGCGACCGCTCGCGCAAGCCGGCCTCGCCGATCGACGACACGACGGCGCTGGCGGCCACGCATACGACCGAGCAGCTGGTCGAAGGGCGCGAGCAGGCGCGGGCGGTGCTCGACGGGGTCAGCCGGCTGCCGGAGGACCGGCGCGAGGCGTTGATCATGCGGTTCGCGCTGGGCATGGACAACCGCGAGATCGCACGCGCCCTCGGCCGCTCGGACGGCGCGACCAAGGTGCTGATCCATCGCGCGATCAAGCAGCTGGAGGGACTCGTCGCCGATGCGGATGTGGACGGGGAGCTCCGTGGACGGCAGCTCAGGCGGGGATGCGGGCGAGAGCTCGGGTGGGGGCGCTGCCGGACACGCGAGCGGACACTCCGGCACGCCTCCCGAGAAGGAGGGCCGCGATGATGAGTGAGGCGGCGCCCAACTTCGAGAGTCTGTTGCGCGAGGCGCTCGCACCCGTGGAGCCGCCGGAGGACATGGCGCTGCGGCTGGAGAGCACGCTGCAGAGCATCACCGAGCTGGCCGCCGACGAGCTGGAGGCATGGGAGCTCTCGGCGATGCGCGACCCGCGCAACTGGGCACGCCCGGCGGCGGCGGTTCTGGCGGGCAGTGCGGCCGGTGCGGCGCTCGTGCTGCTGCGCGCGCGACGGCGCGCCCACATGGACGCCGTCTCTCGTGGCGGTATCGCCGGTGGCGCACGAGACACAGCGGAGCGCGCGCTGAAAGACGTCGGACGCGAGACGCGCAGACTGTTCGGCGGGCGCTGAGCACGCCACGGATACACGCCACGGATAGGCTCCGCCCGGACATGGCCACCTGCTACCGGCATCCATCGCGCGAGACCGGCGTGTCGTGCTCGTCCTGCGGGCGGCCGATCTGCCCGGACTGCATGACCTCGACGCCGGTCGGGATGCGCTGTCCGGAGTGCTCGCGCCAGCGCACGAAGGTTGTACGTATGCGCGATATGGCGACGGTGCCACGGGTCACCTATGGGTTGATCGCGATCAACGTGATTGCATTTCTGACCGAGCAAGGACAGCTGACCCTGTTCGGGAGCAGCATCCATGGCAGGGTGATCGACGAAGGCGTCCTCTGGCGTTACGGGGTCGGTGTCGAACATCAGTACTGGCGCCTGGTGAGCAGTGCGTTCCTGCACGAGAACCTGCTGCACATCGGGTTCAACATGTACCTGCTCTACCTGCTCGGCATGCTGCTCGAGCCGGCGATCGGCTCGCTCAGGTTCGCGACGATCTATGCGACCGCCCTGTTGTGCGGGTCGTTCGGCGCGCTGTTCGCCACGGCGGCGCCAAGCCTGGGCGCCTCGGGTGCGATCTTTGGCCTGATGGGAGCGGCGGTCGTGGAGTTGCGGTCTCGCCGGATGAGTGTGATGGAGTCGGGCATCGGTGGTCTGATCGTGTTGAACCTGATCCTCAGTTTTACGATCGCCAACATCTCGGTCGGCGCCCACATCGGCGGCCTGATCGGCGGCGCGCTGGCGGCGCTCGCGATTCGCAGCGCCGACGATCGTCGAATGCCGGCGCTGGGCTTTGCGGTGTGCCTGCTGCTGAGCGTCGCCGCCGTTATTGGAGCCGTGGTCGTCGCCCAGTTGACCGCGCCCGGCATCGCCTAACGTGTAGCGATGCCGCTCTCAGATCGGGAGGTCGAACAGCGCCTGCTCACCGTCGGCGAGTGGCGCCGGCACGAGCGCGACTCGATCGTGCGCGAGCTGAAGTTCGCCGACTTCGCGGCCGCGATCGCATTCGTGAACCGGGTGGCCGAGCTCGCCGAGCGGGCCAACCATCACCCGGACATACTCGTGCACGGCTGGAATCGTGTGCGCCTGACGCTGTCGACCCATTCGGATGGCGGTCTCACGGATGCAGACTTCGAGCTGGCCGCTGGCATCGACCGACTGGCGTGAACGGCCTGAAGCTCATATTCGCGGCCGTGCTGATCGCGGTGAACGCGTTCTTCGTGATCTCCGAGTACGCCCTCGTACGCTCGCGCCGGTCGCGGTTGGAGCTGATGCGCGATGAAGGCGTCAAGCGGGCCGGGCTGGCGCTCGAGCAGCTGGGGAACATCAACGAGTACATCTCCGCTGTGCAGATCGGAGTCACGATGACCTCGATCGGTATCGGCGCGCTCGCCGAGCCCGCGCTCGCCAACATTCTCAAAGGCGCCCTCGGCGACACGCTCAGCCACGGCGTGGCGGTCGCGGCGTCGGCGGCCGTGGCGTTCGTGCTGATCGCCTCCGCCCAGCTGATCGCCGGCGAGATGGTCCCCAAGTTCTACGCGATCGATCGCGCCGAGTTGGTCGCCCGGCGCGTGGCTCGTCCGCTGCAGGCGTTCAGCGTGTTGTTCCGGCCGTTCATCGTGGCGCTGACGTCCGTCGCCGGATGGATCCTCGGACTGATGGGCGTGGACATGAGCTTCGAGCGTCGTGGCGGTTCCCCGGATGAGCTCAAGCGATTGATCGCGGAGTCATACGCCGGCGGGCATCTCGACGTGGGTGAGGCGGGCATGCTCACCGGCGTGTTTCATCTGCACGAGCAGGAGGCGCGCCAGGTGATGACCCCGATCCCGGCGGTGGTGACGGTCGATCTATCCCAGGACGTGGAGACCGCGCTGCGGCTGTGCATCTCCTCTGGACACACACGGTTGGTGACCACCGAGGACGAGAACCGCGACCGGGTGCGCGGACTGGTGCACGCGAGCTCGCTCGCCGATCTGCTGATGCGCGAGGGGCCGCACGCCTCGATCGAGCCGCTCGTGCACGACGCCCCGATCGTGCCCGAGACCAAGCCGCTGGACGATCTGCTGGCCGAGCTCCAGCGCCAGCGCACCTCGATGGCGGTTGTGGTCGACGAGTATGGACGGGTGGTGGGTGTCGTGACGATCGAGGACATCATCGAGGAGGTCGTCGGCGAGATCTCGGACGAGACCGACCCCGCCGCGGGCGAGATTCGCAAGCTCGCCGACGGCGATTGGCTCGTGCGCGGGCACGTGGCGGTCACCGACCTGGCCGACTATGGCCTGGATCTTCCGGTCGATAGCGACGCCTACAACTCCATCGGTGGGTTCGTGTTCGCCGAGCTCGGCAGGCTGCCCCGGCGCGGAGACACCATCTCGGCTAATGGATATTCGATCCGGGTGGAGTCTGTACGGGACAACCGCATCGAGGCGGTCCGCATCCGCGAGCGTCGTCCCGTGCAGTCGGGGGAGAGTCGCGAGCCTCAGGACGGCTGAGCCCGCTGAGCCCATAAACACGTCCGGCCCGCGGGGGGAGCGGGCCGGAGCATGTGCACTGGGAGGAGGCGGGTGTGCATTGCGACTAACTGTGTCTGTCGCATGGACGATTATCTCCAGCCGGATGAACGCCAGCTAAAAGGTGTCTCAGACTAAATAAATTCTCACGTGCGGAATGTCACAGTGTCTTTGTCACCGCACGTCCTGTCAGACCATCCGGGGCACCGGTGGAATCCGTCCGAGTTTCGCTGATCGAATCGCCGGTCCCATACAACGAGGCCTCGGTCGAAGCTCAGTCGTGGATGCTGGTCGCAAATCAGTAGGTGTGGAACCCGCGCCCGGTCTTGCGTCCAAGCGCGCCCTCGCCGATCAGTTGCTCAATGCGCTCCGGCACGCGCTCGCCGATCGTCTGGCCGATCGCGGCCGACACGTCCAGGCCGACGAGGTCGAGCAGCTGAAGCGGTCCCATCGGGTGGCCCGCGCCTAGTCGCATGCACGTGTCGATTCCGGTCGCATCGATGTCGGTCTGTTCGAGCAGTCGCACAGCGCTGAACAGGTACGGGAACAGCAGCCTGTTGACGACGAACCCGGGCACGTCGGGCACCTGCACCGGTGTCTTCTCGAACGCGTCGCACAGCGCCAGTGCGCGCTTCCGGACCTCCGCGCTCGCGGCGGTCGGGAAGATCAGCTCGACCAGCTGCATGCGCGTCACCGGGTTGAACACGTGCAGCCCGACGAACTGCTCGGGACGCCCGCTCTCCTTCGCCAGTCGCTCGATCGACAGCGAGGAGGTCGTGCTGGCGAGGATCGCCTGCGGATCGAGCACCGAATCGAGCTCGGACAGCAGTCCGGCCTTGACGTCGTGGTCCTCGACGACCGCCTCGACCACGAATGTGGCCTGCGCGAGCGCATCGCGGTCGGTCACGATCCGCACGTGCTCGGGATCGACCTCGGCGCCCAGGCGGCTGAGGGTTCTCTCGACCATTGCGCGCGCCCGGCCGGCCGAGTCCTCCGAACGGGCCAGCAGCAGCACCGGTCCGTGATGGGCCGCGGTCGCCGCCAGCCCGCAGGCGATCGCTCCGCTGCCGGCTATTGCCAGTCGCTCGGTCATCTCGGCTGGTCTCTCATCATTCCATCCCTCGTCGCATTCGTGTCGGCATTCGTTGACTGACTGGTCAATCTAGTTGTGGCGCGGCGCGGTAGAGTAGTGGTCACGAAGCCGGGCATACTCGCACAAGTCCGGATCGTCACTCCACCAACGCCGCGCTAGACCCGTAGGAGGATCGTTCAATCATGAGGCAACCAGAGGGCCGCGAGGTCGTGATCGTCGAGGCAGTGCGCACGCCGATCGGCCGCGGGCACAAGGAAAAGGGCTACTACAAGGACACCCATCCCAACGAGCTGCTGGGCAAGTGCTATAGCGAGGTCATCTCCCGCGCTGGCATCGATGCCGGCGAGGTCGAGGACGTGATCGCGGGGTGCGTACAGCAGTTCGGCGAGCAGGGATTCAACATCGCGCGTAACGCCTGGCTGCAGGAGGGACTGCCGATCGAGACTCCTGGCACGACCGTCGATCGCCAGTGCGGTTCGGCCCAGCAGGCGGTCAACTTCTCCGCGGCGCTGATCGCCGCCGGCGTGCACGACGCGATGATCGGCTCAGGCGTCGAGCACATGGGACACCTGCCGTTCGCGGCCGGGATGAAGACCCAGGAGGACTTCGGGTTCGCGTTCACCCCCGAGCTTATGGCCAAGCACAACATCGTCGGGCAGGGCCTCGGCGCGGAGATGATCGCCGATCAGTGGGAGATCTCCCGCTCCGAGCTCGACGAGCTGGCGGTGCGCTCGCATCGTCTCGCCCACCAGGCCACGGAGGAGGGCAGGTTCGAGCGCGAGATCGTGCCGATGACCGTGGGCGGCGAGGAGTACGTCGCCGATCAGGGCATCCGCCCGGGCACCGATCTGGAGACGCTCTCGCAGTTGAAGCCGGCGTTCAAGCCCGACGGCAAGATCACCGCGGGCAACGCCTCGCAGATCTCCGACGGCGCGGCGGCGGTGCTGCTGATGTCGGCGGAGAAGGCATCCGAGCTCGGGCTGACGCCGCGCGCGCGGATCGTCGATCAGACGACGGTCGGCTGCGATCCGGTGAAAATGCTCGAGGGTCCGATTCCGGCGACGCGCAAGATCCTCGACCGCAACGGCATGTCGATCGACGATATCGACCTGATCGAGATCAACGAGGCGTTCGCGCCCGTCCTCGCGGCCTGGCGACGCGAGCACAACCCGGACATGGATCGCGTCAACGTCAACGGCGGCGCGATGGCGCTCGGCCATCCGCTCGGCTCGACCGGCGCACGGCTGATCACAACGCTGCTGCACGAGCTTGAGCGCTCCGACAAGGAGATCGGGTTCGTGACGATGTGCTGCGGCGGCGGACTGGGGACCGGCACGCTGATTCAGCGCGTCTGATCCGGCCGAGGCTCAACCCCCGCTTGGCCCGCCCCCCGTCCAATTGACCGCGACGGGGGGCAGCGCCAGCAACGCCTGCCAGGTCGCCGCTTCGGTCTTGCCCGTGGGGGCGATGCCATGGGCTGACTGGAACTGCTCGAGGTTGGCGGTCGTCGCGGCTTCGAATATGCCGGTCGTCGGCTGCGTGGAGATGGCGGCGGCGAGGTGCTCCTGCATCCACAGTACCGGATCGCCGCGGTTGCCTTCGGTCAGTTCGGTGTAGCCGGGGTTTGGCGTGACGCTGCTCAGCGGAGCCAGCGGTTCCGCCAGCGCGGCCCACTCGCTCGCCGGGGTTTCCTGCCAGTCCCACCAGGACAGCCCGGGAGCGCCGTAGTTGACAGCCTCCTCGCGGAAGCGCACGAGTTCGGTGCTGGAGGGGCTCTCGTAAGTCTGCCCGAGGGGGACGATCGGGCGGCCGTAGATGCGGTTGGCGATGTAGGTGTTGGCGTAAGTGGTGTCGATCGAGTTGCCGATGTCGCGCCAGTACATCTGCGGGGCGTTGAACTGGGCGCCGTTGGGGCCGAGGAACACCGAGTAGGGGAAGGATGTGTGGTCATAGACGTACGGGAACGAGGCCAGGCCCAGGGGATAGTTGGGTCCGATCGCCGCGCGCAGGTCGGCGATATAGGTCTGGGCCGCGCCGTAGCGCCCTTCGTATTCGGACTCGGCGTCGATCACCAGGCAGTCGGCGCCGTCGGCCACGGCTTTGGCGCCGAGGCTCGCCTCGCCGGCCGGGTTGGTCCCGTAGACGAACTGCCAGGCGCACACGTGCAGCCCGTTCGCGTGCAGCTGCGCCACCAGTTCGGGCGAGAACTGGCTCCAGTAGTTGGTCGAGCCGTCGGAGCTCTTGACGAACAGGGTCGTGACGCCGGCCGCATGTGCCTGGGCGACGATCGAGGCGAGGTTGCCGCCGTCGGAGGCGCTCAGGTACCAGATCCACATGCCCTGGCCGTTGAACGCGCTGGCGCTCGGCGCGCTCGCCACCGGAGCGGCGGCGGGAGGGGGGTCCTTCGGCTTGGGCGGGTGCAGCGCGTAGCGAACGACGCTGATCGGCCCGTAGGAGCTGAAGTAGCGGCCATGGCTGAGCAGCACCATGATGTTTCCCGAGTGCGCGCTCTTGGGCACGGTCACCTCCAGGCCCTGCGAGCCCTTGCGCAGATGGGAGGCGGGCGAGGCGCTTGAGATGCGCGCGCCGCGCGAGTGCGGGAACGCGACGACCATGCCGGCCGCCAAGCCTTTGCCGGCAATCAGCAGGATCCCGTGGGTGGAGACCTCATGCGGGTTGGTGGCGCAGCTGTTGACCGGTATGCACTGAACGCTCGTGATCCGCACCGTCTTTACGTGCGCGCTGCTGGCGGGCGCCGGCTTGCTCGTCGTTTTCTGGGCGGGCGTTTTGCTGGCCGGCTTCTTGGCGCCACTTCCGCCGGGCGCACTTGCACCGCCCGGGTTGGCCGTTGCCGCCATCGCAGGGGCCTGCACGAGTAGCCACAGCAGCAAAATGGCTGCCGCGGTAAGGAACATCGATCGCTTGGGGGCGCCTGCGCTCGTCAAAGTACCTCCAATCGCGCCTGGGAAGCGGGACCGACCTTAGCTGGTATTTCCTTCGCAAACCACTCGATGGGACGGAAGTTGCGTCAGCCCCAGCGAAAGCCCAGTGCCGCGGGCGCAGGCGCAAGCGGGCTTGCAGGCAACTCGTCAGGCGGCTCGGGCAGGTTGTAGCCGGCGGGCGCGACGTCGTTGGGCGAGTCGGCGTGGAACAGCGAGGCGAGGTACTGGATCTGCCCGCGACCGACGCTCAGCTCCGATTGCCCGCCGCCATAGCAGCCGATCTCGTGGGCCGCGCAGTAGTCGTAGACGTCGAGCAGCGACTGCAGGCCACCCAGTCGGGAGGGCTTGATGTTGATCGTGCGCGGCGGCCAGGGGAGCGCCTGAATGTCCGCTATGGAGTGGATCGGCGCGTCCCAGGTGACGCGCGCGCGGTGCGGACGCAGGACCTCTTCGGTCTGCGGCGTCAGCTTGGGATCCTCGATCCACGCATCTGGGAATGCCTCGACGACCCGGCGATAGAGCTCCGGATCGGCCGGGTTGTCGACGATCGTGCCCTCGTACTGCCCCTTCAGGTCGACCGAGTCGACCGCGTCCAGCGCGACGAGCGCCGCAATCAGCTCGTCGTCCCAGGACGGCGTCGGGTCGAGCTTGAACCGCAGATCCGGCGCGATCCGCAAGCGCCGCTCCAGCGGCTGTAGCGACGGCGGCTCGCCCAGGCGCAGCGAGGCGACGAAGCGCAACGGCTCACAGGTGCGCCCCAACGCCGCGTGCAGGGTCGTCCCGGCCTGGCGCAACGCGAGATCCAGCGCGGCGGAGTCGAACGCCCAGTTGCGGTACAGACGAAACTCCGGCCGATCGGTCGGTTGCGGGAACAGGTCCAGCGAGCGCAGGCGCTCGGCGAACGTCCTCAGCGTCCAGCTGCCGGCCACCGATCGAAGATCGGCCAGCCAGCGCCCGGCGCCGGCGCGTTGCAGCGCCTCCTGATCCTCGACCGCGTACGTCACGTCCTCGCCGAGGCCCTCCTCACCGGCTCCGTGCAACCGGATGACCGTGGTCTTGCGCACGAACTCGCTGGACATGGCGGCCTCGTGACCCTCGAGCTCATACCCCTCGACAACGACCGGCAGCTCGGCGAGCAGATCCCACGTGCTCATGAGGTCACCTCGGCCGAACCTCCGGTTCTGCCTTCCGATGGCGACGACGGGCCTCCAAGCCCGTCGTGACCGGCCGGACTCGAGTCCGGCCGCTCGCGTTCCAAGCGGGCCACCAACTCGTCCAGGCGCAGCTCCTTCAGCGCGCCCGATACGTTCTGGAGCTCCTGCGCGCACAGCTCGATCAGCGCCTTGCCCTCGCCGACCAGCTTGAGCGTCTCGTTCAGGCTCGCCTCGCCGGAGTCCAGGCGCCTGATGATCTCCTCGACCCGCGCGGATGCGGTCTCGTAGGTCTGGGGCTGCTCCCCGGTGAGGGACTCTGACGCCGGTGCGGGCTGGGGCGCCGCAGTAGATCTGGACTCGAATGTGGATGGGGAGTCGCTCATGGCTCGACGATCTTCGCCGGGATCGTGTCGTCGGCGAAACGCAGCTTGATCTTACGTGCGGTCCTGGCGGCGGACGCGGTGGCGATCGGCTCTCCGTCGCGTGTCTGCACAAGTGCGTATCCGCGCTCGAGCGCGCGTTGCGGGTCGTGTCCGGCGAGCGCCAGCGCCAGGCGTTGCAGCTCCTGAGGACGGCGTGTGCGGCAGTCGCGGATCATCGAGGAGGACTTGCGCTCCAGCACGATCGCGCGCCTTGCAGTGAGCTCGCTCTCGGTCTGCAGGCGCCGGCGCGATCCGGCCCGGACCTCGCGCAGTCGTTGGTGCAACAGCGCGCGCTGGCGCTCGATGTGGGCGGCGGGGGCACGCGAGAGCATCGTCAGCGTCTTTGCGCGCACGAGCACCGCGTGGCGTCCCTGCTCACGCATGCGTGAGGCGCTCGTGACCAGCTTCGTGCGTGCCTGGGCGCAGTCCAGGGCGACCGCGGCCTCGGCGGCGTGCGTGGGGGTGGAGCAGCTGACGGCCGCGACGTCGTCGAGCAGTGTGCGATCGGTGTGGTGGCCGACCGATGCGATCACGGGCACCGCCAGCAGCGCGACAGTTCGGCACAGCGACTCGTCGCAGAAGCACAGCAGATCGGCCAGCGAGCCTCCACCGCGCGCCACGATCACGACATCCACGTCTCCGATGGCGGCAAGCTCGGTGAGCGCACGCACGATCAGTGGAGCGGCATGGCGGTCCTGCACGGGCGCGAACCCCCACACGATCCGCCCCGCCCAGCTCCGCCTGGCCAGCCCCGCCAGGATGTCGTCGCGCGCCTTGCCGCTCTCGCCCGTGACGACTCCGATCGTACGTGGCAGCAGCGGGCGGGCCAGCAGCTTCTGCGGCTCCAGCAGGCCCTCGGACGCCAGCTGTCTGCGCAGGCGCTCGATGCGGGCGAGCAGATCGCCCTCGCCCGCGATGCGCAGATCGGTGACCGAGAACGAGAACCCCGGGGAGGAGGTGGCGCTGCCGGGGTAGAAGTCGCAGCCGCCCGCCACTACGACCTGCATGCCATCGATCGGAACCCCCCCTGTCCCGCCGCCGATGCGTGCAAGGATCGACTCCCAGTCGTTCAGCCATACCGCGCACGGAATCGCCCCGGCGGCGTCGCGCAGCTCGAAGTACACGCGCGCGCGGGACGGACGCAGGTTGACCAGCTCGCCGACGAGCTGCACGTGCGCGAACCTGCGCAGCTTGGCACGCAGCGCGCCGGCGTACTCGCCGACGCCGTATGGTCCGGGCAGCTCGCTGCCGGGGATGCCGGTATCGGCGCTGGTGCGCGCGGGTACGGGTGTGGGATGTGTGGCCACGGTTTCAGCATACGCGCCGCCGGTGATGGGACTCTGGCGTGCGGTCCGCACGATGGGGTGGCGCTAGGATCGACGCCCATGTCCATGCCCAAGGCCCGGCACAGCGAATACCGGCTCGGCGCCTAGCCGTGGCAAGTCGCGGCAAGAGCGCGCACGGGCGCGGGCGCGGGCGCCCCCGCAAGCGCCGTCCGAGCACGGGCATGTCGCCCGGGGGGGAGACCGGGGAGAGGGAGCAGGAGAGAGACCAAGAAGCCGTGAACGCGCGCGCGCACACACACGCACGCGTTAACAGCGATTCTCGAGATCCCCGCAGCCACCGAGACCACCACAACCACCGAGACCCACGAGACCCACGAGACCCTCGAAACCCTCGAAACCCCCGGCACTTCCGAGACCCGCTATCGGTCGGCTCGCGCCCCCAGTCGCCATGGCATCCGTGGCCGCTGTCGGAGATGCTGATCCTGATCGGGGCCGTCGGCACGATCGTCGGCCTCAAACGGCTGTCCCACGGCGGGATCGAAAACGGCGGTCCCGTGCTGTTCGCGGGACTGGGGGCGGTCGTGCTCGGAACGATCGAGATCACGTGGCGCGAGCACAACGCCGGCTACCGCTCGCACGCGCTGATGCTGGCGCTGCTCCCCGTCGTGGTGCTCATCAGCGCGGTCGCGCTCGGTCTGGCCGCGATCACGCACGTGTCGCGCCTGACGAACGTCGGTCTGCTGGCGATCGGTGCCGCGGTGTTCGCGGTTCTGTTCAAACTGCTGCGTTCGCGCTTTCGCGACGCGCGCACCCGGGTGGTCAGCCGCCGCTGAGCCCGCTGAGCGAGGGCATCGCGCGCTCGCCCGTATCCGCCGCCTCGCCGCGAGTCTCGCCGTCGAAGCCCAGCCGCTCCAGGCGGGCGATCTCGCGCTCGCCTTCCAGGCGGGCTGGATCGTCGGCTGGTAGATCCGCGATCAGGCGGGCGATGCGGTTACGCAGTTGCAGGGCGAAGTGAGGAGTGGAGGCGCCCATCAGCCGGCGCACGTCCTCAACGGTCACTTCGTGCGCGAGCTCCTTGCGTACCAGGGTGGGATCCTCGGCCTGGCTCATACAGGTTCGGGTTCGCGCGAGTGTGGGGATCGATGGTGGGGGGAGGGGAAGGAGGTCATTCGACGGGGAGACTGGAAGATTCGCCGGACGGGGTCGACTGCGGCACGATCTGCAGCATCCCATCCAGTTCGGCCTGGGTACTCGCCGAGATCGCCTGTTCGTCGCCGATCAGCCAGCCGTGATTGTAGACACCCCGGACCGGTTCTGAGTGGGGCGCCGCGGGCTGGATGTCGCTCAGGTAGTGGGCCAGGGGCGAGGTCACGCCCGTGGCGTCTTCGAGCAGCAGCAGAGGCGCGTAGTCGCCGGTGGCGGACAGGATCGCGGCGGCGGGCGCGTCGAACGGGCGCGCAGAGTTGGCGAACGCCAGGCCGTGGCCGGATTCGCGTATGCCCCAGCCGAACGAGCCGTCGGAGAAGCGCGAGACGGCGATCGCGTTGCCGGCGGGGGTTGCGTCTTCGCCGGGGCCTGCCTCGGCGCGCATGACGGGGCCGTAGCGTTCGAGCTCGGTGAGCGTGTGCGGGCCGATCGCGGTGGACCCGACCGTGTAGATCGCGGGTCTGCCGAGGCTGCGCAGCTCGGCGGCGGTGGCGGGGGGCACGCCGGCGGAGCCGACGAACAGGATCGGAGCGCCGCTCTGCGCCGCCAGGCCGGCGGCGGGCATCAAAAGGGCGGGCGGGCCGTTCGGGTTGACGACGATCACCTGATGGGTGGCAGAGCCGCGCGCGATCTGAAGGAGCTTGGCAACGGACACCGCCAGCGCGTCGGGTTCGTTGGTTTCGGCGCCTCGCGCTAGGTATCCCGCGGGGGCTTCGGTGGAGGAGCCGAGCAGGATCAGCTGCACGCCGCCGAGTGCGCTCGCGCCGGTTGGGTGCAGCGCGTGCAGCGCCAGTTCGGAGACCTGCGGCAGGTGTCCCCCTTCGGCGTACAGCAGTGGCACGCCCAGCGGAGCGCTCGCGAGCGAGGAGGCGGCGAGCGCGGCGGGCCAGTCGTGTGCGTCGACGAGCACGACCGCCTGCGGGCGCGTGGCAGCGGTCAGGCCCGGGTAGGCCGCCCGGGAAACCGCGGCGGCATCGTCCACAGCGTCTGCGCCACCGAGCCTGGTGGTGTTCCGCGTGGCGGTGGCTGCCGTCCCGGCAGCGCCGGTGTGGATCACGACCGTTTCGACGCCTGCGCCGGAGCCGGGTTGCTCGGAGGCGGTCTTGCCACAACCCGTCAATGCGATCAGGGCCGCGGCGATCGCGCCGATGACAGCCGGGAGTCGTCGTGGCAGGCGAGGAGCGAAGGCGCGCGCGGGCATCGGGGGGACACTAGCGAGCACGCCGGAGGCGGTGGACGGAGAAGCGCTCGTATACTCGCCCGCCGTGGCCGCGAACACCGATACCAAGCCGATATACGAGCAGAGCGATCAGCCGCCCGGGGTCCCGCCGCTCGAGCTCACGGGCGAGCGCACGCTGCCGGATGTGCCCGAGGAGAACTACTGGTTTCGCCGCCATCTCGCCGTGTACGAGTGGATCGCGGCAAGGGTGAAGGGGGTGCGCGTTATCGACATGGCCTGTGGCGAGGGCTACGGGTCCGATGTGCTCGCGGGCGTGGCGAGGGAGGTGGTCGGCGTGGACGCCAATCCCGAGGCGCACGAGCACGCGCGGTTGCGCTACCGCCGCGAGAACCTGCGGTTCGAGCGCGATCTCGTGGAGACGTATGCAGAGCCGGCCGACGCGGTCGTGTTCCTGCAGACGATCGAGCACCTCCAAAACCCAGCGGACGTGCTGGAGCGGTTCCGCTCGCTGGTCGGCTCGGGCGGGAGCGTGTTCGTGTCCACTCCCAACGTGCTGACGCTCGCGCCCAAGGGGGCGGTGCGCTCGGACAATCCCTGGCACGTGCACGAGTACAGGGCCACCGAGTTCGAAAGGCTGTGCCGCGGCACGTTCAGTTCAGTGCAGATGTTCGGGCTGTATCACGCGCGCAGGCTGAGGGTGCACGAGCTGGCGTTGCGCGCGGGCTGGGATTCGGTCCATCCCCGGTTGGGGCTGACGAAACCGTTTTACGACCGCTTCAATCCGGCGATCCGCGCCAGCGACTTCGCGTTGCGTCCGGCGGGCATGGCGGATCTAGACAGGGCGCTGGACTTCGTCGCGATCTGCCGCTCGTGATTGCGGCGCCTCGTTCGTCGCGTTCGTCGTGGGCGGCCGGCCGTGGGTGAAATGCCGGTGTCGCGGCGATGAGCGCGACCGGCAAGTCGCGTGGTGCGCTCGCGATCGTGCTGCATACGCACATGCCCTACGTCGAGGGGTTCGGCACGTGGCCGTTCGGCGAGGAGTGGCTGTGGGAGGCGATGGCCAGTTGCTACCTGCCGCTGCTCGACCTGCTCGACGCGCGCGAGCCGCCGGTGACGCTGTCGGTGACGCCGGTACTGGCCGATCAGCTGAGCGCGCCGGGGATCGCCGAGCGGTTTGGGCGGTTCATCGACGAGACGCGCCGGTATACCCATGCCGAGGACGCGACGGGCCTGCGCGCGGGGGGGCACATAGGGCTGGCGGGCGAGCTGGAACGGGCGTGGAGGGAGGACTACGAACGCGCATCTGAGCGCATGCGGGCGCGGGGGGGAGACGTCCTGGGGGCGCTGGCGAGGCACGCCAGCTGGACTTCGTCGGCGACACATGCGGTGCTGCCGCTGGTCGCGACCGATGCGGGGGTGCGAATGCAGGTGCGGACGGGGATCGCCTCCCACGTCGAGCGCTTCGGCGAGGGCTGGCGTGGGGGGTTCTGGCTGCCCGAGTGCGCGCACGCCGACCATCTGGAGCCGGTGCTCGCCGCCGCGGGCGTGCGCAGCACCTGTGTGGAGCTGACCAACCGGTTCGGACTGGGCGCGCGTGAGCACCTGCGCCCGCTGGTGTGCGACTCCGGCGTGGTCATGTGGCCGATCGACCGGGAGACGGTGTCGCTCGTGTGGAGCGAGCAGGGGTATCCCGCGGACGGTGTGTATCGGGACTACCACAGGCATACGATTCACCACCACAACCCGTGGCGAAACGACGGCCAGGCGTATGACCACGAGCTGGCTGTCACACGCGCGCGAGAGCACGCGGCAGACATAGTTACACGCACGCGCGCGCGAATACGACACGACGGGGACGGTATGCCCGGGGGTGGGCTGGCGGTGTGCGCGCTGGACACCGAGCTGCTCGGACACTGGTGGTACGAGGGTCTGGTCTGGCTGGAGGCTGTGATCGACGAGTGCGAGCGGCAGGGACTCGAGCTCGTGCGACTCGACGACGCGCTCGATCTGTGCGAGCCGGCGTCGCTGGCGGACGTGTACGGCGGGTCGCTGGGTGAGATCAGGGGGTGGGGGGCGAGCAGTTGGGGCGAGAACGGCGATCTGTCGACCTGGTCGGGTCCGGATGTTGCCGAGATGGCGTTCGAGACGCGGGCGGCCGAGCTGGAGACCCTCGTCGCCGCCACGACCGGGCGAGCAGGTCCCGCGGCGGTGCGCGAGCTGTTGGCGCTGCAGGCCAGCGACTGGACGTTCATGGTGTCGCGGGGTCTCGCCGTGCCGTACGCGAATGAGCGGTTTGATGGGCATCGCGAAGCGCTGAAGCGCGCGCTCGCCGATGGTCCGGATGCCGGTGAGCAGAGGCTGGGAAACCTCGCGATTCATGCCTCTCCGGCATCGCTGCTAACACCCTGAGCCGGCGCTGATCGTTCTGTATCGATCCGGTTTTTGGAACCAAGAGCCCCGATTGAACTCTACGGCCGGAGAATCTGGTAGGGTGGCCGCGCGGTAACGCTCGGATCGAGGAGCGCCGTTCCATCAGACGTCGTCAACCCACTGGGGGATTGCAAATGAGAAGGTTCTTGTCATCGTCGCACCGCGACGTCGCCGATCGGTCGAGTGCAGAGGCTCCACGGCCTCACGGCAGACGGCGCAACGCCGCAGGTCGCCGGACGCTCGCCGTGCTGGTGGGATGCGTGGCGCTGTTCGCGCTCGCCCCGGTCGCCAGCGCTCTGGCGAGCACCGGGATCAGAGGCACGGTCACCGAAGCCGAAGCCCCACACGCCGGAATCGAAGGGGCCAAAGCGTGCGCGTATAACGAAACTTCACCTGATAGTACAACCCAATGCGCAACTAGCAAGCAGCCTTGGCGAATACACGCTCCATCTGACGGAAGGCTCAATATCATGGTCGGTTCACCGCCACTGGGTTTGGGACCAGTACTACTTCGACAGCGAACTCATTGTTCGAGCGCGACCATGCCTGTGACCGGCTACCCTGCGGAAAACATTGACGCCGCGATGGTGGAAGAAGGCGTCCGGCTCGATCGCCGGGCAAGTGACCACATCCAACGGTCAGGGTGTGGGCGGCATTCAGGTGTGCGCTGATGCTTTGGAGGCTTTGGTGGGTCTGAGGGATGTTCCGAAACAAACGGAAATGGCGAATACACCATCTCTGGTCTTGGCGTAGGCACCAACTATGACCGTCAGCTTCTCGCCCCAGGAAAACTCATCATGCGAAGAAGAACAGGGGGAAAAAGTTCGCTGCGCCCTGAACGCCAACGTCATCGGCCAGTCCGTGAGTGGCGTGCATGTGAAGGCGAGTAAGACAGAAACCGTCAATGTCGGGCTGCAGGCCGGAGGACAGATCAGCGGCACGGTGACAAACGCGTCGATCACCCATCCCGGACTTGCAAAGGTCGAAGTCTGCGCGCTGAAGTCCAAGAAATATGAAGAAACGGAATACTTCTACGGGTAAGGTGCGGATATACGAATGCGAGCGGCCAGTACACGATCAACGGGACTGGAAAGCGGCTCGTACAAGGTCGAATTCAACGGCTATATCTGCTCGATCCCGAAGAAAGGCGAAGAAGAATGCCCCGAGGTGTACGTGACCGAGTACTACCACGGGCAGCAAACGGCCAAGAAAGGCGAAGGGGTGTCGGTCACGACCGGCTCGAACACCGGAGGCATCAACGAAAGCCTGCGTGAAGCGTTCCCGACGACGCCGGCCAGCACGGTCGCGCCGACGCTGACGGGGACGCCGGCGGTCGGCCAGGCGCTGAGTTGCTCGCAGGGCTCGTGGTCGCACGAACCTACCTACGTCGTCTACCAGTGGCTGCGCAACGGCAGCGTGATCTCCGGACAGACGGGGCCGGCCTACGTGTTGCAGGCCGCCGACAAGGGCCACTCGATCACGTGCTCTGTCACGGCCGGCAACGGCGCCGGGGCCGCAACCGCGATGAGCAACGCCGTCACGATCCCCGTACCCCTGGCCGTGCTCGTCGGTGTCAAAGTCAAGGGCTCGGTGGCGTCGGTCACGCTCAGCTGTCCCGGGGTGGCGCCGTGCTCGGGGGTGATGAGGATCATCGCTCGGGTCGCCAAGCACGGCAAGCACAAGGCGAGCAACGTCACGATCGGCGTCGCCAGCTTCTCGATGGGCGCCGGCAAGAGCATCACGCTGCGCGTGCATCTGACCGGTCAGGGCCGCAAGTTGCTGGGCAAGGCCGGCCGTCGCGGGCTCAAGGTACAGATCGCCGGCAGCGGCGTTCAGGCCCGTACGGCGACCCTGAAGGCCGGGAAGCACAAGAAGTAGCAGTACGCGCACACGACGCTCGTAGCGGCGCTGGGGGAAGGAACCCCTGGCGCCGCGTTCGTCGTGAGATGACTCGCGCCCCGGTTGATTGCAGCGCAACCGTTATCGGTGCGTTGGGCTGCTCACTCCCAGCGCATCGATCTGGGGGCATCGCGCATTCGAATCACCCGCGCGGGTGAGCCCCCGACCACGGCGTTGTCCGGGACGGGCTTCGTCACGACCGTGTTCGTGCCAAGGATCGAGTTGTCCCCGACGACCACGCCGCGCAGAACGCACGTGCCGTAGCCCATCCAGACGTTGTGGCCGACACGGACGTCGCGCTTGTAGATGCCCTGCAGGCGGATCGGGCGGTCGACCTCGACGACGCCGTGGTCGAAGTCGATCAGCATCACGCGGTCGGCGAGGATGCACTCGCGCCCGATCGAGACGTGCTGGTAGGCGGAGATTGTGCACTCCTGGCCCATCACGGTCTTCGCGCCGATCGAGACCTGGCCCTCGTGGACCCTGATCTTGGACCCGTTTCCAATCCACGCCCAGCGGCCGATTCGCAGCGTCGCGTCACGTCCGATCTCCAGCTGCACGCCCGGGCACACGAAACAGATTCCGTCCGTCTGCAGACGCCGGCCGAACCGCAGTCGCAGCCAAGCCCACCGCACCAGCAGACGCGCGTAGTGGTGGTTGAGCATGTTGTTCGCGCGCATGAACCGCAGCAACGTCAACGGTCCACCGTGCAGGGGCTCGGGTGCACGGCGGACCGCGCCCGCGATCTCCTCGACGGGGGCCTGTCCGGCGGGATCGGCGAGCATGGGCTCCATGACGCAGAATCGTAAGGGTTCGCCCGCACGGTTCGGCGGATGCTCGCCCTGCGATGATTGCGCCCGCGATGACCGACTCGGCGACCACAAAGAACCTCGCCCAACGCCTGCTGGCCGGCGACCGCCGCGCGCTGGCGCGCGCGATCTCGCTGGTCGAGGACGACCGCCCCGAGGGCTGGGAGCTCGTGCGCGAGGTGTATCCGCACACCGGCTCAGCCGCGGTCGTCGGGTTCACCGGGCCGCCGGGCGTCGGCAAGTCCACGCTGATCGGCGCGCTGACGAAGCTCAGGCGGGAGGCCGGGCGGACTGTGGGTGTGCTGTCGATCGACCCGTCCTCGCCATTCACCCAGGGCGCGCTGCTGG
Source organism: uncultured Solirubrobacterales bacterium (assembly GCA_963810645.1). Lineage (GTDB taxonomy): Bacteria > Actinomycetota > Thermoleophilia > Solirubrobacterales > Solirubrobacteraceae > Palsa-744. Next base: position 12,309 of record CAWEOK010000017.1, on the reverse strand, counting down.
GCGACCGCATCCGCCTGGGCGAGCACTTCCTGGACCCGGGCGTGTTCATCCGCTCGATGGCCAACCGCGGCGCCCTCGGTGGCCTGTCCGAGGCCGCCCTGCAGGCCGCGCTGCTGCTCGACGCGGCTGGAAGACAGGACGTGTTCGTGGAGACTGTCGGCGTCGGTCAGGCCGAGATCGACATCATCGATCACGCCGACACGATCGTGCTCGTGCTGATGCCCGGCTCGGGCGACTCGATCCAGGCGCTGAAGGCGGGCGTCATGGAGATACCGGACATCATCGTGATCAACAAGGCCGACCATCCGCTGACCAACACGATGGTCCGCGAGATTCGCGGCGTGCTGTCGCTCGCCAACCTCGACCGCACGCCCGAGGAGACCGCCGCGAGCTGGCGGGTGCCGATCGTCAAGACCGAGGCCGCCCACGGCACGGGCGTGCCCGAGCTGATCGAGCGCCTGGACGAGCACCGCGCGCACATTCTGGCCGCCGGCCAGCTGGACGAGCGCCGCCGGCGCAACCTGCGTGGCGAGATCCTGGCCATAGCAACCGCGCGCCTGCGCCGGCGCTTGGAGGCTGAGCTGGGGCAGGACGCCGAGTTCCAGCGGTTGCTCGACGAGGTCGTCGCCCGCAGGCTGGATCCAGCCAGCGCCGCCGCGGTGCTGCTGGAGCGCTTCTCATCCGCTCTGTAGGACTCGCGGTCCTGTAGGCGCCCGATGGTGTTCTGGTGTTCCGCCCAAGACGTAGCCCAGATGTCTCGTCTACGGTCCGCCGTGTAGGGTCCGTGAGCAATGGACTACCTCAACTGGGTCGAGAACAACTGGAGGCTGCTGGGCCGCGCGATGCAGGGCCACACGGCGATCTACCGCGCCACCGGCGGGCGCATCGGCCACCGCGTCCCCGGCGCCCCGCCGATGCTGCTGCTCGACCACGTCGGCGCGCGGTCCGGGACGCGGCGCACGAGCCCGCTCGTGTACGGCAGGGATGGACAGAACCTGATCCTCGTGGCCTCCAAGGGCGGCTATCCCAAGAACCCGGCCTGGCTGCATAATCTGCGAGCCAACCCCGACACGACCATCCAGGTCGGCTCACGCCAAGAGAACGTCCACGCGCGCGTGGCCACAGCCGAGGAGCGTCCCCGGCTGTGGCAGCTGATGGTCGGCGTGTACGGCGGTTACGAGGACTACCAGCGCCGCACCGAGCGCGAGATCCCGCTGGTCGTGCTCGAACCGCGCTGAGGCCTACGCCCCCAGCGCCCGCGCGATCACCATCTGCTGGATCTCGTCGGTGCCCTCGCCGATCGTGAGGATCTTCGCGTCGCGGTAGAAGCGGCAGACGGGGTACTCCTCGATGAAGCCGTACCCACCGTGGATCTGCACCGCCTCCTCGGCGCAGCGCACCGCCAGGCGGCCGGTCTTCAGCTTGGCCTGGGCGGCCGTCAACGTGAAGTTCCGCCCCGCGTCCTTCTCGCGAGCGGCCTTGTACACGAGTAACCGGCCGGCCTCGATCTCGGTCGACATGTCCGCGAGCTTGCCCTGGATCGCCTGGAACTTCGAGATCGACTTGCCGAACGCCCGGCGCTCGCGCGCGTATGACAGCGCCTCGTCCAGCGCCCCCTGTGCCAGGCCAACACCCATCGCCGCCACACCGATCCGGCCGATGTCGAGGATGTGCAGGAACTGCTTGAACCCGGCTCCGCGCGGTCCCAGCAGGTTCTCCTCGGGCACCCGGCACTCGCTGAACGTCAGCGGCCGCGTGTCCGAGGCGTTCCAGCCCATCTTGCGATACGGCTCGCCCTGCTCGTACCCGGGCGTGCCGTTGGGGACGATGATGTTGGAGATCTGCTTGGAGCCGTCGCCCTGCTCGCCCTGCTCGCCGGTGACCGCCGTGATGCACACCAGCCCCGAGATCTCCGTCCCGGCGTTCGTGATGAACTGCTTGGCGCCGTTGATCGTCCACTCGCCGTCGGCCAAGGCGGCGCGTGTCTTCACATTCCCGGCATCCGAGCCGGCCTCGGGCTCGGTCAGGCCGAACGCGCCGAGTCGCTCGCCTGAGCACAACCGCGGCAGCCACTCGCGCTTCTGCTCCTCGGAGCCGAATAGGTAGATCGGCTGCGTCCCGAGGGAGGTGTGCGCGCAGAGCGTGATCGCGACCGATGAGTCAACGCGCGTGAGCTCCTCGACCGCGAGTGCGTAGGCGAGCGTGTCCCCGCCGCCGCCGCCGTACTCCTCGGGGAAGGGGATCCCCATCAGGTTCAGCGCGCCGAGTTGGCGGACGATCTCGTACGGAAAGGACTTGGTCCGGTCGAGCTCCTCGGCGACCGGCGCGACCTCGCCCTCGGCGAACTCACGGACCGTGCGGCGGATCAGCTCGTGATCGGGGGAGAGATCGAAGTCCACAGCGGTCATTCTCCCAGACCTCGACGACCAGGCTGCCAACGGCGCGCCCGCGGACCGTCCGGACCGCCCGGACAGCGGGCTACGCGCAGTACGAACGAGCCAGCTCGACCAGTAGCCGCACGCCGTACCCGGAGGCGCCCTTGCCGACGTAAGCGCGGCCGAGATCCCAGGCTGAGCCGGCGATGTCGAGGTGCGCCCACGGCGTCTCCCCCACGAAGTTCTGAAGGAAGGAGGCGCCCATGATCGTGCCCGCCTTGCGCGCTTCGGGCGCGTTGTCGAGGTCGGCGTACTTGCCCGCGACGAGTTCGTCGTACTCGGGGTGCAGCGGTAGCCGCCAGAGGATCTCGCCGGTGCGCTCGCCCGCGGCGGTGACGTGCTCGGCGAGCTCGTCGTCGTTCGACATGATCCCCGCGTAGGTCGAGCCGAGCGCGATGATCACCGCGCCGGTCAGCGTCGCCAGGTCGACGATCCGCTCGGCTCCGAGCGAGACCGCGTGGCAGAGGCAGTCGGCGAGCACGAGCCGGCCCTCGGCGTCGGTGTTGTTGATCTCGATCGTCTTCCCGTTCTTAGCCGTGACGATGTCCCCGGGCTTGATCGCCCGCCCGTCCGGCAGGTTCTCGGTCGCGCCGACGACCGCGAGCAGCTTCACGGGCAGTCGCAGGCGCGCGATCGCCGCGACTGCCTCGATGACGGCGGCGCCGCCGGACATGTCGAACTTCATCTCCGCCATTTTCGGGCCGGGCTTCAGCGAGATGCCACCGCTGTCGAACGTGACGGCCTTGCCGACGAAGCCCAGCAACGGCCGGGTGGGCGGGATCTTGTCAGCCCCGCCTTCATATCGCAGGACGATCAGCGCGGGCTCCTGCTCGGAGCCCTGCGCGACGGCGGCGAAGGCGCCCATGCCGAGCTCCGCGATGCCCGCGCGGCCCTGCACCTCGACCTGCAGGCCGTCGATCTCCTCGCCGAGCGCCCGCGCGTAGTCGGCGAGCGCCGTCGGGGTGAGGTCGTTGCCGGGCCGGTTCTGCAACTCGCGCGCGGCGTTCACGGCCTCCGCCACGATCCCCGCCTCCGCGACGGTGCGTTCGAGCTCCTCCGCGGCCGCGTTCGGGGCGGAGAGGATCAGGCTCTCCAGCCGCTTGTCGGTCGCGGTCTGCACCCCATCCGCGGGCGCCGACTTGTGGCGCTCGAAGCGGTAATCGGCGAGCACTATGCCCTCCACGATCGCCGCGCACAGCGTGAGATCCGTGACCCCGGTCTGCCAACAGAGCGTGCGGGTCGCTATCTCCAAGGCGCGGGCATGAGCCGTCGCCACGGCCACGCGCACGCGCTCGGGCGTCAGCTCGGAGTGCTTGCCCAGGCCCACCAGCAGCCACCGCCGGCCATCGGCGTGCGCCAAGGCGAGTGCCTTGAACGTGCCGCGCGCCTCGCCGGATGCGAGCAGCTCGGCCACCTGCGCCGGCAGCTCCCGCGTGGCCCGCACGGGGTCTTCGAAGACGCCGACCGCAATTGTGTCGGCGGCGGTCGCCTCGCCTGGCTCGGTGGTCGCTGAGACGTGCACGATCACGGCAACCTTATCCACCTCGCTAGCATTGCCGGCATCTGGTCGCCCGCTGCGACCCGAAAACCGGCAGGTCCCTACCAAGCTCAGCCCCGACCCAGGAGAGTTTGCATCCAATGCCCAAGACCGTGATCCTCGGAGCCGCCCGCACACCGATCGGCAAGATGGGTGGCGGCCTGTCCACGCTCGACGCGACCGCCCTGGGCGCCACCGCGATCGAGGCCGCGCTGCAGCGCGCCGAGGTCGAGCCCGAGCAGGTCGAGCACGTCGTGATGGGTCAGGTGCTGCAGGCCGGTCAGGGTCAGATCCCCTCGCGCCAGGCGCAGATCAAGGCGGGCATTCCCAAGGAGGTCTCCTCGGAGACGATCAACAAGGTCTGCGCCTCGGGCATGCGTGCGACCGTGCTCCTCGACCAGGCGATCCGCGCCGGCGACGTCCAGGTCGGTGTCGGCGGCGGCATGGAGTCGATGTCCCAGGCTCCCTACCTGCTGCCGGGCGCGCGGTTCGGGTTTCGCATGGGTGATGTGACCGCGCTCGACGCGATGGTCCACGACGGCCTGACCAACCCGTTCTCGGGCAAGCAGATGTTCGTCGAGGCGACCGCGGTCTCGGACGAGCTGGAGATCACCCGCGCCGACCTCGATCGCTGGGCGCTGCGCTCGCATGAGCGCGCGCTGGCCGCGACCGACGAGGGGCGGCTGGCGGAGGAGATCGTGCCCGTGACCGTCAAGGGGAAGAGAGGGGCTGAGACGATCGTCGAGGTCGATGAGGCCCCCCGCCGCGACACCTCCCTGGAGGTGCTCGCCAAGCTGCCCGGGCTCGCCGGCAAGGAGGGCTCGCACACCGCCGGCAACTCGCCGGGCGTCAACGACGCCGGTGGCGCGCTGGTCGTCTCATCCGATGAGTGGGCCACGGCCAATGGCAAGGAGGCGCTGGCTGAGATCGTCACCCACGCGCAGTCCGCCGACGAGTTCGCCTACCTCGCCCGCACGCCCGCGACGGCCGCGCTGAAGGCGCTGGACAAAGCCGGGTTGCAGCCCGGCGATATCGACGTATGGGAGATCAACGAGGCGTTCGCCTCGGTCACCCTGAACTCGATCCGGATGCTCGGCATCGACGAGGATCGCGTCAACGTCAACGGCGGCGCCGTCGCGCTCGGTCATCCGATCGGGGCCTCCGGCGCGCGGATCCTCGGCTCGCTCGTATTCGAGCTGCGCCGCCGTGGCGGTGGCCTGGGCTGTGCGGCGATCTGCTCCGGTGGCGGGCAGGGAGATGCAGTCATTCTCCGCGTCTGAGATGTCCGAGCCCACGCTGCGCGCGGCGGCGTTCTTCGACCTCGACAAGACTCTGATGGCGGGGTCTTCGGGCATCTTCTTCGCGCGGGCGGCGTATGAGACGGGCATGATCTCCCGCCGGCGTCTGGCCCGTGACGTATACGAGAACCTGCGCTTTCGCCTGCGTGGCTCGACCGACGATCGCGCCGACGAGGTGCGCCGGCGCGTGGGCGAGATGATCGCCGGCGTGCCCGTTCGCGAGCTGGCGCGAATGTCGCCCCGGGTGCTGGCGGGCGTGCTGCCGCGACTGTATCCACACATGCTCGAGCGCGCCTACGAGCACCAGGACGCCGGCCGGCTCGTGTACATCCTGACCGCCGCCTCCCAGGAGATGGCCGACCTGCTCGCGCACGTTCTGGCCTTCGACGGCGGGCTTGGCTCGCGCTCGGAGATCGTCGACGGCCGCTACACCGGGCGGGCCGCCGGGCCGTTCAACTATCGCGAGGGCAAGGTCTCCTCGATGCGCGAAGTCGCCGAGCGCGAGGGCCTCGACCTCGCTGCCTCCTACGCCTACTCGGACTCCGAGTCGGACCTGCCGATGCTGCGCGCGGTCGGGTATCCGGTCGTGGTCAATCCCGACGCGGACCTGCGCCGCATCGCGGGCGAGGAAGGCTGGGAGATCGTGCACCTGGACCGTCTCGGGCGGCGCCTGAAGATCCTCGCCGGGCTGGCCGGGGCCGCCGCGCTGGGCGGTCTGGGGGGGCTCGCCCGGGGGCACGTCGAAGCGCGCGCGCAGGCGCGCGAATAATCTGCCGGGTCATGAGCGCAGCCGCGGCATCCCCATCATCGTCTGAGACCCACCACGGCAAGATCCGCGTGGTCGTGGCCAAGCCCGGCCTGGACGGGCACGATCGTGGCGCCAAGATCATTGCCCGCGCTCTGCGCGACGCCGGCATGGAGGTGATCTATACGGGCCTGCACCAGACGCCCGAGCAGATCGTCGAGACCGTCATCCAGGAGGACGCCGACGCGGTCGGGCTGTCGATCCTGTCCGGAGCGCACATGACGCTCGTGCCGCGCATCGTCGCGCTGCTGCGCGAGCAGGACGTGCACGACGTGGTGGTCACCGTCGGCGGCACGATCCCCGCCGAAGACATTCCCGAGCTGAAGGAGCTCGGCGTGGCCGAGGTGTTCACGCCGGGCGCCTCGACCCAGTCGATCGTGGACTTCATCCGTGGCGCCGTCAAAACCGATTGACTAGTCAGTCAACCGCTGTATCGAGTAGGATTGCACCCAACAGACCCCAAGGAGTAGCCCTAGACATGAAGATATGCGTCCTCGTAAAGGAGGTCCCGGACGCCGCCGTCGAGAAGCGCATCGATCACTCGACGGGGCGCATGGACCGCAGCGGCGAGAAGAACCTGAACCCGTATGACACGCACGCCATCGAGGCGGCGATGCAGATCAAAGAGGGCGGCGCCGTGCCCGTCGAGGAGGTCGTCGCCGTGACGATGGGCCCCGACAGCGCCGTGCGCGCTCTGCACAAGGCCGTCTCGCTCGGCGCCGATCGCTCGGTGCATCTGTCCGACCCGGCGGTCGCCGGCTCGGACGTGGCGGCCACCGGCTACGCGCTGGCCCAGACGCTCAAGCGCGAGAGCCCCGACCTGGTGCTGCTCGGTCAGCAGTCAGACGACGGCGAGTGCTACACGATCGGCGCGGTCGTGGCCGAGCACCTGGGCATGCCCTCGTTGACGCAGGTGATCAAGATGGACGTCGAATCGGATGGGGGCGGGGGGGCAGGATCCGGATCCCTGCGCTGCGAGCGTCAGGCCGAGTACGGGTACGACACGGTCCAGGTCCGGCTGCCCGCGGTGATCTCCGTCGGGGATGCGATCAACGAGCCGCGGTATCCGTCGCTGAAGGCAATTATGGGCGCCAAGAAGAAGCCGCTGGACACCGTCACCGTGGGTGATGTCGAGATCGACGCCGCCAAAGTCGGCGGCGAGAACTCAGCCGCCCAGTGGGTCGCCGCGAAGGCGCCGCCCGCGAAGGCCGCCGGGCAGATCATCGAGGACGAGGACACCAACGAGACGGTCGAACAGATCGTGGCCTGGCTCGACGAGAGGAAGCTGATCTGACATGGCAAACATCCTGGTTTACGCACTGCACTACGACGGTGCGATCAACAAGAACTCGCTCGGCGCGGTCTCCGAGGGCGCCAAGCTCGCCGCGGAGCTCGGCGGCGAGGCGCACGCGATCCTGCTCGGCGAGAACGTCCCGCAGGATCTGGCCGCATCGCTCGGCAAATATGGCGCCAAGAAGGTGCTCGTCGCCGAGGGTCCGGAGGGCCTCGCGCAGCCGCTCGTCGACGCGATGGCCGCGGCCATCTCCGGGGGTGACTATTCCTACGCGCTGTTCGGCGGCGGACTGCTCGGCTTTGAGATCGGCGCCGGCCTGGCCGCACGGCTGGGCGCGGGCGTCGTGATGGAGGTCACCGCGGTGCGCGCCGAGGGTGGCGAGCTGATCGCCGAGCGCCCGATCCTCGGCGATTCGTCGATCTCCGAAGTCAAATACCGCTCGGACGTCGGCATCATCATCGGCCGGTTGAACGCGTTCGAGATCAAAGACGTCGGTGGAGCGGATGCGCCCGTCGAGACGCTGAGCTTCGAGCTCTCCGCTCAGGCCCAGCAGGCAACGATGATCACGCGCGGCGAGCAGCGCGGCGCGGACGTGGACATCGAGGGCGCCGACATCCTCGTGGCCGGCGGGCGCGGTCTCGGCAAGGCCGAGGGATTCCAGCTGGCCGAGGAGCTGGCCGCCGCGTTCGGTGGCAACTCGGCCGTCGCCGCCACGCGCGCGGTGGTCGACGCCGGCTGGTACCCGTATGCGGCCCAGATCGGTCAGACCGGCAAGACGGTCGCGCCGAAGCTGTACCTGGCGGCCGGGATCTCGGGCGCGATCCAGCACAAGGTCGGCATGCAGGCCTCGGAGAACATCGTCGCGATCAACAAGGACTCCAATGCGCCGATCTTCGAATTCTCCGATCTCGGGATCGTCGGCGACCTGAACAAGATCCTGCCGAAGCTGACCGAGGCTGTGCGGGCGAAGAAGGGCAGCTGAGCGCGGGTTGCCGGTGCCGATGGGTGATGCGGATGCCCGAGCGAACAGGAGCGTGATCGTCAGCGATGTCTAGTCACAACGGCTCGAACAACGGCAGGGTGGCACCGGCGGCGTTCCCACCGCCCGTGGATCCGCAGAAGGAGTTCATCAAGCACGGCCTCGACGCCGAGGACGAGCTGATCGAGGTCGGCGTCGCGATCGTCGGTGGCGGCACCGCCGGGCTTGCCTGCGCCAACCGCCTGCTGCAGCTCTTGGCCGACGACCCGGAGACGATGGAGCGCCTGGGCGAAGTGCCGGTCGCCGTGATCGAGAAGGCCAAGACCTGTGGCGGGCACAATCTCTCCGGTGCCGTTATGCGCCCCGGACCATTGCAGGAGCTGTTTCCAGACATGACCCGGGAGGACTGGCGCAAGGAGGGCTTCGCCTTTGGCGAAGTCACCAAGGAGGCCGTGTATGCCACGCCCACCTCCAAGCTGGCGATCCGCATACCGACGCCGCCTTCCTTCAAGAATCACGGCAACGAGGTCGTCTCGGTCTCCGCGCTGGCCCGCTACCAGCAGCAGCAGGCCGAGGAGGCCGGCGCCTACATCCTGACCGAGACCGCCGCCACCCAACTGGTCGTGGATGATGGCCGGGGGGGGGCTTGTGTCCTCGGCGTGCGCTCCGGCGACAAGGGCCGCGGCAAGGACGGCGAGCCGCTCGGCAACTTCGAGCCCGGCACCGACATCAAGGCACATGCCACCGTGCTTGCCGAGGGCTGCTGGGGGCATCTGACGGGCGCCGCCATCAAGGAGTTCGATCTGGCCGCTAATCGCGAGCCGCAGGTGTGGGAGCTTGGCGTCAAGGAGGTCTGGAGGGTCCCCAAGCCGCTCGACCGCGTTATCCACACACTCCCCATCTGGCCGTTGAAGATCGCGCCCAAGTATGACCAGGTCGGCGGCACCTGGATCTACCCGATGAAGAGCGAGAAGACCGGGGAGGACATGGTCTCGATCGGCTTCGTCGTGGAGCTCGAGTACGCCGACGCGACCACCTCGGCACACGACCTGCTGCAGGCGTTCAAGACCCATCCGCTCGTGCGCGGGATCCTCGAGGGCGGCGAGCGCGTCGCGTGGGGCGCCAAGGCGCTGCCCGGCGGCGGCTACTGGTCGATGCCCAAGCTGTCGATGCCCGGCGCCGTGCTCGTCGGCGACTCCGGTGGCATGGTCGACACGATGGCGCTCAAGGGCGTGCACCACTGCATCAAGTCCGGCATGCTCGCGGCTGAGTCGATCTACGCGGCAATCAAGCGCGGTAGCTCAGACCTGTCCGACTACGAGCAGGCGATCCAGGACTCCTCCGTCGGCAAAGAGCTGTGGGAGGTGCGCAACGCGCGCCAGCCCCTGCAGAAGGGTCTGCTGCGCGGCATGCCACTGACCGGCATTCAGCAGATCACCAAGGGCAAGCTGCCCGGTCGCGCGGACTGGCATCGCAACGACGCAAAGCCGATGTTCATCGGCGATACGAAGGACAACTACCCCAAGCCCGACGGCAAGTACACCTTCGACAAGCTCTCATCGGTGTTCATCACCGGCAACGCCACGCGCGACGACGCGCCGAATCACATCCGCATCCAGAAGCACGTCCCGCGCGAGATCGCCGAAACCTGGCGCTGGATGTGCCCCGCCGGGGTATACGAGATCCCCGAGGATGCCCCCGAGCACGGTCCGGTTGACGTGATCGTCAACTATACCAACTGCGTCCAGTGCGGCGCGATCACCGCCAAGGGTGGCCGTCTCACAGTGCCCGAGGGGGGCGACGGCCCGCTGTATCAGATCACCTGAGCAACCTCGAGCGCAGGCGCGGTCCGAAACATGTGGCCCCAATTGGTGTTAGGGGGAGTCCATGGACCTGACGATTCACGGACGAAATCTGCTGGCCGTGCTGGCCTGCGCATCGGCCCTGCTGTGGGCGCCGGCGGGCGGCGCGCTTGCGCAGGGCATCCCATCGACCGACGGGACCGCCGCCTCCGCCACGCTCGTGCAGTGCGTGACCGCGAGCGAACCGGCCGAACGCTCGGCCACGTTCGCCGGCGAAATGACGATGATCCCCGGCGCCTCGCGCATGTCGATGCGGATCGAACTGCTCGAGCGCACGCCCGGCGAAACCGGCTATCACCCCGTGCTCGCCCCGGGTGTGGGCGTCTGGCGTTCCGCCGATCCGGGGGTCAAGGCCTACAAGCATCTCGAACAGGTCACCGACCTCGCGGCGCCCGCCGACTACCGCGCGCTGATCAGCTTTCGCTGGGACGGTCCCCATGGACATGTGCTCAAGCGCGACGAACTGCGTACCCCGCGCTGCGTCCAGCCAACGCCAACCGCGACCCCCGCGCCGCCGGCCCTGGGTTCGCCGCTAGAATGATCGAACGATGAAGACAGGCGTCCATCCCAACTACATGCAGGCCCATGTTCGCTGTACCTGCGGCAACGAGTTCACCACGCGCGCGACCCAGGAGGAGCTGCACGTGGAGGTCTGTTCCAACTGTCACCCGTTCTACACCGGCCGTCAGAAGCTCGTGGACACGGGCGGGCGCGTCGAGCGGTTTCAGCGCCGGATGGCCAAGGGCCGCCAGCGCTCGGCACAGGCCAAGGCCTCCTAGGCGGGCCGATGGCCGCTCGTCCCGTCGCCGGTGGGGTGCGCGAGACGGTGCGGGCAAGCGCTCTGCAGGCTCCCGTGACGGCGCCGGCGCCGCGTGCGGGCCTGGACGGGTCGGGCTCGAGGAGTCCTGCGGACGTTCCACCCAGTGGCGCCGTGTCTCTGGCCCCCGACGGCGAGCTCAATGCTCAGCGGGATGCCCCCGTCGGCGGTCAGGCGGTGCTGGAGGGCGTGATGATGCGCGGGGTCTCCAACTGGGCTGTGGCCGTGCGCAAGCCCACGCCCGAACAGCTGCTGGAGCCGCATCGCTCGCCTGAGGAGGCCGCGCTCGGGGAGATCGAGGTCAGCACGTTCCCGCTGGACTCGGCCATGCGTCGCCACCGCGTCCTGCGCTTGCCGATCGTGCGGGGCATCGTCGCGCTCGGGGGCTCGCTTGCGATTGGGTTCCGCGCGTTGGAGGTCTCCGCCAACGCTCAGCTCCCGCCCGAGGAGATGGCTGAGGGGGTTCTCGAGGTGGCCGGCGCGGGGGAGGACGGCGGTTTTGCGAGCAACGATGCGCAGGCGGCTCTCGTGGGCGATGACGGTGTTGCGGAGGATGGTGTCGTGACGGGTGAGCCCCAGGAGATCCCGCGTGGGGTTTGGGCCGGAACGGTCGTCGTCGCGGTCGTGTTCGCGATCGTTCTGTTCTTCCTGATCCCCGTCGGCCTGACCAGTCTGATCAAGGGTCAGCTGCACAGCTCGGTGCTGTTCTGGGTGATCGAGGGTCTCGTCCGGACGGCGATCTTCCTCGGCTACATGTTCCTGCTCTCGCGCATACGCGATCTGCGGCGCGTGTTCGAGTATCACGGCGCCGAGCACAAGACGATCTCCTGCTTCGAGGCCGGCCTGCAGCTGACGCCGGTCAACGCCCAGCGGTTCTCGCGACTGCACCCCCGCTGCGGGACCTCGTTTCTGCTCGTCGTGATGATCGTGGCGATCTTCGTGTTCGCCCCGATCGGCCTGCCCGCCTGGTACTGGCTGGTGGCGACGCGCATCCTCGGCGTGCCTATGATCGCCGGCATCTCGTTCGAGTTGATCAAGTTCGCCGGACGCAACCGCAGCCGCGGCTGGGTGCGCGCGGTCATGTGGCCCGGGCTCAAGCTGCAGCTGCTGACCACGCGCGAGCCCGATCTCGACCAGTTGTCAGTTGCGATCGCGGCGCTGCAGGCCGTGCTGGAGCGCGAGACGCCCGGCGCGCTGTCGGCCGCGGACCTCGTTGGTGTGGAGGTCGTGGCGTAGGGGGAACGTAGAGGGGTCCACGTGGGGCGGTCCATAGACTGGGTCG
>CAWEOK010000016.1:0-161633 GCA_963810645.1 uncultured Solirubrobacterales bacterium | reverse complement strand
GCGTGGGGTGGGTGGGATCCCAATCCGACCATTCCCGGCCGAGGGGCTCGATCAAACGGCTAGCCGGCCTGACGGTTCTCGCGTTTAGATCGTTTCCGCGTCGGCCCCGTGGTCAACTGCTTGCCGGCCTGGCGGTTACCGCGTTTAGATCGTTTCCGCGTAGCCCGACCAAGTCCAAGCCTGCGACGAACGCGCAGAACCTAGCGAAGCTCATGACGGGTGCCGGCGGACAGGGAAATACACCAACGTGACGAGCCCAAAGCAGCTGCCCTTGCGTCTGGGGACGCTGCAGAAGGCTCGCGCGGTATGGAGCGAAAGCCACGGCGCGACACCGGATCGTGCATGCCGCCCACACCTTCTCGCTCAACCAGACCGGAAGCCTGCGACGAGGGCGCTCAACCTGGTGAACCCCATGACGGGTGCCGGCGGACAGGGAAAATACGCCAAGGTCATGAAGCCAAAGCAGCTGCCCTTGCGTCTGGGGACGCTGCAGAAGGCCTGCGCGGCGGCGCTCTCAAGGCTTATAGAAATCCCCCACCGTGATCTCAATGCGTCAAAGCAAGCGGTTTTTTTCGGTGGCGAGCGTCGGGTGCGGTCGGCGTTGTCGGTCTAGCGTGAGGTGATCGCGGCGAGCGGCGGTGGTGCGAGCGTCTCGGCGTCGAGGTCAGCGCGCGATGTGGGGCGGCGCGGCGCGGTCATAGAAAAACAACCCATAGCGGTTTGAGGGTCCACGGGCCCCTAATCACCTACGATCTGGCTGGAGCCGGCACGTCATCCTCGGCTTTCAGGTAGCTGCTCGGTGCAGTGGAGCTGATTGTTGACGAGGGTGGGCGGGCACTTAATCCTTTGGGTGGGTGTCCCGCATCACCGGTGGGCACCAATCGATGAGGCCTTGATCATCGGTCTTGCTCTGTTAACTGCAGCTTCACGATTCGCGCCAAAAGTGTGTCCTCGCCCATTCGGGCCCGGCATCCCTCGACTCAGCTTCGGACTTCGCGCCAACTTCGCGCCGCCCCGCCAGTTTCGCGCCCCGTCATTCCGCACTGGCATTTCGGTGAAGCTCCGCCCCCGCCGGCAGCGCCACCCTCGAAGCTTCGCCCGCCGCCGCGTCACCCTTTTTGAAGCTTCACCCAACGCGCCAACTTCGCGACGCCGCCGCCCAGCTCCGCGCCCCAGCTCCGCGCCCCAGCTCCGCGCCCCAGCTCCGCGCCCCAGCTCCGCGCCCCAGCTTCGGCCGCCGGGCCCGGTTAGCCGCCGCAGCTTCACCGGCCGCCGGCCAGCCGCCGCGGCTTCGTGTCGCTCGCCAAACGCTCAGCCCCGCCGCCGCCAGCTTCAGGCCCCTCCGGCCAGCTGCATGTCGCTCGCCAAACGCTCAGCCCCGCCGCCCCCCATGAGCGGGATCACGCCAGGTTTGAGCGCGGAGGCCCCGTGTTTGTTGGCTGTGGCCCCGGACGCGCCGCCCCGGCGATGGAAAACGTCGCAGCCGGCTGCTACCTTGGTCGCCGGTCAGATCTGAGCACCCACGGAGCCACCTCGAGAAGGCGGACAGGAACGGGACAAGGACCGACCAGCATCCGGCTTTGTGCCGGTACCGGAGCACACCGGCGCCAGCAGTAACCACGGCGCCCACCTGTTTCGCAGCACAGCAGCAATTGACAACCGAATACTTTGCCGAGCCGCCCCCTCCTGTAGCTTCACACTTCGTGACTTCGGGTTGTGAGCTTTGGCACCCCCCGGGCTCAGACGCCAAATGCTGAGGGCTCCGGCGTCGGGCTTCGCCCCAAAAAGACAGCTTCCCGCTTCGCGCCGATCAGCTGAGCGTGAAGAACCGGTCAGTGAGGTCGGGTTGGACCAGATCGGAATCTGGCGTCAGGTCGTTTGTGTTCTTGGGTCCCTCGAACTCGCCGAAGCGTTTGAGGAAGTCCGGGTTCTTGGCGTTGACGAAGTTCATCGCATAACGAACGTCCAGGCCGGTGCCGTCGGTGAACAGCATGGCTGTGATCAGCCCGAGGTCGGAGTTCAGTTCTGCACCGACGCGAGCCAGCTCCAGCAGCGCAAGCGATCGTGGCCATGTCGCCTTGACCGTCTCGTACGCCGCTTCTCGTAGCGATTTGCCGAAGACGAGCGCGCGGCCGTCGATCAACAGCTCCCAGATCGGGTCCGTGGTCGGCTTGCCGGCGAAGTAATCGTTCATCCACTGCGAATCGGGCGAGCCGAAGTGGTGCGTGATCCACTCCGCGTCGTATCGCGACACCGTGGCAGCCGGGTGGATGCCCACTTCTGCGAGCAGGTCCTCCCGGAAGCTGGGAACCTGCCACCGGCTTGCCGCCGCCAGGGCGGCCTGGCGGTCGGGGAATGCGTAGAACCCGGTCAACCGCGAAACAGCATCCGGAAAGCTAGCGCGGCGCACCTGCTCGAGAGACATCTCGTGCTGGTAGACCTGAATGTCACGCAGACGACCGGTGCACCAGACGCTGAGCGCCCGCTCATGGGCGAGTAGCGCGGAAACGAGCTCGGCGCGATAAACCAGCCAGGCGATCAGCGGATCCTGCACGTCAAGGAAAACATAACCAGGCTGCCAGGCCTGGGAGTCTGTAACCGTCTGCGTACCAATCATCGTGCTCTGAGTTCTATACAAAACCGGCCGCAGCGGTGGCGCGTCCTCCAGCTGCGCCCCCAGACCCCGGCCCGCGACCCGGTTACGGGCTCGCTGGGCTAAACGCCCACGGGGCGCGCGGCGCCGCTACCGCTGACCGAGGATGAGTCCCCGTTGGCGGTGGCCACGGCCAGTGGCGGTGCTTCGTGAAGCACGGCTGCGATGTCCCCGTTGGAGGCCTTCGTGATCGTGCCGTCCTGCAGCTTGATTTGGGCGCTGCGGGGGCGCAGTGACAGCCACCTGCGCTTGACGCTGATCACCACGCCGGTCGATCCGTCCTTGAGCTTGACCTCGGCACCGGGCTCGACTGTGCCGACCGTCAGCACGTCAAGGCCGCTGAGCGTCCCGATGTTCATGAAGACACTCGGGGTATCGGATGGAGGAGGCAGCTGGCTCATGACTTTATTCTACACCAGCAGCAGCGTCGAATAGACCGCTGTTATCGCGAACAGCCCGCCGACCGCCAGCAAGGCGATGCGCTGGCGGCGAAGGACCGACGGCACATCCTTGGTTCGTGCGGCCACCAGGTTCGCAAGCAGCTGGGCCAGCGCGTCCTGCGTGCTCGTGGTCCCGAAGGTTTCATAGAAGCTGACGGGGTCAGGGCCAAGCCGAGCACGAGCGCGTCGTGTGCCAAGCAGCGCCACGATGCTTGTGACGGCGAGGCCGGGGATCGGCACCCACCAGTCGTGGCCGAGCGGGCCCTGGATGGCGGCGACGATGCCGATCACGGCGATGCCGAGCGCCGCCAGCGCCAACGCGTAGGTGTTCTGGTCGCGGACCTCCGCCCATGCCTCCGTCAGCTGCACCTGCGCGAGCGCGATCAGCGCCTCAAGGACGGGGATTGGGGGGTCCGGTTCGGCCATCGCCGGCGCATCATAACCTCCATGCAACCGCGCCTTATCGTGACGATCAATCCGTGGTCTGCTGCAGCAGTGGTCTACGTCACGTGGACAGCAGATCGCAGAAGACGAAGCCCTCGCGCTCGACGACTTCGCCGGTTTCGCAGGCGACTGGCTGGGAGAAGATCGGTCCGGCGTGGACGAAGGTGTGGAACTCGCCGTTCTCACCGCAGGGGTTGACGCTGGCGGGCAGCTCGGCGAGCAGTTGCTCGTCATACGCTCGCCCGGCGAAGGACGCGTCGAGAACGCGCGGGTCAAGGCTGACGATCCTCGCCTGGAAGCCGGCGGCGATGAACTCCCGTGCCAAGACGCCGGTGTCGTGTCCCCACAGCGGGAAGAGGCCACGCCTGCCAGTCGCTGCCAGTCGCTCCTCGCGGTAGGCGCGGACATCTTCGAGAAACAGATCGCCGAAGGCGACCTCCTCGACGTCAGAGAGGGGCGGGGACGCGAACGCCTGGGCCATGCGTGCTTCATAGACCTCGTTGACGCATGCCGGCGGGATGCGAACCTCGATGAGCGGTATGCCGGCCGCATCTGCCTGCCTGGCCAACAGCTCGCGGCGAACGCCGTGCATGCTGATGCGGTCATAGGAATCGGTCACGGTCGTGATCAGCGCCTCGGGCTCCACATCCTGGCGGCGCAGGGTCCAGAGCGTCAGGGCCGAGTCCTTGCCACCACTCCATGACAGCGCAGAGCGGACGGTCATTCTTGGGGTGCCCTCGCCGGGCTGCTGCGGATCGCCTTCGTCACCTGCGCGAGCGCGAGCGTCCCACTATCGCTTTGCAGCTCGGCACTGGCGAAAGCGAGCCCTCGTGTACGGCGTATCAACGAGCCGTGCGCGCGAAGTTGCTCGTCCGGTCGCGCTCCCGCTACGTAGGTCGCTGAGAAGGCGATCGTGATGGCCTCCTCGTCGGTGGACAGGTGCGGCACGACCGCCAGGTAGGCGGCGACATCGAGGATGGTGGCCATCACACCGCCGTGTAGCACCTCGACCGCGTTGAGCGCGTTGGGGCTCGGCGTTAGGTCAATGCTCCAGAACCCGTCGGTGCGGTCCACGAGCGACGCTCCCAGGAAACGCAGCAGCGGCACCTCGAGCGCGTTTTGGCTGCGCCTGTCGATCTCATCGGCCGTGATCTCGCCGGGCACCGTGGGCACGCTGACATCCTAGTCCCAGGGGTCCTCACGTGCTTCCGCCGGCTGCGCCGCGTAGAACGCCGTCAGGACGTGGTCGCGCAGCTTCCTCTGGGCCGCGGGCTGGAGGTGGTGGCCGAAGACGCGCTGACACAACTCTCCGGGTTGGCGCGTTCCGCGTCGGCCGTGTGCGAGGGCCAGGTTGTCAAATAGCAGTAGTTCTCCGGGCTGCAGGTGGATGTCGATCTCGGCGTCGTGGATGCGAGGGGTGGGACGACAAAGTCGCCGATGACCGACCGCGGTGGCAGACCGTGCTCGAGCCGGCACATCTCGACCAGCCCACCCGCGACGTCGAACGCCTCATCGCTCGTCCGGAAAGGTCCGTTGATTTGCGCGAACCCGTATGAACTCATCTCTGTCGCGAAGTCGCCCATCGCCATATTCTTGCGCGTCTCGCTTGGCCTCGGCGCGCTCACCTCTTTATAATCTAGGTCCATGACGGCCATTGGGATTGTTGTTGCCGCTTTGATAGCAGTGGGAGGCTGGTTTGTCGTCAATAAACTTGCTGCTCAACGGGAGCGTGAAAACGACCGCCGTGAATACCGGACGAAGTTCTTGATCGACACCTGGATCGCGTTGGAGGCTGCGTCGAATCGAGAGGACAACTCCCTGCTTCGTACGCTTGAGGAGGCCATCGCTAGGGTGCAGCTCCTTGGTACTGAGCGACAAATCAAGCTGGCCCAAGAGTTCTCTGTCGCTATGGCAAAGAACTCCGGCGCCTTGGCAACCGATCTCCTCCTAGACCTTCGCCATGACCTGCGAGCAGAGCTTGAACTTGGGAAGGTGGAGGAGCGAATCATCCACCTTCGGGTGAGCCAGGAGACCGAATATGACCAACTTCGCGGCTACGTACAGAAGGCGTTGAGTCCTACCGGACCTCCATCAGAGAGGTCTAGCACCAAGAGCGGAAAGGCATCCACACCAATAAACAT
This sequence comes from uncultured Solirubrobacterales bacterium, assembly GCA_963810645.1. Classification (GTDB taxonomy): domain Bacteria; phylum Actinomycetota; class Thermoleophilia; order Solirubrobacterales; family Solirubrobacteraceae; genus Palsa-744. The sequence continues at coordinate 155,955 of CAWEOK010000016.1, read as the reverse complement.
TTTGCCTTCTGAGGATGTGCACGCAGACGTGGCCGATCTTGTCGAACTGGCCCACGAGGCACCGTCGGCGACGATTCTTGAGGCGCACGAACGTATCGATCAAGAGCTTCGCCGAATCCTTGCGTTGGCTAGCGAGCAGCCCCAGGACTCCGTATCGACTAGAGACCTCGCGCGTCTGGCGGTGGGTCATGAACTAGTTAGCCAGAAGACGCTCAATGCGGTTGAGGGAATCACTGTGATGCGTAACCTCTCCGCTCATACTCCCAAAACTGCTTCACCCAAAGACGCAGAGGAGTATCTGGCACTTGCCGAAGGCGTCCTCTACGCGATGAGGCAGGACGTGTCAGCGTGGGAAGCACGCCAAGCTACATGAGTGTCACGTCGCACAAGCGGCATTGTGGGCTCGACATTATTTGATAGGAGCGGCCGACTTGAGCCGCTCGCCAGCTCGCGCGGGCGCTGGTCTGTGCCTATCTGCCATCGGCCTCGGTAGACCTCTGTAAAGCACGGCGTAGCGCGCAGCAGGCGACGCACATTCGCCTCACTGCACGACATGCGCGTCCGAAGGGTCTCGGTCAGCTCGTGTGCGGAGATGTGCGCGGTCGTCTCGCGGGCCAGCGTGTAGAGCGCAGCCCGCCCGACCACGCTCTCGGGCGTGTTCGTCGATGCGAGGGTAGACCAGCTTGGTACGCGCGGCAGCGCCTTGTCGAAGACCTCTTGCTTCGCACTTCGCTGCAGCTCGATCTCCATCACAAACGTGAAGATGTCGCCGAGCGCTGATCGCAGCCCTTGCCGCTCTGGTTGCTTGATCCAGTCCCACAGAAGATATCCGACGCTGCCGGCAAGCAGAAGGCTGAGCGGTCCGAGTGTGTCGTATGCATTCTGCGCTGCCTTGAACACACCCGTGCCGGTGATGCCCGCGACCATCTGGGCACCGTGGACCATCCGCGCAAGCTCGCCGGCATCACTGCCGGCTTTCAGATGATCGAGCCACCTTTCACGGTCAATCAGGTCTGCGCCTGCTCCGTACACCGCCGCTACAGCAGGACCATCCTTGGAAACGTACAGGCCGCGGATCGCGAGCGCTAACTTCACGGACGGGATGTCGTCTGTGTCCTCGATCGCGAGTGCGTCGATTCGCGCGCGCTCATCCGGCGTCAGCCACTCCTCGGGAATGGCGTCGTCCGGGACGACACGGAGCACTGGCAGGTATTCCGAGTGCCAGCGATGCAAGAAGTCTGCGACCGGCACCGATCGGCGCGCGTTTAGGGACCATGTCTCGACGTGCTCGACGATCTCATCGGCCACGTGCTGGGCGCAGAACGGACGAATGAGTTGCTGGTTCGCGGCCGTGACGAGCGCCGTACGCTGATTGCGTGCGCACGCGTGGTTGACGTCGAAACCCAACCAGTGCGTATCGAGGATCGCGCAGAGCGGCTGCGCCATGACCGCGTCGGGGAAAACGCCGTGCTCAGACGGAAGGCGAAGAGGTGCCGACGCATGGGTGCGATGGGCGATTGCCAGCATCTCGCGCACAGCGTCGGAGGGCTCGCGGCGAGCCGGCTGCATTTGCGTGTGGGACATCCAGATCAGAATAGGACGGAAGCGCGAGCAACCCGCCATGATGTGGGCGTGTCCTGGTGGGAACGAGTACGTAGGAAGACGCGGCGGATCTTTTCGTTCCTTGCGCTCTCCGCAGGAAAGGGCCTACTTGCGCTCTGGAAGCCGCTCAAGGGAGCGTGGGGCCTCGTGACGGGCTTGGGAGTCATCACCGCCGCGGGTGTCGTTGCGCTGGTTCTCGGGGCCGACGTATGGCTCACGGGTGCGGTCGTCGTGATTGCGTTGCTGGTGATCCTTTTGGTTGGCTCGTTCCGCCTTTGGGACGAACTCGACGAAGGACGCGATCAGGGCGGGGGCTTCCAGATGCGGGGATCCCTGCAGGTCCACGCTCGGCGTCAGGTGGGGGGGCCGCCCGATGAGATCCAGTTCGACGTGGGTATGGCCGACCCGCTGCAGACGGTTGAGATTCTGGGCGCCAGTGCACGCGGCAAACCCGTTGCCATTCGGTTTCGTGAGCCTTGTGATCGCATCGTTCGCCGGAAAGACATCCCCAAGTGGGTGCGGTGGGGACCACCGTGGCGACGCAGGCAACTGTTGGTCAAGGGCTTCTCGGACACATCGCTACTTCTCGAACGCGTCGGAACGATCCCAGGCCGGTTCCGAATGGAGATTTACTACGAGGATGCTTGACGCGGCGATTACCACCCTACGCCTTCGACATGCCGTCCCGATTTTGTTGGCGACCACGGGCGTCATCAGCGTCTACCTCGTGTCAGTCGCTAATGGCACGACGTGGAAGGCCGTGTGGATCGGCGTCGCCAGCACCATGTTCGCTTCCGGCTTGGTGGATGCCAGCGTCCAGATTGAGGCAGTGAGACGGGAACGAGCCGTGCTGCGCATAGCTGGGGAGCGAGTGGCACGCATCAATCAAAACGTCTTGCTGCTCATTAGCTCAGCATTTGACCTTCAGGTTGACGTGTCAGAAATGCACGCGACGCTCGCAGCGCTGACAGATCACAAGATCGATCTCAGCGCAATTGCACCACGCGTGTTTCCGGAACAAACCAAGTTGCAGGGCGTAATGGTGCATCTCGCTGAGATTGACCAGAGTCTTGAGTTCGCCGTCACGTTGGGGAGCCTCACCCATGCCGCCGCGCGCCTGGAGCGGCTCGACGATTCGATTCGATCGAGCGTCTTCTTGATCGCGCTAAGGCATGCCTCCATCAACCCCCGCATGAGTGGTCCTGTCCTGGTCGACTCGGCCAGGGAGCTTTTCGAGACGATGAGGGAGCAGCATCGATGGTTTGGCAGGCGCGGTGGATCCACATGGAGAGCCGGACGCTACTAGCACTCCTTCACAGATGTTGGCCGACACGTCAAGTGGGGATGGCGCTGACGTAAACGGTGAGGATGGGGGGTGGGGACGACCGAACGACCAAAGGTCTGCTCCCACGTCGCCGGCCCTGTACACCGGCCCCCCGAAAACACTGGGGCAAATGCGTCCACTTTGACGAGAGTGCGTCCAAAGTGTGCCAACTTTGTAACTTCTGGCCGGAAGCCCTTTAGGCGAACAGATGTTCTGGTACCTTCGAGGAATGGATGTCTATCTCACCGATCTTCGCGGCCTCAGCGACCACGCCACCCACCAGGGCCGGCAGGCAGCCGACCTGGGCGAGCACGCCATCAATCAGGGCCGGCAGGCGGTTGACCTGGGCGAGCACGTCCCCGACCTAGGCGCACGGGGCAAGATATCTCGCGCGAGGGCGTTGCTGACGTTCCTTCGCGCAAAAACTTTGGCCACCGCGAATGCCGCATCACAGAGCGGTTTGAGGGCGGCTGGAGATCTGCGGAAGGGCACGATCGAGCGTACCGTCCCAAGCCGCGCGTATCGTATCTATTCAGGACCCTGATGGCCTGCTGAGCTTCTCCAGCGCGAGTGGGGGGCAACGGATGTGGCCGGAGTGGAAGCGTCCGATCGGGCGGTGCACGCAGATGGTGGCGTACTCATCGTCGATGTCGATGACCTTGCCGCGCACGCCGTGCAGGTAGCGGGGTTTGATCGTGGTGTTGATCTGTACCTGGTCGCCGACGCACAGGCTTGAGAGCGCGGTGGCGGTGGCCACGGTGTGCAGCAGGTGGTGGCGGGCGTGGATGGCGTCGGCGAGCGCTGTCAGGTGATTGTCGAGCTCGCCGTCGGTGATCGCCTGCAGCAGCAGCCGCTCACGGATGGCCGGCTGCCCGTTCGGCGGCTCGCTGTGCGGCGGCTGATCGTGTGGTGGCGGCGTGCCGTCGCCGGTGCCCGTGGGCAGCTGGCGTGGCGTTCGGTTGCGGCGGGAGCGCTTGCCCATCCTTGGAGTGGATGATCGCCGTCGCGGCGGACGGGTGGGGCTCAGGTCTCCCCGGCGGCCGGCAGCCAGGGCGTGCCCTGCGCCAGCGCGCTGAGCACGCCCAGGGTGTCTTGGCCCTGCTTGCGTGCCGTGGAGATGTAGGAGCGCACGGCCAGGAAGCGCTCGGCGCCCTCCATCGTGCGGAAGCACCCGGATATCTTCTGCTGGAGCTTCACCATTCGGATGTCGTTCTCGGCTTGGTTATTCGAAAACGGTACGGTGAAGTCGTGGGCGAAGAGGGTGGCTTCGCGCTCGCGCTTATCCAGGCGCAGCAGCAGGTTCTGTGCCTTTGGGCGCTTGATCTTCTGCCCGGCGCTTTCGGCCAGGCCTGGGTTCTGCTCATAGCCCGAGTCGATCAGGCCACGGTATGAGGCGTGGAGCTCGGCCAGCGCCGCGTCGCTCAGCGCCTTCAGGCCTGCCGCCTTGGCCTCCTCGACGGCATCCTTTGTGTCCAGCAGCAGGCAGCCCATGCCCGAGGCCCACGCCTGGCCGGCTTCTTGGGCGCCGATCAGCTCCCTGAGGTGATGAGTACCGCACAGCGCGTGTCTCGCCTTGGTGTAGGTGCGGTAGGGCGTGAAGCCGTCGTGCACCGCGACACCGCGGAAGGCCGGAAGCACGCCGGCGTCATCCATCGCCTCTGAGCCGCGCTTGGCATGGGGGGTATAGCGCGTCAGCGTCTGCGTGGAGGCGCAGTGCACCCAGCCCAGCCGCTCAGCTATACGCAGTCCCGTCTCGTCAAAATTCACCACCGGCTCATCTGCGAGCAGGCCGCGCAGCTGCTCGTCGAAATCGGTCAGGCCCGCAGCGGCCTTCTGAACCCATGAGCAGAGCGTGGCGGTTGAGATCTGCGCGCCGATCAGGTCGCCGATCAGCCTGTGGGCGCGATCGTAGGGGATGTGCTGGAAGACGATGAGGTAGACGCCGAAGGCGCGCAGGTTGCACCCGTACTGTGTGTCTGCCGCCACGCCGCCGGGGAAACGGCCCTCGTTCACACGCCCGCAAGCCTTGCAGCGTCTGGCTTTCGCGAGATGCTCTATCACTTCAAGCGCGAGCTTCTCGGGGATATCGAAAACCTGGCGGGACTCCCCGCCCTCAAGCTCTTCCCCGTCAGCCAGGTCGCGCCCGCAGTCCTCGCAGACATCGGGCTCATGCACGATCACACGGTCGGGGAGCGCCACGCGCTCCAGGTGCGCGCCCTCATGGCCCTCCTGGCCGCCCGGTTTGCGCCCCGAACGCTCCCGCAGGCTGCGCTTCTTCGGGGAGGGCTTCTCATAGCCATCGGAGGACGGCGGCTTGCTCGAGTTCCTGGAGTTCTGATCCAGCCTGGCCTGCAGCTCGGCGACCTGCCCCCGCAGCTCGGCGGTCACCGCGTCCTGCTCGGCGATCCGCGCGTCCTGCTGGGCGGTCGCCTTCTGAAGCTCCGCCACGAGCGCCTCAAGCTCGGCATAGCTGGGTCGCCGCGCATCCCTCCGTGCACCCGCCATACGCGCAAGATTCCTTGCAAGCAGGCGGAATCCTGCTCACCCCGCATACCACACCGTCCGCCCGGTCCGCTACAAGATCCCGGTGATCGACGAGCAAACGATCCAGAGCGTTCGTGAGCTTCGCGCACGGGGCTTCTCTGCGAAAGAGATCGCCCGCAGCCTCGGGATGCGGCCAGCCGTCGTAGCGGATCTCGTCCGCAAGCTCGCCGCCGAGCGGGACACCGCGGATCCCGACGCCGACATCACCGGATGCTTCCTCAGCGCCGGGTGGAGCACCGGCCTGTCGATCACGGGGCGCCCCGACTGGCACGATCCCGGCGGCGATGAGGGTACGGACGGTCTCGTCACCGCGCTGCTCGCCCGGCAGCGACGCCACCGGCGCGCCGTCACGGTATGCGTCTACCTCCTCGACGTCTACTGTCTCGGGGTCAAGAACGCGATGGGGCCAGACCACATGGAGGATCAAGCATTGCGCCGGCTCACCGACCGCGTCTTCAGCGCCTACCACGCGCCGCCCGTGCCGGCCCCGATCGAGCTCGTGCGCGACCTCGTGCTGGGAGCCGCCGAGTACGCCCACAAGCTCGGGTTCTCCCCGCACCCCGACTTCGAGCAGGCGCGCGCGCACCTCGGCCCGTGGACCGGGCCCAGCGCGATCACCTTTGGACGCGACGGCAAGCCAACCTACATCGAAGGCCCCCACGACGATCCCGACCATGTCCTTCGGACTCTGCGCCGCACGGTCGGTCGCAAAGGCTTTCACTACACGGTCGCGCTCGACCTCGATCGGTTGCGCATAGCCAGCTGAAGGCCCATCTCCTCCCCCGCACGTCGATGCGGCAGTCGCCAGTCCGACCGCCGCTCACACCACGGCGACCTAAATAGTTACCGCGTATCTTCGTTGGACGATGTTTGACCAGACCTTCAACAGCACAAGTTCGAGCACAGGTTCGCGGCCCGGTGGTGCTCACGGGGTTGGCGGTGCGCGCCGGCGTGCGTGGGTGCTTTCCCCCGCGCGCGTGATTGTGCTCATGGGTTTTAGACGCGATTGGATTAGAGGTGTTGTATAGACGATGGAATAGCTGTTTTGATATTAAGCCCTCCGTGTTGGTTACGGAGCCGTCTATGTCGGGGACCGCGGTGCCGCCGCGCTTGACTTGACGGGCAGAGCAAACGGCTCCACCACGGTGAGGGTCGTTCGGGGCAATAAAAGCCCCGCCCGCGAAAACGCGAAGGTAGTCCTGGCCAGGGGCGAGCGGCAAGATGACCACGGGGTGTTGGCCTCGGTGGTCGCGGCAAAGTTTGGGAGCGCGTCACGTGTGCGCGCGCCAGGCATGCAAGCGGTATGAGCGAAAGCTGCGGTGCGACACCGGATCGTGCATGCCGCCCACACCTTCTCGCTCAACCAGACCGGAAGCCTGCGACGAGGGCGCTCAACCTGGTGAACCCCATGACGGGTGCCGGCGGACTGGGAAATACACCAAGGTGATGAAGCCAAAGCAGCTGCCCTTGCGTCTGGGGACGCTGCAGAAGGCCTGCGCGGCGGCGCTCTCAAGGCTTATAGAAATCCCCTACTGTGATCTCAATGCGTCAAAGCAAGCGGTTTTTTTCGGTGGCGGGCGTCGGGTGCGGTCTGCGTTGTCGGTCTAGCGTGAGGTGATCGCGGCGAGCGGCGGTGGTGCGAGCGTGTCGGCGTCGAGGTCAGCGCGCGATGTGGGGCGGCGCGGCGCGGTCATAGAAAAACAACCCATAGCGGTTTGAGGGTCCACGGGCCCCTAATCACCTACGATCTGGCTGGAGCCGGCACGTCATCCTCGGCTTTCAGGTAGCTGCTCGGTGCAGTGGAGCTGATTGTTGACGAGGGTGGGCGGGCACTTAATCCTTTGGGTGGGTGTCCCGCATCACCGGTGGGCACCAATCGATGAGGCCTTGATCATCGGTCTTGCGAAGCTCTGAAAGGTGTGAAGAAAGCCCCATCGGAGGTGGGGGATAGTTGCGTGGTTTGGCAAATCCTCGTAGAGGAATGGTTAGCGCGGATGTCTTCAGGTCTCTAAACACATGTGAGAAACCCCGCAGGGATCGAAGCCTCCGAAGGGGCTGGTCACTAGGGGATGACAACCCCACACCCGTAGGGTGAGGATGCCTTTTGATGCCTAGAGAGGGAGCGTTTGCGCCCGGTGTCAAGACTCCATCGGTCTTTTCCACACCCGTAGGGTGTTGGGGTATCCGTTAGGGGCTCCGGACCACCGTCAGGTGGGGGAATGAGCTCCTTGGTCTTCAGGGATCGAGAAGGAGATTTCGCTGGGCTAGGGAGTTTCACAGCCCAAGGGCATTTGACAGAGCTCACTCGAGGATCTGGGCCAAAGAGGGATCTGCCACAAACCTTGAGGGAGTTTCCTAATAGATCTTATATTGAAGCCTCGATGAGCCCCTCACGCACGAGGCACGCGATGCACGGCAAAACTGGGAGGTGGGGAGGTCCTCTCCAAAGCAGAGAGGGGATGAGGATCGAGATATCCCCTAAGAGCACGCATGGATGTCCTAATAGTCTTTTCTTGAGATTTTGACGTAAGCGACTGTGCAGCGCTTGTGGCGCGCCTCGCTTGCACTCGGGCTGGTCGCCGGCTTCCCGGCGCCGCCCACCCCGGAGGCTCGAGCGCTCGCTCGCCTCACTCATTTCACCGGCGCTCAAACGGCCCGAGCGGGTGGTTTGCGCTGATGTGGCGCTGCTGGACGTGTGACGGAAGGCGTAACACGAGGATTTCCCAATGCGGGTTTTCCTCCCGATTTCGGTTTTTCCTGCACCCTAGAGAGATAGCCGGGTGTCGTGCCGTACAGCCAGCTCTGGCCATGTCTGACCAGGTTTGCACGAACGTTTGACGAGGTTTCCAACCTCAACATAAATTGGTGGCACTCTAAACACCCAGCGCCTCGGATTACAGACACGCTTTGAAGGCAGCTTTCCCAATTGCGCGAACTTCGTGACGGCCCCTCAGAGCGGCTGTGCCAATTACCCGAACTTCGCGCCGTTCATCCAAAACAGCTTCGCCCCCTCGAAACAGCTCCAACTTCTACGGGCCGCCCCTCAAAGCAGCTCCGACGTCTGCGCCAACTTCGTGTCCTGGCCACCATTCCACCCCCTCGCACACCGTTCGGGTGTCCCGGCGGCCACTCCGCCCCAAAAAGCAGCTCCACCAAATGCACCAACTTCAGGCTGCCGCCCCCGCCGTTGATCAGCTTTGTGAACCCCCTCTTGAAGCTCCGGCCAAAGCTCCAACTTCGTGCCTCGCCGCGGGCAGCGACGCCCTGTCGCAAAGCAGCTCCGGCACATCCGCGAATTTCGTGCCGTCCACAACGGCCGGTCCCGCGTTGTGCACGTCGCCGCGGCGTCCCCAAACGTCCAGTTGCGCCGCTTGGGCAAGAGCGATCTCGCGCCAACTTTTCGGCTCGAACCCCCGGAAACACTGGGCCCCGCGAAATTCTCTGGCCGAAAAACGCCCGCGCCGTCGAGGTCCGGTGCTAGCGTCGACGACGGTCATCCAAGCACCCACGGGGCTCGCTCGAGCAGCGGGACAGGAAGGGGCGAGGAGCGACCAGCGCCTGGCTTCGGCCGGCACGGGCAGTACCGAAGCATCAGCTTTTCCGGCGCCCAGCTTTTGCGCCGCACCGCAGCAGCGCACCTTGACAATCGAATAAGACAGCCGCCATCGCCGGCCTGCCGTCTGCAGGAAGAGCGAAAGCGGGAGAAAAGGCGACATTAGGAAATCCTCGTGTTACGCCTCCCGTCACACAGCGAGCGCGCTCGAGCCAGCGCCGCCTCGGGTGCAAGCCACCCGTTCGGGCCGGTGGATCAGGTGAGGCGGGCGAGCCTCGGGATAGGCGGCGCCGGGAAGCCGGTGTGCGACCAGCCAGAGTGTGCAAGCGAGGCGCGCCAAGAGCGCTGCACGGTCGCTTACGTCAAAATCTCAAGATCGGACCCAAGAAAAGACTATTAGGACATCACCTGGGGCAAGTCGCACCCAGCTGATTGTTTTCGTCCTGGCAGCTTCGGTGTGTTCGGCGTCGCGAGTCGGGGGCAGATATCGGAAAAGGCATGTCGGGCTGCCGTCGCCCGACATGGCTTGTAGGGGAGGGGAGGGCTCCAGGCCTCCCTGGCTCGACGGACCCGAGCCAACGGCGAAGCCCGCCAAGGACGAAACAATCATCGGGTGCTGTCAGCTGGCCGTCGGGTCCTGCCGTTGATCAGGTCTCCTCCTCCGCCGCGGAGTTCGCTCTCGAGTTAGAGTTACAGATCGCCCCAGCGCTGTATGTAATCTGGGTGCTCGTTGGGCTTCTCCAGATCTAGGCCGACGCGATCACAGAAGCGTAGGCTGATCTCGTGTCGAGGGTTGACTCGTGCAAATACGTATGGGTCGCGAATGGGGCGCTGCAGGATGTCGGCGAGCAAGTTGTCAAACATGAACTCGCCCATCGAGATCGCGGGCTCTTCCTCGGCGGTGACCGTTGTGCGTCGTGCCGACAGGGCGACGGCGATCACTTCGATGTAGGTGGGACGCAGCTCGACGAGCTCGCCGTCCCGGAGGACGGGTACTGTCTCGATGTGATGCGCAGCGACTGCGAGGATCTCGCCGTCTGGGCCAGTGCATACAAGCAGGCGCGGGTCGAACTGCTGATCCTCATTACCGATGTAGCGGTAGGGGAGAGGGCCCTGAATCTGTTCCTCGACCTCCTGCTCCCAGACTGGTCCGGTGGAGCACCTGAAGGACGCGAGCGGCTGCAGGTCCGTCTGTCGCGCTATGCGGACGGTCAGGAACTTCTCCTCCCACACGGTCACTCGCCGATGGTGACCTTGGTGCGGCGACGGCGTATCGTGTGGCGAGGTGGCGAGTTGACGATGCTTTGCACGAAGGGGCTGTCGGCATCCGTGAGGACCTGTCCCCAGGGCGTGCCATAGATGTTGACGAGTGGCTCCGCTGAAGTATCTGTGGCCGGTAGGTCGATAACCGGCTCGAGCGCGAGCAGCGACATGCCCTCGCCCATCAGCTCCCAGCGAGCGGCGAGCACGGCGCCCTCCTCGTCGAGATCCTCCTCGCGCAGCAGCTCACGGGGGACTGCCAGCGGGGTCAGATCGTCATCGAGGGCGATCGTCGCGCTGACACCGTTCAGTGCGGTGACGCGCCCGGAGGCGACCGTCATCCGTGGCTCGGATGGGAGCTCGCGGCGCTCGGCGATGATCGCGCGGTCCACTTCGCGCAGCGCCGTCGTCAATTCCGGCCGCGCCAGGACTTCAGCGAGCAGGCGCGGCGATGAATCGGCGCTCTGCTGCTCAATCGCGTCAGCGAGCGTTCTGGTGGCCTTCATGGCCTCGACCCGGGTGGCGGCTTGCGCCAGCTGCTGGGCGAGGTCCTTGTCTTTGTGGCGGAGCGCGCGAGCGGCGTCGCGGTTCAGCGAGCAGTACAGGTGCATCGCGCCGTTGAGGCGTCCTGCGCTCGCGCGACGTTGTCCGGCGAGGCCCTTGGAGAGCGCGTGGTTGGTGCGTAGGGTACGGAGCACCGCGTCGTCGGTGCGCATGACGCCAAGGCGCATTTCTCGCACGATCTCTCGCTTCGTGACCAATGGGAGCAGCGTTCGCATACATACATTATACCCGATACTGCGTTTCACGTCGGCGGCCGGATGACGGCCCACCGGTGGCCATCGGTTCTCCCCACGGTCGCGGCGGCCGTGAGCAGAGGTGCGGACTTCCGTAAGCAGGAGTGGGGAAGGGTCGTGAGCAGGATTGGGGAGCTTTCGTAAGCGCGCAGGGTCGATCGCGCGCAGGTTTTCGCCGAGAGGGCCCCGGAAACACTGGGGTTTGGGGGCCTTTCGGGACGAGCAAACGGCCGAAATCGGGGGGTCCGATCACACGCGGCGCCTGTTCGCAGGGCCTGAGAAGGCCGTTTATGGGCCTGTTTTTCAGTCCAACACCCCCGGACTCGCTCGATATCGGCCGCTCGCGGGCCCATCGAGCGCCTCAGCAGCCTCAGCGCAAAGACCTCAGAGCGAGCCGGATGGTGGCCGACACGTGAGTGAGGATGGTGGCGACGTGATGGGTGAGGATGTGGGGTTGGGGACGACCGAACGACCAAAGGTCCTCTCGAGCCAAGCACAGATGGGGGACCCCCAGAGCACGGCCAATCCTGCGAAGTTGCCTCGCCGCGGGCCGTTAGCTGCTCGCCACGGGTCCCTCGCGGTCGAGCACAGCGACCGCTTGGCGACGGTTCTCGACGCCGAGCTGGCGGTAGGCGTTACGGAGGTGTCCCTTGACGGTGCTGAGGCTGAGGCCGAGGGTGTCGGCGATCTCTGCGTTGGTTCGGCCGTTTGCGAGCTGCTCGAGGATCCGGCGTTGGCGGGTTGTGAGCTCTCCCGAGAGGTGACGCAGTAAGGCATTCTCTCCGTTGCTGTCGGGTGGCGCGAGCGGTATCGAGGACCCGTGATGTGTGGCCTGTGTCAACTCGTGGCCGCGTTCTGCGTCGAGGGCCCATGCGACTCGTGGGTCTGCGCTCGCCCACTCGCGTGGCCCGGTGCGGCGGACTAGGCCGTTGAGGTGTAGGCGGGTCATCGCTGGCGCGATCTCTGAGGCGGCGATCTCTGGTGTCGCCTCATAAGGACCGAGGCCCTGCGCGATCGCCAGCAGCAGGTGGGCGCCGAGTCGGTGTACGGAGCGGGCATGTTGCATGTAGCGACGGGCAAGGTCGCTGTGACGCTCCGCCATGGCGCCGATCAGGGAGTCGGTGTCGCGCACCTGCTGGCCTTCCCGTTGGAGCTCTTCCAGTAGCTCGACTGTCGCTCGGGGGTGTCCGCCGGTGCGCGCGTGGACGAGCCGGCAGAGGGCTATGTCGGCGCGCGTGGCGTCGCCGAAGGCTTCCGGTGAGGGCGGGTCGAGCGTCAGCCAGCGGCCGTCTAGACGGTAGGCTGCGTCGGGTCCGGCGGCGAGGTCCTGTGCCGGTCCTCGTGTGCAGACGAGGAGGTGCAGGTTCGGCGTGTACTGGCCGCCTGAGCGTACCCGCCAGAGGAGCTCTGCGACGTCGGGGGAGCCGAGCCCGGCTGCACGCGGCGCCTCGAGATGGTCGAGAACGAGTAACAGCGGCTTCTCCTCGGCGAGCTTGCGGGTCGCTTGGACTGGTCCGTCCAGCACGTCGGGCTTGCCGACACCGCGCGGCGGCATCGGCGCCTGTGCAAGGGTGGCCACCTCGCGGCCGAGCTGCGCGGGCAGCCGCAGCAGTGCGCTGCGGGTGCTCGTGGGCCACATTTCTGGGCTCAGCGCGTCCAGATGGGAGAGCGCGACCGTGCCGATCACGGCGCGTGTGAGCTCGCGCGCCCACCGCCAAGCGAGGCGATTGGGCGACCAGGCGCCGTCGAGGTCGAGCATCACGATCGTAAACTCGTCTGACAGGCGAGCGACGGCCGCATGAAGCAACGCGCTCTTGCCGACATCGGCCTCTCCTACCAGACCCGCGAACGACTGCTCTTGCACGGTCTGGACAATCCGCTCAACCGCCGGCAGGCGTGCCTGGGTCAGGTGATCCCAGACGCTCACGGGAGGCTCCAGGAGGGGTGGCGTTCGGCGTCTGCGATCGCACGCCCAACGGTGTTGACGGTGACGGTGTCCTCGAACAGCCAGTCGAGCGTGTGCGCGCAGATCAGCATCGTGCGCAGCGGATGGCCCTCGCTGTGGAAGACGATCTGCTGGAGCTCGTTGCGCTCGATCGCGATTCCGCAGCGCTCAAAGCGCTCCCGCAGGCCGGAGTACCAGTCATCGCGGCTTATCTCAGGCAGCGGGAACCGCCGGCCGAGACCGTGCAGTGGGGACTTCGCGTCTTCGTAGAGCGCGAGCAGGGTGCTCTTTCCGCTGCCGCTGAAGACGAAGTTCACCGTGCTGCCAGGGCGCTTGATCGCGTTCGCGAGCTCCTGCTGGACCTCGTCGGAGTCGCTCCAGCGCACCAGGTCCTGTGCCTCGTCGAGCACGATCACCGTCCGCTCGCCCGCGGCGCGCCCATTCGCGTCCAGTGCGAGCAGCGCTCCGCGCAAGCTCGCCCCCTTGGGCGCCAGCAAACCCATGAGCTTGCCGACCGCGGCCGCGTCGTCCTGCTCGCCGAGCAGCACGCCCGCGGCCCGCACCCCGGCAGCGGCGCCCGGCGCTAGCGTTTTCTTGAGCAGACCCTTCGCCGTCATCGCTTTGACCTTCGCGCCCGCGCCCTGCTTCGCGGCCTGCGTCAGCAACGTCGCGGCCAGGACACCGGAGTCGCTGATCCCGTCACGGAGATCCACCGACAGCGCCATCCGATCCTCCCCGTCGCGCAAGATCCGGTCGGTCATCGCGAGCAGCATGCTCGACTTGCCAAGACGACGATCCTCGGCGAAGATCAGCGTGCTGCCGCCCTCCGCGGCGCTCGTCATGTCGCCGATCGCTGACGCCCGGCCGATCTGCAGCGCCTCAGGGATCGCGCCCCTGGTAGGGAATAGCGCTACGGCCTCAGTCCTAGATACCGGCATAACAACGGGTATCATACTAGCTTTCCGGCAGGTATCAAGGTTCGATGGGACGACACGAGCGATTCTCCCCATAGGCGGCCGTTGGATCTCCCCACTGGTGGCCATCGGATCTCCCCACCGTCTGTCCTGAACGGGGCGGGTGGGCTTCTTATCGAGCCCGTCAACCGACACCTACATTTTTCGGTGGCGATCGACCAAGCCCGCGCCGGACGACCCGGATCCAAGCGGCCCGGAGCGCCGGGCCCGGTTCACTGCCGCGGACATTGAGCAAGCCGGCGCGATCGTGCGCGTGGCGTGGCTTAGCCTGCCGGCGGCTCACCGCGAGGTGCTGGAAACGCTTGGGGCATCGCAGTCGCAGGTCGTCAACGGGCCGCTGGGGTTGGCGGTCAACGGCTTCCTGAAGTCGGCGGGCCTCAGTGAATTGGACCGTGCCACTCGGGTTCGAACGGACCGCGCGCTGGCGGTCTGGATCCCCGATATCCGGCTTGTGCTCATCGATCTCGGGCACGCAGAGCTCGAGGGTCTGGATCGACCGACACTCGAGCGTGTGATCGCACGGCTGGCATGGCACGAGTGGGGCCACGCCCTCAGTCTTGACCGCTGCTCGCCCGAGGATGTCGCCGCCGGGCGTCGACTGCTGGAGTTGGCCCCGGAGGGTGTGCGGGAGAACATCCGCGCAGCGCAGTATCGTCCTAAGCAGTACACCCATGAGGTGGTGGCTGAGATCTACGCAATGCTGATCGGCAGGCGCCGCCGCGACCAAGTTGGGCGGCCACAATGGCTAAACGACGAGATCTACGAACTGGTGATGAGAGTGACCGGATGGACCCCGTAAGCGACCCTGGCGGATATGTGCTGGGCAAAGACCAGCGGATCGCGAACGTCTTGGCTGTCGAAGACGAGCTGCTGCGCAGCGAGGGCATCGACCCGACGTGGGTGCCGTTCACTGAGGCCGAGTTCGCCGAGGCCGAGTCGCTGTCCGCCTGAAGGCCGGCTGCCGCCCCGTTCCCGCGGTGCCTTTACCGCCGCCGGCCTTGCGCGAAGCTCATCACGGCCGGCGCGACCTGCTCGAAGTCATCGCCGTCGAGGCTCGTCTGCTCGCCGCCGGGCAGCCGCTTGACCGGAGCGTCCGTGCCGTCCTCGTTGCGCAGCGGCGCGATCGTCTCGGCGACCAGGCTGCTTGAACCTAAAAGCGGTCTCCGATGACGAGCTCGGCTACCGTCAGCAGCCCGGTGCCGGCCGCTTCCAGTAAAGACCCTACCCCTACGCCGCCATCGGCATGCCGCCGGCGTCCCGGACTTCGACTTGGGTGCGCGGGGGAAGTTGTATCAGCTCACCGCGCGAGCGCCGTTCGAAGTACCTGATGCAGAAAAGAGCGATCATCAGCGCAAGTGCGACAACACCAGCAGACCGCTCGGGAGTGAATAAGACCTCCCGGCCATCTGGGTAGACCACCGCGACGGGATCGCCGTGGAACAGCGCACGACTCGTCAGAAGCGCCTGCTGGGGGTTCTGGGCGTCGATGAAGTGCGTGCGGTTGGGGTAGCGAGCGTCGAGCTCGGGGTCGTTGATGCTCGCGAGCACCTTCTGTGTCGCGGGGCCGAGGGGCTGGGGCGTTGTGCTCATCGTGACCTCCAGTTCTCGAGGATCGCCGGCCAGTCTTCTGCCGCCCGGGTCATCGCCGCGGCCATCGCTTGATTGACTGTGGTGAAGGGCTGCACCGTGGGATCACTCTTGCCTTGACTAGAAGTGTACTCGTGCTCGTGGTGCTCGTCGACGCTGTGCGCATTGTCCCATAGGCGGATCGCGGTCCAGTGGCCATCGACCTGCGTCTCCAGCACGATCGCGTAGCTGATCGGGGGCCGCTCGGTCCGGCTGTAACGAATCCGGACATCGGGATCGAGAGAGAGATCGACGAAGATCTCGCGGGGCCAGTCCGTCACGGGAGGAGCATATAGGCGCGCAGGATTCTTGCGTGAGCGCGCGCGCTCCTCAAGGCCGCTGATCGTCCGGCCACCGTTCCTGGGGCCAGTCTCGAGACTCGTCCGGTGGGCCGGCGGTAAGCTCGTACAGACGCAACATGTCGCGGGCGATCAAAACCGCGATGTCGTCGTCCAGCATGGCGATGGATTCATCGAGCGCCTCCTGCGAAGACTCCTCCTGGTCATCCTCGTCGTCGTCTTCGGGGCCGCCGCTGACGAGACTCGAAGCGATGCGGCCATAGAGACATCGCTCCAGCTTGGTAAGGAGTTCTGTCTGCGGGTCCAGAGTCTCCAAGATTCGGTCTGCGAGCTGCAGCCGAACTCGCAGCGGCTCGGACCCCGTGATGAGCACATCAGCCGCGCGTCGCATCGTTAGGTAGGCCGGACGCTCTTCCGGGGCGGGCGTCACGCCAGAATCGGACACGTCACCTCGCCTCTGAACGGGCACAGTTCATGAGCCCGGATTGTAGGCCTTTGCCCTGCCGCTCGAAGCCGCTGACGTGAACGGTGAGGATGGGGGGTGGGGACGACCGAACGACCAAAGGTCCCCTCCCACGTCGCCGGCCCTGAAGGATCGCTTGCGCCAGGTGCGCCGGACCGGCTCCGTCGTAACCCCACTCAAACGCCGCACCTGGCATGGCGGGCGGTGTCGTCTGAATGCGCAAATCTAGATCTATTCTATATAGTGCGCGATCGATGTCCCTCGGTCGGCTCGTGTTGCCAGTCCTCGCCGCGGCGTTGCTGATGCTGAGTGGCGGGGTTGCCGACGCCTCGCTCGGGGCGGGCCTGCCTCGCTCGACCTCGGTGGCGCCTACCTCATCATCTTCATCTGCCGGTAGCTCCGCGGTGGGCAGGCAGGTCCGCCGGGCGGTCTCACCCGCCGCCTCGCCGACCTCCTACTCGACGATCACTTTCAGCGAGGTGCCCCTGGAAGAATTCGTAACCAACCAGTACGAAGACGACGGGGTCATCTTCACGAGCACGGTACAGACGGCAGAAGACGAAGCTAACCCGACCAGCCCGGTGCTATCGGGCTACCCGCGCTTTGAAGGCGCGATCGAAGGGTACTTCGTCGATCCGAGCACGGGCCTGCCGCAGGCCGTCTCGAGCTTCACGCTGGACGTCGGCTACATCGACAACCGCGACTCGGTCGTCGTCGAAGCTTTCGACAGCTCCGGCAATGAGGTGCAATCGGTGCTCGCAGAGAGCTATGGCATCAACACGCTGACCCTCACCTACGCCGGGATGGCGAGCTTCTCCGTGCACGAGATCGCCGAAGAGCCCGCCGGGTTCGCGATCGACAATTTCAGCATCGACCCGACAGCCGACCCGACACCCGTCACTTCGGTCGCCTCGATGGGTGACTCCTACAGCTCCGGTGAGGGACTGCTCCCCGGCTTGGGCACCAACTACGACTGCGGCACCGACATGGGTGGTGGCCTTTATTACGAAAACACGAACCTCCCGTACAACGTGCTCGGCGTCCCCCCGCCGTGGGGCGGGCTCGACTGCGACACGACGACGCTCACAAACACAGAGCCGAACCTGCTCACACGCCCGCCGACGTTCTACGAAAACACCTGCCACCGCCACAACTTGGCCTATCCGGTGCAGATCGCGAGCATGTTGCACGCGACCCAGTCGATCTTCGTCGCCTGTAGCGGCGCGACGACCGCGAACATCGGCGCGATCCCGGAGACCGCCAAGCCTCAGCATCCACATTCTCCGCTGAACGTCGCCGGTGGCAACACGCAGCTGAAAGACGTCGAAAACTTCAGGCGCGAACGCCTGGGAGGGCAGGACCCGTCGCTGATCACGATCGGGATCGGTGGTAACGACGCCGGCTTCAAGAGCATCGCCATAACCTGCTCCATAGCGGTCCTTCCGTGCAGCAGCAACTCGAACTTCGTGCAGACCGTGCTGAACAGGATCACCGGACCGGTCTACGAAAAGCTCGAAGAAACGTTCACCGCCCTGCGCTACGACTTCCCGAACTCGACGATCGTCGCGTTCGGCTACCCGAGCCCGATCTCTGCCTCCGCGCCGAACTGCAACGGCCTACCGCTCTATCAGCAGGACAAGGAATTCCTCGCCACGGAAGTGCTTGGCACGCTGAACCAGGCCATCTCAGAAGCTGCGGAAGCGTCAAGCATCAGCTATGTCAACATCGCCCCGGCCACCGTCGGTCACGAGATTTGTACCACCGAACCGTGGTTTCGCGGTGTCAGCGATCCGTTCGTCGCCTCCTTCCACCCGACGCAGCTGGCCCATGACGCGATAGCCGCCTACTTCCGCGAGCACTACACCAACGGCGCCGGGGAGCTCCTGATCCACAATCCGCCTGTCCCTGTCGATCCGATCAGGGTGCAGCCGGTCGGCGCGACTGGCAACATCGGCAATCTCCAGGGCGGCGCGGTCATCCCGTGTGGTGCGGGCTGCGAGCAGTCGGTCCCATGCATCCAGTCCTGCAGCGTGCAGATCCAGGGCTCGGGCTACGCTCCAGGTGCGCAGTTGGAGGCGGTGCTGCATTCCACCCCGTATGACCTCGGGCCGGTTACCGCCAACGAAAACGGCGAAGTTGACGCCACCGTCCAGATTCCCCCCGGCGTGGCGCCCGGAGAGCACGTCATCACGCTCGAAGGCACCGCCCCCGACGGCTCGCCGCAGTACGGCGCGCTGGGCCTTGAAATCCTCGAAGCGCCCGGCGTCCCTCCGCCGGCTCCCTCGGGTGGTGGTGGCGGCTCAGCCGGCTCGAGCGGCGGACCGAGCAGCGGTTCGGCCTCATCCTCCCACGGGGTGCTGGCCGCCGGACCCACGCGCGCTGTCCGAGCATCGGTGCGCCTGCGCCGCCACGGACAACGACTGAGCATCACGATCGCCTGCCCACGCGCAGCCACCTCCACATGCAGCGTCAGTCTCGCCCTGCACCGGAGTCGACGCATCCATGGACACGTCCACACGATCCTCCTGGCCACCAGGACCGTGCGCGTACCAGCCGGACGGTCACGAACCGTGATGATCGCCAACCCAGCGCTGCTCACCGCGGCCAGCCAGCTGCGCCTGACCGTGGTGACCACCACCACAGGGGGACGAATCGTGCAGTCGCTGGCCGTCGGGCGTTGAGCATCTCCGTGGGCTGAGTTATGACTCTCCTTGCTCCACGACTGCCGAGCGCCCCTACTCGCCGGCCTGCGATCGTCTGCCACGTCTCATCGATGAAGAACAGCACGGGCTCGACCCTATACGCGGCGACCGCAGAACTACGGACCGCAGAACGACGACAACCGCACAGCGTCTTTGCACCGGCCCCCCGAAAACACTGGGCCAAATGTGCCGGTTTGACGAGTGTGTGTCAAAAGTGTGCCAATTGCCTAAAGCCCCTTGAAGCTGCTTTTGGGGGCTGCTAAATGGAAGGCATGCTCACTGCGACACCCAGCTTTTCCGCGCGGCACCCAGCTTTCCCGCGGCACCCAGCTTTCCCGCTGGTGCCCAGCATCCCGTCGCCATCGGCGATGAGCGTTTTCGGGCGCCCCGGCCGTCCCAGCCATCTGCTTTGATGTCGTCAGTCGATCCAAGCACCCACGGGGCCCGCTCGAGAAGCGGGACGGGAACGGGACTCGGACCGACCAGCGCCTGGCTTCGCCGGGCGGGATGGGAAGGGCGCACGGCCGCGCCAAGGCGCCGGTTGTTCGGGGCAGCAAAAGCCCCGCCCGCGAAACCAGCACAGTCCGACGCCCAGGGCAAGCGGCAACAACACCCCTTCAGTTGGTGGGGGCGCCGTAGGCGGCGATGATCTCTTCTGGCCCGATTTCGATGTCCAGGCCGCTTCCTCGCTTGAAGCCTTGACGGGAGACGCCGACGAGCTTGGTGGATGTGCTTGCGCCGGGCACGGAGGGCAGCTTGGCCGCGAGCGCGGTGCCATCTCGGCGGTCAAAGGGTTGTTCGTCTCGCCACTTCACCGATCCGATGAAGTCGATGCGCTCGGCGGCGGGGTACTTGTCTCCACCGACCAGGTTGACCTCGATCGAGTTGTTGCGGTTCCAGTAGCCACCGACGTAGCGCGCGGCGCCGAAGCGCTCGTCCGGTAGGAGCCGCTCGATCGCGTCGCGGACGATCGGCTCGATCGCGCGCCCGCGGAAGGAGGACCAGTTCTGCTGGACGTTGGCGATGATCAGCTCACCGCGCCCGCGATCGATCGTGTCGATTCCGCCCGCAATGAAACGCAGCCAGAAGCGCAGGTATGGGTCCGCTACGACGTACTGGCGATTTTTGGGAGAGGGCTTGGCGGAGTAGGGCGTCAGACGGTCTATGACTCCCTTGCCGAGGAGCACATCGATGGCGCGATCGAGGGATGTCTGTGGCAGTCCGGTGCGCGCGAGAATGGCCTTGTGGGCACGAGCGTCAGCGCCGATCGCTGACAGCACTGCGCGAGCCTGCGCATCCACGGGGAGCTCCGCGGCGAGCGTCTTCTCAGCGCTGATGACGAGGAAGGAGCTCGGGTCGGTGAGGGCGTCGGAGAGGTAGTCATCCCGCGAGCGGCCGCGGCCCCATTCGAGCGCGAGCACCGGGAAGCCGCCGATGATCGTGTAGGCGTCCAGTGCCTCGGCCGCGGGCAGGTCGAGCATCTCTGCGATCGTCGACGGCGCGAGCGGTTTGACGACCATCTCCCGGGCTCGGTCATATAGTGGCCGGCCCTCCTCGGTGAGCGCCTCCATCGTCGCGCGGTCAGAGCCGACGAGGATGACGAGGACGGCTTGGCGTTGGAATGTCCGGTCCCACAACAGCTGCAGCACCGCCTCGATCGTCGGTTCCTTGGCGACGAGGTAAGGCAGCTCGTCGATCACGATGATCACGGGCGCCTTCGTGGTGGCGCCCCGAGCGGCGAGGGCCAGCGCGGCCTCCCACGACTCTGCGCTCGCACC
The DNA here is from genome assembly GCA_963810645.1 of uncultured Solirubrobacterales bacterium. Taxonomy (GTDB): domain Bacteria; phylum Actinomycetota; class Thermoleophilia; order Solirubrobacterales; family Solirubrobacteraceae; genus Palsa-744. Next base: position 135,088 of record CAWEOK010000016.1, on the reverse strand, counting down.
GGCGCGCACGTCCGCGGCAGCCGGGGCATCGGAGTGCGCGATCGTCTCCAGGAAGCGCTCGAGCTCCTGGGGGCCCGGCCCCTGTACCGCGGTGTAGAACACAGACGCACAACCAGAGCGCTGGATCAGCTCCTCGACCAAGCGGCTCTTGCCCACCCGCCGCCGTCCGCGGACCGACAGCAGAGCCCCGCCGCCAGTACGGCGCACCCCGGCAAGCTCACGCTCCAACCGGGCAAGCTCTGCCTCGCGACCGACAAAGACGTTCAGGGGATGAGTCGACACCCCAAATAGTTTACACCCAAATCTGGAGCAACACTATTTGGATGTCTGTCAACGCCGGTTGAGACTTGACCCCCCCCGCGGGTTCGACGCTTGAACTGGCTCCACCCGCGACCATCGGCGCTCCCCACTGGCGGACATCGGTTCTCCCCACCGACGGCCATCGGCTCTCCCACCGGTGGTCATCGTGAGCAGAAGTGGGGAGCTTCCGTGAGCACCAGCACCCTCGAGCGGAGTTCGCGTCTCCCAGCTGCTCCTCGCGGAGCTCCGATCGCGGCCGGCCTATCCGGGGTCATCGGGCTTGTGGGCGCGCTCTCGAATCACCATCGGGAGCAGGACGCTGGTGGCGGCGACTCCGACGCAGGTCGGGCAGACTACACGATCCTGGCTAGCTTCACGCTTCGTGCCTTCGTAGTCGTGAGTTTTGGCACCGCCCGGGTCAGCCTCGCCGCCGGCGCCGCTTGAGAATTGACCCCCCTGGGTTCGACGCTTGACCGAGCCTCAGCGTGCACGCTGGGTTCAGCTGATTGGCCTGGCCGCCGACGATGCCGGACTGCCCTCCGATCCGGAGTTCCGCTCGGCGTTCATCGCCTACATCGAGTGGGGCACACGTATCGCGCTGCACAACTCCCAGCCCGGCGCCAATCCGCCAGCGGACGCGCCAATGCCGCGCTGGGGATGGGGAGAAGCACCGCCCTACCAACAACCATAGGGGTCTAAACTGCCGGCTCCTGATCGCGAATTTTTCGACGGCCGGATCGTGTCCCAACCGTTACCCTGTCGCGATGGTTGACAATGTGTTTAACGATGAGGCCCACCGGGCACTTGCGCGGACCATTCTGAAGTCCGCTTGCGCGGCGCGTAAGATCGAGGTGGCCGAGGTGGAGTTTGGGCCCTTTCAGAGGCGACTCTCGAATTGTTCGACGAAGATGGCGAGGAGTTACTTATCCCGACATGGCAACAGGACCTACTCGTCGCACGCGCAAAATTCACATATCGAGTTAGGTAACTGAAAAGTAGGCGGCCGGAGCCCTCAACCGATCAGTTCCAGTTGCTCAGGCCGGACGTGTCATCCGGTCCCTGATCATCCGGTCCCTGATCATCCGGTCCCTCAGATGCCTCGAGCGTGGCCATGGCTTCGAAGCGTAATTCACCGGCCCGCCTCGCTGTCTCGAGGGTGAGATGCACGAACACGTCGCCATCGACACTGATCTCCTCGATCAAACGATCGACCAGCGCGCGCTCATCGGGCGCGCAGGTATATGCCTCGCCCATGGCAACCATGGGAATCAGCAGCGCTCCACGCTGGCGCTGGAGCACGCGCAGATAAATGGCGAGCAGTTCCCGATCGGCGGCAAGCGCGCTCACGGCGGAGCTGTCGAGCAGCAAGTCCCGGCGAGCGCCCTCGTCCGCTCCGGGCCAGGTGCCGGCGGCTTCCAGCTTGGCCAGGTGCTCGGTGCCGTCGAAGCCTTCCCCTGCGAGCTTCTCCAACAGCCGCGCGAACCGGGCCCGCTGGACCTCGATGAGCTGCTCGTCGTCGTCGTCCTCGACCCCAACTCCAGCCCCGCCGTCGTCGAGTCCAGCCCTGGGGACCTCTGCGTCGTTGACCCCAAGCCCATCTTCGGGGACATCTGCATCGGGGATGTCATCGATCATGAGCGGATTGTAGTCAGCCCGCGGGACCGCGGGTGCGCGACGCAGAGAACCATCCCAAGCGTTTGGGAGGATCGGTCGATGTCACAGATAGCCCAGATCGATCGTTTCGGCGCCGACGCGGATTTTGCGCCGAGCTTCGGCGACGTGCTTGCCAGCGGGGAGCCGGAGCTGATCCGCGAGCCGCTGCGCAGATGGCTGGCCAGGGGAGGCCGCGCGCGCGCGCGCGCCGGCGAGCTCGCTCGCGAAGATGTCTCGTCGGCGTCGGATCAAATCGTGCAACCCGGCAGCGCTACACTCACCCACATGGAGGCGAGCATGGAGCCGATCCAAACCGAGCCGATCCGCACCGATTTCACGGGCTACGAGGGCCAGTATGTGGCCCTCGACTGGCGCACGGGTGAGGTTGTGCTTGCCGACGCGGATCCGCATGTGGTTCTCCGCGAAGCCAAGGGTCGCAACCATGTCGTCGTGCAGGGCCGGGTCCCGTACCCGGATGAGCCGACTCGGATCTACTGACCCAGATGAGCCCCTCTTCTACCACCCCGGTCTTGACTGAGCGCGAGCAACGGCCCTGGCTGTACCCCTACCGGCAGGATGCGCAGCTCGGCTGGCACGGTGAGACGGTGCTGCGTCCGCTGCTTCCGGTCTCGCTGGCGAATGGAGATCGCGGGACGCCGCGGCTGGCCGGCCTCGTGGCTAGCGGCGCCGATCTGACGCTCGTGAGTGACGTGCTCGCCGAGCAGCTCGGGATCGGCCTCGAGGACTATGAGGGTGAAGACGATCACCTGGCCGCTGGCGGTGTGGTGAGGGCAAGGTACAAGACGATCGACTTGCGTCTGCACGCTCCCGACGCCGAGCAAGAGGAGTATCGCCAGTGGCGGTCCAAGATCGGCTTCGTGGAGAACTGCTGGTACAGCAATGGGTTGGTGGTGCTTGGCGGCGTTGGCTTCTTCGATCAGTTCATAGTGGCCATCGGCGGCTCCTCCCAAGCGGTGGTCATTGCGGACCCGGATGCCCCCGCCGAGCGCCTTGGCCCGGGTTTGCCTGGCGCCGCCGCGGGGGACTACGTTTCGGCCGCGCCCGGGCCGAACTTCGGCCCCGAAGATTGAATAGACAGCGATTCGGCCTCGGCCAACTCGGCCTTGTAGAGGTGCCGGTTCGTCGCTTTGCACAGTCCAGCTTGCCGGCCAGGTAGGCCTTGGTGAACTCCGCGACCGACATGCCAACTTCGCGCTGCACCTGGCGCTCCAGGTGCGCTTCGTACTCCTCCACGGTCCGCTCGATCACGGGGGTCCCGGCGTCTGTGTAGGTGACCTTCATGGTCCCCGCATCCTAGCTCTTGAATCCCTTGCAGCACTTATTGACAGTTAGCTTTCAATATCAGCAGCAGGAAATGGAGGATTCTGCTATCGTAGCGTCCTGAATGGCACTGTCGGAAGAGGAGATCCTCGCTCAGAATCGGTGGTGGAGCGACCCGGCATGGCGCGCTTCGGACCCGCACCTGATGCTGCTTGAGGCGCAGCCGTTGCGGCTGGGAGCGGACTTCGTCACGGGGCTGGACCTGCGCGATCCGGGGATTCACATCCTGAGGGGGCCGCGCCAGGTCGGCAAGAGCACGGATCTGAAGCTGCTCGTGGAGCGGGCGTTGCAGGAGGGTTTCCCGCCGCGGTCGATCGTGTATCTCGCGCTGGATCTGCTCGAGGGCCAGTCTCTCAGCGACTTCGCCACGAGCGTCCAGCGGGCCAAGGGCCTGGCCGGCGAGAAGTCTCCCGGGGGGCTGATCCTGCTCGACGAGGTGACGGCGGTGCGGGGCTGGCAGACGGCGGTGAAGGCGCTGTGGGACGACGGGACGATCCGAGACGAGGTGGTCGTATGCACAGGCTCCTCCGCGGTTGACCTGCAGCGTGGCGCGGCCGAGCGGCTGCCCGGTCGTCGTGGAGCCGGCATCGATCATCTCGTCCTGCCGCAAAGCTTCGCCGCGTTCGCCCATGCGGTCGATGGGAATATTCCCGCCTCCCCGAACCTGACGGTCGCCGAGTTGCGGACATCCGACGGGCAGGAGCTGCTGCGCGACATGCGTATCTACGCTCCGGCGCTCGATGCCGCGCTTCGCAGCTATCTGCGCTTCGGCGGGCTGCCTGCCGCCGTAGCCGAGGCGCTCGGCGGCGCACACGAGCCCTCCGGGCGCGTCAAGCGTGTTGTGGAAGACTCGCTGATGAGGGAGATCCAGCGTCGGGGCGCGAGCATGCCGGCCGCCCGTGCGCTGCTGGAGCGGGTTGTGCGGTCGCTCGGATCGAAGATCAGCTGGAGCAGCATGGCGCGTGAGATGGACGTGCCGCTCGGGCGCGGCAAGGGACGGCCGAGCCATCAGACGCTACGTGACTACATCGAGCTCCTCGCCGGCGGCTACTTCGTGTTCGTGGCCTACTTCTGGCGCAGCGGCTCACAGACCAACGAGCAATCGAGGGACAAGAAGGTGTTCTTTGCCGACCCGCTTCTGCATACGATCGCGCTCGATCACGCCCCGGGACTGGGCACCGATACGGCGGCGCTTATCGAGAACGTGATCGGCATGGCGCTGTTGCGACGCTACGAACCCGCGGACCGCTTGATCGAAACCTTCATCCTGCCCGAGCGTCTGCACATCTGGCAGACAGCCCGCGGCGGCGAGATCGACTTCGTGGCCGGCCGGCGTTCCGAGCTCGACCTGATCGAGGTCAAGTATCGCGAGCAGCCCGGGCTGTCGGCCGCCGATGCCGCCGCACGCACCCATCCGGGTAGACCGGTTGTCCTGGCAACGAAGAACACGCTGCACATCGCCGAGCGCTACACGTTGCTCCCGGCCCACACACTGCTGTGGGCACTCGGCTGAGCCGGGCGCAAGCCTTCAAACCAACCCCTGGACGCGCTATGGGCACCGTGAGGTGCCCATAGGATGCGGCGTTCGGCACAGAGCCTAAGCGCCAGGTTATGTACTAGACCGTAACCGTAGCATCCGTCCCCTAACGTAACCAAAGTCGTAACGAAACCCCGGCGGTTTGGCCTGCCCCCGAAGGGACTGCACAGGGACCGTTCCGGGGCCTTCCCCCTTCCCCTATATCGTAGGGGGTATCTCGAAGAGTCAGCTGGGGTTTCGACGGTCATGTCGCCGGGGCTGAGTCGTTGATTTGGCCTTCAGAGCGGATTTTCACTTAGTCGGCGTTCTTGTGGTTCAGGCGGTCGCGAGCTCGACTCTGTCGCTCACATGCCGGCTGATTGCTGCAAATAGGTCCTGTCGGGGATTCACCGGGGGCGGATCAGGGACATTCCCGATTGCGCGAGCACCGGCACGGGTCGAGACTGTCCGCATGTTCGATACGGCGACCGACACAACCAGCCCCAGCCCGGTCGATGTCCACTCCTGAGACTGAGCGCACCCGGCGGCCCCGCCTGGTGCGCACCCGGCGCGGGCGCCTGATCGGCGGGGTGTGCAGCGGCCTGGGCGCTCACTTCGACGTTGACGCGATCCTGTTTCGGATCGCGTTCGTGGGGTTGGCGATCTTCTCGGGTGTGGGGATCGTGCTCTACCTGGCGATCCTGCTGCTGGTGGCGGAGGAGGGGTCGAAGCGGGCGCCGATCGTCTTGCTATGGCGCGGGCCGGTCGGAGAGCAGTGGCGCGCAAGCGCCGACAGGCGGCTGCTGCGCTGGCTCGCGCGGGCGACGGCCGTCGTCGTGTGGGCGGTCCTGCTCGCCCTGGCGGGGGCGTGGCTCGGCGGTGTTGACGGCTCGATCGCGGCCTGGTTGGTGGTCGCGCTCGGCGCGGTGCTCGTGCTCAGCGCGTTCACGCGTGGGGCTCGCTGGCTGGTGCTGCCGGCCGTCGCGTTCGCGGTGTCGGTGGCGGTGATCGCCGCGGCGCACGTTGACCTGCACGGCGGCATGGGCGAACGCGTCTATCGCCCGCTGAGCCTCGGCGAAGTGCGCGACGGCTACCAGCTCGGCGCCGGCCGCCTGGAAATTGACCTGCGTGGGGTCGCGTTCCCACCGGGCAGCACGCGGCTGCATGTGCGGCTGGGCATGGGGGAGATCGTCGTGCTCGTGCCCCGCGATGTCTGCGTGGCGACCAGCGCGCAGATCGGCGGAGGCTACGTCGGCGCGCTCGAACAACGGTCCGGCGGCCTCGACGTTGACTGGGCCGAACGTCCCGCGTCGCCCTCGCCGCGCACGTCGCGCCTGGTGCTGGATGGGAGCGTCGGGCTCGGGGCGTTGCTCGTGGCCGACCACCCCATCGAACACGGCTGGGGCGGCTGGGGTCGCTGGGGCGGTTGGGGCGGCGAAGGCGGCTGGTTTGCCAGCCACAACCACACCGTCGCGCTCGGCACCAACGAAGCCTGCTTCCCCGCGGACACCGCGAGTGACTCTCCCGCGGAGGGCACGGGTCGCATTCCCGCCGAAGGGGCGAGTCGATGAGGCGCTCACCGAACGTCACGATCCTGCTGACGGGTATCGCCGTCCTCGTGCTGGGGGTGCTGCTCGTGCTCAACGCTGGCGGCGCGATCGACCTCCGGTTCGCCTACACGGCGCCCGTGCTCGTCGGCGCGCTGGGGGCGATCCTGCTCGCCGGCGGTCTCGCGAGCCGTGCTCGTGCTCGTCCTCGCAACGGTGGCAACGGTGGTCGCGGTGGCCGCGGCTGAGATCATGAGCGGCGATGTCCTCCCACCCGGCGAACCGGCCGCGCGGCGGTATGAGAATCGCGCTCGGAGCGGGCCTGCTGGTCTGCAGCGGCCTGCTGTTCGTGCGCGCGGCGGGACCGTGGCCGGGAGACGCGATCGTCTGGCCGGCTGTGATCGTCGTCATGGGCGCGCTGCTGATCTGGCGGGCGCCCGGTGTCATGCCCGGGCGCCGTCGCGGCTGGGCTGCCCATCGTCCGCCCGAACCCGCGCCGCCACGCGAGCCGTCCGCGCGCGTGCGCGCGCCTATCACCCCCGAAGTGAGCCGCGGCGGGCTCGGCGTCACGCTGGTGCTCGCCGGTGGGCTCGCGTTCCTGTGGGCGAATGGCGCGCTGCGCCCGGCCGGCGAAACGGTGCTTGCGGCGCTGGCGGTGCTGGTCGCGGTCGCGTTGATATTCGCACCCTCCTGGCGGCGCCTCGCGCGCAGTCTCGCGGCCGAGCGGACGGAGCGCATCCGCTCCCAGGAGCGCGCCGACGTGGGGGCGCACCTGCACGACTCGGTCCTGCAGACACTGGCGCTGATCCAGCGCAGCGCGGATGATCCGCAACAGGTGGCGGCGCTTGCGCGACGGCAGGAGCGCGAGCTGCGTGGTTGGCTGGCCGACGGGGACTCACGCAAGCCCGGTGAGTCCGGTGACAGTCTCGCCGGCGCCCTGGAGGCGGCGGCCGTCGAGGTGGAGGCCACGGCGGGCGGCACGGTCGAGGTCGTGGCTGTCGGCAACTGTCCACTCGATGAGCGCAGTGGCGCTGTGGTTGGGGCTGCACGCGAGGCGATGCTGAATGCCGCCAAGTTCGCCGGGCAGGCGCCGGTGTCCGTCTACGCCGAGCTTCTCCGGCGAGCGCATCCAGGTGTTCGTCCGCGATCGTGGTGCCGGTTTCGATCTCGCGGCGGTGCCGCAGGAGCGACGTGGTGTGCGCGAGTCGATCGTTGGGCGTATGCACCGCGCCGGGGGCCGGGCTGTGGTGCGCTCCCAGCCGGGCGGGGGCACGGAGGTCGAGATCACGCTCGATTGTGGGGACCGGCCGTGAACGAGAGACCGAGCATGGGTGAGGGGTCGGCCGTGGGTGAGGACCCGTCCGCGAGCCGGGGGTCGGCCGCGAGCCGGGGATCTGGACCGGTCGTACGGGTGGCGATCGTCGACGACCACGATCTGTTCCGCGCCGGCGTGCGCGCGAGCCTCGGGCCGCAGGTGGAGGTCGTGGCCGAGAGCGGTGATGTGCAGGACGCGGTGCGCGCGATCGAGGAGCGCCAGCCCGATGTCGTGCTGCTCGACGTGCACATGCCCGGGGGCGGTGGTGCGGAGGTGATCCGGCGTGTCGGCGAGAGCCGGCCGGGTGTGCGGTTCCTCGCGCTGTCGGTCAGCGACGCGGCCGAAGACGTGATCGCGCTGATTCGCGCGGGCGCGCGCGGGTACGTGACGAAGACGATCTCCGGCCCTGAGCTCACCGAGGCGGTGTGTCGCGTGCGCGACGGCGACGCCGTGTTCTCGCCCCGCCTGGCCGGCTTCGTGCTCGACGCGTTCTCCGGTGAGATCCCGGCCGCGCAGGTCGACCCGGAGCTCGACCTGCTGACGCCGCGCGAGCGCGAGGTGCTCCAGCACATCGCGCGCGGATACATGTACAAGGAGATCGCCGCCCAGCTCGGCATCTCCGCGAAGACCGTCGAGGCGCACGTCTCCGCGGTGCTGCGCAAGCTCCAGCTCTCCAGCCGCCACGAGCTGACCCGCTGGGCGGTGCACCGGCGGCTGATCGAGGAGTAGGCCGTGATCGGACGGTTGACAATCCTCGCCACCCAGCGCCCGCGGCGCGTGCTGCTGGCGGCAGGCGTGCTGTTCGTGATCGCGGCCGTGCTCGGCGTGCCCGTGACCGGGACGCTCGGCAGCTCGAGCCAGGACTTCGAGAGTTCCGCCTCGCAGTACGAACGCACGAACACCGCGATCACCGCCGCGACGGGGCAGAGCGCCTACTACAACGTCGTCGCCCTGTTGAGCGCTCCGCGCGATATCCGAACCGACACGGCGGCCCAGCACGCGACCACGAGCATCGCGGCGCTGCTCGCCGCCCAGCATGGGTTTCAGCGCGTCGCGGCCTATGGCGGGGCGGCAGCCGGCTCACACTCGGCGACGCTGCTCTCGCGCAATGGTCGCGAAACGGCGGTGCTCGTAGCCTACGCGACCACAACCGACGGGACCACGGCGGTCTCGCGCGTGCGCGCCGCCATCTCCAAGCCACCGGCAGTCGCGCGGCTCGCGGGGATGAGCGTGCGCTTCGGCGGGGTCGCGCTGATCAATCAGGAACTGAACGAACGCACGACCAGCGACCTAGCGCGTGCCGAGCTGCTCGCGTTCCCGTTGCTGCTGCTGCTCTCGTTCTGGTTCTTCCGGGGACTCGTCGCGGCGCTGCTGCCCCTGCTGGTCGGGGGATTCGCGATCGTGCTCGCGTTCCTGGCGTTGCGCATCATCGACCAGTTCACGCCGATCTCGGTGTTCGCGCTGAACCTCGTCAGCGGGATGGGGTTGGGCCTGGGGATCGACTACAGCCTGTTCGTGCTCTACCGCTATCGCGAGCAACTCGCTGGTGGTGCGAACCCCCGCGAGGCGATCCGGCATACGCAGCGGACCGCGGGTCGCACCGTGCTGTTCAGCTGCCTGACGGTCGCGGCGGCGTTGACCAGCCTGCTCGTGTTCCCGATCCGGTTTCTGTACTCGATGGGGATCGGTGGGGCGATCGTCGCGCTGTGCGACGGCGCGGTCGCGCTGATCGTGCTGCCCGCGGTGCTGATCGTGCTCGGGCCGCGCATCAACGCGCTCGCGCCGGCATGGCTGCAGCGCCGCGCGGCGAGCTCGGCAACGGCGGCGGCCGGGCAGAACGGTGGTTGGGGGAGGCTGGCACGCGGCGTGGTGCGCCGGCCGGCTCCCGTCGCTGTGATATGCGCGATCGTGTTGCTCGCCGCGGCGATACCGGCGCTGCGCCTGCAGTTCACCTCTCCCGGAGCGAACCTGCTGCCTGCCTCGGCGGAAAGCCGTCAGGTCGAAACGGCGTTCGCGAAGAACTTCCCCGCCAACGTGGGAGAAGCGACCGAAATCGTGTTGAAGGGGACGCACTCATCGGCGCTGGGACTCGCCGCTGGCGCGGCCGGGACGGCAGGCCGGCTGGCGAGCGTCTCGGCCCCGAGCTATCTCGGTCGCGGCACATGGGCGATCGCGTTACTGCCCCACGGCTCTCCGTTCTCGGACGTCCAGCAACGGCTGCTCGTGAGGCTGCGCGCGCTCGCGCATCCGTACGGCGCGCTGGTCGGAGGGGCGACCGCGTTCTTCGCCGACCAGAAGACGGCGATCGCCGCACACATTCCGCTGGCGCTCGCGATCCTGCTGGCGCTCACCGGGGGGTTTCTGTTCCTGATGACGGGCTCGCTGACGATCCCGCTCAAGGCGATCGCGATGAACGTGCTCAGCGTGAGCGTCGCCGTCGGACTGCAGGTGCTGATCTTCCAGGACGGCCACTTCTCCGGCCCGCTCGGGTTCACGCCGCTCGGCGGATTGGAAGAGTCGAGCCTCGTGCTGATGCTCGTGGTCGCGTTCGCGCTGGCGACCGACTATGAGGTGTTCGTGATCGCCCGCATCAAGGAGGCCCACGACCGCGGCCTGCCCGACCGCGAGGCGATCGCGCTCGGCATCGAGCGCACCGGGCGGATCATCACCGCCGCCGCGCTGCTGTTCTGCGTGGCGATCGGCGCCCTGACCACCTCCCAGCTGTTCTTCACCAAACAGCTCGGCCTCGGCGCCGCGCTCGCGGTGGCGGTCGACGCGAGCATCGTAAGAGCCCTGCTCGTGCCCTCGCTGATGGCGCTCATGGGCAAGTGGAACTGGTGGGCGCCGAGACCGCTGCGGCGCCTGCACGCGCGCATCGGGCTGGAGGAGTCTGCTGCGGCGAGCGTCGATACACCGCACGAGTCCGTCCCAGCGGGCGTTGCCCAACCGCACGAGTCCGCATCCGCGAGCGCCGAGGTACGGTAGCCGCGGGTCCCGCCCATATCAGTCCTGGGTCCCGCCCTCAACGATCATCAACGCGAACCCGTCGTGGCCCTTGGCGCCGACAGTCTGGATCGCGGTCGCGCTGAGGCGCGGCTCGGCCGCGACCAGCTCGTAGAAGCGGCGGACGCCTTTGATCAGCGGGTTGCCGCCCGATGGATCGCCCGCGTCGGGGTCGAGCACGCGCCCGTCGCGCACGACGTTGTCGCCGATGATCAGCGTGCCCGGATGGGACAGCTCAAGCGACCACTCCAGGTAGCCCGGGTAGTTGTCCTTGTCGGCGTCGATGAAGATCAGATCGAACGGCCCCGCACCCTCTTCGGCAAGCTGGGGGAGCGTCTCGAGCGCTGGCCCGACCCGTAGCTCGACCACCTCACCGAAGCCTGCGCGCTCGATGTTGGCCCAGGCGATCTCCGCGAACCGGGGCTCGGCCTCCAGCGTGACCAGGTGTCCGCCCGGCGGCAACGCGCGCGCCAGCCAGATCGTGCTGTACCCGCCGAGCGTGCCGAGCTCCAGGATCGTACGGGCGCCCTGCACCCGCGCGAGCAGTTCCAGCAGCTTACCCTGGTTGGGGGTGACCGCGATCGGCGGCAGCCCCGCGGCGGCGCTGTCCGCGAGCGCTTGCTCCAGCGCCGCATCCTCCGGCACGAGCATGCCGGTGATGTACTCATCCACCGCGCTCCAGCGCTCCTGGGGCGCGAGCTCTCTGCCGGTCGCGTCGGTCATCGCTGTGGCCACGCTAGCCGATCTGCACCGCCGGTCCTGTATCGGTATCGGCATCCGCTCGGAGGCGGAGCACCGGAGTACTGTCCTCTCGGGATGCCCGCCGTCCGCACCGAGTCCGCGCGCAAGCAACTGACGCTCCTCGCATGCATCATCGGATCGGGGATCGTGCTGCTCGACGGGACCGCCGTGAACGTGGCGCTGCCGAGCATCCAGCGCGCGCTCGGCGGCGGGCTGGCCGCGCAGCAGTGGGTCCTCAACGGCTACCTGCTGACGCTCGGCTCGCTGATCCTGATCGGCGGATCGCTCGGGGATCTGTACGGGGAGCGGCGGATCTTCGCGCTCGGGGTCGCCGGCTTCGGTGTGACCTCGCTGGGATGTGCGCTCGCGCCCTCGATCTACGCGCTCGTCGCGGCGCGGGCGCTGCAGGGCGTGGCGGGCGCGCTGCTCGTGCCCAGCTCGCTCGCGACGATCGTGGCCACGTTCGAGGAGTCCGAGCGTGGCCCGGCGATCGGCAGCTGGACGGCGTGGGGCGGGATCGCGACCGTGCTCGGGCCGCTGGCGGGCGGGGAGCTGCTGGCGATCGCCTCCTGGCGCTGGATTTTCCTGCTCAACCTGCCGTTCACGATCGTCTGCGTGACGCTGATCCTGCTCGTGATCCCCCGCGCCGAGCGCCCCGTCGCGGCCGTGGTGACGGGGAACGGAGTTGCGGTGCCGGGGGAGGGGGGTGGTGGTCGCGGCGGACAGCCGCGACCGGATCGTCCCCGCCGCATCGACCTGCCCGGCGCCGCGCTGTGCGCGCTCGGGCTCGGGGGTCCGGTGTTCGCGCTGATCGAGCAGCCCCGGCTCGGATGGTCCAGCGTCGGCGTGCTCGTGCCGTTGATCGCCGGCGTCGCGCTGCTGCTCGCGTTCGTGGCCTACGAGTCCCGCGCGCGCGACCCGATGCTGCCGCTGGGCCTGTTCCGGCGGCGAAATTTCTCGGCCGGCAACATCGAGACGCTCGCGATGTACGCCGGTCTGGCCGTGCTGTTCTTCTTCCTCGTCCTGTTCCTGCAGCAGGTCGGCGGGTACACGCCGCTGCAGAGCGGTCTGGCGACGCTGCCCGTGACGCTCGTCATGTTCGCGGCCTCCCGCCGCTTCGGAGCGCTCGCCGACCGCTACGGCCCGCGCCTGTTCATGGGTCTCGGGCCGCTCGTGGCCGCGGTCGGGTTGCTGCTGTTTCAGCGCGTCAGCGTGCACGTGGACTACGCCGCCGACGTGCTGCCGGCGCTGCTCGTGTTTGCACTTGGCCTGTCGATGACCGTCGCCCCGCTCACGGCCGCCGTGCTCGCCGGGGCGGAACGCTCGCAGGCGGGGATCGCCTCGGCCGTCAACAACGCCGTCGCCCGGGTCGCCGGTCTGCTAGGTACGTCCGCGGTCGGCGCTGCGATTGCCACCGCGTTCGCCGCATCCCTGGACTCACATCTGACTGGCGTGCCGCTCGGTATGGCTGCGAACAAGGCCGTACGCGAAGCCAAGCGCCTGCCGCTCGGCCTGCCCGATGTTCACGGATTGCCCCCGCGCCAGGCCCACGCCGTCCTGAGCGCCGCCGAAGCGGCCTCGTTGCACAGCTTCCACCTCGGCCTGGCGATCGCGGCTGCGCTCGTCGCGCTGGGTGGCATCGCGGGGGTCATCGGTGTGCGAAACCCGGAACGCGTCGTATGCGCCGCCGACTGCGAGGGCGGCGCACTGGTCGGAGCAAGCCCGGAGGCCGCTGGTTTAAGAACAGCGCCCCTGAGACGGCCGTGGACCAAGCGGGGCTAGGACGCAGGGAGCGAAATGTGCTTGCTCACATGAGTGACCGAGGACAACGCCCCGCGCAGTGTGTCCACGGTTGTCTCAGCCGACGGGTTCCTCCGCGTAGGCCCGCATCGCCTCGATAACCGGGCCCAGCCGCCGCCCGCGCGCGGTCAGCCGGTACTCGACGGTCGGTGGGCTGGTGGGGAGGACCGTGCGCTGCACCAGTCCGGCGGCCTCCAGGTCACGCAGGCGCTCGGAGAGCATCCGCGGGGAGATGCCGGCGACGGCCTCGGCGAATTCGTTGAATCGCAACGCGCCCGCGAGCGCCGCGTAGATGATCGACAGCTGCCAGCGCCGCTCCAGCAGGCTCGCGGCTTCGCGAACCTCGACCGGAACGGGCTGACACCTACGAACTGACGGTTGCCGCGACATCGCGGTCTGACTCCACACGCGCGGGCTCGAGCGCCCGGTCGAGGACCTCCTGGACGGTCATCACCGGATGGAAGGACATCTGCTCGCGCACCTCCTCGGGGATCTCGTCCAGGTCGCCGCGGTTGCGCTCGGGCAGGATCACGTCGGTCAGGCCCGCAGCGTGGGCGGCGAGCGCCTTCTGCTTGAGGCCGCCGATCGGCAGCACGCGTCCCTGCAGCGTGACCTCACCGGTCATGCCGACCGTGTGCTTGACCGGCCGGCCGCTCAGCAGCGAGGCCAGCGCGGTGACCATCGTCACGCCTGCCGACGGGCCGTCCTTGGGGATCGCGCCGGCGGGAACGTGCACGTGGAACTCCCGTCCCTCGAACGCACTCTCAGGGATGCCGAGCTCCTCGGCGTGGCCGCGCACGTAGGACAGCGCGATCCGCGCCGACTCCTTCATCACATCCCCGAGCTGGCCCGTCAGCACCAGGGCGTTGCCGGGAGCCGACTCGCCGGCCTTCATCGCGGTCGCCTCGACGAACAGCACGTCGCCGCCCGTGCCCGTGACCGCTAGTCCGGTGGCGACACCGGGCGTGGCCGTGCGCGAGGCCGACTCCTGGAAGAACCGCTGGCGCCCGAGCGCGTCGCGCACCGTCTCCAGGTCGATCGTCACCGGGGCCTTCTTGGTTGCCGCCGCCTTCTCGCTCTTAGTCTTCTTGGCGGGCTTGGATTGCGCCGAGGCGATGCGGGTCGCGGTCTTGCGCAACACCGTGCCCAGCTCGCGCTCCAGGTTGCGCACGCCCGCCTCGCGCGTGTACTCGGCGATGATCGTGCGCAGGACCTCGTCTGAGATCTGCACCTCGTCCTCGCGCAGTCCGTTGCGGTCGCGCTGGCGCGGCCACAGGTAGCCCTTGGCGATCGCGAGCTTCTCCTCGGAGGTGTAGCCGTCGAAGCGGATCACCTCCATGCGGTCGAGCAGCGGGCCGGGGATCGTGTCGGCGACATTGGCGGTGGCGAGGAACATCACCTGGCTGAGGTCCAGCTCGACGTCGAGGTAATGGTCGCGGAAGGAGTGGTTCTGCGCGGGGTCGAGCACCTCCAGCAGCGCCGCCGAGGGGTCGCCCCGCCAGTCCGCGCCGACCTTGTTGACCTCGTCGAGCAATATCACCGGGTTCATCGTCCCGGCGTCGCGCAGCGCTCGCACGAGGCGGCCGGGGAGCGCGCCGATATAAGTGCGCCGGTGTCCGCGGATCTCGGCCTCGTCGCGCACGCCGCCGAGCGACATGCGCACGAACTCGCGGCCGGTCGCGCGGGCGATCGACTCTCCGATCGAGGTCTTGCCAGTGCCCGGAGGGCCGATCAGGGTGAGAATCGCGCCCGACTTGGGGTCGGCCTCGATGCCGCGGTCCTGGCGCAGCTTGCGCACGGCCAGGTACTCGGTCACGCGATCCTTGACGTCCTCCAGGCCCGCGTGGTCGGCGTCCAGCACCGCGCGCGCGGCCACCGGGTCGAGGTGCTCCTCGGAGCGCTTGCCCCACGGTACCGCGATCAGCCAGTCCAGATACGTGCGGATCATGCTCGACTCGCCGGTCTGCTCGCCCATCCGCTCCAGGCGTGAGAGCTCCTTCAGCGCCTGCTCGCGAACCGGCTCGGGCATGCCGGCGTCCTCGATCTTCGTGCGGTACTCATCGGCGACGGACGCGTCGTCCTCGCCGAGCTCCTTGCGGATCGAGTCCATCTGCTTGCGCAGGAAGTACTCGCGCTGCTGCTTCTCCGCGCCCTCCTGCACGTCCTCGCGGATGCGCTTGCGGATCTGAAGCTCCGCCAAGGACTCGCGCTGCAGACCGACCGACAGCTCCAGGCGCTCGGTCACGTCGAGGGTGCGCAGCAGCTGGACCTTCTGGTCGTATGACAGGTTCGGGGAGTAGCCGGCGGAGTCCGCCAGCGCGCCGGGCTCGGCGATCGCGCGCAGGAACGCCGCGATCCGCCCGTCGTCACCACGCAGCTCGAGGATCTCCTCGACGGTTGCGCGGTACTCGCGCTCCAGCTCGCGCGTGCGTTTGTCGGCCGGCACCTCGTCCGGGCGCTCGTTGACCTCGACGCGCAGCTCGCCTTCAGGGCCGGTCTGAGCGGCACCGATCAGCGCGCGGTGCTCGCCGGAGAGGGCGACGGCGTGCCCGCCACCGGGCAGGCGCAGCCGGTCGGTGACCTCGGCAATCGTGCCGACGTCGAGGAACTCGTTCTCATGACGCGGCACGAGCACGACACGCTCGTCATCGCCGACCTCCTCGGTCAGCGTGATCCCCATGTTCGGGAACACAACCGTGTCCTCGAGCGGGATCAACCGCAGGACGGGCTGGGGTTGGGAGGGGTTCGACTGGGGTTGGGAGGGACTTATCTGGGGAGTGTCAGGAGATGAGGGCATAGGTAACGGCTCCATATGAGCTTACGATTTGTTAGTTAGTATAGCACGGGGTTGTTGCTTGCGCAAGTACTTTGCGGGTGACCTCGTAAAGGCCCATTGCAGAGCCAAATATCAATCACCAGGCGCGTCGAAGCTGACTTCGACGTTCTCCTCGTCCACCCGTTCCTCGGTCTCCGCCGATGATCTCAGCGCCCGCCGGTCGGCATCCAGCAACGGGTCGGAGAAGAAGCTGCGCGGCCACAGCCCGCGCGCGTGCACGACGTTGATCTCCGCCGCGATCAGCAGGATCTGCCCGCCGAGATACAGCCACGCGAGCAGACCGAGCACGAACGCGAACAATCCCGAGGTCGCCTGCGCGTGGCGAACCACGTGCTCGACGTAGTAGCCGCCGATGTGCTGCAGGATCTGCCACAGAACGGCCGCCACGACCACGCCGGGCAGCAGGTCCCCGGTGGGGATCTCTTCGGGGCTCAGAAACCGGAACGCGGCGCCGAACAGCGCCAGATTGAACGCCAGGGCGAGCACAACGCCCCCGATGACGGCGACGGCGCCGGCCGTCTGGGCGGCCACGTAGCCCGCGATCGCGGTCGAGACGACGAGCAGCACGCCGAGCACCACGAACAGCGCCAGTCCCCGCAGCCGCCACGCCAGGAAGTTGGGCCTGCGCTTGCGCGGTATGTGCCAGACCTGCTGCAGCGCGTTCTGAGTGGCGCCGACGATGCCCAGGCCGCCGAGCAGCAGTCCCACTACGCCGATCGCCAGTGCGCCCGCGCTGCCATGCAACGAATGGATGTTGTTCTCCAGTTGCTGGCCGATGATCGGGAACTGCCCCAGCGCGGAGTGCAACACGCTGGCCTGGGTCTGCTGATCTCCTTCCAGCACGAAACCCAACACCGTCACCAGCACCAGCAGCAGCGGAAACAGCGATACGAACCCGTAGTAGGCGATCAGCACCGCCATCCGGCTGGCTTCGTCGTCGCCGAACTTCTTGATGACGGCCGCCACGAACGCGACGCGCGGGTGCTGCTGCTGGCGGCGGTCGAGCGCGTGCAGGCGGTCGGTGATGCTCATTGGAGGGGGGGTCTGCTGGTGGCCGGGAGCGACATGCCTATGTGTCTACCCGATTCCCGGCGCCAGCACGAACTCTGGGCGGCATCTGGCCCGCGGCCGGTCCGGGGGGATCGGGTGCAGCGGGGCGCGATCCCGCCGAGGAGGTCGCGCTCGTGGCGCACGCCTCGCGCCGGACCCTGCTGTCGGTGCACCGTCATCGGCTGAGCCATGCCGATCTGGAGGACTGCTACAGCCAGGCGACCGTCGAGCTGGTGGCCCAGGCGCGTCGCGGGGAGCTGCGGTACTCCAGCCGCGCGCACCTGCGCAACACGCTGGAGCTGCGCTTTCACTCGCGGATCATTGACCGTCGCCGCGCGCTGTCGGGACGCAGCCCGGCCCAGGCGATCCTCGACGGGGCGATGTCGCTGGGCGGCGTAGGCGAGCAGGAAATCGAGCTGGCCGATCGCAGGGCCGACATCGAGCAGCGCATGCTTCTGCGCCACGAGCTGCGTTCGGTTGAGCGGTTGGCACACGGGCTGAGCCCCGACCAGCGACTCGTCCTCGCGTGTCAGATCGGGTTGCAGATGGGGGCTGAAGAGTTCTGCGCCACGTTTGGGTGGACGCTCGCCAAGCACCGCAAGGTCACCCAGCGCGCACGTGTGCGGCTGCGGGCGATGCTGGACGAATTGGCCGGGAACGAGCAGACGCCGGCGGTTGAAGGCTTGGACGAGGCGGCACGGGAGACGGAGACACGGGACGGGGTGGTGCAGGGCGAGGCGGCGCCGGAGGTGGCGGGGGCGGCCGAGCACGGCGATGCGGTCCAGGGCGAGGAGGGACTGGCGGGGGCGCATCTCGCCGCCGCAGAAAAAACTTTTCGCGAGAAGTGTCCCGTTTTGGGATCCGGGTCGGGAGAGAAGACAGGGACCCACCTATGAACATATCTCCCCCCACTCATAGGCGCGTCCCCTGGGACGCCGGCAGTCGATCGAACGGACGACCGTACGGCGATGCCCATCCGCGAGCGGCCGGAAGCCGGATATCTCCCCATCTCGGCTTCCGGCCGCCTGTTCTTTACGTCAGCTATGTCACCCGGGCGGTGCTCGCATGACGCTCCTGCAGCGCCGCCACCGCGCGGTCTACCGGGTCTACAGCGAGGATGAGTACCTGGCCGGGGTCGATCCGTTCGCCGACTGGGACGCGCCGATGGTCGAGCTGACGGAGGTGGCTGCGCCCGAGCTGAGGGAGGTGGCTGCGCCCGAGCTGACCGAGATGACCGTGCATATAGCGGGGCAATATGCGCCGCCGGTCATACCGGCAGCAACGGTGGGGGCGGGCATCTCGCGGGAGCGCAGACTGCGCCGGCTCGCGGGGGCTGCCGCGCTGACCGGTGCGGTGGGGACGGTCGGTGTGACGGTGGGACTCGTCGGGCTGCGCTCACATCCTGGCGATCGTCAGATCGCTGTCGTCGCCGTATCCACGCCCGCGCGCAGCGCGCCGTCGATCGGTGGTGGGCCACGTGTCGTCATGGCGTCTCCAACGCGCGTCACGCTGCGGCGGGAGACTGTGCACAGGGTCGGTGCTTGGCAGGACGGGGGCCATCGGGGCGATACGCAGCGGGCTTCGGCACGAGGCGAATCGACTCGCGTGGCGCGAAGCGGGCAGGGCAGGCCGCGCGCGGGTGCGGCTGTTGCAGCGAAGGCCGCGAACGTACGCGTTGCGCAAGCGGCGCCGACTCGCGAACCACAGCCCGAGCAAGCCACCTACACACCCGTCGCGAGCACTCCCCAGGAGACCTCCGCACCGGCAGCGAGCGCGGCGCAGAGCACGCCCACCGAAACCGCCCCCGCAGCACGGGCCCAGAGCGAGTTCGGGTTCGAGCACTGATGCGCGGGACGCCCTGGATCGAGGAGGCGACGGCCGGTAACGCGCACGTGCGCACGCGAGTGACGGTTGATGCAAAGCCGCTGTGGCGGATCCGCGCGGCGCGCGAATGGACCCGTTATCTGCTGAGCGCTGTGGCGGTCGTGGGGCTCGCGGCGAGCGCGCGCTTTGCGATCGACCCGCCGCGGCCGGTCATACCGAGGACCGCGCCGGCGCCGGCGCCGCCCGATCTCGCGGCCGAGGGGTTCGCCTCGCAGTTCACGCGCAGCTACCTGACCTGGAACGCCGCCGAACCGCAGGCGCACGAACGTGCGCTGGCCGCGTATGCCGGTCCCGGGATCGAACCCGGCGCGGGCCTACAGCCGCCCTCGAGCGGCGAACAGCGCGTGGAATGGACCGAAGTCGTGCAAGAGCGGGAATTGGAATCGGCGCCCGCCCGCCCCGAGCACGTGTATACGGTCGCCGCCCAGACCAACGACGCGGGCCTGCAGTACCTGACGGTGCCGGTCGTGCGCACCGCCTCCGGGAGCCTCGCGCTTGGCGGGTATCCAGCATTCGTGGGCGCCCCAGCCAGCGGTCCCGCCCAAGCACAGGCGCAGGCGCACCTGCGCGAAGTCAGCGAACCGGCGCTCGCGACGGTCGTGGACCGCGCCCTGCGCAACTACCTGTCGGCCTCGGGCTCGGAGCTAGCAGCGGATCTGACCGGGGAAGCGCGCGTCGCGCTGCCGGCGCAGGCGCTGAGCCTGGAATCGGTGCAGCGCCTGGATTGGGCCGGCGGACCGGGTGCGGTGCTCGCCGTCGTGCAGGCCCAGGACACGCGCGGCGCCAGGTACACGCTCGCCTACGAACTGGACGTCGCCCGCATGCAGGGCCGCTGGGAGGTGTCCGCCATTCAGATGGACCCCGACTCATGACTGGACCCGACTCCTGACATCACCACAACCAGAAAGGAACCCGCATGCAGCTCTCCGCTGTTCTCCCACTCCCCAAGACCCGCTACACCCGCGCCCGGGCGATCCTGCTGCTCGCGGGCGTGTGCCTCCTCGCCGGTGCGCCCGCCGCGCAGGCCGCAGTCGAAGCGCCCGCTCAGTCGAGCATCCAGCAGGACAGCGCCCAGCAGGGAAGCATCGATCGGGGAAGCGCCCAGAAGGCGACTTCTAAGGAATCTACGGAAACGACGGGTAACTCGCTCGAATCGGCCGCCCAGAAAGCGGACAGCACAGGACGCACGATCGCGATGAGCCTGATCGGGCTCGCACTGGCGATCGCCTCGATCGTGCTGGCCTTCCGCCGCGACTTCAAGGAGGCGGCGGGCGTGTTCGTGGTGGGGATCGTCGCGGTGCTGTTGGCCACCCCGGCCGGTTTGAAATTGCTGGAAGGCACGGTCACGTCGTTGTTCGGGTAGGCGCGGGACAACGATGCGGGTGCGCGAGATGGCGATGCACGTACACGAGGTAGCGATGCGAGTGCCGCAGGTGAGGATCCGAGCCTCGGAGACGGGAGGTCGATCGTGATCGAGATCCGCTCATATCGCGCCGTGTTCGATCTGGAGCGACGCATCTACCGCGTCGATCAACTGCGGTTGAACCCAGGCGGGATCCCGGTGCGAGGCGTCGTCTACTTCCTCGCGATCCTGGTGGCGACCCTGATCGCCGGGAGCCTGCCCGTGGTGGGAGCAGCGATCGGGGCGCTGCCCTGGTACCTGCGCGATCTCGCGCTGCCGGCCGCCGGTGCGACGGTGTTGAGCGTGATCCGGATCGAGGGCCGGCCGTTTCACCAGGCTGCGTATGCGCTGCTGCGCTACGGCGTAGGTCCGCGCACGTTCTCCGGAGTGCGTCCCTGCGGCGCGCCCGGGGAGCGCTGGTATCCGCAGGAGGTCCTGATGTTGCCCGACGGCTCTGACGGGGCGATACGCAGGCTGCGCTACACCGGTCCCGGAGCGGTGCTGATCACCGCCGCGCACGAGCGAGTCGAGGGCCGTGGTCTGTTGGGCGGGGCCCGGTTGACCCTGTGCGAGCTGCCTGGAGGGAGGGCTCTGGACAGCGGCCAGGTGATCGCGCTGGCCCCGGGTGCGCGACTGGATGTGCGCGGGGCGGCCAGCGGAAGGGAAGGACGGTGAAGCCGCCGATCGGGTTCGTGTACGGCAACTGCGTGTTCGCCGACTCGCTCGATGACGGCTGGGCTGCGTTTGCCGTGGAGAGCGAGTCCTATGAGTGGCTGTCCGAGGACGGCAAGCGCTCACGGTTCCTGGCGCTGCTCGGTGCGCTGGAGGCGATCGAGGCCGACGTGCAGATCCTGCGCGTGGGACGGCGCTGGGATGTTGAGCGGTATGCGCGCGAGCTGGAGATGAGCGTGGACGTGGCGGGGGTTGGGTCGGATGAAGTGCATGCACGACACGGGCACAGGCACAGGCACATATACACACGCGCGCGCACGCACGCGCGCGCGAACGACGCCTATCTGGAAGAGCACTACAACCGTCTCCAGAACGTCGGCAGGGCACGGCCGGAGGTGTTCCTGATCGTCAGCCTGCGCGAGCCCGAGCGCGATGTCGCGGCGTACGTCTCGCGTGTCGCCGAACGTCATCCGCGTGAGTGGTTGCGGGAGGTCAGGCAAGCATTCTCAGTACGCGACCGGCGCGTGCTGAAGGTCGCGGAGCTGGAGCGCGCCCGGGTACGCGCCGATCAGGCGCACGCGCGCCTGGCCGACTACCTGCCGGTCCGCCAGGCGCGCGGGGTTGAGCTGCAGTGGCTCGTGCGCCGGGCGTTCTGCCGAGGTCTCGGCGAGCCACAGATCGATGGGCTGCACGAGCCGCGAGCGCTCGTGTTCGAGCGCAACGGCGAGGCCACGCTGGCACCGCTGGAGGGCGACGTGCTGCGCTGGATGGACTCCTACGTGGAGCATCGCGGCCGCGCGCTGAAGATCGAGTCAGAGATGGGCACGAGCTGGCAGGCGCAGCTCATCGTGGGAGCGCTGCCCGAGCGGGCGCAGTTCCCGGGCGCGCGCGTGGAGCTGATGTTCGCGCCGCCGGAGTCGCTGCCGTTCGGGGTCGATCTGTCGCTGAACGCGCGCTACCTGCCCAACGGTCTGGCGCTGCGGATCGCGCGCCGGCGCATCCAGGACGCCGATCAGATCGTGCGCGCCGAGTCAGACGGTGAGCAGGGGGTGACGGATCTCGGGTATCAGCGCACCCAGGAGGCCCGCGACCTGCTCGCGTATCTGCAGTCCTCCAGCCGGCCACCGTTGCTGCGCGCGACGCTCGCGCTCGCGATCGGGGCCGAGGACGAGGAGGAGCTCGAGGAGCGCGTGGAGATGACGCGGCGCGCGTACGGGGAGATCCGGTTGCACCGCCCGCTCGGGGATCAGCTGCCGCTGTTCATGCAGCACCTGCCTGGCCAGCGCACGCGGGTGGCGGGGTATGACGACACGCTGACGCCCGAGCAGGTGGCGGCGATGATGCCGACCGCCGCGCACGAGGCGGGCTCGCGCGGGGGGTTCTATCTCGGGCACACGCTCACGGGCTCGCGCCAACCTGTCAGGTTCAACCTGCGCGAGGGCTCGGACAGCGACCGCAACACAACGATCCTCAGCGTCGGCGCGCTCGGCTCGGGCAAGACGACGCTCGATCAGAAGCTCAAGTACGAGGGGTTCCTGCAGGGCGCGCGGATCATCGACTGCGACCCGAAGGGCGACCATCGGTTTCATCTGCTGGAGGAGGTGGCGCCGCACACCGAGTGCGTGACGCTGAAGCCCGACCCGGCGCTGCGCGGCGTGCTCGACCCGCTCCGGGTGGCGCCCGAGCACCTGCGCCAGGACGCCGCTGTGTCCTTTCTGCGCGACCTGCTGCCCGGGCGCGCAGAGCCGGCCTGGGAGACCGCGGTCGTGGGAGCCGTAGATCGGGTGCTGCGGCGCTCCAGCGAGCCGACCTGCCTGGAGGTGGTGCGCGCGCTGGAGCAGGGCGATGAGACCGACGCGCAGGTGGGTAAGACGCTCGAGGTCTACGCCCGCTCGGGGCTGACCCAGCTCGGGTTCGCGGATCCCGCGGTACGACTGCCGCCGGTCGGCCAGAGCCAGGTCACTTACCTGCCGATCCGCGACCTGCCGGGACCCCAGCAGGGGACGAGCAGGGCCGAGTACTCGCAGGCCGAGCGCGTGGGCGAGCAGATCGTGCGGCTGATCGCGATGTTCGCGATGCACCTGCTCGGGTCAGAGCGGGGGCGGCTGAAGTTGTTCAGCTTCGATGAGGGTTGGCGATTGCTGGGCGACCCGGTCGGCCGGCAGCTGCTGGCTTCGCTGCAGCGCATGGGCCGCTCGGAGCTGGCGGTGCCGATCATCTCGACCCAGCTCGTGACCGACGCGCTCGTCGGAGAGCGCGAGTCGCTGGAGAACCTGATCGGTGCGACGTTCGTGTTCGGGATGCGCTCGGAGGCCGAGGCGGGGCGGGCGTTGCAGTTGCTGGGGCTGGACTCCGAGGACCGCCGCGCGCGTCAGAGCCTGCTCGAGTTCGAGGCGGGCAGATGTCTGTTTCGCGACCACTCCGGGCGGGTGGAGGCGATTCAGGTGGACGTGGTGGCGCCGTCGCTGCTGCGCGCGTTCTCGACTACGCCCGGGGTTGCCTGACGGTGGCGTGCCGGCGCGGTACAGCGGTAAGTCTGCTGGTGCCGGCGTGGATGGCTGTGTTCATGTGGGTGGGCATATCGCCGGGCACACAGGCGGCGAGCGCCGCACAGGTGTTCTACTCGTCGCAATCCTCGGCCCGAACCACGGCACGAGCGCCAAGCCGATCGCCGGCGAAAGGCCCGGCGCGGGCGCCCACTCCGACGCACACCCAACCGCCGGCGAACAACGCTCCGCCGTCGAAGAACGCTCCGGCGAAAGGCCCCGCGCGGGCACCGAGCAAGCCGCCGCTGAGCACGGGCGGATCGGGGACGACCCCCGAAGAAGAAGCCTCGGCTTCGGTGTCGCAGAGCGGCGGCGACCCGCTCGTGGCCAACGGGCTGGGCAGCCACCTATGCCGCGATGGATTGGAAGGCGAACTGTCGTCGCACGCCGCGCGCGACTGCAGGATCTCGGGCTTTGAGGCAGGGCAGGCACCGACGGGCAACTACGGGTTCGACGTGCACATCAACACGGGAGTGACGGATGTGGCAAACGACTTGGACGTGTACATCCTGAACCCGGTCCAGTGGAGCTGGACGCTGCTCGTGTCGGTCGTGCATGCGGTGATCGTGGTGTTGGAGTGGTGCTACACGATCGACCTGTTCGAAACCTCCCAGATCGGGAGCATCGCGCGGGGGCTACGTGAAACACAGGCCTCGTTTACGCAGCCGTGGCTCGTGCTGGCGCTGGCGATCGCAGCGGTGTTCGCGCTGTATCACGGGATCGTCCGTCGGCGGGTCGCCCAGACACTTGGCGAGGTGGCGCTGATGGCGTTGATGATGATGGGCGGATTGTGGGTGATCGTCAATCCACTGGGCACCATCGGCGCGCTGGATGGGTGGGCCAACGAGGCCAGCCTGGGCACGCTCGCCTCTGTGGCCACGGGCTCGCCGGCTCATTCCGGTCGCACGTTTGAGGAAAGCATGCGGAGCATATTCAGAGGCGCGATCGGCGGGCCGTGGTGCTTCATGGAGTTCGGCGACGTGGGTTGGTGCGAATCCAAGCACCTGGACCCGCAACTGGCCGCGGCGGCGCGCCAGATCGCGACCAAGGAACGGGCCAAGATCGGCAGCCAGGGCGTGGAACTGCTGAATGGCGCGCGTACGAACGGCGAACTGTTCCTGGCGCTGCCCGCCAACGGACCGCAGCGTAACTCGATCAACGAATCCGGCTCGCTGTTCAACGCGCTGTGTGGTGGCTCGGAAGAACCATGTCATGGGCCGACGGCCAGCGAGGCGGAGTTCCGGACCGGGGACGGGACGCTGTGGCGCGTCCTCGGCCTGTGTCTGTTCTGGGTCGGCGTTCTCGGGATGGTGTCGGTGCTCGGCTTCATCGCCCTGCGCCTGCTGACAGCCGCGCTGTTCAGTCTGTTCTTTCTGCTGTTCGCGCCCGCGGCGGTGATCGCTCCCGCGCTGGGGGACGGTGGCCGGGCTGCGTTCAGGGCTTGGGCGACGCGGCTGCTGGGCGCCGTCTGCGCGAAGCTGATCTACTCGTTCCTGCTGGGTGTCGTGCTGTTGATGCAGCGGACGCTGCTGGAGGTCCACACGTTTGGCTGGGCCGCCCAATGGCTGCTCGTCTCGATGATGTGGTGGTGGCTGTATCTCAAACGTCACCAGGTGGACGGCTTCGCGAAAAACGGTCATCGCGGGCTCCACCAGCACGAACACCGCTCGCTGCTGCGGCGGGCTCGTGAACGGGCTCAGCAACCACCCGAGGTGGTGCGCGCCGGGAAATGGGTCAAAGACAAGCTGCGCACGCCGCCGCCGAGCGTGGAGCGCCGGCGCAAACTGGCGCAGGCGGGCCTCAAACGGGCTCAGGGGATAGCCGACGGACAGGTCAAACGCATGCTGGAGAGCGAGCACCGGGAGGCGCACGCACTCGTACAGGCGGCCCCGCAGACCGAAGCACGGATATCGGCTAAACGTGCACAGCTGGAGCAGATGCAGGGCGAACACGCCACCGCTCAGATGGAGGCGGCCGAGGCAAAGAGCGCGCGCGAATCGGCGTTGAGCGACCCCACGGTCTACGCATACTCCGAGCGTAAGCGTGCGGCGGACCGGTTCGGCGTCGAGGAGGAGGCCCACAGACAGCGTGCCGTGGAGTTGCAGGGGCACATGGGTCGCCTGCGGGGAGAGATCGCAGGCGATCGGGACTCGCTCGCCGCGGCACGGCAGACCGTGCAGGACGGCACGCGTGCACAGAGCGCGACGGGCAACGTGTACACGCGCACGCGGGCCAAGCAGGGCGCGCGCCTCCTCGATGAACAGGCGGCGCTGCCCCCAGGGGAGCGCGACTACGCGGGGATGGCAGGGGTCGTGGGTTACGGACGGCGGAGGTATGAAGCGCTCGACGACCGGGGTCAGGAGGCGGTGCGGCGAGAGATCGACAGCGAGCTGGCGGTGCGCAAGGGATTGGACGTGGCCGCCAGAGAGGTTGCCGCAAGCGGCGAGGGCTCACTTAAGGGGCGCGAGCAACAGAAAGCGAACAAGCAGTTCGACGGCTCGCTCGAGCGTGAGGTGCAGGAGGAAGGCCACGAGTTGCCCTCCTCCCTCAAACCGCCGTCGAGACGCCCGAAACCCGACGTTCCCCAACATGACCGGCGAGGAGGCGGTAGGTCGAACGGCGTTCCGAGTGCGCCCAGGCCGGGTGGCGAGTCGAGTGTGATGCGCGATGTGCATGACGTCGCCGCCGGGCGCAAGCGCCAGCTGGGCTGGGAGCGGCGGCGATGACGGTGGATACGGCGACGGGATCCGGAAGGACGAGGGGATCCGAGATCATGACGGGGATCAGGATCGCGGCGGTGGCCGCAGAGGCGCCTCTGCCCGGCCTGTCTCGACTGCCCCGCCTGCCGTTGGCGATCGGTGCGCTCGCGGCAGGCGCCGCCGCGCTGGCGGCGCTGTTCCTGGGGATAACGTTGATGATGCTCGTCGGCGTGGGCGGGTTTGGCAGTCTCACCGGCACAGCCGTGAGCGCTGATGAGACGGACGGCCCATCAGCCCTCGCGAAGGCCGAAATCCCGCCGGAATACCTACGTCTGTATCAGGCGGCGGGTCAGCACTATGGTCTGGATTGGGCGGTGCTCGCCGGGATCGGCAAGGTCGAGTGCGATCACGGGCGCGACCCGGATCCGTCGTGCACGCGGGAGGGGGCGGTCAACTCGGCCGGGGCCGGCGGGCCGATGCAGTTTCTCGCCTCGACCTGGGCGGAGTACGGGGTGGCCCCCGCCGGTGGCGTGCCCGACCGCTGGAACCCGGCCGATGCGATCTACGGCGCCGCCAACTACCTGCGCGCCTCGGGCGCGCCGAAGGACTACAAGGCCGCGATATATGCCTACAACCACGCGTGGTGGTACGTGGCGGAGGTCGAAAGCTGGGCCGCGAAGTACCGCGGATCCTCGACCGTGCCGGCGCCGGGTGCGGGAGGGAGCGGCGCAGGAGGGGAAGGCGTCGAAGGCGGCATCACCGGCGCGGACACACGACTGGCCGGCGAAACCAATACGCCGGTGCGGTTCATCGCAGGCGAACAGGCGCGACTGGATCCCGATGACGGTCACGTCGCGTTGATCCCCGCGGGGGTGCCGGCGACGGTGCAGGCGATGATCGTGGCGGGGAACGAGCTGCAGGAACTGCCCTACGGTCCGGGCGGTCATCCGGATCCGCTGGGCGCGAGCGAAGAGGACTGCTCGAGCACGGTCAACTACGTGCTGTATCGCTCAGGCGTGCGGCCGCTGACGGAAATCGTCAGGGACAACCCGCTCGCGCAGGACTACGTGGGCTGGGGCGAACCGGGGCCGGGGCGCTGGGTGACGATCTACGCGACCGATGAGCCGACGCCGCACGTGTTCGTCGTGATCGCGGGGTTGCGGTTGGACACGAGCCACAACGGGACCGACGTGGGGCCGAACAAAAACGAAGACGGCCCGCGCTGGCGGATCCTCAGCTACATCCCGACCTGGGCGGATTGGTCGGTGAGGCATCCGCCGGGTCTGTAGGGGATTGGGGTGGAGGGGTTGGGCCGCATCCTCGCAGGTGAGGGCACGGACAGAGCGGGATTGGGACGGGGCGTCCTGCCCCGTCTCAGATGTGGCGGGGCATACATGGTGGCGGGTGTCTGGCTATAGAGTGGACGGTGTGACGGCGGCGCGCAAGGTCGAGTATCTGCTGATCGGTGGGGGACTGGCGAGCGGTAACTGCGCGCGCTGGCTGCGCGAGGAGGGCGCCGAGGGCGAGGTGCTGCTCGTCGGGCGCGAGCAAGACGCGCCGTACAACCGGCCGGAGTGTTCGAAGGGGTATCTGCGCGGGGAGGAGACTCGCGAGGAGCCGCTGTTCAGGCCGCAGGAGTGGTGGGGGGAGCAGGACATCGAGCTGCTGACCCGCACGAGCGTGGCCGGGCTTGACCTCGACGCGCGTACGGCCAAGCTGTCGAGCAAAGAGGAGGTCGAGTTCGGGAAGGCGCTGATCGCGACGGGGGCGAACGTGCGGCGGCTGAACGTCGAGGGGTGCGATCTGGAGGGGATCTATTATCTGCGTACGCTCGGCAACGCCGACTCGATCCGGGCGGGGGTGGCCGATGCCGAGGAGGTCGTGCTGATCGGCGGGTCGTACATCGGCTGCGAGGTCGCCGCGTCCCTGACCGCGATCGGCAAGCGCTGCACGATCGTGATGCAGGAGCACGCCACGCTGGAACGCGGGTTCGGGGAGCGCGTCGGGCGATACATCCAGGGCCTGCTCGAAGGCGCGGGTGTGACGGTCTACGGCGAGGATGAGCTCGAGCGGTTCGAGGGCGCGGACGGGCGTGTCGGCAGAGTCGTGACGCGCGGCGGGCTGGAGCTGGATACGGACGCGGTCGTGATCGGCGCGGGCGTGACGCCGGATGTCCAGCTCGCCCAGCGGGCGGGGTTGACGATCGGCGAGAGCGGTGGGATCGCGTGCTCGGCGCGGCTGGAGAGCTCCGTGCCGGGTGTGTTCGCCGCCGGGGATGTGTGCGAGTACGAGTCGGTGCTGCACGGCCGGTCGCTGCGGATCGAGCATTGGGATGTGGCGTTCAACCACGGCAAGACGGCGGCGCTGAACATGCTCGGGCGCGATGTGGCGCACGAGGTGGTCCCGTATTTCTACTCGGTGCTGGCCGGTCTGGGCGAGCTCGAATACGTCGGGCCGGCGAATGAGTGGGACGAGGAGATCGTGCGCGGGTCGATGCGGGACGGCGAGTTCACGAACTGGTATCTCAAGGACGGGCGGGTCGTGGCGGCGCTGACGTTCGGGCGCCCAGACGACCTCGATATCGCCCGCCGGTTGCTGAAGGAACGGCCTGTGCTCGACTACGACCAGCGTGTCGCACTGGGAGATGTAGCTGGGGAACTGCCCGGCGAACAATCCTAGACGGGGCGCGGTGTACTGACGTAGCGAGCGGAATCGGCGAAGCATCCCCCAAAACCAACCCGACACTGCACACCCACCGCCGGGTCGAGTACGATACGCGACGTTCATACGGTCGGTGGTGTAGGGAAGCCGGTGAGAATCCGGCGCGGACCCGCCACTGTGACCGGGGATGCCCACCGCGGCGTGTCGATCAGGCGCGCAGCCACCGATCCGCGTACGGCGATCGGGAAGGCGCGGAGGGGTAGGCCCGGGAGCCAGGAGACCTGCCTCCGACCACAAGCCCACTAGGCCCTCGTGGAAAGGGGTTGGCTCAATGGTTCTATCTCGTCGTATCTCGTTGGCGCTGGGCATCGCGTGTCTTGGGATATTCGTGTCTGCATCAACAGCTTTGGCTGCCGGACCAGCGTCCGTCACCGTCAGGGTTGAGGGTCTAAACGAAACCCTGCTCCCAGCGACACAGGTGACCACAACAACGGAACCCGTTGTCAAGGACGGCACACCAGCAGACTCCTGTGCCGGGACCAGTGCTCTCGGTGCGCTGCAACTCGCCACCAGCGGCAATTGGGGCGGTCCTTGGGATGCCTCATACAGTCAGTACGAGGTCTATGCAATCGAGGGAGAGGAACACGCTTTTGGTAGTGGCTACTACTGGGAGCTCTGGGTCAATCACGCGGCGTCGGAAGTAGGAGCATGCGAAGCCGAACCGGAAGCCGGTCAAGAAGTGCTGTTTTCCCCCTGCTCTGAAACAGCGACAGAATGCCCTAATCCTCTTGGCGTCGAAGTGCCAACGGCGGCCAACATCGGCGAAGCGGTCAACGTGATTGTCAAGCAGTACAACTCCAAGGGAGAAGCCTCGCCGGCAGTCGGCGCCACTGTTGCAGGCGGCGGTGTGAGCGCTACGACCGATGCAGGTGGCCATGCCACGCTGACGTTCGGAGCGCCCGGTGAATATTCGCTGCATGTGACCGGCTCGTCCAGCGTGTCCCCTTCAATTCGCACCGAGGCCAACATCTGTGTGCACAACGGCAACGACGGCACGTGCGGCACCCGGACCTCGACCAGCTCGTCGGCCGCCTCCACATCCACGGGCAGCACGACAGTCGTCCCCTCCTACAAAGGCGAGTACGCGCTCGTGCCGAGGCTGACCAGCCTGATCGACGGACACACCTACAAGCGTGGCCACGCCCCACGGGTGCTCTCGGGAACGGTGCTCGCGCACACCAACGTCACCTCGATCGGCCTTGAACTGCGCCGCGAGTACCGAGGTCGCTGCTACGCATTCGACGGCGTCACTACCCGGTTCGTGCGAGCGCGCTGCGGTACGGGCAGCACGTTCAAGGTGTCGAGCAGCGGTCAGTTCTCATACCTGCTGCCCGAATCGCTACCTCCCGGCCGGTATGTGCTTGACATCGCGGCGACCGACGCCGCCGGCAACTACACGACGCCGGCCCGTGGAACGTCGAGGATCGTGTTCTATGTCCGCTAGCGGCGATGTCTCCTAGGGCCGAGCGGCTCCGATGCGTTGTCCGTCGCCGGGCGCTCGGCGTGGCTGTGCTCGTGGCGGTCCTCATGGCCGCCACGAGCGCCGGCTGCGGCCTGGGCGCCGGCTCGGCGCCGACTGCGGTCAAGTTGACCGTGACCCGCGACTTCGGCGCCCAGGTCGTGCGCTCTGAGAGCGCGCCAAAGGTACGCGGCGAAGAAACGGTCATGAGCCTGCTGATGCGCAACGCGACCGTAACGACCAAGTACGGCGGCGGGTTCGTGCAGAGCATCGACGGGCTCTCCGGCGGATCGGCAGGCGGACAGCCGCAGGACTGGTTCTACTTCGTCAACGGCATCGAGGCGCCCAAGGGCGCGGCCGAGACGAACGTGCATGCCGGCGATCACATCTGGTGGGATCTGCACGACTGGAGCCAGACCGACAGCGTGCCCGCAGTCGTGGGGTCGTTTCCCGATCCGTTCGCGAATGGGATCGACGGCAAACGGTTGCCGCTGCGCGTCGAATGCGCCTCGGTGACGAACGGTCCGTGCACGACGGTCGAGTCGCGCCTGCAGAAGCTCGGTGTGCTTGCCCCGCTCGCCGCGATCAGCCCCGGCAATGAGCCGGAAACGTTGCGTCTGATGGTCGGACCGTGGACCGCGGTGAGCGGCGATCCGACCGTGCATGAGATCGAGTCCGGACCGGGCTCCAGCGGCGTGTATGCGCGCATGGCGGCGAACGGGTCAACGCTGACGGTGCTGAACGAACAGGGCTCGATCGCCCGTACGCTCGGCGCGGGAGCGGGACTGATCGCGGCCACGCGCAGCGGCGAAGAAGACCCCGTCTGGGTCGTCACGGGCACCGATGAAGCGGGCGTGGAACTGGCGGCGCACGCGTTCGACGAAGTGGCCCTGCACAACCGCTTCGCGCTGGCGATCACCCCCGGGGGTGAGCTGCTGTCGCTCCCGGCACCCGTATCCGCGGGAGGGTGAGCGCATGCTGGGCGGACGTTCGTCGTTCTTTTACCGCCGCCTCCCAAGTCCCCTGCACGCCGCGCGCGCCGGTGTCGCTGCCACATGGGCACTCGCGCTCACCGTGGCCGTGCTCGTGCTGTTCCATCCGCTGGTCCTGCTCGCGCTGACGCTGGCTGTGCTCGGCGCGGGGGTGGCCGCCGGACTTGGCCATCAGCTGAGGCGCACCCTGCGTACCGCCGCGATCGTGGCCGTGCCGATCGTCGCGATCAACGTGCTCGTCTCGCGCGACGGCCTGACCGTGTTCGCGCGGCTCGGCGATCTCGGTCCGTTGGGCCAGGGCGATCTCACCGTCGAGGCGCTCGTCTATGGGGCGGTCATCGGGCTGAAGGTCACGCTGCTGATCCTCGTCACGACGCTTGCAAGCCTCGCGGTCGACCCCGACGAGCTGCTGCGCGCGGTGCGCCGGCTGTCCTATCGCTCGGCGCTGACCGCCTCGCTGGCGACCCGCATGATTCCCCTACTGGCCGCCGACTCCGGGCGCCTGGCCGAGGCTCAACACACGCGCCCAGGTGGCGCTCCCACCGGTGCCCGCGCGCGCGTAGCACTGCTCGGCGCCGTCATCGGCGGCTCGCTCGACCGCGCCATGGACGTGGCGGCCACACTCGAGCTGCGCGGCTTCGCCGCTGCTAGATCTGGCTCCCCGCGCACCCCTCGTGCCGTGCGCCCATGGTCGCGTCACGACATCGCGTTCGCATGCTCGGCCATCGCGATCGTCGCGCTCACCGTGCTCGGCCGGTTGACCGAAGCGGCTGCATTTCAGGCGTACCCTCTCATCCACATGCCGACGAGCATCGCAACGCTCGTGCTGTGCGCCGCGCTGATTGCGGCCATCCTGCTGCCGTTCGCAGACCGTCGAGGTATCGACCCATGACCCCGATCCTGGCGTTCGACCGCGTCACCTACCACTACCCCGGCGCCGAGCAGCCGGCGCTCGACGATGTCAGCTTCGAGATCGAGCCCGGCGAGCTGTGCCTGCTCGCGGGCCTGTCCGGTCACGGTAAGTCGACGCTGCTGCGGGCCGCCTGTGGACTGGTGCCGCACTTCCACGGCGGGCGCTACGCCGGAACGGTCACGCTGGCCGGCATGGATACGCGCGAGCACGGACCCGCGCAGCTGGGTGCAGTCGCGGGCGCTCTGTTCCAGGACCCCGAGACGCAGCTCGTGACGAGCTCGGTGCGCTCGGAGCTGTCGCTGTCGCTGGAGAGCCGCGGCCACGGCTCCGGCGCGGTCGCGCGCGGGGTGGAGGAGGTCGCGCTCGCGCTGGGGATCGACGCGCTGCTCGACCGCTCGGTGCACGAGCTCTCCGGCGGCGAGCAGCAGCGTGTCGCGCTCGGCGCTGCGCTCGCGGGCAGGCCCCCGGTGGTGCTGCTCGACGAGCCGACCTCGCAGCTGGACCCGGTCGCCGGTGATGAGCTGATAGGGCTGCTGCGCCGGCTGAATCAGGAGTGGGAGACGACGATCCTGCTGGCCGAGCATCGCCTGGAGCGCTGCCTGTCGGCGGCGGATCGTGTGATCGCCATGCGCGGTGGACGCATCGCGCACGACGGCGATCCCGCGTCGTTCCTCGCCTGGGCAGCGCGCGAATCGCCCGCCCTGCAGACGCCCGGATCGAAGCTGTTCGCGCTCGCCGGCCTGCAACCGCTGCCCGTCGGCGTGCGCCAGGCCCGCGCCGCGTTACGGGCGCGCGGACTGCTGCCCAAGGATCGTGACGATGTGCCCGAGGCCGCTGCGGCTGTGCCACGTAAGCGGCGTTCGCGCAAGCCCGCCACGGCGTTGCAAGTGCGCGGCGTTTGGCACGAGTTGCGCGACGGTCCGGCGATCCTGCGTGGCGTCGAGCTGACCCTGCATCCCGGTGAGACCGTCGCGCTGATGGGCCGTAACGGCGCAGGTAAGTCCACGCTCCTGCGTCACGCCGCCGGTCTGCTGGAACCGACACGCGGGCGGATCGAGCGCGCCGGCCGGGTCGCGCTGCTACTGCAGAACCCGGGCGACTACTTCGTGCACGAGCAGGTCTGCGAGGAGACCTCTGCGGAGGCGTTGCAGTCCGTCGGGCTGGCGCACATGGCCCAGCGCAACCCGCGCGACCTGTCCGGAGGCGAGCGTCAACGACTGGCGCTGGCGATCGTCGCGGGCGACGGAGCCGATTCGCCGGACGGCCCACCGGCGGTGCTCGCGCTGGATGAGCCGACGCGGGGCATGGACCGCGAGGCCAAGGCCGAGCTGGCGCTGGAGCTGCGCCGCCGCGCCGAGCGGGGACTGGCGGTGATCGTGGCCACGCACGACCCCGAGTTCGCCGCATCCTGCGCGCAGCGCGCGGTTCTGCTCGCCGACGGCCGCGTGATCGCCGACGGGGATGCAACAGAACTGCTCGCCGGAGGCTGGTATTTCGCCACCGAGACCGCCCGCATCCTCGGCGGCGCAGGTGGGGCGCTGCTGCCCGAGCAGGGCGCCGCGCTGCTGCAGTCAGACATCGCATTGAGGGCCGTCGCGTGAGCTGGCTGCCGGCCTCGTTTCTGCTTGTCGGGCTGGTCCTGGCCGCCGGCTGGATCGCATACGAGCGCCGGCGTCCCTCCGCGCGCATGGTCGCCGTGGTGGCGACACTGGCGGCCGTCGCCGCGCTTGGTCGTGACGCGTTCGTGGCACTGCCCGACGTCAAGCCGATCACCGCGATCGCGTTCGTCGTCGGCTACGCCCTCGGCCCGCTGCCCGGGTTCACCGTCGGCGCGATCGGCATGCTCGCGTCGAACATCATGCTCGGTCAGGGCCCGTACACCCCCTGGCAGATGGCCGCCTGGGGTCTCGTCGGTCTCGCGGGAGCGACGCTCGGGCGGGTCAGTGGCCGGCGTCTGCCACGAGTGCCGCTGGCGATCGCCTGCGCCGCCGCGGCGCTGATGGCCAAGGAGATCATGAACCTCTACACCTGGACGATCGGCGCCAGCCATACTCCCGCGGCGTTCATCGCATACGCGGGCGCGGCGCTGCCGTTCGACGTCACAGACACGGTTGCGACACTGCTGTTCGCGCTCGCCTTCGGACCCGAGCTCGCGCGCCTGCTGGCCCGCACCCGCGAGCGCATGACCGTTCAGTGGGAACCTGTCCCGGACACGCCTGCCATGCCGGACCTATCCACGGGCCACCCGCCGGCGGCACGAGGGATGACCGTGGCATTGGTGGTCCTCGCGCTCGTGCTGGGTGGGTTATCGCTGGGCCGGAGCATTCCGGCGGCACGAGCATCGATCGCCCGCGCCCACGCTGCGTCCCTGTCGCCCGAGGTCTCATATCTGCTCTCGGTCCAGAGCTCCAACGGCGGATATGGCGCCGCCGCCGGCCAGAGCCCCAGCGAGCTGTATTCCGCCTGGGCCGCGATGGGCCTGGCGGCCGCCGGGCACGACCCGGCGAGCGTCACCCACGATGGGCACTCGGTACTCGACGCGTTGCGCGGCGAAGTCTCGACGCTGCAGGGTCTCGGCGATACCGAGCGCACGATCCTCGCCGCGCACACCTGCGGAGCAAGCGCGTACTCGTTCGCCGGGCGCAACCTCGTCGCCGAAGTACTGCGCGCGCGTGAACGCGATGGCTCGTTTCAGAACATGGTCGATCTCACGGCGTTCGCGATCTTCGCGCTGCGTGCGGTCGGGCATTCACCGGCCTTCGGCCCGATCCGCGAAGCAGCGGGCTGGATCGAGCGCCAGCAGAGCTCCGACGGTGGCTTTTCCTTCGACGTGCACGGCTCGCCCAGCGACGTCGATGACACCGGCACGGCGCTGCAGGCGCTCGCCGACGCCGGCGCTCGCAACAAGCACGTCCTGGATGCCGGGGCCGACTACCTGATCCGCTCCCAGAACCTCGACGGCGGCCTGCCCCAGCAGTACGGCGGCGAATCCAACGCCCAGTCAACCGCCTGGGCGATCCAGGGCCTGATCGCCGCCGGATATAACCCTCACACGATCCGCCGCCACGGCAGCCGCTCCCCGGTCGGCTACCTGGAAAGCCTGATCGCGCCCGGCGGCAGCATCCGCTACTCGCGCACCGGCTCCCAGACCCCCGTCTGGGTGACCGCGCAGGCGCTGATCGCGCTCGCGGGCAGGACTTTCCCAGTTGGGCCGTAGCCGCGCCGGGCAAATGTAAGCGGACCCTCGCTCGAGAGCGGGTCTCGCGCCGTGTCCAACCCGCGGTTCAGCCTCCCTTTACCGACACGCCTACCCTGTGGAGAGCATGTCAACGGTGTATCTATCGGCCGCCCACCCGCACACGCGACGCGGAGATTACGGCCGGCCAACCGCCGCCGGGCCCCTGTGGGTCGCCGGGCTGTGCGCGCTCGCGCTCGCGCTGACCTGGATCGTGGCCGCGTTTGTGCCCGCGACGCACGTCAAAGACGCGGTCGCGCTGTACGACTTCACGCTGCTCGGCGGGCCGCGACTGGACGACGTGGCGAACGCATTGCTGCACCTGCTCGACCCGGTGCTCTACATCCTCTGGGGGACCATCCTGATGGCGGTCGCGCTCAGGCGCGGACGTCCCAAGGTCGCGCTGGCCGTCGGGCTCGTACTGGGCCTGGCGCCGCTGACGAGCGAGATCCTCAAGCCACTGCTCGCGCATCCACACGCTTACGTCGGGGGTGGCAGCTGGGTCAACGCCGCGTCTTGGCCGAGCGGCCATTCGACGGCGGCGACCGCGCTCGTCATGTGCGCCGTGCTGGTCGCGCCAAACCGCCTGCGTCCGGCAGCAGCCGCCCTGGGTGTGCTGTTCGTGGCGGCCGTCAGCTTCTCGCTGCTGATCCTCGCCTGGCATCTGCCGAGCGATGTCGTAGGCGGCTACTTGGTGGGCACGCTGTGGATGGCCCTGGCCGTGGCCGGTCTGCGTGCCGGCGAGGCACGCTCGCGCTCACGTGGGCTGGGAAGCGGAGCCCGAGCCGTGGGCTCCCGGATCCCATAGTGGCTCGGACCCCGATTCGGATCCCACCACCCCGTCTTTGTTCACCGCGCGCGCGAGGATGAACAGCAGATCCGACAACCTGTTCAGGTAGCGCACGACCTCCGGGTTGCCCTCCGCGCCGAGGGCGATCGCGCGTCGCTCCGCCCGGCGGCAGACGGTGCGGCAGACGTGCAGTTGCGCGGCGGCGGCCGTGCCCCCGGGGATCACGAACGAGCGCAGTGGCGCAAGCGTCGCGTTGACCTCGTCACAGGCCCCCTCCAACCACTCGGTGTACTGGGCGGTCACACGCAGCCGTGGGCGCTGATGCCTGTCGGCCGCTTGCTTGCCGTCCCCGTCACCGTCCTCATCCCCGTCCTCATCGCCATCCCCATCCCCGATCTCATCCTCCCGCCGTGACCCATCCTTCGCCTTCGCCTCCGCCTCGACCGCGCCCGGGACCGACAGGTCGGCGCCGAGGTCGAGCAGGTCGTTCTGCACGCGTGTGAGCCACGCCGCGATCCGGTCCGGCAGTCCCGGCTGGGTCAGCGCCACCCCGAGCGTCGCGTTCAGCTCGTCGACCGTCCCGTAGGCCTCGACGCGGGGGTGCAGCTTGGAGACGCGGCTCATGTCTCCCAGATGGGTCTCGCCGCCGTCGCCGAGCTTGGTGTAGATGCGGGTCAGATTCACCGTCATGGCCCTGCCATGTTCGCACGCCCGGGCCTCCAGACGCCAACCCGGACCGCCCGCCGTCGGGAGGATCGGATACGTTCTCGGACCCAATGCGGATCGGCGTTCCGACTGAGACCGCTCCCGGCGAGCACCGAGTCGCGCTCGTGCCGGAGGTGGTCGGCAAGCTGAAGGCGAAAGGCATCGAGGTGCTCGTGCAGAGTGGCGCGGGCGCCGGTGCGCTGCTGCCCGACGGCGCATTCGCCGATGCGGGCGCCGAGCTGACCGGCAATGCCGCCGAGGTCTGGGGGTGTGACGTCGTCGTCACGATCGCCCCGCCCGACCCCGAGCAGATCCGGGCGCTGGGGTCCGGCTCGATCCTGGTGGGCTTCCTCGCGCCGCTGACCAGCCCGCAGACGACACGTGCGCTGGCGGGCGCGCATGCGACCGCATTCGCGATGGAGGCGATCCCGCGCATATCGCGCGCGCAGTCGATGGATGCGCTGTCCTCGCAGTCGAACGTCGCCGGTTATGAGGCAGCGCTGCTCGGCGCCGAGAACCTGGGCCGGTTCTACCCGATGCTGATGACCGCCGCCGGCACGATCCCGCCCGCCAAGGTGCTCGTGCTCGGCGCGGGCGTCGCCGGATTGCAGGCGCTGGCCACCGCCAAGCGCCTGGGCGCGCGCACCACCGGCTACGACGTGCGGCCCGAGGTGGCCGAGCAGGTGCAGTCGCTGGGCGCGCAGTGGCTCGATCTCGGCCTGGAGGCCAGCGGCGAGGGCGGGTACGCACGCGAGCTGACCGCGCAGGAGCGGGCGGTGCAGCAGTACGCACTGACCGAGGCGATCAAGGGGTTCGACGTCGTCATAACGACCGCGCTCGTGCCGGGACGTCCTGCGCCAAAGCTCGTCACCGCGGAGGCGGTGGAAGGGATGAAGCCCGGGTCGGTGATCGTCGACCTGGCGGGCGAGTCCGGCGGCAACTGCGAGCTGACCGAGCCGGGGGAGACCGTCGTCAAGCACGACGTCAAGATCGTCGCGCCGTTGAACCTGCCCGCGCTCATGCCCGAGCACGCCTCGCAGCTGTTCGCGCGCAACGTGCTCGCGCTGCTGGAGTTGCTCGTCGGCGAGGACGGCCAGCTGCACCTGGACTTCGACGATGAGATCGTCGCCGGCTCATGCATCGTGCGCCTCGGTGAGATCGTTCATCTCGGAGCTCAGGCCGCTGTGGAGGCCCAAATATGATCCTCGCCAGCACGCTCACAACCAACCTCGCGATCCTCGTACTCGCCGGATTCATCGGGTTCGTGGTGATCTCGAAGGTTCCGAACACCCTGCACACGCCGCTGATGTCGGGGACGAACGCGATCCACGGGATCGTGCTGCTCGGCGGCCTGCTGCTACTCGGGCTCGCGGGTCTGGATGCTTTCAGCAAGGCGCTGCTGGTGATCGCGGTGGCGTTCGGCACGATCAACATCGTCGGTGGGTTCCTCGTCACCGATCGCATGCTCGAGATGTTCAAGTCAAAGCCCAAGCCGCCGTCCGCGAAGGACGGGGAGGGCGCCGGCACAGGCGGCGGTGGCGCCGGCGGCAAACCGGGTGCGGGAGACCTCGGCGAGGGCGATGGTAAGGGGGGCGCCGCATGATCGCCGCGCTGCCGCTGGCGAGCACGTTCCTGCAGAGCGAAAGCTTCATCTACGTTCTGTACATCGTCGCGTTCGCCCTGTTCATCCAGGGCCTGCGCGGGCTCGCTGGACCGACCAGCGCAGTGCGCGGCAATCGCACCGCGGCGGTCGGCATGGCGATCGCGGTGATCGCCACCCTGCTGAACCCCGGCGAGGGCAACTGGGGCCTGATCGCGCTCGGTATCGCCCTCGGCGTGGCCGTCGGGGTGCCGGCGGCACGCCAGGTGAAGATGACCGCGATGCCGCAGATGGTCGCGCTGTTCAACGGCGTCGGCGGTGGCGCGGTGGCGCTGATCTCATGGGTCGAGTTCCGCCACCACGGCTCGACCTACGGTTCGCACACGATCAACTTCGCCCACGAATTCCCGAGCGGCCTCGTGTTGCAGAGCGGCGCATCTATCCAGATCGGGGGAGTGCCGACGTACGTCGCAATATTCTCGGTGTTCGCCGCGATCGTCGGTTCGATCTCGTTCTGGGGCTCGAACATCGCGTTCGGCAAGCTCCAGGAAATCATCCCTGGGCGTCCTATCTCCTTCGGCTCCGCCCAGCAGATCGTCAACTTCGTGCTGTTGATCCTTGCCGTCGCTGCGGGCGTCGCCTTGGTCAATGGAGCGCATTCGGAACTGCTGTTCATCGGCATGCTGATCGTCGCCGCGCTGCTCGGCAACGCCGTGGTGCTGCCGATCGGCGGGGCGGACATGCCGGTCGTGATCTCGCTGCTGAACGCCTTCACCGGCCTGTCCGCGGCGGCCACCGGCATGGCTCTCAACAACCCGGCGCTGATCGTCGCGGGCATGATCGTCGGTGCGTCGGGCACGATCCTGACCCGCCTGATGGCGAGCGCGATGAACCGCTCGATCCCGGCGATCGTCGCCGGCGGGTTTGGCGGCGGCGGGGCGGTCGAGGGCGCCAGCGGGGCGGGGGAGCACGCGGGTACGGTGCGCTCGATCGGCGCTGCCGACGCCGCGATTCAGCTCGCCTACGCCAGCCGCGTGGTCGTCGTCCCCGGCTACGGCATGGCCGTCGCCCAGGCCCAGCACGCCGTGCGTGAGCTGACCAAGGAGCTCGAGGCGCGCGGGGTGGAGGTCAGCTACGCGATCCACCCGGTCGCCGGGCGCATGCCCGGGCACATGAACGTGCTGCTCGCCGAGGCCGATGTTCCGTATGACCAGCTCAAGGAGATGGACGACGCCAACCCCGAGTTCTCCCGCACCGACGTGTCGCTTGTGATCGGCGCCAACGACGTGACCAACCCGGCGGCGAAGAACACACCCAGCTCGCCGATCTACGGCATGCCGATCCTCGAGGTCGCCGACAGCCGTTCGGTGATCGTGATCAAGCGCTCGATGAACCCCGGGTTCGCGGGCATCGAGAACGAGCTGTACTTCGACCCGAAGACCTCGATGCTGTTCGGCGACGCCAAGTCCGCGGTGAGCGAGATCACCGCCGAGCTCGCCCAGCTCTGAGTATCGAGTCCCGCCCCCCTTCCTCTGCGAGACTGGGCGCGTGATCGAGCGTGCCCAGGCCATCGCGGCCCTGTCCGAGAACGAGTTCGACGTCGTCGTCGTCGGCGGTGGGATCACCGGGGCGGGCGTGGCGCTGGACGCCGCCACGCGCGGCTTCAGCGTCGCGCTGGTCGAGCGCGCCGACTATGCCGCCGGGACCTCCAGCCGCTCCAGCAAGCTGGTCCACGGCGGGCTGCGCTACCTGCAGAACTTCGACCTGAGCCTCGTCCGCGAGGCGCTGCTCGAGCGCCAGCTGATGGTCGCGCTGGCACCGCACCTCGTGCATCCGCTGCCGCTGGTCGTGCCCGCGTTCGACGGCGCCCGTCCGGACCGGCTGATGGGAGTCGGGCTGAATTTGTATGACGCGATGTCGCTCGATCGGGATCGGCTGCGCTCGCGCCGGGGCGAGTCCGAGTCCTGGAGTCCCGAGCGCCACCGCGTGATCTCCGGCGAGGAAGTGCTCGAGCTGCTGCCCGCGCTCACCGCGCGCGAGCCGACCAGCGGGTACCTGTTCTACGACTGCCAGACCGACGACGTCCGCCTGGTGTTGACCGTCCTCGGCGAGGCCGAGCGTTTCGGCGCGGTCGCTGCCAACCGCGTGCAGGCGCTGAGTCTGATCGAGCGCGACGGACGGGCATGCGGCGTGCGCGTGCGTGACGGCCTGAATGGGGATGAGCTCGAAGTGCGCGCCGCGAACGTCGTCAACGCGACGGGAGTCTGGGCCGACCGGTTGGGGGCGCCCCCCTCCGCTTCCGCCGACGGTGCGTCCCAGCACGGTTCGGGCGAGGACGCCAATGACGGGTCCGAACCAGGCGGCGGGCGGGTCCCAATTATCCGACCCAGCCGTGGTACCCACATCCTGCTGCGCCACGAGGATCTGCCGCTACTGGGCGGCGCGATCGTCCCGGCCGGGTCGGGACGCACGATCTTCGCGCTGCCCTGGCTCGGGCGCACGCTGATCGGCACGACCGATCGCGACTACGAGGGCGAGCTGGAGCACGTGCACAGCTCCGCGGAGGACATCGACTACCTGCTTCAGGCGATCAACGAGTTCTTCGGCGCCTCCTTTGCACCGCGTGATCTGGTTGGCGCGTTCGCCGGCGTGCGACCCCTGATCTCCAGCGGCGACCCGAAGAAGTCGGTCGACATCTCCCGGCGCGCCGAGCTGTACGAGGCCGAGTCTGGGATGCTCACAATCACGGGCGGCAAGCTGACCACCTGGCGGCGGATGGCCAAGCTGACCGTGGATCGTCTCGTGCAGCGCGATGCCCGCGACGCGCCCTGTCATACCCACGAGATCCCGCTTGGGCAGGCGATCTCCGCCGAGGAGCTACCACGCGTGGAGGGCGTGCCGGCAGAGTCATACGCTTCCCTGGCCGGCCGGTACGGCTATGCCGCTCACGAGGTGCTCGCGCTCGCGGGGGAAGGAAGTCCCGCCCACCCCGAGCTGGCCCAGCCGATCGTCCCGGGTCTGCCGGACCTCCTGGCCGAGGTCGCGCTCGCCGCCCGTCGCGAGCAGGCGCTCACCATCGGGGATGTGCTGCTGCGCCGCACCCGGCTGGGGCTGCTGGCCGCGCGGGAGCTGGGCGGGGTGGGCAATCCGATCAATCGCGTGGCCGGCGTGCTGGCGCGCGAGCTCGGCTGGGACGATGCACGCACTGAGCGGGAGATCGAGCGGTTCGCGGCCGAAGCCGACGCCGAGGGTAACCGTCCGGACGGCGAGCCTGCGCGGGAGACAGGTTCGGGAGCGGAGCAGCCAGAGGCGGCTTCGCCCGAGGGAGTCCGGCCGGCGTGAGTCCAGCCGGAACCAGTGCAAACGGCATGAGCCAACCCGGCGTGAGCCCGGCATGAGCGCCAAAACCTACGTGCTACGCGCGGGCGAGCGCACCCTGCGACTCGGCGAGCGGCCGCTGCTGATGGGCATCGTCAACGCCTCACCGGACTCGTTCAGCGACGACGGCTCCGCGGCGACTCTCGATCGGCAGCTGCGCCTCGCCCGCGAGCTGGTGCAGGCGGGCGCCGACATCCTCGACGTGGGCGGCGAGTCCGCGCGCACCGGGGTTCCACCCGTGTCGGTCGAGCTCGAGATCGACCGCGTCGTCCCACCGATTGAGCGGATCGTCGCCGAGCTGGGTGTGACCGTCTCGGTCGACACATACAAGCCGGCGGTCGCCCGCGCCGCGATCGCCGCCGGCGCGAGCATCGTCAACGACGTCTCCGGCCTGCGCGATCCGGAGCTCGCCGCGGTGTGTGCGCAGACCGGTGTGGCGCTCGTGCTGATGCACACGCTCGCCGTGCCCAAGCAACGCCTGCAGGATCCGGATCTATACGGCGAGGACGTGACCGGTGAGGTGCTCGCGTTTCTGCGCGCCCGCATCGAGCTGGCACTCGGCGCGGGCGTCTCGTTCGAGCAGTTGATCCTCGACCCGGGTCCGGACTTTGCCAAGACCCCCGCACAGACGATTGCCCTGCTCGCGAACGTCGGACGCCTGCACGAGCTGGGCCGGCCGCTGCTGCTGGCGATCTCGCGCAAGGACTTCATCGGAGCGCTCACCTCACGTCCGCCGCGCGAGCGTCTGGCAGGGACACTGGCGGCGCTGGCCGACGGGCTCGATCGGGGAGCGCACATCTTCCGGGTGCACGATGTCGCGGCCGCCGCCGACTACATCGCGGTGCGCGCAGCGTTGCGCGGGGAGCTGGATCCCGGCAGGGATCTGGAGCTCGCCGAGGAACTTCGCTACGAGCGTTAGTCCTCGCCGGCCGACTCAGCCGAGACCTGGCCGGCGCGCGCGCTAGGGTTCACATACGGGTGCCGGCCGCTGACCCGCAACGCGGCCGGGCGCCAACCGCCCAATCCACCAGACGAAGGAGAAGCACAACCATGGCAGTATTCGACCGCTCCGAGCTGCAGGCCAGCCCGCTGGCAGATTTGCACGCGATTGCCGACCAGCTCGGTCTCGACGGATTTCGCCGGCTGCGCAAGGCCGATCTGATCGACGCGATCCTCGGTGAACCGTCCACCGCCGCCTCGGCGGACACGGCGAGCGACGGATCCGCCGCAGACACACCCGTTGACGGCGGGGACGCTCCCGCGGAGGGTGCGCGCCGGCGCTCGAGCACGCGCGGGCGCCGCTCGCGACGCTCCCAGACCAAGGACACGGACGAGCTTCCCCGGCGCGGAGGATCATCCCGCAAAGGATGACCCCGCAAAGGACCGTCCCGCGAAAGACCGCTCCCGGGGTGCAGGGCGGGCAGCCAAAGCGCCCAGGTCCTCTGAAGAGGATCGCTCGGATGGCGAGGATCGCGCCGCCGAGGGCGTCGTCGAGCTGCTGGGCAACGGCTCGGCTTTCCTGCGCGTGCATCCGCCGGACGCCTCCGACGAAGACGTCTACATCTCCGCCGCGCAGGTCCGTCGCTGCGAGCTCGTCTCCGGCGATCGCGTCACCGGGCCGCTGCGCACACCGCGGCGCTCAGAGCGCTACCCCTCGCTGGTCCGCGTCGAGACGATCAACGGCGCCCCCGCCGGTGAGGTGTCCGAGGGTCCTCACTACGACGAGCGCCCCGTCGCCTACCCAAGCGAGCGCCTGGCACTGGATGGCGGTGACTCGACGCTCGAGGCGATCGAGTGGCTCACACCCTTCGGTCGTGGCTCGCGGGCTGTGATCGCCGGCCCCGCGCGCTCCGGCAAGACAGAGATCCTCAGGCGTCTGCTGGGTGTGCTGGCAGGCCGCGAGGGTCTCGAGGTGACGCTCGTGCTCGCCGGCGTTCGGCCCGAGGAGATCGCCGAGTGGGGCGAGGGTCCCGTGGCGCCCGCGACGGCGCTCAGCTTTGCCGCCTCGGCGGACACCCAGGGTCAGACGGTAGAGCGCGCGATCGAGACAGCCAAGCGCACCGCCGCGCGCGGGGGGGACGCGCTCGTGCTGATCGACACCCTCGACGGGCTGCACCCGCACACGGCCCGTCGCGTGCTCGCGGCCGCACGCAACCTCGGCGACGGCGGATCGCTGACGATCCTCGCTACCGCCACCAGGCCGTTCGGCGGGGAGACGACCGTCATCGCCCTGGACCCCGCGCTTGTCGGCACCGGCGGACCACCCCTTGACCTCACAGCCAGTGGGACCGTGCGCGCCGAGCTGCTCGTCGGCGAGGAGGGCGCCAGGGCGATCGCACAGGCCCGCGCCAGCGCGC
This sequence comes from uncultured Solirubrobacterales bacterium, assembly GCA_963810645.1. Taxonomy (GTDB): domain Bacteria; phylum Actinomycetota; class Thermoleophilia; order Solirubrobacterales; family Solirubrobacteraceae; genus Palsa-744. The sequence continues at coordinate 90,633 of CAWEOK010000016.1, read as the reverse complement.
TCCAGGCCGCAGGCTAGCGTCGATAGGCGACGCGGCCCCAGGAGGGCTCGCGCGCCAGCTCGATCGGTTCGCCGCCGACGGATGAATCGCTGTCCCGCCTGCCCGCGGCTTGCACGTAGACGAAGCCGCCGGTCTGTTCGTCGAAGCAGACCCCCAGCTCACCCTCGTTCACGCGCTGATCGAGCCATGCGCCCCTGAACACGAGCCGTCGCAACCAGTGCACGAGCGAGCGCTCGGCCGGTCCGACGAGCTCCGGCCAGCACTCGTTGACGTGCTCGCCCAGCGCAGAGGCCGGATCGTAGACCTCGCCGTTGACCGCGAGGTTGACGAGGTCTTCGAGCTCGTCGGAGCCCAGCCTGCCCCCGACGAAACCGAGCTTCAGCGCCGCCTGCTCGCAGCGCTCGGAAAAGTCGGCTTCGTTGAATGTGAACCGCAGCTCGCCGTATTCGAGGACGAAATCCTCGCCCGAGTCGTAGTTGCCGCGGCGGTGTGACGTTCTTTCCATGACGTTCTCAGTGCCGGGGGTCGGTTGGGGCCCGGGTCGTCGGGATCATACGGCGGGTTCCTGCTCGGGCTGGTGCGATGAATGGGATTTTGCATCCGCCCCGGGCGTATACGCTGCCGACGATGGCACGCCTCAGAGAGCAGGGACTGCGCCGATCGGTCGGCGTGTCCGGCATGTTCGCGACCGCCTACGGGAACGTCGGCTCCTCGATCTACTACGCGCTCGGTCTGGTGGCCGCGCACGCGCTCGGACTCACCCCGCTGGTGTTCCTGTTCGCCGGCGGGTTGTTCGCGCTGACCGCGAAAACCTACGCCGAGGGCGCCTCGATGTTTCCCGAAGCGGGCGGCTCCTCCTCGTTCGCGCGCCACGCGTTCAACGACGTCGTCTCGTTCTTCGCCGGCTGGGCGCTGAGCCTCGACTACATCCTGACGATCGCGATCTCGGCGTTCTTCGTCCCGCACTACCTGAGCGCGTTCCCCGGACTGGGCCCGCTCAAGCACAACCCGGACGACATCTTCGGCGGGCTGATCGTCGTCGCGCTGCTGGCCTGGCTGAACATCCGCGGGCTGGGCGAGTCGGCCAAGCTCAACCTCGTCCTGGCGGTCCTCGATCTCAGCACGCAGATCCTGCTGGTCTGCATCGGGGTCGCGCTCGTCCTGAACCCGTCGCTGCTGGTGCACCAGGTGCATCTGGGCAGCGTGCCGACGTGGCGGGAACTGATATTCGCGCTGTCGCTGGCGATGCTCGCGTATACGGGCATCGAGACCGTCGCGAACATGGCCGAGGAGTCCAGGGACCCCGGCAAGCAGGTGCCGAAGGCCGTGAACCTCGTTGTGCTCGCCGTTCTGGCGGTGTACGCGGGCATCTCGATGGTCGCGCTGTCGGCGCTGCCGGTCGTGCATCACGGCGTCGGCTACAGCCACGAGCTCAAACAGTCGTTCTCCAGCCCCGGCTATGCGACCTCGCTGGGAGGGTTCTTCGAAAACGATCCGATGCTCGGCGTGATCGAACACCTCGGACTGCACGGCACGGTCCTGACGCTGGCCAAATATTACCTGGGGCTGCTCGCCGCGACGATCCTGTTCATCGCCACGAACGCCGGGATGATCGGGATCTCGCGCCTGTCGTGGTCGCTGTCCGAACACCGCCAGCTGCCGCGGCTGTTCTCCCGGCTGCACGCCTCCTACCGCACGCCGTGGTTCACGCTCGTGTTCTTCTCGATGCTGGCCAGCACTCTGATCATCTACGGCAACACCAGCGTGCTCGGCAATCTGTACTCGTTCGGCGCGATGCTCTCGTTCACGACCGCGCACGCGGCTATCGTCGCGCTGCGCGTCAAGGACCCGGATCGCGAGCGCCCGTACATGAGCCCATGGGGAGTGCGCATCAAAGGCTCGGTGATCCCGATGACCGCCGTGATCGGCGGAATCGGCACGGCCGCGGCATGGGTCGCCGTGACCGTGTTGCACACCGAGGCGAAGATCGTCGGCATCCCCTGGATGGTCCTCGGGATGGGCGGCTACTTCTACTACCGCCACCGCCAGGGACTCGATCCGCGCAAGTCCTACAGGCTGCCCCGCGAGGAGCGCCCGGCCGACTTTCACGAGCTCGACTACCGCACCGCGCTCGTGCCGATCTTCGGCGAGGATGTCTCCGCGCAGGCGCTCTCCAGCGCCGCCAAGCTGATCGGCCGGGACGGCGTGGTCTATGCGATCTTCGTGCTGCCCGTGCCCAGCCAGCTATCGCTGGACGCGGGCCTGGAGGAGGAGGAGGCGCAGGGCCGCTCTGTCCTGGAGAGCGCGCGCATCAAGGCCAGGCGTAACGGGATCAAGATCCATACCGGCCTGATCCGCACCCGCAACCCGGGGGCGGCGCTCGTCGAGGAAGCGATCCGGGTCGGCTCGGACGTGATCTACTGGTTGACGATCCACGCGCCCGCCGGCGAGCAGCGGATCGGTCCGACCGCGACGTATCTGCTCTCAAAGCGCCCGTGCCGCGTGATCATCGAGACCGAGAATCGCGCCCCGCGCGCGCGTGAGCCCGAACCCGCCCCGGCCTGAGGAGCCCGCGCCGGCGTGAGCTCAGCCTGCGGCGTGCTGCAGGCCCAGGACGAGGCGCAACCGTTCGATCCCACCGCCCAGGCTCTTGCCGCCGCCGGTCAGCGTGGTGGAGGCGCGCAGGTAGGGCGTGAATTTCGAGACGGTCGGGTCTTCGGCGAGGCCGACCCCTTCGAGCAGGCTCAGCAGCGTCGAGAAGTTGACCGTGAGGCTCGGTGCGATCCCTTCGCCGAGCGCGCTCTGGGCGCTGCTGTAGGAAGCGGTGCTCGACATCGTGCTCGGCGGGTTCAGCGCGTCTGCAACGGAGGGCTGCCCGAGGCCCATCACGAACTTGGTCTGCCCGCTCGAGCTGCGCCCGTCGGCGATCACGAGCGTGAGCGGCAGGCCCGTGATTTTGGCTTCGATCGCCGCTTCGGTGCCAGGGATAGTGGCCGGCGTGGCTTCCTCGCCCGCCTGACGCAGGGCGCTTGAGAGCTTGGCGACGGCGGCGCGCGAGGCGGTCGGGTTGGTGGAGTCGATCACGACGGCCCCCTTCAGTTCGAGCACGCTCGTCCCGCTCGCGAACACCCCGGCGTCGCCCATCCAGCTGAGGAAGTCCTGCCGCGCCTGGGCGGTGTTGGCGCTGAGCTCGTCAAGCGGTGTGAGCAGTCCTTCGAGCAGCCCTTTCACGCTGAGCCCGGTCTGCTGCGGCGAGGCCACCCCTGCGCCGGCCCCGGAGGAGCCCAGCGTGCTCGCCAGCGAGAGCAGGCCGTGCAGGCCGCTCAGGCTGCCTCCGGCTGTGCCGCCGACATTGCCGAGACCGGCGGCCAGCCACGATTCGCCGGGTAGTTCGCTGAGCGCCCGGTTGCCCGCGGCGGCAGCGGCGACGAGCCCGCCGCTCTGCGTCCCGGTGGCGCCCGTGGCTGGGGGGCCGACGTCGGCGTCGAGCGCGAGCGAGCCCGCGGAGGGCACGAGCGAGACGTTCAGCGGGCGGGTGCCCCCGAGTACGCTCAACAGCTCCGGCAGGGTCTGGTCCTGTGAGCTGCTCGTGCCGCCGTGCGCACTCGTCCCATGAGCGCTCGTCAGCGCCGCCGGGTTGGCATATACATGACCCAGCGCGCCGGACGGGGCGACCGACTGCAGCTTGGCGTAGGAGGGATCCGACTTTAGCGAGGAACCCCCTTGGGACGTTTCGATCACGGCATGGACACCCGATTCGGTGCCGAGCACGACGAGCTTGTCCACGACGGCGAATGCGTCTCCGCCAGTGCTCACCTGGTAGGCGACGCCGCGATAGCTTGACGCGTGCGCGCCCGCGTGTGAGGCGGCGTTCGCAACGAACGTCTTGGCGGCGGAGAGGTCGGTCGTGTCGAGCACGATCGCGCCCTGCGCCCCGCCCGCGCTGAACGGCCACTCCGTCGTGGTCGACGAGCCGCCGCCGGTCAGACCCTGCTGGAGCAGGGTCGTGAGCGCTTCGGAGGAGCCGAGCGAGGTCAGGAACAGCCCGGCGTTCGGGCCGAGCCACGGCGCGACGTCGCTGCTGTAGTCGAGTGTCGGGCTGCCGGGCGTCTGCAGGACGCCGAGCAGATGGGTGTACGGGTCGGTCTGGTGGGTGAGCGCGTGCCCGGCGGCGAGCGCTTCGGTCTTGAGGGTGCCGCTGGGCCGGACGACCGCACCGACATACATCGCCGCCGAGGCGGGCACGACTCCCGCAGGGTCGGCGCTCGAGCCCGTCGAGGAGCTGGAGCCGCAGCCCGCGAGCGCGACCGCGAGCGCGATCGACGCGACAACGCTGCACGTCGTGAGGGGCCGCACGCATGACCGCCATCCGCGTTCCCGCTCGTACCCGATCCCATGCCCCTGCGTGACCCGCATGAGCCGATCGTATCTGCAACGGCCGATGCACGCCGCCGGTATGCACAGCGGATTGCAGGAATCCCGCGTTGTGGCCGGCTCGCAGGCACAACGCGATCCCACCCGCAAGCCCCCGCCACGACAGGTGTTTTGACGATTTTGAGCGTGTCTCGACAGGATTGTGGGAAAAAATGTGCAATTAGAGTTGCGTTGTGGGAGAAAGTGGGGTAAGTTGGCGGCAGCGAGCCGAGGTGGAGGGGCTCCTCCCACTCCTCCACCCCGGCTCGGTAACTACTTCGACCCCCGACCGGAAGAGCCGGAAGAGGAAGAACCCCCGACATGGCCCCGTTCCGCGGCACGTTCGACCACACGCTCGATGCGAAGAACCGCCTGACGGTGCCGGCGCGCTACCGTGCGGCGCTGTCGGAGGGCGTGGTGCTGGCGATGCCCGTGGACCTGAAGCCGTGCGTCGGCGTGTGGCGCCCGGAGGAGTACGAGCGCTACACCCAGCGCGCGCTGGCGGAGATACCGCCGCTGTCCCCGCGGCTGACCGAGCTGGAGCGGTTTTTCTACGGCAGCTCCCACGACGCCGATCTCGACGCGGCGGGGCGGATCATGATCCCGAGCTTCCTCGGCGAGCACGCCGGTCTGGCCAAGGAGGTCGTCGTCGTCGGGGCGGGCGATCGGCTGGAGCTGTGGGACCGCGGCGGTTGGAACGACCATCGACCGGCACTGTTGAAAGGCGTCGGGGATATCACCGCCGGCGTGGACGGCTCCAGCTCCAGCTCCGGCTCCGGTCCCTCAACCGGCCGCCTATCGTGACGATCACCGCTGACATGACCGCAAAGACACACGTCCCGGTGCTCGCCGGCGAGCTGATCGACCTGCTCGACCCGCAGCCCGGACAGACCGCGATCGACTGCACGTTCGGCGGGGGAGGGCACGCGCAACTGATCGCCGAGCGGCTCGGCCCCGAAGGCACGTTGATCGCGATCGACCGCGACCCGCTCGCACGCGAGCGTTACGAAGAGCTGGCAACGGAGACGGCCTGCACCGTCAGGTTCATCCGCGCCGACTACGCGCAGGCGCTGGAAGAGCTCGCCGAAGAAGGTGTCAGGGCGGACATCGTGTACTTCGATCTGGGTATGTCCTCGATGCAGGTGGACGCGCGCGAGCGCGGGTTTGCGTACTCGTATGACGCGCCGCTGGACATGCGTATGGACCCCGACCAGGAGTTGACCGCGCGCGAGGTGCTCGCCACCTGGGACGAGCGCCGGCTGGCACGGACCCTGCGCGACTTCGGCGAGGAGCGCCACGCAAACGCGATCGCCCGCGCGATCGTGCGCCGCCGCACGCAGGACGGGCCGGACTCGATCCAGACCACCCAGGACCTGGTTGACACGATCGTCTGCGCGATTCCCGCGCCGGCCCGGTTCGCGGGTGGCCATCCGGCCAAGCGTTCGTTCCAAGCGCTGCGGATCGCCGTCAACGAAGAGCTCGATCAGCTCGACCGGGCGCTGCCGCTGGCCTGGGGGTTGCTGCGCGACGGGGGCGTGCTGGCGGGGATCAGCTTTCAATCGCTGGAGGATCGCCGGGTCAAGCGGTTCCTGACCGAGCGCGCGCAGGGGTGCATCTGCCCGCCCGACCTGCCGGTGTGTGCATGCGGGCGCGAACCCGAGGGTGCGCTGCTGAGCCGCCGCTCGATCGTGCCCTCGGCGGGCGAGGTCGCGAGCAACCCGCGTTCGGCATCCGCGCGCCTGCGCGCCGCCCGCAAGTTGAATGGTGGTCCCGCATGACACCACCTCCCGCCGCGGCTGCCGCCAGGACCGCTGCGCCCGCCATCCATCCCCGTCGTGTCCCGCTGGCTCCGGTGCGCCGGCCCCGGCGCGTATCGGGCCCCGGCGCCCGTCCGGCCCGTCCCGCACAGCAGGCCCGCAAGGCCGTCAACCCGGCGGTTGCCATCGCGACCCATCCGCTGCTCGATCGGCTGATCCACGGACGGGCGTGGATCGGGATCGTCGCGTTTGCGCTGATCGGGATCGTGACGATGCAGTTGGGGCTGCTGAAACTGAACGCTGGCATCGGGCGCGCGCTCGAGCACGAGGCGGCGCTGCAGCGCGAAGACTCGGCGCTGAGCGTCGAAAACTCCGAAGTCGCCGCTGGTAACACGGTCGAGCTGCAGGCCGCGCACATGGGCATGCAGCTGATCCCCGCGGGCGCGCTGCGGTTCCTGTCGGCGCGGGGGTCCGAAGGCGACGTCGGCAGGGCGTTGCAGGCGCTGAACGCGCGCGTGAGCACGCCGAAGCAAACATCGACCGAATCTACCTCGACGACAACGGAATCCAGCGCGTCCACCGCAGCCACCACATCCACCGAATCCACTGCACCCACGGAATCGACGACGCCCGTCGCCACCCCATCGACTGTGCCCGCGCAGACGACGGAAAGCGCGGCCGCGTCCAGCACGCCCACACCGGCGCCCGTCCAGACGGTGCCGAGCAGCGAATCCGGCGGCGCGACGGCAAGCCCGCAGGGGTAGCAGGTGGCCACCGTCCAGCACAGGATCGGGGTCATATTCGGAGTGTTTTTCCTGCTGCTCGTGCTCGCGGCGGCACGAGCGTTGTATCTGGGGACGGTCAGGGCCCCGGCGCTGCGCAAGGCGGCCGAGACCCAGCAATTGAGCACCGAAACGCTGCCGGCTCAGCGGGGCACGATCACCGATCGCAACGGCGTGGACCTGGCCGTGTCCGAGCCCGCGCAGGAAATCTCAGCGGATCCGTATCTGATCAAGGAACCGCTGCAAGCCTCCCAGCAGCTCGCGCCATTGCTCGGGTTGACCCAGACGCAACTGCTGAGCAAGCTGAGCGAGCACACGGGGTTCGTGGTGCTGGCGCCGGCGCTGGCAGCCAGGCAGGCGCGCAAGGTGATGGCGCGGGTGACGGCGCTGAAGCTCGAAGGGATCACGGGCACGCCGACGATGCGCCGCGTGTATCCGCGCGGGACGCTGGCGGCGCAGGTGCTCGGGTTCGTCGGCGCCGAAGGCAAGGGGTCCTCCGGGTTGGAGTACTCGCAAGAGGCGCTGCTGCAGGGCAGGGCGGGCGAGCGCAAGGTGGTCAGCGATGCGATCGGCCAGCCGATCTCGATCACGAGCGTCCATGCCGAGCAGCCGGGTGCGAAGCTGACGCTGACGCTGGACGCGAACATCCAGCAGCGTGCCGAAGACGTGCTCGACGCGGTCGGGAAGGTGTTCAATCCGAAAGACGCGACCGCGATCGTGATGAACCCAAAAACCGGGGCGCTGCTGGCGGTCGCTAACTGGCCGCAGGTGAACCTGAACGATCCCGGGGCGTACTCCAAGCCGGCGCTGGAAGCCGCGGCGCAGGACCGGGCGGTGAGCTTCAACTACGAACCGGGCTCGACGTTCAAGGTCGTCGCGGTCTCGGGCGGGCTGGAAAGCGGGTTGATCACGCCGGATACCCCGTTCAACATCCCCGATCAGATTCAGGTTGCCGACCGCACGATCCACGACGCCGAGGAACACCCCGACGAGACCCTCACCGTCTCGGAAATCCTCGCCCAATCGAGCAACGTCGGGGCGATCCAGATCGGCGAGCGCGACGGCGCCGAGAGGTTCAACGAATGGGTGCACAAATACGGGTTCGGCGCCCGTACCGGCGTGGAACTGCCGGGCGAGGAAACGGGCGTGGCGCTGGGGCTGAGCGAATACTCGGGCTCCTCGATGGGGAACCTGCCGATCGGCCAGGGCGAGCTGGTGACGCCGCTGCAGATGGCCACGGCGTACTCGGCGATCGCCAACGGCGGGGTGCTGCGCCCGCCGCACATCATCGGCGCGGTCAATGACCAGACCCAGCCCGAGCCGGCGGGTCACCGCGTGATCTCGCAGACGACCTCGGGTGAGATCCGCACGATGCTGAAGGGCGTGCTGGCGCCGGGCGGGACCGCCAGCGAGGTGTCGATCCCGGGGTACGAACTGGCGGGCAAGACCGGCACGGCCAGCAAGATCGATCCGGCGACCGGCGAATACTCCGAAAGCGCGTACGTCGCCTCGTTCATCGGGTTCGCCCCGGCGTCCGATCCGAAGCTGCTGTGCGCGGTCGTCGTCGACGAACCCCAGAACGGGTCGATCTACGGCGGCACCGTGGCGGCGCCGGCGTTCGGGCAGATCATGTCGTTTGCGTTGCCGTATCTGCGCATCCCGCCCGGATAGCATCAGCGTATGCGACTCGATGAGCTGATCGCCGCCGAGCAGGCCGGCGAGGACGCTGCCATCGAGATCGAGGGTCTGGCCTACGACAGCCGCAAGGTCAAAGCCGGAGACATGTACTGCTGTGTGGTCGGATACCGTAGCGACGGGCACGAGTTCGCCGCGCAGGCGATCGCTAACGGAGCCGTGGCGCTGATGGTGGAGCGGCCTCTGAACCTGGGTGTGCCCGAAGTCGTGGTCCCGTCGGTGCGCGCGGCGATGGGGCCGATCGCGACCCGATACTACGGCGATCCGACAAACCAACTACAGGTGGTCGGGGTGACCGGCACGAACGGCAAGACCACGACGGCGTTCATCGTGCGGGCGTTGCTGGAAGGGGCCGGTGTGCAGACGGGACTGCTGGGGACGGTCAAGTCGATCGTGGGCGGCGAGGAACGGTCGGTGGAGAGGACGACCCCAGAGGCGATCGACCTGCAGCGAGAGCTCCGGGAGATGCTGGACGGCGGCGACCGGGCGTGCGCGATGGAGGTGTCGTCGCACGCGCTGGCGCTCGGGCGCACGCGCGGGATCAGGTTCGGGGCGGCGGTGTTCACGAACCTGACTCAAGATCATCTGGACTATCACCCGACGATGGAGGACTACTTCCAGGCCAAGCGCCGGTTGTTCGTGCCCGGCGAGGGCGACGACAACGGGGCCGGGCCGGACGTGAGCGTGGTCAACATCGGTGATCCGTACGGGCGCAGGCTCGCGCAAGAGCTTGACGGGGCGGTGACGTTCGCGGTGGAAGGGGAAGGGGAAGGGGGTGGCGATGGCGACGGTGGTCCATCCACCAAGGCCGACTACAGCGCGAGCGATGTGCGGTGCGACGTGGGTGGGTGCAGGTTTACGCTGCATACGCCCGTGGACGAACGCGAGGTGGTGTTGCCGATGCCGGGGCGGTTCAACGTCGCGAATGCCGTCGGGGCGCTGGCGGCGGTGCACGCGTGCGGGTATGGCCTCGACACGCTGGTCGCAGCACTGGAGCGCGGGGTGCGTGTGCCGGGAAGGTTCGAGTCGGTGAGGGCGGGTCAGGAGATGGCGGTGATCGTCGACTACGCCCATACGCCGGATTCGCTGGAGAACGTGCTGCGCTCCGCACGGGACATCGCAAAGGGCAAAGTGGTGTGCGTGTTCGGGGCCGGCGGCGATCGGGATCGGGGTAAGCGGCCGTTGATGGGGGAGATCGCGGCGAGGCTGGCGGATGTGACGATCGTGACATCGGACAACCCGAGGTCAGAGGATCCGGAGGCGATCGTGGCGGAGATCGTGGCCGGTATGCCCCCCACCCATACCAATACCAATACCAATACCAACACCAACACCACCACCACCGCCGATGTCGGCACAGCGGCCTCGCCCGCAAAATCGGTCGTGCACGTCGAGGTCGATCGCCGGACCGCGATTGAAAGGGCGATCGCGCTGGCGGAGAAGGACGATGTGGTCGTGATCGCCGGCAAGGGGCACGAGCAGGGTCAAGAGCTGGCCGGCGGGGTCAAGGTGCCGTTCGACGATGTGACCGTGGTGCGGGAGGTGTTGAGCGTATGAGGATCTGGGAGATCGAGAGGGTCGCGCAAGCGGCCGGGGCAAAAGTCGTGGGTCGGCCACGAGGGCAAGCACGACCAACCGGACCCGAAAACGTGAGCATCGACTCGAGGACGGTCGGGCCGGGCGAGTTGTTCGTCGGTCTGGAGGGCGAGCACGCGGACGGCGGAAGGTATGCGGTGCAGGCAATGCAGGCCGGGGCATGGGGGGTGTTGGTCAAACCCGAGCACGCGAAGTCGATCGCAAGTGCAAAGGACGACGGGGGGGATGGGGTGCATCTGGAAGGCGTGGTGCTCGCACACGTAAACCCGCTGGAAGGGCTACAAGAGCTGGCCAAGGCATGGCTGAAGGAGCTGCGGGAAGACGGCGCAAGGGTGGTGGCGGTGACCGGATCGACGGGGAAGACCTCGACCAAGGACATCGTCGCGGCACTGCTGGCTGGGCACCTCAAAACGGTCGCGAGCCCGGAGAATCAGAACACCGAGATCGGGTTGCCGCTGGCGATCCTGAGTGCGCCCGCAAAGACCGAGGCGCTGGTGCTCGAGATGGCGATGCGCGGGAAGGGCCAGATCGCCGAGCTGACGAAGATCGCCGAGCCGGACGTGGGGGTGATCGTCAACGTGGGGCCCGTGCACCTGGAGCAGATGGGCTCGATCGAGGGGGTGGCCGAGGCCAAGGCCGAGCTGATCGCAGAGCTGGCGCCCGGAACGACCGTGGTCGTACCGGCGGATGAGCCGCTACTGGAGCCGTATCGCCGAAAGGACGTGGAGACGGTCACGTTCGGCCCGGGCGGCGATGTGCTGCTGAAGGGATGCAACGAGGACGGGGAGGCGGTGATCGACGACGGCGGCGAGGAGATCGTCCTGAAAGTGTCGTTCAAACAGGCGGTCAACCTGCAGAGGAATCTGCCTGCGGCCGTGGCGGCGGCAAGGGCGCTCGGGGTTACGCCCGAAGGCGAGGTTAGGGTGCGGTTCTCGAAGATGCGCGGCGAGCGCAAAGAGCTGCCGGGAGGAAGAGGAGTGCTGATCGAGGACTGCTACAACGCCAACCCGATGTCAATGCGAGCCGCGATCGACGACCTTGCGACGACGACGCCCGGGCGCAAGGTCGCGGTGCTCGGGGACATGCTCGAGCTGGGGCGAGAAGCGGGTCGCTACCACCGCGAGATCGGCGAGTACGCGGCCGAAAACGGGGTGGACGTGCTCATCACAGTCGGCGGGATCGCATCCGAGATGGCCAAGACATTCGCAGGCGAGACCCACGCAGTGCCCGATGCAGACGCCGCCGCCGAGCTGCTGGAGAAGCTGGTCAGGCCCGGGGATACGGTGCTGGTCAAGGGCTCGCGCGGCGTGGGGTTGGAGCGAGTCGCGGAGGCGTTGACCGTCCCGGAGCCGGCCCAGACGGGCGGGGTCTGAATGGGGAGGATTCTGTTCGGGGGCACGAGCGCGCTGCTGATCTGCATATTCCTGAGCCCGAAGTTCATCGCGTTCCTGAGACGGCGCGAGTTCGGCCAGCACATCAGAGAGGACGGCCCGGAGGGGCACCATCAGAAGGCGGGGACGCCGACGATGGGCGGGATCATCGTGATGATCGCGGTGGCGGTGCCGTTCCTGATATTGACGAACTACGAATGGCGCTCGATCGGCGTGTTCGGGGCGATGATCGCGTGCGCGATGCTCGGGTTCGCCGACGACTACACGAAGCTCGTGCGCAGGCGATCGCTCGGTCTCAGGGCACGCACGAAGCTGGCGATCACGATCGCAATCTCGCTCGGGCTGTGGTTCGTCGCCAGTCACGAGGCGCATCTCGCGAGCGTGCTGCGACTGCGGATCGTCGACTACTCGGTCGAATTGCCCGGACCGTTCTATCCACTGTTGATCTACCTCGTCGTCGCCGGGACCACGAGCGCGGTCAACCTCACGGACGGCCTGGACGGGCTGGCGGCGGGGTGCGCGGCGATCGTGCTGCTGGCGTACGTCGGGATCGCGTTCGTGACCGAAGACTACGATCTGGCGATGCTCGCGGGGTGCCTGGTCGGCGCGTGCATCGGGTTTTTGTGGTTCAACGCGTTCCCGGCGACGATATTCATGGGCGACACCGGCTCGCTCGGGCTGGGCGGCGCGATCGCGGGACTGGCGGTGATGACGCACACGGAGGTGCTGCTGATTCTGCTGGGCGGGATCTTCGTGATCGAGGCGCTGTCGGTCGCGATCCAGGTGATCTCGTTCCAAATGACCCGCCGGCGAGTATTCCTGATGGCCCCGATACACCACCACTTCGAGCTGAAGGGCTGGTCGGAGACGAAGATCATCCTGCGGTTTTGGATCGTGGCGTCGATCTGTTGCGCGATCGGGTTCACGATCTATCACCAGAGCATCCGTTGAGACCGGAGCTGCCCGGAGGACCGTATCTGGTGGTCGGGCTGGCCCGCTCGGGGGTGGCGGCGGCAAGGGCGTTGCGCGAGCGGGGCGAGCGCGTGATCGGCGTGGACGCGGGGAGGCCGGACGGTCTGGGAGAGCTGGCGCAGGCCGGGGTGGAGCTGCACACCGGCGAGGACGGGGTGGCGCTGCTGGGCCTGGTCGGGACAATCGTCAAGAGCCCGGGCGTGCCAAGAGAGGCGCCGGTGATCGCAGAGGCGCTCGCGCGAAAGATGCCGGTCCTGGGGGAGCTGGAGCTCGGATGGCGGTTGCTGGGGAACGAGGTGATCGCCGTGACCGGTACGAACGGCAAGACGACGACGGTCGAGTGGATCGGGCACATCCACCGTGCCGCGGGCCTTCCGGTCGCCGTCGCGGGCAACGTGGGCGCCGCGTTGAGCGGTCTCGTGAAAAGGATCGATTCGAAGACGACGGTCGTGTGCGAGGCGTCGTCGTTCCAGCTGGAAGACGCGGACGGGTTCGCGCCCGAGGCGGCGGTGCTGCTGAACATCAGTCCCGATCATCTGGACAGGCACGGCACCGTCGCCGCCTATCTCGCTGTAAAGCTCAAGATCTTCGAGCACCAGACCGCGGACGACATCGCGGTCGTCCCGGCGGATCTCGACATCGCGATCCCGGGTCACGCCCGGCAGGTGAGATGGGATGCCGGGGATGTAAAGGCATGGGAGATAGGCCTGCGCGGAAGGCATAACGTCCAGAACGCGATGGCCGCCGCGGCCGTATGTCTCGCGCGCGGGGTCGACATAGAAGCCGTGCGCGAGGGTCTGCACACGTTCAAAGGCGTGAAGCACCGCCTGGAGGAGGTGGCGCGCAAGGAGGGGGTGGTGTACGTGAACGACTCGAAGGCCACGAACGTCGCCAGCACGCTCGTCGCGCTCGACGCGTATACGCCCGATGCCGGCACCGCCAAGCCCACCAGGACCACCGAAGCCCCCGGGGCCACCGACAGCCCGTACGGGCGCGGGGGAAGGATCGTCCACCTGATCCTCGGCGGCCAGGGTAAGGGTCAGGACTTCTCGGCCCTGCGCGACCCGGTCAAGGACAGCTGCAAGGCGGTGTACACGATCGGCGAAGACGCCGAGTCGATCGCCGCGGCGCTGGAAGGTGTGGATGTGCAAGTCAAGGAATGTGGGGACCTCGAGCACGCGGTAGCCGCCGCCAAAGCCACCGCGCGGCCCGGAGACGTGGTGCTGCTGTCCCCGGCCTGCGCAAGCTACGACCAGTTCAAGGACTACGAAGCCCGCGGCGAGCGGTTCAGGGAGTTGCTCCAGTAGAGGCATCCGCACGTACGTGTAGAAGTCAGCACGGATGGCAAAGGCCGCCCGCAGGCAGCAGAGCACGCTCGAGTATCGGATCCTGATCACCGCCACGATGTGCCTGCTGGCGTACGGCGCGGTGATGGTCTACAGCGCGACCTCGGCCACCGCGCTGCTGCAGGGCGAAGGCGACGGCAGCAGCTATCTGATCAAGTTCGTCGCCTACGGCGCGGTCGGGTTGGTCGTGATGCGCGTGCTCGCCCGCGACGGGGTCGCCAAAGCGCAGACGTTCGTCGCGCCGCTGCTGGCCGTGTCGTTCGGGCTCGTGCTGGCGGTGCACATCCCGCACATAGGAGTGTCGGTCAACGGCGCGCGGCGCTGGATCGGCCCGAGCCAGCTGCAGTTCCAGCCCTCGGAGCTGCTCAAGCTCGCGCTCGTGCTGTACGGTGCGACGCTGCTCGCCCGCCGTCCCCAGCGGGTGCACGACCTGCGCGAGCTGGCCAAGCCGCTGCTGATCGTCGTGGGGGGCGCCTGTCTGCTGGTGGCGACCGAGCCCGATCTCGGGACCGCGATGACGATCGCGTTCACGACCGCTGCGCTGCTCGTGGCGGCCGGCATCCCGGCGCGCAACCTGGCGATCATCGCCGGTGTCACGTGTGCAGTGGTGTTCCTGTACGCGCTCGCCAGGCCGTATGAGCGCGCGCGGCTGACCTCGTTCATCGACCCCTGGGCGCACGCCTCGGGCAGCGGGTTTCAGGCCGTCCAGGGTCAGATCGCGATCGGCTCGGGCGGGCTGTTCGGCGTCGGGCCGGGCCAGTCGGTGCAGAAGGTGTTCTACCTGCCGGAGGCGCCGACGGACTTCATCCTGGCCGTGATCGCCGAGGAGCTGGGCGTGGTCGGGGTGTGCGCGCTGCTGTTTCTGTACGGGCTGATCGCCTATGCCGGCCTGCGCGTGGCCAAAGCGGCGCGCAGCCTGCACAGCGCGCTGATCGCGGTCGGCGTCACCTCGCTGATCGTCTCCCAAGCGTTGCTGAACGTGTTCGCCGTGCTCGGGTTGGCGCCGCTGACGGGCGTGCCGCTGCCGTTCGTGTCCTACGGGTCGAGCAGCCTGATCGTGATGCTTGCGTCGATGGGGTTGCTGCTGAACGTGGCCGCGGGCGGAACGGCGCATGTGCGGGCCGTGCCGACTCGAACTGCGACGAGAGCGCGAAAACCGGCAGGATGGGGCCGTGACACAGACGAGGATCGCGATCGCCGCGGGGGGAACCGCCGGGCACGTGGCGCCGGCGCTGGCGGTGGCAGACGCGCTGCGGGCTGACGGCGCCGAGGTCGCGTTCATCGGTGGGGACCGTGCCGAGGCCGAGCTAGTGCCGAAGGCGGGGTATGAGCTGCACACGATCGCGGTCGAAGGCGTGAGCCGCAGCAATCCGTTGCATGCGATCCGCGCGCTGGTGCGCGCGGTGTTGGCCGTCCCGAGGACACGGGCGATCCTGAAGGAGTTGCGCCCAGACGCCGTGCTCGGCGGCGGCGGGTACGTGACCGCGCCGGTCGGACTGGCCGCGCTGAGCCTGAGGATCCCGCTCGTGTTGACCGAGGCCGACAGCCATCTCGGGCTGGCCAACCGCCTGCTGGCGCGCGGCGCGCGGCGGGTGTGTCTGGCGTTCGCGATCTCCGGTCGTGAGGGATCGCGCTACCGCGTCACCGGCCGGCCGATCCCCGTACCGGATGCCGATCGAACCACCGCGCGAGTCCGGTTCGGGATCGCAGAGGGGGAAACGTGCGTGCTCGTGTTCGGCGGCTCGCTGGGCGCGCGCTCGATCAACCTGGCCGCGATCGATGCATTTGCGAACGGCGCATTTCATGTGCTGCACATCGCCGGTCGGCGCGACTATCCCGAACTGGCCGGACGCGAGCTGCCGCCGAGGTATGACCTGCGCGAGTATCTGAACCTGGACGAGCTCGCGCAAGCGCTGGCCGCCGCCGACCTGGTCATAGCGCGCTCGGGGGGGTCGGTGTTCGAGATCGCGGCGTATGGGTTGCCCGCGATCCTGGTCCCGTACCCATACGCCTCCGCCGATCATCAGACCGCGAACGCCCGCTGGATGGCGGACGCGGGAGCGGCGGTTGTGATCCCCGACGCCGAGCTGAGCGGTGAGCGTCTGGCAAGCGAGGTCGCGGTGTTGCTGGGCGACCGGGTACGACTGGCCGCGATGGCACGGGCGTCGCGGAGTCTCGCGCGTCCCGAGGCAGCACGCGAGGTCGCGGACGAGCTGCTGCAGGCGGCCGGCGTGTCCGCGGCGGACGTGAGCGGTGTGGCGGCGAGCAGATGAGCGGCACGGAGCTCACATGACCGAGTCCGATGGCGCCGGCAACACCACCTCGCCCGAGCGCCCCTGGAGCGGTCGGCGACTGCACATAGTCGGCGTCGGTGGAGCGGGTATGAGTGGATACGTGCGCGCTGCGCACGCTCTGGGAGCACAGGTCAGCGGGTCTGATCAGCTCGCATCCCCGTACGTCGAGCGATTGCAGGCCGACGGTGTGCTGCAGGCACGGATCGGCGTGCACGACGCGGCGAACGTGCCGGACGGCGAGGACGTGGAGGTCGTCTACTCCAGCGCGATACCGCCCGAGAACCCCGAGCGCGTGGCGGCCCGCGAGCGTGGCTTGCCCGAGCGCACGCGGGCGGAGCTGCTGGGCGAGCTGAGCGCGCTGAGACGGACGATCGCGGTGGCGGGCACGCACGGCAAGACGACGAGCTCGGCGATGCTCGTGTGTGCGCTGCGCGCGGCCGGCATGAAGCCCGATTGGCTCGTCGGCGGGTCCGTGGGGGAGGGGCAGGCCAACGCGCACTGGGCCGGAGAGGGCGAGTGGCTGGTCGTCGAGGCCGATGAGTCCGACCGCTCGATGCTGATGCTGGACGTCGAGATCGCGGTGCTGACGAACGTCGAGCTCGATCACCACGCGACGTTCGGCTCACTGGTCGAGCTGCGCGAGACGTTTCGCGCGTTCCTGGCCCGGGCGCGGGCGGGGATCGTCATATGGGACCGGCCCGAGTTGCTCGAGCTGGTCCCCGGCGGGGCGCTTGCGCCGGACACGCGAGGCGAGGCCGCGTGGAAGACGTCGGTGGGTATCGAGGTCATCCCCTACGACGCGCCTGAGCCGGCGCTCGCGGACGGTGGCTCCCGCTTTGACTGGCGCGGTCACGAGGTCGCGCTGAGCGTGCCGGGCGCGCACAACGCGCTGGACGCCACGGCTGCGCTGGAGGCGGCCCGGCTTGCGGGGGCTGACGAGGAGCGGACCGTTGCCGGCCTCGCCGAGTTTCACGGCGCCGGCAGGCGGTTCCAGCTGGTCGGCGCGACCGCGCGCGCGGCGCGCGTGTATGACGACTACGCCCATCACCCGACCGAGGTTGCGGCGACGCTGACGGCGGCGCGCACTCTGGAGCACGAACGTCTGGTGGCGGTGTTCCAGCCGCACCTGTTCTCACGCACGCAAATGTTCGCCAGGGAGCTCGGCGCGGCGCTGGGTCAAGCGGATGTGATGGTCGTGCTCGACGTGTACCCGGCGCGCGAGCGCGCCGAGGATCATCCGGGCGTGACGGGACTGCTGGTCGCTCAGGCCGCCGCCGACGCCGGGCAGGGCAGGCCGGTGTACTGGCTGCCGGCGTTTGTCGACGCCGAGCCGGTCCTGCGCGAGCTGCTGGGCGCGGGCGATCTATGCGTGGTGATGGGCGCCGGTGACGTCGATCAGCTCGCGCGGCGATTGGTGGAGACCGGCGATGCCTAAGTCGAGGGACGCGCCGACAACCGTGCCGTCGATCGTGCAGCGGGACTACTCGCTGGCCCGTATGGCGACGATCCGCACCGGCGGCGAGGCCGAGTACTTCGCCCGCGCCGGCAGCAATGCGCAACTGCGCGAGCTGCTTGCCTGGGCGAAGGCCGCGAACGTGCCGGTCGCCGTCGTCGGGTCGGGCTCGAACCTGCTGATCGCCGACGAGGGCGTGCGCGGGCTGGTGATCAAGCTCGACCGCAAGCTCGCGCTGATCCAGCGTGAGGGCCCCGATCGGATCGTGTGCGGCGGAGGCGCGCGACTGCCCTCGGTGGCGGCCCGCGCTGCCCAGGCGGGGTTGGCGGGGATCGAGTTCGGCGTGAACATCCCCGGCACCGTCGGCGGCGCGGTGCGGATGAACGCCAATGCCTACGGCGGCGAGCTCGCGCGGACACTGCAGTGGGTGGAGGTCGTCACGGCCGAGGGCACCGAGCGCCGCACGCCAGAGCAGCTCAGGTTCGGATACCGCCGCTCCAATCTCACGACCGGCGAGATCGTCGCGCGCGCGTCGCTGAAGCTCTCCGAATCCGACCCGGTCACCGTCAAGGCGACGCTCGCCGACATGCGCACTCGCCGCCATGAGGCTCAGCCGCAGGGGATCAAGACGTTCGGCTCGACGTTCGTCAACCCAGACGACCCACGCGCCGAGGGTCGCACGGCCGGGCAACTCCTGTCCGAGGCGGGCTGCAACTGTCTGACCATCGGCGGCGCACGGTTCGCCGAGAAGCACGCGAACTTCGTCGAGAACACCGGCGATGCGACGACTGCCGACGTGATCGCGGTAATGGCCGAGGGTCGCCGCTGCGTGCAGGAGCGGTTCGGGATCGAGCTCGAGCCCGAGGTGCAGACGCTGGGCGACGTGCGGTTCCCGTGGTAGGGGTTTGTACGGTGAGGTCGAACACCTCGTGAATGGCACGTTCCATCGCCGCGCCTGCTCCACGTCGCCTGCTGCGTAGACCGGCGAGTCCGAGATTCGGCCTGACTCGCCCCCTGAGGGGGGCCGCCAACCTCACGCGCGACACGGTCGCGTTCGCCTGGGAGCGCCGGCCGCTGCGGATCGCGCTGATCGCCGTGCTGGTAGCGATACCGCTGCTCGCCGGCGGATGGTGGCTGGCGAGCCACACCGCGCTCACCCGGGTCGAGCACGTGCGGATCGACGGCTTGCAGACGGTGCACGGGGCGGACACCCCCGCGATCGAAACGGCGCTGACCGGGGCCGCCCATGGCATGAGCACGCTCGCCGTCAATCCCGCCGCATTACGCGCCGCGGTGGCTGAGTATCCAATCGTGCGCTCGGTGCGGGCACGCGCGAGCTTCCCTCACGGACTGCGCGTCGAAGTGGTCGAGCAGCCCCCCGTGGCGGCGCTCGCGTTCGGAGGCGCCCGTACCGCCGTGGCCGCCGACGGGGTTGTGCTGGGACCGAGCTACCTGTCGAGCTCGCTGCCGCTGCTCAGCGCCGGTAAGGCCGATGCCACCGGAGCGCTGCCGGTGGTGGGACAGAGCGTCGGCAGTGGGTACCTGCTCCAGGCGCTGACCGTGATGGGCGCGGCTCCGCCCGCGCTCGTGCCGGCCGTCACGCACCTGTACTTTGGGCCGCAGGGGCTGACGGCGGTGCTGCGCGGCGGTTTGCTGGCTTACTTCGGCGACGCGACCCGCCCGCATGCCAAGTGGCTGTCGCTCGTGCGGGTGCTCGCCGACCCAAGCTCCGCGGGCGCCGCCTACATCGATGTACGCCTGCCCGAACGCCCGGCCGCGGGGTTCGCGCCCGGCACGACTCGTCCAGATGCGAGCACCACCGAAACCGAACCGTCCAGCGCGTCCAACCCTGCCACCGCCGCCGAACTGGCCGCGGGCCTGGAAGCAGCCGTCGCGGGCGATTCGGGCGTCAGCACGAGCCCGAGCACCGGCGCGAGCAGTGGCGCCGGCGCCGGCAGCGAACCGGCGTCGTCCGGCTCCGGATCGACTGGCACTGAAGCGAGCTCAACGGGCGCTGGCACCACCGAAGCGGCCAGCCCGCCCACGACTGAAGCGAGCTCCACGGGCGCTGGCGCCACCGCGACGACCGGTCCGTCAGCGACTGGAGCGAGCTCGTCCACAAGCGCCGAAACGTCTGCTGGCCGATCTCCGATCGGCAGCACGACCCCGGGCGGTTGAGCATCGATCCCCGCACCCTCACGATCCCTGTGGCCAAGATCTAAACCTCAACTGGAGGTTGATAGTACAGAAATCGCATGTCTCGGGGTCCGGTCGAGAGTTCCTTGATCTGCAACGCGCGTTGCAATAGTGACCGCCATCGTTGACAGGGCGAAGTTCCCTGCATAACGTGCACAATCCAGCGGGTCGCCCGACAGTGTCGATCGAACCCTTAACTCTTACTGCAGGCTGCGGACGGGAACCGCATAAACCATGGAGAGCACAGCGAGCAGTGGCGGCAGCATGAGTCAGGGCGGCAGCTATCTGGCCGTGATCAAGGTCGTGGGTGTGGGCGGCGGCGGCACCAACGCGGTCAGCCGGATGGTCGACGCGGGGTTGCGGGGCGTGGAGTTCATCGCCGCCAACACCGATGCCCAGGCGCTTGCGATGTGCGACGCCGACGTGAAGCTGAACATCGGCCACGAGTTGACCAAGGGCCTCGGTGCGGGCGCCAACCCCGACGTCGGCCTGGGTGCGGCCTCGGAGTCGCGCGATGACATCAAGGAGTCGCTGAAGGGCGCCGACATGGTGTTCGTCACCGCCGGCGAGGGGGGCGGCACAGGCACCGGCGCGGCGCCGGTGATCGCGGACATCGCCAAGAACGAGATCGGCGCGCTGACCGTCGGCGTGGTCACACGGCCATTCGAGTTCGAGGGCTCCCAGCGTGGGCGCCAGGCGGCCGAGGGCATCGAGCGGCTGCGTGAGGTCGTTGACACGCTGATCGTGATCCCGAACGAGAAGCTACTGACGGTCGTCGAGCGGCGCACCTCGATGCTGGACGCGTTCAAAGAGGCCGACGACGTGCTGCGTCAGGGTATCCAGGGGATCACCGACCTGATCACGATCCCCGGGCTGATCAACCTCGACTTCGCCGACGTGCGCACAATCATGCACGACGCCGGCTCGGCCCTGATGGGAATCGGTTTGGCGGGCGGTGAGAACCGCTGCGGCGAGGCCGCGAAGGCGGCGATCTCCTCGCCACTGTTGGAAGAGTCGGTCGACGGCGCCACGGGCATCCTGCTGAACATCACCGGTGGCAAGGATCTCGGCCTGTTCGAGGTCAACGACGCCGCGGAGATCATCCAGAACGCGGCCGACCCGAACGCGAACATCATCTTCGGCGCGGTCATCGACGAGTCGATGTCCGACGAGGTCCGCGTGACCGTGATCGGCACGGGCTTCGACCACCGTCCCGGCCGGGCCGCGCGGGCGGAGGGCCGAACGAGACGGGATCGCAGCCCCCGGATCGACGACAGGCAGCGCTCGTCGCTGGAGATCTCCGACGACGACATCGACGTGCCCCCGTTCCTGCGATAGCCCTTCGATAGCCTGCGCGCGGTGTCAGTCACCCTGCGCCGCACCGCCCTGTACGACCGCCACGTCGCGGCCGAAGCGAGGATGGTCGAGTTCGCCGGTTGGGAGATGCCCGTCCAGTACGCAGGTGTGCGCGAGGAGCACATGGCGGTGCGCACCGGTGTCGGTGTGTTCGACGTCTCGCACATGGGCGAGATCGAAACCTCGGGTCCGCAAGCGCTCGAGCTGTTGCAGAAGTTGATCAGCAACGACCTGTCGAAGGTCCCGGTCGGGGGCGCCCAGTACGGGGTGATGTGCCGCGAGGACGGAGGCGTGCTCGATGACCTGTTCACGTATCGCCTGGACGCCGACCGCTGGCTGACGGTCACAAACGCCGCCAACCATGTCTCCGATCTGGCCTGGTTTCGCGAGCATGCGGGCGGGTTCGATGTGCAGGTGGATGACCGCATCGATGACTACGCGATGCTCGCTGTGCAGGGTCCGCGCGCGCGGGAACTGGTCCAGGCAATCTCCGACGACCGAAGCCGGGGGACACGCGCCTTCGGCGCGAGTCCCCGTTTCGGCCAACTGCCTCCCCGGATGACGGCCGCGACACGGCGGCTGGCGGGGGCACAGATGCTCGTGTGCGGCACCGGCTACACCGGTGAGGACGGCGTCGAGTTGCTGCTCGCACCGGCGGACGCCCCCGCGCTGTGGGATGAGTTGACGCGGCGCGGTGCGGTTCCCGCGGGACTGGCGGCACGGGACACGCTGCGGTTGGAGGCGTGCTACCACCTGTACGGATGCGATCTGTCCACCGAACGCGGGCCGATCGAAGCCGGGTTGGGCTGGTGTTGCGCCGAGGACACGGGCTTTGTCGGGTCCGACGCCGTGCGTGCGGTTCGCGAGGCTGGACCTGAGGAAAAGCTCATCGCGTTCACGATCGACGGCCCCGGGATCGCCCGGTCCGGCAATCCGATCGCTGGCGGTGGGATCGTGACCAGCGGCACCATGTCTCCCTCGCTCGGCGTCGGCATTGGCCTCGCCTACGTGCCCGCCGAACGTGCCACGGTCGGGACTCGTCTCGAGATCGACGTCCGTGGCAAGATGCGCCCGGCCGTGGTCCGTGAGAAGCCTCTATACCGAAAGGCTCCTGATGTCTGACGCAGGCTATCCAGACGAGTTGCTGTATCACCCCGAGCACGACTGGGCGCGCATCGACCCGGCCAGCCCCGAGGAGGCCAGGCTGGGGATCACCTGGTACGCGCAAGACGCGCTCGGCGAGGTCGTGTTCTTCGAGGCGCCCGCGGTCGGCACGCAGCTCGTACAGGGCGCGCCGTACGCCGAGGTCGAGTCGGTCAAGGCCGTGTCCGACGTGGTCGCGCCGCTGTCGGGGGAGATCCTCGCCGTCAACGAGGCGCTCGCCGACGATCCTCAGGCGATCAACGAGGACCCCTACGGCGAGGGTTGGCTCGTGCGGATCGCGCTCAGCGACCCGTCCGAGCGCGATTCGCTGCTCGACGCGCAGGCCTATTCCGCCGGGCTGGGTGGGTAGCCAATCTTCTAGGCTGGCTGCAGGAACTTGAGTCGCTACACCGCCACCACCGAGCAGGACCTTCAGCAGATGCTGCAGGCGATCGGCGTCGGCTCCGTACGGGAGCTGTTCGACCGCCAGATCCCCGCGGGCGTACGCCTGGGGCGGGCGCTCGCGCTGCCGGCCGGGATGGGGGAGCAGGACGTGTACGCGCACCTGCGCGAGCTGGCCGCGCGCAACGTCAGCGCCGAGCAGGAGATCTCGTTCCTGGGCGCGGGCATGTACGACCACTATGTGCCGGCGCTGATCGACATGCTGACCGAGCGCTCGGAGTTCCTGACCCCGTACACCCCCTACCAGCCGGAGATCAGCCAGGGCGGGCTGCAGGTCATGTTCGAGTACCAGACCGCGATCTGCGAGCTGACCGGCCTGCCGGTGTCGAACGCCTCGGTGTATGAGGGCCCGAGCGCGCTCGCCGCCGCCGGCTATCTGGCCAAGCTGCACAACGGCCGCACCCGGCTCGTCGTCAGCGCCGGGATGCATCCGCACTCGATTCAGACCCTGCGCACGTATGCGCGCGGGTATGGGATGACCGTCGTCGAGGTCCCCCTTGTCGATGGGGTCACCGACGTGCAGGCGTGGACGGAGGCGATCGATGCCGATACGAGCGCCGCGATGTTCGCCCAGCCCAACTTCTACGGCGCGGTCGAGGACGCCGCGGCCCTGAGCGCGGCCGCCCGGGATGGCGCTGACCGCGAGGATGCGGCACCGGTGGTCGTCGCCCAGGTTGACCCGATCACGCTCGGCGTGCTGGCGGCGCCGGGGGAATGCGGCGTAG
This sequence comes from uncultured Solirubrobacterales bacterium, assembly GCA_963810645.1. Lineage (GTDB taxonomy): Bacteria > Actinomycetota > Thermoleophilia > Solirubrobacterales > Solirubrobacteraceae > Palsa-744. Next base: position 67,052 of record CAWEOK010000016.1, on the reverse strand, counting down.
ACGTGGCCGTCGGCGAGGGTCAGTCGCTCGGTAATCGTCTGGACTTCGGCGGGCCCTCGTTCGGATTGTTCGCGGCCCGCGAAGAGTATCTGCGCCGGATACCCGGCCGGATCGCGGGGGAGACCACGGACGTGGACGGACGGCGCGGGTTCGTGCTGACGCTGCAGACCCGCGAGCAACACATCCGCCGCGAGCGTGCCACCTCGAACATCTGCACCTCCCAGGCGCTGAACGCGCTCGCCGGTGTCGTCTATCTGGCCTGGCTCGGCCGGCGGGGAATCGTCGAGCTGGGCGAGCTGCTGCTCGCACGCGCGCACTATGCACGCGAGACGCTGACGGCGCTGGACGGCGTTGAAGCGATGCATGCCCAGCCGGTGATCCGCGAGCTCGCGGTCCGTCTCGACGCCGACGTGGCCGCCGTCAAGTCCCGCTGCGCGCGTGGGGGCGTAAACCCGGGCGTGGACATCCAGGCGCTGAGCGGGCGCGAGCACGATCGTGGTGGACTGCTGGTCGCGATCACCGAGCAGCGCACGCGCGCTGACATCGACCGGCTCGCAGACGTTCTCGGCGCGGCCGTGGCGGCGGAGCGTCAGGTGGTGCCCGCATGATCGCGGAGACGCCTCAACAGCGTGACCACGCCAAGACGATCTTCGAGAAGGGCGCCCCCGGACGCAGGGCGTTCGTATGCCCCGATCTGGACGTGCCCGAGGTGGACGCCGAGACGCTGTTGCCGGCGCGCTATCGCCGTTCCGAGTCCCCACGGCTGCCGGAGTGCTCGGAGCCCGAGATCGTGCGCCACTACGTCGGTATCTCCAAGCGCAACTACGACCTGGACTCCGGCTTCTATCCGCTCGGGTCGTGCACGATGAAGCACAACCCGCGTCTGCACGAGCGCGCGGCGGCGCTGCCCGGGCATGCTCGGTTGCACCCGCTGCAGGACTCGGCCCGCGCGCAGGGGGCGTTGGAGCTGATGTACCGGCTGCAGAGCGCGCTGGCTGAGATATCCGGGCTGCCGCACGTCTCGCTGCAACCCTCGGCCGGGTCGCACGGCGAGCTCGCGGGGCTCCTGCTGACGCGCGCATATCACGAGTCACGGGGCGAGACGCATCGATGCAGGGTTCTGACGCCAGACACCTCGCACGGAACCAACCCGGCAACGGTGACGATGGCTGGCCTTGAGGTCGTCAAGCTCGCGACCGACTCCCGCGGCGGGATCGACCTCGACGACCTGCGCGCGCACGCGGACACCGATGTCGCCTGTCTGATGCTGACCAACCCGAACACGCTCGGCATCTTCGATCCGAACATCGAGACGATCGCCGCGATTGTGCACGGGGTCGGCGCGACGCTGTACTACGACGGCGCCAACCTGAACGCGGTCATGGGCATCTCCCGCCCGGGCGACATGGGGTTCGACATCGTCCACTTCAACCTGCACAAGTCCTTCACCCAGCCCCACGGCGGCGGCGGTCCGGGCTCGGGACCGATCGCCGTGTCCGAGCGCATCGCCCCGTTCCTGCCGACTCCGGTCGTGGTGCGCCACGACGACGGCTCCTTCGACCTGGACGAAGATCGCGTGCAGTCGATCGGGCGGCTGCGCGGGTTTCACGGCAACTACGGCTGCTTCGTGCGCGCGTACGCCTATATCTGCTCGCTCGGCGCCGATGGGTTGCGCGACGCCTCCGAGACGGCGGTGCTGAACGCCAACTATCTACTCGCGCGCCTGCGCGAGGCCGGCGTGGCGGAGTATCTGCCGCTCGCGTACGGCGATCTGTGCATGCACGAGTTTGTGCTGTCGGGCGGCCCGATGAGACGGAACCTCGAGCTCAAGACGCTCGATCTCGCCAAGCGACTGCTCGACTTTGGATTTCACCCCCCGACCGTCTACTTCCCCCTGCTCGTCGACGAGGCGCTGATGGTCGAGCCGACCGAGACTGAGACTCGCGAGACGCTCGACGCGTTCGCCGATGCGATCGCTCAGATCCTGCGCGAGGCGGCGACGGAGGGACCGGCGCTCGCCCAGAACGCCCCGTACACGACACCGGTCCGCCGGCTCGACGAGGTTGCTGCCGCCAAGCATCCCGTGATCCGGCAGTCTCTCTGATGCGCATCTTTTCCGGCATCCAGCCCACGGGCTCAAAGCACCTGGGCAACTACATCGGCGCGATCGCCCAGTACGTCGCCGGGCAGGACCGCGGCGAAGCGCTCTATTGCATCGTCGACCTGCACGCCACGACCGTCGCCTACGAGCCGGCCCGGTTGCGCGAGAGCGTCTATGACCTGACCGCCCTGCTGCTCGCGGCGGGACTGGACCCGCGGCGCTGCATCCTGTTCCGCCAGGGCGACGTACACGAGCACACCGAGCTGACCTGGCTTTTGTGCTCGGTCACCGAGCTCGGGCGGCTGCAGCGGATGCACCAGTTCCGCGACAAGTCCCTTGCCCAGCGCGAGCTGGTCTCAGCCGGGCTGCTCGTGTATCCGGTGCTTCAGGCTGCGGACGTGCTCGCCTATCGCGCGCACGAGGTCCCGGTCGGCGAGGATCAGCGTGAGCACCTGGAGTTGATGCGCGACGTCGCGCGCCGCTTCAACGCGCGGTTCGGTGGTGGCGAGGGGGCGGACGTGCTCGTGGTGCCCGAGCACCGCATTCCCGAGGTCGGCGCGCGGATCATGGACCTGCAGGACCCGACCCGCAAGATGTCCACCACCGGCGGCTCGCAGGCCGGCACCGTCTATGTGCTGGATGAGCCACGCTCGATCGAGCGGAAGATCAAGTCCGCCGTCACCGACTCCGGCTCAGACATCCGCCGCGCCGATGACAAGCCGGGCGTGTCGAACCTGATCGAGATCCTCGCGGTCGCGCGCGCGGTCACGCCCGAGGTGGTCGAATCGGATCTGGCCGACGCCCGCGGGTATGGAGACCTGAAGGTCGCGGTTGCGCAAGCCGTGGTCGAGTACCTGACACCGGTCCGCGAGCGCTACACCGACCTGCGCGCCGATGAGCCGGCGCTCGAGGCTGTGCTCGCCGATGGCGCCACGCGCGCGCGCGTAATCGCGTCACGCACGCTCGCGGACGTGCGCGCGTGTATGGGTGTCGGCGCGCCACGTCGGACGTGATCGATACGGTGAGCACTATGAGCATCGCCACGCTCGATCTCGACCTGGACGTGTTCAGCGGGCCGTTCGACCTGCTGCTGACGCTGATCCTGCGCGAGGAGATCGACCTGCTCGAGCTGGCGCTCGCCGACGTGGTGCTCGCCTACCTCGACCACCTTGAGTCGCGTGGCGAGCTCGATCTGGAGACGGCGACCGAGTTCATTGTCCTGATCGCGGCACTGCTGGAGCTCAAGTCCCGGCTGATGCTCGCAGGCGAGGGCGAGGACGATCTGTTGGACATGGAGCCGGAGGAGGCCGCCGAGGAGCTGCTCGCACGGATGCTGGACGCGCACCGCTACCGCTCTGCCGCCACTCACCTGCGGGAGCTGCTCGCACGCGAGCACGGGACGCGCTTTCACGAATCCCCGCCCCCGGCGCACCTTCGCCGCACCGAGCTTTTGCCCGAGGAGGGGTCCCAGGATCCGGCCGTCCTCGGCGAGGCGATCGGACGGCTGCTGGCGATGCCCCCGACGATCAGCCTGCGCCACATCGGCGCCCAGCGCGTCACCGTGGCCGAGCGCCTTGCGCATCTGCGCGGGCTGCTGCGGCGTGGCGCCTTTTCGTTCGATGAGGCCGTCCAGGGCGCCGACCGCATGACGGTCGCGGTCACGCTGTTCGCGCTGCTGGAGCTGTACAAGCGCGGCGAGGCCGACTGGCGCCAGCCGGAGAGCTTCGGTGAGGTCACGATCGAGGCCGTGGGCTCCCGGCCAGTCGCTGCGGTCGCGGCCGTGGCAGGATAGGCGTCGTGGACGCGCCGCTGGACACGATCGCCCAGGCCCAGGAGGAGCATGCGGACTCCGCGGACTCTGCGTACGGGGCAGAGCTGGCGAGCACGATCGAGGCGCTGCTGTTTCTCTCGCCCGATCCACTCAGCCTCACCGAGCTGGCCGAAGCAGCTCAGGCAGAGGAGGCCGACATCGAGATGGCGCTGAGAGAGCTGGCAGAGCGCTACGTGCCCGGCACGCGCGGAATCGTGCTGCGCGAGCTGGCGGGCGGCTACACGTTCGCGACCGACCCCGCCACCGAGGACGCCGCCCGGCGGCTGTTCAGCCGTCCTCGCACCGCCACGCTGACCCCCGCGCAGGCCGAGACGCTGGCGATCGTCGCCTACCTGCAGCCCGTCTCGCGCCCGGAGATCACGCGTATCCGCGGCGTCAGCGCCGACTCGGCCGCGACCACGCTGCTGGAGCGCGGGCTGATCGAGGAGGCAGGCCGCTCGCAGTTCGGCGCGGTTCTCTATCGCACGAGCACGCTGTTCTTGAAGCTGTTCGGATTGCGCTCGCTGGAGGAGCTCCCCGACGTCGCGCGCTGGGACCCGACCCCCGAGGAGCAGACCGAGCTGCGCGAACGGCTTTTGCGTGCTGGCGAGGCCCGCGCCGGGGGCGGACCGACGCCGGAGTAGATGCGCCTAGCCAAGCACCTCGCCCACGCCGGCGTCGCCTCACGGCGGGCGGCTGAGACGTTGATCGCGGCGGGACGTGTTTGCGTGAACGGAGAGGTCGTGACCGACCCGGCGCGCGATGTTGGGGAGGGCGACCGCATCGAGGTCGACGGAAACACGCTGGCAGGGGTCGAGCAGAAGGTCGTATACGCCGTCAACAAGCCGCTCGGCGTCGTCTCGACCGCGCGCGACACCCATGGCCGTCCGACCGTCGTCGAGCTCGTGCCCAGCGACGGATTGCGGTTGTATCCCGTCGGGCGCCTGGACGCCGACAGCAGCGGGCTGATCCTGCTGACCAACGACGGCGAGCTCGCCAACCTGCTGACCCATCCGCGCTATGAGGTGCCCAAGATCTACCTGGCGCGCGTCGGTGGCGGACCTGTTGGCGAGGACACGCTGCGAGCGCTACGCGACGGGGTGCGGTTGGAGGACGGGCTCACCGCGCCGGCACAGGTGCGTCGGATCGGTGGGCGGGGATCGGATTCGATCGAGCTGACGATCCACGAGGGCCGCAACCGCCAGGTCCGGCGTATGTGCGAGGCGGTCGGTCATCCGGTGCTCGCCCTGGAGCGCACCACCTTCGGCCCGCTGCGCCTGGATGGTCTTGTTCAGGGTGCATATCGGCGGCTGGGCGACGCGGAGGTCGAGCGCTTGCGCACGCTCTGACACAATCGCCACGATGCCCCAACGATTGTTCGCCCTGCGCGGCGCCATCAGCGTGCCGCGCAACGACTCCCAGGAGATCCTGGACGCGACGACCGAGTTGATGCAGGCGATCATGGAGCGCAACGCGTTTACGCCCGATCATGTCGTCAGCTGCATCTTCACCGCGACCAACGACCTCAACGCGGAGTTCCCGGCCGTTGCCGCCCGGGCGCTCGGGTTCGAGCGCGTACCGCTCTTGTGCGCCCGGGAGATACCGGTGCCACGGGCGCTGCCGCGCGTGATCAGGGTGCTGATCCACTACTACGCCGATGACGAGCACGAGCCCAGGCACGTCTACCTCGGCGACGCCGCCGAGCTGCGCACCGACTTACAGGCCGCGCAGTAACGCCACGCTCAGGCTCGCCGGTCACGGCGCCGACGGTCCGTCACAATAAGCGCACCATGACCCTGGAGTTCACAGAGCGCATCCGCCGCATCCCCGTCTACCCCGCCGCCGGGGGCTACGCCGAGCAGACGCCGCTCGTGCGCCTGGCCAGCAACGAGTCGCCGTATCCGCCCCTGCCGGCTGTCCGGGAGGCGATCGATCGTGCGCTGTCCTCGCTCAACCGCTATCCCGACCCGTCGAGCTCGGTCCTGCGCGAGCGGCTGTCCGACCGCTACGAGGTGCCTGCATCGCGCATTGCGATCGGCAACGGCTCGTGCGACATCCTGCTCGCGGCCGGCGAGGCGCTGCTCGAGCCCGGCGCGGAGATCGTCCACGCGTGGCCGTCGTTCTCGGTCTACCCGCACCTGTCCGCGGCCTCGGGCGCCCGCGCGATCACGGTCCCGCTCGACTCCGCTCAGCGCCACGACCTGCCGGCGATGCTGCGCGAGATCACGGTCGCCACGCGCCTGGTGATCGTCTGCAATCCGAACAACCCGACCTCGACCGCACTGCCACCGAAGGAGCTCGCCGCGTTCGTCGCGCAGGTTCCGCCGCACGTGTGCGTGATCGTCGACGAGGCCTACTGCGAGTTCAACCTGCTGGGCGATCCGGACGCGTCTGTTGATCTGCTCGATCGGCACCCAAACCTCGTGCTGCTGCGCACCTTCTCGAAGGTTCACGGCCTGTGCGGTCTGCGCGTCGGCTTCGCGCTGTGCGGCACCGACGATTTCCCCCGCGCGGTCGACCAGGTGCGCCAGCCGTTCTTCTGCAACGCCCTCGCCCAGGCCGCCGCCGTGGAGGCGCTCGCCCACCAGGACGCCGTGCTGGAACGGGTGACGCGCACAGTCGCCGAGCGCGTTTCCGTCGCCGAGGGCCTGCGTGCGCTGGGTCTGACGGTGGCCGACTCGCAGGCGAACTTCTGCTGGGTCGATCTCGGCGACCGCGACGAGTCCGCGGTTATGCGCGGCCTGGAGGATCGCGGCATACTCGTGCGCGGTGGACGCGCGCTGGGCTCGCCCACGCCCGCCTTGCGCGTCACGTACGGCACGCCTGCGGAGAACGCGCGCTTTCTGGAGGCGCTTGCCGAGGTGCTGTGAAGGTGCTACAACGTTTGCAGACGATCATGTCCGAATCTGCAATCGCATCCGCTCGCAGTCCACTCGCGCGCATCGCGTGGTCGTCTTCCTACGCCTACGCTTGGCGATTTATCTAGGCGCTTCGGCCCCTGCCCGCGCGTGACGGGCTCCGGTGGCCGCCCCGGATCCGAGGTTTGGATCGAGCGCCTCACACGGCGTACCACGCCCAACTCACGCCGTCAGTCCATAATCCAGGCGTCAGTGAAAGGATGAGTCAATGATGATCGTTATGCGTGAGACCGCGACCCCCGAGGAGGTCGAGGCGGTCGTTGAGCGAATCGAGCGAGCCGGGGCGCGTGCCCATCGCAGCGCGGGTGCGCGCGTGACCGTGATCGGGGCGATCGGCGATGTCGAGCAAGACGCCAGCGTCGAGAGCCTCGGTCTCGAGGGTCTGCCCGGGGTTGACCGTGTCGTGCCGATCCTCAAGCCGTACAAGCTCGCCTCGCTGCAGATCACCCACGGCGAACCGACCGTCCTCGATATCGAGGGACGTCTCATCGGCGGCGACCACTTCGCGCTGATCGCCGGCCCCTGCACGGTCGAGTCGCGCGAGCAGGTCATGACCACCGCGCGCATCGTCCGCGACGCCGGCGCATCGCTGTTCCGTGGCGGCGCCTACAAGCCGCGCACGTCCCCGTACGCGTTCCAGGGTCTCGGTCAGGAGGGCCTGCGGCTGCTCGCCGAGGCGCGCGCCGAGACGGGCCTTCCGATCGTCACCGAGCTGATGGACATCCGCGATCTGGATGCGGTTCTCGAGGTCGCCGACGTGATCCAGATCGGCGCGCGCAACATGCAGAACTACCCGCTCTTGTCGGAGATCGGGCGCTCTGGCCGTCCCGCTTTGCTCAAGCGCGGTCTGGCTGCGCCCCTCGACGAGCTCGTGATGGCGGCCGAGTACATCCTCAAGGAAGGCAACCCCTCGGTGATGCTCTGCGAGCGGGGCATCCGCACGTTCGACACCGACCATCGCCGCGTAACCCTCGACCTGATGGCCGTACCGATCCTCAAGGAGCTCACCCACCTGCCGGTGATCGTCGACCCCAGCCACGCCGCCGGCCGGCGCGAGCTGGTTCTGCCCCTGTCTTTGGCGGCGGCTGCGATCGGCGCGGACGGGATCATCGTCGAGACCCATCCCTGTCCCGAGGAGGCGGTCTGTGACGGGCCTCAGGCGCTGCGCGCCGACACGTTCGCGGACTACACCCAAGCGGTGGAGCGCGCGACAGCACTGGCCGGCAAGGCGCTCAGCGCGGTCTGATGGTGCTGGACAGGAGGCCGACTCTTTGCTCTGGCGCGCGGCCAGCTGACCCGCCCTGTGCGTGGCCGGACGCCCGGCAGGAGCCTTGCCGTTGAGACTTGCCGTCCTCGGCGTCGGTCTGATCGGCGGCTCGATCGGTCTCGCCGCGCGCACGCGTGCCGGGGCGCAGGTGAGCGGCTGGGACCCCGACCCCGATGCGTGTGCCCGTGCGCTCGAGCTGGGCGCTCTTGACGTGAGCGCGCCCGATATCGCGGGCGCGGTTTTGGGGGCGGATGTCGTGTTCGTCGCGGCTCCCGTCGGTGTGCTCGTCGAGACGGTTCGCAGCGCCCTGGACAGCGCGGGCGCGGAGGCGATCGTCACGGATGTCGGTTCCACCAAGCGCTCGGTCACCGAGGCGATCTCCGATCCGCGCTTCGTCGCCGGCCATCCCCTCGCGGGAGCGGAGGCTGCCGGTGTCGAGTATGCGCGCAACGATCTGTTCGAGGGTGCCACCTGGTATCTGTCGCCGGCTACGGGCGCCCCGGATGCCCGGTACGAGCGGTTGCGCCACCTGATCGCAAGCTTCGGCGCCGAGCCGGTTGCGATCGACGCGGACACGCACGACCGCCTGATGGCGTCCGTCTCTCATCTCCCGCACGTGCTCGCCAACCTGCTCGTCGCCCAGGCCACCGCGTTGCTCGGAGAGGGCGCGCCGGCCGGTGCGGGACGATTGGCGACGGGGCCGAGCTTCCGCGACGCCACGCGCGTGGCGGGCTCAAACAGCGCGATCTGGACCGACATCTACATGTCCAACCGCGATGCGCTCCTCGCGGCGATCGACGAGTTGACGGCGGGACTGGCGCAGGTGTGCGCTACGCTCGCGGATGGCGACGCACAGGGGCTGCGTGACTGGAACGAACGGGCGCGAGCCGATCGCCAGGCGCTGCTCGGGCAGCTCGATCCTCAGCATCGAGCCTGACCTGCCCCTGGTCCTCCCCGCCCGGTCATACTCCGCGCAATGAACATGCGCTTCGAGCCGTCCAGCGGGCTCACCGGGCAGGTGCGCGCGCCGGCGGACAAGTCGATCTCCCACCGCGCCGCGCTGCTCGGAGTGATGGCCTCAGAGCCCGTGCGGATCGAGCGCTATCTGCATGCCGCGGATACAACCTCCACGCTTCAGGCCGTGCGCGCTCTTGGGGCGCTCGTGGAGGTGCGTGGCGGCGAGGACGGCGGCGAGGTCGTGATCCGCGGCACGGGCCTGCGCGAGGCGCGCGAACCAGACGGTCCGATCGACGTCGGCAACGCCGGCACTTTGATGCGCCTGCTGCCGGGCTGGCTGGCCGCGCAGGAGGGACGCTCCTTTACGCTCGACGGCGACGAGTCGATCCGCCGGCGCCCGGTCGATCGCATCGCTGTCCCTTTGCGCCAGATGGGGGCGGAGCTCGACGCGGCCGATGGCCGCTTTCCACCGCTGACCGTACGCGGCGCACACCTGCGCGCGATCTCCTACGAGTTGCCCGTCGCTTCTGCCCAGGTCAAGTCCTGCGTGCTGCTTGCCGCCCTGGCCGCGGACGGCGCCACGACAGTCGGCGAGCCCGAGCGCAGCCGTGACCACACCGAGCGGATGCTTTTGCGCGCCGGCGTCAACATCCACCGCAACGGGCGTCACGTAACGGTGGTCAACGCCGATGAGCTGATCCTCGACCGTTTACGCGTACCCGGCGACGTGAGCTCGGCTGCGTTCCTGATCGCTGCCGGCGTGCTCGTGCCCGACTCGCGCCTTTTGATCGGCGATGTCGGTGTCAACTGGACGCGCACGGGCTTCTTGCGCATCGTGCGGCGGATGCGCGGGATCGTGCTCGGCGACCTGGAGGACGAATCTGGCGAGCTCTCCGCGTCTGAGCCCGTCAGCGACCTCGACGTCGCCCATGGCGCGCTCGAGGCCACGGTGGTTGAACCGGAGGAAGTCCCCCTCGCGATCGACGAGCTCCCTCTGGTCGCTTTGCTCGGCTGCTTTGCCGAGGGTGAGACCGTTGTGCGCGGCGCCGGCGAGCTGCGCCTGAAGGAGTCCGACCGGATCGCCGACGTGGTCAACGGTTTGCGCGGTCTGGGCGCGGACATCGAGGCGACCGAGGATGGGTTCGCCGTTCGTGGCACGGGTGAGCTACGCGGCGGACTTCTTGACGCTTGCGGCGATCACCGTTTGGCGATGATGGGCGCGGTCGCCGGCCTCGCCTCGCGCGAGGGGGTCGAGGTCGTGGGGATCGAGGCCGCGGCGGTGTCCTATCCGGGGTTCGTGGAGGAGCTCGCCGGACTGTGCTCGTAGCGATCGACGGTCCCGCGGGCGCAGGCAAGTCCACGGTCGCCCGTGCGCTTGCGTCTCGGCTTGGGTACACCTACCTGGACAGCGGCGCGATGTATCGCTGCGTGGCGCTGCTCTCGCTTGGAGATCCGGGTCGCGAGCCGGCTTTGCTGGCGCGCGAGGCCACGATCGATCCCAGAGACGCCTCGGCGGGAACGGCCGGACGAGTGTTGCTAGACGGACGCGACGTCACCGAGGAGATCCGCACGCCCGAGGTCTCCGAGGCCGCCTCGCGTGTGGCCGCCGACCCAGGTGTGCGTGTGGCGCTCGTGGCCGCCCAGCGCGAGCTGATCTCCCGCGGAGATTGGGTGGCAGAGGGGCGCGACATCGGCACCGTGGTGGCGCCCGAGGCGGAGCTGAAGTTTTTCCTCACCGCCGATTCTCACGAGCGCGCGCGTAGACGAGCGATCGAGCTGGGCGCAGACCCGGACACGGTGCTTGCCGAGCAGACCCTGCGTGACGAGCGAGACTCGACTCGCGAGCACAGCCCGCTGACGCCCGCACTCGGCGCCGTGACGCTGGACACGACCGGACTGACGGTAAACGAGGTCGTGGAGCGGATTGCCGCGCTTGTTCGTGCCGCGGCCGCCGCGGATACAGGGTCGGCCGCGGACTCCTGAGGTGAGCGCCCGCCCGCCCACGCGTCCGCCCGCCCACGCGTTCGGCCGGTCATACTGGCCCAATGCTGAAGGTCGCCATCGTCGGCTATCCCAACGTCGGGAAGTCCTCCCTGATCAACCGCCTCACGGGCACGCGCGAGGCGGTCGTGCACGAGCGCCCGGGCATCACGCGCGACCGTAACGAGCTCGACTGCGAGTGGAACGGGCGCCGGTTCGCACTGATCGACACCGGCGGAGTCGACTTCGAGGACGAGGACCCTTTGGCCGGCTCGATTCGCGATCAGGCTCGCGCCGGGCTCGCGGACGCACAGGTCGCGGTGCTCGTCGTTGACGCGCGCGCGGGAGTCAGGCCGGGCGATGAGGAGTTGGCTGATCTATTGCGCCGCTCGCCGGTCCCGGTGATCGTGGCCGCCAACAAGTGCGACGGTGTCGGCGATATTCCATACGCGAGCGAGTTCCATCGCCTCGGCTTGGGCGAGCCGCTGGCCGTGTCCGCCGCGCAGGGCCTCGGCTCGGGCGATCTGCTCGACCGGATCGTGGAGTTGCTGCCCGACGCGGACGACGAGCCCGATGAGGACACCGTTCGACTGGCGGTGATCGGGCGGCCGAACGTCGGCAAGTCCTCGCTCGTGAACCGTTTCCTCGGTGAGCAGCGCGTAATCGTCTCCGACGTCGCCGGCACCACGCGCGACGCGATCGACACGCCCTTAGTCGTGGACGGGCGCCGGCTGACGCTGATCGACACGGCCGGCATCCGCCGCCAATCGAAGGTCTCAGACTCGGTCGAGTACTACACCTCACTGCGCTCCCAGCGCGCCGCCGAGCGCGCCGATGTGGCGCTGGTCGTATGCGATGCGCGCGACGGCGTCACCGCTCAGGACCAGCGCATCGCCGAGCTGGCGATGCGAGCCGGTTGTGCAACGGCGCTGGTGTTGAACAAGTGGGATGTATACGAGGGCGACGAATCGGGATTGGAGCACGAGCGGGCGCGGGTTGCGGAAAAGCTGCGTTTGCGCCCCCGCGTGCTGACCGCCAGCGCTCTGACCGGCCGGCACGTATCACGCCTGCTGAGCGAGGCGATCGCGCTCGGAGATCGCACGGCCGGGCGCATTCCCACGCCCGAGCTCAACCGCTTCCTGGCGGAGACCGTGCAGGCGCGCCAGCCGCCGGTCGGAACTCGTCGCGGCGCCGGGCAGCACCGGCTCAAGCTCATCTACATGGCCCAGATCGGCGAGCGCCCGCCGCGCTTTGCGATCCAGATCAACTCCCGCGCGCGGGTCACACGCGACTACGCCTACTTCCTGGAGAACCGCATGCGTGCGCGCTACGGCATGGACGGCGTACCGTTGATCATCGACTTCGTCGAGCGCGGACAGCGCGGTCGCGGCGATGCGCGCTCCAGGAGCGGTGGGCGAGCGCCCGCGCGTGGATAGACTCTGCCGACTTTTCTCCCCTGACCCTCTTTGATCCCTCGCCAGCGAACCGTGGAGCCAAACCCACCCATGAGCCAGCACGCAGACAACGAGTTCCTATTCACCTCCGAGTCCGTCACGGAGGGCCACCCGGACAAGATCGCCGACCAGATCTCCGACGGCGTGCTCGATGCCGTGCTGGCCGACGAACCTTACGGTCGCGTGGCCTGCGAGACGCTCGTCAACACCGGCCTCGTCGTCGTCTCCGGGGAGATCTCTACCGACACGTACGTCGACATCCAGGAGATCGCACGCGAGACGATTCGCCGAATCGGCTACACCGACGCCGACCTCGGCTTCTCGGCGGACTCCTGCGCTGTGCTCAACGCGATCGACAAGCAGTCGCCGGACATCGCCCAGGGCGTCGACAAGGCATACGAGGCGCGCACGGACGCCAACGACGAGGACGAGCTCGACGTCGCCGGCGCCGGTGACCAGGGCATGATGTTCGGCTACGCCACGAACGAGACCGACACGCTGATGCCGCTGCCGATCTCGCTCGCGCACCGTCTCGCCGAGCGCTTGGCCGCGGTCCGCAAGGCCGGCACGCTGGACTACCTACGCCCCGATGGCAAGACCCAGGTCAGCGTGCGCTACCAGGACGGCAAGCCGGTCGAGATCGAAAAGCTCCTGATCTCCACCCAGCACGGCGAGGGCGCGGAGGCGCTGATCCCCGACGACCTCTGGGAGCACGTCGTCGAGCCGATTCTGCCGAGCGAGCTCTACGACGCGCACAAGTTGCGCAGGAACTTCCTCGTCAACCCGACCGGACGCTTCGTGGTCGGCGGGCCGGTGGGCGACTGCGGGCTGACCGGGCGCAAGATTATCGTCGACACCTACGGCGGCATGGCCCGTCACGGTGGCGGCGCGTTCTCCGGCAAGGACCCCTCCAAGGTCGATCGCTCGGCCGCTTACGCCGCGCGCTGGGTCGCCAAGAACGTCGTCGCCGCCGGCCTGGCAGATCGCGCGGAGGTCCAGGTCGCCTACGCGATCGGCGTCGCGCATCCCGTGTCCGTGATGGTCGAGACGTTCGGCACCGAGCAGATCGGCCGCGCCCAGATCGCTCAGCTCGTGGACGAGCACTTCGACCTGCGCCCGGGCTCGTTCCGCGAGGAGCTGCGTCTGCACCGCCCGATCTACCAGAAGACCGCCGCCTACGGGCACTTCGGTCGCGACGATCACGACTTCACCTGGGAGCGCACCGACAAGGCCGCCGCGCTGCGTTCCGCCGCCGGGCTCTGACCGGGGGCGAGTCTAATGTGGCGGGGTGTCCGCGATCGCACAGGTAGAGCCGATGACGACGGCTCGCGCGCTGCGCGGGCCGTTTGACTACCGCCTGCCGGAGGAGCTGCGTGGCGGGGTCGTGGATGTGGGGTCGATGTTGGTCGTTCCGTTTGCCCGCCGTCAGGTGCTCGGAGTCGTCGTCGGGCTATCCGAGCGCAGCGAGGTGTCCGAGGAGAAACTGCTTGCCCCACTGCGGGCTCTCGAGCTCGGCGTGCCGGTCGAGCTGGTCGGGCTGGCGCAGTGGATCGCAGCCGAGTACTGCTCGACGATTGCGCGCGCGCTGACGCTCGTGCTTCCCCCGGGCGCCGCGCGGCGCCTGAGTGGGCGCAAGCGCCGGGCGGTCGTTCGCGGCCAGCGTCTATCGGTCGGTTCACGCCGTCCCGAGGCGCCGGAGCTCACGCCAGCGCAGGCGGATGCGCTGGATTGTCTGAGCACGGCGCTCGATGCGCGTCGCTTCCAGCGGACGCTGCTGCAGGGGGTCACAGGATCGGGCAAGACCGAGGTCTACCTGCGCGCCGCCGCCCGTGCACTGGAGCAGGACCGTGGCGCGATCGTGCTCGTGCCCGAGATAGCGCTGACGCCGCAGATCGTCGGGCGCTTCTCCGAACGCTTCGGCGAGACCGTCGCCGTGCTGCACTCGCGCCTGCGCCCGGGAGAGCGCTACGAGGAATGGCGGCGGCTGCGCACGGGGCAGGCGCGCGTGTGTGTGGGTCCGCGCTCGGCTGTGTTCGCTCCGATCGAGCGGCTCGGGCTGATCGTCGTCGACGAGGAGCACGACGCCTCCTACAAGCACGAGGGCGACCCCCGCTATGACGCGCGCGACGTGGCCGTCGAGCGTGCCCGCCGCAGCGGCGCGCTGCTGCTGCTCGGCAGCGCCACCCCGCGCCCGGAGAGCGTGTGGCTCACGTCGCCTATGCAACCATCGCCAGTGCCGTTGTTGCGCCTGCCAACTCGCGTGGACGGGCGGCGGCTGCCGGCCGTGGACGTGCTCGACATGCGCGCCCAGAGCGCGGGCCTGCATCCGGAGACCGCCCGTGCGCTCGCCCAGGTGCGTGATGAACGGAGCAAGGCGATCGTGCTGCTCAATCGCCGTGGCTGGTCGAACTTCCTGTCGTGTCGCTCGTGCGGGCTGGTGTGGAGCTGTCCGCAGTGCGACGTCTCACTGGTGCTGCACCGTCACGGTGGTTTCCTCGCCTGCCACCACTGCGGTCACCGCGAGCTCGCGCCGGAGCGCTGCGAGCAGTGCGGCTCGATTTCGGTGGCGCGTCACGGCGCGGGAACTGAGCGCGTCCAGCACGACCTAGCCACTGCGCTCGGCGGCGAGGATGGACGGTTTCCCGTTCTGCGCCTCGATGCAGACACCGTCGGTGCGGACGGGGTCGCCACGCTGCTGCGCCGCTTCGAGGCGGCCGAATCAGGTGTGCTGATCGGCACGCAGATGGTCGCCAAGGGCCACGACTTCCCCGACGTGACGCTCGGAGTGGTGCTCGACGCCGACGCGACCCTGCGCTTTCCCGACTTCCGTGCGGAGGAGCGCACGTTCGCGCTGATCGCCCAGCTCGCCGGCCGTGTGGGGCGCGGCACGGCGGGTCGCGTGCTGGTGCAGTCGATCGCTCCCGAGGCCCGCGCGATCGCCCACGCCGCTATGCACGACAGCGACGGGTTTCTCGCGGGTGAGCTGGAGCGGCGCCGGGCGCTGCGCTACCCGCCGTTCTCGCACCTGATCAGGATCGTCTGCGCCGCCACCGACACTGCGCCTGCGCAGGCGGCCGCGAGCGCTGTGGCGGCTGAGCTGAACGGCGCGCTGATCGATCGGTTGGGCGGCGCGGGTGGCCGTGGTGGTAGGGGCGGCGGCGGGTCTTTAGCCGGCGCCGCGACGGGGGCGAACCCGGAGGTGGGGGGTTTCGACGCCAACATCCTCGGTCCCGCGGCCCTGTTTCGTCTGCGCGGTCAGGAGCGCCGGGTGCTGGTCGTCAAGGCACCAGACCGTCGCCCGGCCGTGCGCGCCGTCGGTGAGGCGGTGCGGCGTGTCGCCGAGAATCGCGCGCACAGGGGCGTCAGCTTCAGCGTGGACGTAGATCCGCAGTAGCGCCCGCCCGCGACCGAACTAGAATCGCAGTCATATGAGCAGCGAACAAGACGTTGAGGTCGAGTCCGACGAGGTTGCTCCCGTCGTCGAGGAGCTGGACGTGCAGACACGCGAACGACGCGACGCGGCACTGGCCCACGTACGCAAGCTCGGCGACCCGGTGCTGCGGGCGAGCGCGGTCGAGGTCGATCGTTTCGACGATGCGCTGAGGATTGAGATCGAGCGGATGGGCGAGCTGATGGTGGACGCGCTCGGCATCGGACTGGCGGCCACGCAGGTCGGGGTGCTGAACAGAGTGCTCGTCTACCGGGTGCACGCCGATGATGAGATCGCCGTGCTGGTGAACCCGGTGATCGAGTACTGCAGCGAGGAGCTCGAAACCGCCGAGGAGGGCTGTCTCAGCATTCCCGGCGTGCACGTCGAGGTCGAGCGTCCCGCGCGGATTCGCGCGCGCGCTCGTGACGCCGCCGGGGCAGGGCTCGTCGTCGAGGCGGAGGGTCTGCACGCGCGCGTGATACAGCACGAGATCGACCATCTCGACGGCATCCTGATCCTTGATCGGATCTCGCGCGAGGCGCGCCGCGAGGCGATGCGGTCTCTACGTGAAGCCCGCGACGGCGAGGTTGGCGAGACCGGCGGGGACGCCGCGGCACTCCTCGCCGATCCCGACGCGAGCCCCGTATAGCCACGCCCGTCAGGGGAGCGGCCTCGGACTGCATCATGCGCACGGTCTTCCTCGGCACATCCTCGTTCGCGGCGGCTGTCATGGAACGTATGGCTGCCGGAGAGCACCGCCCAGTGCTGGTGCTGACACGCCCGGATCGTCCGCGCGGGCGCGGGCGCAAGCTCGGGCCTGTGCCCGTGGCGGAGGCTGCACGCCGTCTGGGCCTAGCGCTGGAGCAGCCGGCGAACGTCAACGAGCCGCCCGCGCGTGAGCTGATCGCCCGGGCACAGCCGGACGCTGTGGTCGTGTGCGCGTTCGGCGCGCTGATCCGCGAGCCACTGCTGTCCGAGCACGAGCTGCTGAACGTGCACCCCTCGCTGCTGCCGCGCTGGCGGGGCGCCGCTCCGGTCGAGCGCGCGATCATGGCCGGCGACGAGCGCACGGGTGTCTCGATCATGCGCCTGACCGCGGGCCTGGACAGCGGCCCCGTATGTCTGGCCGAGTCGATCGCGATCGAGCCGGACGACTCATACGGCTCGCTCGCCGAGCGCCTGCAGACCCTCGGTGGAGCGCTGATCGTGCGTGCGCTCGACCTCGCCGCGCGCGGCGAGCCACTCCCGTTCGTCGAGCAGGTGCAGGCGGGCGCCACCTACGCCGAGAAGCTCGGCCCCGAGGACCGCCTGCTGGACCCGGCTCGGTCCGCCGTGGAGCTCGATCGCATCGTCAGGGCGCTGCACCCACACATCGGTGCGCGCCTGGCGCTCGTGGACGGGACGCTGTTGGGAGTGCGCGCCGCGCGTGTGGCGCCAGCCGGGCCGCACGAGCCGACCGGATCGGGCGATGCGTCGCGGATGATGGACGAACCGATCGATGCACCGCCTGCGGGCGTGCTCGCGCACAACGGTGAGCGCCTGCTCTACGGCGCGGCCGACGGCGCGCTAGAGCTTACGTGCGTGCAGCCTCCCGGGGGCCGGCCGATGACCGCCGGCGCATATCTGCGCGGACATGCCCTCTGACGCCCGCGTCTGCGCGTACGCGGTCCTGCGGCGCGTGTTCGAGGACGGCGCCTACGCCGATCAGGCGCTGCAGGCACAGGCGCGGGGCCTCGATGCGCGCAACCGTGCGCTGGCGATGCGGATCGCCTACGGCGCGGTCCAGCGCCGGGGTACGCTCGATCACCTGATCGAGCTGCTCGCGCAACGGCCGGTGCGACGCCTGGATGCGCCGCTGCTGGCAGCGCTGCGACTCGGCCTGTATGAGCTGCTGTATCTGCGCGGCGCCCCCGACCATGCGGTCGTCGCGGATGCGGTCGAGTTGGCCAAGTCGGGTGCTCGTGGCGGGCACGGCCTCGTCAACGCGGTGCTGCGCCGCGCCACGCGCGAGGGAACCGATCTGCTGGACGGCCTGAGCGACGAGACGCCCGAGCGGGCGGCCGTCAAGCACTCCCACCCGGAGTGGATCGCCCGGCTGTGGTGGGAGGAGCTGGGGGCCGAGCAGGCACGCGCGCTGATGGCCTATGACAACGAGCCGGGCGAGGTGGCGCTGCGCGCGAACACGCTCGTTACCGATGCGCCGACCCTCGCCGGCGAGCTGCCGGTGCGAACCCATCCCGACGCGGACATCCCCGAGGCGCTCGTGCTCGAGGGACCGTTTGACATGCACGTCTCCAGCGCATGGCGGCAGGGAGCGTTCATCGCGCAATCGCGCGCGGCGATGCTCGTCTCCCGTGTATTGGCGCCCGTGCCGGGGGAGACGGTGCTCGACCTGTGCGCCGCCCCGGGGGGCAAGACCACGCACCTCGCGGCGCTGATGGACGGTACGGGACAGGTCGTGGCGGTGGAGCGCGACCGGCGCCGGGCGGGAGCGCTGCTGCGCACCGCCCAGCGGCTGCATGCTCACAACGTGCGTGTCGAGCTCGCCGACGCCGGTCTCCTGCGGCCGGAGGGCGCGGTGTTCGATCGCGTGCTCGTGGACCCGCCGTGCTCGGGTCTGGGCACCCTGCAGGCGCGCCCGGATCTGCGCTGGCGGATGGAGCCCTCGCGCCTGGGCGAGCTGAAGCGCACGCAGGCGAGCATCCTCGCGGCGGGCGCCGCCGCTGTCCGTCCGGGCGGCGTGCTGGTCTACTCTACGTGCACGATCTCCCCGACCGAGAACGAGCGCCGGATCGCCGCATTCCTGCACGCCAACCCCGACTTCGCACTCGATGACCTCAGCATTGAGCTGCCCGCCCTCCGGCACCCGTCACCGCACGCGCCCGAGACCGTGTTGACGCTGCCCCATCGCGACCGCACCGCGGGCTTTTACATCGCCCGGCTGCGCCGGGAGGACTGAGGCATGGCGCGCGAGCCCAATACGCCCGCCAAAGCCAAGACCGATCTCGGTCCAATCTGCCCGCACTGCGGCGAGCCATGGCTGCGCCCGACGAACCTGCCGGGCCGCTATCGCTGCGTGTACTGTCTGCGCCGGTTCGAGCTGACCTCGGTATGCCCGAACTGCGGCGAGCACTCGACGATCGTGCGCATGTCCTCCACCGCGATCCTGAAGTGCAACAACTGCGGCGACTCGATGCTCCAGGCGATATGAGCGGGTCCGGTGAGTTGTTGCGGGGCGTGCGCGTGGCGCCTTCGATCCTGTCCGCCGACTTTGCGCGGCTGCGCGAGCAGGTCGGAGAGGTGCTGGACGCCGGCGCGCGGGTGATCCATGTGGACGTTATGGACGGGCATTTCGTACCGCCGATCACGGTCGGACCACTGGTCGTCGGCGCGCTGCGCGAGCAGACGCATGGGGCGGGTGCGATACTCGACGTGCACCTGATGATCGAGCGCCCCGAGCGACACGTGCCCGACTTTGTGCAGGCGGGCGCGGACTCGATCACGTTTCACACCGAGGCCACCCCGCACGTCGCCTACACCGCGGATCTGATCCGCAAGGGCGGGGCCGGAGTCGGCGTGGCGATCAACCCGGCGACCGCGGTGGGCGCGCTGGCCGAGATTGCCGGCGCGATCGACATGGCGCTGTGCATGACCGTCAATCCCGGCTGGGGTGGGCAGCCGTTCATCGTGCACTCGCTCGACAAGGTCGAGCGCGTCCGGGCGATCGTCGGCGCCGACGTGGCCGTCGAGGTGGACGGAGGGATCGATCCCGTGACCGCGCCCAGGTGCAGGCAGGCCGGCGCGAACGTGTTCGTCGCGGGCTCGGCGATCTTCGGCTCTGACGACCCGGGTGAGGCCTACCGCGCGATCGCGCGTGCGGCGGGCGCCGACTGAGGGCGCGCCGTGCCGCGCCGGTAGACCACGCTGAGCATCAGCGCGAGCAGGCTCGTGGCGCCGAGATAGCCGATCTCGGTGCGCAGCAGTTCTTCTGAGACGAGCGGCGTCAGCATCCAGGCGACGAACGCGGCCGCCGCCACGGCCCAGCAGATGGCCGCGGTACGCGCCTGATCGCGGGCGAGCACGGCCTGGTTGAGCGCGCCCGAGGTCAGATGCATGCCCATGCCCAACCCGATCAGGGCAAGACCGAAACGGTTGTAGTCGAAGGACTGTCCGAACAGGTGGCTCATCACGAATGGTCCGATCGCGAGCAGGCCGAGCGCCACCGCCCCCGCGAATGCGGCGATCGCGAGCACTGTTACGCGAATCGCGTGCGCAAACGCCGCGTGCCCCTCGGTCGTCTCCAGGCCCGTCAGATGGGGCAGCAGCGACGTCTGGATCGCCTGAAACAGCTGTAGCGGTGCGCGTGCGATCAGCAGCACGTTGAACACGATTCCCGCGAGCGCGCGGTTGACGGATGTCGCGTCAACCGTCAGCACGGCGGCGTTGAGCAGCGTCTGCTCTGAGAGCATCACGCCCGATACGGCCAGCGCGAAGCCCGATCCGCGACGCAGCGAGAGCTCATCGGCGACGATCGCCTCCTCCAGGCCCTCGGTCCCCGGGCCGGCGAGCGCGGCGTCGAGCTCCTCGATCTCCGGCGCTCCACGGTGCTCGCCGGAGCGTCGCGCGAATGCCGCCGGCACCACGACGAGCGAGACGAACGGCGCCGCCGCGATGCCGAGCACGACCGCCGTCTGCCCATGTGTGATGCCGAGCACCACCGCCAGCGCAAAGCACAGGCGCGAGAGCGATTCAACCAGCACCAGACCGCCGAACAGCGCGAAGTATTCGTGCCCCGCCAGCCAACCACGGGCGAAGTAGCTGGCCGCGTACGCGAGCGTACCGACGATCAGCACCCAGTAGAGGACGGTGTAGTGGTCAAACACGTGGTTGACCAGCTTGTCTTTGAAGGCCAGCGCGACGATCAGAAAGACAAGCGCGAACCCGGCCTGAATCGCGATCGGGACACGCACGGCGTGCTCGGCGTGACCCCGTGCTCGGCGCTCGGCGATCGTGCGCGAGAGCAGCTGTTCGATTGGCCGGTAGATCACCGAAATGATCACGAACATCACCGACCACAGCACGTCCACGCGCTTGGCCGATTCTTCCCCGAGCACGTGACTGGCGATCGAGAAGAACGCGAACGTCAGCAGGCCGGTGGCGGCGATCCCGATCGACAGAATTCGCGCGCCGCTGCCGTAGGAGCGGGTCTCTCCGTTGCTGCCCGCGTCCGGCGAGGATGGGTCGTTCGCGCCAGCCGGGCCGGCGACCGGCGAAGCGCCGGAGCTAGAGCCGGACAAGCAGCATCGTCCAGGGAAACGGCGAGCGCGCCTTGGTGACCTGGCCGTAGCGCCCGAGCAGCTGCACGAACGACCGCTTCGACCAGTGGTTCAGGTGCCCGGGCGTATTGCCGAGCTCAGACCAGTACGAGCCGCGGGCCATGTTCAGCATTCGCCACAGCGGCTCGCGCGGGACCGACACGAGCAGATGGCGCTGCGCGCAGCGCGCCATCTCGCTCAGCGTATGCTCGGGGTCGGGGACGTGCTCGAGCACCTCGATTGCAGTGGCGAGATCGAACTCGTTCTCGGCGAACGGCAGATTCTCGGCCTGCATCACCCGGTACTCGAGGTTCGGGGCGCTGCGCTGCGACCAGCCCGCCTGGATCGACTCCTCCTCCAGGTCGATCCCGACGACCCGTCGCGACTCGCCCAGGCGCTGGGCCCACTTGTGCACGAGCACACCCTCGCCGCAGCCCACGTCCAGCAGCGAGCTCGGGTCGGCGCGCGCGAGGAGCTCGTCAAGCGCCTCCTCGAACCCGGTCATCATGCGCCGCACCAGCGGGTTGGTCGAGCCATACTTGTCGTAGGTGTTGCCGGTGACGATCCCGTCGTCTGAGACCGTGACGCCCGAGCTCATCGCTTTGCCGTTCCCTGCTCTGCGATCCCGGCGGCCTGCTGAGCTTGTCCGCCTTTCTCTGAATCTCCCTCCCCGCTTTCCGGTAGGTTCGGCCCGAGGCTTGCAAAAGTGCTCGGGACAACCAGATCTGGTGCCGTGTAGCCGCGAGACGCAGCATCGCCGTGCTGGATGTTCGGTTCATAGTGCGACGGCGGAACACCCAGCTGCAGCTCGATGCGACGCACCCGCTCGAACGTTCGCTGAGTCATCACGCGCTGCGCGGCCAGTAGATCGCCGATCACGCCCAGCGCCCACAGCACGATCGCGGCGATGAACAGGACCGCACCGAGGATCAGCGACTGCACGTGTCCCTTGCCGCTGCCTTCGGCGTAGGCGACCGCAAATCGGATCCATACACCCAACGCGACGATGCCGATCAGCGCGGCGAGGCTCCAGAACACGCGCAGCGGCTCGTACTGGGCGTAGATGCGAAAGATCGAGATCGCGTTGCGGCGAACGTAGGCGCC
Source organism: uncultured Solirubrobacterales bacterium (assembly GCA_963810645.1). Classification (GTDB taxonomy): domain Bacteria; phylum Actinomycetota; class Thermoleophilia; order Solirubrobacterales; family Solirubrobacteraceae; genus Palsa-744. Next base: position 44,716 of record CAWEOK010000016.1, on the reverse strand, counting down.
CATCGACGGGAACAGCCGCGACTCGCGGGTCTTGGGATTGGTGCGGACGGGGACGTGGTCGATCGCGACCAGCAACTTGCCCGCCTGGATGATCGTCTCCAGGGTGTATGTGAACCTCGAAACGACCATCATCTGAATCGCCGCCTCGCGGTTGTAGGCTCTGAACCCGGAGGTCGTGTCGGGAACCGAGGTCGAGGATGCCTGGCGCACGACCCACGAGCCGAGGCGCTGCAACGCCTTCTTCAGGGGCGAGAAGTGCTCGATCCCGCCCACCTCGCGATCGCCGACGACCATGTCCGCGCGACCCTCGACGATCGGCGCCACCAGTCTGGCGACGTCCGGTCCGTAGTACTGGTTGTCGGCGTCGGTGTTGACGATCACGTCCGCGCCGAGCTTCAGCGCCGTGTCGATCCCCGCCTGAAATCCCGTCGCGAGGCCCTTGTTGTTCGTCAGGCGCACGAGATGGTCAACGCCGTGATCGCGCGCGACCGCGACCGTCGCGTCGGTCGAGCCGTCGTCGATCACCAGCCACTCCACGACGTCGAACCCGTCGAGGACACGCGGCAGCTCGGCGAGCGTCTGCGGAAGCTGGTCGGCCTCGTTGTAACAGGGGATCTGGATGATGAGCTTCATTTGGATGAGGGTCTGGCCACGACAGCGGGGAGCCGGAAGGAAGAGGGGCCTGGCCCTTCCCGCAAAAGCCTACCCCGTGAGGTTGCGCCTAAAGGACGGCGACTTGCAAGGATAGGCTCTGCAGCCAATGGCCAGCGCGACACTGAGCAAGCCGCGGCAGGACTCGACCCCGCTGCAGCGGCTGCGCGCGGTCGATGCCTCGACCTGGGCGCTGATCGGCTTCATCGTCCTGTGTGTGGGGGCGCTGATCGGGTACTTCGCCTACCCCACGTATCCGACGTACGACTCGTTCTACGCGCTGCTGTGGGGCCGGGACATCCTGCACCTGCATCTGCCCGACTTCCGCGTGTATCGCGGTCCGACCGAGCACCCGCTGGCGATCGCGTTCGGAGCGTTCTGCTCGATCTTCGGCCAGTCCGGCGCACGGCTGATGGTGTTCGGGTCGATCGCCTCGTTCGTGGCGGTCGTGGCCGGCATGTACCGGCTGGGGCGCCTGTGCTTCGGCCCGGTCGTCGGTCTGTTCGCGGCGCTGCTCGTGCTGAGCCGGTTCTTCGTCGAGAACCTCGCCGCGCAGGGGTACCTGGATATCTCATACGTCGCGCTGATCGTGTGGGCGATCGTGTTCGAGGTCGAACGGCCTCGGCGGGGCATGCTCGTGTTCCTGACGCTCGCCGCCGCCGGGCTGCTGCGCCCGGATGCGTGGGTGCTGAGCGGCGTGTACTGGTTGTGGTGCGCCTGGCCGGGACGAGGCGGCGCATCGATCGACACCGATCGGAGATCACGGGATCTCCGATCGGCCAGCCGGCGGTTGCAGTACCTCGGCCTCGCCCTGATTGCCCCGGTCGTATGGGTCGGCGTGGACGCGATCGTAACCGGCAATCCGCTGTACTCGCTGAGCTCGACCGCCGAACTGGCGCAGGAACTCGAACGCACGCAGGGGCTGTCCAGCGTGATCGCCTCGGTGTGGACGTTCGGGGTGCGGATCGACAAGCTGCCGGTGATCCTCGGGGGGCTGATCGGCGTGCCGATCGCGGTCTGGCTTCAGCCGCGGCGCGTGCTCACGCCGCTGGCGGCGCTGGTCGTGCTGATCGGTGTGTTCGTCGCCGAGGGAGCGGCCGGAGCATCGGTGATCGACCGCTACCTGATGGGCGCCTCGATCGTGCTGCTGCTGTTCTGCGCGGTCACGATTGGAGGCTGGGCGATGCTTCAGCCGGGATCGGCGCTGCGGCGCATCTGGATGGTCGGCGCCGCGGCACTGGTCATCTACGGCGGCGTGTCGGTGGCCACGACGCTGAGCCTGTCGAGCCTGCGCACGACGCTGGCCTACCACGAGGACTTTCACGAGGAACTGGCAGCGGCGCTCAAAAGCCCGCGCGTGCACGCGGCGCTTCAGCGCTGCCCGCTGGTCTCGCTGCCGGACAACAAGCTGATTCCCGATGCGCGCTGGATTCTCGACAGCGTCGGCCAGCGAAACATCGTCGCGCGTAGCCAGGCTCGCCACGACGTGCAGGAGGGCGCCGATCAGCTAGAAGATCGGTTGAGCAAGGGTAGCGTCGCGGTATATCCGCTGGGTAGCGCGGTGTTCTTCGAGGCGATCGTCGATGTCGGCGACGATCCCCGCGTCCAGGTTCCGCAGGCGGGGTATCACCGCATCTACACGAGTCGCTACTACGCCGTGTATGACAACTGCTGAGGGCACGCAGGCGCCGGCAGGGTCCGTCCACGACGGCGACGGCGCCACGACCGGCTCCCGGCGCTGGGCGTGGGGCGGGCTGGCGATCGTGCTCGCCGGTGGCCTGGGGCTGCGCCTGTGGGGGATCGGACAGGGGTTGCCATACGCGTACAACGCCGACGAGGCCGATCACTTCGTGCCGCACGCGATCGAAATGTTCGGGCAACACACGCTCAACCCCCATTACTTCGCCAACCCGCCGGCGTACACGTACGTCCTGCACTACCTGTTCGCCATTGCCTATGGCAGTACGGTGGGCGTGCAGCACGCGATCGCTGCACATCCCGCAGACATCTATACGCTCGCCCGTGCCGCCGCGGCAGTGCTCGGAACGCTGGCGCTGTGGCTGCTGTATGGCACTGGGGCGCGGTTGTTCGGGCGCGGCGTGGGGCTGCTGGCGGCGGCGATCGAGGCGGTCGCGTTCCTGCCGGTGTTCTACGCGCACCTGGCGCTCAACGACGTGCCGACGCTCGCGCCGCTGACGCTGTCGCTGCTGGGCACGGCGGGAGTGCTGCGCAAAGGCCGTGCGCGCGATCATCTGCTGGCCGGCATCGGGCTCGGACTGGCCTGCGCGACCAAGTACACCGCCGGGATCGTGCTCGTGCCATATCTGGCCGCGGTTGCGGCGCGCTACCTGGATGTCTCAACGCAGTTGGGATCGGCGAGTGCGGGACGGCGCGCTCTCGGGGGAATCGTGCTCACCGGGGCGGTGGCGCTGATCGCGTTCCTGATCGCGAACCCGTACGCGATTCTCGACTACTCCGACTTCCACGCCGAACTGGTCCACCAGTTGACGCTGTCGGCCGAAGCCCAGGGCAAGCTTGGGGCGCCCAAAGACGGCGGGCTGGCCTACTACCTGTGGACGCTCACCTGGGGGCTTGGCTGGGCGCCCGCGCTGGCCGCGCTGGGAGGCGCCGTGAGCGTGTGGTGGCGCGAGCGCGCGCTCGGCTGGATGCTCGTGCCGGCCCCACTGATCTATCTCGTGTTCATGGGCACGCAGGGTCGCTACTTCGGTCGCTGGCTGCTGCCGATATTCCCGATCCTGTGCCTGCTCGCGGCGCTGTTCGCGCTGCAGCTGGCCGGCACGCTCGTGCGTCTGGCGACTCATGCCCATCGGGCGCGTTCCACGGGGGAGGATGGCGCCGGGGGTGCCGGTGGGCGCACACCGTTGCGGGTTGGGCTCACCGCGCTGCTCGTTGTGGCACTGCTTGCGCAGGGGCTCGTGTACGGCATACATTCGGGTCTCGTGCTCGCCCGTGCGGACACCCGCAACCTCACCCGCGAGTGGATGCTCGCGCACATACCGGCGGGCGCCAGGATCGTCGCCGAGCCGGCCGAGCCCGAGGAATGGGCGCGCGCAAGGCCCGGGAGCGGGACGGCGGATAACCCCTACCGCTGGCAGTTGTATCCGGCGCTGTTCCGGCGGATCACCTCGAGCGGCGCGATCGCGCCGAGCTTCATCCAACCGGAAGTCGGCCTGGAGGACTACGAGACCACGCTGTCCCCGGCGCTGATCGACTTCTACGAGCGCGAAGGCTACTGCTGGGTGATCAGCGGTTCGACCGAGTCCGGCCGCGCATACGCCGATCCCCAAGTCGTGCCGCGGGCGATCGCCTACTACCGAGAACTGGCACGGCGGGGCGAGGTCGTCTATCGCTCTTCCCCCTACACCTCGGGGCAGGGACCGGTCAAGTTCGGATTCGACTGGAGCTTCGACTACTACCCGCTCGCCTACGAACGCCCGGGCCCGTACATGACGATCTACCGGCTGCACGGCGGTCGCTGCGCGCACTGAGCTGGGCGGTCTCGCCCGAGCTGTCCTCAGGCGCCGAGTTATCCTGGATGCACAGATGGCCACCTGCACGGACACCGACCGGGGGCACTTGGCGCGCGCGATCGAGCTCGCGCGCAACGGCGGGAGCATGGTCAAGCCCAACCCGGTCGTCGGCGCGGTGGTGGCGCGCAACGGCCAGACGCTCGGCGAGGGCTGGCACGAACAGTTCGGTGGAGCGCATGCGGAGGTCAACGCGATCGAGGCGTGCGGCCTGGCCGACCTGAGCGAGGCGACGCTGTACGTGTCGCTGGAGCCGTGCTGTCACGAGGGCAAGACGCCCCCATGCACCGACGCGATCGTGCAGGCGGGGATCAGGCGTGTGGTCATCGGTTCCGACGATCCAACCGAGAAGGCAGCGGGACGCGGTCTCGGGATCCTGCGCGACGAGGGGGTGGAGGTCGTGCTCGTGGACGGCGAGCTCGCCACGAGCGCGCGGCTGCTCAACCAGGCGTTTCGCAAGCACGCGCGGGTCGGACGGCCGTGGGTGCTGTTCAAGTCCGCGATGACCCTCGACGGTAAGGTCGCCACGCGCACCGGCGACTCGCAGTGGATCAGTGGACAGGCCAGCCGCGAGCTGGCCCATCGGTGGCGCGCGTCGGTCGACGCGGTGGTCGTCGGCATCGGCACGGCGCTGGCGGACGATCCGCGCCTGACGGCCCGCCCGGACGGTCTCACCGAGGAGCTCGAGCACGAGCATCAGCCCAGGCGCGTCGTGTTCGACTCGCTCGCGCGGCTGTCGCCCAACTCCCAGCTGGTGTCGGCAGCACTCGAGATTCCACTTACGGTCGTCGTCTCCCGCGCGGCGGCCCGCGCCGACACCGATGCGCTGGAGGCCGCGGGCGTGCAGGTGCTGGTCGCCACCGGCGAGAACGAGCCGGCGCGGGTGCGCTCGGCGCTCGAGCAACTGGGCGCTATCGGTGTCACCTCAGCGCTGCTGGAGGGGGGGCCGCATCTCGCCGGTGCATTCCTGGACGCCGGCGAGATCGATGAAATCCGCCTGTTCCTGGCGCCGCTGCTGCTCGGCGGGAGCGCCGCGCGCGATCCGCTGGAGGGCAAGGGTGTGGAGCAGATCTCCGAGGCGCTGCGCGCGCTGACCTGCGAATGCGAGCGCGTCGGCGAGGACCTGCTGATCAGCGCTCGGTTGCGCGAGTGGTGAGCCGGAGTGAGCGAGCAATGTTCACCGGCCTGATTGCCGATCTCGGCAGCGTCACGGCGCTGGAGCGCGACGGCGAGGGAGCGACGCTGCGCATCCGCACGCGCCTGGCCGATGAGCTCGCGCCGGGCGACTCGATTGCCGTCAACGGGGTGTGCCTGACCGCGACCGAGGTTCGCGATGGGGGATTCGCGGCGGCAGCGATGACCGAGACGCTACGCCGCTCATCGCTTGACGGGCTGCATGCCGGGGCGCGGGTCAATCTTCGAGCTGGCGCTGCGCGCGGCCGACCGTCTGGGCGGGCATGTCGTGCAGGGCCATGTCGATGGCACCGGGACTATCGGCGAGATCCGTGAGGAGGGGTTCTCACGCGTGTTGAGGATCGACTGCGAGCCGGACGTGGAGCGGTATCTGGTCGAGAAGGGATCGGTCGCCGTCAACGGCGTCAGTCTGACCGTCAGCGCGCTGTGCGACGACGGATTCGAGGTCTCGCTGATACCAGAGACGCTGCAACGCACCAACCTGGGGGCCGTGGAGATTGGGGATCGGGTCAACCTGGAGGTTGATGTCCTGGCAAAGCACGTCGAGCGACTGATGGAGGCATCACGCGCATGACCGAATCCAAGACAACCACGACCGACAATCCCGGTGCGAGCGGCAAGTCGGGCACGACAACGACCCCGTTCGCCACGATCGAGGAGGCGCTCGAGGAGATCCGCGCGGGGCGGATGATCGTCGTGTGCGACGACGAACACCGCGAGAACGAGGGCGATCTGACGATGGCCGCCCAGTTCGCGACACCCGAGGCGATCAATTTCATGGCCAAGGAGGGGCGTGGCCTGATCTGTCTGTCGCTGACACCCGAGCGCTGCGAGGAGATGGGGCTGGAGCTGATGGCGGCCAAGAACGAATCGTCGTTCGAGACGCCGTTCACGGTCTCGGTCGAGGCGCGCGAGGGCGTCACGACGGGGATCTCCGCGCACGATCGCGCACGCACGATCCAGGTGGCGATCGACCCCGAAAGCCACCCGCGCGATCTCGTGCAGCCCGGGCACATCTTCCCGCTGAAGGCGCGCTCGGGCGGCGTGCTGGAGCGCACCGGTCAGACCGAGGCGGCAGTCGATCTCGCCCGCCTGGCCGGTCTGAACCCGGCCGGGGTGATCTGCGAGGTGATGAACGACGACGGCACGATGGCGCGCGTGGGCGATCTCGCCGGCTACTGCGAGCGGCACGGGTTGAAGATGATCACGATCGCCGACCTGATCGCCTATCGCCGCCGGCACGACAAGCTAGTGGAACGTGTGGCGGCCGCCCGCCTGCCGACGGCGTTCGGCGAGTTCGAGGTCGTCGGGTATCGCTCGCTCATCGACGCCAAGCACCACGTGGCGCTCGTCAAGGGCGACGTGTCCGGGCGCAGCGACGTGCTCGTGCGCGTGCACTCCGAGTGCCTCACCGGTGACGTGTTCCATTCGCTGCGCTGCGACTGCGGCGAGCAGCTGGAGTCGGCCCTGTCGATGATCGAGGCCGAGGGCGAGGGTGTGCTGCTGTATCTGGCTCAGGAGGGGCGCGGGATCGGGCTGCTTAACAAGCTCAAGGCCTACCGCCTGCAGGAGGACGGCCTGGACACGGTTGACGCCAACCTCCAGCTCGGCCTGCCGGCCGACCTGCGCGACTACGGGATCGGCGCGCAGATCCTCGTCGATCTGGGCCTGTCCTCGATCCGCATCCTCACCAACAACCCCAAGAAGATCAAGGGCCTGGAGGGCTACGGGCTGTCGGTCAGCGCGCAGGTGCCCATCGAGCACGCCCCGAACCCGCACAACGAGGAATACATGCGCACGAAGGCCCAGCGGATGGGACACACGCTGCACCACCAGGGGCTGAACCTCGACGCCGAGCTGCTGCGCTCCGAGCGCGAACAGGACGCCGCGCAGGAAGGACTCGACTGGTGAGCGCCCGGCCCTCCTCGGACGGTCGGCTGGATGCCGGCCCGAGCGGTTCATACGCGATCGCGGTCGGGCGCTTCTATGAGGAGCTGGCCGAACGGTTGGTGAGCGGCGCGCGCGCGGCGTTCGCGCAGGCCGGACATGAGGATGTGCAGGTGCTGGACGTGCCGGGCGCGTATGAGCTGCCGCTGGCCGCCTCCTACGCGGCGCACTCGGGCCGGTTCGCCGGTGTCGCCTGTCTGGGCGCGGTCATCAGAGGAGAGACCGATCACTACGACTTCGTCTGTGCCGAGACGGCTCGCGGCGTGATGCAGGTGCAGCTCGATACGGGCGTGCCGTGTGCGTTCGGCGTGCTCACGTGCGCGACGATGGAGCAGGCGCTCGCGCGCTCAGGCGGAGACAAGCGCGACCAGGGACGGCACGCAGCCGAGGCGGTGCTGCGGATGGCCGAGCTGCGAGCACGACTGATCGGCAGCGGCAGCGGCGAGGACCAGTTCGGGCGCGTCGGCTAGACTGGGCGGCGCAATGGCCAAGGTATGTCACAGCTGCGGCAAGGGTCCGGCGTTCGGGCAGAGTCGCAGTCACTCGATGGTCGCAACCAAGCGGCGCTTCGACCCGAACCTGCAGAAGGTGCGGATCCTCGTCGGCAAGGCCCCGCGGCGTGTATACGTCTGCACGCGCTGTCTAAAAGCCGGCAAGGTAACGAAGGTCGCCTGAGGCGGCGTCGGTCGCGGCACGCCCGGGCTCGGTTCCGGGAGCGGACCTGATAAGACCTAGCGCAGTGAGCGACACCAATCTGGTTCGGTTTCGCGCGGCCGTGGTGGGGGCGCTGGCGCATCTGGAGTCCCGCCGGGAGGAGGTCAACGACCTCAACGTGTTCCCTGTCGCCGACGGAGATACGGGCGACAACATGGCTTTGACCCTGCGCGCGGTGCTGGCCGAGCTCGATCGCCTGCTCGGCACGAACGGACACACACGCACGATCGACGAGATCGGGCGCGAGGAGGTCGTGCAGTCGGTGGCGCGCGCCGCGCTGCTGGGCGCGCGCGGCAACTCGGGCGTGATCCTCTCGCAGCTGATCCGCGGCGCCGCCGAGGAGCTCGTCTCACGGCCCGGCCAGCTGATCGACGCGACGCTGATCGGCGCGGCGCTGGCGAACGCCGCGGACCGTGCGTACGCGTCCGTACGCGAACCGGCGGAGGGCACGATCCTGACCGTCGCGCGCGAGATGGCCCACCAGATCATGACCGACGTCGCCCACAGCCCCGATCCGCGCCTGGGCCCGGCGACCGATCCGCAGATCCAGGACGCGGCGATCGCCGATGCCCTGGAGCGCGCGGTCGCGACCGGGCAGGAGTCGGTCAAGCGCAGCCCGGAGCTGCTGGCGGCGCTGCGCGACGCGGGCGTGGTCGACGCGGGCGGATACGGGCTGACGATCATCTTCGCGGGCGTCGTGGCGGCATTGCGCGGAGAGGAGGCGCCCGATCTCGACCATTACGCGCCGGCGCAGATCTCCCATCCGCAGCACGTGTCCGGCACGTACCGGTACTGCACGAACTTCGCGGTGACCGGCAGCGGTCTCAGCGCCGGCGAACTCATCGCGCCGCTGGAGGAGCTCGGCGACTCCGTGCTGGTCGTGGGCGACGCGAGCACGCTGAAGGTTCATCTGCACACCGACGAGCCCGAGCTCGCGACCGCCGTGTTCGCGCAGGCGGGGGAGATATCGCGGTTGGACATCGCCGACATGCGCCTGCAGGTGGCCGAGCGCGACGAGCGTCTGCACGATGCGAACCAGGACAACGGGGCCACGCGTGCAGCCGATCTCGGCGCCGGCGATTCGCAGGCGCGCTGCGGGACGCTGGCCGTCGTCAGCGGCGACGGGCTGGCCGGGATGTTCCGGGAGCTTGGGGTGTACACGATCGACGGCGGACCGACGATGAACCCGTCCACGTACGAGCTGCTCGCGGCGATCCACGAGGTTCCCGCCGAGGAGGTGCTGGTGCTGCCTAGCAGCCCGAACGTGGTGATGGCCGCCGAGCGCGCCGCGGAGCTCTCGGACAAGCAGGTGCAGGTGGCGCCCCCGGCCGGTCAGCAGGCGGGACTGGTGGCGGCCGTCGCACTGGAGGCAGACCGCAGCGTGGAGCAGAACGCGGCGGCGCTCGTGGAGGCGCTCGAGCACGTGCGCACGGGCGCGGTCGCGCAGGCCGCGCGCGACGACGCCCAGGGGCGGTTCAGGCGCGGCGAGGCGATCGGGTTCGTCGACAACGAGGTGCTCGCCTGGGGCGATCCGGCACAGACGCTGGGCGCGGTGATCGCCGAGCTCGCCCAGACGGCTGAGCTGGTCGGCTGCCTGATCGGCGCCGATGCTCCGGTCGCGCGCGAGGAGATCGAGGCGATGGTCAATGGACGGGTCGAGCTGGAGCTGCGCGACGGCGGCCAGCACGCGTACTGGTGGCTGTTGACCGGCGAGTGAGCGCCCGGCGACGAGCGCAGGGCTGACGAACACGACGGTGGACGACCGCGACGGCGGGCATCATGCAGGTTGCCGATGTCTCCGCTCGTCCAGCTCAACCTCTCGTCAGCCGCCGAGCCAGATTCAGGCCCCGCTGCCGGTGCCACCGCCGATACAGGCGCGGGTCCGCGAGCGTTCGCGTCCGAGGAGCGTCCGACGAGGCGGGAGTGGCTCGGTGCGCCCGTGCACTGGCCGCGACCCTCGCGATTGCGGCAGGATCTGACGACCGCGCTGGACATCGCGCCGGGGAGGATGGCGGACGGCCTGGGCGCGCTTGGCCTGACGAGCGTCGGGACGCTGCTCGAACACCTGCCGCGCGACAGCCGGGACGCGCGCACGGTCAAGGGCCTGCGGCCGGGCGAGGCGGCGACGATCGCCGTGCAGGTGCGCACGATCGGCGCGCGGCCGGTGAGGCGCCGCGGGATGAAGCCGCTTGTGCAAGCGAGCGTGTTCGACGAGACCGGGAGCATCCACGCGACGTTCTTCAACCAGCCGTGGCTGGCGCAGCGCTACACGCCCGGGACGCGACTGGTGCTGCACGGCAAGACGACCGACCGGGGCACGTTCAACGTCGTCCATCATGCGCTTGGGTCGGATGTCGGCGCAAATCCAGGCGCCGGTGGGCTCGACGCAGACGAGGCGCAGGCGCCGGGCCAGATCGCCCATTATACGGCGACCGACGGCGTGAGCTCCACGCAGATACTGACGCTCGTGCGGTCCGCCAAGTCCGCGCTGGCGGATGTGCCGGAGGTGTTGAGCGCCGCGACCCGGGTGCGCGAACAACTGCCGGACAGGGCGAGCGCGCTGGGGGCGATGCACTTCGCCCGCACGCCCGAGGAGCGCGAGGCGGGGCGGGAGCGGCTGGCGTTCGAGGAGCTGCTGCTGACACAGCTCGCGTTCCTGCGCCGCCGGGCCCGGCGGCGGGTGCGCGGGGGAGCACCGGCGCTGAACGAGCCGCCGTCGCTGAGCGAGCGCTGGTGCAGCGACGAGCTGCCGTTCGCGCTGACGGGCGATCAGCGCCGGGCGATCGAGACGATCGGCGCGGACCTGGCGCAAGAGCGGGCGATGCAACGTCTGCTGCTGGGCGAGGTCGGCAGCGGCAAGACGGTGGTCGCGGTCTGGGCGCTGCTGCGCGCGATCGAGCATGGGATGCAGGCCGCGCTGATGGCGCCGACGGAGACGCTCGCCGAACAGCACTTCGCGACCCTGCAGACGCTGCTCGGGGGCATGCACGGGGAGGTGCGGTGCGCGCTGTTGACCGGCTCGACCCCGGCAAGCAAGCGGGCGGATACGCTGGGCAAGCTGGCCGGCGGCGAGCTGTCGCTGCTGGTCGGCACGCACGCGCTGATCGAGCCCGATGTCCGGTTTCGCTCGCTCGCGGTAGCGGTGGTGGACGAGCAGCACCGGTTCGGCGTGCGCCAGCGGGCGGCCCTGGACGGAAAGGGAGTGCGCGGGGGCAAAGGGCAGGCGGGGATCGGCGATGGCACAGGCGGAGCGGTGCACGTGCTGCACATGACAGCCACCCCGATACCGCGCACGCTTGCGCTGGCGAACTACGGCGACCTGGACACGACGATGCTGCGCGAGCTGCCACGGGGCAGACGGCCGATCGACACGCGGATCGTCTCGGGCGAGTCAGAGCGCGCGCAGGCATACGACGAGCTGCGCGAGCAGTTGCGGGCAGGCCGGCAGGCATACGTCGTGTGTCCGCTGATCGAGGACGCCGAAGAATCCCGTCCCGCCGGGGAGGGCGCGCAGGACGACGGGTCTGGCGCCAGCGACATGCGCGCGGCGACCGCCGAGCTGCAGCGGCTGCGGACGGGCGAGCTGCAACACCACCGGCTGGTGCTGCTGCACGGCGGGATGCGATCGCGCGAGAAGGCGCGGGCGATGGCGGAGTTCGCCTCGGGTCAAGCCGACGTGCTGGTCGCGACGACCGTGATCGAGGTCGGGATCGACGTGCCGAACGCGACCGTGATGGTGATCGAGAACGCCGAGCGGTTTGGGATCTCCCAGCTGCACCAGCTGCGCGGGCGGATCGGCCGCGGAGAGCACCGTTCGGTCTGCCTGCTGATGGGTCCATCGGGTGCCGCGAGGCTGCGAGCGCTGGCAGAGCACGCCAACGGGTTCGAGCTGGCCGAGATCGACCTGCGGCTGCGCAAGGAGGGCGAGCTGATCGGCGTCCGGCAGTCGGGGCTCGGCCAGTTCCAGATTGCGACCCTGCCGGATGACGCGCCACTGCTGGAGCGCGCGCGGGCATGCGCCGAGACGATCGTGGCGCGCGACCCGCAGTTGCGCGAGCCCGAGCACGTGCTGCTGGGCGAGGAGCTGGAGCGTGCGTTCGGCTCGCAGGCGCACGATCCGATCCCGGGGTGAGGGCCGATGCGGGTGATCGCGGGCCGGTACGGGGGGCGGCGGCTGACGGCGCCGAAGGGCAGGACGACCAGGCCGACGTCCGACCGGGTGCGCGAGGCGCTGTTCGCGATGCTCGGCGACATCACAGGAACCCGCGTGCTGGACCTATACGCGGGCACGGGCGCGCTGGGCATCGAGGCGGTGTCCAGAGGCGCGCGCCAGGCCATTTTCGTCGAGCGCGACCGCGCCGCGATCGGGGCGCTGCAGGCGAATCTGAGCGCGCTCGGCCTGACGGACGAGCAGGCGGAAGTCAGGCGCGAAGACGCAGATGACGCGCTGAGGAGGGCACGTGAGCGCCAAGAGACATACGATCTGGTCCTGATCGATCCTCCATATGGACGAGTTCTTGAGCTGGGGCCGCGACTGTCGGCGGTGCTGGGGGCGTTGCTCGCTCCGGATGGGCGCGTGGTGCTCGAGAGCGATCGGCGGGCGCCGCTGCAGCTGGGGCTGGGACTGGCGTGTGAGCGAGAGCGCCGGTACGGAGACACAACGATCGCGATACACCGTCACCAATGAACGACATGAACAAGCTCATAGCGGTATGTCCGGGCTCGTATGACCCGATCACAAACGGTCATCTCGACGTGATCGCTCGCGCCGCGGCCCTGTATGACGAGGTCGTGATCGCGGTCGTCAATCGATCGGTGCGCAAGGACAAGACCCTCTTTCCGATCGAGGAGCGCCTGGCGTTCATCGAACACGCGACCGCCGGGATGCCGGGAGTGCGGGCGGAGCCGTTCAACACGCTCGTCGTCGAGTTCGCCCGCAAGGTCGGCGCATGGGTGATCGTCAAGGGGCTGCGGGCGATCTCGGACTTCGAGTACGAGCTGGAGATGCACCAGCTCAACCGCCGGCAGGACCCCGAGATCGAGTCGGTCTACCTGATGGCCAGCTCGCAGTACAGCTTCCTGTCCTCCAGCGGCGTCAAGGAGCTGGCTATATTCGGCGGGCGGATCGACGATCTCGTGCCCGCCGAGGTGGCGGTGAGATTGCAGGAAGAGCTACGACGTTGACGAACTGGACTACGAACCGGGCACCGTGCCCGCGGGGCGTGGCGAGGGCGAACGGAGATAGTGTGTAACTACGATGGATGTCCTGGTACTGATCGACAAGCTGGACGACCTGGTGCACAACGCCAAGTCCGTGCCCATGACCGACCAGGTCAGGGTTGACAAGGAGGAGATCTACGACATCCTCGACCAGATGCGCGCCACGATCCCCGAGGAGATCAAGCAGGCGCGCTGGATCGTGAAGGAGCGCCAGGAGATGCTCGCGGAGGCCAAGAAGGAGGCTGAGCGGATCCTCAAGGAGGCGCGCGAGCGCCAGGAGCACCTCGTCGGCGAGGAGGAGGTCACCAAGCAGGCCGAGCGCGCCGCCGAGGACATCGTCGAGGACGCCCGGGCGCGCGAGCGCGAGATCCGCCTCGGCGCCGAGGACTACGCCGACGAGATCCTGAACACGCTCGAGGTCAACCTGTCGAAGTTCATCGCCGCCGTACAGCGCGGGCGCGAGCGGTTGCAGGGCAAGGACGAACCGGCTGAAGTGAGCTGAGTATCCGCTGGACGGACCGTGAGGCGGGCGCAATTGAGTAGGGTCCGCGCGTGAGCTCAACCTCGGGCAACCGCATCGCGGGTCTCACCGCATCGCTGCGCAGCAAGATCGCCGACCACGCGTTCGAGCTGAGGGTGCTGCACGACGCGGGGATCCTCGGGCCGGTCAGGCCGGACAAGGCCGTCAAGATGGGCGCGACGTTCCTGCGCTGGGGCGCCTCGCCCGCCACGGGCGCGAAGATCGAGGCGCTCCACCACCCGCACGAGACGGCGCTGATCGACGAGCGCGGATCGCTGACCTTCGAGCAGGTCCACCTGCGCTCCAACGCGATCGCCAATGCGCTGGCGCAGATGGGCATCCGCTGCGGCGATGGTGTGGGGATCATGTGCCGCAACCACCGTGGGTTCGTCGAGACCACGCTCGCGACCGCCAAGCTCGGCGCCAGCGCGCTGTACCTGAACACCGCGTTCGCCGGGCCGCAGCTGGCCGAGGTGACCCGCCGGGAGGGACCGAAGGCGCTCGTCTACGACGAGGAGTTCACGGGGCTGCTGGAGGGCGTCGATCCCGGCGTCACGCGCATCATCGGCTGGAGCGAGGATCAGGGAGGGAATGCGGGCGCGGCCGGTGGCCGCCGCGGCGACGAGGCGACGCTGGAGAAGTTGATCGCGCACGGCAGCGAGGACGATCTGTCGCCGCCGCCGGAGAAGCCGCGGTTCGTGATTCTCACGTCCGGCACGACCGGGGCGCCCAAGGGCGCTCAGCGATCCAATCCGGAAGGGCTGTTCACGCTCGCCGCGATGATCGACCGGATTCCCTACCGGCATGGCGAGCGAATGGTGATCGCCGCGCCGCTGTTTCACTCCTGGGGGTTGTTGCACTTCGCCGCGATCGGCCTGCCGACGGCCTCCACGATGGTATTGCGCCGGCGCTTTGACCCGGAGGACATGCTGCGTACGATCCGCGACCACCACGCGCAGGTGCTGGTGGCAGTGCCCGTGATGATCCAGCGCATCCTCGCGCTGCCCGAGGAGACGCTCAACAAGTACTGGCTGCCATCGCTGCGGATCGTCTCGCTGTCGGGCTCGGCGCTGCCGGGTGAGCTGGCGATCAGCTGGATGGACCGGTTCGGCGACAACATCTACAACTTCTATGGCTCCACCGAGGTCGGTCAGGTCTCGATCGCCACGCCCGCGGATCTGCGCGCCGCGCCCGGCACGGCCGGCCGGCCTCCGCGCGGGACGGTCGTGCGCCTGTACGACGGATCCGGCCGAGAGGTGCGCCAGGGCGAGGTCGGGCGCATATTCGCCGGCAGCGAAATGTCCTTCGAGGGCTACACGGGCGGTGGTGGCAAGGAGATCATCGACGGGCTGCTCTCCAGCGGGGACGTGGGCCGGTTCGATGCGCAGGGGCGGCTGTTCGTGGACGGACGCGACGACGAGATGATCGTCTCGGGCGGCGAGAACGTGTTCCCGCGCGAGGTCGAGGACCTGCTGGCCGACCATGCAGACATCGAAGAGGTTGCGGTGATCGGGGTGGAGGACGCCGAGTGGGGTCAGCGACTGAAGGCGTTCGTCGTGGCGCGCGAGGACGGGCAACTGGACGAGGAGACGGTCAAGGAGTACGTCAAGGCCAACCTCGCCCGCTACAAGGTCCCGCGTGACGTCGTGTTCCTGGAGGAGCTGCCGCGCAATGCGACGGGCAAGGTGCTCAAGCGCGAGCTGACCGCCGCGTAACGGTAGACGGGCGGGCGCTAGCCTGAACTCTCGTGGCTGCGATGACACAGACATTCGACCTGGCCGGTCTGAAGCTCAGCCCCGGAGAGGGACGGCATATCGAGCTGGACGTGCCGATCGACCCGTTGGAGCTGGGCGGCGAGCGGTATGAGGCGCGACCCGGACGCGTGCCGGTCGTGCTGGACGTGTCACGAATGATGGGCGGCGGATACTCGCTGCGGCTGGTGCTGGAGGCGGCGCTGACCGGTCCGTGCATGCGCTGCCTGAAGGGTGCATCGCCGGAGGTGGCGGTGGAGGCGCGCGAGGTGGACGTGCCGGGCGAAGGGGAGGAGCTGGAGAGTCCATATGTGGACGGGGAGGTTGTGGACGTATCGGCGTGGGCGCGGGACGCGTTCGCGCTGGCGGCGCCGGCGAAGGTATTGTGCCGCGAGGACTGTCTTGGGCTGTGCCCGATCTGCGCGGTCGATCTCAACGAGGCCGGCCCCGAGCACACGCACACACGCGCGCCCGACTCACGCTGGGCCAAGCTGAGCGAGCTGAAGCTTGACTAGCTCGGCGCCGGGCGCTCGCGACGGGAGCGCGGACACAACGGGCGGCCATGACGCGGATGCGGACGCGGTGATCGCCGTGGACTGCAACGGCGCGGATCTCGGTCCCGCGGAGGTCGCGGCCGGAGCGGCGATCGCGGCTGGAGAGGGCGCGAGGACGATCCTGTTCGGCCCCGCGCTCGAGCTCAGGCAGGCCGTACGCGACGCGCCCGTCGACATGATCGAGCTTGTGGACGCCCCGGTGTCGATCGCCAAGCACGCCGATCCCGTAAGCGCCGCGCGGGCACACCCGGACGCCTCGATCGTGCAGGCCGCGCGGGCAGTGTCAGACGGTAGGGCGCAGGCGCTGGTGTGCGCCGGCGGAACCGGGGCGGCGCTGGCGGCGGGGCTGTTCAACATCAAGCGCGCCCATGGGATCCATCGCCCGGCGCTGGCGCTGCCGCTGCCGGTTCCCGGCAGGCCGGTGACGCTGCTCGACGTCGGCGCGAGCGCCCAGGCACGCCCAGAGCACCTCGAGCAGTTCGCGTTCATGGGCGCGGCGCTCGCGCAGACCGTGCTCGGCGTGGCCCACCCGCGCGTCGGGCTGCTTTCAAACGGCGAGGAGGCCGAGCGCGGGAGTCCGCTGGTGGTGGAGACGCACGCACGGCTGCGCGCGCGTATCGAGACGACAGCAACGGGCGCGGGCGTGGGTGCGGAGACAGGCGCGTGCGTGGACATGGGCGCGTTCGAGCTGGTCGGCAACGTCGAGGGCGGGGACCTGGTGTCGGGCGTGGCCGACGTGATCGTGACCGACGGGCTGACCGGGAACATCGCGCTGAAGACGATGGAGGGCGTCTCACAAACGCTCCTGCACGCGATCAGGGACGCCGCGATGTCCTCGACGCGAGCGAAGCTCGGGGGCGCGCTGCTACGGCCCGCGCTTCAGGGGCTGCGCGCGCAGATCGACCCCGAAGCCCAGGGCGGCGCCTACCTGCTCGGGCTGCGCCGGCTCGGGGTGGTGCCGCACGGCGGGTTCGCCCGGCGCGGGTTCGCGCAGGCGATCCTGCGCGCCCGGCGCGGCGCCCATGAGGATCTGATCGGCCGCACGCACACCGCACTGGAGCAGGCGGGGGCGCTGCGCAGAGCGCCCGTATCCGCTCGGATCGCTAGCCTGCCTGACAATGACGCGTACTGAGGTAACGGGGCTGATCGTCGAGCATCTCGCCGACGAGCTGGACATCGATCCGAGCGCGATCGACGAAGGAACGCGGTTCAAGGAGGACCTCGAGGCCGATTCGCTGGACCTGTACACGCTCGTACAGGAAGCTCGAGGATCGCTACGGCGTGAGCGTGTCCGACGAGCAGGCGGCGCAGATCACGACGGTCGGGCAGGCGGTCGACTTCGTCCTGGCTCACGCCGCCGTCTGATGTGGCGCGATGAAGCTGCTGAACAAACTGCTCGACGAGCTGCCCGAGGAGCTGGAGCGCCAGGTGTTCACGCACGCATCCTGGACCGAGCGCCGCGAGGACTCCTACTCGCGGCTGGCGTTCCTCGGGGACTCGGTGCTCGGGCTGGCGGTCACGACGCACCTGTATCCACGGCTGGAGGCCGAGCGGTTCGGCGCGGGGCGGCTGACGAAGATCCGTGCGCAGGCCGTTTCCGGACCGAGCTGCCGGGCGGTCGCCGAACGATTGGGCGTGCCCGAGCGGCTGCGCGCCGCGGCGCCGCAGAGCGCGGCCGGCGGGGCGGTGGCGCTGGTGGAGACCGAGCGCGTGCTCGCCTCGGTGATCGAGGCCGTAATCGGCGCGTGCTACCTGAACACCGACTACGACCGGACCGCCGAAGCGGTCGTGGAGGCGTTCGCGCCGGAGATCGAGCAGGCGCTGGAGCATCCGGTCGACTTCAAGTCCGCGCTGCAGGAGCTGCTGGCCCAGCGCGGCGCACTCGTCAGCTACGAGGTCACGCTGCAGAGCGGACCCCCGCACGAGCGCACCTACACTGTGGCGGCGCTCGTCGATGGCGATACGCTGGGCGAGGGACGCGGCAAAAGCAAGAAGCACGCCGAGCAGGAGGCCGCCCGGGAGGCCGTCGATCGGTTGCAGGAGACGTCATGAGCATCTGTATGCGGGGCTGGACGCCCCGCACCCAACGCGCGTGTCAGGACCATCACCCGCGAGGATGCTGGCCGATCTTTGATCGGTCTCAACAACCCCGAACCGTAAGACGATGCGACTGAAGTCACTGACACTCAAGGGGTTCAAGTCGTTCCCCGACCGCACCCGCCTGGACTTCGGCCCCGGTGTCAGCGTCGTAATCGGGCCGAACGGGTCGGGCAAGTCCAACGTGACCGACGCGGTCCTGTGGGCGATGGGCGAGCAGTCCCCGCTGGCGATCCGGGGACAGTCGATGCAGGACGTGATCTTCGGTGGCGGACGGGGCGTGCAGGCGCGCAGCGCCGCGGAGGTGGAGATCGTGCTCGACAATTCCGACGGCACGGTCGATCTGCCGCTGAGTGAGATCTCGATTTTGCGCCGGCTCGATCGTGCGGGCGAGGGCGGATACCGGTTGAACGGGGCGCGCTGCCGGCTGACGGATGTACTCGAGGTGCTGTCCGACACGGGCCTCGGCAAGGAGACCCACTCGGTCATCTCCCAGGGCCGGGTCGAGTCGATCGTGACCTCCAAGCCACGCGACCGGCGGCTGCTGATCGAGGAGGCGGCGGGCCTTGGCAAGCACCGCAAGCGCCGCCGCCGCGCGCAGCTGAAGCTCGAGCGCACCCAGGAGAACCTCGATCGCGCGCTCGACGTCGAGCGCGAGGCGCGCAGCAGGCTGCGTCCGCTCAAGCGCCAGGCCGAGGCCGCCGAGCTGCACGAGCGCCTGGAGCGCCAGCTGCTGGAAGCCCGCTGGACGCTTGCGTGCGAGACGCTGCGCGCTCGGGGCGTACACCTGCGGGCGGCCGAGACGCAGGTGCGGGACTTGCGTGCTCAGCGCGAGCTGGTCGAGTCTGAGCTGCAGGCCGTCGTGGACCGGCGCGCACAGGCGGAGGCCGCCCTCTCGGAGCGGACCGAGCGCCACGACGCGCTCGCCCGGCGCGCATATGAGATCCGCTCCGCGCGCGAGCGGCTGGGTTTGCGCGGCGAGCAGGCGGAGGCGAGCGCGGTGACGCTCACCGAGCGCGCCTCTCAGATCGAGATCGAGCTGGGCGCCCTGACCGCGTCCGCGCAAGACTCCGGTCCGGGCTCCTCGGACACCGGCCGGGATACGAACGAGCTCGAGCCCGAGACGATCAGCGTCGAGCGCGTGCAGGCGCTCGAGCTGGAGCTGGCGGAGCTCGAGCGCGAGCGCGAACATGAGATCGAACATGAGATCGAGAGCTTGCAGGCCGAGCGCGAGCGGGCCGCGGCGCTGGTGGGCGAGCTCACGGGCGCGGTGCAGGCCGCGCGCGAGGCGCGTACTCAGGCGGATGTCCTGGCCGAGGAATCGCGTGCCGCGTTGCGCAGCGTGGAATCTTTCGCGGAGTCCGCTCGCAGAGAGGCCGCACGGGTTGGCGCCGAGCTGGCCGCCGCCAACCAGTTCCTGAGCAGCCATGCCCGCTTTGGCGCCGCCGGAGCAGGCGGAGCACAGGCGCTGAGCGAGACCCTGACGGTCGCCGATGGCTATGAGCTGGCGCTGGCCGCGGCACTGGGCGGGCGTCTGGACGCCGCGCTCGTACGCGATCTACGCGGGGCGAACACACTCCTGGACGGGGCCGGTCCCGACGGCGCGAGCGCACTGCTCGCGGGCGACGCCGCCGAACGCGAGACTGACGCGCCTGTGCCTGGCGGACAGGGATCCTCACTGGATCTGGATCTGGATCTGGGTTCGGGGCCGGTGCCCGGGGCCGTCAGACTGATCGAGCTCGTGAGCGGCTCCGGCCCGGCGCTCGAGCTGGCGCGACGGTTGCTCGGCGATGCGTGGGTCCTCGAGCGGTTGGAGGACCTTCCCGACGGCTTCGCCGGGATCGCCGCGACGCGCTCCGGGCGGGTGCTGTTCGGCGCCTGGGGAGAGGTGCGCCAGGTCAGCGAGGGTGGCGCTGAGCGAGTGCTCGCGCGGCGCAACGAACGCGAGCGGCTGATTGCCGCAAGCGAGGCGGCGGCCCAAGCCGAGCAGACGGCCGGCGCGGAGACGCAGGCCGCGCTGGAACAGGTGCGCGAGGCCGATGAGGCGTGTGCGCAGGCGGATCGGGAGCTGCGTGAGGCAGAGCGCGCCCTCGGTGAGGCGAGCGAGTCGGAGCGCCGCAGCGGATGGCTGATCGAGCAGCGCCGGATCGCGCCGGAGCAGGGTCCGCTGGCGGTACGTCGCGCGCAGCTGCAGGGCGAGCTTCAGGCCGAGCGCAGGCAGGCCGAGCGGCTGGCCGCCGAACGGATACAGCGCGAACGGCGGATCGCACGCCTGCGTGCCCGACATGCGGCCGACGTGGCGCTGGCGCCGCGGGCGCAGCGGCTGGCGGTGGTGCTCGCATCCGTGAGCGAGGGCGCCGAGCGACTGCTCGTCGAGCTGGACGAGCAGCTTTCACGCGATCGTGCGGCCGGCGAGCAGGTAACCGGCGAGCTGCGCGCGTGCGCGCAGGAGGAGGCCGAGATCCAGACGCGCCTGCGCGCCCTGGGCGAGCAGGTGACCGGCGCGGAGGTCACCGCCCAGCGCCTGCGCGACCAGACGGGCGAGGCCGCCGAGGAGCTGCGCGGGATCGCCGAGCGGTTGGATCTGGCGATGCCGCAGGACGGCGAGGAGAGTGTGGAGCCGCTGTCCGAGGAGAACGCGCGGGCTCTCCAGGACCGCGTGCAGCGGCTGACGCGCCGGCGCGAGCAGCTCGGTCCCGTGAACCCGCTCGCGCAGGAGGAGTACGCGCAGGCGCTCGCCCACGTCGAGGAGCTCGAGACGCGGCGCGCCGACCTGGAGACGGCGCTGCGTGAGCTGCGTACGGTGATCAGAGACACGGACCGCCAGATCGCGGAGACGTTCGAGCAGACGTTCGCCGCGGCGGCGAAGAACTTCGAGGAGCTCGCCGGCGACGTGTTCCCGGGTGGCAGCGGGCGGTTGCGGCTCGTGCGCGACGAGCAGACCCCGCGCACCGTTCTCGGTGGGCAATCTCCAGCGGAGGGGGGCGCCGCCGCTGTGGCCGGTGGCGATCCTGCCGATGTGGCCGCCGCTGCGGAGGCGTCGGAGGCCGCGGCGGACGCGGAGGCCGAGCGGGACGAGCACGCCGGCGCGGGTGGCCTGGAGGACGATGCGATGGGCGTCGAGATCGAGATTACGCCGGCCGGCAAGTTGACCAAGCGCCTGTCGCTGCTATCGGGCGGTGAGAAGTCGATGACAGCGCTGGCGTTCCTGTTCGCCGTGTTCCTCGCGCGGCCGTGCCCCTTCTACATCCTCGACGAGGTCGAGGCCGCGCTCGACGATCTCAACCTCGATCGGTTCCTGGCGCTGTTGCGCCGCTACTCCGACCGGGCTCAGTTCATCGTGATCACCCACCAGAAGCGCACGATGGAGGCCGCGGACTGGCTATACGGGGTCTCGATGGGAGGCGATGGCGTCTCCAAGGTGCTCTCCCGCCGGCTGCCGCCCGAGGCTGTGCGTGACGGGGTGGACGGAGATGATCGTCAGGACGGCGAACGTGGCCAGGCGGACGAGAACATCGCACCGGGCGCAACGCCGGTCACGGAGATCGGCCAGCCAGGCGAGGATGACCTCCCGGCCGTGGCTCCGGTTCCAGCCGAGGTCGCCTGAGTCGCGTTCGATCGATGGCGCGCGACTGGAGCGAGCTGTTCATCACCGACGCACCTGCGCGCGATGCGGAGGCGAGCGCGTCGCATGCACCCGGGCGCGGATTGTTCAAGCGCCTGCGCGAAAACCTGTCGAAGACCCGCGAGGCGCTCGGCGGTGAGATCCAGGCGACACTGTTCGGCACGCTCGACGCAGGCGCCTGGGAACGGCTGGAGGAGGCGCTGATCCTCGCCGACGTCGGCGCGCGCACGACCGCTTCGATCGTGGGCACGCTCGAGTCCGAGGCGCAGGCCGGCGAGCTCGCGGGGGGAGAGGCGCTGACCGAGCGATTGATCGGGCTGCTGGCACAGACCGCGCGTGTGGGCGACGCCCGCATCGACGTTCGCGCCCGACCGACCGTGATCATGGCGGTCGGGGTCAATGGCACCGGTAAGACCACGACGATCGGCAAGCTCGCCTGGCACCTGCGTCACGAGCTGGGTCTGACCGTGCTGCTCGGCGCGGCCGACACGTTCCGGGCGGCGGCAACCGAGCAGTTGGCGGGCTGGGCGCAGCGGGCGGATGCCGGGATCGTGACCGGCGCAGAGGGCGCCGATCCGGGGGCGGTCGCATTCGAGACGATCGCCCGTGCTCGGGCGGAGGGCGTGGATGTCGTGATCATCGACACCGCCGGGCGGTTGCACACGCAGGACGATCTGATGGCCGAGCTGAGCAAGGTGCGCCGCGTGATCGCGCGTCAGCTGGACGGCGCGCCGCACGAGACGCTGCTCACGATCGATGCGACCACCGGCCAGAACGGGCTGCGCCAGGCGCAGCTGTTCGCCGCGGCGGCCGAGGTCACCGGGGTCGTGCTGAGCAAGCTCGACGGGACCGCCCGTGGTGGGATCGCGCTCGCGATCGCCGCTGAGCTGCAATTACCCGTGAAGCTGATCGGGATCGGCGAGACGGTGCAGGACCTGCGCCCGTTCGATCCCGATGACTTTGCCCGCGCGCTGATCGCCGAGGGGTAATCTGAAGGGATGGGCGTATGGATCGCGTGGCTCGCGGCGGCATGTGTGCTTGGCATCGGGGAGATGCACCAGGGCGGGTTCTACCTGGCTCCGTTCGCGATCGGCGCGGGATTGGCGGCGGTCGTGGGCCTGCTGGGCGTGGGCGCGCCGCTCAGCGCGATCGTGTTCCTCACCGCTTCGGGGATCGTGTTCGCCACGCTGCGCCCGGTCGCACGCCGGCACCGCCGGCTGGGACCGGCGATCAGGACTGGCGCCGCGGCGCTGATCGGCAAGCCCGCGATCGTGATCGAGCGGATCGCCAACGACGAGGGTGTCGGTTGCGTGAAGATCGACGGCGAGGTATGGACCGCCCGCAGCTACGACCAGGACGAGGTGATCGACACGGGCGAGCGGGTCGAGGTCGTGGAAATCCGCGGGGCTACGGCTCTGGTGATGCATTGATGGTGATGCATTGAGGATCCACTCCAGATCCAGCCGCTGTCCAGATATGTGAGACTATAGTATTACGTATTTAGATAAAGGAGAGGTAAGGGAGGGATGTGTAGGTGTTCAAAAAAAGTAGTGGTATGACTATCGTATGACACGGTTTAAAAATAGATAGTCCCAACCCCCAACCCCCAACCACAACCCCAACCACAACCTCATCATCAAGACCAAGACTCAACCCAACCTCATCATCAAGATCCAACCCACCGCCAATCCCACCGACCCCACCCAATCCAACACCCCGCATCCGATAGCGATAGCGATACCCCAGAACACAATGCAAACGCAAAAAGGACATCTCCCATGGTCGCCCTGATCGTCGTCGCAGTCGTCGTCCTGTTTGCCCTGCTCGTCGCGGCGCGCACGATCCGCGTGATTCCCCAGGCCAGGGCCGGGGTCGTTGAGCGCCTCGGTCGCTACAGCCGCACGCTGGAACCGGGTCTGACGCTCGTCACGCCGTTCATCGATCGGGTCAGGCCGCTGGTGGATCTGCGCGAGCAGGTCGTGAACTTCGCGCCGCAGCCGGTGATCACCGAGGACAACGTGGTCGTGGCGATCGAAACTGTCCTGTACTTCACGATCACCGATCCCCGTTCGGCCACCTACGAAATCGCCGATCCACTGCAGGCGATCGAGCAGCTGACCGTCACGACGCTGCGTAACGTGATCGGCGGACTGACGCTGGAGGCGACGTTGACCTCGCGCGAGAACGTCAACGCCCAGCTGCGCACCGTCCTGGACGAGGCGACCGGCAAGTGGGGGATCAGGATCAACCGCGTGGAGATCAAGTCGGTCGATCCGCCGCCGGACATCAAGACGGCGATGGAGAAGCAGATGCGCGCCGAGCGCGACCGCCGCGCCGCGATCCTCACCGCGGAAGGCGAGAAGCAATCCCAGATCCTGACCGCCGAAGGCGCCAAGCAGGCGGCGGTGCTGACGGCCGAGGGTGCCCAGCAGGCCGCGGTTCTCGATGCGGAGGGCGAGCGCCAGGCGGCGATCCTGCGGGCCGAGGGCGAAGCCAAGGCGATCGACACCGTCTTCAAAGCGATCCACGAGGGCAAACCGAACCGCGAGCTCTTGAGCTACGAATACCTGCAGATGCTCCCCCAGCTCGCGGAAGGCGACGCCAACAAGGTGTTCGTCGTGCCGAGCGAGTTTGCGCAGGCGTTCGGTGGGATCGGCGAGGCGCTCACGCGGCGTGCTCCGGGTGCGGAGCCGAAGTCTTCGCCACGGCCGGCCGTCCCACCCGCGGGCCACGAGGACTGAATCGACCGCGGCCCTGCTCCAGGGGCTGCGAGAATCATTCGGGACCAATGTTCGACGCCCTGGCCGAGAAGCTGCAGACCACGCTCGCCGACGTGCGCCGGCACGGGACGCTGAGCGAGCAGGACGTCGATGCGGCGATGCGCGAGATCCGTCTCGCGCTGCTGGAGGCGGACGTCAACTTCAAGGTAGTCCGCCAGTTCACCGCCCGGGTCAAGGAGCGCTGTCTCGGGACCGACGGAACGGACGGGGCGGATGGGACGGACGGGACGGATGGGACCGACGAGACTGACGGGACCGACAGGGCGCCGAGCCGCAACGGCGTAATCGGCAAGCTGAACCCCGGCCAGCAGGTCGTGAAGATTGTCGCCGAGGAGCTCGCCGCATTGATGGGCGGCGCCTCGGCCGGACTCAGCTTCTCCTCGCACCCGCCGACCGTGATCCTGATGGCCGGACTGCAGGGCTCGGGCAAGACGACGGCCACCGCCAAGCTCGCGCGCTATCTGCACGAGGAGCGCGGCGCCGCGGTCGCGGTGGCGGCCTGCGACACCTATCGCCCGGCGGCGGTCGATCAGCTGGTGAAGGTCGGCGCGCAGGCTGGTGCGGAGGTATATGAGCAAGGCACGAAGCGCGACCCGGTCGAGATCGCCGCTTGGGCGCTGGAGCGCGCCAAGGCGGAGGGCAAGGATGTACTGATCGTCGACACCAGCGGCAGGCTGCACATCGACGAGCAGTTGATGGCCGAGCTGGTGCGGATGCGCGCGGCGGTTACGCCGACCGATGTATTGCTGGTCGTCGACGCGATGACCGGCCAGGACGCCGCCGCCGTGGCCGAGCGATTTGCGCAAGAGGTCCAGTTCGACGGCGTCGTGATGAGCAAGCTCGACGGGGACGCGCGCGGTGGCGCGGCGCTGTCGGTGAAGGCGATCACGGGCAAGCCGATCATGTTCGCCTCCACCGGAGAGCATCTCGACCAGTTCGAACGCTTCCATCCCGATCGGATGGCCCAGCGGATCCTCGGGATGGGCGACGTGATGAGCCTGATCGAGCAGGCCGAGCGCCAGTTCGACGAGGACGAAGCGCTCGAGCTGCAACGCAAGCTGAAGCGCGACGAATTCGGGCTCGACGACTTCCTCGCCCAGCTGAAGACCGTCCGGCGGATGGGCCCGCTCACCAGCCTGCTCGGCATGATCCCCGGACTGGCGGGCCATCAGCTGCAGAACATGAAGGTCGACGAGCGCGAGCTCGACCGGGTGCAGGCGATCATCCTGTCGATGACTCCCTCCGAGCGCGCCCGGCCCGAGCTGATCAAGGGCTCGCGCCGGCTGCGGATCGCGCGCGGGTCGGGCACGAACGTGCAGCAGGTCAACCAGCTCGTCAAGCAGTTCGGCCAGACCCGCAAGCTGATGAGACAGGTCGGCCGCGGCCGGATGCCGGACATCGGCGCGCTCATGCGCCAGGCGCGGTAGCTTCGCTAAGCTCTGCGTTCGCAATCGCAAGCACCGAGAGAGGAACAAGTTGTCGGTACGGCTCAGGCTCACACGGGTGGGCGGCAAGAAGGACCCGATCTGGCGCGTGGTCGTCGCCGACCAGCGCTCGCCGCGCGACGGTCGCGTGATCGAGACGATCGGCCAGTACAACGCGCAGACGAACCCCTCGACGATCGCGATCGACGAGGAGCGCGCACGCAGCTGGCTGGCGCGCGGGGCGCAACCGACGAGCACGGTGCGCAAGCTGCTGCGCATCCAGGGCATCACACCACAGGGCGACTGACGCGACCGCGCGCACGGGACGAACGGTGGCCACGCAAGACACGCAACAGGACGGCCCCGGCGAGACCCCGCGGCAGCTGCTCGAATACCTGGCCGAAGGTCTGGTCGACGAGCCCGAGGAGGTATCGGTCGAGCGGTTCGACGAGGACGACGGCACGATCATGCTCGAGCTGTGCGTCGCCGACGGCGACTACGGCAAGGTGATCGGTCGCGGCGGGCGCACCGCCCACGCGCTGCGGACGGTCGTGAAAGCCGCGGCGACCAGCGCGGGGCGCAGGGTGCTCGTCGACATCGTCGATTGAAGCAACTCGCGCACGTCTCCAACCCATCCGTCCCGGCGATGGTGGATCGCAAAGACTCGGCCGCGGAGGATCGACTGCCTGCAGGGGAGCAACTGTCCGCGGGTCGGGTCGGCCGTGCGCACGGTCTCGACGGCAGCTTCTACGTGACCGGCGCCCGCCCGCGCCTGCTCGAGCTCGGCACCGCTGTGACGATCGCTGGCAGGACCGCCGCGATCGCGCGTCGCGCCGGAACCGACCAGCGCCCGATCGTGCGCGTGCACGGCGTCACCGACCGGGACGGCGCGGAGGCTCTGTGCGGCCAGACCCTGACCGTCGCGGCGGCGGATGCACCGCAGCTGGGAGAGGGCGAATGGTGGGCGCACGAGCTGGAGGGTTGCGTGGTGCTCGACGGGGAGCGTCGGGTCGGCACGGTCACGCGCCTGCTCGAGCTGCCCTCGTGCGAGGTCCTGGAGGTGCAGCGGGAGATGACCGCGTCTCACCCGACCGGTTCGCACCCACCCGAGCCGCTGCTCGTGCCGATGGTCTCCGACGCGATCCGCCACATCGATGTCGCGGCTAGGCGGATCGAGGTGAACATGAGCTTCATCGAGGACTGAGAATGTGTTCTGTTTTTTTCTCGGTATAACAATAGTGCAAGGTATATACGAAAGATATCGGGACCTTTATGTTTTTGTATATTTTTAGTATATACAGTGCACCATTGTCATACATGGTTTTAAATCAATACATCGTCCCGTGCCCCTGTTACCATTGTTATACATAGTTATGGAGAGTAAGAGGGAGAGCCGGAGTCGGCGCTCCTGGAGTCGCAGCGCATGGAGATAGACATATTCACGCTGTTCCCCGAGTGGTTTACGTGGATGACCGAACAGCGCCACGTGCGCAACGCGATCGCTGCCGGCACGCGGATCGAGTGCGTGAACTTCCGCGAGCACACGCCGCTCGGCGCGGGGCAGGTCGACGATACGCCGTTCGGCGGCGGCGCGGGGATGGTGCTGCGCGTGGATGTGCTTGACAGCGCCCTGCGCGCCCGTTATGAGATCGACCCGGTGGGCCTGCGCGAGCAACGCCGGGTGATCGCGCTGACACCCGGGGGGCGGCTGCTCGACGACGAGCTCGCGTCAGAGCTGGCGAGCGAGCCGGCGCTGACGCTGCTGTGCGGGCGCTACGAGGGGTTCGACGAGCGCATCATCGAGCACTTCGCCAGCGATCAGGTCTCGATCGGGCGCTACGTCCTGGCCGGCGGCGAGCTCGCCGCGATGGTCGTGTGCGACACCGTCCTGCGCAAGCTGCCGGGTGCGCTGGGCCACGAGGAGTCGGCGGTCGAGGAGTCATACAGCCCGGCCCTGGAGGGCCGTCCCGAGTATCCCCACTACACGCGCCCCGCCGAGTATCGCGGGTGGCGGGTGCCCGAGGTGCTGCTGTCCGGTCATCACGAGCGGATCGCGGCCTGGCGGCGCCAGCGCAGCATCGAACGTGCGCGCGAACGCTGACCGTCCGCTACCATTGCTGACCGCGCCGGCCGCCCATCCCCGATCGGGATCCGATGAGCGGTTCCGCAGGCGCGCCTCCAGCACTCCAGCACCCCCGTTCACCATGAGCAGCGTCATCGAAACCATCGAGCGCGCGCAGTTGCGCCGCGTCCCCGCCTTCGCGCCGGGCGACCGTGTCAAGGTTCACTTCCAGGTGATCGAGGGCACGCGCCGCCGCGTGCAGGTGTTCGAGGGCGTCGTCATCAAGCGCCAGGGTCACGGCGCGCGCGAGACGTTCACGGTGCGCAAGCAGTCCTTCGGCGTCGGTGTCGAGCGGATGTTCCCGGTCCATTCGCCGAAGATCGAGCGCATCGAGCTGGCCGCCCGGGGTGACGTGCGCCGCGCCAAGCTCTACTACCTGCGCGATCGTGTCGGCAAGCGTGCCCGCGTGCGCGAGCGCCGCTACACCGGCCCGGAGGAGACGGTCGAGCCCGGCCTGATGCACGAGGCGACGGGGGCGACCGACGCGGACGGCATGACCGCCGAGCAGGCGGTCGCGGAGGATGTGCAGGCAGTGCGTGATTCAGGCGATTCGGGGCCCGTGGACGATGCGACGGCCGTCGAGACCGGCACGCCTACGGAAGCAGAAGCCGAGGCATCTGTCGGGTCTGGGTCAGAGTCCGGGTCCGAGGTATCTGGGGGTTCTGGGTCTGGGTCAGAGTCCGCGTCCGAGGTATCTGGGGGGACCGACGAGCTCGAGATATCCGTCGAGTCCGGATCCGAGTCGGAGGCATCCGGGGGGGCCGAGTCCGAGCCTGAGCCCGAGCCCGAGCCCGAGTCATCTGCCGAGACCGAGGCCGAGTCCGAGACGTCCGGCGCCGATTCCCCCTCCTCTGATGCCGGCGATACGCAGGGAGGCGAGGTCACCGGCGACCAGCCGGCGTGAAGACCGGTGCCGGCAAGCGCACGGATGCGAACGTCGCCGCAAACGCCGCACTGACGGCTAAGACCGGGCGTAAGAAGTCGAAATCGACGACGGGTGCGATCGTCGAGCTGGTCGTGATCGTGCTCGTCGCGCTCGGTCTCGCGCTTGGGATCCAGGCGTGGATCGTCAAGCCCTACCGCATTCCCAGCGGCTCGATGGAACCGACGCTCATGGTCGGTCAACGCGTGCTCGTCGACCGCATCGGCACCCACTTCAGAGAACCGCACGTCGGCCAGATCACGGTGTTCCACCCGCCCGAAGGCGCCGAGCAGGAGGAGTGCGGACCGGCTCCCCACACCGTCAAGCTGGGTGGCCAGGCGTGCGCGGAACCGCTCCCGAAAGAGGACACGGGCATCAACTTCATCAAGCGCATAGTCGCGGGTCCGGGCGATGAAATCTACGTCAAGGAAGGCCACGTCTATCGCCGGGCCGCCGGCACGAGCAGTTTCGTGCGCGAGCAGGACTCCTACATCCGCGAGTGCCCCTCGAGCCCTGAGTGCAATCCTGGTTTCCCGACCCCGATAAAGATTCCGGCCGGACACTGGTTCATGATGGGGGACAACCGTGGCGAATCCGACGACAGCAGGTTCTGGGGGCCGGTCCCAACATCATGGATCATCGGCGAAGCGTTCGCCACCTACTGGCCCCCGGACCGCATCGGATTCTTCTAGCGGCGACTCCGCCCGCCTGGATCTCACCACAACGGCTCCTGCCACTGCCGCTGCCCCCAGTACTGTCACCGCGCCCGAGGCCATGAAGACAAAGGCCACCGCCGCCAAGGCGTCCGGGAGCTCGGCTCGCGCTCGACGCAGGCGCGCGCGGGCGCGTCGCACCAGTGGACGGCGGCTGTTCTCCTTCGACCGCCGTCTCGGCGTTTCGCTCATCGCGGGCGCCGATGAGGCGGGGCGGGGGTGCCTGGCCGGGCCACTCGTCGCCGCGGGCGTGCTGTTCGACTACGCTGCCCTCACGACGCGCGAGCTGCGCTCGCTGAGCGCGCTGAACGACTCCAAGCAGCACACCTCGCAGGCGCGCGAGGAGCTGTATCCGCTGGTGTTGCGCTGCGCCGCCCGGGTCGCGGTCATCTCGCGCTGCGTTGGCGGCATCGACGGGCGCGGTCTGCACAACACGAACCTCGCGGCGTTGCGCGACGCGCTGCGCAACGTGACCGTGGACGTCCCCGGTGAGGTGCTGTGTCTCGTGGACGGCTTCTCCGTGCCCGAGTTCGAGCGTCCGCAGCGCGCGATCATAGACGGCGACGCCACCAGTGCCGCGATCGCCGCCGCGTCGATCGTCGCGAAGGTGACCCGCGACCGTTACATGCGCCACGCCGACACCGAACACCCGGGCTGGGGGTTCGCCGAGCACGTCGGCTACTCCACGCCGGTTCACCGCGACGCGATCGCCCGGCAGGGCGTATCGCCGCTGCACCGGATGTCGTTTCAGTCGCTGGCTTATCAGCAGCTGGCGCTGTAAGGGCTCGCGGGCCCTAACGGACGCTACGCCGTAGCCGTTCACCACGCCCCCTCGACATGGTCGAGCCGCAACAGCCGGTTCTGGCTGTCCAACATCACGCCGATCGCGTCGAACCGGATCGTGTGGGCGCTGGGGCGGATGTGCTTCTCGTCGGCCAGCCACGCCGTGGCAAGCTTGCGCAAACGGATGCGCTGGCGGGGACGCAGATAGAGGAGGGGATACTGGTCGGGACGGGGTCCACCCGGACGGGGATCCACGCGACGGGACTTGACCTCCACGAAAACGAGTGTTTTCCCATCGAACGCGACCAGATCGATCTCGCCATAGCGTGTGCGCTCGTTGCGCCCCAGCGGGGTGAACCCCAGGCGGTGCAAGTGCTCGACGGCCAGCTGCTCGCCGCGGCGGCCGAGCGCGTGACGCGGATCGGTGCGCCTGGCGTCCTCGACTTTGCCGGTCGGCTCAGGGCCGGGAGTGGGGCCGGGAGTGGGTCCAGGAGTGTCGGTCTTGGGCATGTCGATCACGCTAGACCGACAAATGTGACCTCAGACGCGCATATGTGACGAATTGCGCTCCGGAGTGTGGCAAGTCTGTGACGTTCGGGCCTGGTCTCGCGAAAGAGCGCGAACCGGTGCGCTCGCGTAGCCTCACGTCCATGCGCGAGACCACCGCTGAAGGACCCGACGGATCGGAAGGACTCCGGTCGCTCGGCGGCGAGACAGGTGCTGGACCCCAGTCGCCCGGCGGCGAGACCGATGTCGAAAGACGTCAGTCGCCCGGCGGCGAGACCGATGTCGAAAGACCCCAGTCGCTGGACGGCGTCAGCGGCTTCATGGGCATGCGCTGGGACGATCCGCAAACGGTCCGTCTGCAGATCCGCCCGGAGCTGATCAACGCCGGTGGGCTGCTATCGGGTGTCGTCACCTACGCGCTGGTCGACTACTGCATGGGCTCGACCCTATGGGCACAGACGAGCGTCGAGGAGCGGATCGCGACGATCAGTATCTCGATCAACTACATCCAGACCGCGACCGAAGGCGAGATCGTGTGCTCGACCACGCTCGACCGGCGCAATCGCACGACCGCGGTGATGCGCAGCGAGGTGCGTCACGAGGACGGCCGCCTGCTGGTCACGGCGATCGGCAGCTACACGATCTTTCCACGGCGCCGCCGCCGCGAGCAGCGACCGGGCTGACGGGCGATGACGCGCAATGGGCCCGGCCGGCCGCAAGCGAGGCAGGGATGAGCACTGCTATGCAGCGGAGAACGCCAGTCGCGTTGACGATCGCCGGTTCGGACTCCGGTGGCGGGGCCGGGATCCAGGCCGACCTGAAGGCGTTCGCGCGCTGCGGGGTGCACGGGTGCAGCGCGATCACCGCGATCACCGCGCAGAACACGCTCGGCGTACAGGCAATCCACGCCGTGCCGCCGGATGTCGTGCTGGCGCAGGTGCGGGCGGTCCTTGGCGACATCGGCGTGAGCGCGGTCAAGGTGGGGATGCTCGGCACCGTGCCGGTCACGTTCGCGGTCGCGCGCGCACTGGACGAGCTGCCCCCCGGAACGCCCGTGGTGGTCGACCCGGTGATGGTCGCCGAGTCGGGCGCGCGTCTGCTCGACGCCGATGCGCAGGGCGCGCTCGTCGCGGAGATCCTGCCGCGCGCCACCGTGCTTACGCCGAACCTGCCGGAGGCGCGCGTGCTCGCGGGGCTCCAGAGCTCGGTGGAGGACGCCCAGAAGGAGGAAGCGCAAGCCCAAGAGCGAGAGGACCGGGACGAGCAAGAGGCCCGGGAAGAGAGAGAGGTGCACGAGCTCGCGCGAGCGGTGCTCGCGCTCGGGCCGGACGCAGTCGTGCTCACCGGGGGTCATCGCACGCGTGCCGTCGATCTGTTGCTCGATTCGGCGGCCGGTCACGTGACCCGGGCGGTGGAGATCCCCGGCGAGCGCCATCCCGACGGCGCCGCGCACGGCTCCGGGTGCACGCACTCCGCGGTGCTGGCGGCGCGGCTCGCGCTCGGTGACACGCTGCTGGAGGCGGCCACGGTCGCACGCAGGCTCGCGGGAGAGGCGGTCGCGAACGGACTGCGCGACGTCGGCGCGGGCGCCGGTCCGGTCGATGTCATCGATCTTGCCGCCCATCGAGGTAGCCCGCACGTGCCATAATCGATCGGCGATGAAGCTGTTGCGCATGAAGCCCGGTCATGGCGAGATCGTGCTCGCCGAGGGGGACGTGGAGGTCGCCGAGCAGGAGCGGGAGCTGATCGAGGCGTTCAGGCGCGAGCTGGACGCCGGGATGTGGGCCGCCGTGCCGACCGAGACGACCGGTGGGCGGCGCGAGGCGGAGCTGGTCAAGAGCTTTGCCGACGTTCCCCGAGACGCCGAGCGCGTGATCTTCTTTCCCCGCGCGGCCGGTGGGGCTCTGCCCGCCGAGCCGATGGGCACGACGGCCACGACGGGGGATGCTCTGCCGGCGCGGACGCCCCCTGCCGGCGGTGCGCCCGGAACGGCGCTGTAGGACGCATGCTGCTGGGCCTGGCGACCGCGGCGCTCGTGTTGGGCGCACTCGTGTGGGAGTTGAGCCGGCCGCATCTGACGGCGGTGCTCGCGCGTGCGCACACACGCGCCCGCGAACGCGGCATTTTGCCCCTCAGCGCGTCCGGCTGGACGGGCGATCGCGCGCACGAGCTGGACTACGACCCCGGCCGCGAGCGTCGCGCCGAGCAGCGGGCGCGCGAGCTGCTGCGCTCGTGCGTGAACGAACACGAGTGGGCGATGTATCGCGATCTCGGGTTCCTGCGCGTGTTCGGCCGCTCCGGCGAGCGCTACGCCTACCTGATCTATCCACACAAGCCGATCGTCGCCTACGTGCCGCGGACCGGTGCGCTGCTGAGCGAGTACTGCGTCGCGTTCCCCGACCATTCCCGCCCCTACGGCAGCGCGCGACTGCCCGACTCCGACGACGTGCTCGCGAAGTGGATGGCCCTGATCGCCGACGAGCGCGGGCTGATCGCCGACGCGAACATGCACCTGCCCGGGCGCCAGGTCGATCCTGGTCGGGTCAGACGCGACCTGGCGAGGCTCGCGCGCTGGGAGAGCGTGCGCGATGGCATCCTCGCCGCGAGGCCGCCCGCAAAGCGTGGGAGCGTGCCGGCCGGTGCAGAGCACGAGCGACGAGCTGCGTGGGCCGATAACGTGCCGAACCGGGTGACACTCGCTTCGCTCGCATCCCCGAACCGGCCAGCTGCGTGAGCACGGAACCGTTCGACACAAGACACCGCAGCCGAGCTCTGACGGAGGGTCCCGAGCGCGCCGCCGCGCGCGCGTATCTGCACGGGATCGGCTACTCCGCCGAGGACCTCGCCAAGCCGATCGTCGGCGTCGCGCACTCGTGGATCGAGACGATGCCCTGCAACTTCAACAACCGGGTCCTCGCCGCGAAGGTCAAGGAGGGCATTCGCGCCGCCGGGGGCACGCCGATGGAGCTGAACACGATCGCGATCTCCGACGGCATCACGATGGGCACCGCCGGGATGCGCGCCTCGCTCGTGTCCCGCGAGCTGATCGCCGACTCGATCGAGCTCGTCGCCTCCGCCCACGCCTTCGACGCGCTGGTAACGATCTCCGGCTGCGACAAGACGATCCCCGGCACGGTGATGGCGCTCGCGCGGCTGGATATCCCCGGGCTGATGCTGTACGGCGGCTCGATCAAGCCCGGCCACTACAAGGGCGCCGAGGTCACGATCCAGCAGGTGTTCGAGGCCGTCGGCCAGTTCGCCTCGGGCAAGATCTCAGAGCTTGAGCTGCACGAGCTGGAGGAGGCCGCCTCGCCCGGCGCGGGCGCTTGCGGCGGGCAGTTCACGGCGAACACGATGGCGATGGCGTTCGAGGCGCTGGGGATATCGCCCGCGGGCACGGCGATGGTGCCGGCTGAGGACGGGCGCAAGCTTGAGGTGGCGCGCGAGTGCGGGGAACTGGTGATGGACGTGCTGCGCGCCGGCCGGCGGCCGAGCGAGGTGATCACCAAGCCGGCGCTCGCCAACGCGATCGCGGCGGTCGCGACCAGCGGCGGCTCGACCAACGGGGTCCTGCACCTGCTGGCGGTCGCGCGGGAAATGAGCGTGCCGTTGGAGCTCGAGGAGTTCGAGGCGATCTCCGAGCGCACTCCGCTGCTGTGCGATCTGCAGCCCGGCGGACAGTACGTCGCGACCGACCTGTACGAGGCCGGCGGCGTGCCGCTCGTGCTGGCGCGGCTGCTGGAGGCGGGGATCCTGAATGCCGACGCGCAGACGGTCACCGGCGCGACGATCGGCGAGCACGCCGCCCAGGCGCAGGAGACCGAGGGCCAGCGCGTCGTGCGGGCACTGAGCGATCCGATCAAACCGACCGGGGGCTTCGCGATCCTGCGCGGCAACGTGGCGCCCGATGGCTGCGTGGTCAAGCTCTCCGGACACGAGCGCCGCCGCCACGTCGGCCCCGCGCGCGTGTTCGACGGCGAGGAGGATGCGATGGCCGCCGTGCTTGCCCACGAGATCCAGGCCGGCGATGTGGTCGTGATTCGTGGCGAGGGTCCCGCCGGTGGCCCGGGCATGCGCGAGATGCTGGCGGTGACCGCGGCGCTCGTGGGGGAGGGCCTGGGCGAGGAGGTCGCGCTGATCACCGACGGGCGCTTCTCCGGCGCCACGCACGGCTTCATGGTCGCTCATGTCGCCCCCGAGGCGGTCCGCGGCGGTCCGATCGCCGGGCTCTCCGACGGCGATCAGTTGACGATCGACGCCGACACACGCCGTCTGGACGTCGCGCTGTCCGACAGCGAGCTGGCCGAGCGCATACGCGCCTACAAGCAGCCTCCGCGCGCCGATGAGCACGTGGACGTCGCGATCCAGAAGTACGCCCGACTCGTCGGCTCCGCCGCCGAGGGCGCGATCGCGCGCTGAGCCGCTACTCCTCCAGGAACTCGTTCAGCAGCGCATTGAACGCATCGGGGCGCTCGACCATCGCCAGGTGGCCCGTGTCTCCGAAGATGACCTTGCGCGATCCCGGGATCAGCTCCGCATAAACGGCCGCGTCGCGGACCGTCACGATCCGGTCGTCCTCGCCCCAGACGATCAGCGTCGGACACACGATCTCGTGCAGGCGGTCGCGGAAGTCGTAGTCGAAGTTCGCCGCAAGCGCCTGCATGAACCCGGGCCTGCCGGCGCCGCGCACCAGCTCGGCGGCAATCGTGGCGGGCAGCCTGCCCGGATAACGGACGAGATCGCCCAGGACCGCCTGGCGCAGCGCCGGTCGGCTCGTGATCGCATCTGCACGGTTCGCGCCCCACGCCGTGAGCCCCGTGAGCGCCGGTTCGAACCGGCGCAGTATGGGCACCAGCGCCTCGCGCCGGTCGCCGTAGGTGCTGATGCCTGCGGGTGAGACCAGCACCAGGCGCTCGACGCGCTGCGGGAACGCGATCGCCAGCTCCGCCGATATGAACCCACCCATCGAGTTGCCGACGACCGCCGCCGCGTCGATTCCAAGTTGATCCAGCAGCCCGTCCAGCAGCCGCGCGTAGAAGGAGATCGTGATCTGCTCGCGTGGCATCGGAGAATGGCCGAAGCCGGGCAGGTCCATCGCGACGACGCGATTCCGGGCCAGCGGAGATCCGTCGCTCTGCGGCCGCCCGGCGAACACGGGCAGCTGCTCCAGCCAGTTCGGCCACGAGCCGGTCAGCCCGTGCACGAACACGACCGGCGGTCCCTCGCCCAGATCGATCGTGTTGACCGGCTCCCCGTTGACGCTGACCCAGCGCTGGTGCTCGCGCCAATCCACATCAAGCCACTCGGATCGTCCGGAGGGGCCGTAGACTTCGAAGCTGTGATGTCCGTTGCGCGAGTGTGTATCGGCGGCGTCACCGCCGGACGGTGGCACGGTGAGCTTCATCTGCATAATCTACCGCGGCCTGGAGCCGGGGACGCCTGCTGAGACAGACGATGCGTATAGCTATCGACATCGATTCAACGCTGCACCACTACTGGGATACGCTCTCGGAGATCGCCGTGCGCCGCTTCGGGATCGAGCTCCCGTACGAGGAGCAGTTCACGTGGGGCATCACCCGGCTGCGAGCAGATCAGCTGGAGATCTGCATCGAGGAGAGTCATACCGACGCTTGCATCTTGGCCGGCACTCCATATCCGGGGGTCGTCGAGACTGTGCGTCGCTGGCACGACTCCGACGGGCACTTCATCCACGTGACCAGCCATCGTGACCCTCGCTGCGCACCCGCGACCGCGCGCTGGCTGCGAACGATCGGGTTGCCGTTCGACGATCTGTGCTGCTCCTGGGAGCAGGTCTCGCGTTGCGCGGAGCTCCAGATCGACGTGCTGATCGACGACAGCCCCCTGAATCTCGCCGCCGCGCTGCGGCATGGGCTGACGGTCGCGACGATCGCTCACCCCTGGAACCGGGACGTGTGCGAGGAAGAGGACGTGCTCGTCGCCGATGACTGGTCTGAGCTCGCGTGCGCGCTCGAGCCTCTGCTCAGGAGGCAGGGCAGGGAGATTGCGGCGGCGAAGTAGGCCGCATGGACCTCGCGTGGGACCGTGCGCTGGAGCTGTTGACCGACGATCTGCGCCGGCGCGACGCGGCCGTCAGGACGGTGCGCGCGTATCGCGTAGACATCGATCAGTTCGCCGCCTGGGCCGGTGCGCGTGGACTGCAGCCGGCGGATGTCGGCCCCAGGGACATGCGCGCTTACGTTGCTGTCCTGTCCGGGCGGGGTGTTGCACCGAGCACGAGCGCGCGCAAGCTCGCGGCGCTGCGCGCTCTGTTCAACAGTCAGCGCGAGCACGGCCTGATCGCCCAGAATCCCGCCGAGCTGGTATCCACGCCGAGGCGTGGACACGATCTGCCGCGGGTGCTGAAGAGACGCGAAGCCGCCGCGCTGCTCGACTCGATCCCCGCGAGCCGGCCGAGCGCGGCGGAGGGCGCGGCGCAGAAGACGAGGGCGGCGTTGAATCTGCGCGATCGCGCGATGTTCGAGCTCGCCTACGCCTGCGGGCTGCGCGCCGAGGAGCTGGTGACGCTGGGCCTCGATGACGTCGACCACGACGCCGAGCAGGTGCGCATCGAGGGCAAGGGCCGCAAGACCCGGTTCGTCCCCGCCGGCGAGCTCGCGCTGGCCGCGGTCGGCGAGTATGTGACGCTCGGCCGCCCAGAGCTCGCGGAGCTCGCCAACACAGCCACCGGCGAGCCGGCGCTGTTCCTGTCAAAGGCCGGCAGACGGCTGAGCACGAGCGATGTGCGCCGCCGGCTGGCGCGCTGGGCCCGCCATAGCGGCGTGGAGTCCACGACCGGTGCGATCAGCCCGCATGCGCTGCGCCACAGCTATGCGACGCACCTGCTGGACGGGGGCGCGGACCTGCGCTCGATCCAGGAGCTGCTCGGGCATGCGAGCGTGTCGAGCACCCAGATATACACTCGGGTAGAGTCCGCCAAGCTGAAAAGCGCATATGCGCGCAGCCACCCCCGGGCCTGACCACGGGAGATAGGACGCAGGACGGACCCCGGATGGAGACTAACGTCAAAGCTATCGAGCTGCGCGAACTGTGGCGGCAATACAAGTCCGAGGGCGACCAGCGCGCCCGCGAGCGACTCGTCGTCGCCTATTCGCCACTCGTCAAGTACGTGGCCGGGCGCACCGCCGCCGGACTGCCGCCGCATGTCGAGGAGGCCGATCTGATCTCCTACGGCCTGGTCGGACTGATCTCGGCGATCGAGCGGTTCGACCTGTCGCGGGAGATCAAGTTCGAGACGTACGCGATCATGCGCATCAAGGGCGCGATCATCGATGAGCTGCGTTCGATGGACTGGGTGCCGCGCAGCGTGCGCGCCCGCGCCCGCGAAGTCGAGCGCGCGAACGCCAAGCTCGAGAACGCGCTGCAGCGGGCCCCGACCGACGTCGAGATGGCGGCCGAGCTGAAGATCACGGTCGATGAGCTGAACGAGTCGCTGCTGGCGATCTCGCACTCTTCGATGGTCGCCCTCGATGAGCTGTGGTCGACGTCTGACTCCAGCGGCGACCAGGTCTCGTTGATGGACACGATCGAGGATCCGACCGCGCCCGATCCCGCGCGAGCGCTGGATATGGGCGATCTGAAGGACCGCATCGCCGAGTCGATCGCGCTGCTGCCCGAGCGCGAGAAGCTCGTGATCGCCCTGTACTACTACGAGAACCTGACCCTGCGCGAGATCGGCGAGGTGCTCGGCGTGACCGAGTCGCGCGTGTCTCAGCTGCACACCAAGGCGGTCCTGAGGCTGCGCTCGCGGATGCAGGAGGAGTCCTTCGCGGAGTAGCCGTCTCGGGGTGGCGCGCGTATGGCCCGAACGGACCGGCGCCCCGCGCCGAGGCCCAACCGGTACCCTGAACGGCCGTGGCCACCCGCTCGATCGTGACCTCCCAGCCGGACGTACCCTGCGACGTGTGTGGACGCAGGCTGCTGCGTGGCGAGCAGCCGGACGTGTTCCTGGCGGGTGGACGGCGGCGGACGGTGTGCGAACTGTGCGCTCCGCGCGCCAGTCACGAGGGCTGGCTGCGCGAGACCGACAGCCACTCGCTGAGCCTGCCCCCGGCGCGTCCACGGCGGGGACGCAGCCTGCTCGATCGCCTACGCCAGCGTGAGCCGGTGACGCCGCCGAGCGCGATTACGGCGATTCCGGCGACCCCGGAAGGCCCGGGCGAGACGGCCTCGTATGACTTCTTCGACGGTGGTCCGGGGGTGGCCGAGCTGCCCTCGCCCGGCGCCGAGGAGCCCCAGGCGCCCGATTTCGCGCAGACCGCCGCGTCCGCGTCCACGTCCACGGTCTGGTCTGACCCGCAGCAGTCGCCATCCGGACTCGCGCAGACCGCTGCGCCCG
Organism: uncultured Solirubrobacterales bacterium; assembly: GCA_963810645.1. Classification (GTDB taxonomy): domain Bacteria; phylum Actinomycetota; class Thermoleophilia; order Solirubrobacterales; family Solirubrobacteraceae; genus Palsa-744. Next base: position 5,267 of record CAWEOK010000016.1, on the reverse strand, counting down.
TGCCGGCGGTGGCCTTCCGCGACCCTGATCCTGATCCCGACCCCGATCCCGACCCTCTCTCCCCAACGAGCCTGCCCGGCGATGACCTCGCGCTGGCCCGGCGTGCGCTGGAAGTGTTCAACGCCGGTGAGCACCCGCGTCGCGTCGCGGGAGTCGCCCGCTCGCTGGGAGCGCCGAGCGTCACCGTCCGCACGCCGGCCGAGTCCGGCGCCACGATCGCGATCGTCGTCGCCTGGGAGCTGTGCTGGTATCGCTATGAGGTCGATCTCGCCGATGAGGCCGCCGGTGCGAGGGTCGGTGCGCAGGGGACTGAGCTGAGCGAGCTCGCCGCCGAGGATCGGATTGGGAATGCCGTTGCGGGCGAGGATGGAGCGCTGTCGCTGGTAGACTCGGTGCTCAGATGATCTATTGCGTCGTACCGAAGCCGCTCTCCGAGGAGCTGTATCCGAAGCTCGTCGAGCATTACGCCGGCGAGGACAATGTGACGGTCATCGTCGACCGCCGCGAGTCCGACCGCCGCGCTCGCGGAGCGCGCCCGAGCGATGCGGTCAAGCAGCAACGAGTCGTGCGTAACCGCCGCCGCGCCCGTATGCCCGGCGATCTGCCGCCGCTGGCCAAGGCCCTGTAGCCGTCACGACGATCTGAATGCGCCGGGCGCCGGGTGCTGTGCCGTCCCAGGCGCAGTGCATAATCCCGCTCCGCTATGAGAGCGATCGTTCACGTGGACGGCGGCGCGCGCGGCAACCCCGGACCGGCGGCCGCGGCATGCGTCATCAGTACGCCCGCGGGTGAGATCCTGGGGGAGCACGCCGAGCTGCTGGGGGAGACGACGAACAATGTGGCCGAGTACCGCGCGCTGCTGCTCGGTCTGCGTCACGCGCGCGAGCTGGGGGTGAGCGAGGTGGAGGTCGTCAACGACTCGGAGCTGATCGCCAAGCAGATCAACGGCCAGTACAAGGTCAAGCACCCCGCGATGCGCTCGCTGTACCTGGACGCGATGTCAGCGCTGCGCGGGTTCGAGCGCTGGACGGTGCGGACCGTTCCCCGGGCGCAGAACGCCGAGGCCGATGCGCTCGTGAACGCGGCGCTGGATCAGACCGCCTGAGCGAGGGTGTCCCGTCCGGTGCGCGCGGGCGGGGGCCAGAGGTCGTGGGGGTGTGAGTCCTCTTTTTAAACCTTGTATAATTATAGTATTACCACCAAAAATTTCCCACATAACATCAAGCCCCGTTATCTTCGGCATCCCTCCAATAGTGCAATACCATAGTAAGACCACCCAAAAAAATACATACATACCCTCCCCCCCGTTACATATCCTTTACAACCCCGGCTCCCCCACGGCTATGCCGACCCCACGGTAGCTGCCGGCCTGTAGCCCTTCCCTACGTAACCCTTCCCTACGTACGCCTTCCCTACGTACGCCTTCCCTACTACGCCTTCCCTACGTACGCCCGATTTGGCGTCCGGCGGCGATGTTGCGCGTCAGCGCCGGGTGTGCAGGTACGCTCGCAACAGATGCTCAGTCCCAGAAATCGCGAGCTGTTGGGCCTGATCCCCGCCGCGCTGCTCGTGACGGCCGGGTTCACGGCGATCTTCATCCAGCAGCAGGACACCGCGCGCGAATCCTCGACGAATCTCACGCTGAACCACGCCTCCAGCGTGTCGCTCACCTACGGCGCGCTGTTCCTCGGACTGTGCATCGCCGGGCATCTCGTGATCCGGTTCAGCCTGCCGGACGCCGACCCGTACCTGTTCCCGCTCGGCGCGGTGCTCGCGAGCGTGGGGATCGTGATGGTGTATCGCATCGAACCGACGCTCGCCCGCCAGCAGGCGCAGTGGATGGTGCTCGGGTTGATCCTGTTCGCCGCGGCGATCATCGCGTTGCGCCGGCGCGGCGTGGGCGTGCTCGAGCGCTACCGGTACACGATCGCCGCGGTCGGGATCGTGATGACGATCCTGCCGCGCATGCCGGTGATCGGCGAGCAGGTCAACGGCGCCTACCTGGACATCCACATCGGCAGCGTCTCGTTCCAGCCGGCCGAGCTCGGGAAGGTCGCGATCGTCATATTTCTGGCCAGCTACCTGCACGACAATCGCCAGGTGCTCGTGACCGCCGGACATCGCGTATTGGGGCTGACGATCCCGCCGATGAAGCAGTTCGGTCCGATGCTGATCGTGTGGAGCGCGGCGATGGGGACGCTGCTGCTGACCGGCGAGCTGGGGACCTCGCTGATGTTCTACGGTGCGTTTCTGGCGCTGCTGTATGTCGCCACCGGTCGCTTCTCGTTCCCGTTGATAGGACTCATCCTGTTCGCGCTCGGCGCGTGGTTCGTGATCGGTCATGTCTCTCACGTGCACGCGCGCGTGCTGGCTTGGCAAGAACCGTTCAACCTGACGCTGTACAACCAGCCTGGCGGCAGCTACCAGCTCGCCCAGTCGCTGTTCGCCCAGGCCGACGGGGGACTGCTGGGGACGGGGTTCGACCAGTCGCTGCTGCAGTATCCGGTCGAACTGGCCAACCACGTGGTCGTGCGCCGCTCGATCCTGCCGGTGCCAGAAAGCGATCTGATCTACTCGGTCATCACCGACGAGCTCGGACTGGTCGGGGCGGCCGGGCTGCTGCTCGTGTATCTGCTGTTCGTCGTGCGCGGGCTGAAGACGGCGATGCTGGCACGAGACTCGTTCAGCAAGCTGCTGGCGACGGGACTGTCGTTCATCGTGGCGATGCAGGTGTTCGTGATCGTCGGCGGCGTCACGCGCGTGATTCCGTTGACGGGAGTGACGCTGCCGTTCGTGGCCTACGGAGGGTCGAGCGTGGTCATGAACTTCGTGCTGCTGGCGCTGCTGCTGGTGATCTCGGATCGTGCGCGACGGCCGTATTCGGTGAGGCGTGAGGTGTGAGGCGTAAGGCCCGATGGAATGACCGATCGAGATGGAGTAATACTATAGTAGGATGTTGATAGAGGTGTTGGTTGTAGGGGGAGGGGGACGGGTGTGTGCGTATCAAAAATAAAACTGCGTATTACTATGGCTATCGGAAACACCAAAAAAGGACAGCAAAGTCTCAGCTGAGCGGGTATGCGCAGGTTTGCTGAAGGTTTGCCCGCGAAACCTCCATATCGGCGCGCGTCGCAGGGTGCAGGGCCGGCGACGTCGAAATCCTGGGCCATGCTCTCCACGACGCTCGCCTACGACGCTACGCCCCGCCTGCTCATGCGCACCCCCGAGCCGTCCGCCTGCGGTCTTCGCTATGGCGGCGCCATCAGCGACGGTATCTCCTCATCCGCGGGCTTGCACCGCCGTCCATGGCTGGGGCGCCTGCGGCGTGCGTTGCAAGATGATCTGTTCGCCGTGCACTACCAGCCGATCGTCTCGCTCGCCGACGGGCGAGCGGCCCACTACGAGGCGCTGGTGCGGCTCGCGGACGAACCCACCGGAGGGCTGGTGGCGCCGGGGTGGTTCCTGCCCGCGGCCGAGCGCTACGGGTTGATCCGGGACATCGACCGGCTCATGCTCGCCCATGTCGTGCGGCTGCTGGGCGGGCGCGGCGGCCGATCCGATGCGCAGGGGGGCGCCCGGGTCGCGGTCAACCTGTCCGCCCTGTCGGTCACCGACGGCACGATGCTCGCGTACATCGAACGCTGCCTGGATCGCCACGGCGTCGACCCGAGTCGGCTCGTGATCGAGATCACCGAGACCGCCGCGATCTCCGATATGGACCGCGCGCGGGCGTTCTGCCGGGGCGTGTCGTCACTGGGCTGCGCGGTCGCGCTCGATGACTTCGGCGCCGGGTTCGGGTCGTTTCAATACCTCAAGCAGCTGCCGTTCGACTACCTGAAGATCGACGGCGGGTTCATCCGCGGCCTGCCGCATTCGCCCAAGGACCAGCTCGTCGTGCAGGCCCTCGCCGGGCTGGCGCAGGGCATGGGAGTGCAGACAATCGCCGAGTACGTCACCGACCGGGCAACGCTGGAGCTGTTGCGCCGCTACGGCGTGGACTACGCCCAGGGGTTCGAGGTAGGACGGCCGCATCCGCGGGGTCCGTTCGCGGCATAGCGTCCGACGGCGTCCCGCCCGGCGCAGCATCTCCACGCCCGGCGCAGCATCTCCACGCCCGGCGCAGCATCTCCACGCCCGGCGAGCTAGGGTGCGGCTCATGCGCGCCGTCACGTTTCAATCCCCCGGCCAGGTCTCCGTGCAGGACGTGCCCGAGCCCGAGCTGGAGCGTCCCGACGATGCGATCGTGCAGATCGCCGCGAGCGGGATCTGCGGCTCGGACCTGCACATCTACCACGGCCGCGTCCCGGTCGAGCAGGGGTTCACGATCGGGCACGAGTTCGTCGGCACCGTTCTTCAGGTCGGCCCGGAGTTCGAGCGCGCCGAGGTCGGCGAGCGCGTGCTCGGCTGCTTTCACTCAGCCTGCGGCACGTGCACCGCGTGCATCCGCGGGGACTATCACCGCTGTGTGCACGGGCGCACGTTCGGTCACGGTTCAAAGCTCGGGGACCTGCAGGGCGCCCAGGCAGAGCGCGTGCTCGTCCCGCGTGCGAACCTCACGCTCAGGCGTGTGCCCGACGGTATGTCCGACGATGTCGCGCTGTTCGCGGGGGACGTGCTCGGCACCGGCTATCACGCGCTCGCCCACGCCGGGCTGCGCTCCGGCGACACCGCCGCGGTGCTCGGTCTCGGCCCCGTCGGGCTGTGTGCCGTCCAGGCCGCCCGGGCCGCGGGGGCGACGCAGGTGTTCGCGATCGACACGGTCGCCGAGCGCCTGGAGATGGCGCGCCGGTTCGGGGCCACACCGATCCATCTGACCGAGGAGGAGCCCAAGCGCGTGATCCGCGCGGGTACTGAAGGCATGGGTGTGGACGTCGCGGTCGATGCGGTCGGCGACCCGGGTCCGCTGGCGCTGGCGATCAGCCTCGCGCGCGACGCCGGCACGATCTCGGGGATCGGCGCGTACGCCGGCCGCGGCGAGGTGCCGCTCGGACTGGCCTGGCTGAAGGGGCTGACGATCAGATCGGGCCTGGCGAACGTGATCGCGCATGTCGATCGCGTGCTCACGATGGTCAGCGCGGGACTGCTCGACCCGGCGCCGCTCGTGACCCATCACATGCGGTTGGACGAAGCGGGTGCGGCGTATGAGCTGTATGACCGGCGCGAAGCGCTGAAGATCGTGCTCACGCCGTGACGGTGACGTAAACCGCCCGGGACGGATCGTCCTGACACCGTAGCCGGCCCCGGCCGCGCCAGGTAGGCTGCAACGC
>CAWEOK010000015.1:0-69765 GCA_963810645.1 uncultured Solirubrobacterales bacterium | reverse complement strand
AGAAGGCTTCGCGCTCAGCCTGCTCGCCACGTCGGTGCCCGGCCAGGAGCCGCCCCGCCGGTGAGCTGTCACGCGCAGGCCGACGGCGCTGACCGCAGACTTCCTGGCAGTTGCATTCACGCGAGGGATCCCTACCCATACCGCCGGTAGGCCGCAACCCAGTCGGTCGCGATCGCTCGCTGGGCGTATGACAGCGACATGTGTCCGTCGCAGACGAGCCGGTTGAGTGCCTGCTCCAGGTGATCCTTGGGGTTGAGGTAGAACGCCGGCGGCGTGGAGTAGTCGGGCTCGGGCCACAGGTTCTGCGGATCGTTGACCGCGCCGCCCAGCTCGAGTGGCACGTCGTGGTCGTACTCGTACGCGTACGCCGACGTCGCACCGTCCTCCCCGTAGGCGGCCATGCTCGCGAGCTTCTCGGGCTCGGTGATCGACTCGGGCGGCCTCACGGTCGCGGTCCATCCCTCACGACAGATCGTCGAGCCGATCGTTGCCTGCGTGACGGCCGGGTCGAGCGCTCCGGGCGTGCAGTGCAGATCGGGCTCGGAGTAGAGCCCCGACCCGCGGGCGTGGCAGGCCCCCGCGGGAGGCTGGGGTTGGATGACGTATGCGCCGGCGGTGGAGTACGCGAGTCCGTTGGTTGCGATCCGTGCCGGCGCTGCGCTGGTTGCGCCGGAGGAGGCGACGTTGCTCTGCCCACACCCGGTCGCGATGACCGCGGTCGCGGCACCAGCCGCGGCGATGAGACACGTTATGGCGATCCGGCACACAGGCGGGATCATCCCACGGGCGGGCCTGGCTAAGGTTCAGCGATGGCGCTGATCAAAGCCAGCGGTCCGCTCGCCCGAGCGCTGCGCGAGACGCTCCCGGAGCGGCCGTTTGCAGTGCGGTTCTGGGACGGGGAACGGGTCGAGGCGACGAGCCCGGGTGCGCCGACGTTTTTCGTGCGGCGCCCGTCGGCGATGTCGCAGTTCCTGCGCGCACCGGGGACGCTCGGTCTCGGGCGCGCGTATGTCGAGGGGTCGCTGGACGTTGACGATCTCGACGCCGCGTTCATCGTGATCGACGATTGGACCCCGCCACCGCTGAGTCTCGCCGACCGGGCGTGGCTGGGATTGGGAGTCGTCGTGGCCGCGTTGCCGGGTGGGTTGCCGCACCGTCCGAGCCTCGAGCTGATCCTGCGCGGGGAGCGCCACACGCCGGAGCGCGACGCCGCCGCGATCCGTTACCACTACGACGTCGGCAACGAGTTCTTCGAGCTGTTCCTCGACGAGTCGATGACCTACAGCTGCGCGATCTTCTCGCGTGGCGCCCAGACACTGGAGGAGGCCCAGCGCACAAAGCTCGATCTGGTCGCGAGCAAGCTCGACCTTCAACCGGGGATGGCGCTGCTGGACGTCGGCTGCGGGTGGGGCAGCTTCGCGATCCACGCGGCCCAGAACTACGGTGTCACGGTCACGGGTCTGACCCTCTCGCCCTCGCAGGCTGAGCTCGCACGTGAGCATGTCGCCGCGGCCGGGCTGAGCGAGCAGGTCGAGATCCGGGTGGCCGACTATCGCGAGCTGCCGGGCGGATCGTTTGACGCGATCGCCTCGATCGGCATGTCCGAGCACGTCGGCGACAGCCAGATCGACCGGTATGCGGCGACGCTCTACTCGCTGCTGCGCCCGGGTGGCGTGCTGCTGAACCACGCGATCTCCGCGCTCGACCCCGAGTACGAGTCGCTCGACGACGAGTTCTCGATGCGCTACGTCTTCCCCGACGGCGAGGCGCTGTCGCTCTCCCGGGTCCAGCTCGCGCTGGAACGCGCGGGCCTGCGTATCGACCACGTCGAGGGCTTCCGTGAGGACTACTCCCAGACCCTGCGCGAGTGGACGAAGCGGTTGGACGACCACCTCGACCGAGCCGAGCAGTTGGCGGGCGTCGACCGCACGCGCATCTGGCGGCTGTATCTGCGCGCCGCCAGGCATGGGTTTGACACGAACATCACCGCCGTCTACCAGATCCGCGCGCGCCGGCCGGCCTGAGCGCGCACCGGCGCGCGGGGCCAGTAGCCTCCAGCGACAGATGCCCATCACGGTCACACTCCCGGACGGGACACCGCTCGAGCTCCCCGACGGCGCCACGGGGGTCGATGCCGCCGCTGCGATCGGGCCCGGTCTGGCCAGGGCGGCGCTGGCGATCGAGGTCAGCCATCCCGAGTCCGGCGCCGACGATCCTCTGGAGGTGCGCGACCTGGCGCGTCCGCTGCCCGACGGCGCCGGCGTGTCGATCCTCACGAAGACGAGCGGCGCGCAGGCGCTGCAGTTGATCCGTCATGACGCCGCGCACGTGCTGGCCGCGGCGGTGATGGAGCTGTACCCGGGGGTACGGATCTCGATCGGGCCGCCGATCGAGCAGGGGTTCTACTACGACTTCGAGTTCCCCGAGGGTGTGACCGTGTCGGAGGCCGAGTTTCCGCAGATCGAAGAGCGGATGCATGCGCACGTCGCGGCGAAGGAGACGTTCGAGCGCCAGGACGTCAGTCCGGCGCAGGCGCGGGAGCGATTCGTGGGGGAGGGTCAGGACTACAAGGTCGAGCTGATCGACGATTTAATCACAGGCGCGCGCGCGCGAGGGCAGGAGCTCGAGAGCGTGTCGCTGTATACGAACGGGCCGTTCACCGACCTGTGCCGCGGGCCGCACGCGCCGAGCACCGCCACGATTGGGGCGTTCCGCCTGCAGTCGGTCGCCGGCGCGTACTGGCGCGGGGACTCGACGCGGACGATGTTGACCCGGATCTACGGCACGGCGTTTTTCTCCAAGGGCGAGCTGGCCGAGCACCTGGAGCGGTTGGAGCAGGCCAGGGCGCGCGACCATCGCAAGCTGGGGCGCGAGCTCGACCTGTTCATGTTCTCCGAGCTGTCGCCCGGAAGCCCGTTCTGGAAGCCGGCGGGAATGACGATCTGGAACGTACTGACCGAACTGTGGCGGTCCGAAAACCTCACCCGCGGCTATCGCGAGGTCAAGACTCCGATCCTGTACGACGTCGAGCTGTGGCGGCAGTCCGGGCACTGGGACAAGTTCCGCGAGAACATGTACTTCACCGACGTCGAGGGCCGGGCGATGGGCATGAAGCCGATGAACTGCCCGGCGCACATCCAGATCTACTCCGATGAGCGCCACTCCTACCGGGACCTGCCCGTGCGCTACTCGGAGGCCGGTCTCGTGCACCGTCACGAGCCCAGCGGTGTGCTCCATGGACTACTGCGCGTGCGCCACATCACCCAGGACGACGCGCACATCTTCTGCACCGACGAGCAGGTCCAGGAGGAGGTCGTGCAGTGCCTGCGGTTCGGCTTCGATTTGTACGCCCGCTTTGGTCTGGAGCCGCGCCTGGAGCTCTCCACCCGCCCCGAGCAGCGGATCGGCACCGATGAGATGTGGGACCGCGCCGAGGGAGCACTCGCGGGAGCGCTCGATTCCGAGGGCCTCGCCTATGACCTCAACCCCGGCGACGGCTCGTTCTACGGGCCGAAGATCGACCTGCACATGACCGATTCGATCGGTCGCTCGTGGCAGCTGGGCACGGTCCAGCTCGATTACCAGATGCCCGAGCGCTTCGATCTGAGCTACACCGGCGCCGATAACTCAGAGCACCGCCCGGTGATGATCCATCGCGCGCTGCTGGGCTCGTTCGAGCGGTTCATCGGCATCCTGATCGAGCACTACGCCGGGGAGCTGCCGCTGTGGCTGGCCCCGGTGCAGGCGATCGTGCTGCCGGTGTCCGATCGCTTCAACGACTATGGCTCATCCGTGCGCGAGCAGCTGACCGACCGGGGCCTGCGCGTCGAGCTCGACGAGCGCAGCGAGTCGGTGGGGCGCAAGATCCGCGAGGCCGAGCTGCGCAAGATCCCCTACATGCTGATCGTCGGCGAGCGCGAGTCTGCGCAGGGGACGGTGTCGGTGCGCGAGCACCGCGAGGGTGACACGGGTGACATATCTGTGAACGAGTTTGGCGAGCGGCTGCAGGGCGAGCTATACTCGGGCGCGTTGAGTCCCCGCAAATCTCCAGAGCGCGACGCATAGCACCCGCTTGACGCGCGCCGACCACAGCTAAGTGCCGGTACCTCGCAGGTTTGACCGGCGCCCGCCCGAGCGGGACCAGACGAGGATCAACGAGCGTATCCGCGTGTCCGAGGTGCGCGTGATCGACGACGAGGGCAACCAGATCGGCGTGATGAAGACGCCCGAGGCGCTGGCGTTCGCCCAGGAGCGCGACCTGGATCTGGTCGAGGTGGCGCCCGAGGCGCGCCCGCCGGTGTGCCGCGTGCTCGACTACTCCAAGTACAAGTACGAGCAGGCGCAGAAGGTCAAGCAGGCGAAGAAGCATCAGCAGCAGATCACGGTCCGCGAGATCAAGTTCCGCCCGAAGATCGCCCAGCACGACTACGACACCAAGAAGCACCACGTCGAGCGGTTTCTGCGCCACAAGGACAAGGTCAAGGTGACGATCATGTTCCGCGGGCGCGAGGTCACCCATCCCGAGCGCGGCACCGCGATCCTCGACCGCCTGGCCGAGGAGCTGTCCGAGCTCGGCGTCGTCGAGCAGCGCCCGATGCAGGAAGGGCGCAACATGACGATGATGATGGCGCCCTCCAAAGCGGTGTTGACGGGCAAGGCCGACTCGCACGAGGCCGCCGACGAGGTCTTCCCCGCCGACGCCCAGGGCGACGTCGCCGCAGAGGCGCTGCAGTCGCCGCTGCAGGACGGCAGCCGGCCGCTTTCCGACGCAGTGGAGCCGGCGGACGCGCCCGCGGACTCCGCCGTGTCATAATCAACGGCTCGCCATGCCCAAGATGAAGACACACTCCGGCGCGAAGAAGCGCTTCAAGGTCACCGCGTCCGGCAAGGTGCGCGGCCGGCACGCGTTCACGAGCCACATCCTCGAGAAGAAGTCGCCCAAACACAAGCGCGAGCTGGGCCGTCCGGCGCTGCTCTCCGACCACGACACGCCGCGCGTGAAGAAGCTGTTGGGAGTCGGCAAATGACGCGGGTGAAGCGCTCACTGCACGCGCGCAAGAAGCGCCGCGCGACGCTCGAGCAGACGAAGGGCTTCCGCGGCCAGGCGCACTCGAACTACAAGCGCGCCAAGGAGGCCCTGATGAAGGCGGATGCATACGCCTACAGGGACCGGCGCACGCGCAAGCGAGACTTCCGCCGGCTGTGGATCACGCGCATCAACGCCGCCGCCCGCCAGAACGGGATGAGCTACTCGCAGTTCATGCACGGCCTGTCGCTGGCCGGGGTCGAGCTCGACCGCAAGGTGCTGGCCGACATCGCCGTGCGCGACGCCGACACGTTCCGACGTTTTGCCGAGACCGCCCGCGAGGCGTCGGCTGCCTGATCCGGCAATCGACAGAAGTGCCTTCCGGGCGTCGCTCCTGACCAGGACGGCGCCTTTTTTGTGCCCTTACTCGACCGACTCAACCCGACATGACCATCACCTCCCCACACAATCCCCACCTCAAAGAGCTGCGCCGGCTGACGCGCAGGCGCGAGCGTGACCGCAGCGGGCGGTTTGCGGCCGAGGGCGAGGATCTGATCGCCGCCGCCGAGCTGGCCGGGTGGCCGGCCGTGGAGGGATATCGCGTGGCCGGTTCGGAGCTCGGCGGACCGATGTTCACCGACGTGGACGCGGCGGCGCTGGCGGCCGTCTCGGCGCTGGGTTCGGGCACGCGTGCGATCGGTGTCTACGAGCAGCGCTGGTTGCCGGCGCCGGTGGGTCCGCTGTGCGTATACCTTCACGGCGTCAGCGATCCGGGCAACGTCGGGACGGTCCTGCGCGGCGCTTTGGCGTTCGGGGCGTCATCTGTGACGCTGGGACCGGGGTGCGCCGACCCATATGGACCGAAGGCGGTCCGGGCGAGCATGGGTGCGATCTTCGGTGTCGGGCTTGCGCAGGTGGTGGGTACGGATGTGGATGTGGATGCCGGTGCGGATCTGGCGGAACTGCCCGGTGAGCATGTGGCGCTCGTGGCTAGATCGGGTGTGCCGCTGGCGGAGTTGTCGGCGAGGTTGATGGGATCGGGGTCCGGCTCCGGGTCTGAGTCTGGGTTGGAGCGAGGGGCGCTGACGCTGCTTGTGGGCGCCGAGCGCGAGGGACTTCCCGAGGAGCTCGTGCACGCGTGTGAGCATGTCGCGCACATCCCGATCGCGATGGAGTCGCTGAACGCGGCAATGGCCGCGACCGTCGCGATGTATGAGCTGACCCGCGGCCTATCCCCGCCCGACCGTAGGATGCCCGGAGCATGAGCACTGAGGACCACACGACGCCGCCCGACGATGGGGTCGGTCAGGACCCGCTGCAGACAATCGCGCGGATCGAGCACGACGCGCGCGCGGCGGTCGCCGGCGCGGGGGACAGTCAGGCGCTGGAGCAGGCGCGGATCGCCTACCTGGGACGTAAGGCCGAGCTGCCGCAGCTGCTGCGTGGCGTGGCGCAACTCCAGCCCGCGCAACGCGGGGCGGTGGGCAAGGCCGCCAACCAGGCGCGCCAGGCGCTGGAGCAGTTGATCGAGTCACGCGCCGGTGAGCTCAGCGGGGCGGAGCTCGAACAGAGGTTGGCGCAGGATCGGATCGACGTGACGCTCCCCGGCAGCCCTCCGCAGCCGGTGGGCAGGCTGCACGTGCTCACGCAGACCACGCGCGAGCTGGAAGACATCTTTCTCGGGCTCGGGTTCACGGTGCTCGAGGGTCCGGAGGTCGAGAGCGTGCACTACAACTTCGATGCGCTCAACCACTCCCCGACGCATCCCGCGCGGGCACGGACGGACACGTTCTATCTCGGTGACGATGTGGTTTTGCGGACCCACACGTCGCCGATGCAGATCCGGGCGATGGAGGCACACCCGCCGCCGCTGTACGTGGTGATCCCGGGACGCGTCTACCGGCCCGACTCGGATGCCACGCACACGCCCCAGTTCCATCAGATCGAGGGGCTGGCCGTGGATGAGGACATCACGCTCGCCGATCTGAAGGGCACGCTACTGGCGTTCGCCCGCGCGGTGTTTGGCGACGCGCGCGATGTCCGGCTGCGCCCGCACTTCTTCCCGTTCACCGAGCCGAGCGTCGAGGTCGACGTGTCCTGCTTCCACTGTGACGGACGCGGGTTCCTGCGCGATGGGGCACGCTGCTACCTGTGTAAGGGCGAGGGTTGGTTGGAGGTGCTCGGCGCGGGCGAGGTCGATCCGAACGTGTACTCATACGTACCGACCACCGACCACAATGTGCCGGGGTATGACCCCGAGCGGGTGCAGGGGTTCGCGTGGGGGATGGGCGTAGAGCGGATCGCAATGCTCCGGCACGGCATTCCCGATCTGCGGCTGTACTACGAGAACGACATCCGCTTCCTGGAGCAGTTTGGCTGATGCGCGTCCCGGAGACATGGCTGCGCGAATACTGCGATCCCGACCTCGACGTATCGGGGATCGAGGAGCGGTTGACGATGACCGGAACCAAGGTCGAGGCGATCCACCATCACGGGGTCGGATCCACCGAGGGGTTCGTCGTCGGACGGATCCTCACGTGCGAACGCCATCCCGACGCTGACCGGCTGAGCGTCTGTACGGTTGAGCTTGGATCGGCACGTGCGGAGGGGGATGGTCCCGCGACGATCGTCTGTGGCGCCCCGAACGTCGCCGCGGGTCAAACGGTGGCGGTGGCGCTGCCTGATGCGGTGATGCCGGGGGGGATGGTCATCAAGCGCGCGCGGTTACGGGGGGTGGTCTCGGAAGGGATGATCTGCTCCGAGTCCGAGCTCGAGATCGGACCTGGCGGGCAGGGGATACTCGTCCTGGACGACTTGATGGTCGACGCGGAGCTAGCGCCCGGAACACCGCTGGCCGATGTGCTGCAGATCGCCGACGAGGTCATCGAGCTGGAGGTCACGCCCAACCGGCCGGACTGTCTGGGTGTCTACGGAGTCGCACGCGAGCTGCACGCCGCCACCGGCGCGCCACTTGCACCCGAGCCGTGGAGCGAGGACCCGGGCTCGCTCGGGACTGTCGCGGACGCGGAGGTGGTGGTCGAGTGTCCCGAGGAGTGCCCGCGGTTCACGGCGCGCGTGTTCGAGCATGTCACGATCGCGCCCTCGCCACCGTGGTTGGCCGCGCGACTGAGCGCGGCGGGGCAGCGGCCGATCGACAACGTCGTGGACATCACCAACTACGCGATGCTCCTGACCGGCCAGCCGCTGCACGCGTTCGACCTGGACCGGGTCTCCGGGGGCACACAGCCCGGAGGGCTGGGTTGACTTACCGTAAGACGCGCGCGCGAGGGCGAGCCCGTCACGACGCTCGACGGGCAGACGCGCACGCTGGACTCGGAGATGGTCGTGATCGACGATGCGGACGGTCCCACGTCGATCGCGGGATTGATGGGCGGCGAGCGCTCGGAGGTCCAGCCGGACACGACGCGTGTGCTGATGGAGGTCGCCAACTGGCACGGGCCGAACATCCACCGCACCTCCTGGGCGCTCGGGCTGCGCAGCGAGGCGTCGTCGCGCTTTGAGAAGGGCTTGGCGCCCGAGCAGTGCATGTGGGCACAGGCGGTCGCCGCCAGGCTGATGGTCGAGCTGTGCGGGGCGACGGTCCTGCCGGGCACGATCGACATCGGCGGCGCGGAGTGGGCGGGCTCCCCATCATCCGCGATCCGTCTGCGTGAGGCGCGCGTGCGGGCAATCCTCGGCATCGAGATTCCCCGCGCCCGGCAGGCCGAGATTCTGGGCGCGCTGGATTTCACGACCGCCGAGGCGCAGGATGGTCTGGACGTGACCCCGCCGCCGGTCCGGCGTGAGGACGTCACCCGCGAGGCCGACCTGATCGAGGAGGTCGCCCGGATCGACGGTCTGGAGCGACTGCCCGCGACGCTGCCCGCTCGCCGGGGCGCCTATGGCGTGCTCTCCCACGAGCAACATCTGCGCCGGCGCGCGCTGGACGCGCTCGTGGGTTGCGGGTGCTACGAGTCCGTCGGCTGGACGTTCGCCTCACCGAGCCTCGCCGATCGTCTGCGCCTGGACGGCGACGACCCGCGTAGGGATGCGCCCGTCGTGGAGAATCCGCTGTCGGAGGAGCAGTCGCTGCTACGTACCACGCTGCTTGGCTCGCTGCTGGACACCGCCTCGCGCAACGTCGCACGCGGTGTGACCGACCTGCGCCTGTTCGAGATGGGGACCGTGTTCGCCACGTCAACCGCCGACCCGTTGGGTGTCGTCGAACGTCGCTCGTTGGGCGTGTTGCTTGCCGGGCGCGCGCACGAGCCCGGCTGGCGTGTGCCCGAGCCGTCGCTCGCCGACTTCTATGCCGTCAAGAGCGTGCTCGAAGCGCTCTCCAGCGCACTGCGGGTTGAGGGCATCGAGCTCAACCCCGGACCCCGGCCGTTCCTGCACCCCGGCCGGGCAGCCACCGTTGAGGTGGCCGGCGAGCCGATCGGCTGGCTGGGCGAGCTGCACCCGCTCGTCGTCCAGTCTTGGGAGCTGCCGGGCGCCAGTTTGTTAGAGCTCGACCTCGACCGCCTGATCGCGGCCGCCCCGACCGAGACCGGGTATGAGGATCTGATCGGCTACCCGCCGCTGCGCCAGGACCTGGCGGTCGTGCTGCCGCTGGATGTGCCCGCCGCCGCTGTCCTGTCGGCCGCACGCGAGGCCGCCGGGGAGCTGCTGCGCGACGCGCGCGTGTTCGACGTCTACACCGGCGCTCAGGTGGGGGAGGGCCGGCGCTCGCTGGCGCTGGCGCTGTCGTTCCGCGCCTCGGATCGGACGCTCACAGACGAGGACGTCGTGCCGGTACGGGAGCGGATCGTCGCCGCGCTCGGCAGGTTGGGAGGTGAGCTGCGTGGCTGACCTGAACCCAGCGCAGACATTCGCCCAGGGCTCCCCGCGGGTGCTGGTCGCCGGCGCCACCGGGTTCGCCGGGGCTCTGGCCGCGCATCTGCTGTGGCGCCATCCGCGGTTTGAGTTGACCGGCGTGACCGGGCGCTCGGAGGTCGGCCGGCGCGTGGATGAGCTGTACCCGCGCTACCGGGTGCCGCTCCAGATCGAGCAGATCGATCTCGACGCGCTTGCCCTCGATCTGGACACCGGCGGGCGCCTGGACGCGGCCGTCGTCGCCTATCCCCACGCCGCCGCCGCGCCGACGGTTGGCGCGCTGCGTCAGCTGGGCGTGCGCGTGGTCGACCTCAGCGCCGACTTTCGCCTGTCCTCACAGGCGAGTTACGAGCAGTGGTACGGCGCCCATCCGCGCCCGGACCTGCTCGGCGAAGCGATATACGGGCTGAGCGAGCTGCACCGCGCTCAGATCGCCGCTGCGACAATTGTCGCCAACCCCGGCTGCTACCCGACCGCGGCGGTGCTCGGCCTCGCCCCGCTGGCCCGCGCCGGTTTGATCGCCGACGTCGTGATCGACGCGAAGCAGGGCATCTCCGGCGCCGGGCGCACGTTCGACGAGACGACCCACCTGTCGATGGCCGGCGAGAACATCCTGCCCTACCGCGTCGCCTCCCACCGGCACACGCCTGAGATCGAGGAGCAGCTCGGTGAGCTCGATCCCGCTCTGGCCGATCTGCCCGTCCAGTTCCAGGCGCATTTGGTGCCGCTCGACCAGGGCGAGCTGGCCAGCTGTTACGTCACTCCCACCCGCACGGTCGCCCCGGCCGAGCTGAGCGAGCTGTATCAGCAGGCGTACGCACACGAGCCGTTCGTCGAGGTTGCCACCGTTCCCCCGGGCACACGAGACGTATCGGAAACGAACTTCTGCCGTGTCTTCGCCGCGGCCGATCCACACACCGGCAAGCTGGTCGTGCTGTCGGCGATCGACAACCTGTGGAAGGGCACCTCCTCGCAGGCCGTCCAGAACCTGAACATCATGTTTGGCTTGCCCGAGACGGAGGGGTTGGCATGAGCGCGGGCAACGACGTATGGGGAGACCGGACCTCTGACGGCCCGCCGCAGCCGTTCTTTCACTCGCGCTGGACGCCTCTGCCCGAGCACGTCCGGGAACTGGACCCGAGCACCGGCCTTCCCGCCGGGTTCAGGGCCGCGGGCGTGGCGTGCGGGATCAAGCCGTCCGGCAACCCCGATCTGGGGATCGTCGTCTGCGATTCCGATCGACCGGTCAGCGCCGCGCGCTTCACGGCGACCGCCACGCCCGCCGCGCCCGTGCTGCTCAGCCAGGAGCGCTGTCGCCTCGACGGGTTGCGTGCGGTGCTCGCCAACTCCGGCTGCGCCAACGCCGAGACCGGGCGGCGTGGACTCGAGGACGCCGCCAAGACCCAGGGCGCCGCGGCGATCGCGCTGGGCGTGGCGCCCGAGGAGGTGGTTCTCGGCTCGACCGGTGGTATCAGCTGGCATCTGCCGGTCGACGCCGTCCTGCGAGGGATTCTCGACGCCCGCTCGCGATTGCGCCGCGAGGGGGACGCCGACTTCCAGCAGGCGATCCAGACGACCGACGCCTTCGAGAAGCGCGCCTGCCTGGAGGTGCAGCTGCCGTCGGGCGCGGTTCGCCTGACCGCGCAGTGCAAGGGCGCGGGCATGATCTCGCCGAACTTCGCCACGATGCTCTGCTTCGTGCAGAGCGACGCGATCCTCGAACCCCATACGGCCGACCTCCTGCTGGGGGTCTGCGTCAAGCGCTCGTTCGACCGCTGTTCGGTTGACGGTCAGCTCTCCACGAACGACACGGCCGTTCTGATGTGCTCGGGCGCGTCCGGCGTCCGGGTTGCTCCCGAGTCTGAGGACGAGCTGCGCTTCGGCGAGGCGCTCGACGCGCTGTTGCGGGCGCTGGGGATCATGATGGTCGCGGACGGCGAGGGGGCGCGCCGGATCGCCCGGGTCGTGGTGCGGGGTGGACACGTCAACGGGGTGGAGTCCGTTGCGCGCGCAGTCGCCAACTCACCCCTGGTCAAAACTGCTTTGCACGGCGCCGACCCCAACTGGGGACGCCTGATCCAGGCCACCGGCGCGGCGCTTGCAGGCGCGGATTGGTTCTCTCGGCCGCTCGTGCTCGACCTGTCGATCGAGGGCACGCTGGTGTGCTCGGCCAGTGCTCCGGTCGACTGCGACCATGACGCGCTTGCTGGCGCCCTGCAGGGGCGGGAGATCGAATACGAGATCGTCCTCCCCGGCGAGGGTGCCGAGACCGAGGTGTTCTTCTCGGACCTGGGCCACGAGTATGTCCGCATCAACGCGGAGTACACGACATGAGCGCTCTGTCCACACGGCCGTTGCCGATGCTCAGCCAGTCCACTGCGAGACCGGTGACGGCAACCCTGCTACGAGGGCTGAGCTCGACAGTCTCCCATCAAACCAACCCGAGGACGGTCCCATGAGAGACGTCGGCACACTGCTGGAGGCATTGCCGTACATCCGCGAGTTTCACGGCAAGACCGTGGTGATCAAGTACGGCGGCGCGGCGATGAACGACCCGGCTCTGCGCGAGGAGTTTGCGCGCGATGTCGTCCTGCTCAAGTACGTCGGCCTGAACCCGATCGTCGTGCACGGCGGCGGTCCCGACATCACCGCCTACATGGAGCGTCTCGGGCTGCCCGTCGAGTTCGTCGGCGGCCTGCGCGTGTCCGACGAGACCACCGTGGAGGTCGCCAAGATGGTGCTCGTCGGCAAGGTCAACACCGAGATCGTGCTGCGCATCAACCGCCACGGCCAGCCCGCGATCGGCCTGTGCGGCGACGACGGCTCGCTGTTTCGCGTCTGTCGCCGCACCGCTCCCGGTGGCGAGGACATCGGCTTCGTCGGGCGGATCGAGCGCGTGGACGTCAACGTGCTCAACCATGTCGCGACCGACTACATCCCCGTGATCGCCTCCGTCGGCGCCGACCGCGACGGGCGCTCCTACAACGTCAACGCCGACGAGGCCGCCGGCGCCGTCGCGGGCGCGCTCGGCGCCTACAAGGTCATCTTCCTGACCGACGTTCCCGGCTGGCTGACGGATCCGGCTGATGAGGACTCGCTGATCGGTCAGGCCTCGACCGAGCAGGTCCGTGCTGCGATGGAGGGCCTGGACGGCGGCATGCGTCCCAAGCTGCAGGCGTGCGTCGATGCGATCGGCGCCGGCGTCTCCGCGGCGCACATCCTCGACGGACGGCTCGCCCATTCGCTGCTGCTCGAGCTGTTCACCGATGCGGGCATCGGCACGAAGATCGAGGCCGCCGCGTGAGCCTCTCAGAGCTGCAGGCGCTCGAGCGCGAGCACGTGATCCCCTCCTACGCGCGCGCGCCCGTGCAATTCGTGCGCGGGGACGGCGTCTGGCTGTGGGACGTGGACGGCAACGAGTACCTCGATTTTTTGTGCGGCATCTCGGTCACGAACATCGGTCACTGCCACCCGCGTGTGGTCGCGGCGGTACGCGAGCAGGTCGGGCGGCTGATGCACGTCTCCAACCTGTTCTACACCGAGCCGGCGATGCGCCTGGCCGCGCGCCTGTCCGAGTCCTCGCTTCAGGGCAAGGTCTACTTCTGCAACTCCGGCGCCGAGGCCAGCGAGGCGGCGATCAAGCTCGTGCGCCGCGCCCGTCCGGGAGGAGATGTCGTGGTCGTCCACGGCGCGTTCCACGGGCGCACCTACGGCGCGCTGTCGGCCACTCCACAAGAGTCCAAGCAGGCGCCGTTCGCGCCGCTCGTGCCGGGCTTTCGCGCGGTCGATCCCACGCCTGAGGCGATCTCCTCCGCTGTGGACGAGCGTACGGCCGCGGTGCTGCTCGAGCCGATCCAGGGGGAGTCCGGCGTACGCGTGCTCCGCGAGGAGACGCTCCAGGCCGCGCGCGCCGCCTGCGACGCACATGGCGCACCGCTCGTGTTCGACGAGATCCAGACCGGCATGGGCCGCACCGGCACGCTGTGGGCCTACGAGCAGACCGGCGTCACACCAGACGCGATCACCGTGGCCAAGGCGCTCGGCGGCGGCCTGCCGATCGGTGCGCTCATAACCGCTCCACACCTGGGCGACGTACTGCAACCCGGCGATCACGGCTCCACGTTCGCCGGCGGTCCCGTCGTCGCCTCCGCGGCCCTGGCCGCGCTACAGGTGACCGACGACGCCGAGCTGCTCGCCCGTGTGCGCGATCTCGGCCGGCGGCTGGCCGATGGACTGGCGGCGCTCCCACACGTCGTGTCCGTACGCGGGCGCGGGCTGATGCTCGCCTGCGAGCTGGACGTCCCGGCGCCCGAGGTGGCGCGCCGTGCGCTGCTGGCGCAGCGGCTGATCGTCAACGCCACCGGCCCCACGACCGTGCGCCTGCTGCCGCCGTTGATCGTCTCCGAGTCCGAGATCGACCTCGCGCTGGAGCGTCTACGGGCGGCGCTCGTCTCCTCGCCCACGCCGGTGAGCGGGGCGGGATAGGGTTCGCGCCCGTGAGCGACTCTCCTCAGCAAGGCTTTCCCCCGCGGACCGCCTCCTACGAGGCCGACCCCGCCGAGGTCCGTCGCGTGCTGCTGCTCTACTCCGGCGGCCTGGACACGAGCGTGATGCTCAAGTGGATCCAGGACTCCTACGACGCCGAGGTCGTGTGCCTGACCGTCAACCTCGGCCAGCCCGGCGAGGACTACGCGGCGATCGAGGACAAGGCGCTGCGGCTGGGTGCGCTGGAGTGCCACGTCGTCGACGCGCGTGATCAGTTCGCGCGCGAGTACGTCCTGCCGGCGATCAAGGCCAACGCGCTGTACGGCGACTACCCGCTGTTCACCGCGCTCGGGCGTCCGTTGATCGCCAAGCTCGCCGTCGAGTATGCGCGCCGCGCCGGTTGTGACACGATCGCCCACGGCTGCACCGGCAAGGGCAACGATCAGGTGCGGATCGAGGCGACCGTCGCGACGCTCGCCCCCGAGCTGAAGGTGATCGCCCCGGTGCGCTCCTGGCAGATGGGTCGCGAGGAGGAGATCGCCTATGCGAACGAGCACGGCATCCCGATCAAGTCCTCTCCCGACACCGGCTCCGAGACCGTCCCCTACTCGATCGACGACAACCTCTGGGGTCGCTCATCGGAGGGCCGCTGGATCGAGGACCTAGACCACGCGCCGCAGGACGACGTCTTCGGACTCGTCACGCCCCCCGAGCGCGCGCCCGACGAGGCCGAGGTCCTCGAGATCGAGTTCGAACGGGGCACGCCCGTCGCCTGCAACGGCGAGCAACTGGGGCTCGTGGAACTGCTCGAACGGGTGGCCGAGGTCGGCGCCAGACACGGCGTGGGGATCGTGGACCACATCGAGGACCGGATCGTCGGCCTGAAGGTGCGCGACATCTACGAGGCGCCCGCCGCCGCGATCCTCTTGCCGGCACACCGCGAGCTTGAGCGACTCGTCTGCACGATCCACCAGAACCAGTTCAAGCCCGGGCTCGAGCGCCAGTGGGCCTATCTCGTCTACGCCGGTCTGTGGTGGGAGCCGCTGCGCGCAGACCTCGACGCCTACATGGAGCGGGTCAACGAGCAGGTGACGGGGTCGATCGGCGTCAAGCTCTACAAGGGCCACGCGCGCGTGATCACGCGTTCCTCTCCTAACGCCGTCTACGACGCGAGCCTTGCGTCCTTCTCGCAGTCCGGCGGGCTGTTCTCGCAAACGGCCTCGCCGGGCTTCATCGAGCTGTTCTCGCTGCAGTCGCGCATGGCCTGGCGCCTGCGCAACCAATCCTGAGTGGGTTTATCCGGCGTGGCTGCGGTCGCGTCCGGACCGGGACATAGGATCGCCGGCGAGCCAATGATTGCCGAGGGATCATCGTCATCGCAGACACCGATGCCACGGGGCGGACAGCCCCCCCAGAGCGAGCGCGATCTATTGGCCGAGCGCCGTGCGCGCCGCGCCGCCGAGTCCGGCGATACCGCGCTGGTGCGCCGCGCCGAGGCGGCGGAGGCGACCGTCAAGACGCTCGAGACCCACGTATCCAGCCTCCAGCTACGCCTGGACGAGGCCGAACGGGACGGGCGGCGAACCTCCGAGCTGGCAGATCGGCTGGAGCGCGTGGAGAGCGCCCTGCAGGCGATCCGCGAGAGCCATCGCCGCATGGCGCTGACCGTCAGCGAGCTGAAGGACGTGGCGCTGCGGCTGCGCGCCGCAATGGACCGAGCCCCCGCTCAACCCCAACCTCAACCTCAACCCCAGCCCCATGTCCCGGCGGCCGTCCAGGAGCTGGCCCGTCCGCGCAGCGAGGAGATGGCCGATGCGCTGGCCGCCGCCGTCGAGCGTCTGCGCGCGCGTGCGGAGACGACTGTCCCGGTAGTGCAGCCGCCGCCCAGTGTCGCGCCCGTCGTGCGTCCGGCGCACAAGCACAGCCTGTCGCTGATTGGCCGCTTTAGGTTAAGACGCAAACAGCGGCGCGGGCGCTGAGCATCCGCCGCGGCGGCGCCTAAGATCGAGACATCAGTGACCGTTCCAGCCTGCGCCCATCTGCACGTCCACTCCGAGTACTCGCTGCTCGACGGGGCTTGCAAGATCGACGCGCTCGCCGCCCGTGCCGCGGAGTTCGGTCAGCCCGCGCTCGGTCTCACCGATCACGGTGTGATGAACGGCGCCGTCGAGCTGCACAAGGCCTGCGCCTCCCACGGCGTCAAGCCGATCGTCGGCTGTGAGATCTACCTCGTCGACGATCACGCGGCCGCCGCGGCGGGACCGGGGTCGCCGAAGGTGCAGCGCAACCACCTGACGCTGCTGGCGTCCACCGACGCCGGCTATCGCAACCTCGTCAAGCTCTCCTCTGCGGGCTTCTTGGAAGGGCTCAACCGGGGTAAGCCGACCGTCGACCTGGATCAGATCGAGCGCCACGCAGAGGGTGTGATCGCGCTGACCGGCTGTCTGGCATCGCGCTTCTGTCAACGCCTGCTGGAGGATCGTCCCGACGACGCCCGCTCGCATGCCGACGATCTGCGGCGGATCTTCGGCGAGGACAACGTCTACTTCGAGGTGCAAAAGAACGGGCTAGCCGCACAGGAGAAGTGCAACGAGGGGATCGTTCGGATCGCCCGGGAGCTCGGCGGTTCGCTGGTGGGCACCGGCGATGTGCACTATCTGCGCCGCGAGGATTACGACCACCACACCGCTCTTCTCTGCGTGCAGACCAAGAGCACGATCGCCGCCCCGAAGATGACGTTCGAAACCAACGAGTTCTTCCTGCGCGACAACTCGGAGATGGCCGACGCGTTCGCGCAGTGGCCGGAGGCGACCGCTAACACGCTGGAGATCGCCGAGCGCTGCTCGGTCGAGATCGAGCTCGGCAAGCAGTTGATCCCCAGCTACGCCACACCCGACGGCTCGGGGGAGCGCGAGTATCTGCGGGCTCGCGTGCTCGAGGGTATGGCGCTGCGCTACGGCGACCCGCCGCCCGCTGAGGCGATCGAGCGGATGGAGATGGAGCTTGGGGTGATCGACCGGATGGGCTTCAACGCCTACTTTTTGATCGTCTGGGACTTCGTCAAGTTCGCCAAGGAGAACGGCATCGCCGTCGGTCCCGGCCGCGGCTCGGCCGCCGGTTCGATCGTCGCCTACTGCCTGGCGATCACCGATGTGGATCCGCTGCGCTACGACCTGCTGTTCGAGCGTTTCCTCAACCCCGAGCGCGTGTCGATGCCGGATATCGACATCGACTTCTCCGTGCGCGGTCGCGAGCGGGTGATGCGCTACGTGACCGAGAAGTACGGGCGCGAGTCGGTCGCGCAGATCGTCACGTTCGGCAAGATGTTCCCGCGCGCCGCCACCCGTGACGCGGCGCGCGTGCTGGGTATTGACTACGGCACCGGCGATCGCCTGGCGAAGCTGATCCCCGACCCGATCATGGGCCGGGCGCCCTCGTTCGAGGAGTGCCTGAAGGCCGGCCAGCCGCTGCGCAAAGCCTACGACGAGGAGCCGGCCGCCAAGCAGATCATCGACGTCGCGCAGGGCCTGGAGGGGATCGTGCGCAACAGCTCGATTCACGCCGCCGCGGTGGTGATCGCCGACCGGCCACTGACCGACATCGTGCCGCTGCAGCTCGCCGACGCCGGCGCGGATGAGAACGGCGAGAAGGCGTTTCGCACCGTCACCCAGTTCTCGATGAAGCCGATCGAGGACATCGGCCTGCTGAAGATGGACTTCCTCGGTCTGCGCAACCTCGACGTGATCGAGGACGCGCTGGACATCATCGAGCGCTCCTCGGGCCTTCGTCCCGACATGACGACGCTGCCCTTGGATGACGCGCGCACGTATGAGATGCTCGCGCGCGGGGACTCGATCGGCGTGTTCCAGTTCGAGTCCGAGGGCATGCGCGAGGCGCTGAAGAAGGTGCGCCCGGACGAGTTCAACGACCTCGTGGCGCTCAACGCGCTCTACCGCCCCGGGGCGATGGACCAGATTCCGGTCTACGCCAAGGGCAAGCACAACCCGGACGCGATCTCCTACCCCGACGAGCGCCTGCGGCCGATCCTTGAGTCCTCCAATGGAGTGATCCTCTATCAGGAGCAGGCGATGCAGATCTCCAAGGAGCTCGCCGGCTTCTCGGGTGCCAAGGCGGACGACCTGCGCAAGGCGATCGGCAAGAAGAACCGCGCGGCGATGGCCGCGCTGAAGCCGGAGTTCGTCGAGGGCTGCCGCGCCTCGGGCACTAAGCCCGATGTGATCGAGTTCCTGTGGAACACCAACGAGAAGTCGGCCGACTACTCGTTCAACAAGAGCCACGCCGCCTGCTACGGGCTGATCGCCTACCGCACGGCCTGGCTGAAGGCCAACCACACAGCCGAGTACATGGCGGCGCTGATCTCCTCGGTCATGTCCACGAAGGACAAGGTCCCGTTCTTCGTGGCCCGCTGCGAGGAGATGGGGATCGAGATCCTGCCGCCCGACGTGAACCTCTCAGATCACCAGTTCACGGTCGGACCGTCCAGCACCGGCGGCGGGGTCGGCAACATCCGCTTCGGCCTGGACGCCGTCAAGGGTGTCGGCTATCAGGCTGTGGAGGCAATCAAGGAGGCGCGGGATGGGTCCCCGCCCGCCCGGCCGTTCACCTCGCTGTGGGAGTTCTGCGAGCGCGTGGACAGCCGCGCGGTCAACAAGAAGGCGATCGAGGCGCTGATCAAGTGCGGTGCGCTCGGTTCCACCGGGGCCAGCCGCAAGGGCATGCTCGCGGTGCTCGAGCAGGCGCAGGCCGCGGGCCAGAAGGCCCAGCAGGACGCCCAGATCGGTCAGGGCTCGATCTTCGACCTCGAACCCGATGCGGGTGGCGCATCCTCGTCCGGCGTCGCGGGTCACGCGGCGGGTCAGGTGGGCGGATTCGGTGGGGATGCGCTCGGGGGAGCGCCGGCCCGTCCCGGGGGCGCGTTCGCGCGACCGGCCTATCCACCGATCCCGACCGGGGAGTTCGAGCAGGCGCAGCTGCTGGCGGTCGAGAAGGAGGCGATCGGCCTGTTCGTGTCCGCACATCCGCTCAAGCCGCTGCGCGAGATCCTGCGTGCCCGCACCGACTGTGAGCTTCAGGCGCTCTCAGACCGTCGCGACAAGGAGTGGGTGACGGTCGGCGGAATCATCGTCGAGGCCAAGCGGATCCGCACCCGCAACGGAGACCCGATGATGTTCGCGACGCTCGACGACCTCGGTGGCGCTGTGGAGATACTCGCGTTCGGCAAGGCGCTCTCCGAGCATGAGGCCGCGCTCGCGGTCGATCAGGTCGTGCTCGTGCGCGGACGGGTCGATCACAAGGAAGCCGGCAAGACCTGTCTCATCGCCCAGACCGTCGAGGTGTTCGCGCCCTCCGAGCAGGAGATTGCGCAGGCCCGCAAGCAGGCCGACTCAGATGCCCGCACGGCGGTCATGCTCGCCAAGCCCGTGCGCATGCGTGTCGAGCTCTCGAGCGTCTCACCGAGCGCGATCGAGGATGTCAAGCAGCTCGTCGCCGACTATCCCGGACCGGCGGAGGTGTGGATCGAGCTCGCCACCCCCACCGGTGTGCGCCGGTTGCGCCTGGGCGAGGCATACCGAGTGCAGAACACGCCGACCGTACGAGCCGAGCTGGAGCAAACGCTCGCCTGCGCGCCAGCAGCCGCGCCCGCGGCCGGCGCCGTAGCCGAAGCCGCGGCGGCGGTGGCCGGCTAACCGCGCTTGCGCGCCCGCATCCCGCGCTCGTGCAATCTACGCGCCAGCGCGACTTCCTCGCGCGAGGGGCCTTCGCGGTTCTCGCCGGGGGTCTCGAGCACGCACGGCAGCTTCTGCAGACCCGGGGCCGACAGGAACGCGACGACGCCGGACTCGCCGAGCTCGCCGGCGCCGAGGTTCGCGTGACGATCGCGATTTGAGCCCAGCGGCATCTGCGAGTCGTTGCAGTGCAGCGAGCGCACGCGACCGCGACCGAGCTTGCGCGTGCACTCACGCAGGACCGAACCCATACCGTTGACCGTGCGGATGTCATAACCGGAGGCCAGCAGATGGCAGGAGTCCAGGCACACGCCGACGCGATCGTCTGCACCGGCGGCGTCCAGCAGCTGCGCGAGCTCCTCGAACGAGCGCCCGAGCGTGCCGCCGGCGCCGGCGGTGTTCTCCAGGTGCAGCTCACAGCCCTCGCTGTCGGCCAGCGCCTGCGCGATCGTCTCCCCGGCGCGCGCGATCGCCTCGCCCACGTGACCCGTCTTGGCCGAGCCGGGGTGCAGCACCACCCCGGCCGCGCCGATCGCCTGACCGACGCGCAGGGAGTGCGTGAGCGATTCCAGCGACTTGGCGCGGATGTCGGCGTCCTCGCTGGCGCAGTTGAGCAGGTAGACGGCATGGATCAGCACCGCTTCGATCGGGCTGTCGTCCATCGCCGCGCGGAACGCTGCGAAGTCCTCCTCCGTGTAGGCGGTCGGGCGCCACATGCGCGGGGACTGATTGAATATTTGAATCGCCTCACAGCCGCGTTCG
Organism: uncultured Solirubrobacterales bacterium; assembly: GCA_963810645.1. Lineage (GTDB taxonomy): Bacteria > Actinomycetota > Thermoleophilia > Solirubrobacterales > Solirubrobacteraceae > Palsa-744. Next base: position 48,870 of record CAWEOK010000015.1, on the reverse strand, counting down.
ACGCCGCGCTCGACCGCTTTTGGCAGGCCGCCCGCGGGCGAGACGTGCGCTCCGATTAGCATGGCGGCGATCTTATGACTTCCGCCTCAGTCCAGTCCGACCACTCCGACCGCCCAGAGCCATCGATGCGCGTGAGGTTCGCCCCGTCGCCGACCGGCGCGCTGCACATCGGCGGCGCGCGCACCGCGCTGTTCAACTGGCTGCTCGCCCGTCACGCGGGCGGCGAGCTGGTGCTGCGCATCGAGGACACCGACCGCGAGCGCTCCACGACGGAGAACGTCGAGCAGATCCTCGACGCGCTGCGCTGGCTGGAGCTCGACTGGGACGAGGGGCCGATCCTGCAGACCGAGCGCTCCGCGCGCCATGGTGAGGCGTTGCGGGCGCTGCTCGACTCGGGGCACGCCTACCGCTCGAACGCCACCGCGGAGGACGTCGCTGCCTACAAGCTCGCGCACGGGGCCGACCGCGGGTATCGCGGCGACCACCGATCGGAGATCCTCCGATCTCCGATCGGCCAGCAGATCGGCCAGCAGTCGGGGTCGGATGGAGTGGGGGGGGCTGGAGGCGCGGTGCGCCTGCGCGTGCCCGACGAGGGCGTGACCGTCGTGCACGACGCGATCCGCGGCGATACGAGCTTCGAGCACGTTCATCTCGACGATCCGGTGATCGCCCGCGCGGACGGGTCGGTGCTCTACAACTTCGCCGTCGCGATCGACGACCTCGATGCCGGCATCACGCATGTCGTGCGCGGCGAGGACCATCTCTCCAACACCCCCAAGCAGCTGCTCGTGCTGGAGGCCGCGCGCGCGGTCGGGTTGGACCGCTCGGAGGGCCGCCCGTCCCCGTCGCTGCCCGTGTATGCGCACCTGCCGTTGCTACACGGACCGGACGGCAAGAAGCTGTCAAAGCGCCACGGAGCCGCCTCGGTGCAGGAGCTGCGCGACGCGGGCTACCTGCCGGAGGCGGTGCGCAACTATCTGGCGCTGCTCGGCTGGGGCGCGGGCGACGATCAGACGGTGCTGTCCACCGCGGAGCTGATCGAGCGGTTTACGCTCGAGCGCGTCTCCCGCAACCCGGCGCGCTTCGATGAGGTCAAGCTGCGCTGGCTGAACGGCGTCTGGATCCGCGAGCTGTCCGTCGAGGAGCTGACGGTGCGTATCGCGCGGTTCCTCCGGGCAAGCGGCCACGCCGATGCCGCCGATGATCCGCGGCTCGCCCGCGCCGTCGCGATCAGCCAGGAGAAGATCCATACGCTCGCCGACTTCTGGCCGCTGACCGGACCGCTGCTCGGTGTCCCCGTCGATGATCCCGCTGCGCGCGAGCGCTGGCTCGGGCAGGAGGGACGCGCCACGCTTGCGCAGGCGCGCGCGGCGCTGGCGGGGCTCGAGGACTTCACCGAGACCGATGTCGGCGCCGCCCTGGAAGGCCTCGTCACGCGTCTGGCCGTCAAGCCGCGCGAGGTATATCAGCCGCTGCGGGTGGCGCTCGCCGGGACGACCGTCTCGCCCGGGATCTTCGAGAGCGTCATGCTGGTCGGCCGGGAGGAGACCCTGCGCCGGATTGACCGGGTCTTGGGGGACGCCTGAAGCTGCAGTTTTCTCTCAACCATTCGTCCAGGCCTGCCGATAGAACATCGACAATGCCATTGACGGCGACCAAGACGAAGAGCGGCGCACGGACAGCAGCCGCCACCAGCGCACGGACCACCGCTGTCCGCGCCACGCGCGGCCCGGCCGGCGGGTCCGGCAACGCGTCCGCGCAGCAGACTCAGGCTCGTGGTCGGGCCGAGGGCCACGGCCGGCGCCTGACACGCGCGTTCGAAGCCCTGGAGGCTTTTCCCGCGCTCGCGGAGTCGCGCAACCGGCTGCTCGCGGTGATCGAGAAAGACAACGTCGCGACCGCCGACATCGTCACCGCCGTGGAGTCCGACGTCGCGCTGAGCATCGCGGTGCTGCGCCTGGCCAATCAGGCGCCGAGCAGCCGTGGCCGCGTGGACACGATCGTCGCCGCGATCGAGCTGCTCGACGAGCAGACGGTGCGCGCGCTGGCGGGACGTGTCGGGACCTTCGACTTCTTCGAGCGCTCCACCGTCTGGGACGCGGCGCCCGAGCGCTTCCGGCTGCACGCCCTGGCCACCCAGCACGCGGCCGACCGTCTTGCGGCAGAGATCGGTTACGAGCACCGCAACCGCCTGACCGTCACCAGCCTGCTGCACGACGTCGGCAAGCTCGTGCTGCTACACGCCTATCCCGGCTACCCCGCACAGGTGCACCGCGGCGCGAGGACTCCGGAGGAGCGCATCCACTCCGAGCGCCGCGAGCTGGGCGTCGACCATGCGCTCGTCGGCGGCGTGCTGATTCGCCGCTGGGGCCTGCCCGGCACCATCGCGACCGCGATCGAGCGCCACCACAACCCCGATGTCGAGGGCGAGGTCGCCTGTGTGCGCCTGGCCGACATGCTCGCTCACTACGAGCAGGGCTCGGCGGTATCGCCGGGGGAGATGCTGCAGACCGCGCGCGTTCTCGGCCTCGGCGCGGACGAACTGCGGCGCGTGCTGTATGAGCTGCCGAGCACCACCGGCCAGCGCCAGCGCCACGTCGACCCCTCGCCGCTGTCCGGACGCGAGCTGGGCGTGCTCCAGCGCTTGGCCGAAGGCATGGTCTACAAGCAGATCGCCCACGAGCTGACGCTCTCCACGAGCACTGTGCGAACGCACCTGCACAACATCTACGGCAAGCTCGGCGCGGTCGACCGCGCCCAGGCCGTCTTGATCGCCACCGAGCGCGGCTGGCTCTGAGACGGCCGTCTCGGGGCGTGGTTGCGTAGCATCGCGGATGATCCCGCGATGATCTCCATCACCAGCAAGTCCCCGTACGCCGTGCTCGCGCTCGCCGAGCTGGGGCGCAGCGCTGGCTCGGAGCCCGTGCCGATCGGTGAGCTCGCGCGCCGGCGCGACGTGCCGGTGCAGTTTCTGGAGCAGCTGTTCGCGGTCCTGCGACGCGCCGGGGTGATCAGCTCCCAGCGGGGCGTCAAGGGCGGCTACCGCTTCGCGCGCGATCCCTCCGGCGTGACGGTCCTGGAGATCGTCGAGCTGCTGGACGGACCGCTGGGCCGCGACGCCGAGGGCGTGTTCGCCGATGCCGCCGCCGCCGCGCGCACGGTACTTGAACAAACGACGATCGCCGACGTGATCGAGCGTGAGTCGCGCGAGGCCGGCGCGAGCATGTACTACATCTGAGGTTCTTGGCTCTACAGAGCCTCAAGAGTGCTGCTAGCGCCAGGATTCGCGCCAGTCGTGCGTCATGCGTGCAGTCGGAAGGCCCCGTCGTGCTCGCCGAGGCGTAATGAGGATGGCCGCGACCGGCCCCCTCGATACGCTCGTGAGCGATGGGCAAGGACCGGACCCGACGCCGCCGTCTCGCCGGAGATGTGCGCATGGTGATCGAGCGCTCAAGCGCCCATCCGGTCGAGTACGCGATCATGCTGCTAATTGAGCGAGACGCGGAGTGGCACACACTACGGACGTTCGACAACGCCCACGCGCCCGAAGAGCACCATGAGCATCGTTATGTCGGCTCCGAGAAGCAGGAGCCGATCGTCACGTACGGCCCGGTCAACGATGCGATGCACGACGCCGAACTCAAGCTGCTGCGCGACTGGCGCGATATCGTTCACGAGTGGGAGAACATGCGATGAGCACGATCACCGAGAAGACCAACAGGCTGTTCGCGGCCGCCACGCACAGTGACGAGACGCTCGGCTACCCCGATGATGTCGAGTTCGTCCCCGCCGATGAGGAGTGGGCCGAGGATGTTCTGTGGCGCAACCTGATCGAAGGCCAAGCGACCGTGCTTGTCAGCGAGGAGACCGAGCTGCTGTTGATACCGCTGCGGCGCGGGCTGATCGACCGGCTGCGAGGACGTGTGCCCGTCAACGTCGCCCAGCGCGCCCACGGCCACGCCACGCCGTATGCGACCGCGAGCCGGCTGGGACGCCACCCCCTGCGGCAGATGCGCCAACTCGTGCCAGCATAGGCGCCGCCATTGCGATCACGCTCGACCGATATGGCCACCTGATGCCCGGTAATGAGAGGAGGCTGCTGGCCTGCCCGACATCTTCTTGGAGCGTGCGCAAGGAGCGCCAGCTCGCGCCAGTCTCGCGCCAGTCGGGTCCTGATTTGGTCGGATTCAACCGGACTCCACCGGATCGTGTTTGGCTCTAGCAAGCCAAAAACGGCTTTGCAGAGCGGTAGGCCGAGCATGTACTACATCTGAGTGATGTGCGGACACGGCCCCGAAAACTGCGCGACCCTCGCTGCGTTACGTATAACGCCTGGGTCGTGTGACGTACGACTAGTACATATGTCCAGTTTTCCCACACGGGCTAATCTGGGGTTACACTCCCGGCTCAACCGAACTGAAAAAGGCAAACTCGTCGCGAGGCGAGGACGCAAAGTCAGGGATCTCGACGAGATAGCTCGACTGCCGACCGACAGCCACGGAGGGCTATTGTGTTTGCAGATTCCTCACGCCGCATATCCGCCGGCAGCTTGCGAGTCCGGCTCGTCCGCATCCCGTCTCGATCGCTGGAGCGCACGAGGGACGAGAGCGGGTTTTCGTTCGTCGAACTCCTGGTCATAGTCCTGATCATCGGCATTCTCGCCGCGGTCGCGATTCCCTCGCTGCTGGGGCAGAAAAGCAAGGCCTACGACGCGGCTGCGAAGGAACTCGCTCATTCCGCCGCGACGACGGCGGAGACGTACGCGACCGATCATGGCGGGTCCTACGCCAGCCTGTCGAAGACCGAATTGCAGAAATACGAACCTACCCTCCAGATCTGCACCGCCACCCCTGCGAACGCGTGTCTCGAGGAAGGCCAACCGATAGAAAACGGCAAAGGCTACGAAGTGATCGCCAAGGCCGCGACTACCGGTGACGAATTCACGATCGAGCAAAAGGCGAGCGGCGAAGTCGTCCGTATCTGCGCAAGCATGACAGGCACTAAGACCGGTTGCTCAGGCACCAGCTCCGGTAGCTGGTAGAGCACAGGCGTCTGGTGGCGAACACAGGCAACGCGTAGCGAACAGCAACCGAAGGATCCTCCTGGCGATCGCCACGCGGGGCGCCTGCACAACAGGTCCCGCGCGGCGCGTTCGCCGCACGCCCACTATTGTCGTGGGCAATATGTCCCGAATCCCGATCAACATTGCGGAACTGGTGGGGGACACGCCGCTCATCGGGCTGCCACAACTGCTGGAGGGGCCCGCGGCGGAGAATGGCGTCGAGCTGTTCGGCAAGCTCGAGTCGCGCAACCCCGGCGGGTCGGTCAAGGACCGGATCGGCGTGGCGATGATCGAGGCGGCCGAGGCCGAGGGTCGGATCAAGCCAGGGCGCACGACGATCGTCGAGGCGACCTCCGGCAACACCGGCATCGCGCTCGCGTTCGTGTGCGCGGCGAAGGGCTATGAGCTCGTGCTCACGCTCCCGCAGGGCATGTCGCGCGAGCGCGAGAGCCTGCTGCGGTTGTACGGGGCGCGCGTGCAGATCACCGAGTCGCTCGGCGGCATGAGCGAGGCCGTGGCGGCGGCCCGGGCGATGGCTTCAGATCCGGACGTGTTCCTGCCCGACCAGTTCTCCAATCCCGCCAACCCGGCTGTCCACCGGCGCACGACGGGTCCGGAGATCGAGCGCGCGCTGGACGGACACATCGATGTGCTCGTGGCGGGAGTCGGCACGGGTGGCACGATCACAGGCGCCGGTGGGTACCTGCGTGAACGCAACCCGAAGTTGCGGATCGTCGCCGTGGAGCCACGGGGTTCGGCTGTGCTCTCCGGTGGCGTGCCCGGTCCGCATCGCATCCAGGGCATCGGCGCCGGATTTGTGCCCGCGGTGCTCGACCGCGAGTTGATCGACGAGGTGATCCCCGTCTCCGACGACGACGCGATCCACACCGCCTGGGCCTGCGCCCGTCGGGCGGGCGTGCTCGTGGGCATCTCCTGCGGGGCGGCGCTGTGGAGTGCGTTGCAGGTCGCAGCGCGCGCGGAGTCGGCGGGCAAGCGGATTGTCGCGATCATGCCCGACTCGGGCGAGCGCTACGTGTCTCAGGCGTTTTTTGCTCCCTGAGGGGCTCTGGGACGGCGCTACGCTGTTCGTATGCTCGCCCGGGTTGCGAAAGAGGTGCGACGCGATATTGCCGCGGCGCGTGCCCGCGATCCCGCTGCGCGTGGTGTGGGTCAACTGGAGATACTCGCGACCTGGCCCGGCATCCACGCGTTGCTGGCTCACCGCGTAGCGCATGCGCTGCACGAGGCGGGCGTGCCGCTGTTGCCACGTGCGATCGCATTGTGTGCGCGCACGCTGACCGGGATCGAGATCCATCCGGCCGCGCACATCGGCGCGGGGTTGTTCATCGACCACGGGGCAGGTGTCGTGATCGGGGAGACCGCGGACATCGGCAATGACGTGACGCTGTATCAGGGGGTCACGCTCGGGGGGACCGGGTTCGCCACGGGCAAGCGCCATCCGACGGTGCAGGACAACGTCACGATCGGCTCGGGAGCCAAGCTGCTCGGTCCGATCACGATCGGTCACGGCGCGAAGATCGGCGCCAACAGCGTGGTCATCACCGACGTCCCGCCCAACTCGACGGTCGTCGGCAACCCCGGTCATCCCGTGCGCGTGGACGGGCGCCGCGTCGAGGGTCCCGACGCCGACTGGATCCACCTGCCCGACCCGATCGCCGAGGCGATCCAGGGCCTGGCCAGTCGTATCGGCGCGCTGGAGCGGGCGGTGGGCGAGCTGTCCGGTGAGGAGCCGGAGACGCCGGTGGCCGAGGTCACGCCGTTGCGGACCGTGCGGGGGCCAAACCCGGCTGGGGGGTAGTGGTTCGTCGTGGGTTTATCTGGAGCGGGGGTTGTCTGGCTTTAGATCGTTCGCGTTCGGCCGATAATGCTGGCATGGCAACACGGAGGTCAAGACTGGCCGATGGCCGCGATCCCGGCTGCCGTCAACTGATTCTTCCCAGCGGTCGTCTCATGAGCGCTGTAGCAGCGGTCGCAACGATGCTGGCGCTGTTCTTGGCGTGCTCATCCCAGCGGGCGCTCGCCGCGCCGGTGCGCGGTGTCGCCTTCGACGGCAGCAGCGTGTCGCTCGTTCCCTACATCATCGGCGGGCATGAATCGCAGATCTCGCAGTTCCCGTGGCAGGTGTACGTGGTGGGCCGCCATCCAGAAGGAGGGGGCGAGGTTGACGTGACGAGCTGCGGGGGCTCGATCCTCAACGCGACGACGATCCTGACGGCGGCTCACTGCGTCGATCACGAGGGCACTACCACCACCTATGCGGCGGATGAATTTGCGGTCCTCGCGGGAGCTTCCAACGTGCATGAATTCACGGAATTCGTAGTTGAGGAATTTCTGGTCCCCCCGTCTGGGGCGCAGGCGTCAAAGGTGTCGAAGATTCGTACAGACCCCTACTACTCCGTCCTACCCAACATCAAGGACGACGTGGCGGTTCTGACTCTCGAAACATCACTCGAACTGTCCGAAGAAAACCACGCACAGCCCATAACCCTCGTCCCGACCGGGGAAACTCCGGCTCCGGGAACCACGCTCAGCATCAGTGGATACGGCAAACAGGAAGGTGCCGAATCGGCCCAACCGAACGGCGGGCTCTACTCGACGACGCTCACCGCGATCAGCAGCGACGCCTGCCGGGAAGAGGTTGGGGTCAATTCCGCTGTGTTGCTCTGTGCGGTTTCATCGAACTCATCGACGTGCCAGGGCGATAGCGGAGGTCCGCTCACAGAGGGCAGTCCCGCGGTCCAGGTCGGGATTGTTGACTTCGGAGATCAGGAATGTCCAGTCGGCAAGCCCGACGTGTTCACGAACGTCGCTGCCCCGGAGATACGGGACTTCATCGAAGGCAGCGAATCGCCACCCGTCGCCGCGCGTCTGACATCTCCACCGGTGATCAAATCGGTTGGCGCCACCCCGGTGGACTTCAGCCCGCTCACCTGCGAACCGGGGTCGTGGAGCGGCTCACCGACGTTCACGTACACGATCCAGACCGAAAACGCCGCCTCTCAGGTGCTACAGAGCGGACCCGGCAACATCTTCACTGCACCGAGCACCCTCGTGGGAGCGCCGCTCGTCTGCATCGTGCAGGCAAGCAACCCGGGCGGAGTGAGCACGGCCCGCAGTGCCACGACAGCCACGATCGCCGCCGACGCAACCCCGCCCACGACCAAGCTCGGAGCGCTGACGTGCCATCTGCAGGCGTGCACGCTGGCCTTCACCGCCACTGACCCCAACGGTGTCGCCCTCGGCGAGCAGGCATCGGCCGCGTACTCGGTCGTCACGAAGTGTCCGACTACGAAGAAAAAGAAGAGGAAGCACGGCAAGAAACCGGTCAAGCAGCCCGTGTGCCACAAGACGCAGACCGTGCCGATGGCGCTCACCGCGGGCCCGGACGGGGCGTTCCAGGCGGCGGTCTCGGGGCTGCCCTATGGCGAGACGATCACGTTCATCGCCGACATCTCCAACGCGGCTGGTGTTCAGGCCGCGCCGCTGAGCACCGACACCACCCTGCATAAGCCCAAGCCGAAGAAGCCGAAGAAGAAATTCAAGAGGCACAGGAAGCGCTGAGCGGTCCCGACTTCGGGTTCAAGCAGGTCCAATCGCTCGGCGGGATCGCACGGCTCGTGCCCGCCGAGCGCGCATCTATCCTGAAGCTGGATGCCCGAGCTCGACAGCCCCACCGCTACGCCCGCCGAACCCGACGCGCCCCGTCCCCCGGGCCAGATACCGCCTGACGGGGAAGCACGGATCGAGCGTCTGCTGGAGGGCCTGAACGAGCCCCAGCGCGAGGCGGTCACCCATGGGGAGGGCCCGCTGCTGATTCTGGCCGGCGCCGGCAGCGGCAAGACGCGCGTGCTGACCCACCGGATCGCGTTCCTGATCTACACCCAGCAAGCGCATCCGAACGAGATCCTGGCGATCACGTTCACGAACAAGGCCGCCCAGGAGATGCGCACCCGGGTCGAGCGACTATTGGAGCGGAACACGCGCGGGATGTGGCTGATGACCTTCCACGCCGCCTGCGCGCGGATCCTGCGCTCCGAGGCCGAGCGCCTGGGCTATACGCGCCAGTTCACGATCTACGACCAGGCCGACGCCCGCCGCCTTGCCCGGCGCTGCGCCGATGAGCTCGGGATCGATCCCAAGCGGTTCACCCCAGCGGCGATCCACAGCCAGATCTCCGCCGCCAAGAACCGGCTGCAGTCCGCCTCCGACTATCGCCAGGCGGTCGGGTCGCAGTTCGAGGAGATGATCGCCGAGGTGTACGAGCGCTACGAGCGCGATCTGCTGCGCATGAACGCGATGGACTTCGACGATCTGCTGTTCCGCGCCGTCAACGTGCTGGAGCTGTACGAGGAGACGCGCACCCGCTACGCGCGCGCGTTCAAGCACGTGCTCGTCGACGAGTACCAGGACACCAACCCCGTGCAGTACCGGCTGCTACAGCTGCTCATCGGCGGCGGCCGAGCGCCAAAGCGCGGGGAGCGAGTCCATCTTGAGGGCCATCGCAACCTCGCGGTGGTGGGGGATGATTCGCAGTCGATCTATGGGTTCCGCGGAGCGGACGTACGCAATATATTAGACTTCCAGGACGATTTTCCCGACGCGCGCGTGGTCAAGCTCGAGCAAAACTACCGCTCGACCCAGACGATCCTGTCCGCCGCCAACGCGGTGATCTCGAACAACCGCGGCGGCATAGCCAAGCATCTGTGGAGCGAGCTCGGCGAGGGCAGCCCCATACACGTACGCGAGCTGGAGGACGAGCACGCCGAGGCGCGGTTCGTCGTGGGCGAGGTGGAGCGGCTCGTGGACGAGGGTGCCGCGCGCGCGGAGATCGCCGTGCTGTACCGGACGAACGCGATGTCGCGGGTGATCGAGGACACGCTCGTGCGCCGCGAGATCGCATACCAGGTGATCGGCGGGACGAAGTTCTACGAGCGCGCGGAGATCAAGGACGCGATCGCCTACCTGTCGTGGCTGGCCAACCCGTTCGATGTCGTCGCGTTCACGCGCGTCGCCAACTCGCCCCGGCGCGGACTGGGCCGCACCTCGCTGTCGCGGATCGTCGCGCACTCGGCCACGGTCGGCGTGTCGGTGTGGGAGGCGGCCACCGCGGCCGATCGGATTCCGGGCCTGGGCGGGGCGGCGGTCAGGTCGCTGACGCGATTCATGGCGACGATGACGAGCTTGTCAGAGCTCGCTGGGAAAGGCATCCCGGTCGGAGATCTGCTCGACGCCGTGCTCTCGCGCACCGGCTACCTGGAGGCGCTGGAGGCCGAAGCGCTGGGTGGCGCGGAGAAGACGATCGAGGCTCAGGGTCGTCTGGAAAACCTCGACCAGCTCGTCGAGGTCGCACGCGAGTTCGACGCGGGTGCGAGCGGGAATGATGAGGACACGCTCGACCTGTTCCTGCAGCAGCTGGCGCTCGTCGCCGACGCGGACTCCAGGACCGAGGATGAGGGGCTCGTCACGCTGATGACATTGCACAACGCCAAGGGGCTGGAGTACCCGATCGTGTTCATCGCCGGCTGTGAGGACGGCGTGTTTCCGCACTCACGGGCGCTGGACGAGGGCGGGCTGGAGGAGGAGCGACGCCTGTTCTACGTCGGTGTCACCCGCGCCAAGCGCGAGCTGTACCTGACCTATGCGCGCCGGCGGTCGGTGTTCGGACAGGCCACGTACGGCCTGCGCAGCCGCTTTCTCGACGAGATCCCCGCCGAGCTGACCGACTGTGAGGACGAGCTACGGCTGAGCGCTGGTGCGGTCACGGTGGGCGCCGGCGCCGGTGCGGGCATGGGCGCGCAGGCGGGGCGCGGGCCCGCGAGCTGGGCTGCCTCCCAGGCGTCCCAGGCGACCCCCGGCAAGATGTACCGCATGGGCGAGGATGTCGTGCATGCCGCCTTCGGCGAGGGCGTCGTCACGGGCGTGGAGCCGGGCGGCGTGATCGTCGTGCGCTTCGCGCAGGACGGGTCTGAGCGCAAGCTGATGGCCGAGTACGCGCCGGTCAGTCGCAGATAGGGCCGGTCCCATAGCATCCGTGTCGATGTCCGCAACGATCATCGACGGCAAAGCGATCGCAGCGCGCGTGCGCGCTCAGGTGGCCGATGACGTGCGCGCGTTCACGGAGCTGACCGGACGGACGCCGGGCCTGGCGACGGTGCTGGTGGGAGGCGATCCCGGCTCGATCGTGTACGTCGGCGCCAAGCAGCGCGCGTGCGCGGAGGCGGGCATGACACCGTTCGATCGCCGGCTACCCACCGAGGCGTCGTTCGAGGATGTCGCGCAGACCCTGTCTGAGCTGAACGCCGACCCGGCGGTTAGCGGGATCCTGCTGCAGCTGCCCGTCCCCGAGCATCTCGACGGCACGACCCTGACCGGGATGGTCGATCCCGGCAAGGACGTGGACGGTCTCACGCCGGTCAACGCCGGGCGGCTCGCGCTGGGGCTGCCGGGGTTGCGTCCGTGCACGCCGCTGGGGGTGATCGAGCTGCTGCGCAGCGTTGACACGACCCTGGAGGGGGCCGAAGCGGTGGTCGTCGGGCGTTCGCACCTGTTCGGCAAGCCGATGGCGCAGCTGCTGCTCGCCGAGAACGCGACCGTGACCGTGTGTCACTCACGCACGCGCGACCTGCGCGAGGTATGCGCCCGCGCGGACGTGCTGATCGCCGCCGTCGGCCGTCCGCGTCTGATCGAAGGCGAGTTCGTCAAGCCCGGCGCGGTCGTGATCGACGTCGGGATGAACCGGCTGACCCCGGAGGAGGCTCACAACAAGAGCGGACTGGTCGGAGACGTCGACTTCGCCGCCGCGGTGCAGGTCGCCTCGGCGATCACGCCGGTGCCCGGGGGTGTCGGTCCGATGACGATCGCCTTTCTGCTGCGCAACACGCTGCAGGCGGCACGCGCTCAGGCGGGCATCCAATGAGCCTCAGACGCCTGCGGCTGGGCGAGCTGATTGCGTTGGCGGGCGCCATCTGCGTGATCGTGTCGTTGTTCGAGCGGTGGTACGAGAACGCCTACGGCAATCTCAGCGCGTGGGATACGTTCGGACCGGCGGTCGTGCTGCTGATCGCCGCCGCCGCCGCGGCGCTCGCCCTGGTCGTGAGCACGATCACCGAGCGCAGCACGGCGCTGCCGGTCGCCGCCGCGGTGTGGAGCACGCTGTTCGGGATCATCGCCGTGATCGCAGCGGTCGTACGGGTGCTGGAGCGCCCGGATCACGCGACCTCGGTGTGCATTGGCGCGTGGCTGGCGCTCGCCGGGGCGATCCTGATCCTGGTGGGCTCGTGGCAGTCGCTGCGCGACGAACGCACCTCGTTGTATGAGCCGGCGCGACCGGCGCCGCTGCCGCCGCCGTAGAATGCGCGCGGTGATCGACCGCGACGAAGTCCTGCACGTAGCCCGCCTGGCCAGGTTGAAGCTGGGCGAGGACGAGATCGAGCCGCTGGCGCGTGAGCTGTCGGCGATCCTCGACCATGTCGCGCACATCGGTGAGCTCGACCTCGAGGGGGTGGCGCCGACCTCGCACGTTGTGGAGATCACCGACTCGCTGCGCCCCGACGAGCCGCGCAAGTGTCTGCCACGCGAGGTCGTGCTCGCGCAGGCGCCAGCCGTCAGTGGCGACGGTTTTTCGGTACCGAGCCCGCAGGCGTGAGTCCTACGGAGATCATCGATCTGTCCGCCGCGGAGGCGGTGCGGGCAATCGCGACGGGCGAGCTGTCGGCGGGAGAGCTGTTCGACGCCTATCGCGCTCGCGCGGCGGACGACGAGTTGAACTGCTTCACCTGGGTTGTGCCGGAGGGCTCAGGTGGATCGGCGCCGAGCGGTCACGCGCAGGGGGATGCTCCCGCGGCAGACGCACCGCTGGCGGGCGTGCCGCTGGCAGTCAAGGATCTGTTCTGCACCGAGGGCGTGCCGAGCCAATCGGGCTCGCGCATCCTCGAGGGGTATGAGCCCCCGTACACCGCCACAGTGGTGGCGCGCCTGCAGGCGGCCGGCGCAAGCCTGCTGGGCAAGACCAACCAGGACGAGTTCGCGATGGGCTCCTCCAACGAGAATTCCGCATTCGGGCCCGTGCTCAACCCGTGGGACCGCACGCGCGTTCCGGGCGGCTCCTCGGGCGGGAGCGCTGCCGCCGTCGCCGCGGGTCTCGCGCCGTGGGCGCTGGGAACGGACACGGGCGGATCGATTCGCCAGCCGGCCGCGTTGTGTGGGATCGTCGGGCTCAAACCGACGTATGGTTCGGTCTCGCGCTACGGGATGATCGCGTTCGCATCGTCGCTCGATCAGGCCGGTCCGCTGACGCGCGACGTGACCGACGCGGCGCTGCTGCTGAAGCACATGGTCGGTCACGACCCGTGCGACGCCACCTCACTGCGGTTCCCCCACGAGATCGAGCTGCCGCGGGCCGAGCGCCTGGACGGGATCAGACTGGGCGTACCGGCGGAGTTGACGGGCGGCGCCGCGGGTGCCGCCGGCGGTGGGGGCGGTGGCTCCGCTGGAACGGGTACGGGCGCAGACGCAGGGCTCGACGGCGAGGGGATCGAAGCGGGCGTGCTCGACGCGTTCCGCTCAGCCCTCGATCGAGCCGCGGAGCTGGGCGCGGAGATCGTCGAGAGCATCGGCCTGCCGCACGCGCCGCACGCGCTGTCGGCCTACTACGTGCTCGCCCCGGCGGAGGCCTCCTCGAATCTGGCGCGGTTTGACGGGGTGCGCTACGGGCTGCGGAGTATCGATCCCACCCACCCCGAGGATCTGTTGGACATGTACGAGCGCACTCGCCACGACGGGCTCGGCGCAGAGGTCAAGCGGCGGATCATGCTCGGCACCTACGCGCTGTCGGCCGGCTACTACGACGCCTACTATGGGCGCGCCCAGCGGGTGAGGACGAAGATCGCCGAGGACTTCAGCACCGCGTTCGAGAGGGTCGACTTCATCGTCACGCCGACCGCGCCGACGGTGGCGTTCGGGCTGGGGGAGAAGACGGCTGACCCGCTTCAGATGTACCTGAACGACTACTGCACGGTGCCGATGTCGCTCGCCGGCATCCCCGCGATCTCGATCCCGTGCGGGCTGAGCGATGGATTACCGGTCGGCCTGCAGATCGCCGGCCGGGCGTTCAGCGAGAACGCGCTGCTGGATGCCGCGTATGCGCTGGAGCAGGCGCTCGGATTTGACGGGAGTCCCGCTCGTGCCTGAGCTCGAACCCGTCATCGGTCTGGAGATCCACGTGCAGCTGAAGACCCGGACGAAGATGTTCTGTGGCTGTGAGCTGTCATTCGGCGAGCCCGAGAACACACGCACGTGCCCGGTCTGCCTGGGCCTGCCAGGCGCGCTGCCGGTGGCGAACGCGCAGGCGATCCATCTCGGGTTGACGATCGGGCTGGCGCTCGACTCCGCGCTCGCGCCGACGTCGGTGTTCCATCGCAAGAACTACTTCTATCCGGACCTGCCGAAGGGCTATCAGATCTCCCAGTACGACCAGCCGCTGTGCAAAGGCGGCAGGCTGGAGGAGGTGCGCATCCATCGGGTGCACCTGGAGGAGGATGCCGCCAAGCTGACCCATGTCGGCGCCAGTGGCCGGATCCATGGATCGCGGGAGAGCGTCGTTGACTTCAACCGCGGCGGCACGCCGCTGGCGGAGATCGTGACCGAGCCGGATCTGCGCTCAGCCGAGCAGGCGAGCGAGTGGCTGAAGCTCCTGCGCACGACGCTGCGCCAGTTGCAGGTCAGCGACGTGAACATGGAGGAGGGGTCGCTGCGCTGCGACGCGAACATCTCCCTGCGCCCGGCCGGCTCGCGGGAGCTGGGCACGAAGACCGAGCTGAAGAACATGAACTCGTTCCGGTTCATCGAGCGCGGAATCAGGGCGGAGATCGCCCGCCAGCGCCAGATCCTGCGCGACGGTGGTCAGGTCGTCCAGGAGACGCTGCACTACGACCCAAGACCGGATGCCCAGGGTGGGGGCGCCATAACAACGCTGCGCTCCAAGGAGGAGGCGCACGACTACCGCTACTTCCCCGAGCCCGATCTCGTGCCGATTCGGATCGACGAGCAGATGCTCGCACGGGCCAAGGCCGCGGTGGGGGAGCTGCCGGCACAGCGGGCGCAACGGTTCGAGCACGAGCTGGGCCTCAGCGTCGACAGCGCGCGACTGCTCTCGTTCAGGGCCGAGCTGGGCGATTACTTCGAGGCCGCCCTCGCCGCCGAGGTCGATCCACCGGCCCCCGCACAGGCGCTCGCCAACTGGATCGCATCCGACCTGTTGAGTCGCCTCGGCGAGGATCAGGGGGGGGAGGGGGACGGCGAGGACACAGGCGGGAGTACGGGCGGGGGTGTGGGTGGGGGGTTGGGTGGGGATCCCAATCACTCGCGCGTATCGGCGCGGGCGCTGGCGGCGCTCGTCGGGCTCGTATCGGCCAAGCGGATCAGCGTGGGGGCGGGCAGGCAGGTGCTCGACCGCCTCGTGGCCGAGGGCGGTGACCCAGCACAGATCGTGCAGGCCGAGGGCCTGGAGGCGATCGGCGGAGGTGACGAGCTGGCGCAGGTCGTGGCGGCGGCGCTCGCGGCCAATCCCGACGCGGCCGAGCGCGTGCGCGCGGGCAATGCCAAGGCGATCGGACCGATTGTGGGGCACGTGATGCGCGAGACCCATGGCCGCGCCGACGGCGGCGAGGTCACGCGACTGGTGCACGAGCGGTTGGGCATCGTCTAAACGGCGCGCCGACATTTTGGACTGTGGGCCAATGGCAGATGGGGCGAGGTGCGCCAACATAGGCGGCGTCGTACACGTAGGCCTAACGCCAATGCGCCTCGGCTTCCCTCGGCCGGGCGCGAGTGGAGCAGCCGGGCGGGGTGGCGATTCCCGCCCGGCTGCACCGTATCCCGCTGGACCGTCTACCCTGTAAAGACGATGAGTCCAGATCCTTCGCCCGAGTCTTCCGGCAGACGCTCGATCTCAAGCACGATCGTGGCGGTGCTCGTGGTGCTTGTCGTCGGGTGGTTGCTGCTGGGTGTGATCGGTCATGTCCTGTCGTTTCTGTTCAGCACCGTCCTGCTTGTCCTAGCGATCGTCGCCGTGATCTGGGCGCTGCGCGTCCTGCTGTAAGGGCGTCGCATGGAAGGTGATCAGTATCTGGTCATCGCCCTGTGCTTTGCGCTCGCCGGAGGGATCGTCGGCAAGATCAAGGGCAGCTCGTTCTGGCTGTGGTTTCTGATCTCCGGGTGCGTGCCCGTGCTCGGGCTGATGGCGGCGATCGCCTACCGTTACGAACGCGACGAACTGCGCCGGCAATGTCCGCGCTGCGGGCGCGTGACGAAAATCTACGATGCGGTGTGCATGCGCTGCGGGACCGAGCTCGAGTATCCCGATGTCGCAATCGCCCCCGAAACGTGGGAGCGATCCCCGGCCGAGCGCTCCTGAACCACCTACCACCGGCGGTGCTCTTAGGTAAGGGAGCCCGAAGTCGAAGGCTGTCTATAAATCGCGCATGGACGCCAACGCGAGGAGGGTCCCGGCGCAGGAGAGCCTGATCGCCCGCATCATCCACCGCTGGGGGTTCGAGGACGAGACGGACTTCGTGCTGCGCGTCGTGCAGCCCGCGCTCGTGGGCATGATCGACGGGACCGTCTCCTCGCTGGCGCCGATATTCGCGGCGGCGATCTCCTCGGACTCCCACACCGCTCTGGTGGTCGGGTTCGCCACCGCGCTGGGGGCCGGGGTGAGCATGGGCTGGTCGGAGGCGCTGTCTGATACGGGCGAGCAGACCGGCCGCGGCTCGGCGGTCGTGCGCGGGTCGATCACCGGCGGGATGACCACGCTGGGCGGCATCTTCCACACGCTGCCGTTCCTGATCTCCGATGTCCACAAGGCGCTGTTCGTGGCAGGCTGCGTGGTCGCGGTCGAGCTGCTCGTGATCGCGTGGGTTCGCAAACGGTTCCTGCACGTGTCGATGCGCTCGTCGCTGCTGGTTGTGACGGTGGGCGGTGTGATCGCATTGGCGATCGGTGTGGGACTGGGAGTGTCCTGATCAGAGGGGCCACGGGTCGTCGCCGCGGACGGGGTGTGGGGTATCTTCCCTTTAAGCTTGGTATGACTATTGTATTACCACGTTTAATTTTATACCCAACAACCCCTCTCTTTATCTTCGGCTTTCGCATCCTCTCCGGCTTCCGCATCCCGCAGTGCACGCAGCGTTCGCCCGTTGATTGGCGCGCTGAGTCCTGCGCCTGCACGGGATTTACGCGTGCTGGAAGCCTACCCACGCATGGAGCGCGTAAAACCCGCTGATAAACTCGCGATATGCGCGCGGTGGACGCAATCATGGAATGTCTGAAGGCCGAGGGCGTGGATGTCGTGTTCGGGCTGCCCGGAGGTGCGAACCTGCCGACCTACGACGCGTTCGTGAACGGTGGGGTCAGGCACATACTCGTCCGTCACGAGGCCGGCGGCGGGCACGCCGCGCAAGGATACGCCAAGGCGACGGGCAAAGTCGGGGTCGCGTTCGCCACGAGCGGTCCGGGGGCGACGAACCTGATCACACCCATAACCGACGCGATGATGGACTCGGTGCCGGTCGTGTTCATCACCGGGCAGGTCCGCACCGAGCTGCTCGGGACCGACGGGTTCCAGGAGGCCGACACGCTCGGGATCACGATTCCGATCGTCAAGCACTCGTTCATGATCCAAGACCCCCGGGAGATACCGCGGGCGATCCACGAGGCGTTCTACATCGCGCGCTCGGGCCGGCCGGGCCCGGTGCTGGTTGACATCCCGCAGGATCTCTCGCGCGGCGAGATCGAGTACGAGCCGGTGACCGACGTGCGGCTGCCCGGGTATCAGCCGACGACCGAGGGCAACCAGAAGCAGATCCGTCAGGCCGCCAAGGCGCTGGCGGCCGCGCGGCGCCCGGTGATCTATGCGGGTGGAGGTGTGGTCAACGCCGATGCCTCGCCGGAGCTCGTCGAGCTGGCCTCGTGCGATCGGTTCCCGGTGACATGCACGCTGATGGGCCTGGGCGCATTCCCCGCACGGGTGGGTGGGGAGGGTGGGCTTGGGGAACCTAATCATCAATGGCTGGGAATGCTGGGGATGCACGGCACGCGGGCGGCAAATTACGCGATGGACGAGGCCGACCTGATCTGTGCGGTCGGCGCGCGGTTCGACGACCGGATCACGGGCAAGCTGTCGGAGTTCGCGCCGAAGGCGAAGTTCATCCACATCGACATCGATCCGGCGGAGATCTCCAAGAACGTGCCCGCGCACATCCCGATCGTGGGCGATGCCAAGAACGTGCTGGGCAAGCTCGCCGTGGAGTACCGTGCGCTGAGCGCCGACTCAGCGCGATTGGGCGACTGGTGGGCGCGGATCGAGGGCTGGAAAGCCAAGTATCCGCTGAGCTACGAGGACTCGGCCGACAACGAGATCAAGCCGCAGTTCATGGTCCAGGCGCTGTACGAGGCGACCGCTGGCGAGGCGATCGTGACGAGCGACGTCGGTCAGCACCAGATGTGGGCGGCCCAGTACTACGACTTTCCCGCCCCGCGGCGCTGGATCAACTCGGGCGGGCTGGGCACGATGGGATTCGGCTTGCCGGCGGCGATGGGCGCCGCTGTGGGATGTCCCGACCGTCTGGTCTGCTGCATCGCCGGCGACGGTTCGGTGCAGATGAACGCGCAGGAGCTGGCGACGTGTGCGCAGAACAAGATCCCGATCAAGGTGTTCATCATGAACAACGGCTACCTGGGCATGGTCCGCCAGTGGCAGGAGCTGTTCTGGGACGGCAAATACAGCCACGTCGAGACGGGTGAGTTCCCGGACTTCGTCAAGCTCGCGGAGGCATACGGCGCGACCGGGATGCGATTCGAGGACAAGACGACGCTGGTGGACGACATGCGGCGCGCGATCGAGACCGACGGCCCCGTGTTGGTCGACGTGCGGGTGACGCGCGAGGAGAACACGTATCCCATGATCCCTGCTGGGCAGGCGGCCAGAGAGATGGTGGGGTGAGCACAGCAATGGGAGAGCCCGGCACCAAGGCGCCGCTCAGCCTCGAAGAGCTGGAGGCCTCGGCCGGTCTACGCACGGGTCGCAAGCATGTGCTGTCGATCTTGGTCGAGAACAAGTCGGGCGTGCTCACGCGCATCGCCGGGCTGTTCGCGCGCCGGGGATTCAACATCGACACGTTAACGGTCGGGCCGACCGATGATGAGCAGATCTCGCGGGTGACGCTGACGGTCGACGGTGCGGTGCATCCGATCGACCAGGTCACAAAGCAGCTGCACAAGCTCATCAACGTGCTGAAGATCCGCGACCTGGAGCCGGCCGACACGGTCGCGCGCGAGCTGGCCCTGTTCAAGGTGTCCGCGGACGGGCCCCAGCGCGGCGAGCTGATGCAGATCACCGAGATATTCCGGGGCAAGGTCGTGGACGTGACCAAGCGCTCGGTGATCGTCGAGGTGACGGGCACGACGGAAAAGATCGAGGCGTTCGAGGGCATGGTCCGCCCGTTCGGGTTGATCGAGATGATGCGAACCGGGGAGATCGCAATCTCACGCGGACGCACGGAGACGTGAGCGCCGCGGTAACCCGGCTGCGCGAAGATCCGTTTGCGCTCAGCGAGCAGGATCGCGAACGGTTGGGTGCACGATTGAGCCTGGCGTTGCGCAGAGCCAGGCGCAGCGGCGAGCCGACGCTGGCGACGAGCACTGTTCGACTGCCCGCTACGGTCGATCCGAGCGCTGTGGTATGCGCTTCGCGCAGGCAGGATGAGTCGTGGTTCGCGTACGAGCAGCCCGACCGTGGGGGAGTGGCGCTGGCGGCACTGGGCGAGGCTGCGCGGCTGACCGATCGGAGATCATGGAATCTCCGATCGGCGAGCACCGGATCGGAGCGGTTTGCCGTCGTGGCCGATCGCTGGCGCAGGCTCGCGGCGGCCGCCGTCGGCGATCCACTGGACGATCCCGACCGGTCGGGTCCGGTGGCCGTGGGGGGATTCGCGTTCGCGCCCGATGGCGGGGACTCGCCCGCCTGGGACGGCTTTGAGCCTGCGTCGATGGTCGTACCGGAGATCGCGATCAGGCGCGCGGCCCGAGCTTATGGGGAGGAGTCCGATGTCAGGCTGACGCTGGCGGCGCTGATGGCGCCGGACGACACCGACGAGGAGGTGCTTGCACGGCTCGAGAGTCGCTTAGGGGAGCTGGATGAACGACCACTGCCGCTGCTCGATCCCGCGCCCGCGGGGCGCTACCGGGTGGCGAGCGCGATGCCGCCCGAGCACTACGAGGCCGCGGTAGCACGCGCGACCGAGCTGATCGCGGCCGGTCGCCTGGAGAAGATCGTTCTGGCCCGCGAGGTGCAGGCGCACGCCCCGGCCGCGTATGACCCGGCGGCGATGCTGGGTGTTCTACGGGACGCATTCCCGGCGTGTTTCTGCTTTTGCGTCGGCCGCGGCGACGCGACGTTGATCGCAGCCAGCCCCGAGCTGCTGGTGCGTCGCGAAGGTCACCGCGTAAGCACGCTCGCGCTCGCGGGCTCCACTCGTCGCAGCGCCGACCCAGCGGTGGACGACCACCTCGGGGAGCAGTTGCTGCGCGACGAGAGCTATCGCTCCGAGCACGCGATCGTCGCCAGGAGGATCGAGCGCACGCTGCGCGACCACGCGGTATGGGTGGCCGCCGCACCCGAGCCTGAGCTCGTGAAAATCGCGAACATCCAGCACCTGGCGACTCCGATCCGCGCCCAGCTCGCCGCCCCGATCGACGCGCTGGAGCTCGCCGGGCTGATGCACCCGACGCCGGCGGTCGGCGGTGAGCCCCGGCAGGTCGCGATGCCGTTGATCCCGGCGCTCGAGGGGCTGGATCGCGGCTGGTACGCGGGCCCCGTCGGTTGGACCGATGCAACCGGCGACGGCGAGTTCTGCGTAGCACTACGCTGTGCACTCCTGCGCGGCAACGTCGCGCGCTGCTACGCAGGCAACGGAATCGTGCGCGACTCCCGTCCACAGGCCGAGCTGGCCGAGACGGAGGTCAAGCTGCAGGCGCTGCTGCCGCTCCTGGCCGGCTGAGCGCTGAGGACACGGCGCTCCATACGCGGCCGTGCAGCGCCACGTTGCCGGCGCGATCGGTTCGCGCGCGCACGATCGTCGAGCCAACCTCTGGGGAGAGCGCCCGCTCCAGCGCCGCGCGCAGCGCGGGGATCGTCTCGACGGGTTCATACCCCAACCCATACAGCGCGGCGGCCTTGGCGAAATCCAGGCCCGTGGGGGTGGCGATGTGGTCGGTGTAGATGTCGTTCTCCCCCTCCATCGTCGCGCGCGAGACCGGCAGGAAGTCGAAGATGCCCCCACCGTCGTTGTCGAGCAGCACGATCGTCAGCTTCAATCCAAGGCGGTGGGCGGCGAGCAATCCGCCGATGTCGTGTGCCAGCGCCACATCGCCGATCAGCAGCACGACCGGACCATCCGTGCAGGCAGTGGCCCCGAATGCGCTGGACACCGTTCCGTCGATTCCGTTCGCCCCGCGGTTGCACAGCACGTGTGGGGGATCGGCGCGCACCGGCCAGAACGTCTCGATGTCGCGCACCGGCATCGACGATGCGACGAACAGGGTCGCCTCCGCCGGCAGCAGCACGCCCAGCTCGGCGGTGACGGCAGGCTCACTGAGCTCATCGTCCGCGAGTGCGCCATTGATCGCCTCGGCGGCCTGCTCGTCCGCCGCGCGCCAGCCGGCAAGCCAATCGGGGTCGGCCGGGGATAACGCGGACAGGGCTGTCCTCCCAGTCTGTCCATCCTCAGGGTTCTCAGAGACCGGCTCCGCAGAAACTGTCTCTGCCGTGCTCGCCCGAGCCAGCGCCGCTACGGGATCGAGCGCCAGCGAATCGCTCAGCACCGAGGCCGGGTCCTGCCATGCGGTCTCTGGATCGAGCGCCACCTGAGGCACGTCGCCCAGACTCGCGAGCCATGTCCGCAGTGGCTTGGACACCGGCAGATCTCCCACCCGCAGCACCAGGTCCGGGCGGTGCGAGACCGCGAACGCCTCGTCACGTAGCAGCGCGTCGTAATGAGCGACGGCGGACACTCCGCGGCGGGCTCCGGACATGGGGTCCGCCAGCAGCGGCCAGCCAGCCGCCTCGCAGAACGCCGCCGCGGCCCAACCCAGCGAAGTCTCGTGATTCCGGCGCTCGTATCGCCCGGCCACGACAACACCGCGTCTTGATCCCGCCACGAGCTCTCGCAGGCGCACGCCGTCCTCGTTGTTGCCGCCACAATCGCGATCGGCGCCGGTGTTGGTCACCGAGGTCGGCGAGCGGGCAACATACGGCCGGCCGTCCTGACGGCCCGTTTCGTCGGCCGGCAAGGGCTCATCGTCGATCAGCGGCTCGCGCAACGGAAAGTTCAGGTGTACCACGCCGGGCCGGCCCTCGAGCGCCGTCCAATACGCGCGGCAGGCCAGCGTTCGCATCCAGCGCACCCGCTCGGGACGCGCGTCATGCGTGCCGACCTCGAAGAACCACTTCGCCGCGCTCCCGTACAGCTTCAGCTGGTCGATCGCCTGTCCCGCGCCGTTCTCGCGCAGCTCCGGCGGGCGGTCTGCCGTCAGCAACAGCAGCGGCACGCGCGCCTGGAAAGCCTCGATCGCGGCCGGCGCCAGCTCGGCCGCCGCCGTGCCCGAGGTGCAGGTCACGGCTACGGGCAACCCCGAGGACTTGGCCGCGCCGAGCGCGAAGAACCCCGCACAGCGCTCGTCCACGTGGGAGTAGCAGCGCAGCCGCTTATCGCGCGCGAGCGTCAGCACCAGCGGCGCGCACCGCGACCCCGGCGAGGTGCACGCCACCCGCATCCCGCAGCGCACGAGCTCGTCAACGAACGCTCGCAGGAGCACATATGTGTCGGTGGTGGGGGTCATAGGATGTGGCGCGTGCCGGAGACAGTCGTCCTGTTGCACGGATTCAGCGGCACTCATCGCGCATGGGACGGTGTGATCGAGCGTCTGCCTGTTGAACGCTACCGTCCGCTGGCGATCGACCTGCCCGGGCACGGCGAATACGCCCACCGAATTGGGAGACATTCGCTCCGCTCATATCCCCAATTAGGCCAGCGCCGGGGAAGCGGGCAGGCGATTACGTTCGCCGGCTGCGTTGAGCACGTGCTCGCGCGGGCACCCGAGCGGTTCGTGTTGTGCGGGTACTCAATGGGTGGGCGCATTGCGCTGCATGTCGCACTGACTGCGCCCGAGCGGGTATCGCGGCTCGTGCTCGTGTCCAGCAGCGCCGGGATCGAGGACGCCTCTGAGCGCGCTGAGCGCAGCGCGGCCGACCGGCGCTTGGCCGGCGAGCTGGAACGGATCCCGTTCGAGGAGTTCATCGAGCGCTGGCGCACCCAGCCGCTGTTCGCGAACGATCCTCCCGAGGTTGGCGAACTGGCGCGCGAGGATCAGCGCCGCAACCGCCCCGACGCGCTCGCCGCGGTACTGCGCGGGATCGGCACGGGGGAGATGGCGCCGCTGTGGGACAGGCTGGCTGAGCTGCAGATGCCCGTGACGATCGTCGTCGGCGAGCGCGACGGCAAGTTCCAGGCGCTCGGGCGGCGGATGGTCGAGCTGTTGGGAGATGCCGAGCTGATCGTCGTAGCTGGAGGCCACGGCTTACCGCTGGAGAGTCCCGGGGCGGTGGCCGAGCATCTCGATGGCACGCGCTGGTAGACGTCTGTCTGGACACATGCACGACTCAAGGCGTTCGCGCCTGAGCCGATAAGGCCGCGGAAGCGCATGCGTGCTTGTTGGTTCAGACCAGACCGCCCATGTCAGACAGCCAAACCCCTCACCCCGATATCCCTGAGCCCGACGGTGCCCCCGTCCCCGGCATTCCCGCTCCCGATGGTCCTTCCGCGGCCGAGTCCGCCGGCGACTCGTCGGAGTCCGCTGTTGAGGGTGCCTCGCCGGCCGAGCAGGAGCAGAGCACCCCTGTGCGCGGCCGCAGTGGCGTGTGGGTCGCGGTGGCGCTGCTGTGTGTCGCCCTCGGCACGCTCGCCTCGGTGCTCGGAGCCATCGCCGTGGCGCACAGCGACGAATCTTCGGCACGCCGGCGGTTCCATCAGGGCTCGGCGGCGATCGCCTCGACGCTGAGCCTGGCGATCCGCCACGAGGAACAACTCACCGTCAGCGCGAGCACCTACTTCGCCGATCATCCGAAAGCGGCACCCGCTGAATTCGACACGTGGATGCGATGGGCGCGCACGCACCGTCGCTATCCGGAGCTCGACGCGCTCGGTCTGCTGAAGCTCTCCGACGCGACCCCCGCGCTGGGAGTGGCGCGCGATACCGCGCGGAGTATCTACACCCCGATCGCGGCCGGTGGCCGCAGTGGGCTGGCGATTGAAACGCCCGTGTATCGGGGCAGCGTGACGCCGCGCAGCGTATTCGGACGCCGGGCCGCGTCCGTGGGGTGGCTGCGTGAGGTGCTGATACCCGGTGTCATGCTGGGAGAGGTGCTTCGCGGTCACCCGGGCTACGCGGTGAGCGTTCGCTACGGAGCAGGCTCCCCGAATGTCGTGTTCGCCATGGGCGCTTCACAATCCGGCGGGCAGAGCGCTACTAGCATTCTGCACGACGGATGGGTCGTCACGAGCTTTGGCCCGGCGGCCCGCACGAGCGTGTTCACGGACGGAGACGCGTTCGCGCTGCTGATCGGCGGGATCGCGCTCAGCGTACTGTTCGGACTGCTCGTGGACGTCCTTGCCGCTCCTCGCCCGGAGGCGCCGGCGGAGGCGGAGACGGAGGCAGTGGCAGAGGCGGATACACCGGCCGGCGAGTCGCCGGACAGGTATCTGTACGAGCCCGTGACCGGACTTCCCAACCGCGAGCTGACGCTGGACCGCGCCGAGCGCATGGTCGCGCGAACGGGGCGCGACTCGGGCATGCTGGCGGGGGCGCTGTTCGTCGATATCGACCAGCTGCGGGAGGTCAACGAGAAGCTCGGACAGGAAGCCGGGAACCAGCTGCTGAAGATCGTCGGGGAACGGCTCGAGGACGTGGTGCGCACAGGAGATACGGTGGGTCGGCTCGACGGCGACGAATTCGTCGTGCTGGTCGAATCGGCCGCCCGCGGGGTGCGCCTCGATTCGCTCGCCCAGCGCATGATCGAGGCGCTGCACAAACCGGTCGAGCTCGACGCCTTCGGGCCGGGCTTCGTCCTGACCGCGAGCATCGGCGTCGCCTTCGGCCGCTACGAGACCCACGACGACCTGCTGCGCGACGCCCATGTGGCGCTGGCCTCGGCGAAGGCCGCGGGCAAGGACCGCTACACGCTGTTCAACGCGAACATGCGCACCGTGATCGAGGGCCGCGCGGTGCTCGAGGCCGAGCTGAGCACCGCCTTGGCGGAGAACCAGTTCTTCCTGCTCTATCAACCGATCTACGATCTGCGCACCCGCAAGGTGGCCGGCCTGGAGGCGCTGATCCGCTGGCAGCATCCCGCACAGGGCGTGCTGAGGCCCGACGCGTTCATCCCGCTGGCCGAGGAAACGGGGCTGATCGTGCCGATCGGCCGCTTCATGCTCGAATCCGCCTGCGCTCGTGCCGCGGCCTGGGACGTGGCGAGGAGCTCCTCCTCGAACTCCTCCTCCTCCTCCTCCTCCTCCTCCGATTCGGCTGTCGGCCCCGGTGGTCGTATCGGCGTTTCGGTGAGGGTCTCGGCGCACCAGCTCAGTCGCGAGGGCTTTGCCACCGATGTGCGCCGCGCCCTGCTGCAGTCAGGGATCGAGCCGTCGCTGCTTACGCTCCAGATCCCCGAGACCGCTGTGATCGGTGACCTCGAGGCGGCCGGCGTGCGTCTGCGCGAGCTGAAGGCGCTGGGCGTGGGCATCGCAATCGACGACTTCGGCGGCAGCGGCTATGCCCACCAGGCAGACCTGCGCCGGCTGCCGCTCGACGCTCTGCGCGTGGATCGCCGCTCGCTGGCGGCCTCCGAGGATGAGAGCTACCGTGGCTGGCTGCTCGAGGCGATCCTGCTCGTCGGACGCGAGCTAGAGCTGATGGTGATCGCCACGGGCATCGAGACGCACGAGCAGATGGACACGCTCCAGACGATCGGCTGCACGATGGCTCAGGGCGCCCTGCTTGGCAAGCCCGCCCCCGTGGGTGCGGTTGCGAGCCTGTTCGACGTCCCACTTGCGAGCGCACCCGGGACGACGCCGCTCGATCCGGCGTGGCCCGGGCCGACCGTGCCACCCACAGCTCCCACGAGCCCCGTCCCGGTAGCGCCTGCATCGACGACCCCCGATCCGGCATGGCCCGGGCCGGGTACCCCGGCCTCCTCAGAGCGGTCCGACACCGAGCCCAGCAGCTGACAGCAGCGCGATCCTGCCGCTCCGCACGGGCAGTACGTCCTCCTCGATAGCGCCCTCGAACATCCGGAGCGTGGCCAGCCCACAGGCCGGCACCGGACCACGGGAGGCCAGCGCGGCGGCGGCGTGCAACCCCGCGGCTATCCCCAGTGGACCGTCCAGCGTCGAGGAGACGTAGGCCTCCGCACCCGATGCGCGCACCAGCGTCGCGGCCGCGAGCAGCCCCGAGATCCCGCCGCAGCGACCGATCTTCAGGCACACCGCGTCAGCCACGCCCGCGCCAAGCGCGCCATGCTCGGCCGCGGTCTCATCGATCGCCACTCTCGTGCTGACGCGCTCGCGCACCTCCCGTACGCCTCGTAGTCCGTGGGTGGGCTCCTCCACGAGCTCTAAGCCAATCGGCGCCAGCGCATCGATCATCCGAATGGCCTCCTCTACCGTCCACGCGCCGTTTGCATCCAATCGCAGCGCCGTCCTCGGACCCGCGGTTGCGCGCACCGCCGCCACCCGGGCCGTATCGTCTCCGGTGCCAACCTTCACCTTGATGCACTCAAACCCCTCCTCCACGGCTTCCGCGGCCTGATCCACCGCGCCCTGGCGGTCTGTCGCTCCGATCGTCGCATTCACCGCCACCTCGCTCACCGGATCGTCGGTGAGCAGCTCCGCGACCGGTTTGCCCGCACGTATGCCGGCGCGATCCCACAGTGCCATGTCGATCGCTGCCAGCGCCTGTGGGAGATCCTCCACGCGCCGGCACGCTTCGATCAGCTGCACACCGTTCATCTCACGCGCATCCGCGAGCACTCGCTCGTAGCGGGCGAGCGCGCTCTCAACTCGGGCAATACTCACGCCGTCGTAGGTCTCCAGCGGCGCAGCCTCGCCGTGACCCTCGACCCCGTCCTCGTCGATCAGCGTCACGGCAATCAGCTCGCGCTCTCGCAGCGTCCCGTGCGCCGTCTGCAGTGGGCGCTTCAGGTGCACGCTCCGTCGTTGCGCGCTCAATCGCAATCCGCGTTCACCCTCCGATCCCGCCGCTCGCCAGGATGCCGGCCGAGAACAGCAGGCAGAACAGCAGCTGCAGCATGCCCGTCTTCGCCAGCGCGCCGTTCAGCGACGGTCCGTCGATGCGTGTACGCACGATCTTCACGACCGCAACCGCAAGTGGGATCGCCGCCCAGCACAGCAGCAGCCACGGTGACATGCCCAGCGCCCACAGCACGGGGGCGCTCGCGAACGCGCCTACGACCATCGCCGTATACAGGCCGCGGGTGCGCTCGCGGCCTAATCTGACAGCGAGCGTGCGCTTGCCGGCTCGTCTGTCGGTGTCGATGTCGCGGACATTGTTGACGACGAGAATCGCGCTCGCCAGCAGGCCGACCGGCACGGCGCACCCGAACGCCTGCCACGGCAGTTGCTGTACCTGCACGAAGTAGGAGCCCGCCACGGCGACCACACCGAAGAACAGGAACACGAACACCTCGCCCAGCCCCTCGTACCCGTAGGGTCGCGGGCCGCCCGTGTACAGCACGCCCGCGAGGATTGACGCGGCCCCGACCGCGATCAGCTCCGGCCCGGCCACGGCCACCAGGTAGGTGCCGCACAGGACCGCCAGTCCGAACGTCGCGTACGTCGCGATCAGCACCTGCCTGGGCGGCACCAGCCCGCCCGCCGTTACGCGCACCGGCCCCAATCGGTCCTCATTGTCAGCTCCGCGCCGCGCGTCGGAGTAGTCGTTCGAGAGATTCGTTCCCACCTGGATGAACACGGCTCCCAGCAGGGCGGCGACGAACGCGAGCGGATGAAAATGGTCGGCGCCGAGCGCGAGCGAGGTGCCCACGAGCACGGGCGCCACTGCGGCGGGCAGGGTCCTGATCCGTGCGGCCATCACCCAGATGCGCACCATGTTCGGACGCCCAGGAACGCCTGGGCCCGCCGGAGCGGACGCGGCGGCCTGCGTCACAGTCGTCACCCGCGCGCTCCGCCCGGACCCGATCGCTTGGTGCACAGACCCATCATGGGTCACGCGCGCTTCGGAAACCGACCGAAGTCCGGCCTGCGATGCTCACGGTAGGCGTCCCTGCCCTCCTGGGCCTCTTCGCTGCCGTAAAACAGGAGGTTGGCGTCGTGCGCGAGCTGCTGGATCCCGCTCAGCCCGTCCTCGGCCGCGTTGAAGCTCGCCTTCAGCAGCCTCAGCGCGAACGGCGAGAGCTCGAGCATCTCCTCGCACCAGCGCACCGTCTCGTCCTCCAGCTGCGCGAGCGGCACGACGGTGTTGACCATCCCCATCTGCAGCGCCTCCGCAGCCGAGTACTGCCGGCACAGAAACCAGATCTCCTTGGCCTTCTTGGGCCCCACCAGGTTCGCCAATAGTCCGGCGCCGAACCCCCCGTCGAACGAGCCCACCTTCGGTCCCACCTGTCCGAAGCGGGCATTGTCGGCGGCGATCGTCAGATCGCAGACCAGATGCAGCACGTGCCCACCGCCGATCGCATAGCCCGCGACCATCGCCACGACCGGCTTGGGCAGCCGCCTGATCTGCACGTGCAGATCGGTCACGTGGAAGCGCCCAATCCCGGCTTTTCCGGCGGCATCCTCGGCGAGGTAGCCCGAGTCTCCGCGCACGCGCTGGTCCCCGCCCGAGCAGAACGCCAGATCGCCCGCGCCCGTCAGCACGATCACGCCGATCTCGGTGTCCTCGCGCGCATCCTCGAGCGCTCTGGAGATCTCCACGATCGTCCGCGGCCTGAACGCGTTGCGGACCTCCGGACGGTCGATCGTGATCTTGGCGATCCCCGTCGTCGAGGGCTCGGCAGACTTCTCGTAACGGATGTCCTCGTACTCGCCCGCTGCTGTCCAGGTGGTCGGCATTCCCGGGAAGGCTAGCCTTTGGCGCATGGTGGTTGAGGGCTGGCTGCATCGCGCCGCGCGCACGCATCCCGGATCGACGGCCGTGGAGGGGCCCGACGGTAGTCGCTCCTACGAGGAGCTTTACGCAGCCGCGGGCGCCGGAGCGCGGACACTTTCAGACCTCGGAGTCGCGTCCGGGGACCGTGTCGCGATCACCTTGCCGCCGGGGCCCGAGTTCGTCGAGGCGTTCCACGCCTGCCTGTTGCTCGGAGCCGTGGCTGTGCCCGTCGATCTGCGCTTGGGGGAGGCTGAGCGTGCGCTGATCTGCGACGGCGCCGCGCTGATCTTGGAGGACGGGCTGGAGTGCGAGCCCTCGCGGCGTGACTGCGCTCGGCGTATCCACGGCGATGACTCGACCTCGCAAGGCGAGAGGGCCGCCGTGGCGTGGCTCTCGGCAGACTCAGGCGCCCCAGAACCACAGCACGACCTCGATGCCGTCGCCGCGATCATCCATACCTCCGGCACGACCTCCGCGCCCCGTCCGATCGAGCTCACGTACGGCAACTTCCTGTGGAGCGCGCTGGGCTCCGCTGTCGCGCTGGACCTCGATCCTCGCGAGCGCTGGTTGTGCGCGCTGCCGGTCTCGCACGTCGGTGGCCTCTCGATCCTGGTGCGCTCGGCGATCTACGCCACGACGGCGGTGATCCATCCCCGCTTCGACACCGACCTGGTTCTGAAGGCGCTGTATGAGCAGGGCATAACGCTGGTCTCGCTCGTCGCCACGACGCTCGCGCGGCTGCTTGATGCGATGCCCGCCCACCCGGAACGTCCACCCACACTGCGCTTCGCGCTGACCGGCGGCGGTCCCGTGCCAGAGGCGTTGGTCGAACGTGCGCACGACGCCGGTGTGCGTGTCAACACCACATATGGGTTGACCGAGGCCTGCTCGCAGGTCACGACCGGCGGGCCGCCGTTGTTCTGCACGCGCGTGCGCATCGAGCCCATCGACGGCATCGACGGGTCCCCGTCCGGGGAAGAGCAGCAGCAGATCGGCGAGATCCTCGTCTCAGGACCGACCGTCGCACCGGCGGCACGCGACCCCGATGGCTGGCTGCACACCGGCGATCTCGGCCGGCTCGACGAGCGCGGCTTCCTGCATGTCACAGGACGCGTTGCCGACACGATCGTCAGCGGCGGAGAGAACGTGGCTCCGGCGGAGGTCGAGGCGGTGCTCGAAGCCCATCCCGACGTGCTGGAGGCCGCCGTCCTCGGGCGGCCGGACCCGAGCTGGGGGGAGGCCGTCGTGGCGATCGTCGTGCTGCGCAACGGCTCCGAGCTCGCGGCCGAGACGCTGCGCGAGCACTGCGCGGCGCGCCTGGCCCGCTATAAGGTCCCCAAGCGGGTCGATTTCATCGGCACGCCCCTGCCACGCACACCATCGGGGAAGCTGCTCAGGAGGGAGCTGCAGTGAACGGGGATCCACAGGACAACGGCGGTCCGGGAGTCGGTGTTGGCGCCGAAGCCTTCGACGCCAACGCTCATCGCCAGGCCAGCCTCGCCGGCTGGGAAGCCGCCGCCTCCGGCTGGACGCGCCATCAGGAGATGATCCGCAGGTTCGGGGCGCCGGTGTCGGAGTGGATGCTCGACGCGGTCTCGTTGCAACCCGGTGAGCGGGTGCTCGAGCTGGCGGCCGGTCTCGGCGAGACGGGGATGCTCGCCGCCGAGCTCATCGCGCCGATGGGCGGCGTGATCGTCTCCGACCAGGCCGACGCGATGCTGGACGGCGCCCGTGCGCGAGCCGCCGAGCTGGGTCTCTCGAACGTCGAGTTCCAAGTGATCGGCGCCGAATGGATCGACCTGCCGCTGGCGAGCGTGGACGCCGTGCTGTGCCGTTGGGGCTACATGCTGCTCGCCGATCCCCCCGCGGCGCTGACCGAGACCCGCCGCGTGCTGCGACCGGGAGGGCGTGTCGCGCTGGCCGTGTGGGACTCCGTACAGCACAATCCCTGGGCACTGCTGCCGGCCATCGAGCTGATCGAGCGTGGCGTCACCTCGCCCCCCGCACCGGGGACCCCGGGACCGTTCGCGCTTGGCGACCCCGAGCGCGTGCGCGAGCTGCTCCGACAGGCCGGGTTTGCCGAGATCGATGTGCAGGCGCTCGACATCACCCAGCACCACGACTCGTTCGACTCGTTCTGGGAGACGACCCTCGACATCTCCAATGCGTTCCACGACGCCGTCCTCAGCCGCCCCGAGCCCGAGATCGCCGAGATCCGCGCTGGTCTGGCCACACGCCTGGAGCCGTTCCTCGAGCCGGACGGGACGCTCGCGATTCCCGGACGCACCCTCGTGGCGTCCGCCAGCGCGTGAGTCGGATAGCCTGCGCGCTCATGCTCTACGACGACGACGCAGATCTCACACGCCTCGACGGTAAGACCGTCGCGATCATCGGCTACGGCTCTCAGGGCCACGCGCACGCGCTGAACCTGAAGGATTCCGGTGTCAAAGTCGTTGTCGGGTTGCGCCCCGAGTCCGCGTCGGTCGCCAAGGCGCTCGAGCGGGGCCTCGAGGTGCTGTCCGTGGTCGAGGCCGCCTCGCGCGGGGATCTCGTGATGATCCTGCTGCCCGATGAGCTCCACCACCAGGTCTGGGAGGCGGAGATTCGCGACGGGATCGCGCCCGGCAACATGATCCTGTTCGGTCACGGCTTCTCGATCCATTACGGCGAGGTCGATCCGCCCGCTGGCGTCGATGTGGGGATGGTCGCGCCGAAGGGCCCCGGCCATCTTGTGCGCCGCCAGTTCACCGAGGGCAGCGGCGTCCCGGGATTGATCGCGGTCGCCCAGGACGCGACCGGCAACGCCCGCGCGCTCGCGCTGGCCTACGCCAAGGGCATCGGCTGCACCCGCGGCGGTGTGATCGAGACGACGTTCAAGGACGAGACCGAGACCGACCTGTTTGGCGAGCAGGCCGTGTTGTGCGGAGGCGCGTCCGAGCTGGTGCAGGCCGGGTTCGAGACGCTGGTGCAGGCGGGGTATGACCCCGAGATGGCCTACTTCGAGTGCCTGCACGAGCTCAAGCTGATCGCCGACCTGATGTATGAGAAGGGGCTGGCGGGGATGCGGTATTCGATTTCCAACACGGCCGAGTACGGCGACTACACCCGTGGCAAGCGGGTGATCACAGACGAGACGCGCGCGGCCATGAAACAGATCCTCAAAGAGATCCAGGACGGCGACTTCGCCCGGGAGTGGATCGCCGAGAACCGCGCCGGTCAGGAGAGCTTCCTGCGCATGCGCGCCGAGCAGGCCGACACCCAGGTCGAGCACGTCGGCGCGGAGCTGCGCTCGCACATGGGCTGGATACAGACCTCCTTCTAGATGGCGTCTGACCTGGTCATACCTGACGAGCTGAAGCCCGTCGATGGGCGGTTCGGCTGCGGGCCGTCGAAGGTGCGTCCCGAGGCGCTCGCCCGCCTGGCGAGCGACGGGGCCGCGGTGATGGGCACCTCCCACCGTCAGAAGCCCGTCAAGTCGCTCGTCGGCGAGATCCGCGCTGGTCTGCGCGAGCTGTTCGCGCTGCCCGACGGGCATGAGGTCGCGCTCGGCAACGGCGGTGCGACCGCGTTCTGGGACGCCGCTGCGTTCGGGCTTGTGCGCGAGCGCGCGCTGCACCTGACCTACGGCGAGTTCTCCTCGAAGTTCGCTGCCGTCACGACCGGAGCCCCGTTCTTGAAGGACCCGGTCGTTGTGAGCGCCGACCCCGGCGATGCCCCCGACCCGAGCGCGCTCGCCACTCCAGATGAGTCGGTCGATGTCGTGACGTGGGCGCACAACGAGACCTCGACCGGGGTGATGGTCCCGGTCCTCAGGCCCACCGCGACAGGCGATGCGCTGGTGCTGCTCGACGCGACCTCGGGCGCGGGTGGGCTGCCGGTCGATGCCGGTCAGGCCGACGCGTATTACTTCGCCCCGCAGAAGTCGTTCGCCGGCGACGGTGGGCTGTGGATCGCGCTGCTCAGCCCCGCCGCTCAGGAGCGGATCGCGGAGCTGGCTGCGTCCGATCGCTGGATCCCGCCGTTCCTGTCGCTCAGCACGGCTCTGGAAAACTCGCTCAAAGACCAGACGTACAACACGCCCGCGGTGGCGACGCTGTTCCTGCTCGCCGATCAGGTTCGCTGGATGATCGACGGTGGTGGGCTCGACTGGTGCGTATCGCGCACGCGCGAGTCCTCGACACATCTGTATGGGTGGGCCGAGCAGACCTCCTACACCAGTCCGTTTGTGAGCGACCCAGACAAGCGCTCGCTGGTCGTGGGGACGATCGACTTCGCCGATGAGGTTGACGCCACCGCGGTCGCCAAGACGCTCAGGGCGAACGGGATCGTTGACACCGAGCCGTATCGCAAGCTCGGGCGTAACCAGCTGCGGGTCGGCATGTTCCCGGCGGTGGAGCCCGGCGACGTGCAGGCGCTGACCGCGTGTATCGACTGGGTTGTGGAGAGGATGACGGTATGAGCCCCGCAACCCCGGATACCACCACAACCACGGACCCCGCCAAAGCCTCCACAGCCGCCGGCGAGCGCCCGAAAGTGCTGGTCAAGGAGAAGATCGGCGACTCGGGCATCGAGCTGCTGCGCGAGCACTTCGACGTCGATCTCGGCGTCGACTGGAGCGATGAGGAGCTTGCCGAGAAGATCGGTGAGTACGACGGCATCGTGATCCGTTCGGCCACGAAGATGACCGCCGAGCTGATCGACCGTGCCACGAACCTGCGCGCGATCGGACGGGCCGGGGTGGGCGTGGACAACGTTGACGTTCCGGCCGCGACCAAGCGCGGGATCGTCGTCGCGAATGCCCCCGAGTCGAACGTCGTGACTGCGGCCGAGCACACGATGGCGCTGCTGCTGGCGCTCGCCCGCAACATCCCGCAGGCCAATCAATCGCTGCGCGAAGGCAAATGGGATCGCTCGAAGTACTCCGGAGTGGAGCTGTATGAGAAGACGCTCGGGGTGCTCGGGTTCGGTCGTATCGGTCAGCTCGTCGCCCAACGCGCGCGGGGGTTTCAGATGCGCGTGCTGGCGTTCGACCCGTTCGTCAGTGCCGAGCGCTACCGCGACCTGGGGATCGAGAAGGCCGACTCGCCCGAAGACGTGTACGCGCAGGCCGACTTCATCACGATCCACCTGCCCAAGACGCCCGAGACCGAAGGGTTCATCGATGCCGCCGCGATGGCGAAGATGCGCGACGGGGTGCGCATCCTCAACGTCGCCCGCGGGGGACTGATCGACGAAGCGGCGCTCAAAGACGCCTTGGACTCGGGCAAGGTCGGCGGCGCCGCGCTGGACGTGTTCCCCTCGGAGCCGATGACCGACAACCCGCTGTTCGGCTATCCCAGCGTGGTCGCGACCCCGCACCTGGGGGCCTCCACGGCCGAGGCGACCGACCGCGCTGGCTATCAGAGCGCCGAGCAGGTCGTGGCGGCGCTGACCGGAGGCGTCGTCTCCACCGCGGTCAACATCCCCGCGATCGGGGCCGAGGACATGGACATGCTCGGGCCTTTCCTGCCGCTGGCCACCCAGCTCGGCAAGCTTGCGATGGCGCTGGCGGAGGGCAGCTCGGTCGAGCGGATCGAGGCCGCGTTCATGGGACGGATCGCCGACTTCGACACGCGCCTGTTGGGGCTGGCGGTGATCGTCGGCGCGCTGCAGGGCCGTACCGAGGAGCAGGTCAATCTCGTCAATGCTCCGACGATGGCTTCCCAACGCGGGATCGTGTTCGAGGAGAAGGCCGTCTCAGAGGCGCAGGACTTCAACGAGCTGATCCGCGTCACCGTCCTCGCCGGAGACCAGCGCGTAGCTGTTGCCGGCACCGGCATCGGTCCCAACCGCGTGCCGCATCTGGTCGAGGTCCAGGGCCGGCGGTTGACGATCGAGCTCGAGCCGTACGTGACCGTGTTCCGCTACCAGGACCTGCCGGGGATGATCGGCCGTGTCGGCACGATCTTCGGTAAGCACGGCATCAACATCTCCTCCGCCGCGGTCGGACACACCCCGGACGGGCGCGGCGAGGGGGAGGATGGGCGTCTGGCCGCGATGGTCGTCACGACCGATGCTCCCGTGTCCGACGAGGTGGTCGATGAGATCGTCGCATCGGATGGGTTCGTGAATGGTTGGTCGGTAGATCTCAGCTGATCGGATACGGTGACCGCGGAATGAGGGCGGTCGTCATCACCAAGCATGGGGGACCCGGTGTGCTGCAAGTGCAGGAGCGCCCCGATCCCACGCTCGGTCCGGGGGAGGTGCGGATCGATGTCGCCGCGGCGGGGATCAACTTCGCCGACGTGATGGCGCGGCTGGGCTTCTATCCCGACGCGCCCAAGACCCCGTGTGTGGTCGGCTACGAGGTGGCCGGCACAGTGCTCGAGCTGGGCGAG
Source organism: uncultured Solirubrobacterales bacterium (assembly GCA_963810645.1). Taxonomy (GTDB): domain Bacteria; phylum Actinomycetota; class Thermoleophilia; order Solirubrobacterales; family Solirubrobacteraceae; genus Palsa-744. Next base: position 13,173 of record CAWEOK010000015.1, on the reverse strand, counting down.
GGAGCAGCGAGCTCCGACCGTCCCCTCAGCATCGGACAGCGGGTCGTCGCGGGCACGGACTTCGGTGGGTACGCCTCGCAGGTGGTTGTCCCCGCCGATGGTGTGCTGCCGTTGCCGGACGGGCTCTCCTTCGAGCAGGGCGCGGCGATACCCGTCAACTACGGGACGGCCTGGATGGGGCTCCTCGGCTTCGGCAGCCTGCGAGCGGGAGAACGCGTGCTGATCCAAGCGGCCGCGGGCGGCGTCGGCATCGCCGCGACCCAGGTGGCCAAGCGCCAGGGCGCCGAGGTGTATGGCACCGCCTCACCCGGCAAGCACGCGCGGATCTCCGAGCTCGGCGTCGATCATCCCCTCGACTACACCAAGCCCGGCTGGGAGCGGGGATTGCCGCAATTCGACGTGATCATGGACGCGATCGGGGGCGCGAGCTTCCGGCGCAGCTACGAGTTGCTCGGCGGCGGTGGGCGTCTGATCGCGTTCGGCGCCTCCGCGGTCGTCTCCGGCGAGCGACGCAACCCGATCTCCGCGGTCAAAACGGCCCTGCGCATGCCTCGGTTCAACCTCATCAAGCAGATGTCCGCATCCAAGTCGGTCATCGGGCTGAACATGTACACGCTCTCCCAGGACGAGCGCCGCCGCGCCCAGGTGGGCGACGCGCTGCGAGAACTGGCCGGTGACGGCACGATCCAACCTGTAGTCGCCGGAACGTTCTCCTTCGAGGAAGCCGGCGCCGCGCAGAACATGATCACCGAACGGCGCAATGTCGGCAAGGTGGTGCTCGTCCCATAGATACGGACCCGGGAAGTGTCGTTAGGCGCTGTGTGAGACGATCCAGCTAAGTATGGCCAGCGTGCAGAGACCGATGCGACTCACCCGCCTTGAGCTTCGCAACTGGCGAAACTTCCAGCATGCCGAACTCGATTTGGAGCTTCGCACCTTTCTGGTCGGGCCGAATGCGGCGGGTAAGTCGAACCTGCTAGACGCGATCCGCTTCCTGCACGACATCGTCGCTGTGGGAGGCGGCTTTGAGGACGCTGTGGCGCGACGCGGCGGTGTCTCGTCGCTGCGCTGTCTGGCGGCACGGTCCAAGTCGGACATCGAGCTGACGGTTCATCTTGGTTCAGAAGCCAATCACCCAGACTGGCAATACACGCTTGGGTTTGGTCAGAGCCCGCAGCGTAGGCCACTCATCAAGCGCGAGCGTGTGATCCACAAGGGTGAGACCCAGCTTGACCGCCCAATTCCCGCCGACCGGTCAGATCCCGCTCGTCTCAGTCAGACCTACCTCGAGCAAGTGAACGTGAACCGGGATTTTCGTGCGATCGCCGATTTCCTCAGGACGATCCGTTATCGGCACATCGTGCCTCAGCTGATCCGCGAACCCGACCGGTCGGTGGGCAAGGTTGACGATCCTTTCGGGGGCGACTTTCTGGAGCAACTTGCCAAAACACCAAACCGTAGTCGGGAGGCTCGGCTGGAGCGGGTGCGCAAGGCATTGCAGGTGGCGGTTCCGCAACTCCAGGCTCTTGAGCTACATCAGGACGCGAGAGGCGTCTACCGCCTGCGAGGCAAGTACGAGCATTGGCGTCCACATGGAGCGTGGCAGTCGGAGAACGACTTCTCTGACGGCACCCTGCGACTGCTCGGCCTGCTGTGGACGATGCTGGACGGCAAGGGGCCGCTGCTTTTGGAGGAGCCCGAGTTGTCGCTTCATCCCGGTGTGGTCCGCTACATACCGTCGATGCTCGCGCGAATGCAGGCGCGTACCGGCAGACAGGTTCTTGCAAGCACCCAGTCGACGGAGTTGCTTCAGGACCCCGGCATCGGCCTAAACGAAGTGTTCCTGCTGCGCCCGGGAGCCGAGGGCACCGATGTTCGATCTGCCGGAGAGTTCGAGGAGATCCGGCCTCTGCTTGACAGCGGACTGAGCATCGGCGAGGCGGTCATGCCCCGAACTCGTCCGGAGCTTGCGGAGCAGCTTGCGCTGTTTGCCGGCCTGTGACCGTGATTGTCTTCGGTGCCGTAGAGGGGGTGGTGGACGATGCCGTCGTCCGGCGCATCGTGCGAGCCACCGACCACGAAATCGGACCTATTCACGTTAAGGACGGCAAGCAGGCGTTGCTTCAGAAGCTGCACGGTTACAACGCCGCGGCCCTGTTTGTACCGTGGCTTGTCCTCGTTGATCTCAATGGCGACGCTCCCTGTGCTCCTCCGTTCGTTGCTCAGCACCTACCAACCCCGAAGGGGAACATGCTGTTTCGTGTGGCGGTCCGCCAGGTTGAGGCTTGGCTGCTCGCGGACAGGGCTCGCTTTGCTCGCTTCCTGCGGGTGAGCCCGGCGAAACTGTCGAATGACCCGGACTCTCTGCCAAATGCCAAGCGGGTTGTCGGTGAGCTTGCACACCAGTCCACGGACAGACGGATTCGCGAGGAGGTGGCGCCTCGGCCAGGGAGCGGGCTGCAGGTCGGTCCGGCGTACGTAGCCAGGATGATCGAGTTCATCGGGCTTGCTTGGGAGCCGGACGAAGCTGCTGTTCGCTCAGACAGCCTTCGTCGTTGCCTTGATCGTCTCCGATCGCTGCAAGACTGAGCCCCAACCGGCCTACGTCGGTGCTACTCTGACCCGACATGTCGTTCCAGCTCTCGTCCCTGCTGCAGCTTCTCCTGCTCCCCCCTCGGGGGGAATAGCGCGTGGCGGCCGCGTAGCCGCATACCAACGGAGAAAGCAGGTAGACGAGACACAGAAAGGAACTAAGGAACGACCATGAGCAGCCAAGGCACACCATCGTCGGCGGAGCCTTCGCCTGACGCCGGCGCATCACCCACGCCCGAGCGATCCACACCGCCCACGCCCGAGCGCACCGAGCAGGGCAGGGTCCGGATCTTCGACACGACCCTGCGCGACGGCGAGCAGTCGCCGGGCATCTCGCTGAACCGCCAGGAGAAGCTGGAGATCGCCCATCAGCTCGCGCGGCTGGGGGTGGACGTGATCGAGGCCGGGTTCCCGATCACCTCGCCGGGGGACTTCGAGGCCGTGCAGGCGATCGCCCAGGAGGTCGAAGGTCCCGTGATCTGCGGGCTGGCGCGGACGTCGAAGCAGGACATCGACGCCGCCTGGAACGCAGTCAAGGACTCTGCGGGGGCGGGTGGGGCACGAATCCATACGTTCATCGCCACGAGCGACATCCATATCGAGCGCAAGCTACAGACGACTCGCGAGGACGTCAAGGGGCAGGTGCGCGCCGCGGTAGCGCAGGCGCGCGAGTACACCGAGGACGTCGAGTTCTCGCCCGAGGACGGGTCGCGCTCGGACGTGCAGTACATGGCCGAGGTGATCCAGATCGCGCTGGACGAGGGGGCAACGACGATCAACGTGCCCGACACGGTCGGGTACACGATGCCGCGCGAGTACGCGGCGATGTTCGAGGAGCTGTACCGGCTGGTCCCGGACCTGCGCGAGGTGGTCGTCTCTGGACACTGCCACGACGATCTGGGGCTGGCGGTGGCCAACTCGCTGGCGAGCGTGGAAGCGGGCTGCCGGCAGGTCGAGTGCGCGATCAACGGGATCGGCGAGCGGGCGGGGAACGCGTCGCTGGAGGAGATCGTGATGCTGCTGCGCACGCGCGAGCCGAGCCTGGGACTGTGGACGGAGATCGAGACGACCGAGATCGCCCGCACGAGCCGGCTGGTCTCGCGCTTGACCGGGTATCAGGTGCAGCCGAACAAGGCGATCGTGGGGCGCAACGCGTTCGCGCACGAGGCTGGCATCCATCAGGACGGCGTGCTGAAGGAGCGCACGACGTACGAGATCATGGACGCGACGACCGTCGGGCTGAAGAGCAACGCGCTCGTGCTGGGCAAGCACTCGGGTCGCCACGCGCTGAAGGACGCGCTGGAAGAGATGGGATACCAGCTGGACGGGCAGGCGCTGAACACGGCGTTCAAGCGGTTCAAGGAGATCGCCGATCGCAAGAAGCAGATCACCGCGATGGACTTGGAGGCGCTCGTCACCGACGAGCTGCGCGGCGAGGACATCGGCGGGTACGCCCTGGAGTGGTTTGAGGTCGAGGCGTCCTCACGCCGGCCACCGCACGCGCGGGTGGCGGTGACGCTGCCGGACGGGGGCACGGGCGAGGGGACGTTCACGGGCGACGGTCCGATCGACGCGGTGTTCAGGGCGATCAACGCGGCGGCTGGCGTCGATGCGAAGCTCGGCGAGTTCACGATCGGCGCGGTCACCGAGGGCCAGGACGCGCTCGGCGAGGTGTCGGTCGTGGTCGAGGTCGGTGGCATGTCCGGGGCGGGACAGGGCGTCTCGACGGACATCATCGACGCGGCCGCGCGCGCGTACGTGCGCGCGCTATCGGTTGCACGCGCGCGTGCGGAGGCATCCTCGGAGGCCGTCGGACTACCCGAGCCCGCCGGGCCGTGATGGGTGGCCGGCGATTCCGTCCCGGTGGGTCAGGGGGGAGGGGTGTATGTCCTCTTTTTTTCTTGGTAATACCATAGTTACACGCAGTTAAAAAAGGGCACCACTAACCCCTCCCTGTTGCATAGCATACGCACGTGTGTGATAACGTACGGGAACCATGTCGATCGCCACTTTAGATCCGCTAGACCCGGTCACAATTGGCGCACGCGTAAGGGCCCTGCGCGAATCCGAGTCGCTGTCGCTGCGCAACCTGGCCGAGCGCAGCGGGGTGAGCGCACCGATGCTGTCGCAGGTCGAGCGCGGGGAGACGAGTCCGACGCTGACGGTCGCCGCCCGGATCGCGGCGGGTCTAGAACTGCGACTGTCCCAACTGCTGCGCCTGGACGAGGACGGCGCGGTGACGATTGTCCGCTCTGGCGAACGCAGTCGTGGTGGGAACAGGCGACGGGGACACAGCTTCGAGGTGCTGACCTCCTCCCAGCCGGGTCAGCGCGCCGAGCTCTCGCGGCACACGCTCGCCCCCGGAGGCGCAACGGGTGCACCCGACGATCCGCCGATGCACGAGCCCGGCAGCCGTGAGACCGCACTTATCGAGCATGGCTCGGTCGTGCTCGTGTGCGACGGGCAGCGGTATGTACTGGACGAGGGGGACTGTGTCACGTTCGATGCCGACCTGCCGCACCACTTCGAGAACCCGACGACCGACACCGAGGCCGCGTTCCTGGCTGTTGTATCGGCCGGACTGAGGCGCAGCTAGATGGCCGTCACAACGCCATCCCGCCAGACCCCGGCCTGCATGAGCAACGATTTGAGCACCCACGACAACGAGGACAGATGACTATGCCACAGACGCTGTTCGACAAGATCTGGGAGACGCACGAGGTGGAGCACGGATTGCTGTACATCGACCTGCATCTCGTCCACGAGGTCACGAGCCCGCAGGCGTTCGAGGGACTGCGCATGAACGGGCGGACGGTGCGCCGGCCGGGTCGCACGCTGGCGACTGCCGACCACAACACTCCCACCGACGGCACCCCGATCGCGGCCAAGATCAAGGACGAGCTCTCGCGAGTGCAGGTCGAAACGCTCGAGCGCAACTGCGCGGAGCTCGGCGTGCCCATCTACTCGCTCGGCTCGGACCGTCAGGGGATCGTGCACGTGATCGGACCGGAGCTGGGCGTCACGCAGCCCGGCATGACGATCGTGTGCGGCGACTCGCACACCTCCACGCACGGCGCGTTCGGCGCGCTGGCGTTCGGGATCGGCACCTCAGAGGTCGAGCACGTGCTGGCGACGCAGTGCATGGTCCAGTACAAGCCACGCTCGATGCGGATCTCATACGTGGGCGAGCTGGGGTTCGGCGTCACGGCCAAGGACCTGATCCTCGGCACCCTCGGGCGGCTCGGCGTCGGCGGGATGACCGGTCACGTCGTCGAGTTCGCCGGCCCGGCGATCGAAGCGCTCTCGATGGAGGGGCGGATGACCGTCTGCAACATGACGATCGAGGGCGGCGGGCGCGCGGGCATGATCGCGCCCGACGAGACGACGTTCGCGTGGTTTCAGCAGGGCGCGGCCGATGCGGGCTGGCCCGAAGGTCGTCCCGGGGCGCCGCAGGGCGAGGAGCTGGAGCGGGCGATCGAGCACTGGCGCGGGCTGCGCACCGACGAGGGCGCCGAGTTCGACAGCGAGGTGTCGATCGATGCAACGAAGATCTCCCCGCAGGTGACGTGGGGCACGAACCCCGGGATGGTGCGCGCGGTGACCGAGAGCGTGCCCGCGCCCGAGGAGTTCGACAGTCCGGTCGATCGTGAGGCGACCGAGCGCGCGCTGATCTACATGGATCTGCAACCCGGCACGCCGATCGAGCAGATCTCACTCGACCGGGTGTTCATCGGCTCGTGCACCAATTCTCGAATCGGCGACCTGCGCGCCGCCGCGAAGGTGGTGCAGGGGCGCAGGGTGGCGGCGAGCGTCGACGCGATGGTCGTGCCCGGCTCCCAGCAGGTCAAGAAGCAGGCCGAGGCCGAGGGGCTCGACGAGGTCTTCCGCGCGGCCGGCTTCGACTGGCGCGTCGCGGGGTGCTCGATGTGCCTGGGGATGAATCCCGACATCCTGCAGCCGGGCGAGCGGTGCGCGTCGACCTCGAACCGCAACTTCGAGGGTCGCCAGGGGCGCGGCGGCAGGACGCACCTCGTCTCCCCGCAGATGGCGGCTGCTGCCGCGATCGAGGGGCATTTCGTCGACATCAGGGATTGGAGCTAGAAATGGACCCGATAAGCGTCATCGCCGGAGCCGTCAGCCACCTCGACCGCGCCGACGTCGACACCGACCAGATCATGCCCAAGCAGTTCCTCAAGCGTGTCGAGCGCACCGGGTTCGGCGAGTTCCTGTTCTACGACTGGGCGAAGGAGCCGGGGTGGGAGCTACCGCCCAATCCGATCCTCGTCGCCGGCGAGAACTTCGGCTGCGGGAGCTCGCGCGAGCACGCGCCGTGGGGGTTGCAGGACTACGGGTTTCAGGCGATCGTCGCCCCGAGCTTCGCCGACATCTTCTACTCCAACTGCACGAAGATCGGGCTGCTGCCGGTCGTGCTCGACGCCGAGGACTGCCGCGCGCTGGCGCACGCCGGCGCCGGCGAGGTCGATCTGCTCGAGCAGGAGGTGCGCTTCGATGGACGCGAGGTCGCGTTCGAGATCGACCATGAGATCCGCCACCGCCTGATCAACGGCCTCGACGACATCGCGATGACGCTGGAGCGCGAGGCGGAGATCGGCGAGTTCGAGGCAGAGCACGACGATCTGGGCTGGACGCGCGTGCCGACGACCGCCCTGTGAGAGCCGGCCCGCCGGCCGTCTCCGCGACCCTGTGAGCACCCGTCCGCCGGTCATCCCCACCGCGGCCTGATAGCTTCGCCGACCATGACACAGCACATCGTCACGCTGCCCGGCGACGGGATCGGTCCGGAGATCATGGCGCCCGCATTGCGGGTGCTGGAAGCCGTGGGCGAGCTCGACTTCGAGGAGCACGCATTCGGCGGCGCGAGCATCGACGCGCACGGAACCGCGCTGACCGACGAGGTCCTCGACAGATGCCGCAAGGCCGACGCGGTGCTGCTGGCGGCGGTCGGGGGACCGAAGTGGGACACGACCGATCCGTCCAAGCCCCGGCCCGAGCAGGGGCTGCTCGGGTTGCGCAAGGGGCTCGGGCTGTACGCGAACCTGCGCCCGGTCAAGCCGCTGCCTGTCCTGTATGACGCCTCGCCGCTGAAGCGCGAGCGGATCGAGGGGACCGATCTGCTCGTCGTCAGGGAGCTGACGGGCGGGATCTACTTCGGCGAGAAGACCCGCACGGCGGACGCGGCCAGCGACGCGTGCGTATATACGCGCGAGGAGATCGAACGGATTGCGCGCACCGCGTTCAAGGCCGCACGGGCGAAGGTGAGCAGCGTGGACAAGGCGAACGTGCTGGAGACGTCGCGGTTGTGGCGCGAGGTCGTGACCGAGATCCACGCGCGCGAGTTCCCGCACATCCAGCTCGAGCACGTGCTCGTCGACAACGCGGCGATGCAGCTCGTGGCGGCGCCGCGACACTTCGACACGATCCTCACCGAGAACATGTTCGGGGACATCCTCAGCGACGAGGCGGCGATGATCACCGGCTCGATCGGGCTGCTGCCGAGCGCGTCGCTGGGCGATCCCGCACAGAAGACGCCCGGGTTGTTCGAGCCGGTGCACGGTTCCGCCCCGGACATCGCGGGGACGGGGAAGGCGAATCCGCTGGCGATGGTGCTGTCGGCGGCGATGATGCTCCGGTACGGACTCGAACTGCCCGACGAGGCCAGGGCGGTAGAATCGGCTGTTGAAACGGCGCTAACCGAGGGGATACGCCCTCCCGATCTGGGCGGTACGGACGGGACGGAACAGACGATCGGGGCGGTGCTGGACCATCTGTAGGAACCACGACGAAACGTCCCCCTCCCAAAAAACTCGCACCCAACCCAACTAAACCCAAAGTCCCGACACAGGAGCCCGACGAACATGGACCCGACCGATCTCATATGGATGAATGGAGAGCTCATTCCATGGGAGGACGCCCGAGTCCACGTCCTCACGCACGGGTTGCACTACGGGACGGGCGTGTTCGAGGGCGTGCGCTGTTACGACACAGAGCTCGGCCCTGCGGTGTTCAGAAACGCCGATCACGTGCAGAGGCTGCTGAAGTCGGCTGAGCTGTACTACATGCCGGTGCCGTACTCCGAAGAGGAGCTGCGCGGGGCCACGCGCGAAGTCGTCGCCCGCAACGGGCTACGCTCGTGCTACATCCGCCCGATCGTGTATCGCGGGTACGGCACGATGGGATTGAACCCGCTCGAGGCGCCGGTGGACGTGACGATCGCCTGCTGGGAGTGGGGCGCGTATCTCGGCGAGGAGGGTAAGCAGAAAGGCGTGCGCGCGAAGGTGTCCTCGTGGGAGCGGATCAGCCCGCGCTCGCTGATCCCGCACGCCAAGGCATCCGGCCAGTACCTGAACAGCGTGCTCGCGAAGATCGAGGCGACGAAGTCCGGCTACGAAGAGGCGATCCTGCTCGACGAACACGGACACGTGTGCGAGGGGACGGGCGAGAACGTGTACGTCGTGCGCGACGGCGAGATCGGTACGCCCGGCCAGCACAACTCGATCCTCGACGGGATCACGCGGCGCTCGATCATCCAGATCGCTCAGGATCTCGGGTATACGGTCGTGGAGCGCAACGTCGCGCGCGCGGAGATGTATCTCGCCGACGAGGTGTTCATGTCGGGGACAGCGGCCGAGCTCGTGCCCGTGCGCGAAGTCGACGACCACGAGGTCGGCACGGGCGAGCCCGGTGAGATCACGCGCGTGCTGCAGGCGGCGTTCGACGACGCGATCCACGGGCGCTCGGAGCGCTATCGCGAGTGGTTGGACGTGGTCGACGCGCCCGCGCTCCAGACCCCCTCGGGTGCAGGCGCGACCCAGGCTCAGCAGGCGACCGCGCCAAGCGGTTCCCCCGCCACGGGCTGAGGGGCCATGAGCACAATCCAGTTATACGACGCGACCCTGCGCGACGGCATGGGCGGCGGCGGGATGACGTTGACGGCGGCCGAGAAGGTGCGGGTCGTGCGCGCGCTGGACGAGCTCGGCGTGGACATGATCGAGGCCGGGTTCCCGGCGTCCAATCCGAAGGAGCTCGAGCTGTTCGAGCTGCTCGAGCACGAGCGGCTGCAGAACGCGGAGATCGTCGCGTTCGGGATGACCCGACGGCGTGGGAAGGACGCGGCGCAAGACGAGGGGTTGCGCGTGCTGGCGGAGTCGTTCGTGCCGGTTGTGACGCTCGTGGGCAAGAGCTCGGCGGCACAGGCCGAGACCGTGCTGAAGGTCACGCGCGCGGAGAACCTGGCGATGATCGGCGAGTCGATCGCGCATCTCGTCGCGCACGGCAAGCGGGTCATCTTCGACGCCGAGCATTTCTTCGACGGGTATCGCGAAGACGAGAAGTACGCGCTGGAATGTCTGCGCGCGGCGGCGGAGGCCGGAGCCGAGCGGGTGGTGCTGTGCGACACAAATGGGGGGTCGCTGCCGTTGGATGTCAGCGAGGCCGTCAAAACCGTGCGCGAGCGGATGCCAAACACGGCGTTGGGCATACACACCCACGACGACACCGGATGCGGCGTGGCGAACACGATAGTCGCGGTGCAGGCTGGGGCGACGCAGGTGCAGGGGACGATCAACGGGATCGGCGAGCGGACCGGGAACGCGAACCTCGTGACGATCGTCGCCGACCTGCAGTTGAAGCTGGGGTATGACCTCCTCCCGCCCGAGCGGCTGGCGCGATTGACCGAGACCGCGCACCTGGTCGATGAGTTGCTCAACCGCACGCCAGATCCGGCGCAACCGTACGTCGGCAAGCACGCGTTCGCGCACAAGGCGGGGATGCACGCCGCGGGGGTCAAAGAGTCGAGCGCGATGTTCGAGCACGTCGATCCGGAGACGGTCGGCAATCACAGCGACGTGCTGATCTCCGAGCTGTCGGGGCGGGCTACGATCGCCGAGAAGGCGCGGGCGGCCGGGATCGACGCCGACGATGAGCTCACCAAACGAGTCGTTGAGCGCGTCAAGGAGCTCGAGCACGAGGGGTTCCAGTTCGAGGCGGCGGACGGGTCGTTCGAGCTGTTGATGCGCAGGGAGGCGGGCGAGTACGAGCCACTGTTCAAGCTCGAGTCCTGGCGGGTGATCGTCGAGCAGCACGCCGGCGGCCGCGCGACCACCGAGGCCACGATCAAGATCTGGGTCGACTCCGAAAGGTACGTGCGCACCGCCGAGGGGAACGGGCCGGTGCATGCGCTGGACCGGGCGTTGCGCGACGCCATCGGCGAGATCCATCCCCATCTGAAGGACATCGATCTGGTCAACTTCAAGGTTCGGATACTCGACGAGACCAAGGGGACCGGGGCCGTGACCCGGGTGCTGATCGATGCCTCGGATGGGCACGATGTTTGGGGGTCGATCGGGGTCAGCGAGAATCTGATCGCCGCGTCATGGGACGCGTTGGTCGATTCGCTGGAGCGGGGGATGCAGGGTGGCAGGGCCTCTGCGGTGTCGAGCCCCTCTCCGGTGTCGAGCCTCCGGACAGCCGGAAAGTCGTAGTGCCGGGTTCCGACGCTGTGCCGGGCGCGAGTCCGGCTGTCCGGATCTCGAACCTCCGAGAGCCGAAAGATGACTCTGACGACGCGAAAGGCGTGATTCCGCTTGCGCGGCCAGTGCTCGGTGAGGCCGAGGAGCGTGCTGTGCTGGATGTGCTCAGGTCCGGGCAGTTGTCACTTGGGCCGCGGGTGGAGATGTTCGAGGAGATGTTTGGCGCGAACGTGGGCGCGCAGTTCGCGAGTGCGGTATCCAGTGGGACCGCGGGCCTGCACTTGGCGGTCCGCGCTGTGGGTGTGGAGGCCGGGGATGAGGTGGTGACTAGTCCGTTCTCGTTCGTGGCTTCGGCTAATGCGGTTGTGTATGAGGGCGCCACGCCGGTGTTCGCCGATATCGATCCCGTGACTCTCAACCTCGACCCAAAGGCCGCCGAGGCCGCCGTGACCGAGCGGACTACGGCGGTGCTGCCGGTGCATATATTTGGGTATCCCGCCGACATGCCGGCGTTCGAGCAGATCGCCGCGAAGCACGGGTTGGCGATCGTCGAGGATGCTTGTGAGGCGTTGGGGGCTCGGCATGGCGATGGGGTGGCTGTCGGTGGTCGGAACAATCCAGCCGTGTTCGGGTTCTACGCGAACAAGCAGATCACTACCGGCGAGGGAGGGATGGTTACGCTCGCCGATCGGTCGATGAAGGAGCGGATCGATTCGGAGCGCAATCAGGGGCGGGCGCAGGACATGGGGTGGTTGGATCACGATCGGTTGGGGTTCAACTACCGGTTGTCGGATGTGGCGTGTGCGCTGGGGATCGCTCAGCTGGGGAGGCTGGAGGGGATGCTGGCGGACCGGGCGCGGGTCGCCGGGTGGTATCGGGAAGCGCTGGGGGAGATGGCCGATCCGTCGTCCCCGTCGGTCCTGTTGACCCCATCACCTCCGTCCCCGTCCGCGTTGACGCTGCCGTGTGAGGATCGGGACGGAGATGTGCGTGGGTGGTTTGTGTTCGTCGTGCAGGTCCCAAAGGATGTGGATCGCGACGAGACGGTGCGCGAGCTGGCAAAGAGGGGTGTGCAGAGCAAGCCGTATCTGCCGGCTATACACCTGATGAGCTGGTACCGCGAGAAGTATGGACACAGGGAGGGGGAGTTTCCTGTGTGCGAGGACGTCGCGGGTCGGTCCCTGGCGCTGCCGTTTTTCCCGGAGATGAGCGAAGGTCAGGTCGCGCGCGTGGCGGAGAGTCTGCGGGAAGCGATCAGGGGGTAGCCGTGGCGGTGCGTTTATCCGCCGCCGCCGGTCGGGATCGCGCTCGCATCCCGTGAAATGTGACGTAACTGTGCCGAGTGTGAGTCAAATCTGCACATGTCCCTGATTCTCCGTGAGGCGGTCCTACGGTGTCGGAAATCCAACACCGAAAGGGAGGCAAACATGGGACTGAAGGACAAGGCGCGGAAGGGTGGGAAACGCGATGGGGAGGCGCCGAAGATCAAGTTCGGCCGGCTCTACCGGGACTACATAACGGGGTTCGAAGGTCGCTGTACAGGCTTCGCCTCGTTCATCTCGGGGTGCGACCAGGTGCTCATCGTGCCGCGGGTGGACAAGGACGGCAAGCACCAGCACGGTCACTGGTTCGACGATGACCGGCTGATCGATGTCAAGCTCGATCAGAAGGTGGAGCGCACGAGCACGCGCGGGGGTCCACAGTATGCCCCCTCCCGCACGGACTGACGCCGGTCGGCTGAGTCATTTGCAGTAACTCCGTAGTGACTATTCGATCACGGATCTCCTGCCTGCTCGAGGACAAAGAGCGGTCGGGGGTTCGTGGTCGGTAGAAGCGCGGGCTCGTGCAGGCTCTGCACGCCGGCTGAAGGTCGTTGGAGTATGGGGTGCAGGGTGGCAGGACCTCGTCGGTGTCGATGCTCCGTGCGTCCGGCAAGGCGTAGACTGCGGGTTCGGACGCTGTGCCGCCGATCGGAGATCGGCCAACACAGCCGGTCGCCCGGATCTCGCACGGGGTCGCCCGGATCTCGCACCGCTGAGGTCTGAAGAACCGCTCTGGTGGATCATATCCCGCTCGATGGTAAACTTCTACC
>CAWEOK010000014.1:0-52261 GCA_963810645.1 uncultured Solirubrobacterales bacterium | reverse complement strand
CGGGGCTGAGCTCACGGAAAGCACGCTGGAGGACGCCGTCGTCGTGGGCAACGCGATGATCGGTTCGGGTAGTACGAAAATCGATCTCGGTGGTGGAGGCATCTGGGCCGGCTGCGACCGCCTCCACGTGCTCGACTCGACCGTCACCCTGAACACGGCGCCCTATGGAGCGGGGATTGAAGGCGAAGCTTACGATCAGCTCGAACTCGCCAACTCGATCGTTGCCGAGGACTCCCCGGGCGACGAGATCGCGGGCTTCGCCGAATCAGAAGGAGGGTCGCTGACGGCCAGCTTCAGCGACGTATGCGCCGCTGCCGGTTCGAGCAAACCGCTCTCGGGTGAGGGCAACATCTGCGCCAACCCACTCTTGGCCGACAACGGCGTCCCGGTCTCCTTCGACATCCACGAGACGGCATCGAGCCCGACGATCGACGCGGGCTCAAACGCGCTCGTACCGGGCGGCTTGACCACGGACGCCTTCGGCACGACGAGGATCCTCGCGGGCCACGCCGGGTGCACGGGCAGCTTCCCAGCCGTGGTCGATATGGGCGCGGCGGAGTTTGAGCCCGCCGCGCCGTCCTGTCCAGCCCCGACCCAGGAACAGACCCCCGCGCCCGGGCTGACTGTCCAGCAACAGAGCTCGGCACCTGTGTTGACAGTCCAGAAACAGGCCCCGGCATCTGGGCTGACTCACTTCGTCAGCCTCAAGCTCAGCTCCACTGGCGTGGCGTTGCGGCTGAGCTGCTCGAGCACCGATGGCGAGGGCTGCTCCGGGGCGATCTACGTCACCTCAAACGAGACCCTGCAGGGCAAGAAGGTCGTCGCCGTCGGCGCGAGCAATCGCACGAAGGCGCCCGTCAGGATCGGCCAGGCGTCGTTCTCGATGGCCGCTGGCGCCACCGTGACGTACCAGGTCAAGCTCAACTCGACCGGCTTGGCGCTGCTGCGCCGTTTTCACGCCTTCTCGGCCTGGGTGTTGGCCAACGAGGCGATGCCCAACAACAGCCAGGCCATCTTTCTCCTGCACACGACGCGGTTCAGCGAACCGCCCAAGACCAAGAAGCACAGGTTAAAGCAGCGCAAGCCCCCACACCCGAAGCACCGCCACTGACGTGAGCGAGTCCCTGCAACTGATTATGGGTTATTCTTTCGCTTCGTTACTGATGGGTCGAAGGACGACAACCGACCACAATAGTTCGCTCGCCAGGTTTGTGCGATGGGCAGGGCAAGACATCGAGCCCTACCGCCCGGTACATCGCATGGATCTGCGACTCCGCATAAGGTCGCTCGACCGCGGCGCTGAAGCGTCTCTTGCGAGCGCCGGTGCGGGCGACTCTCAAGAGATACTGCGCCGATGTCATGTCGTCGATCGTGCTGAAGTTAAAAACGCAGATTCCTGACGATCGTAGGACGCGATGCACCTCATCGAGGAGCGCGAGCAAGGGAGCAGGATCCATGTAGGTCAGAACTCCCTGAGCAAAGACGACGTCAAAAGATTCGTCCGCGAAGGCAGCGAGCGCGAACCCGTTGACCTTCTCGCAGCTGACGTTCTCGTTACCGACGAGGTTTTTCGCCGCCTCGTCCACCATGGTTTTTGATACATCTGTGCACACTAGGTGAGCCACGTGAGGAGCCACGCTGCGGGAGATGCGCCCGTCCCCGCAGCCCAGCTCCAGCGCCTCCGTGGCACTGGTCAGACTGGGGGTAAGCACTTCAAGGAACGAATCCGCCTTCGCCCAATCCACGCTTCGGGCCGCGCCCGGAACCGCGCGCTGCACTCGCAGTCCATCGACCAGCGAGGCGATGGCATTGCTGCTTATGGCTCCGCGCCATCCGTCGGCCAGCGCTGTGCCCAGCATCTTGAGCGCCTGCGAGGGATGCAGCACGAGCAGACCCACTGCCTCTGTACGTCGCGGGCCTCGCCGACGCATTGCCTCCAATTTTTGCGCGTCGTCATCGGACAACTCCCAACGCCCTGACGTTGACTGAGTATCGCCTGCAGGCTTCACGGCGCAGACAACATAATGCCAGCCTGTCCACCTCAGGCCAGGGGCACCCCGATCCGCCAGCGCCTGCAGACGCCGGTCGATGCGCACGCCTCGCGCGTCGCTGAAGATCGAGCGTCCGAAAAGGGACACGGGGCCAAAGCCGACCGTCCTGCGCCCGACCGGTCGCAGGCCTCCCTCGCGGAGAAGCCGGTTGACGCCGCGTGGAGAGTCCAAACGGGACATCGCCACGCCGTCTCGCTTGCGCAGCGCGTGGTAGACACGCCGGAGCGGTGTGAGGGCGAGGATCGCGCGAGGGTCGGTGAACGACGTCAGGCGCAGGCGGTTATCCGCAGTCAGCACGAGCCACCCGCCCGGGCGCAGCACGCGCGCCATCTCTTGAACGGCGCCCCCCGGGGAATGCAGCCACGGGATCACGCCGACCGCGACGACCAGGTCGTAGCGACCTGACTCGTAGGGCATCGCGTGCACGTCCGCCACACCAACGCTCACCTCTTCAGCAAGCCCAGCCTTCCGCACCCGCTCGCCGGTGGCGTCGGCCATCGCCCTGCTGGCGTCCACCGCCTCAACGCGCAGACCGCGCTTGGCGAGCTCGATGGTGAGATGACCGGCGCCGCAGCCGATCTCGAGCACAGCGGCCCCAGGCCGCAGATCCGCGGCATCGACGCTGTCCAGAACGGCGGCCTGGCGCCGGCGGTAGATCAGCCCCTGGAGATCCTCGCCCCTATAGACTGCGTCCCAGTAGACGGCTTCGGAGTCGAAGTAGCCGTTGACATTCCTTTGTACGCCACGGTGCTCGCTCTCGGTCCCTGGCTCATGACGCGCGCGTCCAGAAACCGGCGTGCCCCGTGTGTCGTCTTTATTTTTCAGATCTGTCATGTCCACAGCCCATCGACCCGGTCGCACAGACGATACCGCTACGCCGATCCTCATCTTCGGCCTGAGCCAGGGCACCTACCACCACGGCGCCCTCGGGATCGCGCGCAGCGCCGGTAGGCTCGGCATTCCCGTACACCGCCTCTGCCAAGAGCGTCGGGCGCCAGCGGCGCTATCGCGATACAGCCGTGGCTGGCACACGCTGCCCAAGGGCGCCACCGACGAGGAGGTGCTGGCCACGTTGCATGACCTCGCCCGGGACATCGGTCGCGCGATCCTGATCCCCGTTGACGATGCCGGCAGCGTGTTTGTCGAACAGCACGCCGACGCGCTCGAGTCGGGCTTTCTGTTCCCTCGTCAGCCGAGCGGGCTCGCGCAGGCGCTGTCGAGCAAGCGCGAGATGTACGAGCTCTGCCTGCAGCACAACATCCCCACGCCCGCCTCGTTCTTCCCCGAATCCGAGGCCGACGTGCTGGAGCACGCCGAGCGCACCAGCTTTCCGACCGTGGTCAAGTGCATCAACGCCGGGGACGCGCAGCCGACAGCGCCCAGAGTGGCGATCGCCACCGACCGCGACGAGCTCCTCCAAGGATACCGGCTGATAACTTCACCCGGCATACACAACGTGATGCTTCAGGAATACATCCCCGGTGCGCCGGAAACGGTGTGGATGTTCAACGGCTACTTCGATGCTCAATCGAACTGCCTGCTTGGGTTCACCGGCAAGAAGATCAGGCAGGCTCCTCCCTACACCGGCGCCACGACGCTCGGAGTGTGCCTGGCGAACCCGACTGTGCAAGAGGCGACCGAACGCCTGATGAAGGCCGTTGGATACAGGGGCATCCTCGACATCGGCTACCGCTTCGACCAGCGCGACGGGCTGTACAAGCTGCTGGACGTCAACCCCCGTATCGGCAGCACCTTCAGGCTGTTCGTCGGTCGCGACGGGGCCGACGTGCTGCGCGCCTGCTACCTGGATCTCACCGGCCAAGAGGTGCCGGACTCAGTCCTGCAAGAGGGTCGTCGCTGGGTCGTCGACCCGCAGGATCTGGCCTCCTCCCTCGTCTACTACCGTCGCGGCGACCTCAGCCTCGGCACGTGGTCGCGCTCGTTCGCGGGAGTACGCGAGGCCGCGTGGTTCGCCGTTGACGATCCCCTGCCATTCTTCGCTCTGTGGGTGTGGCTGATCGCCGACTGGATGCCCCGCCGGCTGATGAGACTGCGAGAGACAACCAGCTGAAATCCCCCGTCACACGCTGGTCAGACTGCGTACCTCACCCCGCTCGACCATAAAGATGTCACTCAGATCGTCTACGTGTCCGAGCACGAACTCCAGATCCTCCTGCTGCCCGGTGTCGCGTAGATATCGCGCGCTGCGTCCTCTCAGAATCACGTCGTCGGGGGCGTCAGCGTAGCGCTCGAGGACCTCGTGGGTGAGACCGCCCGCGACGCCGAACCCGCCACCGATGAGATCGCGTGCGACACGCGCGGCGCACAACTGGTCCTCCTCACGAAACTCGCCGCGGCTGTCGGCGCCGAGAATCAGCACATCTCGATCCTGAGCGAGCAGATATCTCGCCTGCGCCGCGGCGTTGCGCAGGCAGCAGGCATAGGTCACGCCGTGACGGACCGCCTCGGCAATCAGGCGCGTACCGGAGGTTGACAGCAGGATGATCGGCTGCTCGGAGCGCTCCAGCCGCAGTATCTGAGCGGGACTGTTCTGCAGGTCAAACCCGTAGGGCTGAACCCCGCCTAGCTCACCGGCGAGCAGCGGCTTGTCCAGATCGGCCGCGAGCCTGACGGCGACCTCGATCGAGCCGGCCGGATACACGCGCCAGCCGAGCGTGACCGCCGTGACGGCGGTGGTGGTCGCCCTGATCACATCCACGGCAATGATCGCCGTCTCCGCGGGTACGGGGGCAAGGTGTTCGTGAAAGCAGTCGATCGCGACGCTGGGCATGGGCGAGGAAGCCGGCCGCTTCTCAGGCGCGCTCGCCGACGGGCGGCGCAGGTCGCAGGTTGGCGCGGCCGAACGCATCGGAGTGCAGCCCGCGCCGGTAGATCTCCACGCGCAGCACCTCCTCCAGGCGCACGTTGCCGAGCTGGACCTCGGGGCCAAAGTGGTCGATCAGCGCGAACTGGCTGGCCTTGTTGGGCGCCTCGAACAGCACCGTATCGAGACCGAACGCCTCGGCGATACGCTCGGCCTGACGGGAGTCGAACTGTCCGGGGGCCGAAAACAGGCCGACGTCCTGCGCGCTCTCACGCGCCTCGACGACGAGCCTGACGGCGCCCGCCTGCAGCCATTGATGTCCGGTGGCGATCAGCTCGTCGGTCAGCTCATCGGTGAAGCGCCCAGTGTGCTTCTCGCCCAGCTCGAACTCGACCTCCAGACCATGCGCCGCGGCCTGACGAACGATCTCAGCCGGCGCGAGCCCCGGGTCGGTGAACCCTTCGCCGCACTCGATCCGGGAGATGCCCACCTCGGCGCACAGCTCGAGATAGACGGGTAGCGCGCGCTGGGCGACCGCAACCTCGAACGGCCCTCCGCCGGCAACGGCGGGAATGCCCACCTCGCGAGCGGCCTGAATCTTGCGTCGGGTGGCGCCTTCCTCGGCAACCATCCAGCACGCCATCGAGATCTTCAGCGTACGCATGAGATGGCCGCTCTGGCGCAGGTGCGCCTCGACCGTGACGGGATCATAGCCGGGGTCGAACGGGCACGTCGCCCGCGGGGTCGGACGCACGCCGATCTGCTCGAGGTAGCGCTCGCAAGGGGTGGGCGACTCGCCCGCTTCTACCATTGGCCGGTTCTCATGAGCGGGCATTGTAGATGCACGCCCACCCTCCACATCCGCGGCAGTTACTGCGCTAGTACATTCGTCCACTCACTCCCTGAGCCCTCAAGTCTGTCAGACTGTGTGATTGCGCCTGGGCGTATCGTCGGATTTCGCTATCGGTAGTGTCCGCGCACGGGAGAGTCTGGCATGAATCGCCACATCATTAGGCATGGAGGCAGTTGCATATGAGGCAGACGGTTAGGCTCCTGACACCGCTTGCGCTGGCAACCGCCGCCATGCTGATCGCAGGCGTCCCGATCGCGCTGGGTGCCAACCCGAGCCCGACGTCCACCTCGTCGCCGTACCGCCCCGGGGTCGTGCTCATCGGCTTCCGTCAAGGCGTCTCCGCCGTCGAGCGATACGTGATCGAGCGAGCCGCAGGTGGCCAGGGAGCCAGGCGCCTCGGACCTTCGATCAGGCCGGCTGGCCTTAGCGGCGCCGCGGGTCAAGAATTCCTGTCTCCCCTGGAGCTGCATGTTCCAGCGACGCAGACACAGGCCGTGATCAGCCGGCTGCGCCGCAATCCGGCGGTCGCCTACGCCGAGCCGGACTACCTGATGCTCGCGAGCGCCGTTCCGAACGACCCCTCGTTCTCGTTGCAGTGGGCCGACGACAACACCGGCCAGAGCGTCCCATTCCAGGAATCCGAAGAGATCCTCGGCGCTCCCGCGCCCGGCACTCCGGGAGACGATGACAGCGCCCTCGCCGCCTGGCAGGTGAGCACCGGCAGCCGCTCGATTGTGATCGGCGAGACCGACACCGGCGTCGACTACGAACACCCCGACCTGGCGGCCAACATCTGGTCAAATCCCGGAGGAGTCGGCGGTTGCGCCACGGGCACCCATGGCTACAACGTGCTGTCGCGGAACTGCAACCCGATGGACGAAGACACGACATACGATGGCCACGGCACGCACGTCGCGGGGATCATGGGCGCCGTCGGCAACAATGGCATCGGCGTGACCGGGATCAACTGGCAGACCTCGATCCTACCGGTCAAGTGGCTCAGCACCGCCAGCTGGGGAGAAACGAGCGCGCTGATCGAAGGCCTGCAATGGCTGGTCGCGGCCAAGCAGGCAGGGGTGAACGTGCGCGTCGTCAACGACTCGGCGACGTTCTATGGAACCGCCTCCTCGCAGGCGCTCTCGAACGAGATCGAAGTGCTGGGCGCCAACAACATCCTGTTCGTCACCGCCGCCGGCAACACCGGCAACAACAATGACGAAGTCGCCGTGCAGCGCTACCCGTGCAGCTATGACCTCCCGACCGAGATCTGCGTCACCGCCAGCAACGACAAGGACGAACTGTCGAGCTGGGCGAACTATGGACCGCACACGGTCAACCTCGCCGCGCCCGGCGTCAGCATCTACTCGACGCTGCGCGAAGGCAAGTACGGCTACCTCAGCGGTGGCTCGATGGCCTCCCCGCAGGTGGCGGGCGCCGCGGCGCTGATCCTGTCGGTCAAGCCGTCGCTGTCGGCGAGCGAACTGAAGGCGGACATCCTCGAACACGTCGATCCCGCGCCCGCCCTGTCCGGCAAGGTGATCACCGGTGGGATCCTCGACGTGTGCAAGGCAATGCCCGGATGCGCGGCAGAACCCCCACCCCCTCCGCCGGCGACGTTCGGCAAGACGACCGTGGGCGCGCTCTGGGACGGTGGAATGTATGCGAACTACAAGATCGTCCACTCAGCGACGCTCCCGGTCAGCGGCTCGGTCACGAAGCTCAGCGTCTACGCGATCCCGGGAGTCAACTCGCCCAGCCCACAGGTGCTCAAGGCCGTGATCTACTCCGACTCCGGAGGATCACCAGGGGCACTCGTGGCGACCGGAACTGAAGTCGTCTATCGCGGCAACGTCAACGGCTCCGGCTGGTTCGAACTCCCCTTCGCATCACCGGTAGTCCTCAGCCCCGGCACGTACTGGCTGGGATTCATCACCGGCGAAAGCACCGAGGGCATCGGCTACGCCTATGACAGTGTCGCCAACAGTCGCGCCTACAACGCAAACGCCTACGCCAAAGGCCCCACCAACCCCTTCGGAGCAGCCACCAAGGACTCCGAGCAGGCGTCGATCTACGCGACCTACACACCGAGCAAGCCACCGGCCTCGCCTCCTGTCAACACCGCTCCGCCCACAGTGTCGGGGACCGCGCAGACCGGACAGACGCTGAATGCAAGCACGGGCACATGGTCCGAAAACCCCACTACATATGCCTACCAGTGGCAGAGATGCAACTCCTCCGGGGCCACCTGCTCTCTGATCTCGGGCGCGACGACGCACCTCTACACCGTCGCCTCAGCCGACGTAGGCTCGACACTGCGCGCGACGGTCACCGCCTCGAACTCCGCCGGCTCCTCGACCCCCGCCAGCTCAGCTCAGACGGCCGTCGTACAGCAGGCGCCCCCGACCTTCGGCAAGACGACGATCGGCGCATCCTCGGACGCTTATGCCGCCAACCGCAAGCGAGTCAGCCTCTACACGCTGCCAAGCACGGGGAGCGTGAGCAAGCTCAGCATCTACCTGCAACCGAGCGGCGTGTCTGGTCAGCAGGTGCTGGAGGGCATCGTCTATGCCAACTCTGCCGGCACGCCCGCCGCGCTGCTGGGAACGTCCAGTCCGTTGACGTTCCACAGCACCAATACGGCAGGATGGTATGCCCTGACGTTCGGCACGCCACTGAGGCTGGCTGCAGGGAGCTACTGGATCGGCGTGATCACCGGGGCCACCAGCGACGTCGCGGGCTTCCGCTACGACAGCGTCTCGAAATCACGTGTCTACAACACGAACACTTACACCTCAGGACCATCCAACCCCTTCGGCGGATCGCTCACGACAGACAGCGAGCAGATGTCTCTCTACGCCACATACACGCCGGAATAACGGTGCAGCCAGACTTGGGAACCTGGCCTTCCTGGCAACCGTCACTCCACTGATGCCAAAGTGAGAGCAATATCAATGGAGCCTGAGGCCTCAACCCGCGCGGTCTACTGCCCGGCGCCGATCCCAAGGATCTCACGAGCTTGCGCAGGTGTCGCAACCGGCCTGCCGATCGCGTCGCAGAGGGTCCGCGCGCGCGTGACAAGCTGGGCGTTGGACTCGGCGTGCTCGCCGGGTGCAACATAAACAACGTCCTCCAGACCGGTGCGGATGTGACCACCGAGCGAGAGCGTGAGCGCCATCGTCGGGAAGTGCCTGCCGATCGCGGTCACCGCCCAGGGAACGCCCGGGGGCACGAGCTCGGCGAAGAGCGAGACCATCGCGGCGCTGGCCGGAGCGCCGCCGGTCACGCCGAGCAGCAGGTGCATCATGCCCGGCGCCCGGCCCGCGGAGCTCGCCGCGTTCGCGAGCTTGGCCGCGGTCACCGCCATGCCGATGTCGAAGCACTCGTATTCGGGCACAATCCCGAGCTCGGCCATCTCCCCGGCCAGCTCGGCCATCAGCGACGGGGGATTGAGCAACACGTCATCGCCGGAGCCGAAGTTCATGCTGCCGCAGTTCAGCGTGGCGATCTCCGGCTGCGCAAGCAGCGAGCGGCGACTCTCCTCGGCCGGCGCTCCCAGTTGCCCGCCTGTGGTGAAGTTCAACAGGACATCGTCCACCTGCGCGCGGATCGCCTGCTTGATCGCGCTGTAGTCCTCGGGCGCCTGGGTCATCTCGCCGCTCGGCGTGCGGGCGTGGATGTGCAGGACGCTGGCGCCGGCCCGCGCGGCATCGATCGCCGCCACGATCACATCGTCGCGACTGACCGGCTGGTTGGGATTGGTGGTGACCAACCCCCCAGACACCGCACACGTGAGGATCGCCGGCTGTTCGGCCTTGACGGCAGCCGTCCGTGCGAACGCCCTGGCTGTGGCGGCTCCGGCCCGCATGCTCATGCTGGAACCTCTCGCATCGGTCAACAGTAGCGGCCCCACCAGCACCCACTTCGGAGTGGATATGCGAGGATGCGACCCATATGGCGATGCGTGTAGGGATCGATCTGGTATCCATAGACTCGGTGCGTGAGTCGATCCGCGAACATGGTGCTCGCTACCTCGAGCGCGTCTACACTGAGGAGGAGTTGCGCGACTGTCATACCGATCAGGGCATCGTCGCCGAGCGTTTGGCCGCCCGCTTCGCCGCCAAGGAGGCCACCATCAAGGTGCTCCGTCCAGCGGACGAGGCAATCCCGTGGAACACCATGGGGGTAGTGCGCCACTGCTCCGGGTGGGTCGCGGTCGAGCTCAGTGGTCGCGCCGCCGAGTTGGCCGCCGAGACCGGCCTGAGCGATTTCGCGCTCAGCATCTCCCACGAGGCGGATTACGCGTCCGCCGTTGTGATCGCCGAGCAAGGCTTGAGGAATCGCAGCGGCGATCCGATGAGGACGACGTGACCGAGGAGATCCGCAAGATCATTGCCGAGCATGCACGCCTTTCGATAGACGCCGCCGGTCTCACAGAGGACTCCGATCTCTACGAGGCCGGCATGACCTCCCATGCCAGCGTCAACGTCATGCTCGCGCTCGAGGATCATTTCGACATCGAGTTCCCCGACCGGATGCTCAAGCGCAGCGTCTTCGAGAGCATCAGCTCTATCGAAGCGGCCCTAGTCGAGCTGCGAACCGAGGCGGTCGCGTGAGCGTCGCCGTCGAGCGCGATCAGGCATTCCTCGATGCGATCCGTGTGGTCGCCGATGAGGTTGCCGCGCCGAACGCCGACGAGGTCGACCGCGACGCGCGCTTTCCCGCCGAGACGATCACCGCCCTGCGCGAGCAGCAGGCGCTGTCGGCGTTCGTCCCCACCGAGCTTGGTGGTGACGGCGTCTCGTTCGAGGCGCTCGCGAGCGCCTGCTTCGAGCTCGGCCAGCGGTGCGGCGCCAGCGCGATGGTCTTTGCGATGCACCAGATCCAGGTCGCCACGATCGTGCGCCACCTCGACGACGCTCCATGGTTTGAGGACTACCTGCGCAGCGTCGTATCCGAACAGCGCCTGATCGCCTCGGTGACCTCCGAGGTCGGCACCGGCGGCGACATGGGTCGCTCGATCGCCAGTGTCGAACCCGCCGGAGATGGCGTCGGTCGGTTCGAGAAGCAGGCGCCGACCGTCAGCTACGGCGCCTACGCCGACGATCTGCTCACGACCCTGCGCCGCTCACCCGAAGCCGAGCCCGGCGACCAGGTCTGTGTGCTGACGAGCAAGGATCAGCACACGCTCGAGCCGACCGGCTCGTGGGACCCGCTCGGGATGCGCGGCACATGCTCCCCCGGCAACATCGTGCGCGCCGAGCTCCCGCTGGAGCAGGTGTTGCCGACGCAGTTCGCGCGGGTGATGAACGAGTCGATGGTGCCGATCTCGCACATCCTGTGGTCGCATCTGTGGCTGGGCATCTCCACCGACGCCTTCGAACGCGCTCGCGCATTCGTGCGCGCGGCCGCCAAGCGCAAGCCCGGCGAGCCGCTGCCGGTCGCGATCCGCCTGTCGCAGCTCATGAGCGAGCTGTCGCTGCTGCGCGCGGAGGTGTCCTCCGGCCTGCGCGAGTTCGTCGACGCCTCCGCCGGGGATCGGGCGCGACTGTCTGAGATGGCAACGATCCTGCGCTTCAACAACCTCAAGATCGCCTCCTCCGAGCAGGCGCCACGGGTCTGTCAGGGCGCGCTCGGAGTGTGCGGGATCGTGGGCTTCAAGAACGACACGCCGTTCAGCGTCGGACGTCATCTGCGCGACACGATGTCGGCGTGCCTGATGGTCGCCAACGAGCGCATCCATCAGACCAACGCGAGCCTGCTGCTTATCGCCAAGGAGGTCTAATTCGGTGGTCGAGTTCCGCCCCGGAACCCCGGACCAGACCGCGTTTCTCGCCGATCTCGTCGCACACGGCCTGCTGATCGAGAGCGGCGTGCCCGGGGTGTACGGGCGCGCGGGGGAGTTTGAGCGCGTGCGCGGCGCCTTCGACGCGCTGGTCACTCGTACAGCCGTCGTCGACGAGCCCGAGCGGATGGCGTTCCCGCCGCTGCTGCCCCGTGACCAGCTCGAGAAGATCGGCTACCTGAAGTCATTCCCCCACCTCGCCGGCGCGATCTTCGCCTTCGACGGCGACGAGGAGCAGGCCGCCGTGCAGGAGGAGCGTGCGAGCCGGCACGAGGACTGGAGCGAGTTTCAGTCGATGACCGACCTCGTGCTCACGCCCGCCGCGTGCTATCCGGTCTATCCGGCGGTCGCGGCCCGCGGACCCCTCGGGGCGGGTGGCATCACGGTCGACGCGGGAGGCTCCTACGTGTTCCGGCACGAGCCCTCGGGCGATCCCGCCCGCCTGCAGATGTTCCACCAGCGCGAGATCGTGCGGCTTGGTGAGCCGGAGACGGTGGCCGCCTGGCGCGATGAGTGGCGCGATCGCTCGGTGCAACTGCTCCGCGCCGTCGGACTCGACGCAGGCTTCGACGTCGCGAACGATCCGTTCTTCGGGCGCAGCGGGCGCCTGCTGGCGCGCAGCCAGCGCACACAGGCGCTGAAGTTCGAGGTGCTCGTTCAGATCGCGGGACCCGAGCCGACCGCGGTCGCCTCGTTCAACTATCACCAGGACCACTTCTCCTCGACGTACGGGATCGAGATGGAGGGCGGCGGCGGACCGGCGCACACGGCGTGCCTCGGCTTCGGGCTCGAGCGAATCACGCTCGCGCTGCTGCGCACGCATGGCCTGGACGTGGACGCATGGCCGGCGGCGGTGCAGGAGGAGCTGAGGATCGCATGAGCGCGGCGAGCAACGGCTTCGTCAGCCTGCTCGGTCTGGATCCGGCCGACTACCGGCCGCATCTTCTGCACGGGCCGGAGCGCTCGTACACCGAGACGAACTGCTACGCGGACATTCTGATCGAGTTTCTCCATGCGCGCGGGGACGAGCCGCTGGCGATGATGGGATGCGTGTTGCGGGTCGACTTCGAGGGCGACCAGTGGACCTTCTTCAAGCCGCTGCCCGAGCACGTGGAACGTCTATACGGTGTCGACATCCACGAGATGCAGCCGTACAGACCGCTGCCCGAGCAGATCGCCGAGCAGATTGCCCACAACCGCACGATCGTCGTCGAGCTCGACTCGTGGTATCTGCCCGACACGGCGGCGACGAGCTACCGCCGCGAGCACGTCAAGAGCTCCGTCGTCGCCGAGGCGATCGACCGCGACGGCGAACGCCTGCGCTACTTCCACGGTCCCGGGTACTACGAGCTCCAGGGCGAGGACTACCGCGGCATATTCCGCCTCGGCCGGCCGTTCTCCGAGGATGTGCTCCCGCCCTACACCGAGCTCGTGCGTCTCGACGCGGGGCAGTCGCTCACAGGCGATGCACTGCGCACCGCGGCGCGGGAGTTACTCATCGAGAACCTCGCACGGCGGCCACAGCCGAATCCTTTCGAGCGCTTCGGTGTGCAGCTAACGGACGATCTGCCGCGCCTGCTCGAGGGCGATC
This sequence comes from uncultured Solirubrobacterales bacterium, assembly GCA_963810645.1. GTDB lineage: Bacteria > Actinomycetota > Thermoleophilia > Solirubrobacterales > Solirubrobacteraceae > Palsa-744. The sequence continues at coordinate 39,100 of CAWEOK010000014.1, read as the reverse complement.
ACGCCGCCTACCACGACTATGCGTTTGCGACCGTCCGCATGGTCGGCTCGGCGTTCGAGGTCGGCGGCTCGCACGTGGACTGGCTGCTCGGCGAAGCGGGAGCGCTCGCGGCGGCGGCGATGGGACGAATCGTCGATGGGTGCAAGGTCCTCTCGTTCAAGCTCGCGCGGCGGCGCGCGTTTGACCCAGAGCCGGCGATCGCGGAACTGGCGGCCGCATGGGATGAGACGTTCGCGGCCCTGGACGGTGCGCTTGCCTGAGCCGGCGCAGCGCGTGGCGCTTACACGCGTACGCGTGGAGGGTCACGACGAGATCGTGCTCGGCGAGGGCTGGGAGGCCGCGGCCTGCCCGCCCAACACCCATACCGATGCGACCGCGCTCGATGGGCTCACATGGCTGCCCGCGCGCGTGCCCGGTACGGCGGCCGGAGCCCTGCGTGACGCGGGCCGCCGGCACCCCGGCGATCTGAGCGATCTCGACCTCGACGCCGAGGACTGGTGGTGGCGCACAAGCTTCGACACGCAACCCGTCGCAGCCGGTGAGGAGGTGTGCCTATGTCTGGACGGGATCGCGACCGTGGCCGAGGTCTACCTGAACGGCGAGCTGGTGCTCGAGAGCGACTCGATGTTCGCGGCTCACGCGATCGATGTCGCCGAGCGACTGAGAGAGCGCAACGAGCTGGCGATCCGCTGCCGCGCGCTTGCTCCATTGCTGCGCGAACGACGTAAGCCACGAGCCCGCTGGCGCACGCGTCTCGTCTCCGACGGGAACCTGCGGTTCTTTCGCACGATGCTGCTCGGCCGGCTGCCCGGCATCGCACCGGAACCGGCGGCCGTCGGCCCCTGGCGAGCGGTGCGCCTGGAGCGGCGCCGGGGCATCGATGTCCAGGAGCTCACGCTGCGCCCGCGTCTGCACGGCGAGGATGGGGTGCTGTCGGTGCAGGCGCGCCTGCGGCCGTTGGACGGCATCGAAGTTAGCTCCGTGGAGGTCGAGCTGACCCAGTCCTCCGGACTGTGCGCCCGCCCTTCGGGGTCTCATCGCACGCAGCTGGTGCTCGAGGAGACGTACGGTACCGGCGACGCGGCACAAGATCCTGGCGAGACGGCACAGGCCGGCGAGACAACGAAAGATCCCGACGAGGGTTACCTGACCGCAGGCGGCCAGTTGCTCGTTCCTGGCGTGGCGCGATGGTGGCCACACACCCATGGCGAGCCGGTTCTGCACGACGTTCGCCTCGTGGTGCATGGCGCGTGCGAGCCGACCATCGTTGACTGCGGCCGGGTCGGCTTCCGCGATCTCGCGTTTGGCGCAGGCCCGGATCACGACATCGAACGGGACGGACTGGATCTGCACATCAACGGCGTGCGCGTGTTCGCCCGTGGGGCGGTCTGGACTCCGATCGACCCGGTCGGGCTCGCGCCCTCGGAAGATGAGCTGCGCACGGAACTGAGCCGCGTGCGCAGCGCCGGCATGAACATGCTGCGCCTGCCGGGCACCGGCGCATACGAGACCGCCACATTCCACGACCTGTGCGACGAGCTCGGCATCCTCGTGTGGCAGGACTTCATGTTCGCCAATCTCGACTACCCGATCGCCGACGAGCACTTCCGGGCGAGCGTCACGAGCGAGGCGACCGATGTGCTGGCCGCCCTGGGCGGTCGTCCGAGCCTGGCCGTTCTGTGCGGCAACAGCGAGGTCGAACAGCAGGCGGCGATGATGGGGCTCGATCCCTCACTCGGGCGCGGAGAGCTGTTTGGGGAGCTGCTGCCGGAGCTGGTACACGAGAGCGGCGTAGACGCCGTCTACACACCCTCCGCGCCGTGCGGGGGCGATCTTCCCTTTCGCCCAGGCCGCGGCATCGGCACCTACTACGGCGTGGGCTGCTATCGACTACCGCTGGAGGACGTCCGTCGCGCGGGGGTGCGCTTTGCCGCGGAGTGCCTGGCCTTCTCCCATGTGCCCTGCGAGGAGACGATCGAGGCGATGCTGCCACAGGCGCCGGAGCGGCTCGCCGGTCACCATCCGCTGTGGAAGGCGGGCGTTCCACGCGAGAACGAGGCCGACTGGGACTTCGAGGACATCCGCGACCACTACCTCGGACTGCTGTTCGGCGTCGACGCGGCCGACCTGCGCCACATCGATCGCCATCGCTACCTCGAGCTCTCTCGCGCGCTGACCGGAGAGATCCTGGCCGAGGTGTTCGGCGAGTGGCGCCGGGCGGAGTCCCCGTGCGGGGGCGGGCTCGTGCTGTGGCTGCACGACCTGCTGCCTGGCGCCGGGTGGGGCCTGATCGACCACGGCGGCACGCCAAAGCTCGCCTATCACCACCTCAAGCGCGCGCTGGCGCCCATCGCGGTGTGGACGGTCGACGAGCAACTGGGTGGCGTCGTCGCCCACGTGGCCAATGACGGTCCCGCGCCGTTGAGCGCGTCTCTGCGCGTGGCTCTGTACAGAGACGGTGAGCAGCGTGTGGGCGAGGCCCGTGTTCCCGTCGAGCTGCAACCGCACAGCCAGGGCACATGGAACGTCGAGACGGTCATCGGTCATTTCGTCGACGCGGCATGGTCATACCGCTTTGGGCCGCCGGCACAGCACGCGATCGTGGTTAGTCTCGAATCCGGCGAGCAGGATGACTCGGCGCTGATTTCGCAGACGATGCGCTTCCCGGCGGGACGTCCGATCGCGGTGGAGACCGCCACGAGATTGGGGCTGCGGGCGAGCGTTCAAAAGCTTCCTGCCGGCGATCTATCCCTCCGGGTGCGTACGGAACGACTTGCCTACGGTGTTCGTGTGCGTATACCCGGCTTCATCCCGAGCGACGACGCTTTCTCCGTTGAGCCCTGCGGAGAGCTTGTCGTGCACCTGCTTGCTCAGACGGACGATGCAACCTTTGAGGGAGGCGCTCTGACCGCTGTTAATCTCCGTGGACAGGTACCGGTCGTGTACAACGAGCAGGCCCCAGCCGTAGCACCCTCCGCAATGCGAGACGCCCCGGCATGAGCCCGCCTTCGCCGGCCCGCCCGGTCTACCTGAACACCGAGGGCATCGATCCGGTCTTCGGTTTCCTGCACACGCCGGTAGACGGTCGCGGTGGCGAGACCGCCGTTCTCATCTGTCCACCCTTCGGTTGGGAGGAGAGCTGCTCCTATCGCAGCCGCCGCGACTGGGCCGAACTCCTCGCCCGAGCGGGCCACCCGACGCTGCGTATCGACCTGCCGAGCACCGGCGACAGCGGCGGTTCCCCGGAGGACCCGGGTCGCTTGGCCGCCTGGACCGGCGCGATCTGTTCGGCCGCGGGCTGGTTGAATGCCATGACGGAGACCCGGCGCGTGGCCACGATCGGCATCGGTCTCGGCGGCCTGCTTGCCTGTCACGCGCTCGGTGAGGGAGCACCGATCGACGAGCTGGCCCTATGGGCGGTACCGTCTCGCGGACGCACGTTCATACGCGAACTTCGCGCGTTTGGACGGATGGAGGCTCCCCAATCCACTGGCGATGACGATGACCCATTTCTGCTGCCCGACGGCTGGACGGGAGCCGGCGGATTCGTGCTCAGCGCAGAAACAACGCTGGCGTTGGAAGGTCTGGACGTGGCGACGCTCGAGATCCCCAACGGCCAACTGCGACGCGCGCTCCTGCTCGAGCGTGATGGAGTCGGCGTCGATACACGTCTGCGGCACCGCTTGGAGGAGATTGGCGCGATGGTGACGATCTCTCCCGGCTGGGGCTATGGGCCGATGATCGTCGAGCCACAGATGGCACGTCCCCCGAGTGAAGTGTTCTCACGTGTGGATTCCTGGCTCGACGAGCCACCGCCGGAAGACGTCGACGGCCTCACCCCACCGCCGGCGAGCGATGAGCTCAGACGACCGCCGGCGCTCCCGAGAAAGGTCGAGGCTCGCGATACAGCCGAGCTCACCTTAGATAACGTCCACATCAGGGAGACGCCACTGGCGATCGAGCAGCCCTTCGGACGCCTGTTCGGGCTGCTAGCCGAGCCAATGGAGATGCCGGCACTCGAGCTCAGCGCGGTTCTCCTGAACCCAGGCGCGCACCGCCACATCGGCCAGAACCGTATGTGGGTGGAGCTCGCCCGCCGCTGGGCGGCACGTGGCGTGCCCACGCTGCGCGTCGATCTGGAGGGCATCGGAGATTCCGACGGCGACGGCGAGCGATTCACCGAGCTCGCAGAGCTATATGACCCTCGAATGGTCGACCAGGTGGGCGCAATCATCGACGCGTTGGAGACGCGAGGCCGCGGAAGTCACTTCGTGCTCGCCGGTCTGTGTTCAGGCGCACGCTGGTCCTTTGAAGCGGCCCTACGCGATGAGCGAGTGGTTGCGGCCTTCATGCTCAACCCGCAGAGCCTTTTCTTGGACCCCTCGCTCGGTACCGCCAGAGCCCTTCGCCGGGGATCGCGGTCGAAGGTGCTGCGCGGGGAAGTGCCGCTGACCCAGATCGTGTCGCTCGCCTACGGTGTTCCAGCGATGGTCGCTCGGCACGCACGCGCACGCTGGCAGGCACGCCGAGCCGGCGGCGACGAGCTCGACCGTGCGCTGGATCGGCTACGCGATTCCGGTCAGCATCTCCAATTCATGTTCTCCGGCAACGAGGCCCTGTATGAAGAGCTCGAGCTGGAAGGTCGTATGCAGCGCATGGATCGCTGGCCGAACGTCGGCTTCGACTTAGTCCCAGGGCAGGATCACATGATGAAACCGCCCGCGGCGCAGCGGTTCGCCCACGAGGCGCTCGACCGCGCCCTCGAGCAAGAGCTGCGGCGGGCAGGCGAGCAAACGGCTCACAGCACACAGAATGGCTTTGACGGCGCTCGCTTGCCGGTCAAGCCCGGTCAGTAGTCCCGCGGCGGGCGATCGCCAGCATCGCCGGGCAGAGCCCGAGCAGCAACCACAGCAACTTGTCGTACTGCACCGAGATGAAGAAGTCGGCGACAAGCACGCCGACGATCGCGAGGGAGACGCCGCGCGCGAGCGCCTCCATGGTCACGTCCCGACGCCGCGCCGCCAGGCGCGCCGTGCGCAGCGCGCAGCCCAGGCAGACGACGACCACGGCCAGGAAGAGCAGCAGCCCCACCGCTCCCGTTTCCGCCAGCACCTGCAGGTAGGTGTTGTGGACGGGAAATGGCTGGGAGGAGAAGATCAGGGACGCGGAATGGATGGCGCCCGGGCGCAGCACGTAGCCAGCCGCGGCGTGTTCGGAGTTGCCCACACCCACCCCGCCCACAGGGTTCGCTTGCGCTATGCGCAGCCCCACTTTCCAGAGGCTGGTCCGGCCCGAGCCGCCGTTTGGGGTAAGCAGGCGTTCGCGCGCGGGCAGCGGCGCCACCTGGGTGAAGTACAGAACTCCTCCGGCGGCGACCGCCACGAGAAGGGCTGTCACGGCCGCGCGCCAGCGTCCCGCCGCGACGGTGCCGGCCACCAGCATCGCGCCCAGCGCGATCAGACCGCCTCGCGAAGCGCTCAGGAAGATCCCCGCGGCGCAGAGCGGGATCGCAAGCAGGCCACCGAGCCGAAGCGCCGGTGAAGACCCTCGTGCGACCACGAACCCGGCCCCCAGCGCGAGACCGGCCAGCAGCGCGGAGGCGAGTTCGTTTGGATCCCCGACGGTGCCTGTCGCGCGTGTGTTTTCAACCGCTTCAGTGGGAGGTTGAGCGATGCCGAAGAGAGCGGCGATGACCGCCCCGAGAACGATCGCGGCGAGCACGAGCTTGAGGTCGCGCTGCCGGCGCACCGCCGTGTAGGCGATCGGTAGCAGCAACAGATTCGGGGCGTACCGAGACAGCGCCGTCAGCCCGAGACCGATCTGTTCGGCCCACGACAGCGTGAGCACAGCCCACGCGAAGAACGCGATCAACAGCCACGCCAGGTGCGCATGGTCCGCAAAGAAGTCCTGCTCGCCTCGCTCGCTCAGGCTGAAGCGAGCAATCCATGCCAGCACGAGCACCAGCCCCGCACCCTTGGCCAGGCTCAGAGACCCCGACGTCGGCAGGACCTCCAGGAAGCTGAGCAGCCCAAGGACGGCGACTCCCATCGCGAGGTCGATGAACACTACGTACGCGAACACGATCGCCACGGCGAGCCCCACCGCCACCAACGGCTGGACGGCGGCGAGCAGGCCGAGCATCGCCGCTGTCGCAAGGACGCTCGCCTGCAGCAGCAACGGCCCGCGCGCCCGCGTGATCATTTGCGAGCTATCTCCCGGTCGCGGAGGTCTGCTGGTGCAGAGCCTCGGGAATCTGCCTACGTCGGCGCGGATGGAACCTTCGGCTTGACGCGGGGGACTGGGCATAATACCCGTGGTACCCCATCCCCTGGCTGTGATCGTCGCCGACGATCACCAGGCCGGCCGGGCGGACGCCCTCTCGTGTAAGCACCTCGCCGAGGTTGACGAGTTGATCTGTGCGGCTATGCCCGAGACGCGCGACGATCAGGACGCTGTTGACGTGCTGGCTGAGAGGCAGAGCATCGCTCACCTCCGTCACGGGTGGCGCGTCAAAGACCACATAGTCGGCCATCGCCCTGGCGCGCTCGACGAGCTCGTCAGCATCACCCAGCAGACCATCCGGCAGATTGAGGACGGACGTCTCGACCAGCAGCACGCTCAGGTTATCTCCCAGCCCATCGACTGTGACCAGCGCGTTCTCGAGGTTGACTTCGCCCATCAGGACGCCGGCTATGCCCCATTGAGGACGAATGCCGATGGCGCTCGCCAGCGAGGGGCGGTGGAGGTCGGCCTCGACAAGCATGACCTTGTGACCCGCGGACGCGAGCACCGCCGCAAGGTTGAGGGCCACGGTCGACTTGCCCTCCGAGCGCGTCGAGCCGGTGACCATGATCGATCGCGGACCCGTGGAGCCACTGTGGGGATCGAGCGCCACGCGCAGCATGCGATAGCTCTCGTGCGCCAGCGGTGAGAGATCGTCCGGCCGCAGTGGCGCCCCGTGCCAGGCCTGGCGCCGTTCGCGGGGAATGCGAGCGAGGACCGGAAGGCGGAAGATCCGGCGCAGCGCCTCCTCACGACGCACGCGAGGATCCAGCCCCTCGAGTGCGAACGCACCGCCAAGGCCAATGATAAGCCCGACGAGGATGCCGGCGAGGATGCTTAGTTTCTTGCGTGGCGAGGACGGCGCCGTGGGACGTGCGGCCAGGGCCGCGACCGTGACGGTGGGATCGGGCCCGGCGCGCAGCGTTTCCAGGGACGCGAGGCGTTCGGTGAGCGATCCCTGGCCGGTTCGTTGTTCCGGCGGAAGAGTCCGAACCTGCGCCCGCAACGTCGGAATGATCGCGTCGAGCTGGCGGTGAAGCGTCCGCGTCCGATTTTCGACCGTGGCGAGCGCAAAGGCGTTGGCGATCGCCTGGGCTTGCGCGGCGCTCGACGCCGTGGCGGTGATGGCCACGACGTTGCTCTGCGCCACCGGCACGGCGCTCACCGCCCCGAGCGCTGCACCTGCCGTCGTGTGGCTCACATGGGCGGCCACGAGCGCGGCGACTTCCGGCGTGGTCACGAGACTTGCCGCGGTCGCGATTTCTCCGCCCGGGTTGCTGGAGCTGGAGATCAGACCGAGCCCGATGAAGTTGGTCGCCCCATTCACCGGAGTGATGAGCAGACGCGATTCGGCCTTCCAGGAGGGGGGCGTAAGCTCAACGTAGACACCCGCAACGATCGTGGTGGCCAGCACGCACACGACGATCAGGCGCAGGCGTTCGCGAATGACCCCGGCGTAGTGCCCCAAACCCTCTCTCGGCCCCTGGGGCGTGAGCCAAGTGGGCTTACCGGGCTCCTCGTTATAGCTGCTCATTGTGGCTGCTCAGGACAGGTGCACGGGGATCATTGGAGGCGCGCCGCAGGCATAGGCCATCCTATCGCAAGCGCTCGGCGGCGCCACGGAGAGCACCGGGCCAACCCGCCACGGCTGAGCCGCGTAAGCGGCGGATCGCCGGTGAGACCTTGAGTCGGAAGCGACGGTCGTCGTCGAGCCTGTAGATGCCGATGCGTGGCCACGCCAGAACCTCGCGCGCGCTCAGGCGGCCATTCGGCAGCGCGGCCGCGACACGATATCCCGTGCGCGCGGTCGCCGCGACGACACGCGCGTTGACATCCCCGTAGGGGTAGGCAAGCGAAGTGCAGGGGCCGTCGAGGTGGCGCTCGCAGGCCGCTTTCGAGCGGGCGAGCTCATCTTCGAGCGCGCGGTCGTCGATCTCAGTCAGATGGGGGTGAGAACCGGTGTGCGAGCCGATCTCCCAGCCGGCGCCGCGAAGCGTCTGCAACTCGGACCACGACATCGGCGTCAACTCGCGCTCATCGGGACCGCCCAGCCAGCCATCGACTCCAGGCCAGTGCAGCGGTTCCTCTGCGCCGATGAAGTCCGTCGGAGCGAATACGGTCGCAGGCAGTCCAAACCGATCAAGGATCGGTCGTCCCAGTTCCATGACGGAGCGGTATGCGTCATCGAATGTCACCGCGAGCACGCGGCCTCGCCGCGGCGAGGAGACAGCGTCGGTAAATGTCATCCCGCGGTAGCCGCGCTCGGTCAGCCACGAGATCTGGCGCTCGAAGCGAGCGGGAGTGGTCGAAAGGGCGGCGGTCCAGGTTGGACTCAGCGCGTGGTAGCAAAGGATCAGGACATCAGCGGACATCGGCTCCCGCGCATCCTAGTCAAATCCCCATACGGTCATCTGGAGCGCGGCGCATAGGCGCATATAGTCTTGCTGACATGTCATCCTCCGGCAGGCTTAGTGTGTTGGGTGTATCGTTACCCGACGTCTCCGACTGGCGCGAGCCGCTGCCTCAGGGTCAATGGTCGCAGTTCTACAGCCACTTGGCGCGGCGCGTCGAGTTGATCGATGTGATTCGTCCCCAGCTCTCACAGGCCGAGCGATATCTGGATTTCGCCCGGACGTTCCATCCACGCAAGAGCCGTTGGAAAGCAAGGGCCGGTTTCAACCTCTCGCTCGCGATGACGTTGACGGAGGCGGTACAGCGCGACCTGTCCCGTTATGAGGGTTCATATGACCTGATCATGCAACTCCAGACCCTGTGCGCTCCCGGTTTTGATCGAGCCGGCATTCCGTACGCGATCTACACCGACAACACGATGGCGCTCACGCAGCGTATCTATCCGGCCTGGTCTCCTCTGTCGGCCAAAGAGGGGGCATCGTGGATGGGGTTTGAGGCCGATGTCTGTCAATCCGCGGCCGCGGTTTTCACCTACAGCGAGTTCGCCCGCCGCTCCGTGATAGACGATTACGGCTGCTCACCGGAGTCGGTTGTCGCGGTGGGCGCCGGCGCGAATCAGCTGCTCGACTCGTTGGGCGAAAAGGACTACAGTACGCCTCGAGCTCTGTTCGTGGGCGTCGGCTTCACGGTCAAAGGCGGACACGTTCTGCTTGAGGCATGGCCGCTCGTGCGCGAACGTGTTCCCAATGCGGAGCTGATCATCGCGGGACCGGCGCGAGAACCACGAACGGGCCTTCCGGCCGGCGTCAGCTGGATGGGCTGGGTCGATCGCGCGCGCCTGGCATCGCTGTATCGGTCCGCCTCGGTGTTCGTGTTGCCGTCCCTGTTCGAGGCCTGGGGTCACGTCTTGCTGGAGGCGATGGGACACGGTCTGCCGTGCATCGGCACGTCCTGTTGCGCCATGCCCGAGATCATCGACGAGGGAGTCACCGGACGTTTGGTGGCGAGATACGAGCCTGAGCCGCTGGCGGAGGCTCTGATCGAGCTGCTCACCGACCCGGACAAGGCGAGTGCGATGGGGCACGCGGCCCACGCACGCGTTCTACGGGAACACCGGTGGACAGACGTGCTTGACCGTTTGATGGCGCACCTAGCCCGGAGCGTGCAGTAACGGCCGCGCCCCCGGGGTGAGCCGGGGGCGCGGTACGTCCGGCTGGGCTTGGAGAATTGGGCTTGCTGAAGGACCGATTCCCGAGCTCAGGAGGTTCACCTTGAGGGTGATGCGTGATGGACGCCCGGTAACCGTAGAAGTCACGTCGGACGGAGCGGGTTTGGTCTCGCATGCGGGCAGCGCGCTGGTCGCGCAGGTGGCCGACAAGCTCGGTCTTACGAGGGCGCTGTCGGTGGGGCTGGCCCCGATCAAGCGGCGGCGTCGTGGTCATGATCCGGGCAGGGTGTTCCGTACGTGTTCACGGGTTGCCGTGGGGCGGTGTGACTGGTGGGCGCGCCTGAGGCGGGTCGGTTCAGGATGCGAGGTTTGCCCAGGCGCGGTCGTGTAGTGTCAGATCGGCTGGCTGGCTGGTTTTGATGTTCAGTGGTAGGTGTGCTTCGAGTGCGTCGCTGGCGTGCGCGAGGCGTAGTACCTCGAGCATCAAGTAGTGAATCTCGCCGAGAATGAGCGTCTCGTCGGGGTTGGCGTTTGGTCTGAGCGTGTCGTGCTCGGCTGCTGGGGCGCTCTCGTGAAGCGCGGTCATCGTCTGTTCGATCACCCAGTCATAGTGAACTCCGGGGAGGTGGTCGAGAACTTCGAGCAAGGTGACCGGGTCCTCGCCGATCAGCCAGCTCGTTCCGTGGGGGGTGTCGCGTGCGATCCAGACGCGCTCACCGTCACAGACGTGCTCGGCGACCTCGCTGGCGTACCGCTCGTGGCCGGCGTGGGCCTGCCAGAACCGCCAGCGGCAGCGACCCTCCGGGGAGTGCCAGGTGCGCACCGGGGTGAGCGAGCGCCCGCAGCAGTGCTTGAGCTTGCGTCCCGACCCGCAGAAGCAAGGTGCGTTGCGCGATCGTCCACTGCTCGTCATCGAGCGTGATGATCACGGTCGCGGCGGACGACACCTTCAGCGGGGCTCGTGGGCTCAGGGTGGCAGCAGCGTGGGGACCGGCTCACCCAGACGGGCGGCGGTGACGGCAGCGGTCAAGTAGTCGAGCATCGAGCGGCGCTGCAGCCGGCAGGTCTCGCGTGTGGAGAGGATGCGCTCGATGAAGCGGTTGCCCTCCTCGCTCTTGCTGCCGCCGTTGACCTTGCGCAGGATCACACCGTGACGGAGCGCTCTCTCAGCGGCGTTGTTCGTCGGGTCGATGCCCTGCACCTCGCAGAACGTCCACAGCGCGTCGTACTCCTCGAGGAGTCCCGCGCAGAAGTTCGCGGTCTTCTCGTGGCGTCCGCGCTCACCCTGCTCAAGCAGGCCGTGGATGCGATCCCGCAGCGGGGAAAGCTCGCGCTTCAGCCAGGCGAGGGTGTGCTCCTCCTGAAGGTAACGGTGGTGGACGGCGATCACTCCCCGTGCGGCCTTCACGAGCTTCTCGCCGAGCCTGCCGGGAGCACCCTCGCGCTCGGAGATCTCGACGAGTTGACGAATCGCGTGGGCCCAGCAGAGTTGCTGTTGGAGCACGTCCAGGAAGTGGTAGCCGGCATACCGGTCAGAGACGACGAACCCACCGAAGTCCTCGCCGAGCAGCTCCTTGGCCGCGGCCTGCCCACGCGAAGGATCGATGCGGTAGCACGCCACGAGTGCGCCGGCGGCGACCCACAACCACTGCTTGGCGGCACCCATCCGCCAGCTCGTCTCATCGGCGTGCACGACTTCGGCCTGGCGGATCGCCTCTGCCAGCTCCCGCCAAGGGTCCTCGAGGATCCCGCTGACGCGCATGATCGCCTTGTCGATCGCCCCGGTTGACAAGGGCCAGCCGAACAGCTCCTGAACCAGAGCAGCGATCTGGCGGCGTGAGAGGCGATATGAGCCCGCGAGCGTCGCGATCACCGCCTCAAAACGCGGCGCCAGCACCGATTCGCTGACCCCCGCCGGCAGCCCGGCCAACGTCAGCCTGCCGCAGCGCTCACAGCGCACACGGTGGCGCACGTACTCGGAGATCAGCACGCTGACCGGAGGCAGCTCCGCCTGCTGGAAGATCAACGGCTCACCCACCGACTCACGCTCCTGCCCGCCCAGATCATGCCCGCAACCCGAGCAGTCCTCGGGCCAGCGCTCCAGGCGCTCGTTCACCCGCTCCGGGGCAACCAATTCACGCTTCCCGGCGGGATGCCCGGGCTGGCCACCCCGCTTGCGCCGAGAACGCTTGCCGCGTTTACGCTCGGGCGCCGATGGCGGATCAGAAGACGGCGGACGCGAGCTGTTCTGCGAGTTCTGTCCCAGCCTACGCTCCAGCTCCTCGATCCGCGCTCTCAGCGCAGCATTCTGCGCGCGCAACTCCGCGTTCAGCGCCTCAAGCTCAGCCTCACGTACCGATCCCGCCACGCGACATAACTACGCCCCCACCCGAGAAACCCCTGCTCAAACCCGTGAACACGTACGGTGTTCCGCGATCTCGCGGTGATGCTCGTCGATGGCGGCGAATGCGTCTCGGACCTCGGTGTGGTCCGTGAGCAGGACGCGCTGTTCGGGGCGATCGCGTCTGACTCGACAGCGTTTCGGATGATCGACCGGGTCGCTTCTACGCTGGGGCTGCTGGACGCCCTGCGTGTCGCGCACGCGCAGGCGCGGGAGCGGTTCTGGGAGTTGCATGGTGCGCCGCAGCGGTTGACGCTCGACGTTGACGCGACGCTGATCACCGCGCATTCGGAGAAGGAGAAGGCGGCCGGAACATACAAGGGCGGCTACGGGTTTCACCCGTTGCAGGTCTACCTGGATGAGACCAGGGAGGCGCTCGGCGGCCTTTTGCGGCCCGGGAACGCTGGCTCGAACACCGCCGCGGATCATGTGGCGGTGCTGGACTTGGCGCTGGCGCAGATCCCAGCCCGGTACGTCGAGGCTCTGGAGATCTTGGTGCGCGCGGACACGGCCGGCGCCACCCATGGGTTGGTTGACTACTGCAGGGAGGGCGATATGCGCTTCTCGGTCGGCTACGAACTCACCGAGCAGGTCCGCACCGCGATCCTCACGATCGCAGGGGACGCGTGGATAGCAGCGCTCGACCAGGACGGGTCGGCCCGCGAGAACGGCGAGGTCTGCGAGATCACCGGCATGGTCGATCTGTCCGCTTGGCCCGAGGGCTCCAGGCTGATCGTGCGCCGCGAGCGCCCGCACCCCGGAGCGCAACTCTCCTTCACCGACCACGACGGCTACCGCTTCCAAGCGATCCTCACCGACCAACCCGATCCCGAGATCGCCGTGTTGGAGTGCCGTCACCGCCAGCACGCGCACGTCGAGGACCGCATCCGTGACGACAAGGACACCGGCCTATCCAAGTTCCCGTTCAAAGAGTTCGCGCTGAACGAGGTGTGGTTGGAGATCGTGATGTTCGCGCACGATCTGATCGTCTGGACCCAAACACTCGCCCTTACCGGAGAAGCTCGCCAAGGCCGAGCCCAAGCGGCTGCGCTACCGTAATGCCGACCTTGCGGTCATGCCGATCTTGATCTGAAATCTCCTGCAGATTGGTGACTGTTCAGGTCGCCGCGGGTGGGGTCAGGGGCCGGCTGTGGCGGGGAGCCATGGTTGGTGCTTGGCGAGTCGCGCGAGGGCGTCGATCGTGTCGTGGCCTTGCTTTCGGGTGGTGCTGATGTAGGAGCGCAGGGCGAGGAACCGGTCGGCTCCGGTGGTGGTTCGCCAGCAGCCTGAGATCTTCTGCTGGATCTTGATCATGCGGAGATCGCGCTCGGCGAGGTTGTTATCGAACGGGACTTCGAAGTCATGAGCGAAACGCAGGACGTGCTCGCGTTGCTCATCGAGGCGGCGCAGCAGGTTCGCCGATGTGCTCCGTCCGATCGGGCCGCGCTTGCCGGTGCGCTTGGTTGGCGGTGGGTTCTGTTGGTGGCCGAGGACGATGATCTGTTCGTAGGCAGCGCGGTAGCCGGCGAGTGTCCAGGGATCAAGCGATTGCTCCCCGGTGGTCGTCGCGTCCTGCACAGTGGCGTGCAGTGCTCGCAGCAGCGCGTCGATCTTGACGGCCCAGGACTGTCCCTCGGGGTCTTGCTCGATGATTGCCAATAGCTCGCGTAGGTGATGGGCGTTGCAGAGGGCGTGAATGACGTTGGTGTAGACGCGGTATTGCGGCCACCCATCGTGGACCGCGATCCCCTGAAAGTGCGGGAGCACCCCGGCGTGATCGATCCCTTTCCTGCCACGACGATCGTGCAGCGCATAGAAGGTCAGCGTTTTCGTGCTGGAACTGTGAAGCCACCGTCCTCGCCCACCAGCGCGAACGCCTGTCTCGTCGAAATGCACGACCGGCGAGTCGATGATTTGCTGATGCACCCGGTCGAGGAACACACCGAGATCATCGGCACCGTCCTTGACGAACGCCACGAGCGTCCCGGGTGACAGTGGCGCACCGAGCCAGTCCGAGAGCAGCCCAGCGGCTCGCTTATACGGCAGATGCTGAGCCGCGGTCAGATAGATCCCAAGCGCCCGCATCCGCGGCCCGTACTGAGTAGGGGCGCTCACCCCCGCTGGAAACCCAGCGCTCGTTACGTGCCCGCAGGCGCAGCGACGCCGTTGCGCGCGATGCTCGCAGACCGTCAAACGTACCGGTGGGAGATCGAACACCTGCCGTGCCTCCTCGCCCTCAAGCTCCCCGTCACAGAGATCGCCACCACAATCCTCACAGCGCGGCGGGACATACCGGACGATCTCATCCGGGTGCTCCACTCGCTGCAGATAACGACCCTGATGACCGGGCTGCCCGCCAGGTTTGCGGCCCGACGGGCGACGCAAGCTTTTCGGTGCCGGCGGCTTTGAAAGTCCATCCGAGGACGGCGGCCGCGACGAGTTACGCGAGTTTGCCCCCAGACGCGCCTTCAACTCCGCGACCTCCGCCCGCAACTCCGCGATCAACACCGCCTGCGAGGCAACAAGGGCCTCGAGATCCTCATACGACGGGCGCCCCCGGGACACATAACAACGTTCGCGGCCCAGCCGCCACCCCCTGCCCCACGACCTGAACAGTCACGCAGATTGGGGTGTTCACCGCGATCGAGGTCGGCATGATCGCGGCTGGTCAGAGGTCTTGGAGGAAGGCGAGCAGGCGGTCGGGTGGCCGGTAGCGCCCGGGGCGCCCGTTGGGGGGTGTGACGCGGTCAAGCGCGCGTTGCTTGATCGCCAGGTCGGCGTGCAGGTAGATGTGCGCCGTGCGCTCCTGCTCGTGGCCGAGCCACAGCGCGATGGTGGAGGTGTCGACGCCGGCGCTGAGCAGCATCATCGCGGCGGTGTGGCGCAGCACGTGCATCGAGACTCGTTTGGTGCTCAGCGTCGGACACCGGGTCTCCGCGGTGCTGACGTGTTTGGCGAGGCGACGTTCGATCGCGTCGCGCGTCAGCGGTCTGCCGGTCCGCGTTGGGAACAGCGGGTCGGCCGGGTAGCCGCCGCGCTCGCGTGTCCAGATCTTGAGCACCGCGACGGTCTGGCGGGTGAGTGGCGCGACGCGCTCCTTCCTGCCCTTGCCGAAGGTCCGCAGGTGCGGTCCGGTACCGAGTTGGATGTCTGCGTTGGTCAGTCCGATCAGCTCCGAGACGCGCAGACCGGTCTGCACCGCGGTGAGCAGCAGCGCGTGGTCGCGTCGTCCGGCCCAGGTGGTTCGATTGGAGCTGTCCAGAAGCGCTTTGACCTCCTCTGGGGTCAGGAACGGGACGATCCGTTTCTCGTAGCGTTTGGCGGGGATCGCGAGCACCCGCGCGATCAGAGCAGCGTGCTCGGGGTGTCTGAGCGCGCAGTAGTTGAAGAACCCATGGACGGCGCCGAGGCGAACGTTGCGAGTTCGAGGACTGTTGCCACGGTCGGTTTCGAGGTGCTCGAGGAACGCGCCGATCAAGGTCGCGTCCAACTGCGTGAGCTCCAGTCGAGACGGTGGCGTTCCGGTGTGCTGCTGGGCGAAGCCGAGTAGCAGCCGGAAGGTGTCTCGGTATGAGGCGATCGTGTTCGGGCTCACGCGCTGCTGACAGAGCAACCGATCAGTGAAAAACGCCTCAAGCGACGGTGCGAGCGGGGTCATGCGAGTCCCTCCAGGGTCGAGTCGAGTCGGTCAGCGACGAGCGCGAGCAGCTCGGGCGCCGCGGTCAAATACCAGAACGTGCTGGCGGGGTTAACGTGCCCCATGTATGTGGAGAGCAGCGGCAGCCGGGCTTGGACATCGAGACCGTCGCGGTACCACTCCAGCAGGCTCCGCACAGCAAAAGCATGTCTGAAGTCGTGCAATCTTGGGCGGCAGCCCGGCGAGCGGGGCTTCAGGCCAGCGGTCTGAACCAGCCGGGTGAACATGTGATGAATGCAGGTCTTGCGCAGCCGGGTGCCGCGGGTTGAGACGAAGAAGGCCTCACATCGTGGTTGCGGGAAGCGTTCATCTCGCAGCCGCCCATAGTCCCTGAGGGCGTTCATCGTGCTGTCCTGCAGCACGACCTCGCGGCTCTTGCCGAACTTGCTATCCAGGACACGCAGCAGCTGGTGGCGGTCGTCGACGTTGACACGGTCGAGGCGGATCGCCTCGCCCAGGCGCAATCCGGTGACCGACAACAATCCGATCAGCGTCCGGTAGTTCGCGGCCAGCAGCGGCGGCTGCAGCTGTCCGGCAGCGTCCATCAGCGCGGTGATCTCCGCCGGCTCATAGAGGTACGGGATCGCTCTTGGTGACCGGTAGGGCAGAAGCCGTGCGGGCGGTACCTCGCAGGCCGGGTCGATCGTCTGTAGATGACGGGCGAACTGGCGCACCACTGACAGTCGCTCGGCCCAATAGGACGGGTCCGCGCCGGCCGGTAGCGTGGCCCACGCGACCGCATTCTCGATCGTGACGGTCACCGCATCGATCTCCTCGAGATAGGAGACGAAGCCGCCCAGCAGCAGCCCTTGAATCTCGAGCTTGTAGCCGAGCGCGCGGCGCATCCGCAGGTAATCCTCGGCCATGTCACGCAGCGAGCTCATGCTGCACCTCCAACAAACGGCCACGGCCGCGCGAGCGACCTGAGCGCATCCCGATCGACCTTCGCGTATATGGCAGTAGTCGTCACGCTCGCGTGTCGCAGAATTGGCGCGATCTGCGCCAGCGGAGTGCCAGCACGTAGCAGGTCGCTGGCGAGCGTGTGACGAAGTCGGTGCGCACCGACAGGCTCCATGCCCACCCGCTTGCACGCACGGCCGACGACATGCGTGACCGTAATGGGTGACAACGGCCGCCGCGGCGCCTTCGCGGCCACGAACACCTCGCGGAACCCCGCAGACGTGGAGCGTCCGTCACGCAAGTAATCAACCAGCGCCTCGCCAACGTCGTGCGGCAGCGGGAGACGCTCAGTCGCTGATCCCTTCCCGCGGATCGTGACCTCCCCGGCCCGCCAGTCGATGTCATCCAGACACAACCCGGAGACCTCGCAGCAGCGCAACCCCAGCCGCGCCAGCAGCGACAGGATCGCGAGATCGCGTCGCCCGATCACGGTCGCCCGATCGCAGCTCTCAAGGAGCCGTGCGACCTGTGCTGCCTCCAACGCGCGCGGGAGCGAACTCAGCCGCCACCCAGCGGCTCGTGGCACCGCCTGCGCCAACGGAATCGCCGTGAACCCCGCGACATGGAGATACCGAAGCAGGGACCGCAACCCACCCGTCAGGATCTTCGCCGTCGAGCCCGAGCAACGCCCCGGTGCGCACCGCGCCACCACGAACCCGGTCACCTCACTCGTGGTCAACTCGCGAAGGGCGTCCTCAAGCGGCTCCGAGCGTTCAGCTAGGAACAACCTCGCGACGCGCTCCCAATGAGCCGCCGATCCGGCCGTCAGCCCTCGCTCGCGCAGCAGGTAGTCACGGTAGTCAGCCAGCAGTCGCGCAACCGGCGTGTCGATCAAGACCACGGGCTCCGGGACGACCCCGAGCCCGCGCAAATAGACGACCAACGGACCAAACGCACGCCAGCTTCTCAGGTTGACATCGCGCTCACGCCTGACCGCTAGAAACCGCTCGGCGATATTCTCGGTCAGCCCGGCAGGCTCCAGGCCCTGCTCGGCCAGCCAGCCGCTCAAATGCGCCATCAACTCCAACTGGCCGCGCACCGACCGCGGCTGATAGCCGCGCGCGACCAACTCGACAACGAACCCAGCAGCAAACGGCGCCAGCGGGCCCTGCACCCGACCAGCGGAATATTCCACCACGACCAGCTCCTCTCCGTTGATAGATCACGGAGAGCAATTCCATCAACCAGCCGCGATCATGCCGACCTCGATCGCGGTGAACACCCCAATCTGCAGGAGATTTCAGATCAAGATCGGCATGACCGCAAGGTCGGCATTACGGTAGTCATGCCGACGTCGGCATGACTACCGACTACTGCACGTCGCCGCCCGGCTCGCGTTCTCCGGCCGCCGCGCGAAGCTCCACCTCCAAGACACATGGCCATGGGCCAGCGAGCTGCTCGCCGCGTTTCAGAAACTCAAAACACTCACAGCCGCGCCCGGCTGACAACCACCGCCGCGACCCCGCCACCACCCAGCAGACCACTCGGCCACCCGGCCGTGATCACAGCTACGCCGAAACGGGTCCAGCACACGACAACGCTCCCCCAAGAACGCGCCACAGACAACACCGCCCAACCAGATCACCGATCAACACACCACCGGCCCGCCAAAAAACGACCCGCAATCACCCTCACGCGCCTACTGCACGATCCGGGTTAGACACTGTGTCGCCTGCGCGCCCACTCGAGCCGGGCCCCTCCTCGGAGCGCTCCGAGGAGCTCGCGCGTGACGTGGGGCGCGAGGACGGCCATCATTGACAGATAGATCGCCACTCCGAGCAGGGTCTCGATAGCGAGCAGAGTGAGACCCAGGATCGCGCCGTGGCGTTCTGCATGAACGACAAAGTGCTCGAGACAGAACATGGCCCCCGCCATCGCGGTCGCCGCAATCGCCGGCGGCCAGATCTCGGACACCAGGTCGGCGAGCGCGATCCCCAGGGCGCGACTCATTCCTCGCACCGCGTACACGCCCACCCCGACGGCGCTCGCAGACATGCCGATCGTCACCCCCAACAGGCCGAACGGCACCACAAGAGCTCCCACGCAGACCACGGTCAGTATCAGCGAGACGGTGTGCATGCGCGCCAGCATGTCTCCGCGTCCGTATGACTTCCACGTCTCGCTGGCGATCGAGTCCAGGGACACCGCCGCACAATAGACGCCGAGGGCCGCCGCGCCATTGCCCGCTTCGCGCCACTGCTCGCCGAACACCAGCACCACGGCGGGGGTACCGAGCGCCACCAGCAGCAGTCCGGCGGGAAACGCCGCGACACACAGCCAACGCAAGGACCTGCACACAGCGGCCCGGAAGCGCTCGTCGTGATAGGAGAGACGCGCGAAGGCGGGCTGCAACACATAGGCTCCGACGTTGACCACCGCCCCCAGCGGCTGGGACGCGACGCGTGAGGAGTACGTGAACTGCCCAAGCGCACTCGCCCCGGTGACGTGGCCGAGAGCCAGCACGGGAATTTCGGTGACCACCCGGCGAATCATTCCGGCTCCCAACAGTGGACGGCCAAAGCGGGCAAGCTCGCGCCACATCGCGATGCTCGCCAGCCGGGGCCTGGGTCGCCAGCCCGCAAACACCCAGGCCGCGATCACGTTGACCAGAGCCGCGGCATAGGTGCCGATCGCCAGCGCCCACACCCCGAGACCGGCCGCCGCCGCCGGTATCGCCCCGGCCGCGAACGCCACGGTTGACAGTGGGTCGATGATCACCCTGCGCCTGAACGAGAAGTGGCGCTGCAGCATGGCGTCGGGCACAATCGCCGTGAGACGCAGGAGCATCCATCCCGACATCACCGCCGCCACGACTCCGGCTTCGTGACTGTGGAAGAACAGAGCGACCAGCGGGGCCGCCGCCAGCGCCAGCAGGCTGAGCAGCGTGCCTCCCACCAGAGTCGCAAGGAAAGCCGAGTTGAACGCCTCCTCGAGACGCTCTCGGCGCTGGATCAGGGCCGCCAGCATGCCCGACTCCCCCACCAGCGTGCCGACCCCCACGACCACCGTGCCCGCCGCGAAGTGCCCGAAATCGGCCGGATCAGCCAGTTTGGCCAGCACGAAATAGGTCCCGAACGTCAGCAGCTGGCTGAGCGCATAGCCCATACCCGACATGCCGATACCGCGGGTCACCGTGCCGGTGAGGCTTGCGGGAGGCGGCTCGGGACTTGCCGGAGGCGATTCGGGACTCGCGGGAGGCGGCGGCTCGGTCTCCGGCCCGGGGAGCTCAACCACGCGGCTTAGCCCGCGGCGGCTCGGCATCCTCGCCGGTGAGCAAATCGGCTGCCTCGCGCCGAGTCCGCGAGCCATCCTCTGGCGGTGGACCCGCCGAGAATGCGGCTCTGCCCAGACCAAGCTCCGGGAACGCTTCAGCCACCCGAGGCGGAGGGGTGGATTGCAGGTGCCAGCGGTTGGAGGGCAGATAACGGACGCGCAGCCTGCGTGTGGCCGTGCCCACCGCACCCCGGATGCTCAGTAGCATGCGCATATCGAGGCGGGAGCGACGGTCTATCGTCTGCAGCCGCGTCTCGGTCAGTGCTCTGACCTGTGGTGAAGGGTTATGGCGCTCGAGCACTGTTCGATAGACCATGGTCGGCGCGACCTCCATCGCGGCCAGATCAGCCGAATGCGAGCCGGGGCGATTGCGATAGATGGTCAGCGGACCCTCGACCCGCACGGCTTCAAAGCCCGCATTCGCGAGCCGCAGCCAAAGCTCCCAATCCTCACCGTGAGACAGACTCTCGTCATAGCCGCCCACCTGCTCGAGCGCCGTGCGGCGTATGGTCGGCGCGTTCACGAAGCACTCCCGCAGCAGCTCGGCAACGAACTGGTCGCGGGGCAGCATCGGGGTAGGTGGCCGGTGCCACGCCCCCGTGGGCATCGTACGGAAACGGTCGCTGGCATCCAGGATCCAGGCGTTGGTGTAGGCAAAGCCCGCCCGGGGATGCTCCTCCAGCGCTCGCCCCATCTCGGCCAGATAATCCGGGAGCCACAGGTCGTCGCTGTCGAGCGAGCTCACGTACTCGCCCACGGCCTGCGCGATGCCTCGGTTGCGTGCGGCCGACGGGCCGGCGTTCTCCTGGCGGTAGACCCGCACCCGCGGATCCGCGAAGCCGGCGGCGACCGCCGCGGTGTCATCGGTGGAACCATCATCGATCACGATGACCTCGAAGTCCAGGCGAGTCTGGGCCAGCACCGAGTCGATCGCTTCCCCCAGGGTATCCGCCGCGTTGTAGGCGGGAATCACAACGCTGAATGTGGGCGCAGGTGGCGTCATCGCAGCGAACCGTACCGCTTGCGCGGGCTGAAGTCGGTGAGAATAGTCACGTGATGAACAGCGAAACCAGATCGTCTACCGGAGTTGACACGACGGCTCGCGCTCGTGTTTCCCCGATGCGTGCTCGATCGTCCGGTCAAGCGACGCTTCCGCGCCGGACACATGTCCTGACGCTCGTGGACCGTCTCGGCACCACCGGAGGGGCGGAGCGGCTCGCGCTGGACATCGCCACGCGCCTGTCGCCGTCGCGGTTTCGCAGCACCTTGTGCGCCAGCCGGTTCATCGATGATCAGTCACACACCGATGTCGAGTTGCAGGCGCTCGAGCACATGCGTGAGGCCGGCGTTGCGTTTCTTGCGCTCAGACGGAGTCATCGTGGCTCCGTGTTGCCCTGGCGCCATTTGGCAGCATACATTCGCCGCGAGCACGTCGATGTGGTACACGCGCATATGTTCGGATCGAATCTCTGGGGCACGATCGTCGGGCGTCTCACACACGTGCCGGTCGTCATCGCCCACGAGCACACGTGGTCGTTCGAAGGCGAGCCGCTCAGGCGTCTGCTCGACCGCGAGCTGATCGCGCGGTGCAGCGACGCATTCATCGCGGTGTCGCGCGAGGATCGTCGCAAGATGATCGAGATCGAGCGGATTCCGCCCGAGCGGATTCGCTTCATCCCGAACGGAATCGTCGGCCGAGCGCCAACCCCCGGCCGCGATCTGCGGGCCGAGCTCGGGGTCGGTGCGGGGCCGTTGATCGGCGCGGTGGGCGCGCTGCGAACCCAGAAGGCTTATGACGTGCTCATCCAAGCGGCCGCACGCCTGCGACAGCATCATCCGGACCTACACGTGCTCATCGCCGGTCATGGGCCCGAGCAGACTCGACTCCAAGCGCTCATAAATGAGTTCGGGCTCAGGGATGTCGTCCTGCTGCTGGGTCGCCGGCTGGATGTGCCCGAGCTGCTCACCGTGCTCGACGTCGCGGTCTGCGCCTCAGCATTCGAGGGCAGCCCGCTCGCCGTGATGGAGTACATGGAGGCGGGGCTGCCGATCGTGGCAACCAAGGTGGGCGGCGTTCCAGACCTGATCGAGGATGGCGTGCACGGTTTGCTCGTCGAACCCGGCGATCCGGTGGGACTGGCGGCGGCGATCGACGATTTGCTCACGAACCGTGTACATGCGTCTGCGCTCGGTGCACATGCACGCGAGCGCAGACGCCGCGAGTTCGACCTCGATGTCATGGTTGGCAGCGTCGAAGCGCTCTACGAGGAACTGCTTGCCGCTCGACAGGCCACCGCTCGATAGGCCGTTATTCGGAGGGAGGCGCTATAGCCCGCAGACGAGACCATTCCACACCTTCAGATAGATTGAAGGTGTAGCTCCCACCGGACTCCGGCACGCCCTGTTCTTTACCGATTTCCACGAACGGTTCGGTTTTCCCGGAGTGAGTGTACATGAGCGACCCCTCCCAGATCAGGCTGAGACTGTTGTTGCCCGAATCACCGATATAGAAGCCGTAGTGAGCCATGGCGGTCAAGATCGCCTTCTTCCACGGCAGGACGTGGAGCGCGGCGATTTCCGCATCCGAGTAATCGAGGTAAAAATGCTGACCCATCGCCGGAGCGGCAGCTTCATTGCTCGACCCATCCGTGTGCGACGCCGGATAGACGTAGCTCGGTTTCACGTCTTTGACGGCCACCACGAGCGCATGGGGAACAATCCCTGCTTTCAGCTCGGGCCCCCTGACCTGTCCGGCCACCAAATCAATGCCCGCGGCATCTCCCGAAAGGCCGTCGGGCTCGCAGAGCGTTCCCGTGATGTTGCCCGGTCCACCCCAGGAAAACAGGAGCTTGCCTTCCTTCACCGGCTGGGCCTGCCACAGATCCACCGTTTCGCCCGGGACTATCGCGTTGTTTGGAGCGAGCACGATCGTGAGATGCCCGTCGCTCTGCTGCTCCGCGACCGCGGTTTGCGGCACTCGGATCTTGCGACCGGTCAACGGGTTATGGCCCCACGGCTCGGTCGCCACGAGTTCGACGAGCGGATCTGAGTTGGCCGCGTAGTACAGGGGGCGCGAGCCGCCTCCAGGTCGCGTATCGTTTTCGGGCATGGGACTTCCCGGCGTGTGATCCGCAAGCAGAAACGAGACCATCGCAGCCGAGCTCGGGAGAACCTGCGGCGCAGAACCGACAGGCTGGTTGAACGGGGAGGAGCTGTTGCCCGGTGTCCGTCCCGCCGGCATCGGATTGGACTCCGAGAAGCCTTCCCAGGTTTCCGCCGGGAGCGGAGAAGTGATTGGCGAGGACGGTTCTTCGGCGGGTGGCGGATCTTCGCCTGAGGAAGCCGGGCCTTCCGCCGGTTGAGTTGGATCTTCTTCCGAGGAGGTCGACGAGGCAACGATCGTGGTGACCGAAGACGTTGCCGCCTTGGCGCCCACGGTGTTGGAGGCTGTGACTACGACATCGACCCGATCGCCCTTATCGCCGGCAGCGAGCGCATAGGTGGAGCCGGTCGCTCCGGAGATGTCGGCACCGTCGCGCTGCCACTGATAGGCGTAGTCGATCGGCGCGGTACCCGTCCACGAACCGGCCGACGCGGCGAGCGTCTGACCCTGCGTGGTCGTGCCGGAGATGGCCGGCAGCGAACTGTTCGCCGGCGCTAACTTTTCTGCTTCGTGGTGAGGCGGTTCCGGTGGATCCGATTTGTGATGGGATCCCGATTCATGCCCGGGCCCGTGTCCCGAGACTTTGCGCACCGTGCATCTCACGTGGGCGTGACGCCCATCGCGTCCAGATCGGTGGCAGACGGCGCGGGCGTAATGAGCGTGGCGATTGCTCGACGAGCGCGCTCCGCCGTGGGCGAGCGCACTGCTCGCGAGGAGAGCAAGCGCCAGCAGACCGGCGGCGATGAGCAGCAGCGAAACCAAATGGCGGCGATGGGGCGGTACCTTGGAAAGCACTTGAGTCCTCCTGGCAAGTGCGGCACCGACCGATCGATCCTTCGGTAGCCCGGCCGGCTCACATGGAGCTCCGTGGCTTTGCGACCCCGCCTCACGACGGGTGTGCCCTTCTCGGGACGATGCCTGTATGGATAAGTTTTAGTTTTGGGATAAACCTTGCTGGGGAGTCAGTCGGACTGAGCGCTCCGCCGCTGGAGCGGCTTTTTCGTCTCCTGGACGCTCGTACGAGTGGATTGCTGTGGCGTACGTATCAAGCCGTGACGGGCTGCGGTCAATCCCTGACGCCCAGAGCTCCAGTCCCCTACCCACGATCGGTGGCCCTCCCCTACCGCGGTCAGTGGCCCAGTGTCGTCGAGTCAAGCGCAGCCTGGCGCCACGCCCCGTGCCGTCTCAGCTCGGGCGCGATCATATGCGCACGTCAGAGCGTCCACCACAACGCTTGGCCCGCACACATCGTCGATCAGCCGCTGAAGCTCGACGACTAGATCGCATCTGGCGTGCCCAGCCAGCTCACGTGTGCGTTGTACCCACTCGTCGGGACTGGTCGCGACGGGGATGCGCAACGCCAGTTCCGGGGGGGCTCCTCGCACCGTCTCCGGCGAGGCGACGATCGGGACACCTGCTCTATAGATCGCGTCGAGGACACGATTGGGGAAACCCGTGGACACCCGTTGTGGAGAGACCATCACGGTCACTCCCAGCCGGCGAATCGTCTCAGGAACGCTCGTGACGTCCGCGTGGATCTCGATCGCGGCGCGCTCCGCGGCTCGAACGAGCAGGCGGTGCGGCGAGGATCCGATTACCAACGTCCTCGCGCCGAGCTCACGGCGAAGAGGCGGAGCGATATCCCTGGCCAACGCCTCGAAGCCGAGCACATTCGGCGGATAGGAAAGGTTGCCGGACATGCCCACCACGGGCGAGACGCTCTCTTCGACACGCAGCGGTTCGGCGCGCTCGCTTGCAAAGACCGCGTTCGGGACCGACCAGATGAATGCGGGGTTGGCGCCTGCGCTGAGCAGCATCTCACGACCGATCTCAGACGCGACGAGGGTCGGCACCCCGCGCAGACCCGCGACTTCTTCCCTGAGCGCCGGTCGCTGGTCCAGCCACGCGCGGATCGTGGCCGCAAGTCCGACCGATAGAGGCCTCAACTGCCCCGAACGACGGTAGTGTCGATAGGTCCCCAGGCGCGGGTCCGTAACATCGACGACGAGCGGCGCCGCCAGCCGGCGGACAAGCGCAAGCGTGCGAATCCGATCGACGTGCACGACATCGGGGTTCGTAGCCTCGACGGCAGCGCCGAAGCGCTCGGCGAGAGGTCGCGAGTCATACAGCGCCGTCTCGGTGCATGCTCTCCTCAGCGCGACTGACGTGATGGCCCGGGCGACCTGCAACACGCTCAGCGCGTAGGACACCCGCGTGAGAGACACGCCGAGCTCCCGGAGCGCCGCCAGCCCCTCATCGTCGACAGTCGATCCGCCGGCCTGAGAGAAATCGGAGGTCGCGACGACGCTGACATCGTGCCCAGCGAGTCGCAGAGCCCGTATGAAGCTCAACAGCCGCGGCTTGCGCGGCCCGGGCACCGTGGTCGTGACGGCGGTAATCCGCATCGGTCAGCCTCCCTCGCACACGGTCAGCGTCCCTCCAGGAACAGCGCGAGACGTTGCGTCTCCGCCTCGAGCGTATGTTCACGGACCTGTTCCAACCCCTGACGGATGAGGCGCTGGCGCAGAGACTCATCCTCGGCGACGCGTTCGAGCGCCTTTGCGGCCGCTGACGCGTCGCCGGCAGGAATCAGGAGCGCCGCGCCGTCGACCGCCTGCGCCACACCGCCAACATCGGTTGCGACGACCGGCAGCCCGGCAGCGAACGCCTCGAACAGAACCTGCGGGACGCCCTCGGTCCATGAGACGTGCAGAAAGACGTCGCTGGAGGCGTAGAGCGACGGGAAGCTCGCCATCGATCGGAACGTAGCCGCGAACGTCGATCACCTTGTTGAGCGAGAGCTCCTTGATGCGTGCCTCGATCTGTGCGCGGAGCGGTCCATCGCCGACGATGACCAGCCGCCACTCGGAGTCGGACTCGTGCAGTGCCGCCATCACCTCGACAAGCAGCAGCGGGTTCTTCTCGCGATCGAGCCGGCCCACGCTCAGCACGCGTCGTGCCGGCGCAGCGGTTCGAGCGAGCGCCTCCGACTCGTCGATCACGTCGGCGGTGCAAACGAGGGAGACAGTCAACTCGAGCAGCCGCCGTGCGTGCGAGTAGCGCTCGGCCAGATCGGGGCCGACGACGGCCACGGGCAGCCAGCGCGCGAGCGTGCGGAACGCGATCTCGAGGATGTCCGCGGCGCCGTGCACCCAGGGCGCGTTCGGATGTCGCGATCGCACGTACCGGGGCAGATCCTGGCGCACTCCCAGCACGACCCTGCGTCGGCGCATGAGCGCAAGCAGAGCGAAGCCGATCGCGTGGATGTAGGGCCCGAGGAGCCAGACGGTGTCGACGCGGTCGAGCATGCGCCAAAACCGGCGTGCGGACCCCGTGAGCGAACGCAGCACCTCGAGCGGATGCGTCAGGCTCGTGTAGTACGGAAGACCGACGAACTCAACCTCGGCTCCGAGCGGGTAGTGCGAGCGGCCAGGCTCCGGGTCGAGACGGCCGGCAACGACAAGCCGGTCCACATGCGGACGCAGGCTGGTCATGAAGCGCACAAAAGAGCGTTCGCCAGAGACGCCGGTCGCGTCTGACTTGTAGGTGTCGTCGTCGTAGATGCCCAACTGCATGCGGATCGTCTCAGTCGTGCGCGGCGGACTGGCGAATGGTGCGACTCAGGATGGGCATGCTCTCGAACACCGCGCGGGATCATCACAGCTTTCCCGCCCGTTGATAGTCTCGTGCGATGAGCGCACAGCCTGGCGACATCGTCGACCGCGAGCGGAGTTTCTTCAATGAGCCGAGTGAGCGCTACGTGCGGGTGCGCGGGTGGATCTGGCGCGCGATCGGAGAGTTCAACCGCAACAATGAGCTCGCTGACCTGTATGATCCGCGCGACAAGCGAGTGCTGCTGTACGGTTGTGGCCCCGCACACGAGACCAGGCGATTCGTTCAGTCCGGAGCGGCTCATGTCTCCGGGATCGACATATCCGATGCCGAGATCGCGCAGGCCCAACGCACAGCCCGCGAAGACGGGTACGAGGACCGAGTTGATTTCCGCGCAGGAGACGCTCATGCGACGGGATTTCCGGACGACTCATTCGACCTCATCGTTGGCATCGCGATCCTGCATCACCTGGACGTCCCCCAAGCGCTTGCAGAGCTCCGACGCGTTTTGGCCCCGGGTGGGCGGGCAGTGTTCCTCGAGCCGCTCGCACACAATCCTCTCCTGCGGCTGGGTCGCCGCTTCACGCCAAGCGCCCGCACTGCCGACGAGCACCCATTCACCGTCGAAGACTGGCAACTCTGCGCCGAAGTCTTTCCGGCTTTCTGGCACCGCGAGGTCGAGCTCACGAGCATTCCTCTGATGCCGTTGAACCTTGTGTTGCCGCATTCGTGGCAACGAGCGCTTGCGCGGCGCGTACGCGGACTCGACGACCGTCTGCTGGCGCGATACCCGCAACTGGGCCGCTTCGCGCGCTCGACGTTCCTGGTGCTCGAATAGGCCTCAGACACGACGACGCCGGCCGCGGGCGACTGTTCACCCCATGCGTGAGGACGAGCCCTCGGACAGGACGACCCTCGAACGGCTCAGGTCGTGCGGATGATCATCACCGAGCACGGAGCGTGATGGGAGACCTTGTTCGGCACCGAGCCCAGTAGAAACCGCTTGGCGCCGGTCATGCCCTTGTTGCCGACCACGATCAGGTCGGCCTCGCGCTCCTCGGCGACATCGAGGATCGCGTCGGCGGGATCGCCCTGGCGCGGGTAGATGTCCACGGCCACACCTGCCTCACGCACGATCTTGGCCGCCGCGTCCAGCGTGGCGTCAACGTCCTCGCGCGGGCTGATCGCCCACTGCAAATCCTCCGGCGCCTCTCGGCGTTCCTCGCGCAGGCGCTGGGCGGGCACCGGCTCGTACGCGCTGACGAGCTCGATCTTCGCCCCCACGGCGCGTGCCAGATCGACCGCCTGGCGCACCGCCTGACCGGCCGTGTCCGAGCCGTCCGTCCCAACCACGATCGATTTGAACATGATCCTCCTTGCCCGCTTTGGCCATGGCCGGCCGGACGGCCGACGGGGCGATCATATCCACCCGGCCCGCACGAGCGCGTGGTGGCGCGGCGCGGGGCTGAGACGCCGCGAGAAGACGATCACATCTCCATCGACGGACTGCACCAGAACCGCCACGACGACGCGTCGTGCCCGAGCGCCCGGGTCGCCACTTGCGTCGCGTGCTTGGTCGGTGGGCCGCCCATGTTCATCTTCATCTGCGGCACCGGCGCGGCCGGGCGCGTGCTGCTCAGCACCCTGCCGCCGATCCTCAGGCTTGCGACGATCGTGATCCGCGTGTTCAGCCGTATCCGCTTGCCGAGCGTCAGCCTGCAGGTGAAGCTCCGATCGCCCGGCGTCCTGGCCGCGCATGTCCCGAGCCGGCGATGACCGATGAAGGCGCTGAGACGGACGCGGCCGGCCTTGCTCACTCTCGTCGTCATGATCAATTGACGCCCGATCAGCATCGCTTCGGGTCGATAGAGGGTGGGCAGATGGGAGGCGGATTTGCCGGACGGTGAGGAAGGGGTTGCGCCGGGTGTCGAGGGCGCCGAGGATTGTGGCGGCGCAGAGTTGTCCTGAGCGATGGGCGCCGGTCGAATCAGGACCATCACCCGATCTTCCGCGCCCCCCGCGCCGCGCGCGGCGATCACGACCGCGCCGCCGATCGGTGGTTCCGCCGGCGCCGTATACAGACCGCCGGATGTGATCGAGCCGGAGCTGGCGCTCCACGTGACCCCCGGACTGTCGTTGCTGAGCAGCGCCGAGAGCTGGACGCTCGTCCCGGCGATCATTTCGGCGGGGGCGCCTGAGATCGCCACGCTCGGAGCCGGAGTGCCCACCTCGATCGAAACGGTCGCCACCTCCGGGTTGCGGGGGAATTCGCTATTTGGATCGGAGGCCGAGAACGTGTAGGAGTCGGGTCCGACATAGCCTGCTTCCGGGGTGTATGTCACCTGGTCAGTCCTGCCGATTGGGGTCAGCGTGCCGTGCCGCGGTTGCGAGACGATCGCGTAGTCGGGTCTGCCGATCGGTTCATACTCGCGTTCCCACCTCGTGGAGGTGGCCGTGATCGTCACGGGCTCGCCGACCGGTGTGCTGACCGCCTGAGGCAACGCGTCGAACCCGGACACAATCGTCGGTTCGGTCGCATAGGCAGCCTTTTCCCCGCGATCTTCTTCGAGAATCTTGCCTTCAGGGTTGACTTCCTCGCGCAGCCAGTATTCGCCTGGCAGGACATCCGATACGTCAACCCACTGGAAGCCGAGTCTATATTCGTAGTCGTCGCGCCAACCGGGGGAGATCCCCTCATAAACACTCGTCGTATAGGGCTTGTAGCGCTGACAGAAGTCGCGGTAGGGAGCAACATCGTCGGAGTAGACCGCGCCCGGCGGCCCCTTGGACGCTTCGACGTGTTCGCTGTCCTCGAGACAGAACCCCACCTTTTGCGCAGGGGCCACTTCGGCGGTCTTGGCCGCGTTCCACAGCGAGTACTTGGCGACGTGCTGCAGGTGCCAGTGGTGGTGGCCGTCGGCGTTGACGAACAGCATTTCGGCGCTGCTCGCCACTTCTTCGTTGTTCCGTTTGAGATATATTTCGTTTTCTTTGTTGTATTTTTGGGTTTGTTCGGGGGGTACAGGCGGTTTGCCCGCTTCCGTGTACAGACGCTGAAAGACATCCATCCGCGGTGAGCTGAGTTCCTGTTCGGTTTTTTCCGAAAGCTCATACCGTGGTTCTTCTTCGGACCTCTTCCCTTCGCTGAATTCTCGCAGTTCGGTTTCCCGACGTTCGACTTCCATCCTGGCGGTCGGTTCGGCGGCGGGACTGAATTTAGGTTCCGCTCGCGAGCCCTGCATGTCAAGCGCTCCGCTGCCGTCGTTGTGGAGGTAGCCGTTGAAGCGCAGCAGCAGTCTTGCTTCTTCTGGAGTCTTTGACAGATCGCCGTCGTTGTTGCTGGTTTCGAATTCGACTTCTTCCGGCGGCGTCGCGACCAGGTTCGGCAGCAGTGGTGGCGGCGGGTTCGAGCCGCGCGCCTGGGACCCGACCACGACGAAGAGCAATGTAACCGCCAGGACGACCACAACCATCAGTGGACGAGCAGTCCTTGCCATAGCCTGACCCTGTTTGGCGGACATCGACATTCAGCCCTCACGCAAGCTTGGTGATCGCAATGATCATCCCGATCAGCACGAACACGACGATCGCGACCTGCGTCCAAATCCAGGTTGGGGACATGGTGCGACACACCCTACCGCGGTCACCGTCGCTGCAACCCTGTTCGCAGTCTGCGCTCGCGAGCCGAGGCGCGACTATCGTGTAGAGATGGCCGGACGCCTCCAAGAGTCGGCAGGAAGCCTGCAGAAGCCCCTTATCGCACTGGTGCTGGGGCTGTGCGTGCTCGCCCTCCTTGCACCGGCCGGTGAAGCCAAGCGGGCGCCGGCAGCGCATCTGTCCGCCGCATCGCCCTTGGGCGGCGTGAATGTCGTCGGTGTGGGGCCGGATCCGCTTCGCGCAGCCGACCAAGCGATAGCCCAGGCACGGGCGCTACATGCCCAGGTCGTGCGTACCGTCGTGCCGTGGTCCGCACTGGAACCGCGTGGGCCGGGCCAGGTCGAACAGCGCGCGCTGGCCTTCACCGACCGTCTGGTTGGCGATGCCGCCGCCGACGGAATACGAGTGATCATGACCGTGTACAGCACGCCCTGCTGGGCATCGTCGGCCCCCGCCTCTATGTTGCGCTCGTGCGCCCCCGAGCACTTGAACAAGGCGAGCGCTTGGCCTCCTTCCAACCCATCCACCTATGCGACCTTCGTCGCCTACCTCGCCCAGCGCTATGGCACCCGCCTAGCCGCGATCGAGATTTGGAACGAGCCCGATCAGATCAACGAAGACTACTTCGCCGGACCCAACAAGGCCGTCCGTTACGCCGCCCTCCTGCGCGCCGCCTACCCCGCGATCAAGCAGGCCAACCCGAACGTCCCGGTGATCGCCGGCTCGCTCGTCGGCTCCAACGGCATCTTCCTGCGCGCCCTGTACGCCGCCGGCATCAAGGGCTACTACGACGGGCTGGCCGTGCACTTCTACACGCTGACCCTCGCTGCGCTGCGCGCATTCCGCGAAGTGCAGCTGGCCAACGGCGACACCGCACCCCTGTGGCTGGACGAGTTCGGCTGGAGCAGTTGCTGGCCGCGATACAAGATCCAGCAGGAACAGGCGTGCGTGACCCCGCGGGTCCAGGCGGCGAACATCGCCAACATCTATCGCTCTCTGGCGCGCACCCCATACGTTGCGGCCGATGTGCTCTACCAGCTGGAAGGCTCCAAGAGCGAAAACTTCGGGGTGCTGAACGAACACGGCGCCCGCAAGCCGTCGTATCCGGCGCTCTCCCGCGTCCTGGCCTCGCCCTTTGGCTCCCCCAGCCCCGTCACCCTCAGCCTGCGCCGGCAGGGCAGCCACGTCGTGGCCGGCGGCTCCGGGCCCGTCGGCGACTTCATGCAGCTCGAAGCTTTCCAGGGCAGCACGCTGCGCTACCGGGCGACGTTCACGCTCAACCGCTTCAACCGTTACTTGATCGCGCTGCCCTCGGTGCTCGGCACGAGCGGCCTGCGCGTGCGCGTCTACCAGGAATGGATGGGGCCGGGTCGGGACGCACAGCGGAGCATCTGACTAATAAGTTCTCAAATGATTTTAGACGGGGCGCAGCGAAGGCATCTGAAAGTCGGCTGGTAGCGGAGTCAGGGACCGAGCAGCGCCGCCGGTACGACGGCGATCCCATCCGGCCGGCGATAGGCGTACGGTCCGGTCGTGATCACAACCGCGTCGAGCAGGTCACCTCCGACCTGCCGAGCGAGCCAACGGAGGTGGCGGACATCGCGATCGTCGGGCACGGCCGCGAGCTTTACCTCGATCGCGAGCATGTGGCCGTCGCGACGCTCCACGATCAGATCCACCTCGTGGTCGCCGTTGCGCGTTCTGAGATGGCTGACCCGCGCACGCGCCGCCTGGGCGTAGACCCGGACCGAGAGCGTCAGCAACGACTCGAACAGCGCGCCGAGCAGCGGGCCTTCACGCAGCGACGGGGGCCCCACCGGCTCGGCGGACAGCAGGGCGCCGGCGTTTACTCCGAGCAGGCTTGCGGCGAGCGCGGGATCCGTGAGATGGTGCTTGGACGGCATCGCAAGCCGCGAGATTCGGTTGCGGGTCGGCATCCACGCGGGCAGTTCATCGACGATGAACAGCCGCTGCAGAATCTCCCGATAGGGCTTGGTCGTGGTCTTCGCGGGCTTCTGTCCCTCCCCGCCGGTGGCGGCGTCGCGGATAGTCTCAAACGAGGCAGTCGAGGCCGTCGCGGCGGCATATGCGTTCATCCATCGCAACAGCGTCGCCGGGCGACGGACGGCCCGGCCCAGCTCCTCGAAGTCACGCTCCACGATACGCTGAACGTAGCTGTCGAGGAAGTCCTCGTGTGCGGTTTCGGACATGCCCCGCGCGCCCGGGAACCCGGAGTCGACGATCTCGTGCGCGTAGCGCTCCAGCCCGACGTCCGTCTGCCCCTCGACGGCTGCGCGCTCGCCGCCGAGCAGCCGGCGCAGACTCACCGTCGGTGTCGCTAGGCCACGCTCGGAGAGGGTCATAGGGCGCATCCGCAACGTGAGGATGCGCCCCGCCCCGGTGTGGGCGCCGTGCTCGCTGGCCGAACCGGCGAGCAGGTAGCTGCCCGGCGGCGCCCCGTCGTCAACTGCTCGGCGAATCACGTCCCATGTCGCGGGTACGCGCTGCCACTCGTCGATGAGAATTGGCGGGTCGCCGCCGAGCACAACCTCCGGGTTGGCCGCAACCACCTGGCCCGCGGGGCCGTCGAGACGGTAGTCCGTCTGCGCTCGGCGTTGTGCGGTCTCCGTCTTGCCGACCCCCTTGGGCCCCTCGATGGAGATCGCGGCGAACTCGGCTGCCTTCTCATCGAGCTCGTCGTCGAGGACACGCTGCAGGTACGCGCGTCCCCCGGTCGGCTCGTGCGATGTACGCCCCGTGCTCACAGCTATCTATGCTAACGATCGCAGTCAATCTACGCTACTGATAGCATGATCTTTGCGCTGCCGCCAGCAGAACATGGCCGCCTCGTGCCATGAGGACATCCGACGTCGGTTACATCGAACGTCAGTTACACCCGACGTCGGTTACATCCGATGTCACCGACGGGGAACCTTGGGAAGCCTGCCGCGGCCGTCACTCGGCGTCGCGGAACAGCGCGGCAATCGTCAGCACGAGGATCTTCAGGTCCAGACCCAGCGACCAGTGGGCGATGTAGTAGTTGTCCCACCCCACGCGCTCGGCCAGCGAGGTCTGGCCGCGCAGCCCGTGTACCTGCGCCCAGCCGGTGATGCCCGACTTGACGCGGTGACGATCGCCGTAGCGGTCGATGTCGTGCTCGAACAGCTCCACGAACTCGGGACGCTCCGGACGGGGGCCGATGATGCTCATCTCCCCGCGCAGAACGTTCAGCAGCTGGGGCAGCTCATCGATCGAGGTGCGCCGCAGGACACGCCCGACGAGCGTGCGCCGGTCCTCCCCCTCGATGCCGCCGGGCGCCGTATCGCCGCCGAGCAGGAACTCGATCGCGGTGTCGTCGTCGCGGTTCAACTTTGTGCTCTGCCCGGGCGCCGGGCGCATCGAACGGAACTTGTACAGGTCGAACACGCGCCCGTCGCGACCCACGCGACGCTGGCGAAACAGCGCCGGCCCGGCAGAGCTCAGACGCACGGCCAGCACCGCACCTAGCAGCACCGGCGACAGCAGCACCACCAGCACCAGCGCGAACGCGCGGTCGCAGGCGTGCTTGAGCGCGAACTGCCAGCCCCTGGGATTGACCGCCGAGAACGTCAACAGCGGCGTGCCTCCGATCGTGTCATACCAGGCGCGATCGTTCATCGTGTCGAACATCCGCGGCACCACCGACACGTTGACCCCCAGCTCCTGGCAGCGCTGGATCAGACGGCTGATGCGAGCGTCGGCCACCGATGAGAACGCGACGATCAGTTTGCGCACGCCCGTCTCGTCGAAGATCTCGTCGAGATCCTCGACCGTCCCCAGAACCGGCACGTCGCGTCCGCCCACCTCGGCGATCGAACGGGGGTCGTCGTCGACGAAACCCACCGGGACCAGCCCGTACTCAGGATGTTTCTCGAGCAGCCGGGCGACCTGCGAGCCGACGAGACCGGCACCCACGATCAGTATGGGCTTGCCCACCAGCCGGCGTCCGCGCGCCCAGCGCTGCGCCCCGGCCAGGGCGATACGTCCGAGACCCACAGCCAGCAATGCGAACAGCCACGAGCGCACGCCATCGGACTGGCTCGGCGCCTGACCGTTCATCAGCAGACCGATCGTCGCCACCCCCATCGCCGCGATCGACACGGCGCCGATCACGGGCACGACCCCGTCGAGCACCTGCACACGCAGACGTGTGCGATACAGCCCGCGCAGGTAGAGCAGCAACATGGCCAGCACCGGCAGCGCCAGCAGCGGCGCCTGCATGGCCGAGACGCTGGTGGTCGCCTGGACCCCGCCCAGCGCCATGACCACCGCCGTGCACAGCAGCACGAAGTCGACGGTCGGGCGCAGCACGCTCCAGCCCGGACCCTCCAGCGCCCACTGCAGCCTCCCGTCGAAGGTCCCATCCAGCAGCGACTTCGGCTGCGGCTGCGGCGCATCGCGCACGAGCGTTCCGGCGAGCGGCAGCGTGGTCGATGTCTGCTGGGCGATGCGCGGTTGGTCCATGATCTGAGGGCGTCCTGTCCCTATGGCTTGTCGGTACTAACTTACTCGGGTCCTGCTGCGTGTCCCTTGAGCGGCCGATGCGGTCCGGGCTCCCCCATCCGGGCCAGCTGTCTGGTGAGAAAGCCCGTGAACGCCAGCGCCGCGAGGGCCAGCACGAGGAGCAGGAAATCATCGCCGGACAGCCCCAGCGTCTGCGCTCCCACCGGCGTCGCGACGCTCGCCTGCTCGGCCGGCGAAGCTGGATACGCGCTCGCGCCATCACGGGATGTCTCTCCGGCGCCAGTCCCTCGTGAGCCTGCGCCCCGGCCGGCGCGTCTGGGTGCGGTGCCACCCGCGTCTTTCGTGTCATTCGCGCCGACCGCGCCGTTCTCTGAGGATTCAGATTCAGCGGGTCGTTCGCCATAGCGGGATGAGCCCGGAGATTCACCCGACTTGCCGCCCGTTGAGCTACCGCCGCCGCTTGCTCCGCCCGAGCCCCCGCCCAGAAGCGCCGAGCCGAGGATCTCCTGACTACCCTGGCCCGGGCCGCCGTAGCCGCTCAGCAGCGGGCTCGCCGCCGCCAGCGTCGGCGTCTCAATCATGAGAGCAGCGACTATCGCCCCTATCAATACGATCCTGCGATGACTTGTCATGCGTCCCTGCCTTGGGTTTCCTTCCTTGGCCCCAGCAACGCTGCGGTTCATTCTCCCTGCCATGTGCTTACGATCTCCTGATCCCTTGCGGTCAAGCACTCAACGCCATCAGGGCCGGTGGATCGTCAGATGCCCTCACATACGCTAGCGAAGGTTCGGGCCAATGTCGAGGCGAAAGCCACAATTTTGGCTGCGGGTTTTCGCGGACTCACGCCAACTGCTGAGCTTCGAGCAGGATTGAGCGGTTGAGTTCCTGAATGTTCACATGTTCGCCCCTGCGCACAAGCCGCAACGCCTGACGGGTCGTCGGATCGCGCGGGTTCAGGCGCACAGCCCGCTCCAGCAGCACGAGAGCGCTTGCGCGATCCCCCCGGGCCGAGGCGATCGCTCCCAGCTCCAGCGTCGCGTAGGCGTCTTTGGGGGTTCGCTTCAGCGCCAGCTCGAACTCGTGATCCGCGCGCTGTAGGTCACCGAAGCGCAGAGCGATGCTCCCCGCCACGAGATATGGCTCGTCGCTGAGCGGGTTCAGCCGCGCGGCGTCGTTCAACCGGGCATACGCTGTCGCCGGCGCCTTCGGCCAGATTCGCGCGGCGCTCTCGACCTCCAGCTGACTCAGCCATGGCGCGGTCAGCGACGCGGCGGCGAGGAGCCCCACGACTGCTCCCGCGAGGATGCCCAAGCGCCTGACGCTCTGACTGTGACCGCGCGGGCCTGAGGGCGCGACCCGGCGCGGCCGGAGCCCACAGGCGAGACCGAGCATCGCCAGCGCGGGCGCGCCCAGGCCGGCGAACTCCCAGAACCAGTTGACCGAGCCATGCACCAGCCAGTAGGCGAACCCGCCCAGAGCCGCCGCGACTACGACACGCCCAAGTGGATCGGGCCCACGCAGACCGCGCGCGGCGGCCACCAGCGCGGCGCCCAGGCCAACTATCGCCAGCAGCGCGCCGACCAAGCCCGTCTCGGTCAGCGTGCGCAGCTCGACGCTGTGCGGATAGTGGGGGGTCACTTCGCTACGACCGTGAACCAGGTACTGCTCCGCGAAGTTGTCCGCTCCGATCCCAACCAGGGGATGGGCGAGAAATTCGTCCAGCGCCACCCTGTAGACGTCGTAGCGCTGGCTTCCCAGCCCCCCAAAGAGGCGATTGCCCGAGGCGTTGGCGGCATACGCTTGTGGACTCTCAAATGTGTCCCATGCGTGCTTGACGCGTGCAACGGGATCTCCCGTGGCAACCCATCCACCCACCAGCACGGCCGCGAGCGTGACGATCGCGACGATGCCTACGCCCCGGCGCATTCGTGCGATCGAGACCTCTGAGAATGCGTCCCGGCTCTCGAGCGCGGCCATCAGCGCCACCAGCAGCCCCACAGCGACAGACGCCGCGAAGACCGTAGCGATTGCAGCATGAAGCGTCGCGGGAGCAATCTGACCTTTTTGAAGGTTGTCGCTCACCCGCAGTACCGCCGGCGCGGCGACTCCGATTCCCGCCGTCACCGGCACGAGCACTGAAAACGTGCGCGTGCGCCCGGACAGCAGTGCGAACACGAGCACAAGCATCACCGGCGTCGCGTACAGGGCCCCGCGGCTGAGGCTGAGGAGGGCAAGCTCCCCTAGCAGCACTGCTCCCGCGGCGAGCAGCCCGCGCAGACCCCAGGGCAGGCGTCCGCTGCGCATCAGCAGCAGCGCCGGCCAAAACGCCATCATCCACTGTGCGGCATTGGCGTTCGCATAGCCGCTGGGATACACCAGGCGCGCTTC
Organism: uncultured Solirubrobacterales bacterium; assembly: GCA_963810645.1. GTDB lineage: Bacteria > Actinomycetota > Thermoleophilia > Solirubrobacterales > Solirubrobacteraceae > Palsa-744. The sequence continues at coordinate 1,584 of CAWEOK010000014.1, read as the reverse complement.
TGGTAACAGGCTTTGTAGGCTCGTGCTGCTGGCGTCATCAACGTGCAGCGCCACGAAGGTCGCCAGCCCGATCATCGCGACCGTCCACCCCCCCAGCAGCAGCATCGCGCTGGCACCCCGCTGAGGCCAGAGCGCGAACAGCGCAAACACGAGCAGATAAAGCAGCGTCCGGTTGGCCCCTTCCCAGGCATCGCCCGGCACTCCCGCCCATAGGATTGACAGGTAGCTGAGCACCGTGTAGCTCGCCAGACAGCCCAGCGCGATCTTCACCGGGAGCGGGATATCGCCTACGTCCAGGCCGACTGCCCACACAGCGATACCGAGAAGGGCGAGAACGACGAGGGCGCCAGGCCCCCAGTGGGTCACCGGATAGCCGGCTTGGCTGGTTGACCAGACCATGAATAGCACGAGTGTGGCCAGCGCGGGAATCGTCGCCGGAGCCTCGCGTAGCACCGTTGTGAGCCTGCTGCTCATCTGCCCACCATAATCGTAGGCGTACCTGACTCTGCGGAGCGCAGCCATCTTTGCGAGGAGCCCGCCACATTCAACTCGCGTGCGTCACGGCCGGCCACTTTCATCGTCGATGCCCTGTGCGTGCCCCGTCGGGGCCATAATCGCTCGAGCTGATAGGTTGACCCGGTTACCTTGTGGACTCCGCCCTCCCGAGATTTGCACACTGTCCAAATCAGGCGCCCTTGAGCAATCAGCTATGCACATCGAGCGCAGAGCTTGCATCGTGACACCCGACGATCGGGCGTACGTTGACTTCACGCGGCGCCTCCATCGTCGACTGGAAGGGATGGGCGGCGGCAAGATATGTGAGTTGGGGGGAGGCGCGAACCCAGCAATTGAGCTCGACTTTCTCGGTCAGCATGGGCTCGATTGCCTGGTTGTTGACGTCTCCGAGTCAGAGCTCCGAAAGGCGCCATCCGGGTATGCGACCCTGGTCGGCGACGTCAGCTCTCCGGATTTCAGGACTCCCCAACACGACGGTAACTACGACTTGGTCTTCAGCCGGGTGGTCGCAGAGCATGTTCCCGATGCGCGGCAGTTCCACCTCAACGCTCGCCGCCTTCTCCGTCCCGGCGGCATCGCGATGCACTTCTTTCCAACCCTCTGGTGGCCACCCTTTGTCCTAAACCGTATCCTTCCCGAGACGCTCGCGGAGCGCGTTCTCCTGCGGATAGAATCAGGGCGTCAAAGCACGGGCAGAAACGCCAAGTTCCCCGCCTACTACCACTGGTGCTACGGTCCCACCAGGGGTCAGGTCAAGCGGCTGAGCGACGTGGGGTTCAGTGTCGAGCACTGCGTCGCATATTTCGGTGAGCCCACACGCGCGCCGGGCAAAGTGCTCAAAGCGCTCGACGACGCCTGGACCCGGGTGATGTTGCGGCAACCAAGCTATCTCTTTACTTCCTACGCCGGATACACGCTTCGCGCCGTGTAGCGGTGGGCCGAGCTCGAGACGCACGGGCTGCGCCTACGGAGATCGCCAGCCGGGCCGGTGGATACCGTCTGCGAGCCTACCGTGAGCGCCGTACCTCAGATCGTCCTGCAGGCGGCCACGCAAACCAAACGTTCGCG
>CAWEOK010000013.1:0-42502 GCA_963810645.1 uncultured Solirubrobacterales bacterium | reverse complement strand
CCTTCTGAAACGATCGACCCCCGTGTGTTCGCGGCCGAGCAGGCCCGGCTGGGGCGCTTCTTCGAGACGATCAACAAGCATCGCAAGGCCCTCGACCTTGCGATCGAAGAGAGCTTCGGTGGCGAACTCGATCCCGCGGAATGGAGAGCCGCCTTTGACTCCATCGAGCCCCGTGACGCCAACCGCACGATGGTCGTGACCGGCGATCACTCGGCTGTGCTCAACGCCTATGTCGAGATCCTCAAGGCCAGTGCCGGCGCCCGCCTGATCGGTCTGCTCCCATACCGCCGCCCACACGCCAGCCAGGTTTTCGAGGCGGTCGTCGCCGACGATGGGTTGACGGAGGCACAGGCGACGCTGCTGAAGGATCTCTATGTTCTTGAGGGCCGGCTGGAGCACGCCTCACCGGACGTCGATGCCGAGGAGGTCCGCGCAGCAGTCGAGCGACTCCGCCAAGCACTTCCGGGGTTGATCGAGAGCACGCGCACCTGGCTGCGCCGCCACGGCGTCGAGCTTCGATAAGGAAATCGTTTGGGCAGCAGCTCCATTCCGCTACCAAACCCCACCCGAATCGCGCCCAATCCGGTCCGCTCAGTAGATCCAGGTTCGACTCCCGGCGGGGGCATGTAATCAAGTGGCGCCCCCCCTACTGAGAGCCGGGAACGCAGCACAACTGCGCAGACCCTGTCGCTAGCAGTCTGCCGCCGGTGTACCAGACCCGTCCGTTGACGGCCATGAGACCGCGGTCGGCAAGGGTGCACTCGTGGTCGATCAGCAACCAGTCACAGCTGGGATTGAAGCGGTGAAACCAGACGCTCGTGTCGAGGTTCGGCGCCAGGTAGTCCCAGCTGTGATACCGCTGGTAGGCGGCTGGGAAACCGTAGGTATCGAGCAGGATCAGTACACGTGCCGTGTTGACAAAGGGGTCCTCGAAGCACGCCGTCGGCCGAAAGCGCGCCCACTCGCGAATAACCGGCGCTGAGGACTCCTCGATCGGCTCCTCGGTCGCGCTCCGATCGACCGGCCGGCGCTCGACATTGTCCCAGAAGCTGAATGTTGGGTGTTGTGGATCGCCCACCCGCTTGTAGGTGCTCAAGTCCGCCGGAGACGGAACGTCGGGCGCCTGCAGGTGTTGGTGGCTGTACCCGGGCGCGTCGGCGGCGGTTCTCACCAGCGCGTGCAGGATCGGCTTGCGATCCTGAGTCATCTCCACCTCGAACGACTCGGCGCGGCGCCCCCGCTTGAGGACGTGTACGTCGAGCTGGACGGCATCAAAGGCCGGTGAGCTGAGAAAGTGGCAGTAGAAGCTCGCCGGCCGCTGGATCTGAGCGACCATGCCCGCGGCGCGCAGCGCGATCGCCGCGAGGTAGCCGCCGTTCGGACCCCAGATCTCCCAGTCCTCGGACAGCTGTGCGACATACCGGCCGTCGTGTCCGTCGACACGCGTCGCGTGCTCTAGATCTGACGCCACCACGGGCAGACCATACAGTCAATACGCGCTGGGACAGGGGACCCATCGACTACCGGTTGACCCGCCAGTTGCAAGCATGTAGCTCATGCAATCCCACCGCGAGCTCAGCCGGATAGTCGGCGCAGAGCACGTGCTCACAGCCCCGCCACAAGACTCTTCCTATAACCACGACGCATCGCGCCGCCGCGGAGTCGAGGGTCGCGCCGAGGCGGTGGTGTGTCCGGGCAGTGCCGAGGAGGTCGCGGCCATCGTGCGGTGGTGCTACGCACACGACGTGCCGATCGTGGCGCGCGGCGGCGGCACGGGCTTGACCGGGGGAGCGGTCCCGATCGAAGGTGGCGTGGTGTGCTCGCTGGAGCGGTTGCGCGCCGTACGCGAGCTCGAGCCCGCGCTGTGGCGGATTCACCCGGAGGCGGGCGTGAGCACCCGCCACGTGCAGCGGCTCGCGCGCGAGAACGGTCTGATGTTTGCGCCAGATCCCGGCGCGTCCGAGCAGTCGCAGATCGGCGGCAACGTGGCCACCAACGCCGGTGGGCCGCACGCGCTGAAGTACGGCGTGACCGGCGCGTGGGTCACGGGCCTGGAGGCGGTGCTCGCCCCCGGGGAGCTGGTGCAGCTCGGCGGCTGGGCGCGCAAGGACGTGGCGGGGTATGACCTCAAGAGCCTGCTGGTCGGCTCCGAGGGCACGCTCGGCGTGATCACCGCGGTGCGGCTGCGGTTGCTGCCGGCGCCCGAGTCGGCGATCCCACTCGTCGTGTTCTTCAGCACGCGCGCGCACGGGTGCGCGGCGATGCTCGACATACCGGCCGCTGGCATCCAGCCCTCGGCGCTCGAGTTCCTGGACGGCGACACGCTCGCTCACGTCGCGGCCGGGTATCCCGGGGAGGTGCCGGCGGATGCGAGGTTCGCTCTGATCGTCGAGGTTGACGGCACATGCGCAGAGGCCGAGGCCCAGCGGCAGGTGCTCCTGGAGGTGCTCGCGGGTACGACAGACGCGACGGTCGCGATCCACGAGCCGGACGACGCCCACGCACTGTGGCGCTGGCGCGACGGGTTCAACGGGGTGGTCACGGCGGTACGGGGCGGAAAGGTCTCCGAGGACGTGGCGCTGCCTGTCGAGCATCTGGCCGAGGGGCTGCAGCAGTTCGCCGAGATCGCCGCCCGGCACGGGTTGCGCTCATGCGCATGGGGGCACGGAGGCGAGGGGAACGTGCACGCGACCGTGCTGGTTGACCCTGTCAACGAGCAGGAGCTGGACGCGGCGCAGGCAGTCGGTGAGGAGCTGTTCGCGCTCGTCACGACGCTCGGCGGGTCGATCGCCGCCGAGCACGGGGTGGGCTGGCTCAAGCGCGGCCGGCTGGGCTCACAGTGGGACGCCCGCGCAGTCGAGCTGCACGGGCAGATCAAGCGGGTGTTCGACCCGAAGGGATTGCTCAACCCGGGGAAGAAGCTGGCGGTCCTGCCTGAGCCTCGGGATCGGTAGCAACCGGGGCGAGTTCATCCAGCCGGTCCATGATCGCCCGCAGCCCGCCCTGCGTGTGCAGGTCCAGACGGTCGAGGATCGTCTCGGCGTCTTTGAACGTGTTTGTCGCGCGAGCGTCGGCGGCGAGGCTCTGAACGGTCTGCCCAACCATGATCACCGACAGCAACACGAGCTGCAGGAACGTCTGGGCGATCCACGCGATGATTCCCTCGCCGCCGGGCTTCAGCGCCGGTCCCAGGCCGAGCAGGGCGATGACGGCGAACAGGTAGGCGCACCACATCGTGCCAACCAGGCGGGTGATGAGCACGGCGAACTTCGCGTTGAACCCTTCGGCCTCGCCCATCGCCTCTTTGAGAACGCGCGGTGTGGGGTGCAGTGCCTTGGCGAGATGGTGCTCGGTCTTTACCGGGCCACGAGGACGATGCTGAATCTTTGCCGTATCGGGTTCTGTCATCGATCCTCCTCGCCACCGTTCTGGTCCGATTCACCCCCATGATCCCCGTTCGTCAGGACGTCATCCTCGGCCGCCTCATCCTCTCCCTCCCCATCCTCATCGTCACCCTCACCTCCACCCTCACCCTCACCCTCATACAACGACTCCCGCGCCAGCTCCTGTCCGCGCCCCCCGAACAGCACGATCTCCAGCAGATCACCCCGGTAGTCGTCGGGCGCGATCAAAGTAAAACGCTCCTCGATCAACTCGCACTGGTTGACCGCGAGATCGACGAGCTCGGCCGTGGCAACGCGCCCGCCCGCGCGCAACGGCCGTCCCCAGACGAGCGTCATCGTGGCGACTGCGCCGGAGTGCCCACGCCAGGAGCCGATCGTCTCCTCGCACAGGTCGAGCGTCCAGTCGGGATTGCGCTCGGCGGTCTCGTCGGTGAAGTCGGCGTAGGCGTAGAACTCGCTCGGGTCATCCTCATCGGTCGCCGGCACGAAGCGGACATAGCCGAACAGCTCATACCCGCTGGAGGTGATCGTGCTCGCCGGAACGTAGGTGCGTCCGTGCCAGGTGCGATCCGGATACCACGCGATCTCGCCGGGCTCGCCCAAATCCTCACCCTCGGCGTCCGCCTCCAGCGCCAGGCACGCCCCCAGGAACTCGGCGCTCAGCCGCTCGGCCCAGCGCCCGTAGGGCAACAGCTCCTGCGGGGGCTCGGCGGCGAAGCGGGGTAGGACGCGTTCCTCGGGCGGCACACCGCGCAGCCTACCTACGCATCCCGCAGCAGCGACGCGGCGTGCTCCGGCGAGACGATGTTCAGGTTCAACCCGGTCGAGAGCTCCAACCCCGCGAGATGGGTCAGGCGCGGAGCGATGTCGATGCGCCAGCAGAACTGCTGCACCCCGCGCGGCGCGGTGCGGACCCACAGGTTCAGCGGCGGGCTGGAGCCGAGCAGGCCCGCGAGCCGGGACAGTCCGTCGTGCAGCAACCATGCCCCCACGTCGTCGGTCTCGAACCGCGCCGCCGGCCGGCGCGGTGCGAGCATCAACTGAAACGGCAGCCGCGAGGCGTACGGCGCCAGCAGCACACACTGATCGTCGATCGCAACAACACGCTCGCGCAGCCGGACCTCCTCGGCGATCACGTCCTCCAGCAGCGAATGGCCCATCGTGCGCGTCGTGTACGCCCCTGCGCGCTCGCGCTCGCGGGCCACGTCGGCGGGAACGAAGTCCAGTGCATACAGCTGGGCGTGGGTGTGCGGCAGCGACGCGCCGGCCTCACGGCGCTCGTTGACGATCAGCTGCACATACGCGGCCTGCTCGTGCGCGCGCATACGCGCGCGCCACACCTCGACCGCCGCGGAGATCTGCTCGGCGGGCAGGTCCGCCAGGGACAGCACCGATTGGGGTCCGTTGACGATCACCTCGTGCGCGCCGCGTGCCGGCCGGGCGATGAACAGCTCGGAGTTGGTCTCGCGCGTGAGCGCCGCGTCGGGCGTGAGCGCCGGATACAGATTCGGCACTACCCGCACCGTCCACCCGGGCGAGTCCGCGGGACCGCCACCGGGGCGCACCGCATATAGCTCGGGCGGCGTACGGGACTCGTGGCCCTCGGCGAACGGGTCGCGCTCTACGTCGATCGGCTCGGGTGGCTCACAGCGCGGCTCTCCGCCCGGTCGCCGTGAGCGCTCGCCGGCGACGATCGTGCGATGGCCGCTGAGCGGGTCTATGCGGATCTCGGGCATGGGTGCGGGTTCAGGGTCGGGCCGGGCCGGGGGCTCACTCGTCCAGCGCGTAGCGGCGGATGTCGGCTTCCAGGCGGGCGGCGCTCGGATAGGGACCCTGCCAGATGAACTGATGACCGGCGCGGTCGTAGAACACGGTCACGGGCGTGAACGGGGAGTCGGTGATCGCGGCCCCCAATCGGCCACTCTGATCGTAGTAGCTCGGATACCCGACTTGGTAGGAGCCCAGGAACGCGCGTCCGTCGGCGAGGCTCGTGTCGCGGGAGTCGATGCCGATGAACGCGACCGTGCGCCCGTACGTGACGGACGCGTGCTGGAACGCGTCGCGCTCGTCCTGGCAGGGGACGCACCACGAGGCCCACTTGTCGATCACCAGTGGATATCCGTGCAACGAGGCGATCCGGGCTCCCAGCGCGGAGGCGCCGCCGAGCAGGATCTGGCCGGCCTGGGCATGCAGCGCGGCCAGCGGCGCGGGCGAGCCCGCCAGTCGCGTGCGCACCTGCGCGAGCGTCAACGGGGCGGCCGAGGAGCCCGAGGACGAGGAGGATGCGAGCTGGATCAGCCCGACGATCAGCAGGGCAACGAGGGCGAGGATGGCAAGTGTCGCGAGCAGGCGGGCGGGGGCGATCCCGATCATCGCGGCTGATGGTCGCAGATGGAAGGCACGATCCCCGGCAATTCCCCCGCGACGTGCTATAAGCTGGACGTACGTCAGGCCGGTTCGCTGTGAGCATCCGGCGACGTCGCCGGCCAGGCGCCGGCAGTTCTGAGTCCTGCGGTACCACTGTCCGCGGCGACCGTCTCGAAGTCCAGAGCCCTAGATGGCCGAGTCCACTTCAGTGGCCCTCGCGGCCGCGCCAACGCCTAGTTCCGCCGATATCGCTCGCGCGGAGGACTTCGTGCGCGATCGTTTTCTGCACGAGGGTGAGGACGCGGCGCTGGCCCTGGCGGCAGGCACCCCGCGCAGGCGCGCACTCGATCAGGCGCTCGTGGAGCTGGACGAGGGCGCCAAGCACCCCTCGACCCAGTGGCGGCGCGACTACTCGCTGCTGCTGGGGCTGGAGCGGGTGCTGTCCGAGGAGGAGCCGAAGCTGGCGGACGGAACCGTCCTCTCGGCTCATCAGGTTGACGCGCTCTCGGGCACTCTGACGGCGCTGCTGGCGGAGGCGCAGCGGACCAACGGGAACGGCAACGGCAGGGCGGCCGCCTCGCCGGAGCTGCTGTCCTGCGCCGCGATCCTCGGCCCCGACGATTCAACCCCGGCGCACGGCACCGGCACCGGCACCGGTGCCGGCACGAGCACGACCACCGCAGAGGCGCTGGAGGAGGGATACGAAGACGACGAGCCCGACGCGGGCGCCGAGGACGCGGGCGCCGAGGACGAGGACGACGAGGACGAGGAGGACGACGAGCTTGGCCCGGTCCAGCGCGCCGCCCCCGACGAAGACGAGGACGACGAAGACGAGGACGAGGACGAGGACGACGAGGAGATCCTCGCCGACGATGACGAGGAGGAGGCGCAGGAACTGGAGGCGGAAGGGGACGCAGAGGAGGAAGAGCCCAGAGACTGGGTCGATGACACCGAGGACGCCGAGGAGTCGCTGGCCGAGCAGCCGGAGGACCCGAACGCGGCCAAGCGGTTCTGGTTCGAGCACGCCACCGGCGCGGGCAAGACGGTGGCGGCGCTCGGGTTCGTGGAGGCCTCTCGCACGGGCGGCATCCTGATCCTCACGCACCGGCGCAACCTCGTCGACCAGTTCCACGGCGAGCTGCGCGAGCGCGGGTACTCGACGCGTATCTCACGGCCGCTGTTGCTCGGCGAGGACTCGGTCAAGGGACCGGTGACGGTCGAGACCTACCAGTGGTTCGTGCGTAACGCGGGCAAGATCTCCAGTGCCTACACGATCGTGATCTGCGATGAGGCGCACACCGCGCTGGGCGAGAAGACCAGCGCAGCGATCCGCGAGTGGACGGGTCCGATCTTCATCGGCATGACCGCCACGGGCGCGCTGATCGCCCGGCACGTGACCGACCTGTTCCCGACGCAGACCTCGCGCTTCGATCTCGCCCAGGCGGCCCGGCGCGGGGTGATCGCGCCGCTGCGGTGCGTGCGCATCTCACCCGGCGTGGGGGTCCGGACGATCGCGAAGGTGCCACTGCGTCGCGGCGAGGTGGATACCGAGTTCGACCAGGAGGAGCTGGCTGCGCTGCTCGACCAGCAGCCGTTCAACATGGCGGCGGCGAACCTGTACAAGACGCGGTTCAACGGCGTGCCCGGCGTCGTGTATGCGGCGGGTGTGCAGCACGCCTACAACCTCGCGGAGGCGTTCCGCGCCGAAGGGATCAAGGCGCAGGGGGTCTCGGGCGAAACGCCCAAGCGCGAGCTCGCGGAGGTTCTCGCTCGCTACGAGCGCGGGGACATCGACGTGCTGATCAACGCGCAGTTGCTGGCCGAGGGCTGGAACAGCCCGCGGGCGACCGTGTGCGTGCACCTCGCGCCGACGGCCTCCAAACGCATCTATCAGCAGCGCGTCGGGCGCGTGACCCGTCGCCACCCCGGCAAGGAGGCGGGGCTTGTCGTGGACTTCGTGCACCCCGCGACCAAGAACGACGATCCGGTCGTGACGTTGCACTCGCTGCTCGATCGTGACGTCTACCGCGGTGGGGCGATCGTGGTCGGACCGGTCAGGCGTGGGCGCGGGCGGCGGATGCGCGTGGAGCGCCGGGTGCTGCCGGTGTGCGCGGAGGAGGAGCGGCGGTTCGCGGTGTTCGAGCGCGAGCTGTGGCGGATCGCCGTCGAGAACCTCGACTACGGCGAGCAGCACGTGTGGGCGGCACTGGCCGGTGCCCGCGTGGCGCCGGCGGGTTGGCGCAGGGCTAGGGCGATGCTGCACTTCGACCGTGGCGGCGAGCTGAAGAGCCGCTTTCTGATCACGGCCGTGCAGCGCAACAAGAATCCTCAACTGCGACTGCGCGCGTTGGCGGACATCGCCGCGCTGCGTGACCCGGACGCGTTCGACACTGCAATCGACATCATCGGCGGCTGGCCGCGGGACGAGCGCCGGGAGGCGTCGAAGATCATGCTGCGCGCGATGGTCGAGCGGCGGATCGGCCGCCGCGACCAGGCCAACGCCTGGATCTGGCGGCTGGCCGAGTACACGCGCGAGGTGCACGAGGAGTACGCGGTCCAGCGCTGGCCCGAGACCAAGCGCCTGTTGGGGCTGCTGGTCAACTCATCCGGCGGCGCCCACGCGCGCAATGCGCGACGGCTGATCCATGCGGCCCGCAAGCAGGACCGGCGCCTGGCCGCAGCGCTGCTGGCGGCGGCGCTCGCGCATACGCCCGAGGCGGAGGAGGCGCTGCGGGGAGCCCGTACGCGCATGGCTCGCAAGCCACCGGCGCTGGCGCGCGAGCTGTTGCGCAACTTCCCCAAGCGCCGCGCGCGGGGCAACCGGCGCCGGCGCAAGGGTGCGGCGAAGGGACTCGGTGTAAATGGGGACGCGGCCGGCGCGGTCGGTACGAGCAATGTGGACGGAGCGAGGGCCACAACTACGACCGCCGAGACGGACGCAGATCGTCGCGATGGACCGAATGGGTCCCGGGATGGCGCCACGGACGGGGCCGCGCCGAGATCTTTGGGCAGGCGCCGTGGCGGGGGCGGCAGGCGTGGCAGGCGGGTCCAGGCGCCGAGCGACGCGGTCCTCGACGAGGCGATGACGAGCGACTCCTCGCCCGCGAGCAAGAACGGCAGCGGCCTCGCGTCGGCGGAAGAGGGCGCGCTCGATCGCAACGTCGCCGAGGCGCTGGATCACGCGCAGGAGTAGTCAGGTGTGCAGATGCACCTCGCCCGCGTCCAGCGATGTTTGTCCGCCCCTCGCCAGCGCCACCACGAGCCGGCCTTCGCCATCGATGCCCTCGGCGCGACCGCTGCCACCGGACCAGGCGATCTCGCGTCCGCGTAGGGCGTCGCGTGTGCGATAGGCCGCGAGCAGCTGCTTGGTCGGTACGTCCAGCCATCGCTGCAGCGCCGCCAGCAGGCGCATGAGCGTGGGCTCGATCGCGCTGGGCGGTTCGCCGAGCGTGGCGGCGGTCTCGCGCAGCTCCGCCGGCAGATCGTCCATCCGTACGGCCACGTTCAGCCCGATGCCGAGCACCGTCCAGCCTTCCTGTGGACGCCCCTCGGCCAGAATCCCCGCGAGCTTGGCCAGGTCGGACGGGTCACTCCCACCGGCTTTGGTCCCTACACCGGCGTTGGTCCCCGCGCCGTGTTTGATCCCGCTGCCGGTGTCGACACGCTCACTCGAGACGCCCGATGCACGGACGAGCACGATGTCGTTCGGCCACTTGACCAGGGCCCGATCGCCGACGACCTCGCACACGGCGACGGCCGCGATCAGCGGCAGCAGCGGCGGCGCGCAGCGCAGCACGAGCGACATGGACAGCGAGCGCTCGGCTGGCGCGGACCAGCGCCGCCCCTGACGGCCGCGCCCGGCGGTCTGCGCCGAAGCGGTGACGAGCGTTCCGTGTGGCGCCCCGCTCATCGCCAGCGCCCGCGCACGGTCGTTGGTCGAGGCGGTGCTGCGCAGATGCAGGCGAGGGTAACCGAGTGACGAGGACACGCGCACGAGTAAATCAACCCCTGCACTCCTGCACTCCTGCACTCCTGCACGAATTCAGCAGAGCTGGTCGAGTCCCGATCGTGGATCGGGTGTGCCGTCAGCCGTCCGCACCGGCGAGGAGAATGCGCCATGGTCAAAAGTGATACGTGCGCATCGATCGGCTCTCGTGTGGTCCGTCGGGCGCCTAGACTTGGGAACCGATGAACGACATGACCTGGGGACCCCAACAGACAACCGAGGCGAGCACGGCGGCGCTGGAGCCGGCCGACCGATCGAGGGCACACGGCCCGGATGGCTGGGTCGGCCCGCGTGGCGTGCTTCCCAGTCAGGGTCTGTGGCAGGCGGTGCAGGAGGGCTGGATCTCTTCCGGTGACTTCCGGATCCACCCCGAGAGCATTCAGCCGGCGAGCATCGATCTGCGGTTGGCCGACCACGCGTGGGCGCTGCGCTGCAGCTTCCTGCCGAGCACCGGAGTCGCGGTGATGGACCGCGTCGAGGATCTGGCGCTCGATCGGCTGGACCTGCGCGACGGCGCGACGCTCGAGCGCGACCGGCCGTATCTGATCCCGCTTGTGGAGGAGCTTCGAGCTTCCACGCGAGGTGCGCGCAAAGGCCAACCCAAAGAGCTCGACGGGCCGTCTGGATGTGTTCACGCGCGTGATCACCGATGGCAACCACCGTTTCGATGAGATCCCGGCGGGCTATCGCGGCAAGCTCTACCTGGAGGTGGTGCCGCGCTCGTTCGCGGTGCGCGTGCAGCCGTTGCTCAGCTTGAACCAGTTGCGGTTGGCCGCCGGCGACCCGCGGGTTGGCGATGCGCAGCTGATCGGTATCCACGAGGAGTTCCCCCTGCTGTACATGGACATGCACGCGCTGCCGGCCGGCGACCTGGCGATCGCCGACGGGTTGTTTCTGAGCGTCGACCTCAGCGGTCCCCACAACCGTGTCGTCGGCTATCGCGCCAAGAAGAACAGCAACCGCCTGGACATGTCCCAGCTCGCCCACTACCGCTGGCGCGACTACTGGGAGCCGGTCTACCCGGAGGCCGGCGGGCGGATCGTCCTCGATCCCGAGGTCTTCTACCTGCTGCTGTCCGCGGAGGGGGTGTGCGTGCCGCCCGGATACGCCGCCGAGATGATGGCCTACGATCCCACCGCGGGCGAGTTGCGCACCCACTACGCCGGGTTCTTCGATCCCGGCTTCGGCTATGACCGGGCCGGGCACAAGTTCGGCTCCCGCGCCGCCCTGGAGGTGCGCGCGCGCGACGTACCGTTTATGGTCGAGCACCGCCAGCCGATCTGCAAGCTGGCGTTCGAGCAGATGCTGGAACCGCCCGACAAGCTCTACGGCGCCGATGTGCACTCCAACTACCAGGGCCAGGAGACGATGCTGAGCAAGCACTTCGTCGAGCAGACCGCCGGCAGCGCCCAGTTGGCGCTCAGAGGGACCGGCGAGACGATCGAGGACCTTCCGCCGTCGTTGCAATAGCGGTTGGGGCGAGGGCGCGGGTGACCCTGTACGGGTGATCTCTGCACCGCTCAGGCCTCGGTCGAGGATGGTTTCGCGCCAAGTTTTCTGGCGTCCGGCCCGTGTTTGCGGGGTTTTGTGGAGATTGTGGGTGCCGGCGGGAGAGTTTCGTCCCCGTCGCGGCCTAGCTTGCTCGGTCCCAATCACGACCGAAGGAGGACCACCATGTCAGCTGCAGTCATAACCAACGGTGACCGGCAGAACGCCGCGATCACCCACGAGCTTGCGTTGCGGGGTGCGCTGACGCATATCGAGCGGGAGTTCGGGAAGGGCACGGTGATGCGGATGGGCGATCCCGGCGCGCAGGTGCGGTGCGAGGCGATCCCCACGGGCGCAATCTCGCTGGATCTGGCGCTCGGGATCGGCGGGATGCCGCGGGGACGGATCGTGGAGGTCTACGGGCCGGAGTCCTCGGGCAAGACTACGCTGGTGTATCACGTGCTCGCGCAGGCGCAACGACTCGGTGGGGTGTGCGTGTTCATCGACGCCGAGCACTCGATGGACCCAACGTACGCGCGTGCGATCGGTGTGGACATCGATGAGCTGCTCGTCTCCCAGCCCGATTACGGCGAGCAGGCATTGGAGGTCGCCGACGTGCTCGTGCGCTCCGGTGCGGTTGACGTGGTCGCGATCGACTCGGTCGCGGCGCTGACGCCGCGCAAGGAGATTGAGGGGCAGATGGGCGATACGACGGTCGGCGCCCAGGCGCGGATGATGTCGTTGGCGATGCGCAAGCTCGCGGGCAACCTGAACCGTACGCAGACGCTGTGCCTGCTGACGAACCAGATCCGCGAAAAGGTGGGGGTGATGTATGGGTCTCCGGAGACCCAGCCGGGTGGGCGGGCGCTGAAGTTCTACGCCTCCCAGCGCCTTGACATCCGCCGTATCCAGACGCTGAAGAACAGTGATGGTGAGGCCGTCGGCAATCGTGTGCGCGTGAAGGTCGTCAAGAACAAGGTCGCCGCCCCGTTCAGGCAGGCCGAGTTCGACATCGAGTTCGGGCATGGCATCTCCGGGACGGGGTGTCTACTGGATCTCGGGTGCCGCTACGACGTCGTGTCCAAGTCCGGGGCGCACTACGCCTATGGCGATGATCGTCTCGGCCAGGGCCGCGAGCAGGCCAAGGCATTCCTAGCAGAGAATCCGAAGATCGCGGCGGCAATCCAGGAGGACATCTACAGCGCGACCGGTGTCGGTGGGAAGCGAGTGGCGCCGATCGAGCGAGAGCGGGAGGCAGCCTGATGACCGAGGACCTGCTCACAAGAATCCAATGCGAGATGAACGAACGCCTGCACGAGCTGCGTCGATCAGTGTGATCCGGCGTCCGCGAGCAGTGCCTGCACCAGACCGTCGATGTCGTGATTTTCCGCTTCGATGTGCGGTTGCAGGCCCTGTTCGTGCAGGGCGTTGCTGGTGATCGGCCCGATCGAGACGATACGCGTGTCCGATGAGAGGTCTGCGTTTCCAGTGGCCCGCGCGAAGAAGCGGACGGTCGAAGCGGAGGTAAACGCGATGTAGTCGGCCGCAAGCGCTTCGCGCAGGATGTGCGCGGGCGGCGCCTGCGCCAGCGTCTCATACAGCGCCAGCACGTCCACCTCGGCGCCCTGCTCGCGCAGCGCGTCCGGCAACACCTCGCGTCCCTCGCGCGCGCGGGCGATCAGCGCGCGGCGAACGGGCGGCTGCACCTGTGTGAGCGCCGCGACGAGACCCTCCGCGACCGAGCGCTCGGGCACGATGTCCGCGCGAATCCCGTGCTCGACCAGAGCCGCGGCAGTGCCGGGGCCGATCGCGGCCACACGCATGCCGGCCAGCGCGCGTGCGTCCAGGCCGTCGGTGCGCAGGCGCTCGAACAGGGCGCCCACGCCCGCGGGGCTCGTCAGGCAGAGCAGGTCATACGACGCCAGCTCGGGCGCTGGGCCGGGAAGCGGCACGGTGCGGATCACGGGGGCCTGCACCACACGGGCGCCCAGCGATTCCAGACGTGTGGCCAGACCGCTGGCGGAGGCGCGCGCGCGGGTGACGGCGACGGTCAGCCCGGCCAGCGGCCCGGGCGTAAGCCAGGCCAGCTCGTCGGCCAGCTCGGCCACCGGGCCGACGACGGTGATCGAGGGCGCACGCACGTCCTCTGCCTGGGCGAGACCGGCGATCGTCGCGAGTGTGCCTGTAACCGTGCGCTGGCCGGGCAGCGTGCCGCGTTCCACGATCGCCACGGGCTCAGTGGGGAGGCGCCCGGCGGCAATCAGCGACTGTGCGATCTGGGGCAGCTGGCGCACGCCCATGTAGAACACGAGCGTCCCTGGAAACGCCGCCAGCGCGGGCCAGTCGAGCGGCGGTGACTCCCCGGGCCCGTCCTCGCGTGTGTGCCCGGTTACGAGCGCCACGGCCGTGGCTCGACCACGGTGGGTCACGGGTATGCCCGCGTATGCCGATGCGGCCACGCCGGATGTGATGCCCGGGACCACCTCGAACGGAATGCCGGCCTCGCGCAGCGCCAGCGCCTCCTCGCCGCCGCGCCCGAACACGAACGGGTCTCCGCCCTTCAGCCGTACAACGCTCAGCCCGGCCCGGGCGCGAGCGAGCATCAGCGCCTGCGTCTGCTCCTGCGGGACCGACTCGCCGCCTCCCTCCTTGCCGACGAACAGCACCTCGGCCTCTGCGCGGGCGTCATCCAGCGCGGCGCTCGGGATCAGACGGTCGTACAGGATCACGTTGACCGTGGCGATCAGCTGTAGCGCCCGTGCGGTCAGCAGGCCGGGATCGCCGGGACCGGCGCCGACGAGGTACACGCGCCCAGCCGCGCCATCCGGCAGGGAGTCCCCCAGCCGGTCCACGGCGACGGCAGACCGACTCGCCGGCTCCACGGCCCTCGGATCTCCATGTGGCTCAGGCGCCGGCAACGACCGTCTCCTCCGCACGTGCAAGCAGCTCCCGCGCACCGGCCGCGGTCATCCGCTCCGCCATCCGGCGCCCGAGCTCGACCGGGTCGTAAAAGCCACCCACCAGCTCATCTGCCACCCAGGCCGACCCGTCGGGCAGCCCAACCCAGGCGCGCAGCTGCAGGCAGCCGCAGCCCGCGGGTCTGGCATATGCGCCGAGGGGGGTGTGG
This sequence comes from uncultured Solirubrobacterales bacterium, assembly GCA_963810645.1. Taxonomy (GTDB): domain Bacteria; phylum Actinomycetota; class Thermoleophilia; order Solirubrobacterales; family Solirubrobacteraceae; genus Palsa-744. The sequence goes on along the minus strand of CAWEOK010000013.1, from coordinate 28,110 downwards.
CAGTTTGCGTTCAGCGCCTGCGCGAGCGCGCGCTCGGCGAGCAGGCAGGCGGAGGAGTCCCGGTCGAGGATCGTAGTGACGGCCTCCCGCACACGCGTATCCCCCGTGCGCGCCTCTAGCGCGAGTGTGCCCTGTCCGGGAGCCGGCACGAACCGGGCGGGATCGAGCACGGCGCCGACGGCGTCCTCGCGGCCAAGTCGCTCGAGGCCCGCCCGGGCCAGCATGATCGCGTCGAGCTCGCCCTGGGCGAGCAGGCGCAGCCGCGTATCGACGTTGCCGGCGATCGCGACGATCTGCAGGTCCTCGCGCGCGGCGCGCAACTGGGCGGTGCGTCGCAGGCTGCTCGTACCGATCCGGGCGCCCGCGGCGAAACAGTCCAGTCCCGTCGATCCACTGTTCTCGCCACCGCCACTGCCCCTGTCACCGCCCGCGTCCCTGCCACCGCCCACGTGCGATCTGGTTGCGAAGCACAACACATCCTCGACGGCAGCCCGCGTAGGTGCGCCCAGCAGGGTCAATCCGCTGGCCAGCTCGCCGGGGACGTCCTTGGCGGAGTGCACCGCGAGGTCGATCTCCTCCGCAAGGAGTGCGTCCTCGATCCTGTCCACCCAGCGATGCTTGTCTTCGCCGGAGCCCCCGGCGGGACCTAGACCATCAACCATGCCGGTGCCGGCGTCTCGAGTGCCCGGGCCGCCGGCGTTCCCCAAGGTCGCGTCGCCGCTGACCCGCACAACGACGATCTTGACCTCCATCCCGGGGCGTTGCTCGCCAAGCAGCGCTGTCACGTGCTCGGCCTGCGCGAGCGCGAGCGCGCTGCCGCGGGTGCCGATGCGCAGTCCGCTCATCGCGCCGAGACCGAGATCAGGATGCGCCGGAGCCACCGGCGCGGGTGCGGCGAGAGAGCGGACGCACGTTGTCCGGCACCTCACCCGTGTCCGCCGCCGCCGCGGCGGCGGCGCGCGCGTCGGGCTCATCGTCGCTCAGGCCGAACAGCTCGCGCACGAGCTCGATGCTGGCGTGACCGCGCTCGCCATGGCTGCGCAAGCGGATCGTGGGCTCGTGCAGCAGCCGGCTCATGACTGCCCGTGCGATTGCCTCCACCCGCGCGAGATCGCGCGGCGAGGCCGACTCCCAGCGACCGTCGTTCTCGGCGATCACCTGCTCGACCAGCGTCGCGCCGTGTTCGCGCAGCGCGCTGACGGTCGGCAGCACGTCCAGCTGGCCCAGCCAGCGCGCGAACCGCAGGATCTCCTCCTCGACGATCTCCTGCGCGCGCGGGATCTCGCTGGCGCGCGTGTCGAGGTTGCGCGCGACGACCGCCTGCAGGTCATCGATGTCATACAGGCTCACGCCCTCCAGCTCGGCGCAGCCCGGGTCGATGTCGCGCGGGACGGCGATGTCGATCAGAAGTAGATCCCGTCGGGTGGGCGGGCTCCGGTCACCGCGCTGGCGCATCACCTCCGCGAGCTCTTCGCGCCCGACGATCGGGTGTGGCGAGGCGGTCGAGGAAAGCACGATGTCGGCGCGCGTCAACTGCTCGGGCAGGCCGTCGAGTCCGACGACCGAGCCACCGAAGCGCTGGGCCAGGTGCAGCGCCCGGTCGGCGTGACGGTTGGCGACAAAGATCGTGCCGGCGCCCTGCTCGGCGAGAGCGCGCGCGGTCAGCTCGCTGGTCTCGCCGGCGCCGAGGATCACGACGTGACGGTCGGCCAGCCCGCCGAGCACATTCAGCGCGAGGTCCACGGCGACCGAGGGAATGCTCGCGCGGCCGGAACCGATCGCGGTCTCCGAGCGCACGCGCTTGCCGGTTGTGAGCGCCGCCGCAAACAGCCGGTTGGACAACGGCCCGGTGCAGCCCGCCCGCAGCGCGGCCTCGTGCGCGCGCCTGACCTGACCCTGGATCTCGGCCTCGCCTACGATCATCGACTCCAGGCCCGCCGTCACGCGGTAGAGCTGGCGCGCCGCGTCGCAGTTGCGCGGCGAATAGATGGCGTCCGCCAGCTCGGTTGGGCGGATCTCCGCCCGCTGGGCCAGGAGACCCAGCACGTCGCCCTCGGCGCGCACCGAGTCGCCGACGACGAGATAGACCTCAGTACGGTTGCACGTGCAGATCACGACCGCCTCGCGCACCTCGGGCGTTGCGATCGCCGACTCGGCGAACTCGACCGCCTGGGCCTCGGTGAACGCCAGGCGCTCGCGCAGTGCGACGGGTGCCGTCTTGTGGGAGATCCCGAGCGCCAGCAGCTCGCTCATCGGAGAGCCTTTGGTTGCCGCGGCGGGCGTCGCGAGACCGACCTCTGGCGAGGAATCGACCTCATACCGTCTCGCGCTCTCGCGGCTTGATCTGGGTCTCGTCCTGACGGGTCTCGTCCTGACGCTGGCGCTCGGCACGTTCGTTCAACTCGCGCAGGCCGCGTTCCACCCGGGTGAGGCGGACCGCCATGATCGTGACGTAGATGAGGACGATCGCGAAGAACACGATGTACGCGGCCGCCACGTAGCCGTCGCCCGTGTTTTCCGGCAGGGCTGTGGCGAGCGGCGCGATCATCGGACGGGTGCGCTGGCGTTTGCGGGTGTGCTGATCGGAGCAGGCGCCTCGCGCGCGTGGTTCGGGTGCGCCGCCGCGCTTGATCCCTGGAACCCGAGTATCCGGCTGCGCGACTTCAGCAGCATGCGCGTGCGCTTGGCGGTGAGCTCATACGAGCAGAGCGTCGCGAACAGCAGCGCCATCGCCACCAGTGCGACGAGCAGCGTGAACGCCATCGACGGCGGCAGGTTTGAGGAGTTGCCGAGCACGCGCGGATGCAGGTAGGCGGTCGACAGGTTGACCGCGATGTAGTTCAGCGGCACGAACGCCCCGGCCGTGATCGCAAACACCGACGCGTAGCGCGCCTGGCGCTCAGGATCCTCGATCGCGAACCGCAGCGGCTGGTAGGTCGCATACAGCAGCATGATGATCAAAAACGACACGAGCGTCGGCTCGCTCCACACCCACCAGTGCCCCCACGAGCCCCGTGCCCAGATCGAGCCGGTGATCAGCGTCGCGACGCCGAAGATCAGGCTCATGTGGATCGTCACGTAGGAGCGCAGGTCCCAGCGCCGATCGCGCGTGCGCAGGTGCATGATCGCCAGCAGCCCGCCGAGCACAAACCCGCACAGGGTCACGATCGCCAGAGGAACGTGCAGGTAGAAGATCTTCTGCAGAAACCCTTCTTCGGCTTCGATCGGCGCGTAGAAGAACACGAGCCCGTACGCGACGCAGAATGCCAAGACGGTGACGATGCTCAGGGTGCGCAGGCCCGGCGTGCGGGATGCCGGGGTGGGGGTCGGGATCACTAGTCCTCCAGGAGGAAGTCGAACACGGCGTAGGCGATCAGCCCGAACACCAGATCATAGAGCCCGAGCAGCAACAGCCAGCGCCCAGCGGGGTGGCCCGGGTGGCTCGCGTACAGCAGCGGCTCTGTGGCGCGGGCGGCGCCGATCACGATCGGCACGAGCAGCGGCAGTGCCAGCAGCGGCCCGAGCAGGTCGCGCGCGCGGGTCTGCACCGCCAGCGCCGCGACCAGCGTGCCGATCGCCGCGATCCCGATGTCGGCGAGCACGAGCACGACTATCAGGCCGGGTAACGCCTGACCGAGCGGCGGCCCGAGCAGCAGCAGGCCGAAGGCCGGGACCGCAATCAGCTCGAGCACGGCCAGGTAGGCGAGCAGCGTGAGCGCCTTGGCTGCCAGCAGCGCGGTGCGATTCACGGGCGCCAGCAGGAACCCGTCGAACCCGCCCTGCTCGGCGTCGGCGACGAACAGCCGGTTGACGCCAAGCATCGCCGCGAACAGCAACGTCACCCACAGCACGCCGGTGGCGAGGTCGCCGCTGACGCTGGTGCGGTTCAGCGCGAAGTGGAACACCACAAACGTGCTCACCGCGAACAGCGACATCCCCGGAACCGACTGCAGCGTGCGCAGCTCCACGAGCAGCTCCTTGCGCAGCAGCGCGCCGAGCACCGCCGGCGTTCCCGGTGGCTTCACCGGCGATAGCTGGGCATCTCCCCGAGCGATTGTCCCCGGCGGCGGAGTCTCGGCCGGTCGTGCCCGGGCGCCCTGGCGGACCGCGCTCATCGATACAGCTCCGCGATCTCGCCTGGATCGACATCGCTGGCGGCTCTGAGCAGCGCTGGCCGGCCATCCCGCAATCCCAACGCCACATCAGCCTCGGCGAGGCCGCCGCCGGGGTCGTGGCTGGAGATCACCCGCGTTCTTGTTCGCCCACCCGGATCGGATCCTGCGCCGATCAGCGGATCGACCAGCTCGATCGCCGCCGGGTCGAGGTTTGCGCGCGGCTCGTCCAGCAGGAGCAGCTCGGGGTCATGCAGCACGGCGCGGCAGATCGCCACGCGCTGGACCATCCCGCGAGACAGCGTCTTCAGCGGCTCATCGGCGCGATCTGTGAGCGTCACTACCGCAAGTATCTCCTCGACGCGGTCCTCACCGACGCCGTGCAGGCGCGCGTGGTAGCGCAGGTTCTCGCGCGCGGTCAGCTCGCGGTAGAGCAGCGGCTCGTGTCCGAGCAATCCGACGCGCCCGCGCACCGCCCATGCCTCGTCCGGCAGGCTCTTGCCGAGCACACGCACCGTCCCTGAGTGCGGTCGCAGCAGCGTCGCGAGCACGCGCAGCAGCGTCGTCTTGCCCGCGCCGTTGGGGCCAAACACGACGAGCGTTTGACCCTCGGCCAGCAACAGCGACACGCCGGCCAGGGCCTCGCGTTCGCCGTAGCAGCGCGTGAGTCCTTCGATGCGCAGCGCCTCTTCGGGAGGACACATACCGGCGGTCTCCATCCCGGTGTCCACGATATCCCTGGCGTCCAGCCTGTCCTGCGCGACACCGATCGTCGTCTCGCCGCCGCCACCGTCGCCCATGCCGATGATCGCTCCGCTCAGGCGCCGACGGCCGCGGGCGCGTGCTCGCGCTGGGCCCGTGCGATCAGCTCGCGCACCGCCGGCTCGTCGTTCGCGCGCAGCAGCTCGATCGGATCCGGCACACCGTTCACAACCGACTCGAAGAGCTCCTTGCGGTCTTGATAGGTCGGCAGGGTGGACTTGGCCCAGCCGCGGACCTCGTTCAGCAGGACCGCCAGGCGCGCATAGGGCTCGCCGTAGGCGGCGGCGATCTCGCGCTTCATCCGCTTGGCCAGCGCCGGCGAGGCGCCTGCGGTTGAGATTGCGATCGCCAGCGGCCCGGTGCGGACGATCGCCGGCAGGATGAAGTTGCACAGCGGCGGCACGTTGACGACGTTCACGAGCATCGCGCGGCGCTCGGCGTCGTCGTAGACGGAGATGTTCACGTCGGTGTCGTCGGTCGCGGCGATCGCCATGAACACGCCCTCCAGGTCGGCCGGCCCGGCGTAGGGGCGCCGCTCCCACACGATCGAACCCTCGCGCGCATACTCCTGCAGTGCCGGCTCGGCTTCGGGGGCAATCAGCGTCACGGCGCCGTCGCAGGCCAGCAGCCCCTCGACCTTCTCGAGGCCTATCTCCCCGCCCCCGACGACCACGCAGCGCCGGGCGGGTGGGCCTGAAAGTTTCAGGCAGGCGATGTAGAACGGGGTGTCGAGCATCCCCCGCACGCATGACTGATCGCAGATACCGCGACGCAGCTGGCACACGCACTCCTTGCCTGCATAGGCCTGGACGGGCATGGTCAAAGAGTAGTGCAGCCCGCGGGACGGCTCGAACGTTCGCTACCGAGGTACGCCTCGGCCCAGCATTCGCGCCCCCACCCGCACGAGCGCCGGACCGCCCCGCCGCCAGGCACGCTCGCGATCCGCATCCCGTCCGGAGCGCAGCTTCGCGACCGCTCGCGCCGCGCGCAGGGTCGTCTCGTCGTAGGGCCCCCACCACAGTCCGCGCAGGCCCGACGGGCCCCACGCGATCAGCTTCTCCTGGGCGCACGCCCGCAGGCCGGTCTCCCCGAGCGTCTTGCCAAGCCCGCCGCCGCTCGCCGCCCCCCACGGTCCGCGCGTCAGCGCCGGCCCCGGCAGGTGGTCGTTGCACCACACCATGCCGGCGTGCAGCTCGCGCGCGATCCGCGCTGCTCGATAGCGGTCGGCGCTCCACACCGAGGCGCCGAGGCCGTACTCGCAATCGTTGGCCAGTGCGACCGCCTGCTCGACCGAGTTGACCGCGGTGACCGCCAGCACCGGGCCGTCCAGCGGCTCGCGCATCAGGCGCATCTGCTGGGTCACACCGGTCACCACGGCCGGCGCGTAGAACGCTCCCGCGCAGCCCGGCGGCGCCGGGACTGGCCCGCCGCAGCGCAGCTGCGCGCCCTGCGCCACCGCCTCTCCCACCAGCTCGCTCACATGCGCCAGCCGCCGCTCGGAGGCGAGCGGTCCCACCTGCACGTGAGGATCGCCGCTCGGATCGCCGACACGCAACCCGCGCGCGCGCGAGATCAGCCCCGCCGTGAACGGCTCGGCCACCTCCCGCGCGACATACACCCGCTCGACGGCGCCCCGCGCCTGCCCGGCACCCGCACAGCCCGCCCACAGCGCGCCGTCCACGGTCTGCGCGAGATCGGCGTCCGCGAGCACGAGCATCGCGTCCTTGCCGCCCAGCTCGACCGTCACCTCCCGCTCGCGCGAGACGCATTCGCGCGCCACCGCCCGCCCGACGGTGGGCGAACCGGTGAACAGCACCTTGCCGACGGGCGCTCGCGCGAGCGCGACTCCAACCTGGGCGCCGCCGTGGGCGATCGCCACGAGTCCCTCCGGCAGCCCCGCGCGTCCCACGACCCGCATGATCGCCTCGCCCGCCAGACCGGCGCGGCGCGCGGGCTTGAACACGACCCCGTTGCCGGCCAGCAATGCCCCAGCGATCTGCCCGAGCGGCTGGGCAAACGGCGCGCTGCCCGCTCCGATCACGCCGATCGTGCCGTACGGCTCGTACGCGACCCGCGCGCGCTTGGCGATGGTCAGCGAGCGGTGCGTCCCCACGCGCCGAGCACCGAGCACCTGCGCTCCCTCCTGCGTGATCCAGTTCAGCGCGTCGATTGCACTGAGCAGCTCCATCGTGGCGACCTCCGCCCGCGGGCGGCCCTGCTCGCGCGCGATCGTCTCCGTGAGCGGGTCGAGCTCGTCCACGATCGCCTGGGCCATCCGGTGCATGTACCGCGCGCGGTCCACCACCCGCAGCAGCGCCCACAAGGGCTGCACTCGCGCGACACCCGCCACGATCTCCTCGACCCGCTCCGGCGATGTGGCCTTGACCTCGCCGAGCGTGGCGCCGGTGGCCGGGTCCCGTGCCGGCAGCATGCGCTCCTCCGATGCCCGTGGATCGACGGCGACGCTCATCGTTGCATTATCGCCCGCGCATCCGGCGTACCTGCTCCAACCGCCCAGCCAGCTGCGCTTCCGCCTCGCCGGGCTCGAAGAACCGCTCCCCGACGACGCCCTCGGGCGCCAGCTCCTGCGGGGAGACCTGACCCGGATGGTCGTGCGGGTAGTCGTACCCACCGACCTCCTGTCCCGGCCGCGCCCCTGGCCGCAGCCACCCGGGGACGGGCGCAGCCCCGTGCTCGCGCACGTGTGTGACCGCCGCGCCCAGCGCCCGGCCGGCGGCGTTTGACTTCGGGGCCAGCGACAGGTAAATAGCGGCCTGGGCGAGCGCGAATTTCGCCTCTGGCATGCCGGCGTGCTCGACCGCCTGGGCCGCCGCGACCGCCACTGAAAGCGCGCCCGGGTCGGCGTTGCCGATGTCCTCGGAGGCGAGGATCACCATCCGGCGCACGATGAATCGCGGGTCCTCGCCGCCCTCGAGCATCACCGCCAGGTAGTACAGCGACGCGTCCGGGTCCGAGCCGCGCGTGGCCTTGATCCATGCCGAGATGTAGTCGTAGTGGCGATCGCCGTGTTTGTCATACAGCACCGCTCGGCGCTGCAGCGCGTCCTGAGCCCGCTCGATCCCCACACTGGGCTCGCCCAGCTCCTGTGCGGTCTCCAGGGCCAGCTCCAGCGCGTTCAGCGCCGTGCGCGCGTCGCCGGCGCTGCGCGCGGCCAGGAACTCGATCGCCTCCTCGTCGACCTCCATCTGCGCGTCCGTCACCGCCCGGCGCAGCACCGTTGCTACCTCCGCGGCGGACAGCTCCTGCAACGCATACACGCGCACGCGCGAGAGCAGCGCGCCGTTGACCTCGAACGCGGGGTTCTCCGTCGTCGCTCCGATCAGCGTGATCAGCCCGTCCTCGACCGCTGGCAGGAGCGCGTCCTGCTGGGCCTTGTTGAAGCGATGGATCTCGTCCAGGAACAGCACCGTTTGGGGACCGCCCTGCCCGCGCCGGTGCGCGGCTCGCTCGATCACCGCGCGCACCTCGGCACGACCGGCCTGCACCGCGCTCAGCTCCTCGAAGGCCGCGTCCGAGTTGCTCGCCACCATCCGCGCGAGCGTTGTCTTGCCCGAGCCCGGCGGCCCGTACAGCACCATCGAGTGTGGCCGGCCCTGCTCGATGGCAGTGCGCAGCCCCGAGCCCTCGCTCAGCAGGTGCTCCTGCCCGACGAACTCCCGCAGCCCCGCTGGGCGCATCCGCACCGCCAGTGGATGCGCCCCATCCGTGCCTGGCGTCTGGCCCGGGGGATCTTCCTCGAACAGGGTGTCCACCCTCCCAGTATTCCGCCTATTGCGGCAGGTATCTGTTCAGTTTCTTCGGGAGGCGTCCGACGAGTAGGTGTCGAACCTGTACTCGGTGTTCCACGTGACAACGATTAGACGGCCGGGGAGATCGGCGTGAGCGCGGGCGCGGCCGAGCTGCTGCCCGGCGGGGGCGGGCGCATGGACTTTCCCGACCTCGCCGGGGCGGGCGGGGACTCGATTGCCGCGCGCTCGCCGCTGCAGCTGTTCTGGCGACGGCTGCGCCAGGATCGCGTGGCGCTCGTCTCGCTCGGGTTCATCGCCGGACTGATCGTCGTGGCGATCGCCGCGCCGCTGGTCGTCTCATTGCTCGGGCTGCCGGGTCCGGACGTGCAGAACCCCAATCTCACGAACGCCTTCGGCAGTCCCCTTGGCCCCAGCCTCGCGCACCCGTTCGGTGTCGATCCGCTCGGCCAGGACGTCGCCTCGCGGGTCATCTACGGCACGCGCGTGTCGCTGATCGTCGGCATCGTGGGCACGGGCATCGCGGCCGTGCTCGGCACGGCCGTCGGCCTGCTGGCCGGCTACTACCGCGGCTGGACCGACACGCTGCTCTCGCGCCTGACGGATGTCGCGCTGGCGATCCCGGTGTTGATGCTCGGGCTGGGGCTCGGGGCCGCCTGTGCCGTGCGCGGCTGTCTGGGCGGTCACATCCAGTCGGGGCTCGGCGTGATCATCTTCATCATCGCGCTCGTCAACTGGACGTACATCGCGCGGATCGTCCGTGGGCTTACGCTGTCGCTGCGCGAGCAGGAGTTCATCGAAGCCGCCCGTTCGCAGGGCGCCTCGAACGCGCGCATCATGGGCCGCGAGATCCTGCCCAACCTGGTCGCACCGATCATCGTCTACTCGAGCCTGCTGGTCCCGCAGAACATCCTGTTCGAGGCGGCGCTGTCGTTTCTCGGCGTCGGCGTGCGCCCGCCGACCGCCAGCTGGGGCCAGATGATCGCGGCGGCGACCCCGATCTTCAACACCGCCTGGTGGTACATGGTGTTTCCCGGCATCGCCCTGTTGCTGACCGTGCTCGCGTTCAACCTGCTCGGCGACGGGCTGCAGGACGCGCTCAACCCGAGGATCGCCCGATGACGCGGCGGTCCGTCAATACAGGAGGGGTACAAGTGCTCGAGTTGATCGACCGCACGGCGCCGCGCGCGCTCATCGCAGGTGGGCTGGCGGCGGCGCTCGCGCTCGGCCTGGCCGCGTGCGGCTCGGGTTCGGGGACGGTCTCGGGGGCGAGCGGCATCAAGGCGCCCCCGGGCGTCAGGACCCCTCAGTCGGAGTCCCTGACCGGCGGCATTCGTGGCGGCACGCTGACGGTGCTCAACCACGAGGACTTCGAACACCTCGACCCCGGTCAGGCGTACTTCTCGGTCGACTACGAGGCGATCTACGCGACCCAGCGCCCGCTGTACTCGTACAAGCCGAACACGTTTGCGGCTCCCACCCCGGACATGGCCTCCGGTCCCCCGGAAATCTCATCCAATCGCGAGACGGTCACGGTGCACATCCGCTCGGGCGTTCGCTTCAGTCCGCCGGTCAACCGTGAAGTGACATCCGCGGATGTGGCGTATGCGATCGACCGTGGGGCCAACCCAAACGTCCCCAATCCTTACTTCTCGACTTACTTCGGATCGCTCGTCGGTGCGAGCACCGCCAAGGGTGGTCCAATCCCCGGGATCACCACGCCGAACAAGTACACGATCGTGTTTCATCTGAGCGAACCAAAGGCGCCGATTCTCGCCGCCGCGCTGGTCCTGCCCCTGACCGCGCCCGTGCCCGAGGAATTCGCGCGTAAGTACGACGCACACAGTCCGACCGAATACGGCAACTACCTGGTCGCGACCGGTCCGTACATGTTCAAGTCAAACAGCGAAGGCAAGGTCCTGGGGGTCGGCTACGAGCCGGGCAAGTCGGCGACGCTCGTGCGCAACCCCAACTGGAATCCCGCCACCGACTTCCGCCCGGCGTATCTCAACCAGATCGACATCCAGATCGGCGGCGATCCGAACGTGATCGGCCGGCAGGTGCTCGAAGGATCGGACATGGTCGAGAACGACGAAATCGCGCAGTTGACGGTGCAGCTCGCCTACGAACACTTCCGCTCGCAGCTGGAGATCTCCGCCGGCGCCGGCACCAACTACATCTCCGTCAACAGCCATCACGGGCCGTTTACCAATGTCAACCTGCGTAAGGCGCTGTGGGCGGCGCTCGACCGGGTCGCGATGAACAAGGCGCGCGGCGGCGAACTGGTCACGAACGTGATGACCCACTTCCTCTACCCCGAAATCCCCGGCTTCGAACAGGCCGGCGGCCTGAAGGGCCCGCAGTTCGACTACAACGACTATCCCGAAGGCAACGCCGCGGTCGCCGCCAAGTACATGCGTCTGGCGGGTTATCCGAGCGGCAAGTACACCGGGGGCGCGACGCTGCAGATCGTCGGTGCGACGGGCAGTCCCGATGCGCAGGACGTGGAAATCGTCAACCAGACGTTGCAGAACCTGGGGTTCAAGACGAAGCTCAGCCTCGTCGAAAAGTCGGTGATGTACGAAAAGTACTGCGGCACGCCCTCCGAAGAGATCGACGTGTGTCCGAGCGTTGGCTGGGCCGCGGACTTCGGCGACCCCCAGGCGGTGCTCGACGTTCCGTTCAACGGCAACCACATCGAATCCACGAACAACAACAACTACGGCCAGTTCAACGACCCGGCGATCAACCGGGCGATGGCCGCCGCCGAACTGGTCGTGGGCACCCAGGCGCGCGCCGAAGCCTGGGCGAAGATCGACCGTGAACTGGTGGCGCAGGCCGCCGCGGTTCCGTTTGCGTGGGACAAGCAGCCGAACATCGAGTCCAAGGACGTGGACGGCGTCGGCGACGTGTGGAATCTGGGCGCGTGGGACTACTCGTATACGTCGCTGAAGTGAGATGACCCGCTACGTCGTCCGCCGGATCCTGTGGGGCGTGCTGCTGCTGGTGATCGTCTCGGCGCTGATGTTCGTGCTGTTCCGGATCCTGCCGACGGCCGAACCGGCGCGGCTGCGGGCGGGCCACGACGCGAGTCCCAGGGTGATCGCCGAGCTGCGCGTGGACCTCGGGTTGAACAGGCCGCTGATCGACCAGTTCTGGCTGTACATGAAGGGGTTGTTCCTGCACTTCGACCTCGGCTACAGCTACTACAGCGGCGCATCGGTCAGGAGCCTGATCTTCAACCGCCTGCCCGCGACGCTGTCGCTGACGATCGGGTCGGCGATCATCTGGATGGGGATCGGGTTGCCGATCGGGATCCTCTCCGCGCTGCGCCGGCGCTCGCGCTCGGACCGCGCCTCGATGGGCGTCGCGCTGCTGTTCATCTCCGCCCCGGAATACTGGCTCGGGTTGATCGTGCTGTATCTGTTCGCCGCCGACATCGGTCAGCTCAAGGTGTTCCCCGGAGCGGGCTCATACATCGGTCTGACGGCCGACCCGTGGAAATGGTTCACGTCGCTGATCCTGCCGTGGCTGGTGCTCGCCGCCGGGTTCGCCGCGGTGTATGCGCGGGTGATGCGCGGGAGCCTGATCGAGACGATGAGCAAGGACTACATCCGCACCGCCCGCGCCAAGGGTCTGCCCGAGCGACAGGTCGTGTTGCGTCACGGCGTGCGCTCGGCGATCACGCCGATCCTGACGATCTTCGCCCTCGACGTCGGTGTGCTGCTGGGAGGGGTGGTGCTGGTCGAGACCGTGTTCGACATCCCCGGGATCGGCCGTCTGAACTACGACGCGATCACGCATGCGGACTTCCCGATCATCCAGGGGACGGTGCTGCTGGCGGCGCTGTTCATCATCGTCGCGAACATCGTTGTGGACATCGCGTATGCGTATCTGGACCCGCGGGTTCGTTACTCATGATGAGCCCGGTCGAGGGGCCCCTATTGCGGGTGGAAGACCTGCGCGTGTCGTACGAGACCGAAGACGGAAAGGTGCAGGCCGTGGACGGGATCACCTACGAGCTGGGTCGCGGACGCACGCTCGGGATCGTGGGCGAGTCGGGCTCGGGCAAGACCGTGGCCGCGCTCAGCGTGCTCGGGTTGACGAGGGCCGAGGGGGCGAGCGTCAGCGGGCGTGTCGAGCTCGCGGGTTGGGGCGATCTGCTGGCCCTGGACGAGCGCGAGCTGCGGAAGGTGCGCGGCAATGAGGTGGCGATGGTGTTCCAGGATCCGCTGTCCTCACTGCACCCGCTGTATCGCGTGGGGGCGCAGATCGTGGAGGCGATCCGCGCGCACCGGGACGTACCCAAGTCGGCCGCCCGGGCGCAGGCGATCGAGCTGCTGGAGCTGGTCGGCATCCCCGACCCCAACAAGCGCGTGGACGCATATCCGCACGAGCTGTCCGGCGGTCAGCGCCAGCGCGTGATGATCGCGATGGCGTTGTGCAACGACCCAAAGCTGCTGATCGCCGACGAGCCGACGACGGCGCTGGACGTGACCGTGCAGGCGCAGATCCTCGGGCTGCTGGCCCGGCTGCAACGGGAACGGGGAATGGCGCTCGTGCTCGTCACGCACGACCTCGGGGTGGTCGCCGACATGGCCGACGAGATCGCGGTCATGTATGCGGGCCAGATCGTCGAGAGTGCGCCCGCCGAGCGCGTGTTCAGCGCGCCCGAGCACCCGTATACCTGGGGGTTGCTGCGCTCGATCCCGACGCTGGACGGCCCGCGCGAAGAACTGCTGGAGCCGATCCCCGGCAGTCCGCCGAGTCCGCTGGCGCCACCGCCGGGCTGCCGATTTCACCCGCGCTGCCCCTACGCCGAGCCCGAGCACGCGCGCACCGAGCCGGTCCTAACACCCACGCCCGGTCAGCCCGACCACCGGGTCGCGTGCCTGCTGGAGCCGGATGTGCGGCGGCGGCTGTGGAGGGCGGCATGAGCTCCGGCGAGCCGCTGCTCCAAGTGCGAGGACTCGTCAAGGAGTTCCCGATCGATCGCGGCGTGATGCTGCGACGCAACGTCGGCGCGGTCAGGGCCGTGGACGGGATCGAGTTCGACGTGCACAGGGGCGAGACGTTCGGGATCGTCGGCGAGTCGGGCTCGGGCAAGAGCACGACCGCGCGGCTGATCGCCCGCCTGCTCGATCCGACCGCGGGCGAGGTGCGGTTCGGCGGGCGGGACATAACGGGACTGCGCGGCAGGCGTCTGAAGCAGGTCAGGCGCGAAATGCAGATGGTGTTCCAGGACCCGTACTCCTCGCTGAACCCGCGCCGGACGATCGGCTCGATCGTGGCCGAGCCGCTGGTCATCCATCGCGTGCAGTCAGACCGGGCCGCACGCAGGCGCACGGTACGCGAGCTGCTGGAGACGGTCGGGTTGAACCCCGAGCACTACAACCGCTATCCGCACGAGTTCTCCGGCGGTCAGCGCCAGCGGATCGGCATCGCAAGGGCGCTGGCGCTGAAACCAAAGCTGTTGATCGCCGACGAGCCCGTGTCCGCCCTGGACGTGTCGATCCAGGCGCAGGTGCTGAACCTGCTGCGCGAGCTGCAGCGACGGTTCGGGTTGACGATGGTGTTCATCTCCCACGATCTGTCGGTCGTCAGGCACATGTGCGACCGGATCGCGGTCATGCACGACGGCCGCATCGTCGAGCTGGCGTTCAACGAGCAGCTGTACAGCGCGCCCCGCGAGGCGTATACGCGCGAACTGCTGGCGGCGGTGCCCGGCGCGCGGCGAGTGCGGGAGCGTACGATTCCTGCGTGACGTCCATCGACTCAGGCGGCGCCGGCGCGACCCCAGCCGAACACGTCCCCCGGGCGAGCGCCGATCTCGCGGTCGAGGCGACCGAGCTGCTGCAGAAGCTGATCCAATTCAACACGGTCAACCCGCCCGGCAACGAGCGCTCTGCGCAGGAATATCTCGCCAAGCACCTGACTGAGGCGGGGTTCGAGTGCCGGCTGCTGGGGGCCGAGCCCGACCGGCCCAATCTCGTCGCGCGCCTGCGCGGGACCGACTCCGGTCCGACGCTGTGCTACCTCAGTCACGTTAACACGGTCCTCGCCGACCCGGCCGACTGGACGCACGACCCCTGGTCGGGGGATGTCCACGACGGATACATCTGGGGACGGGGAGCGCTGGACATGAAGTCCCAGGTCGCGGCCGAGATCGCCGCAGGCGCCGCGCTGGCGCGCTCGGGCTGGCGGCCCGCGCACGGGGAACTGCTGATCGTGGCGGTCGTCGACGAGGAGACCGGAGGTGAGCTCGGCGCCCAGTGGATCACCCAGACCCATCCCGACGAGGTGCGCTGCGACATGCTCGTCAACGAGGGCGCGGGAGCGGTGTTCGAATATGGAGGCCCGCCCGCCCAGCGCCGCTACGGGGTGTGCTGCGCCGAGAAGGGCGTGTTCCGGTTCACGATCACGACCGACGGCGTCGCGGGACATGCATCGATGCCGAGCATGGGCGAGAACGCGCTGCTGAAGATGGCGCCACTGCTGGAGCGGCTGGGCGCGCGCCGGCCGGCGTATGAGCTGACCGGCGTGCCGAGCGCGTTCCTTGCGGCGATCGGCGAGGACCCTGGAGATCCCGCGGGCTCGGTGCGGCGGTTACGCGCGGTCGACGAGCGGTTGGCGACGATGTTCGAGCCGATGCTTGGCGTCACGTTCGCGCCGACCCGGATCAGCGCGTCGGAGAAGATCAACGTGATCCCCAGCCGGGCGGTGCTGAAGGTGGACTGCCGCGTGCCGCCGGGTCTCGGCGAGGAGCAGGTCAGGCGCGGGATCGCGGAAGTGCTCGGCCCCGAACAGGGGTACGCAATCGAGTTCACCGAGCGCATCGCCGGTAACAGCTCGCCGATGTCCTCGCCGCTGATGGACGCGATCTCCGAGTGGGTCTCAGAACGAGACCCGGGCGCGCGCACGGCGCCGACGATCCTCCCTGGATTTACCGACTCGCGCCACTTCCGCGATGCGTTCCCCGAGTGCGTGGCGTACGGGTTCTTCCCCCAGCGCCACCAGTCGCTGCTGGAGACCGCGCCGTTGATCCACGGAGCGGACGAGCGGATCGATGTGCGCGACCTGGCGTTCGCGGCGGAGTGTTATCGCGACCTGGCGTTACGCACACTTGAACAAAGACAGGCATAATGGACGAATGGAGCCAAGGATGGTGACACTGGGATGAGGCCTGGGACGGCAACGGCGCGGGAAGGCCGGACCACGACGAGTCCGGCGCAAGCTGTCCATGTCCATCCACTGGCCGCTCATGCCGCGCTGGTGAGTGCCCACGCGCACGGGGCGGCGGTCAGGACCGCGGTGGCGGCCCCGTCCGGGCCGAGTACGTCGTTCACGCAGGAAATCCAGAACTGGGCTCTGAACTGGGAGCCGGTCATCGCGATCGTGTTCTTCACGGTGATCATCGTCGTGATGTGGCGGATGCTGAAAGTGATGCCGCGGGTCAAGCCGCAGCAGATCAAGCCGGCATCCAACCAGGCGGTCGGCTGGAAGGACATCGCGGGGGTGGACGATGCGCGCGGGGAGCTGGAGGAGATCGTCGAGTTCCTGCGCGACCCCAAGCAGTTCGAGAAGCTGGGGGCGAAGGTGCCGAAGGGGATACTGCTACACGGACCCCCCGGTACGGGCAAGACGCTGCTGGCCAAGGCGGTCGCGCACGAGTCCGGCGCGCAGTTCTTCGCCCAGTCGGCGGCCGCGTTCGTGGAGATGTTCGCCGGCCTCGGCGCGGCGCGGATCCGCAGGCTGTTCGCGATCGCGCGCAAGCACGAACCCGCGATCATCTTCATCGACGAGCTCGACGCCGTCGGCGGGCGGCGCGGGATGGACATCTCCGGGGAGAAGGACCAGACGCTGAACCAGCTGCTGGTGGAGATGGACGGGTTCGCCGCGAGCGGGCGCGTGGTCGTGATCGCCGCGTCGAACCTGCTCGACAAGCTCGACCCCGCGCTGCTGCGCCCGGGACGGTTCGACCGTCAGGTGTTCGTGGCGCCGCCGGACATCAAGGGCCGCGAAGGAGTACTTGCTGTCCACACCCGTGACAAGCCCCTGGGCAAGGCCGACCTCGGGCTGGTCGCCCAGCAGACCAGTGGGCTGACCGGAGCGGACCTCGCGAACATCTGCAACGAGGCGGCCATATTTGCGACCCGGCGCGGCTCCAAAGCGATCGATGACGTCGATTTCGACTCGGCCCTGGAGCGAGTGATCGCCGGCGTGCAGTCCCGGCGCGTGCTGAACGCGCACGAGAAGCGGGTCGTCGCCTACCACGAGGCCGGGCACGCGCTGTGCGGCGAGCTGCTGCCGTCGGTCGATCGCGTGCACCGCATCTCGATCGTCCCGCGCGGGCGCGCGCTCGGGTACACCCTGAACCTGCCCGCCGAGGACCGGTACCTGAAGACGCGCGAGGAGCTGCTCGACTACATGACGGTCCTGATGGGCGGGCGGATGGCCGAGCAGGTCGTGTTCGGGCAGGTCACGACCGGCGCCTCGGACGACCTCAAGCGCGTGGCGGACATCTCACAGTCGATGGTCCACGACTTCGCGATGTCCACCGCCGGGGGTGGGCGCGTGCCGGAAGGGGACGTACGGCTGTCGGAGACGACGCTGCGCATCCGCGACGAGGAGCGCCAGGAGCTGATCGAGGAGGCCCGGCGGGCGGCGCAGAAGCTGATCGTCTCCCACCGCCGCCACCTCGACGCGCTCGCGCACGAGCTGCTGGAGAACGAGGTCCTCGACCGCGACGCGATCGACCGGATCATGCAGGGCGTGCCGCGTCTGGAGCGCACCCCGGGTGTGGGGTTGCGCGTGGTGGCGGCCGCCAAGTCTGCGCAGCCACGCGTCGGTCCGGCCACGATCGACCTGCCGCCGGCGTCCCAGACCGGGTCGCCCGCGACCACCCACACACCGATACCGCACGGCGTGGCGCCGAGCGAGGGCTAGCCGGTACTGCACCGATAGACTGCGCGGCGTGTTCGACCGCATCGACCATGTCGGCGTAGCCGTCGAGGAGATCGACGCCTCGTTGGCGACCTACCGCGACCTGTTCGAGCTGCAGGTCGCCCATCGCGAGGTGGTCGAGGAGCAGGGCGTGGAGGCAGTACTGCTCGATGTCGGCGAGAACCACGTCGAGCTGCTGGCGCCGCTCGGTGCGGACACTCCGGTCGGCAAGTTCCTGGCCAAGAAGGGCCCGGGGTTGCACCACCTCGCCTATCAGGTGTCGGACATCGACTCGACGCTCGCCACGCTCAAGCAGGCGGGTACGGCGCTGATCGACGAGCAGCCCAGGGTCGGCATTCGTAACTCACGCGTAGCGTTCCTGCACCCGCGCGCGACCGGCGGCGTGCTCACCGAGCTGGTCGAGCCCGCGGCGGGGGCCCACTGATGGCGGCGCTCCGTCGCATCAGCATCGGATTCCAGGGCGGTCAGGTGCTCGCGCTGCGCGTCAGCGACGACCAGCTGAAGGGGTTGTACAAGGCGCTTCCAGCCGGCGGCTGGCACGAGCTTGAGACCGAGGACGGCCCGGTGCGGGTGTATCTCGGGCAGGTCGTGTACGTGCGCGCGGAGGATGAGGACTCCCGCGTGGGCTTCGGTGCGTAGCGGCGCACAATCGTTTGACGAGCGGCTGCTGCGCGTGGCGCGCACGCGCGGGCATGGCGATCCGCGGGTGGAGCGTGCGGTGGCGAGGTTCTCGCGCTTGGGCGAGCACGGCGGGGTGTGGCTGGCGATCGGCGCGGCCGGCTGGGCGCTGGATCGTCCGCGCGCGGCGCAGTGGCAGGGGGCGACCGCCAGAGTGGCGGGGGTGTACGCGCTGAACACGCTCCTCAAGCTCGCGGTCCGCCGCCGCCGTCCCGAGTTGCCGGGGTTGCCGGCGCTGACGGGCACGCCGACGCAGCTGAGCTTCCCCAGCGCTCATGCCGCGACTTCGTTCGCCGCCGCGCGCCTGTATGCGCGCTTGGGGCTGCCCGCGCCGGTGCTGTATGCGCTGGCGATCAAGCTGTCGCTGTCGCGGTTGTACCTGGGGGTGCATTACCCCTCGGACGTGCTGGCGGGTGCGGCGCTGGGGACGGTGGCCGCGGGGCGCTGGGAGGCGCGGGGGTCCAGGGGGGCGGGGTCCAGAGAGGTGTCCCCGATCACCTCGCGCAAGCCGGGCGAGCAGGACACCGGAGCTGGATCATGAGCACGAGAATCGGCATCGTCGGGATGCCCAATGCGGGCAAGTCATCGCTGTTCAACGCGCTCACCCGCGCGGGTGCGGAGGCGGCCAACTATCCGTTCACGACGATCGAGCCGAACGTCGCGGTGGTGCCGGTGCGCGACGAGCGGATGGAGGCGGTGGCGCAGACGCTCGGCTCCTCGGAGATCGTGTGGGACACGGTCGACTTCCACGACATCGCCGGGCTGGTGGCCGGCGCGCACAAAGGCGAGGGGTTGGGGAACCGGTTCCTGGCGAACATCCGCGAGACGCACGCGATCGTGCACGTGGTGCGCGCGCATGGCGATGAAAACGTGATCCACCCCGAGGGCCGCGTGGACCCGCTGGCGGATATCGAGACGATCGAGACGGAGCTCGTGATGGCGGACCTCGAGGCGGCCGAGCGCCGGGTGGAGAAAGTCGCCAAACAGGCGCGCGGTGGCGATCGCGTCGCGGTCGCGGAGGAGGCGTGGCTGCGCGAGGTGATCGCGGCCCTGCAAGCTGGCCGCCCGGCGCGCACGGTGCCGTTGCCGGTGCAGGCGCCTAACGCGGCGCGCGACCTGGGCTCGCTGACGAGCAAGCCGGTGCTGTTCGTGGCCAACGTGGACGAGGGCTCCGAGGAGGTCCCCGCGGCGGTGGCTGAGCATGCGTCCGCGCAGGGAGCGCGCGCGGTGGCGGTGTCCTCGCGGATCGAGTCCGAGCTCGCCGAGCTCGACGAGGAGGATGCGGCAGCCATGCGCGAGGAATTGTTTTCCCGCCCACCCGGCGAGTCCGGCCTGCAGCGTGTCGTGCGCGAGGCGTTTGCGCTGCTCGATCTGATCTCGTTCTTCACTGCCGGCGAGGGGACGATCGCGCAGTCCTGGCATCTGCGTCGCGGCCTCACCGCCTGGCACGCGGCGGGCGAGATCCACACCGACATCCAGAAGGGCTTCGTGCGCGCGGAGGTGATCGGCTGGAAGGAGCTGGTCGACGCGGGCGGCTACGCGGGCGCGCGCGAGCGGGGGACACTGCGGTTGGAGGGTCGTGACTACGTGATGGCCGATGGGGACGTGATCACCGTTAAGTTCAGTCCCTGAATTCGCTGTTGCACATCGGGGGGAGGTCGGAGACCTGTCTCCTCCGGCTGAAGTTCACGCCGCAGTCGCGCTCAGCCCCGGACCATCCAGCAGTTTTCGGTCCATACCATCTGGTTCGAGCCGTTCATCAGCGGAGTGGCCAGTTCCAGCGAGGCGATGTTGTCGTGAACGACGACCGCAGCTGACGGGATCGCGCGCTTCTGTGCCCGCAGTTGTGCTCGCCCGCCGGGCTTATGCAGGAGCGTGGTGAGCTTGGCATCCCAGCGCTGTGCGCACGTGCGGTGGTGCTGGGTCGCGCGCAGCGGGGCGTTGAGGATTCCACACGCGCCCGCGCCATTGCCGCTGAGCTCGGCGTTGACGAAGTTGGTGGCGGCCCGGCGCACCCATGCGACCTGTTCGGGGGTGCCGGTCGAGTGAGCCGCAGACGCGCTCGCGCTCGCGCTCGGGACGAGCACGGCGGCGCATACGAGCACGGCGGCGACGCTGCGGCGAACGCTCATGCCCAACCTGTCGGCGCTGCGATCGTGTCTCATGAGCCCCTCCGCGTCAGATCGGTATATGGCGGACACATATCGTAGGTATACGTCAGGCGGCGGCCATGCCCTCCAAGCGCTCCGCCAGGCCCCGCATCCCCAACTCCCGCGCCGCACTAGCTCCCGCGGCGAATTCGATCGGGCGATCCGGTGGGCGTTGCACGTCGATGCGTTGCAGCGTGGCGATCTCCTTGAACGTGCGCAGCAACTCGGCGTGCTCATTCAACACAGCGCTGGCCCGCGGGCGCATGTCGTGGTCCTCAAACTCGGCTGCCGCGAGCACGTTCTCCAGTGAGCCGTAGCGCAACAGCAGCTCGGCCGCTCGCTTGACCCCGATCCCCGGCGCCCCCGGCAGGCCGTCGGAGGGGTCGCCGCGCAGCGCGATCAGATCGGTCACCTGCTCGGGCTCGATCCCGTGGTAGCGCTCGCGCACCTGCGCGCGGCCGATCTCTCCGGCGAAGCGGCCCTTCGCCAGCTCGGCGATCGTGACGTGCTCGTCGACCGCCTGGAACAGGTCACGGTCGGCGGTCAACAGCAGCGCCCGCCCGCCCGCCTCGGCCTCGCTGCGCGCGTGGGAGAACATCGCATCATCTGCCTCCAGCTCGCCGCCGTCGCACACCGTCCAGCCCAGGCTCTGCAGCAGGGCCGGGGCCTTACGCCACTGTGTTCTCAGCTCGGCCGGCATCGGCTCGCGGTGGGCGTGATACGCCGGATACAGCTCGACCCGGTAGGTCGCCTCCTCCGCTCCTACACACGCAACGACCGCGCGCGCCGGGCGCTCGTCGAGTACCGCCAGCAGCGCGTTGACCGTCCCCAACAGCGCGTTCACAGGCTCCCCGTCCGCGCCCACAATCGTCCGGGGCAGCCCGAAGTACGCGCGGTACAGCAGCCAGGGAACGTCGGCGATCAGCAGGGGTGGGGGCATCTGCCCGCAATCTACCCCGCGACGGTGCCTCCCGCCGGGGATGGCTGCGGTGCGGGCGCAGGCGCCGGCGCTCCGCTGTGGTCGGGCTCGGCGGTGATCGGGCCCGTGCCCGTGCGCACGCTGAAGTAGGCCCAGGTGTCCTGCAGCCCCAGACGCGCCGCCAGTTCATCGCCGCTCACCTGGGTAGTCCCCGCCGACCCGAGCACCTCTGCGGTCAGGATGCGTGGCGAGACTCCGCGTGTGAGCACCTCGATGCCGCGTAGCGAGCCACGCACCAGGCCGCGCAACCGGGCGGCTGCGCTGGTGAAGCTCATGCTGACCGTCCAGTCGAACTGCCGGCCGACGTCATACGGGTCGGGCACGCCCTGCAGCCACGGACGCGGTTCGGAGCCGGGCCAGGCGTTCTGCACGGATTCGGTCATCCCGCCGGAGCTGGCGTAGAAGTAGGTGATCGCCGGAGTGCCCGCGTAGGTGACGATCTGCCCGGCGGTCGCGGCCACGGCGACATTCGTCGCCGCGGTTTCGGCGGAGGTTCCGAGATAGACCTGCGAGCGCGTGTCGGAGTACACGTTGAACTTGGAACCCCCCGCGTCGGCGGTCAGCGCATAAGTACGGCTCGCGATCGCCTGTGCCTCCAGCGCCGCCAACGGCCAGCTGGCCGGCATCTCGGCCGAGACCACTCCGCGCACGTACCGTTCGAGCGGGACTCGCTGCACCCTGGAGCCCACGAGCACCTTCACGACCGAGTCGGTCGGCGCCTGCCCGATCGCGGTGCCGGTGTAGTAGTGGGCGAGGATCGCCACATCGGTCCAGCCGTGCTGCGCGTACCCGAGCGCGCCGTCCTGGCTCATGCCGACGCCATGGCCGTCGCCCGCGCCGGAGATCACGAGCGTCTGCGCCGGCACGGTGTGCGGGGTTGGCGCGTGGTGCGCCGGAGCCGCCGGAGCCGTGGTGGCGCCGTCGGCTGCATGTGCGGTGGTCACGGCGCCCGCGACCGAGAGCGCCAGTGCGATGAGGCCCGCGGCGAGGGCGCCTGTCAGTCTGGCGGGGATGCGTGCGCAGCGGTGATAGGTTGATTCGATGGTGAGCATCCGTGCTCAGTGCAACGCGGCCGTTCAGCCGAGCTCGTGGTCAGGGGCGAAATGCACAAGTTTTCTCTCGGATCGCCCCGTCCCGTGTGTGAGGCCTGCACGATGACTCCCACCGAGCGCGAACGGACCGTTCTCGAGCAGGTGCCCACTGACCTGTACATCGCCGGCGAATGGCGCGGAGCGACAGGTGGCGGGAGGCTCCCGGTCGAGGACCCAGCCACCGAGCAGACGCTCGTGGAGGTGGCCGACGGACAGGTGCAGGACGCGCTGGCGGCGCTCGGGGCCGCCGTGGATGCGCAGGCGGAGTGGGCTGCGACCGCGCCACGCGAGCGGGGAGAGATCCTGCGCCGGTCTTATGAGGCGATCGTCGCGCAGACCGACGATCTGGCGCTGCTGATGACGCTGGAGATGGGCAAGGCGCTGGCCGAGTCCCGCGCGGAGATCGCCTACGCCGCCGAGTTCTTTCGCTGGTTCTCCGAGGAGGCGGTGCGCATCCACGGCCGCTACATGGTCAACACGACCGGAGCCGGGCGCATCCTGACGATGCGCCAGCCGGTCGGCCCGTGCGTGTTCGTGACGCCGTGGAACTTTCCCACGGCGATGGGGACCAGAAAGATCGCCCCCGCGATCGCCGCGGGCTGCACGATGGTCGTCAAGCCCGCCCAGCAGACGCCCCTGTCGATGCTGGCGCTCGCGCAGATCATCGAGCAGGCAGGGCTGCCGGGAGGCGTGCTGAACGTGATCACCGCCAGGCATTCGGGCGCGGTGATCGAGCCGTTGCTGAAGGACTCGCGTACGCGCAAGCTGTCGTTCACCGGCTCGACCGAGGTCGGGCGCACGCTGATCGAACAGTCAGCCGAGCAGGTCCTGCGCGTCTCCATGGAGCTGGGCGGCAACGCCCCGTTCATCGTGTTCGAGGACGCCGACCTAGACGCGGCCGTTGACGGAGCGCTGACCGCCAAGATGCGCAACGTCGGCGAGGCCTGCACCGCCGCCAATCGCTTCCACGTGCACGAGTCGCTCGCCGATGAGTTCGCGCGCAGGATGGCCGAGCGCATGGGTGCGCTGAAGCTCGGTCGCGGCACCGATCCCGATGTGGACATCGGCCCGCTGATCGACTCCGCGCAGCGCGCCAAGGTCGCAGAGCTGGTGGCGGACGCCGTCGAGCATGGCGCGCAGGTCGTGATTGGCGCCGGACAGGGCGGGTCCGAGCTGCCGCCCAGCGGCTACTTCTACGAGCCGACCGTCCTCACCGACGTGCCCGAGGACGCGCGCGTGCTGTCCGAGGAGATCTTCGGCCCGGTCGCCCCGATCGCGACGTTCACCTCCGAGGAGCAGGCCGTGCGGGCGGCCAACCGGACCGAGTACGGGCTCGTCGCCTACCTCTACACCCGCGACCTGTCCCGCGCATTGCGCGTGTGCGAGGGGATCGAAACCGGCATGGTCGGCCTCAACCAGGGGATCGTCTCCAACCCCGCCGCCCCGTTCGGCGGCGTCAAGCAGTCCGGGTTCGGCCGCGAGGGCGGGTTCGAGGGGATCGGGGAGTACCTGGAGACCAAGTACGTGGCTGTCGCGCTGTAGCATGGCCAACCATGCGCACATATAGCCGTTATCTCCTCGCCGTCGCTGTCCTCGCCGTCGCCATCGCCGCCTCGGCGGCCTCCGCGGCCGCGCCCGTGACGATCACCAACTGCAACAAAGCCGTCAGCCGGCCCAAGCAGATGACGCTCACGTGCGCAGATGCCAACACGGGGCTGAGCAAGCTCAAGTGGTCGAGCTTTGGTGGGACGAGCGCGAAGGGGAGCGGAACGTTTTACACGAACACCTGCGAACCGAACTGCGCGTCCGGCAAGACGGTCCGCTATCCGGTGATCGTCGCCGCCGGCAAGCCGCGCAGCTGCAAGGCGGGGTTGCGCGTATATGGCAAGCTCCAGCTGAAGTTCACGGGCAAAGTGCCGTCCTCGGTCGCCAGCCAGAAGAACTGGGTGCTGCGCTGTCCGTACTAGCCGTAGGTCCGGAACACTCACCGCAACCGCCCGCCGCGCCTCTCACGCGGCACGCGGGCAACCTCTGACTTCCTATTCCTCGTCGTCCCCGAAGTCGCGCCCGCCGATGCTGCGCAGCATCATCGCCTCGGCCATGCGCAGCAGGCCGATCGTCGTGTGCGGGCGGGCTTCGCTGGAGCGGACCGAGACGCTCGATCCGTGCGGGCCGATGACCTCGACGATCGTGCAGACGTCGCCGATCTCGCAGTCGTCGTCGAAGCGCGATTCCAGCGCCTCCATCTGCTCGGCCACGACCTGGCCCATCTTCGTCTGATCAAGCGTCATCGATCAAGCGTCCTCGTCAATGTGCCGCATGTTGTAGCTGACTCAGATCGATCGCGCCGGCCGGGGCCGCGAGCGAGACGTGGGCGTTCCAGTCGCTGAAGGAGATGTGCCCCGTTTCGGCGCCGCGCTTGACGATTTCGACCGGATATGGCTGACCGCTCGTGGCCACATACAGCGACCCGCTCTTGGAGGCGTCGCGCAGTTCGATCACCGGCTGCCCGGCGACGGTCGTGCTGGCGCCCTTGACCAGCGCCCCACTGCTGGCGAGCGTCTGTTCGAGCAGCCGGCTGAAGTTCGTCAGCGATGCCAGCGATGCCAGTTCGCCGCTGGAGGCGGGCGCGCGCAGCCACTTGCCCTGGAACAGCGCAGCCGCGGCGGCGCCACCGAAGTGGCTGTAGAACGCGGGGCTGCCTTTGATGTAGACGGTGTCGTTGACGACGATCAGTTCGAACGACAGCCCGCCCTCGGAGACCTCCCCGCGCCCCCCCTGCCCAGAGACGAGGTCCAAGTTGAGCGTGATCGGCGTTGCGCCGCTGGAGAGCGAGCCGGCGACGTGCACCGAGCTGGCGCTTGCGGCCGCGGCCTTGCCGGCCGCGAGGATCTCGCTGGCCGATTTGGAGGAGACGCCGTTGCCGGATGAGCTGCTGCTGCCGCAGCCCGCGATTGCGACCGCGACGAGGACGAGCAGGAGCGCCGCCGACGGCAGGGGCGCGAGGCTGAGAGCGCGGCGGCGGCGGTTCGGGCGGACCGGGCGAGGCATCTACGGCGCACCCTAGTGGACCGGCTGGATGTGTGGCGGTGAACACCCGCCCGTGACACCCTCTGTGATACCGCCCGCGATCCTCGCGTCAACCCCGAAACCACACCTACCCGCGCCCGACGGACCCCCCCCAAACACCCGCCCGGCGACCCCACGATACCTCGAAAACACCCACCCGCAATGCCCGCGAGACCCAGGTAAAGCACCTGCAATATGTGCTGAAACAGAGCCTGCGCGACTCAAGCGTGGTGGGTGAGCTGTCGAACGCGAGAGTGGACCTGTGCGCGAGATGACCGCCGATACGAGCGAAGTTGTGCAGCCGGGCGAGGGCGCCGGGAGGATCTGGCGTTGGGCGCTCGGACTGGCGATCGCGGCCGCGGCTGGCGCGGGCGCGGTGCTCATGTCCACGGCGGTCGCCGTAATCGCCTGCGTGGTGGTGCTGGCGCTGGCGGCCGGAGCGGTCGGCTGGCTGGCCGGCGAGCGCCACCGCGAGGTGCTGCAGCGGGAGATCGGCGACCGCTCGAGTGAGCTGCGCAGGGCCCTGAGCGAGCTCGAGATCGCCCAGGCCGAGACGGTCCGCAGGCTGTCGATGGCGGTCGAGTTCCGCGACGAGGATACGGGTGCGCACATCGAGCGGATCGGGCGTTTCTCGACGCTGCTGGCCGAAGCGATCGGAATGGAGGAGGAGCTGTGCGAGCGGATGGTCCACGCGGCGCCGCTGCACGACGTCGGCAAGGTGGCGATCCCCGACGCGATCCTGCTCAAGCCGGCCGCGCTGACCCCGCAGGAGCGGGCGATCGTGGAGACGCACGCCGAGGAGGGGCACAGGCTGTTGAAAGGGTCGAGCTCGGCGATCCTCGACCTCGCGGCGACGATCGCGCTGAGCCATCACGAGAAGTGGGATGGCAGCGGCTACCCGCGCGGTGTGGTCGGCGAGGCAATCCCGATCGAGGGCCGGATCGTGGCGATCGCCGACGTGTTCGATGCGCTCACCAGCGACCGGGTCTATCGCAAGGCGTTCGCGGTCGAGGAGGCTGTGGAAATGATGCGCGCCGAGCGGGGCCAACACTTCGACCCGGTGCTGCTCGACGCGTTCCTGGAGGTCCTCGGCAGCTCCGGTCCGGATGCGCGCGAGCAGGTCAGGGCCGACCCGATCGCGGTCGCCGACAGTGCCCTGGAGACGTTCGTGACGGCACTGGAGCGCAGCGATGCCGAGCTGGCCGAGAGCGCGGTCGCACAGGCGATCGAGGATGGTGTGGCGGCGGTTGAGCTGCCGGGCGAGGTGATCGAACCGGCGTTGCGCCGGATCGCCCAGCTGCGCGATCGGGGTGAGATCGACGCAGAGCGCGAGCGTGCGGCGATGGAGATCGCGCGCCGGGTGCTGGCGACGTTGCGCCGCTACATCCTGGGTCGCCAGGAGGAGTCGCAGGCGCTACAGCGGATCGACGAGTCGATCGAGATCGTCGAGGGCATGCTGGAGCGCGCGGTCTCCGGGAATGAACGCAGCCGGCGCGAGCGCACAGCCGGCGCGCAGGCCGTCGGATAGATTCCCGTCGCATGGCAGGCACTGCAATCGTGACCGGCGGCGCCGGGTTCATCGGCTCGCACGTCGTTGACTCGCTGCTGGCCGACGGGTATCAGGTGACGGTGATCGACGATCTGTCCTCGGGCAGCGCCAGCCGCGTGGCGGCAGGCGCGCGGCTCATCGCGCTGGACATCGTTGACGCGGCGGGCGTGCAGCGGGTCGTGCGCGAGGTCGGTCCGGAGGCGGTCTATCACCTGGCGGCGCAGGCGAGCGTGGTCGCCTCGGTGCAGGATCCGGGCCGCGACTGCGAGGTCAACGTGCTGGGTACGCTGAACGTGGTGGCGGCTGCGAACGCGGTTGGTGCTCCGGTCGTGTTCACCTCCACGGGCGGGGCGCTGTACGGGGACGACGCGCCGAGGCCGACGAGCGAGGAGCGCGAACCCGCGCCGCTCAGTCCCTACGGTGCGGCCAAGTGGGCGGCGGAGGCATACGTAAAGACCTGGGGGCTGGCCAACGACGTGCCGAATGCGGTGGCGCGGCTCGGGAACGTGTACGGGCCGCGCCAGTCTCCGCACGGGGAGGCTGGGGTGGTGGCGATATTTACGCACAAGCTGTACAGCGGCGAGCGCCCGAAGCTGTACGGGCACGGGCGCCCGACCCGGGACTACGTGTACGTGGGCGACGTGGTCAGCGCGCTGCGGGCGGCGGCAGGCCGGAGCGGAACATACAACGTGGCCACGGGCGTAGAGACCGACGTGCTGAGCATCTGGCGCGAGCTGCGCGAGGCCGCGGGCGTGGACATCGAGCCCGAGCTGGCCGACCTGCGCCCGGGCGAGCTGGAGCACAGCTGCATCGACGCCACCCGGGCGCAGCGCGAGCTCGGCTGGCGCCCGGAGGTGTCGATCGAGGATGGCCTGCGCAAAACCTACGAAGCGCTTGTGCGGGAGTTCGAGCAGGCCGAGTAGCCACCCACCCCCGGCAGTCCCCAGCCGTTAAGATCGCCATGCGGCCAGATAGCTCAGTTGGTAGAG
>CAWEOK010000012.1:0-273721 GCA_963810645.1 uncultured Solirubrobacterales bacterium | reverse complement strand
TCGCGATTTTGCATTTTGCCTCCAAAGAGAAGGGCCGGTAGGAAGATTTGTTCTATGAAAGGTGGTTGAAACAGCACGTTGTTGGCTGTCTTCGGTCCTCGCCGCTTCGCAAGGCTACGAACCTACGAACGAAAACAGCAACGTACTATGACTGCTAAACGGCACAGGACCACCAGCATCATCATTGGACTACGTCCAACAATGATCCAGTGTCTTAGCCATCAAGAATCAAGACCCTGGGGCGCCGTCAAACAGTCAATTAACACTGACTGTTATTACCATCAAGAGAGAAACTGCTGTCTTGATGTCTTAGTTCGCCCCTTGGGGCTCACTACTTCCGGATCAGTGCTTCTCCGGGAAGATTGGGTCCCATCCGTCATTCGCTGTCGGATAAGAGAACAAGATGCCAAGCGTCAGTCACTTCTATGGCATCGTCATTTGGATGTATCGCCCTGACCATCCGCCACCGCATTTTCATGCCGAGTATGCCGGCCAATGGGCCCAGATCAGCATCACCGATCAGAGATCCTCAACGGATCCTTACCGCCCCAGCTCTACGTGATCAAAGAATGGGCCGAGCTTCATAAGGAGGAGCTTGAGGCCGATTGGCAGCTTGCCCAAGCGATGCAGCCTCTTGTCCCGATCGATCCACTTCCCTAAGATGCTGGGAATGACGCTCCGCATAACAGCAGTCAAGCCGCTTCACGCCCACAATGTCCGTCTGACGTTCAGTGATGGGCTTATCCGCGACGTTCACCTCTCGCCGTTGCTGCATGGACCGTTGGGTAATCCCCTTCGCGATCCTGACTACTTCCGGCAAGTCCGAGTCGATCAGGAATCCCGGACCATCGTCTGGCCTAATGGGCTTGATCCTGATCCGGACATGCTTCGCGATTCGTTTCCGCCAGCAAGCTGAACCCTGCTGTTACTTCTCTGCTGGATGCTCCGGCCAATCGATTTGCTGTGCCAGTCCGTGTGCGTCCATCTCGATCAGGCCACTGTGCTCGATCGGCTTGTACTGACCATCACTAAGCCCCAGCCAGTCCACGATGCGCTTATCCGGGTCGACAATCACTACCTCGTCAACCATGTGTGCGGCGTAGAAGTCAAACTTGTCACGTGACTTATCCCGTGGGGACACGATCTCAATTACGATCGCAGCTGTCTCCTGCCATTGCGGCTTGGCATCCTCGGGGCGCTGCAACGTCAGGTCCGGTATCCGGTTATCCCTTTTGACCCCGATCCCAACTATGCCTACCAAATCCAATCCCGCCGCATCCGCGTATGGTCCTAGAACTCGGTGCAGATTGCTGGAGAGCCGCTCATGCCTGTAGCTAGGTGGCGGGTTCATGTGCAGCACACCCTGCCAGACCTCGTCCCGATGGTCCAGTCCGAGCGCTTCGCGACGCTCGATCAGCGCCTCGATCTCGGCCGGAACCGGGTCCATCACAAGGGTTGGCATAGCTTGATTGTAGCCCGTGCTGTCGATGGTCGCAAATCCTTCTGCCACCACCACCACGGGGCGCATGCGCGCCCCTCTAAAAACAAAACTAAGGAAGCGTCCTATAACCACCAAACTGCACAAGATCGAATCTGTCTTAGCCATCAAGACCATTCGGTATTGCTGGGGCTCGCCCTCTTGGGCTCACTTACGTACTGTCCCGGGGAGAATCCGAAGACTCCCCCCGGGCAGCACAAATTTCTTATCGCCAGTAGCGCACGCCCATGTGGGGCGCTGTCTACCGCTCAATCAGTTATCTCCCGCTGGCCCACTGATTTGGACGTTGGACTTGTAATACGTACGACGTGCTTCTGACACGCTGTAGGTAATCCGCAAGTTTGTATGTTCCGCGGTCGGGGTTTTTGTTGCCCTGCAAGTCTCCCGTAACTTCCAAGAGCCTTCAACTCTACGTTCCCGCCAGGCGCACCATCAGCGCGTTCCCCAGCTGAGACGACTTTGCGCACATAACAAGCAGCGCAAACGAGTTCTGCTATGTCGTGATGCCTTTGCTGCTTACTGCGTTCCTGACTCGATGCTCGAGCCCTTGCCTACTGCTTACTAACGACAAGATTGGTAATGCTGTTTTTAGAAAAGCAGGCCGGTACTTCGGCCAGCAGAATCAGCGCGCTTGTCGCGCCTGCTGGGCGAATGTGCCGGGACCTGTGTCCGGCTTGCCTTCCGACGGTTGTTATGGCATTGAGCGTTACAAGCAAAGTTTAGATTAGGAAAAGTAAGACAAGGTGTTGGGACCTACACTCCCGCCACGTCCCGCCCCCATCCTGGGAAGGGAAAATATCGCGCGCAGCAGTGAGCCGGATCGGCTCGAACAGCTGCTCGTCGCTTACAAGTCCCCTGCTTCGTATAGGTGATCCCTCTCCGTACGCGCCCTCTCCGGCGCTTCCCTCGTTGACCCTTCAGTCCTGCGGTCCTACCCACTGTCTTGCCACAAGCCTAAACACGGTCCCGGTGCGCTAGTTGCGATCGGTACGTCTTTAGCTGGCGCTCAGTTCTTAATCTTTTCACTGTTCTTTTTAGCAAGCAGGCTTGGACTTCGGCCGGTTGGATTGGATCCCACCCGCCCTGCTTGTCGGCCCGTTCGACGATGTTCAAGACCTGCGTAGGCCGTAGCAGATATAAGGCATTCCCCTGGCTCTGTATACGTTCTCTCTCCTGATGACCCTGGCTGGTCTCTCCGCTGCCGTCTCTTCAGCGCGCCGGGACCTGCGTAGGCCATAGCAGGCACACACCCCCACAACCAACACAAAGAAACCCTTGAGCTAAAAAAACGCCCGCCTCAGACCCACCCCTCTCCTCTATTCCCCTCATTCCCCTGCATTCCAAAATTTGTACAACATGACCCCCGAACCACTGTCCTAGGGACCTTACTCGTCCTTCCGGTGAAGCTATCACACCTTGCACGTTTTTGCAACCTTTCAGCCGATCTTTCTTAACAAAGTTCACCACTTCTGTCCCCCTTCGGTTCACCGCTTCTCATCCCGCGCAGAGCGCGTGCTCGATGCATTCGGGGCGATGAACGATTAGGTACGCTGCCATGGCGATCGGCAAGTTGCAAAACACAAAACCTCCGGCTACTCGGCGTCCTGGACTCAGATGCCGCTCCTGGGTCCACCTTTTTACGGGTGGACCCAGGGGGTCATGCGGCTCCGTGGTACTGCCAGGGTCTTACTGTGTGAGACCGCTCCTCGGTCCACCTTTTTACAGGTGGACCCAGGGGGTCATGCGGCTCCGTCACCCACGGCCTCTACCGGTGATGCACAATCGGATCAAACTCCCGACTGCGCATTTTCATTCTCTTTCTATTGAGAACGCCCGGTGTAAAAACGTAAACTTTTAGGACGCCAAAAAAGGAGCTACTGTTGGCCTGTCATCGGGCCTTGCCGGTTCGCGTGGCTGCGTCCCTCTGAACGTAAAGAAGGTTTGAGTAACTACAAAACGGCACAAGAGAAAGCCCGTGTTAGCCATCAAGACCATGGAACGTCAACCTACTGCGCCTTCGGCCTGCTTCGGCTTCTCCCGGTTGTTAAGGCCAGTGTGATTACCAGCCTTTTGGCAGGCGTAAAGTTGGGTTAGCCATCAAGAGGGCTGACGCCCATCAGTGACAAAGAAGCAGCAGACGTTTTATTACTGCTCGCCTGATGGCTCGACATCACTTCCACGAGCCTTCAGGATTTGTTGTCCAGACCGACCGTCTTCGGTCGGAGGAAAAGAGCTATGACCGGCAAGCTATTGAAGATCCAAAGGAGAGATGCCATCATGCCTCTTGTGACTAGACCCGAAGCAATCGACGACTTCTTCTCGGTGCCCATTGGCACCGTGCCCGCCGGCGAACTCCAAGAGTCCTTCGGCGTTGGACCCGTGCCCGCCGAGGCAGCCAAATATCCCGGCAAGTGGCTCGCCCTGAGCCTCGGCAAGATCATCGCCGTCCGCGACACCCAAGCCGACGCTCGCTAAAGAGTTCGGCCACCGGCCCACGGAGGTTATGTTCTTCCATGTGCCCAGCACACCCAACGTCCTGCGCTAGCTCCCCACTCCAATGCCACGCCGGACCTTCACATATCGCTATGAGGACATCCCGTCCCTGGAGATCAGACTCCAAGCCCAAGGCGGCCCCCAAGTCGACTTGCCCGGCACCGTCGATTCCAGCGCCACCCAAACCGCCCTGTCCATAGAACACGCAGAAAGGCTTGGCCTCGCCTCCACCGACCTCATCGACGCCGATCCGGTCATCCTCGCCGGCGGCCTGCAAATCCCCAGCTGGACCGCACCCGTCCCAATCCGTGGACAGATCCAAAACCAGCCCACTCCTCAAGCTCCTCTGGAACGATGGAGGCCGATCATCGAATTCAAACCGATATTCCTCGAAGCCGGCGACCCGCTCTGGGGACAGTCCGACTTCTGCAAATCCTTTGAGGTCATCCTGCAGCGCTACCTCGACCCCGCTCGATTCGTCCTCGATCACTGGAACAACATGTCCAGCGGCAAAGGCCGAGGCTAAGTTTGTTTTACAGCTTTGCCTTCGGCTTCCAGCAGTCGTTAAAGGCCAGTTTGATTACCGACCTTTTTGGTCAAGAGCAAAGCTTGTCTTAGCCATCAAGACCATGGGGCGTCTAACCTTCGCGCCTTCGGCTTGCTTCGGCTTCTCTCGGTCGTTAAGGACCAGTGTGATTACCGGCCTTTTTGGCAGGAGCAAAGATTGGGTAGCCATCAAGACCATTACGTCTCTATCAGGTGTTCGCCCTGTTGGGCTCACTTCACAGGGCATCGGCCTTCCAAGACTTATGCGTACACCCGGGGAAGACCCCTTCGGCCTTCCCCGGGCACACTGAAATTTGTTTCGCCATTAGCGCACCTCCAAAACTCAGAGGATGTCTAACGCTAAACCAGTCCTGTCCGCTGGCCCACTGGTGTGGACGGTGGATTTGTGGTCCGCCAATCGCGACTGTACGCGTTGGTCGGTTATCCGCAAACCTGAATGTTCCGCGGTCGGGGTTTTTGTTGCCCCGCAAGCCCTCTCGCACCTTCCGAGAAGCCTTTAACTCTACGTGCCCGCCAGGCGCACTCTCGGCGCGTTCCCCAGCTGAGACGATTTCGTGTGCGTACGAGAAGTACCCAGCACGAATCGAGTTCTGCTATGTCGTGATGCTTTTGCTGCTTACTACCGTACTCTTTTACTGGACTCACCTGGCCTGGTACGCTACTGAGTTACTGACCGCCCAAGAGTTCCGGCCCTTGCCTGCTCCTCCCTACGCAAACCGCGGGGCTACGCAGCTCGGCAAACGACAAGATTGTTGAGAGCGAGGTGGCACCGAGGTTACGCCGGTCGCCGCCGCGAGGCGGTCCCGTCCGTGTCCACGTGCGCATCCCCTGCTTCGTATAGGTGATCCCTCTCCGTACGCGCCCTCTCCGGCGCTTCCCTCTGTTGACCCTACAGTCCGGCGGTCCTACCCACTGTCTTCTACAAGCCTAAACACAGTCCCGAAGCGCTAGTTGCGATCGGTACGTCTTTAGCTGGCGCTCAGACTACTCCGCCCGAAACACAAATGTCAAGCCCCAAGCGTAAAAAACTTCAAAAACCCCCCATATGCAGGACATTTACAAGTATACCATCCGCTTAAAACATCCCAGCCCTTCGTAAAGCCCGCTTCGCGACGTAACCACGCGCCGGACAATGTCCGGCTCAAAACCAAAGGTGGTCGTATCGAGGGACCTGGGGTGCGGTAGACTCTGGCCATGGCAGCGAACGAGCGAATCGACCACGAGCTGGTCGTAGCCCCCGACGGGAGCATTCCCGCCGCCCAGCTGAAACGCCTGGGCGTTCGCCCTGGCGCGCACCTGCGTGTCGTGGAGACGCCGGCGAGGAGGAGGGGCGGCAGCTTCGCCGGATCGCTTCCCCACCTCGCAGAGGTGACGTGGGAGGACTTTGAGCGCGCCAGCCAGCTCGCTCGCGAAGACGTCGGTTCGGCGTGAGGGTCGTCGCGGACTCGCACGCCATCCTCTGGCTGTCCCAAGGCTCGCCGGAACTGTCGGACGCCGCCGCGGACGCGCTGCTGCAGGCGGAAGAAACCGACGGCGTGGGCAAGTGTGTCAACTTTGTGTCTTCTGGGCCCGAGGGGTTGAAGGCGAACGTGTGTTCGGGTAGGCTTGCCGCATGCTCACTTCGCCCCCACCGCGGCTCACACGGAGGCTCCTCGAGCAGGAGCACGGGACGGGAGCCGGACGGCACGGCGAGGACCGATCGACGTTCTTTGACAATTGAATATTGAGGGCAGTCCCGAGGTGAGCGCCGGTTGTCGGCCGGTCGTGAACCGCGGGCGTCTGGGAGGTGACAGGGCCGGGACGCCGGCGAGCGGCGGGGAGCCCTCGATGCGGATCGCGCCCGGCACGGGGATCTTCGCCGGTCGAGGGCGGCACGGACATGTCGCCCGACCGGGGGGCCGATGCTGACTCGTCGCGGGAGACGGTTAGATGATGGTGAGGCGATTTGACTCGCCCCGCCACCGAAAACAAAATCCTTTTTGCCGCTCGCCCCGGACGGGACTGTGAAACATGCTGCGTTTCGCGGTCGGGGTTTTTACTGCCCCGCTGCCGGCACCCAAGCCGACCGACTCTCTGCTCCGCCTGGCGCGACCACGCGCTTTACCCAGCTTTGAAGCAGCTCCGGACCAATCGATGGCCGGGTGAGCCCTGATATGCCATTCCCCTTGTGCTGTGGTTGCTGACCCCTCTTCTGGTGCTGCTTGAACCTCGTTGACCTTGCTACTTGAAACACATGCTCACAGCCCAAGTTGCGGACTGTGCTTTAGCTCGTCTTGAAACCTACTTGATCTTGGCTGAGGCTGTCAAGCCATGGGCGAAAGATCAATGTTTGCAGGGGTTTGGGGTTTTGGGGGGTCCGGACGGTCGCCAGCACGCGCGGGAGGTTGTTCAGGGGGTTGATGAGGAGTGGGGGGACGGGGGTCTTGGGGGCGATCGAGCGTGCCGTCGCAGGCGCTGAGTAGGTTGGTCGGCCGGTGATCGCTGAGTAGGTTGGTCGGCCGGCGATCGATCCCGGTCGCCCGTTGACGATTGAAAGGAGAGGTGGCATCATGCCGACCATGGCAACAGAAGAGCAACTCGTTCACGTCACGCTCACCGGCGATCGTGCCGGCGACTACGTCGTGATCGACGAGAGCCCCGACGGGGAGCTCACGCTCGTACCCGACACGAGCATCGCGACGGTCCGCCAGCGCCTGGGCACAGAACCGATGAGCGCCGAGGAGTTCGAGCAGCACTTCGGGGACCTGCCAACCGACGACGAGGGCTGAACGATGCCCACACCTGACCGGCCGGAGCCGCGCTTCGCGGTCAGCGTCAACGAGCACCTGCTCGAGGCAGACCTCGCACACGCGACCGCAGCGGGACGCGCCGCCATCGCTCCAGTCATCGACGAGCTCGAGAACACCGGCATCCCCAAGTCCCGGCTGAAACGCTGCCAGCCCGAAGGCAGAGACGGCACCCGACTCGCCGGCTGCGTCAAGATCTACATCCCGCACCCCGACGGTCCCTGGGGCGCCGTCCTCACCGGCGACAAGATCGCCACCGTCCCAACGCTCGTGCTCCTGGCCGCCGGTCGGCGCCATCCGGTGGCGCCGTGGACACCCAGCGTCTACCAGGTCGCCCACAAACGACGGCTGGAGATCGTCGCGCGGGACCTGCGGGACAAGAACCTCGACGTAGCCAGCTGAACGATCACGGATGGGCTGCTCGACTGAGTCACACGCCGCGCGCCGGTGAGCGATTTCGCGCCAAGTTTTGGAGGCGATGCCCCGGAAACGTTGGGGATCTGCTTCGCGGGCGAGAAGTTCTTGGCCCGAATCGAGCGTTCCGTCGCCGCGGCTGGCTATCTTGGTCGGCGTGTTCGATTTGGTCTGACCTGAGCACCCACGGAGCTGCGCTCGAGCAGCGGGACGGGGATGGGGCGAAGGGGCAGGACCGGGCGGCGCGGACGGTCATTGAAAACTGAATAGCTGGGTGAAGGCGTGAGGCCGTCGGTGACGGCGAAGGACTTACCGTGTAGAGGCGCCGGCGGCGTGGACGACGTTTACACGAAGGACTTGAACTGCGACGTCATGTCGCTGGTACTCACCAGGAGATCGGGGTGTCGCTCCGCTCATGCGGTGGCGATGAGTGTCACCCCCATAGCGTGCAGATCGGCAGCGCGAAGATCCGCTCGGCGAGCCGGAAGGGCCGTGGGCCCGTGTGGAGCACCGCGCCGGCGAGGAAGCGCTCGCCGAGCTGCTCGCGCAGCCACTCCAGGTGCTTGGCGTCACCGCGCTTGGGCGCACCCGAGGACTTGACCTCGATCGCGACTATGTTGCCCGCGGAGAGCTCGGCGATCAGGTCGATCTCGTGGCGCCCGCTCTGCTCGCGCAGGTGATACAAGCGCGGCCTGAACGAGCTGAGCTCCACCTCGGGACGAATCTGGGCCACGACAAACGTGTCGATCATCCGCCCGAGCAGCTCGCCATCACGGAGCACGCCCCGCTCGTCGACCTTCAAAGCTGCCGCCACCAGTGACGTGTCCACGAGGTAGCGCTTGCCGGTTCGCGTCATCCGCGAGAGCCTGTTGCTGCTCCAGGCGGGCAGGATGTCGAGCACGAGCAGGTTCGTGAGCAGGCGTTCGTAGGCCAGGGCGGTCTTGCGATCGATCTGAGCGGCGTCGTAGAGGGTCTTGCTGTCCGCAAGCCCCGCGGTGCTCAGAGCGACGGCTTCGAAATAGCGCCGCAGCCGGCGCGGATCCCGACCGACGTCCACGGTCTCGGTGTCCCTGGTGAGGAGCTGGTTGATGTAGCCGTCCAGCCATGCCCTGCGCGCGTGCGAAGAGAGCCCCAACGCCGCATCGGGAAAGCCTCCGCGCAGCGCCAGCTCGATGTAGCCGAGCAGATCGGGGGGATCGGGTGGAGTTAGGAACGCATCGAGGTCCGCGCGAGCGAGCCGGTCCAGGAAGGACTCGCCCGTGAGCGTGCCGGCTATCTCGCGCTGCGTGAGCCCATACATCTGCACGTTGACGACCCTGCCGGTGCCGGGCCAGGTCTTCGCGTACAGCTGGGCCCGCACACTGCCCGTGAGCAGGAAGCGGCCCGGCCCGGAGCCTTCGTCGACGGCTCGCTTGACGGCGCCGAGCACACCGGGGACCGCCTGCCACTCGTCGAGCAGCACGGGCGTGGTGAGCGCACGCAGCGCGGCATCCGGGTCGGCTTCGAAGGCTCCCGCCTCGATGTCCACGTCCAAGCGCACGACCGTGCGCGCATGGCGGCGCGCGGTCGTCGTCTTGCCGGTAGCGCGGGGGCCGGCGATCAGCAGCGCCGGCAGCTCGGCGAAGAGCTCCTCCACGCGCGCCTCGGCGAGGCGGGGAACATAGTCGAGAGCGGCCACATGCCGAGGATACCGCATTCGAGCAGGCGATTCCCCATTTGACACAGGTTCTAGTCCCGCTTTCACACGTAGATCAGTCCCGCTTTAGCGCACCTATCGCTCCTACTTTCGCGCTGTTGTCCCGGGCCAGGCCCCGAAACATTGGGATGCCAGACAAATCATCGTGGTCGACCCCGAGATCGTCGCTGCAGACTTCGCCACCCCCCGCTTGGCCCCCAGTCTTTTGGAAGGGCGTTTGCGGGCCGTGACAGGTCGCTGACGGACTCGAGCGGCGAGCGCCCTCTGCGGGAGCCGCGCCTTTCGGGGCGTCTTCGCCGCTCGAGGGCGGCACGACGCTGGCACGCACCACCCGCCGCCTCTGCCAAAAATTCGGCGCCCGCTTCGCGCCCCGCCGAAGGCGCCATCTACACGGGCGTCCAGCTGGCGCCCGTCATCGAAGTCCGGGAGAACCCACCCTGGGGAATCAAGTGCACCGTCATCATCCCGGTCCGCGGACGCGGCGAGAAGGACGGACGCATCGTGAACGTCACAACAGTCTGGGAGATCCCCGCCCACGGCCAACCGCCGCGACTTGTCAACGCCTACTGCAAGCCCTCAACTGGAGGGACCATGGCCACCATCACCAAACAAGCAATCGGTGAACACGATGTCGTCGCCTTCACCGAGACGATCGCCAAGGCCGAACACCCCGGCACCTGGCCCGCCGGCACGATCGGCACCGTCATCAGCGACTACGGCGACCACAAGCTGATCGACATCGTCGGCAAGGACGGCGTCACACTCGACGAACGTGTGTTTGGGTAGGCTTGCCGCATGCTCACCTCGCCCCCACCGCGGCTCACGACCCCGACGGCTTGCTCTGCCGCCTCGAGATTCGAGAGGGGGCCGCGGCCCTTTGCACTTCGATGATGGTGAGGCGATTTGACTCGCCCCGCCACCGAAACGAATTTCGATTTCTGCCGCTCGCCCCTCGCTGGGACTCCGACTCGCAACCTTCAACCTTCGCGAGCACGCCCACCCGGAGGGATGGCCTGAGCGGACTTTGACAACTGAATATGACCAGGGGCGGGGGGCGGACTGGACGAGAGCTCCAGCAGCTGGTGTGCGACGCTTACGGCCAGTCGATCTGCTCGGCCAGCTCACCCGGGCCGAGGTCGATCAGGCCGCTGTGCTCGATCGGGCGATACTCGCCGTCTATCAGCCCGAGCCAGCTGACGCTGCGCTTCTCGGGATCGACGATCAGCAGCTCGTCGACGTGGTGGGCCGCATAGAAAGCAAGCTTGTCCCAGCTCTCATCCTCGGGAGACACGATCTCAACGACCAAGGCGGCCGTCTCGTAATACATCTGATCGGGTCCGGGCCGGTGAACGCCGCCATCGGGCACCCGATAATCCTCCGGCTCGCCAAGGTTGAAGATCCCGATCGCGGGCACCAGCCCGGCCGCCGTGGCCGGCGGCCCAAGCAGTTCGGCCAACTGCTGGCCGATGCGGTGGTGACGTCCGTGCGGTGCGGGATTCACGTGCAGCACACCCTCCCACATCTCGTCGCTGTGATCGAGGCCGAGTCGGCGCCGGCGCTCGATCAGCGCCTCGATCTCGGCCGGAGCAGGGTCCATCACCAGCGTGGGCATGACACGAGGATAGCCCCTCGCAGGCCTGGGAGCAAGCAGGTCGAGCTTGCTGGGCGGCCTGGTCGACCCGGCCTTCGAGACCGGACTCGCGGACTCGCCGATGCCGTTTTCGCGTCAAGTTTCTGACGCGAAGCCCGGAAACATTGGGGTTTGGGCCGGGCGTCGCGAAGTTCTTGGCCGCGATCGAGGATTCCGTCGCCGGCCGTGCGTACGGTTGATCCATGCCATCCCCAGCCCTGACCGCGTGGAGCACAAGCTCCGCCGCGGCCCTGTCGCAGTTGGAAGCCGCCCACGCCGCCGTGGGAGGCACACGCGCGGGACGCCGCACGAACACGCTGCAGCTCAACTACGCCTACGTGCTGTTGCTGGCCGCGCACTTCCAGGCGTACTGCCGTGCACTGCACACCGACGCGACACAGCTGCTCGTCGACGCCATCGACCCGGGCATCGGCGCCGTGCTCGACACGAGCCTGTCCTTCCGGCGCCAGCTCGACAGCGGCAACGCCCAACCCGCAGCGCTCGCCGCCGACTTCAGCCGCTTCGACTTCGTGTTCTGGACGACCGTAGAAGAAGCGGACGCCCGCAACGCCGCCCGCCGGCGCAAGCTCGAAGCACTCAACGCCTGGCGCAACGCGATCGCCCACCACGACATCGACAGCAACCGCGCCGATCTGCGCCCGCGCGAGGTCACGCTCGCCGCCTGCAACTCGTGGCGCGCCGCGCTGAACGGCCTGGCCGAGTCCTTCGACCGCGTCCTCGCCGACCACCTTGCGACGCTCCTGGACTCCCGACCCTGGTGATATCGTGAACCCACTCATGTCACAGAAGACCGAGATCGCTTCCACCGAGATCGTCCCCAAGCCCAAGTTCAGCGAGTGGTTCAGGGTCGGCCGGCGCGTCCACGTCAAAACCATCAAAGGAGTGCCCTTCGACGCGATCCTGCTCGAGGACCGCGGCAAGAGCGCAGCCAAACCCACCAAGCACGTCGTGCGCGTCAGGATCCAGCCGGATAACCCCGAAGAAAGCATCGAGTTCGAGGTTTCCGAGGACCGCATCCTGCTCGACGCGGCCTGAGCCGCCATGCCCGTCCTCCTGTTGCGGGGAGAAGGCTGGCCGACAACACCCAAACCGCTCTGACGGAAGGGCGGGGCGGGGCGAGCAGTCACCGACCGCTCGCGGTGGTAAGGCAAGAGCGCGCCGAGCTAGGCCTCGGCGCTCGTGAGGCGCTCGTAGAACTCCCCGACGCTCACCTCGTCTTGGCCGACCATCGCGCGAGCCACCCGCTGGGTGTCCTCCTCGAGCCAGCGTTCACGTTCTTCGATGTATCCATCGATCTCTGCGGTTCGTGAGTCGAATTCTTCGGCCATTTCCAGTCCGACCCAACCCGGCATGAGTCCCCTTCGCCGCAGGCCGAGCTCCCGGCGCTGTGCCCTGAGCTTGGCGATCATCTCGCGGTGCCCGACGATCCGCTCTTCGACGCGTTGCACGTACTCGCTCTGGCGGCCGCGGCGGTCCTCGGCGGTTGCGTTGTACATCGCCTGCCTGGCATTGACGAACTGGGTCCACAGCTCGTTCTCGTGACGCCCGGCGTGCCCGGTCTCGCGCCAGCGGACCATGATGTCGGAGAGCTGACCTCTGGCGATCTCGTAGTCGCTGATCGAGCTCAGTTTCTCCGCCTCCGCGATCAGCTTCTGCTTCGCGGTGGCTTTCGCCTTGGCGATCCGGTCGAGCTCGGCGAAGTGCTTGGCGCGGCGCTCGTGAAACTGATCCGCTGCCGCCTTGAAGGTCTTCCAGAGCTTGTCGTCGTGAGCGCGACCGGCCGAGCCGGCGGCTTTCCAGCGCCGGAAGAGGACGGCGAACTGTTCTCCCGCGGCCCTCCAGTCCTCGGATCGGGCGAGCAGCTTGGCGTCGCGGACGATGTTCTTCTTCTGCCGCAGAGCACGCTTCTCACGACGTTCGCGGTCATCCGAGATGGAGCGCTGCGAGATGCCGACGTAGGTCATCCCCCGTCGCGCTCCGCCGGTGCGATTCAGGTGTACCTTTGGCATAACCCAACCCTCCCCGTCATGACTCTATGGCTGAAGTATACCCCCGCGAGGAGGCGGCCTGTCGAGGTCGATCGGGTCAAGAAAGTCCGCGAAGGACGAGGCCGAGACACGACGCCGTTTGAGCGATGGCCAAGCTCTTCCGCCACTCGGAACGGTCTCGTATCTCACCCCTTTAACGGCAACGACCTCGAGGGTGAGCGAGGGTGTGTGGTGAAGGGGTGAGTGAGGGTGAGCGAGGGGACTCGAACCCCCGACCGCCTGGACCACAACCAGGAGCTCTACCAGCTGAGCTACGCCCACCATGCGCGGATGACGGAGTCTAGCGGCGCTTCGGAGGCGCGCCAGAGACGATTCAGGAATCCAGCGCGCTCAGCGTGCGTTCGGCCAGCGCGAGCGACTCGCTCGGGGTCAGCTCGGGGCGGCGCTGGGCCGCCAGGCGCCAGGCCGCCAGCAGCGCTGGAGGATCGGCTCCGAGCAAGGGGTGCAGCTCTGCGTCGGCGACGGCCGGTGCTGCAAGATTGTCCGCCGCGACGCCCGCGGCGGCGCTCGCTGACCCCGGGCCCGGCTGGAGCGCCCGTGCCCGAGCGAGCACGCGCTCGGTCACGTCCTGGGACTGGTGCTGGGCGTTGCGCCAGCCGCGACCCATCGAAAGTTCGCCGACGGGCAGATGCGGACCCTCGAGCACGGTCATGCGCGCCTGGTGCGGGTTCCACTTGCGTTCGCCCAGCTCGATCCACTGTTCGCGCGACCAGGGCACGACGAACTGCAGCAGCTCGTCCTCGCTGAGGTTGAACACCCATGCGTTGTGCGGGAACTGACGCATCTCGACGTGATACACGGGCTGAACACTTGCATGTCTCAGCCCACAAGGCGCGCTTCGGTCTAATCGCTCTGCAGCGCCCGTTCGATATACGGTCCCAGCAGCTCGGCGATCGAGGACGCCGTCATGCCGGCCGGGCCGACCGGCAGCGTGACGTAGCTGATCCCCAATCGCACCAGACACTCCGCCAGCAGCGCTCCGTCGTGGGGCGAGGCTTCGGGCCAGCGCG
Source organism: uncultured Solirubrobacterales bacterium (assembly GCA_963810645.1). GTDB lineage: Bacteria > Actinomycetota > Thermoleophilia > Solirubrobacterales > Solirubrobacteraceae > Palsa-744. The sequence continues at coordinate 259,558 of CAWEOK010000012.1, read as the reverse complement.
TGAGTATCGCCGAACACAGACGCTCGGCGGCGCCCTGCACCAGCGGTTGACCCTGGGTGGTGACAAACGGCAGCATCTCCCCCGTGCCGGCGATCGCCGCGCCGATCAACGGATCCTCGGCGGCTGCGCTCAGGAACAGCCCGAACGCCGCGGTCAGCGCCGCGATCGGATCGTCGAGATGGGCGTCGAGGGAGTCCTCGACCGCGCCGATGAACCGCTCCGCCTCGCGCAGCACGAACGCCTGGGCGAACTGGACGCGCGAGCCGAACTCCTTGTACAGCGTCTGACGGCTGACCCCCGCGGCGCGCGCGACGTCGGCCATCGTCACCTCGCTCCACGCGCGTTGCTCAAGCTCCCCCCGGGCGGCGTCGAGCAGCGTGTCTCGCAGCAGCGCTCTGGCCGCGACCGCGTATGGGGTCGTCGGGGTCGGGGTCGGGGTCACGGTTGAGGTTGAGGCCGGAGTCGGGGTCGGAGGCGCGGCCGGGGTTGGCGTTGCGGGCGCGGCGTTCACGACGGGTCCGGCTCGAAGTCGACCTTGTCGCGTACCCCGCAGTCCGGGCAGGCCCAGTCGTCGGGCACCTCACTGAACGGCGTGCCGGCGGGAAACCCCTCCCGGGGATGACCGAGATCTTCGTCGTATACGTACCCGCACGCGGGACAGCGATACCGGCTCACGATCGAACCCCACCGTGGCGTGCTACTACGCGCGCACGCGGGCGCGCGCGTGTAACTATGTTCGCGCGGGTGAGATCCCCGCCGTAGTGTCCCAGCAGCCGCCGGTCCATAACCCGCCGCCACAGCGGCGGAACCGCGGCGAGCACGATCATCCCGGCGTACCCGGTCGGCAGCTGCGGTGCGTCGTCGACGTGACGCAGCGCCTGGTAGCGGCGGATCGGGTTGGCGTGGTGGTCGGAGTGGCGCTGCAGGTGATACAGCAGCACGTTGGACGCGACGCTGTTGGAGTTCCAGCTGTGTTCCGGCGCGGTGCGCTCGTAGCGACCGTCCTCGCGGTGCTGACGCATGAGTCCGTAGTGCTCGAGGTAGTTGACGACCTCCAGCAGCGAGAACCCGAGGATCGCCTGCAGGATCAGGTACGGCAGCACCACGATCCCGAACACGGCGCACAGCGCGGCGAACAGCACGACCGTCATCGCCCACGCGCCGAGGATGTCGTTGCGCACCGTCCACGGTCCGCGGTCCATGCGCTGTAGGCGCGTGCGCTCCAGTCCCCACGCCGAACGCAGGCTGCCGGCGACCGTGCGTGGCCAGAACGCGTAGAAGCTCTCCCCCAGCCGTGCGCTGGCGGGATCCTCGGGCGTGGCCACGCGCACGTGATGGCCGCGGTTGTGCTCGATGTAAAAGTGCCCGTACCCGCTCTGGGCCAGCGCGATCCGGCTCAGCCAGCGCTCGAGGCTGTCGCGCTTGTGGCCCAGCTCGTGCGCGGTGTTGATCGCGATCCCGCTGACCATCGCGACCGTCAGGGCGAGGCCGACGTCCTCGACCGTCGACAGTTTTCCGCTCGACCACATCCAGCACGCAAACACCAACCCGGCGTACTGGATCGGGATGAACGCGTACGTGCACCAGCGGTAGTACCGGTCCTGTTCGAGCCACTTGATCACGCTGTCCGGCGGGTTCGCGGCGTCCATGCCGATCGCCAGGTCCAGCAGCGGGAAGATGCCAAACACGAGCACCGGGCCGTAGAACCAGAACACGCCCAGCCCCGTCAGTTCGACGAGGCCCCAGGCCAGGAACGGCAGCGTGGGAACGATCAGCCCGAGCAGCCACGCGTAGCGCTTGGGGTCGCGCCAGCGGGTCTGGTCGAGTGCGTTTGCGGCGGGGACGGAATGTCCGTGGCCGGTTTCGTCACCGGGACTCGTTACAGCTGACATGTTCTACGTACCCTCCGAAGTCGTTTGCGCGTTGATTGTCTGTCTAGTTTACATAGCTACGGAGATTTGTCAACGGACGAGCCGAGTGGACCGAGGCGACGGAAGGGAGATGTGATGGGGATGGGGATGGGGATGGGGATGAGGATGGGGATTTGGATTGGGGGCCGAGGCAATGAAGCGGTGTGTCGAGGCAATGGAACGGGTGTGGAAGGGGAAGGGGAAGGGGAAGGGGAAGGGGAAGGTTCGTCCATTTAAAACTCGGTACAACCATTGTATTACCAAGTTTTAAAATTGCATCTCAACACCCTCTTTATCTTTCCCCATTCGATCCCTTGGTATAACTATCGTGTTACCAAGTTTTTTTTAGAACCCCAACACCCCTCCCTTTATCTTTCGCACTCCACTTGGTCCTACCATTGTGTTACCAAGTTTAAATTTGAACGTCACCACCCCCTTCTTTATCTTTCCCTACCCATCGAGTCGGTCATCGAGATGAGTCCGTGCATGAACACCTCGAACATCCGCCCATACAGCCCCGAATCCAGTTCCGGGTCGATGATCTGGTCGAGCAGGAACCCGTCGGCCATGAAGAACGTCATCGCGGCGACGTCCGCCGGCGGGACGGGCGGTGTGACGCCGAAGTCCGCGGCCCAGCGCTCGAAGATGGAGGCCATGCGGGCGCGCAGGTCGCGCTGGCGCGCGGCGAGCGCCACCCGGAAGGAGTCGTGCCGGGCGGCGTGGGTGGCGAACTCCTGATACAGCCGCCGCCACTCGGGGTCGGAGTCGATGTGCTCGAGGAAGTCCTCCGCCGCGCGACGGGCCTCTTCCACGGGCTCCCCCGCCCCGGCCAGCACGGCGTCCAGGCGCTCCATCTCGGTGGCGAAGTGCTCGTCGAGCATCGCCAGGAACAGGTCCTCCTTGCTGGCGAAGTGCGCGTAGAACGCGCCCTTCGTATACCCGGCCTCAGCGGCGATCCGGTCGATCGAGGCGCCGACCATGCCCAGCTCGCAGATCGACCGCGAGGCCGAGCGCAGCAGCGCGGCGCGGGTCTGCACGCTGCGTTCGGCTCTGCTGGGGCCGCTTGTGCGGCGACGCCCGGCACGACTTGCGATGGCGCTCAAGCGGCGACTGCCTCGGTCTCAGGCGCCGCCTCGGGTGCAGTCTCAGGCATCGTCTCGGGCGCCGCCGCGGGCACCGCCACGGGACAGCGGCCGACGATCACCGTGGCGTCGTATCGCGGGGTCTCGGTGATCGCGCGGCGGTAGTTGCGCTCAGACTCGGGCCGCGCCGGAGCCAGGGTGCGCCTCAAGACCAGCTCGCGCAGGACGACCTCCATCTCGAACTGCGCGAACGCCGCGCCCAGGCAGCGACGGATGCCGCCGCCGAACGGGATCCACGTGTACGGGCGGGCGGGCATCCAATCTTTGCCGCCCTCGGACTCGATGAACCGCTCGGGCCGGAACTCGTTCGGTTCGGGGTAGATGTCCGCGCGGCGGTGGACGAGATGGATCGACGGCACGATCGAGACGCCGGCCGGCAGCAGGCGCCCGCCGAGCTCCATCGGCTCCTGCAGGGTGCGCAGCACGATCGAGATCACCGGGCGCAGGCGCAGGGTCTCCTGGACGACGGCCTTCAGGTAGGTGTCGTCATCGCCCGCGCGCGCCTCCTCGGTCAGGCGCTCCATCCGCTCGGGATGGCGGCACAACCGCTCGACCGCCCAGGAGAGCGCGTTGGCGGTCGTCTCGTGGCCGGCGACGAGCAGCGTCAGGAGCTCGTCGCGCAGCTCCGAATCGCTCATCGGCGAGCCGTCCTCGTGCGTGGCCTGCAGCAGCAGCGACATGATGTCGTCGCGCTCGGCCAGGTCTGTGGCGGTGCGGCGGTCGGCGATCTCCGCGTAGATCGGCGCGTTGATGCGCTCCAGTTCGCGCCGGAACGCGGGCACTCGCGTGATGCGGTCGGGCCCGAGCGTCAGCATCGCGATGCCCTTGAGTGGATCGGTGACGGTGTCCAGCAGCCGGCGCAGCTCGCGCCGCAACTCATCCATGCGCGGACCGTCGGAGACCCCGAACACCGCGCGCAGGACGATCTCCAGGGTCATCGCCTGCATGCGCGGGCGCAGCGGATACGGTTGATTCAGCGGCCAGCGCTCGATCTCCCGCGCCGCGACGTCGGCCATCAGCGCGCCGTAGCGCTGCATCCGCTCGCCGTGGAACGCGCCCAGCATCAGCTTGCGCTGGCGCAGGTGCGGGGCGTCGTCGAGCAGCAGCACCGAGTCCGGGCCGAGCACCGGCAGCAGAATCCGGTTCGCCTCCCCCGCGTGCAGTAGTCGCGGGTCGCCGGTGAACACCTGCTTGATCGTGTCCGGGTCCGACGTGATCACCCATGTGCCTTCGTTGGCGATCTTCAACGTGAACATGTCCCCGAACCGCGCCTGACACTGGTCCATCAACCACTGCGCGCGGCGGTACCAGATGACCGATTGCAGGGCGCGCGACATGCGGGGTCCGGGCGGCAGGCCGGTGGGTATGGTCGTCTGGGCGGATTGGGCTTGCATGGACTCCCCCTGAGTGGGTGCGGTTTGCGTGGGTGCGGTTGACATACCGGATGGTATCCCATCACATACCGGGTGGGATGTCAAGGAGACACCGCCTGGGGTTGGCCTGTTGATCTATGCGGCTTTGGGGACGCTCACCGGCTTGTGAGGCTCGATGATCCACTCTTCCCCATCTGGATACACAAGCACGACCGCTCGCTGTTCGCGCGCATTCCGTGCGAGGATCTCTCCGAGTCCCGGAAGATCGGCGCCGACGAACGCGGCTCCATTCGGATATCGAGCCGGACGTTCCGCGATCCCATCCTCGATCGCGGCGTCGAACCGCTGTGAGGCAAGGATGCTGCCCGGTGTACGAGTGTCTTTGCTTACCGTCGCCATGATTCGATCATCCCGCTGTAGCCGCTTCGAACCTCGTCGATCGCACTTCGCATCGCCTCACCCGCGGAGCCCTGATGAAATGTCTCGGCCGTCTGCTTCTCGCCCGATCGATTGTATCGGTGCATGTCATGGATCTGGTGAGCGTTGTCATAGACGCGAACCGCACGCCAGTCATCTTCCTCTTCCACAAGCAGCACGACCGCGTAGCTGACGACCTCATCACGCTGGGCGAGGAAACGAACATCGATCGCCGTGTCCAAGTCGAGTTCGTAGCGGTAGCTCGTCTCACGCATCCTCTCCCTTCTCCGACACAACCCCCAAAACGGGACATGACAGCGCTGCTCTCAAAGCAACGAGACCCACCCCATTAGCTGATGCTGTTCCTGGTGGCGCATGCGCCGTCCGGCGAGGCGCGCATGCTGGCCAAAACAGAAACGCCCCCGGCTGGATTCGAACCAGCGACCTGCGGATTAGAAGTCCGCTGCTCTATCCAGCTGAGCTACGGGGGCGGGCTCCGCGAATCGTCGCACGGGGGACGCACTTAGACAAGATTGAGCCAAGTCGTGTAGAACTCGGCTTATGAGCAGTTCGGGAGTCGAGGACGACGAGTCGGACCTGACGCGCAAGCAGCGCCGCGAGCAGGCGCGCGCGCAGCGCAAAGCGCTCGAGGAAGCCGAGGCGGCCGGGGCGAAACGGCGGGCGCGGCTGACCCAGCTGGGGATCGTCGCGGCGATCGTCGTGGCCGCGGTGGTCGTGATCCTGATCGCCACCGGCGGCGGCGGCTCGAAAACGGTCAAGCCGCACAGCTCGGAATCGAACGCCACGGTCGCGGAAGTCAGCTCGCTGATCGACGGCATCCCCCAGCACGGCAACACGCTGGGCGACCCGAACGCGCCCGTGACGCTGCAGTACTTCGGCGATCTGGAGTGCCCGATCTGCAAGGAGTTCACGGTGGGCTCGCTGCCGTCGGTCATCCAGAAGTACGTGCGCACGGGCAAGCTGAAGATCGAATACCACTCGATGGAGACGGCCACGCGCGAACCGGAAGTCTTCAAAACCCAGCAGGTCGCCGCCTACGCCGCGGGCAAGCAGGACAAGGGGTGGAACTTCATCGAGACCTTCTACCACGAGCAGGGCGAAGAGGACTCGGGCTACGTCACCGAATCCTACCTCCAGGGCCTCGCCCAGCAGGTGCCGGGGCTGGACCTCTCCACCTGGACCGCCGATCGCTCAGACCCCGAACTGGCGAACGAGGTCGAATCCGACAAGCAGGCCGCCAACAACGCCGGGTTCACGGGCACGCCGTCGTTTCTGATCGGCAAGACCGGCGGGTCGATGAAGCAGCTCACCTACCCGAGCTCGCCGGGCGAACCGGCGTTCGTCGAAGAAGCCGTCGCCAAGCTGCTGAAGGCCTAGCGGGATCGTCGCGATGAGCGCGCGTGCCCTGCGGATCACGCTGATCGTGCTCACGCTGCTCGGCCTGGTGGTCGCCGGCTACGTGACCTACGTCCACTACGCCGGCATCAAACCCGCATGCACGGCCGGGGAAAGCTGCACGAAAGTCCAGACCTCGCGCTACTCCGAGCTCGCCGGCGTGCCGGTCGCACTGATCGGGCTGATCGGCTATGTCGCGATCCTCGCCTCGCTGCTGGCGCCCGACGAAGAGCGGTTCCGGTTCCTCACGGCGGCGCTGACCCTCGGCGGGTTCGGGTTCAGCGTCTATCTGACCTACCGCGAGATCTTCTCGATCCACGCGATCTGCGAGGAGTGCGCGTCGAGCGCGGTCATCATGACGATCATGATGTGCCTGTCGATCTACCGCTACCTGCGCGGGGACGTCGTCGCGCGCAGGCCGGGACAGGCGCCCACGGGCGCCCAGATCGCCGCTTGAACCGCCGCATACCGGCAGGACGGGCGGACAGCGGGGAGGGACGGCCATCCCGAAGAAGTACTGAACGGCGCTGCGTAGAACATTCGTCCAGCGTGCGATTGCCGGGCCCGCCGATGGGGTACGCGCGCCGAGGACAGTAGGCAGAGGACGATGCACACCGACCCACCCACGGACCTATCGCTCGCCGAGCGGACGAACGGACACACGAACGGACACGTAAGCGGGAACGGAGGCGGAGGCGGGAACGGGAACGGAAGCGGGAACGGGATCGAGCGACTGTTCGAGATGACCAGCGACCTGCTGGCCGAGATCTCGCTCGACGGACGGTTCACGCTGCTGAACCCCGCCTGGGAGCAGGTGCTCGGCTGGTCGATCGAGGAGCTGATGGCCCAGCCGATGCACGAGCGAATGCACCCGGACGACGTCGAAGAGACGCAGGCGCTGATGCTGGCCGGCAGCCACCGTCCGGCGCAGCTCGAGAACTTCACCAACCGCTACCGCCACCGCGACGGGTCGTGGCGCTCGCTGCTGTGGAGCGCGCGCTGCGACGGCGAGGTCTGGTACGCGGCGGCCCGCGACGTGACCGACCGGATGTGGCTGGAGCGCCAGGCGCTGCACGACCCGCTGACCAAGCTGCCCAACCGGCTGCTGCTGATGGACCGGGCGCACCAGGCGATCGCGCGCCTGCACCGCAGCCACGGCCTGATCGCCCTGCTGTTCATCGACCTCGACCGGTTCAAGGCGATCAACGACAACCTGGGCCACGCGGTCGGCGACCACCTGCTGATCTCCGTCTCCGAGCGCCTCGCCGGGGTGATGCGCGACAGCGACACGATCGCGCGCATGGGCGGCGACGAGTTCGTGGTCCTGGCCGAGGATCTCGACTCGGACTCCGAAGCGCTCGCCCTCGCCGAGCGCGTCGTGCAGGCCCTGGAAGAGCCGTTTCAGGTCGGATCGACCGAGGTGGCGATGCTGGCGAGCGTCGGCGTGTCGGTCTCTCACGACCCGGAGACCAACCCGGAGGATCTGCTGCGCGAGGCGGACGTCGCGATGTACCGCGCCAAGCGCGCGGGCGGGCACCGGCTGGAGCTGTTCGACGAACGCCTGCGCGAGGAGGTCGACGCGCAGCTGGACATCGGCAATCGCCTGCACCATGCCCTGCCCCGGCAGGAGCTGCTGCTCGACTACCAGCCGATCCTGCCCCTGACAGGCGGGCGCGCGGTCGGCTGCGAGGCGCTCGTGCGCTGGGATCCCCACGACGTCGCCCACTCCAAGCTCGGCCGGCTGCTGCCCTCGGCGTTCCTGCGCCAGGCCGAGGAGAACGAGCTGATCGCCCAGATCGGCGACTGGGTGCTGCACGCCGTATGCGCGCAGGCCGCCATCTGGCACCGCGAAGGCATCGCGATCCCGATCTCCGTCAACGTGTCCGCGCGCGAGCTGATCGACGGCGAGCTCACCGAGCGGGTGCGCGAGGCGCTCGCGCTGTGCCGGCTGTCGGGGCGCGCGCTGTGCCTGGAGGTCAGCGAGGAGGCGATCCTGCGCGACCCCGAACGGGCGAGCGAGGCACTGAGCGACATCAAGCGCCTGGGCGTGGCGATCGCGCTGGACAACTTCGGCGCCGGCCAGTCCTCGCTCAGCCTGGCGCGCAGCCTGCCGCTGGACATGCTCAAGCTCGACCGCACGCTGATCCACGGCTTCGAGCGCGACAAGGCCAAGCGCGCGATGGTTGCGGCGACGGTCACGCTCGCCCACGAGGCCCGTCTGACGGTGGTGGCCGTGGGCATCGAAACCAAGCGTCAACTGGCGCTGGCCCGCGAGCTGGACTGCCCGATGGGTCAGGGCTTTCTGCTGCACGAACCGGACTCGCCCGAGCGCGTGCGTCTCAGGGAAACGGCCGGCACGGTAACGTCCGCGCCATGGCGCCCGATCGTGCGACTGCGCGGCTACCGCCGCCACTGACGCCACCGCCGAGCGACGCGGACCTGGATCCGGAGACGATCGCCCGGCGTAAGCAGGCGGCCGCGCGGGCGGCGGCTGAGCTGGTAGTGGACGGGATGACGCTCGGGCTGGGCACCGGCTCGACGGTCGCGTTTCTTTTGACCGCGCTGGGCGAGCGCGCTGGTGAGCTGGCGCGGACGCGCTGCGTGGCGACCTCGCCGGAGACGGCTCGGGTTGCGCGGTCGCTGGGGCTGCGCGTGGGCGAGCTGGACGAGGTCGGCGAGCTGGACCTGGCGATCGACGGGGCCGACCAGGTCGATCCGGACTGCCGGCTCGTCAAGGGCGGCGGCGGCGCTCATACCCGGGAGAAGATCGTGGCGTGCTCGGCGCGGCGGTTCGTGGTGATCGTCTCGGTTGAGAAGCTCGTCTCCAGGCTGGGGCCGCCGGTGCCGCTGGAGGTTTTGAAGTTCGGGGTGCAGCGGACGCTGGCTGAGATTGGACACGCGCGCCTGCGCGACGTCGGCGCGAGCCCGGACGGAAACCCGATCGCCGACTACTTCGGCCCCGTCGACGACCCGCGCGCGCTGGCCGAGCGCCTGAGCCAGACGCCGGGCGTGGTCGAGCACGGGCTGTTCGCGCCGGAGCTCGTCAGCGAGGTGCTGATCGCGGGCGAGGATGGGATCACGCGCCGGGCGGGCGGCAAGCCGGCTGTGTGAGCTCACGGGCGAGCGGCAAGCCGGCTGTGTGAGCTCAGAATGTTTGTTTCGTTTTTTTCTCGGTATAACAATAGTGTCAGGTATATACGAAAGATATCGGGACCTTTATGTTTCTGTATATTTTTAGTATATACGGTATAACCATTGTCATACATAGTTTTAAATCGATACACTGCCCCGCCCCCTTCCCCCAACATATTCCTACCCCCTCCCCCAACATATCGAATACGATGGTTACACAGTATGCTGAAATTCAAAACACCTTCTCAGGCGGGTGAGGGAGCGACGGTGAGTGGACGGAGCTCCTCGCCGGAGGAGACCGGGTGGCGGGCGAGCACGCCGTCCTCGCCGATCACATACGCGCCCATCCGCCACCGAGACGTTCCTCCAAGACTGGGTCCCGCTCCTCCAAGACCGAGCCCGATGGCGCTCACTCGAAGGCTGGAAGCCTGCGCTCGAGCCAGTCTGGCATCCACCAGACGCGTGGGCCGACAGCCCGCATGATCGCCGGCAGCAGCACGAGCCTGACGATCGTCGCGTCGAGCAGCACCGCGATCGTGAGCCCGACGCCGAACTGGCGCAGCGGGATGACGCTGGCTCCGGCGAACGCGAGGAAGACGGCGGTCATGATCGCCGCGGAGCCCGTGATCACACCGGTGGTGTGTCGCAGGCCGTAGGAGATCGCGTCCTGCGCGTCGCCCTGTGCGATCCATTGCTCGCGCATGCGTGTCAGCAGGAATACCTCGTAGTCGATCGACAGGACGAACATGATCGAGATGATGCCGGCGCCCGAGGCCGCGTCGATGTAGCCCGGCCCACCGAGCACGTGCGTCGCGGTGAGCAGCTCCAGCGCTCCGAGCGCGACCGCGATCGTGGCGAGGTTCAGCGCGACCGCGATCAGTGGCAGTAGCAGCGCCCGCAGCACCACGATCAGCGTGAGCACCGCTACGATCGCCAAGGCGAGCACCAGCCATGGGACGCGGGCCGTGTTGGCGTTGGTGTAGTCGAGCAGGTACTGCGCGCCCTGGCCGATCTCGACTTTGCTGTCGGTCGCGGCGGCGAGCGCGGGCAGGCTGCGCTGCAGTCTGCTGCTGAGGGCCGCGGTCGTGCTTGCCTGGGGTGCGCTGGAGGCGATGACCATCATGCGCGCGGCCTGGCCGCCGCCGTTGACGTTGACCAGTTGCGCGACCTGTTCGCGCGTCGGTGAGACCGTGCCATCCAGGGTGGCCAGTACCAGGTAGCCGGAGTCGAGCGCGTTCGGGGAGTCGGTGTGCAGCAGCCGGTAGTCGTGCTGGTAGCCGTTCAGCATCGCGGCGTAGCTCTGCAGTGGTCGCCCAGCCCCGGACAGCCCGGTGGCGAGGGCGCCTGTGCGGCTGTCCGCGGCGGAGAGTCCGCTCGCGAGCTGCTGGTTGCCGGTCGTGAGCTTGCCGAGCCCGCCGGCGAGCTGTGTGTTGCCGTTGGTGAGCTTGCCGAGTCCGCCGGCGAGTTCGGCGTTGCCACTGGTGAGCCTGCCGAGCCCGGTGGCCAGCTGGCCGTTGCCGGTCGCGAGCTTGCCGAGCCCGGTGGCGAGCTGGGCGTTGCCACTGGTGAGCCTGCCGAGTCCGCCGGCGAGCCGGGTATTGCCGCCCGCGAGCTTGCCGAGCCCGGTGGCCAGCTGGCCCGCTCCGCCGCTCAGTACGGTGAGCCCGCTGTTGAGGCTGTGTCCGCCCGCGGCCAGGCCCTGCAGAGCGGAGTGCAGCGCGATCGCGCCTTCTTCGGATTCCTGCGTGCCGGTGGCGAGCCGATCGGCGCCTGAGCGCAGCTCATCGAGGCTGGCGGTCAGCTGTGAGAGCTCCGCCGGCAGATTCGCAAGCCCTTCCAGACCTGCCAGCAGCTGCTGTTGGATGCGGGCGAGCTGTGAGAGGCCGTTCTGTTCGCTCAGCCGCGTAATCGCGGCAAGATCCTGCGCGAGCGCCGGATAGCGTGGGTCGCCGCGCGCGACGGTCATCGCGTCGAGTTCGCGCGTCGCTTCGCTCAGCCGGGTGCGCAGCTCTTCATCGGAGGCTCGCAGCGTGGCGAGCCAGCCGATCCAGGCGTGGAGCTGTTCGGCGAGCGCCTCGATCGGCGCCAGGGCCGTGTGCACGGTGTCGTCGAGCGTGTTCATGCCTTGCGCCAGCTGTGCCGCGCCGGTTCTGAGTTCACCGTCGGAGTTGGCCAGCCGTTCCGCGCCGGCGGCCGCTTCGTCTAGTCCATCCGCGAGCGCGGCCGATCCCGTCGCCGCCTGGTTCAGGCCCGTCTGCAGCTGTGTCGCGCCTTCGCCGGCATGACCGGCTTCGGTTGCGAGCTGCGTCGCGCCCGTGTGGGCGCGGCCCGTTTCGGTTGTCAGTCGCTTCGCGCCGGCGTGGGCGTGGGCGGTTTCGGCCGCCAGCCGCTTGGCGCCGGCGTGGGCGCGACCGGTTTCATTTGCCAGCTGTCCCGCGCCGGCGTGGGCACGGCCTGTTTCGCTCGCCAGGCGTTCGGCGCCGGTCTCGGCGCGTGCGGCGCCGCCGCCGAGCGATCTCGCGCCGGTCGCGGCCGAGGCGAGGCCGCCGCGCAGTTCCGCGATGCCGTCGCTTGCGCGACCCAGTCCCGATCGCAGGCCCGCGATGCCATGCTGGGCGCCTTCCAGGCGCTTGGGCGCGGAGGCGAGCGCGGCGTGGGATTCGGCGAGCTCGCGCTGTGCGCCCGCGACCGACGCGGGCCCGAGCACCGCGGCCACGTCGGGTTCGCGGGCGATCGCTTCCTGCCAGTGCGCGAGCGCGTCGATGCGCTGGGTGGTGGTCATCGCGCCGCTGTTCGCCTTGGCCACGATCACGAACGGCGCCGACCACCCCGGTCCGATGGCGCGTTCGACCATCCCCACCGCGATGCGCGCCGGGTTGGATGAGGGAAGCTCCGCCGCGGACGGCGGACCCATGCTCAGTGCCCCGGCTGGGGCCGCCAGCGCCAGCATTCCGGCGAGCAGCAGCGGGACCGTGATCGCGGGGTGGGCGATCAGCCGTTCCGCCAAGGCCCCCGCTCTGGTGCGCCGCCCCGTGGCGGAGGAGCGGGTGAGCCGGATCTGGAAGCGGTCAAGCCGTGGGCCGAGCAGGCGCAGCAGAGCCGGCATCGCGCTCAGCGCCAGCGCGACGCTCAACAGGCCCGAGATGACGACTCCGATCGCCACGGGCCCCAGCAGCCCCGGTGTCGCGACCTTGCTCGCGGCGAGCATCGTCAGCGCGAGCGTGCCGCCCGCCGCAGCGATCGTGCGCCCGGCGGTGCGAGCCGCGATCGCCACGGCATCCTCGTGGTCCCATCCGGCGGCGAGCTCCTGGCGCACGCGCGAGACCATCAGCAGCGCGTAATCGACGCCGAGAGCGAGGCTCATCATCGCGGCGATCGCGACCCCCAGCGAGTTGATCGGCGTGATGAAGCTCGCCAGCCACAAAAGGCCATGGCCGGCCATCACGGTCGCGCCGCCCATCGCCAGGGGCACGACGGCGGCGACCGGTGAGCGGAAGACGAGCAGCAGCACGAGGATCAGCACCGGCAGCGCGATCAGCTCGGCGCGCAGCGTGTCCGCCATCGTGGCTTCCTGGATCGCACGCCCGATCACCGCCACGCCGGTCAGGTAGCTGTGCACCGGGTCGTGCACGGTGCGGGCGATCACCGCTTCGGTGCTCGGCACCACGGCCATCGCGCGGCTCGCGGGGCGGATGAAGTTGACGAGCACGAGCGCGCTGCCGGGGGCGGGGCGCAGCGAGCGCGCCATGCTCGAGGAGCGCGCCATGCTCGACCCATCCCAGGGCGAGAGCACCTGGACTTGTTTGATCGCTCTCAGCGCGCCCGTCAGCCGCCGGCCCTGGCGGTCGAGGAGCGCGGGCGGGCCGCGCAGCAGGACGGCGATCGGGACCGTGTTGCCGAACTCGCTTGCCAGCATCGCTTCGGCTCGCGAGGAGGGCGTGCCGGGCACCGCCAGGGACATCGGCGCAAGCCTGCCTTCCAAGCCCCTGCCCAGAAACGCGAGCACGATGATCGCCGCTGCCCACGCGATCAGGATCGACCACGATCGCCGCTTGGAGACGATACTGGCCGGCTCGCATGGCTTGCTCATCGCTGCCTCCTGGGTGGGGATCGCCGAAGGCGACTCCCCCACCTACGTATCTTTTTAGCTTGTATCATAGATTATCGTATCATAGATTGATGTACCGTTGTTCACTGGTATGCTTGGTCAATGGCTGAGGCACAGACCGAGCAGCAACTGACGATCGATCAGCTGGCGCAGGCGAGCGGGCTGACCGTGCGCAACGTGCGCAGCTACCAGTCGCGGGGACTGATCGGGCCACCGCGGGTGCAGGGCAGGACCGGCTACTACGGCGCCGAGCACCTGGCGCGACTACAGCTGATCCGCGAGATGCAGACCCAGGGATTCAACCTCACCGCGATCGCCCACCTGCTGGAGCAGGCCTCAGGCTCAAGCGAGGAGGTCCTCGGCTTCACCCGCTCCCTGATGACCCCCTTCGAGACCGAGACCCCCGAGATCCTCGCGCGCGAGGACCTGCTGGCGCGCCTGGGCGGCAACATCGAGGAAAAGCTCATCGCCAAGGCCACGCGGCTGGGCCTCGTCATCCCGATCACCGACGACAGCTTCGAAGTCCCCAGCCCGATCCTGCTGACCGCCGGCGAGCAACTGGTCACGCTGGGCGTCCCCCTCGACGCGGCGCTCGACATGATGGACAAGCTCAGACGCGACACCCAGCGCATCGCGCAGACGTTCGTGCAGATATTCCTCCAGTACATCTGGCAGCCCTTCGACGAGGCCGGCCGGCCCGAGTCCGACTGGCCCCAGGTGCGCGCCGCACTCGACCAGCTGCGCCCGCTCGCCTCCGAGGCGCTCACCGCCGCCTTCGGACCCACGATGAGCAACGCCGTCGAGATCGCATTCGGCAAGGAGATCGTCCGCGGACGCACACGCAAGTCATGACACGTCCCGCGGTCACGGCGGATACGGCGAGGACCGGTGGTGTTCAGCCGTCACCAAACGGAGCGAGTGGCACACCGTGGTCGCGCTCGCGCATCCCCAGCTCATACGCACCGCCGTGGGTGGAGCGCAACACGCGCGTCGCCTCTCCGCGCCGGTGTACGCTGAGCGTGAGCGAGGCGATCGAGCAGTTGGCCACGTCGTGCTCACCGGGAGCCACGGGATCGGCGTAACGCCAGCCCGTCGCCGTGCCCGGGGGCTCCTCGACGTGGACCTCCACGCTCGAGCCACCCTCGCCCGGGAGGACCAGCGTGCAGTGTGTGGCGGTCTCCGCAACCCTCAACCCCCGCCTCAGAAGCCCGCCGAGTCGCACGCGAGCGCCGCCGAGCGAGAGTGCGCCACTGGCCATCCACGGCGTCATCCGTCGCGCCACGAGCACCCGGCCAATCGCGAGGTCAAGCCACGCGGAGGGGTCATTCTCGAAACCGATCCCGTGCAGCCAGATCCAGCGCTCGGCGTGCTCGGATCCCCAGTTGTGCCCCACCATGCCCCGCCAGCCGCGCACGTCCAGCGTGCGGGAGCGTGGGCCCGACAGCTCGATCGTGCCGTCGAAGCTCGCCGCGGGAGCGGGACTCGTGAGCTTGGTGCGCGGCAGTGGCGTCCTGTACATCCACGCGTGCGGCAGGTGGCGCAGTTCGTGCTCATCCGATGTGTAGCGCAGCGACCAGTCGGCCTGACCGCACGATCCATCGGCGACACCGGGAGCCAGGCGCGAATCCGGCCCGATCGCGATCCAGCCGCCGGCGGGGGCGGTGAGATCCTCGGTCGTGTGCTTGTACATCAGCGGCCCCGCGACAGCGGCGTCGAACACGGTGCACCACACCGATCCGCGCGGCGCCTCGCCGGGACGCTTGTGGACCGTATAGCGCAGCCACACGCCCACCGGCTCATCGGGAGCGACCGCGCGCAGGTAGAACGACTCGTACATCCCGCGACCGACGTCCGCGCCGGGGAAGATCGCAGTGACCGCCATACCGAAAGCGATCCTAGACTGGACAGACTCCGGTCACACGCTCACACGATCACAAGCTCTTGATCGTCGCGGTTGACCGCTCCGAGCAAGAGCCGTTCGCTGAGCGGCTCAGCTGACGCAGGTCGAGCGTGAGGATCGTGACTCCTTCTTGACATAGGCACTCGATCTCCTCCTCGAGCTCCGCGGCCGAGCGGTGATCCAACGTGCCGGTCAGGATCAGCTCGTGCCTCCAGACGGGCGCGCTCGCGAGGGTCAGGCGCGGCTGAGCATGCTCGGCCTCCGAGCGGCCGGTCTCATGTTCGCCGGCACGGGTTTGTTCACCGGCACGGGTTTGTTCACCGGCACGGGTTGGATCCGCGACCGCCGCCTGCGCCGTGGCGCCCTGATTACCTGCATACCGGCTCGCCGTTGACAATGTCAAATGACGTTTCATGTCTGTACAGCCCCTTTCAACAGAAGATCTTCGAACTGGTAGCCAACTGGCCTGGACCACGAGACCCAGACCGACCAACCGGTCCGGATCGGGCGATCCGGGACCGAGATAGAGCGAGACCGGGAGGGGCTAGTCCGGTCGCTCTGGGATCAGCACGAAGAACGACGTGCGCCACGACGGCTGCGCAAGGCATAACCGCCGCATCGCGCGCGGCGCCGACTGGAGAAGAACGCCGACGAGCGTGAACGACGCCGAGGCGGTGGCGCCCGAACCGCCTGCCGCGGCCGATCCGCCGCCCGCTCCGCTGGACCCGGATCCGGGGGCGGGTTCGGGGGGATGGCTCTGGGCCGCGGAACCACCGCCCTGACTGCCGGCGGGTGCACCCGACGCGATCGCCCTCGACGACTCATCGACGGTGGCCAGCGCGGTGGTCGAGACCGACGCAGCGGCCGAGATGTCCAACCAGCCACCGGCGTCGCCTGCCGCGATCGATGCCCCGAGCGTGCCGACCTCACAGCTCACCTGTTCCGAGCGGTGCGCCGGGATCGGCGGCAGCGAGAACGCGAACGACGACCGGTCCTGCACGGGCAGCATCGAGACCCCGGACGGGGCGCCCGATACGGCGGGGATGGCGGGGACGGCCGGGACGGGGGCGGTCGTCGCGGCACTCGAGACTGCCGGCGCGACTTCGCTGACCGCGTCTTTGTGGGTCGAATCGCCGGCGGACGCCTGCGAGCTTTCGCCCGGCCCCGGGATGGCTTCGGCGGCCGGTTCAGCGGCCGGTTCGCCGGCAGTCTGTTCGATCGTCTTTTTTTCGACCGGCGGAGGTGTTTCTTCAGCCGCGAGTGGCGGTTGTTTGACCGTGGGAGGGGGCGCGGGAGCGGTTTCTTCAACAGCGGGCGGCGGTTGTTGCGCGGGGAGAGGAGGTTGTTCGGTCACGGGCGGCGTAGGTTCGACGACGGGCGATTGTTCGACGACGGGCGTGGGAGCAGTTGCTTCAGGCGCGGGAGTAGTTTCAGCCGCGAGCGGCGGTTCAGCGGCGGGCGTTTGTTCGACCGCGGGAGCGGCTTGTTCGACCGCGGGTGGCGCTGCTTCGGCGGCGGGAGGGGTTTCTTCTGCCGCTATTGCCGCGGGTGATGCAGATTCAGATTCGGCGGGGGCAGCCGCCTGTTCTGGAGACGCACCGTTTTCCGTTGCCGCTTCGCCGATCGGTGTCGCGGAGCCTTCGACAGCGGGAGTCCCGCTCGCCTGGGCGCCGGCGGCAAAGAGGAGCGCCGCGAACACGAGCACGATGACCAGCCACATAACGAGGCGGCCCCTGGAGAGGACTCGGACCCGTGTCGAAGAACTCTTGAGGAGCTCGATCATGTTGGCTGCTTAAACATACGAGCTTTCGGCCCGCGCACGAGGGTTCCGGCTCCCAGCCGTCATCCCGGCGCTAAGCTCATACAGGATGATGACACCGCCAAGAGAATCCGTGCGCCGATCGTCCCGCCGATCGTCCGACCGGCGCGCGCGCGTTGGACCCGAAGTCGGAGTGCGAACGAGCCGGATCGAGTCGGAAGAACGAGGCCCGTGCTCGTCCTGACACGGAAGAACGGTCAGAGCATCATGCTCGGCGACGACGTCGAGATCACGGTCCTGTCGAACGACGGCGCCAAGGTGCGCCTCGGCATCCAGGCGCCCGCGAGCGTGCCGATCCACCGAACGGAGATCTACCGCGAGATCCAGGCGCAGAGCCGAGACGGCGCCGGCGCCGAGCAGCCCGAGCGCGATCTACCGCGCGCGCGCCGCAGCCAGGCACGATAAACGTACTACTGACCCGCGACGAGTATGCCGTTTACGGGCGAAGGTAGGTGTTTCCGAGCCGAGAGCACGCCTGGGCCAGACGACGAAGCGGGACGATACGGGGGACCGAGGAATCGAACCTCGAGCTCGGGTTTTGGAGACCCACGTGTTACCACTACACCAGTCCCCCAGGCTGCCTAATCTACAGGCATAGTGTGTCCTTAGCGTGCGATCCGATGAGTCGGTGGACCGTCAGCTCGGCGTCAAATCACGCGCCGCCGCCGCCCGCATCGCGACCCGGACGCTTTCGAGCTAGACGCCGGCCGACGGTGCCGGCGCCGCGGTGCTCGGGCCGCGGTCCTGCGTCCATACCCTGTGCGCGAGCAGCGCGACGGCCGCGTAGATCGCGAGCGCGTTCACGGCATGCAGAAAGCCCAGCCACGGGACCGACGTGGAGACGACGCCAAGGACGGCCTGCAGGATACCGAGCAGGAAGATCCCGCCCGACCATCGCAGATGGCCTTCACCGAGACGCCCCGCCAACGAAACGATCACCAGCACCAGCATGATCAGAACGATGATCGGACCGAGAGCGCCGTGCGCGTTGAAGGTGTCTTCGATCGTCTTCTTCGGGACCGAAACCGACGCCTGTTCGGCCTTGTGAATCACAGCGAACGCGCCGTATCCCGCGAGCCCGACCTGCACGACGATCGCCGCGAACAGAACTGACGTCAGCCAACGAAACGCCGTGCGCATTGCGCGCCAGCATACAGCAGCCATTCTGCGACCTGAGAGAGGGCTGCTTGCTACTTCGCGATGTGGATGGCCGGTGTCTCGGCGCCGGCCAGCTTCTCCCTCGCCTTCTCGGGCGTCACTCTGACCACATCCCACGCCAGGCCGACCTTCGCCAGGCCGAGGATCAGCCAGCCCGACGGGTCGAGCTCGTACCAGCGCAATCCGTGGAACGCGGACTGCGGGAAGGCGTGGTGGTTGTGGTGCCAGGCCTCGCCCAGCGAGGGCAGCGCCAGCCAGAAGACGTTGGTGGACTGATCGTCGGTGTCGAAGCGCCGGCTGCCGAAGAAGTGGCAGATCGAGTTGATCGACCAGGTGATGTGATGCACGAGGAAGATCCGCACGAGTCCCGCCCACAGCAGCGCGCTCAGCCCCGCCATCAGCGGGTTCGCCCCGGCCGCGAGCCCGAGCCCAAGCCCAAGCAGAAAGGGCAGCGCGAGGCTCGCCAGCGCGATCCACGGGAACATTCGGTTGATCCGGCGCATCGCCGGGTCCTCCACGAGGTCGCGCGCGAAGCGCTTGGAAGATGCCTGCCCGTGCGTGGAGAACAGCCAGCCCACGTGCGCGTGCCACAGACCACGGACCATGCCCGCCAGGCCGGCGCCCTGCCCGGCATGGGGACTGTGCGGGTCGCCGTCTTCGTCGGTGAACGTGTGGTGCTTGCGGTGGTCGGCCACCCAGTCGATCATCGGCCCCTGCAGCGACATCGAGCCCAGCACCGCGAGCGTGTACTTCAGCCACGAACGCGTCTGAAACGCGCGGTGGGTCAGCAGCCGGTGAAACCCCACCGTCACGCCCACCGCAGTCAGCGCGTACATCACCACGAACACCGCCACGTCGCGCCAGCCCAGGAAACTGTCCCACAGCAGCGCCCCCGCCACGATCACACCGAGGAACGGGATGACGACGGCGGCAATGTTGACGTTGCGCTCGAGTCTGGTCACGCCTGGTTTCGTAGAAGAGGGGAGAGGAGATCTGGGCTGGGTTGAGGCGGAGCCGCGAGATTCTGCTTCCACGGACCGCCATCTGGGACTACCCCACGTGTAGGGCATCGGTTACGGGTGGCGGATCCTCCCTGTCGGAGTCGCACCGGCGACTTCAGAGGCGTTTGAGCCGTGTCGATAACCGTGCTGGGCGGATGCACGGCCCAGGCGATGCGACTCCTCAGAAACAGCCCCGCGACGCACGATCTCCCGACAGCCGATCCGGGGAGGCTCCTCGGCGCCCCGGCGTCCGTGCCCGTGCCCGTGCCCGCGCGTATCAGCGAGCGCCGGCAGCGCCCGCCCGGCGTGAAACGGCGGCACGGCGTCTACATCCCCTTGAAGCTGCGGGTCGCGCTCACCTTCGTCGCGGGCGCGTTGTGGTTCTGCTTCTCGCTGTGGCTGTCGCGCAGCTGGATCAGGACGCTCGGGCACGACATCTCCACGCCGCTTGCGATCCTCGTGATCGCCGGGGTCGCGCTGATCCCCGGCTACTTGAACATTCAGCTGATCAGCTCGATCCTGCTCGACATCCCGCGGCCGTTGCGCTTCGACGGTGATTTTCCGCAGGTCACGCTGCTGGTCGCCGCCTACAACGAGCAGGACTCGATCGCGGAGACGCTCGAGTACGCCTTGCGAACCGAATACCCCGGCCACTTCGAGCTCGTGGTCGCGGACGACGGCTCGACCGATCGAACGCGTGAGATCGTCGCCGAATACGCCGAGCGCTATCCGTGCGTGCGACTGCTCGCGGCCGACCACGGCGGCAAGGCCAACACGCTCAACGCCGCCCTGGAGACCGTGAATACGCCGCTGACCGCGACGATCGACGCAGACACGCTGCTGATGCCCTACTCGCTGAAGCACGTCGTCGCGCGCCTGCTCGTCTCACCGCCCGACACGGTTGCGGTCGCGGGGGCGGTGCTCGTGCGCAACTCGCGCGAGAACCTGCTGACGCGCGCGCAGGAGTGGGACTACTTCCTCGGCATCGCCTCCGTCAAGCGCGGCCAGGCGCTGCTGCAGGGGACGCTCGTCGCGCAGGGCGCCTTCAGCGTCTATGACACGACCACGCTGAAGCTCGTCGGCGGCTGGCCGAACCGGATCGGCGAGGACATCGTGCTGACCTGGCGGATGCTGCTGCAGGGCGGGCGCAGCGTGTTCGAGCCGACCGCGGTCGCCTTCACCGACGCACCCTCGGACTGGGGCGCGTTTGTCCGCCAGCGCCGGCGCTGGGCGCGCGGCATGATCGAGGGTCTACGCGATCACGGCCTGGGCATGCTCGGCCAGCTCAAGTTCTATTCGCACGCGGTGGCCGTCAACTTCCTGTTCCCGTTCGTCGACCTGAGCTTCACGCTCGCGTTCATCCCCGGCATCCTGCTCGCCATGACCGGCAACTTTGTGATCGTCGGGCCGATGACCCTGCTGGTGCTGCCGCTCAACATGGTGCTCGGCAGCGTCATGTTCGCTTACCAGCGCCGAGTCTTCAAGGCTGTGAATCTACGCGTGCGCAAGAACCGACGCGGGCTGCTGTTCTACTTCTTCTGCTACCAGTTCGTGATGTCGCCGATCTCGCTCGCCGGCTACTCGCTCGAGGCGGTCCGCGCGCGCCGCGCCTGGTAGACCGCCGACGCTGTCAACTGACGGCCTATGACGGCGCTGGCTCGGTTCTGGTGGCCGCGGCCACGGTCCGGCGATCCGACGGGCGGGATCGGGCCGGCCTCGGGATGCAGGTCGGCCAGTTGGATGCAGATCGCCGCCGACTCGGTCTAGCCGTCCCACCCGTGCCCTGAATGGCCGTCGTGACCGTGAGCTTGGTAGGCCCACGATTGAACCGCGGTGAGATCGACGAGGTTGCCGAGCGCAATGTTGACGTCGGCCAGGTGCGTCCCCCACAACGGCCCGAGGGTTTCGGCGATCTGCAAGCGTGGATCGCCTCCATGCGTGACCTCGACCACTGTTGCTGTCCCCCGCAGCTTTTCTGGAGTTCGTGAACGCCCTCCCCTCTCCCCCCAAACCCGACTCGGATCGACTCGCGACACGGGACGGACCACGCGCCCAGAATCACATCTGGGGATGATCCTCCATGCGTCAGTGCCGGCGCCCGCAGCTCTCCTCGCGGTGCTCGATCCCCAGGCGGCAGCAGCTGAACGCAGATTGCGTATCAAACCGTACGCAGTTAGCGTTGCGTTTTGGTCGCAAAGTGCGGTAGCGTTGCAACGCATGGCGCGTTCTCCTGCTCCAACAAACCCTTTCGTCTACGCCCGAGCACTGGCGCCCGAGGAAGGGATCGAGCGTGTTACGGACGTGGCGAAGCTGCTCGAGCTCGCATCCGGCGGGCACAACAGCACCCTTTACGCCCCGCGGCGTATGGGCAAGACGAGCCTTCTCAAGCAGACGCTCGCCGCGGCGAGACGACAGGACATGCTCGGCGTGCTCGTAGATTTCAGTGACGTGCTCAGCGAACCGGATGTCGCGGCGCGTCTCGATCAAGCTTTCCGGGCGTTGCCCAAGCGGGCACGACGTGTCATCGATCGCGAGCTCGGCAGCATTGGCGTGAGCACGCCGCTCGGGGGCGTAGTGCTCGGCCGCCGCGTCCAGCAGCCCGATGCAATCTCGATCATCCACGCCCTGCTGGAGCTTCCCACCAAACTCGTCGAGCAGACCGAGCAGCGCGCCCTTGTCGTCTTCGACGAGTTTCAAGCGCTGATCGCACTGAAGGGTCTCGACGGAGTATTCCGCAGCCATCTACAGCATCATGCGCAGGTCAGCTACATATTCTCAGGCTCCGAGCCCTCCCTACTACAAGCGCTCTTCGAGGATCGCAGCCGACCGTTCTATGGACAGGCGCGGCCGATCCGCCTGCAACGACTCGACTTCGACCAAGCGTACGACTTCATCGTCCGTCGCTTTCTGGAGACGTCCAAGGACGCAGGCGACGCGGCCGCTGAGCTCGTGCGGCTCGGCGGCGGCCACCCACAACGACTGATGCTGCTCGCCCACTACCTCTGGGAGCAACTCCCAGCGATGCAGCCAGCGACGCTCGCTGATCTTCGTCTGGCCTACGACACGGCGATGCGCAGCGTGGAACCAGAGCTTCGCTTCCTCGCAGACTCCCTCTCGCCGAACGAGCGGCGCGTGCTGACTGCCCTAGCCTCAGGGCTCTCTCCGTTCGAGGCGCAAGCTCGTGCCATCACAGGCCTGGCGAGCAGCAGCAGTGCACAACGCTCAGTGCGGTCACTCGAGCAACGCACCGTCCTCGAGCGCGATGAGCTCGGCGGGCTGCAGTTCACCGACCCGTTGTTCGCACGCTGGTTCCGCCGCCACGGCGGCGCGCGCGCGCAGATCCATGTCCTCCCAGACCCAGACGGCAGCTACCGCGTAACCGACGGACCATCACTTGTATTCACCCGGGCGGAAGGGCTCACGCTCGAAGAAGCCGAAAGCGAAGCCGATCGCGTGGCCGCCGCCGCGCCCGGAGCAGACGTCATGATCATCGACAGCGACGATCCCAACGATCTCCCCGACTGGGCTGTCGGCCACCGGCTCCCCGCTAAATAAAATCGCCACATCCGAGAACAGACCTCCAATACGAGCGACCCCTGCTGACGGCCTGAACCTCCTGGGTGAGGGTGCTCAACCTTTCGCTCAACGTGTGGATCTGTTCGGTCAGATCGGTGTTCTTCGTGAGCAGATCGGTCTGAGACTGGGCCAACTCGTCCCGGTGCTTGGCGGCGGCTTCCTCGTCCGCCTTGTCCGTCCTGGTCTGCGCCTTCTGGGCGATGGTCTCAGCGCCTCAGCGGCGCGCCCACTCGCCCGTGACCGGTCTACGTGTACCGCGGCGCTTGCGCCAGAACAGGACTGATGTTCTCGGCCCAGTTCTGGAGGAACTTCTCGGTGGCGGCCACGTCGAGGGGCCGGGCGAACAGGAAGCCCTGCCCTGAGTCGCAATCCTCGCCTTGGAGCAGGGAGAGCTCGTCCTGCTGCTCGATGCCCTCGGCGAAGGTCTCGATCGCCAGGGACTTGCCGAGCTGCACGAGGGTGCGGATCAGCGTCTCGCCCTCCTGGTTGTCCTTCAGTCCCAGGATGAACGACCGGTCGATCTTCAGCGCATCGACAGGGAACCGTTGCAGGTGAGCGAGAGAGGAGTACCCCGTGCCGAAGTCGTCGATCGCGATCCGCACCCCGAGCGCCTTGATCTCAACGAGCCGGCGGGCGGTCTCCTCGATGTTGCGCATCAGGGTCGTCTCGGTGATCTCGATCGTCAGCGCCTGCGCCTCCAGGCCGCTGTGGGTGAGCGCTTCTTCGATGTCTGTCACGACCCGATCGGTGTCGAGCTGGCGCCCGGAGACGTTGACGGCCATCCCGATCTCATAGCCCGCGGCTCGCCATGCCGCGCCCTGAGCACAGGCCTCCCGCAGAACCCACCCGCCGACCTCGACGATCAGCTCGGTCTCCTCGAGCAGCGGGATGAAGTCGTCGGGTCCAACGACGCCGCGCACCGGGTGCTTCCAGCGGATCAGGGCCTCCACCCCGGTCGGGCGCATGTCATGGAGGTCCAGGGTGGGCTGGTAGGCGAGGAAGAACTCGTCGCGATCGAGCGCTTCGCGCAGGTCCATCTCGAGCTCCATGCGGTTCTGCACGGTGTCTTGCATGCCCACCTCGAACACGACATGGCGATTCTTGCCGTCCCACTTCGCGCGATACATCGCGATGTCCGCCTCGCGCAGCAGCTCCTCCGCGGAAGCGTGGTCTCCCGCCGCGATTCCGATGCTGGCCGTAACCGTCACGCGCGTCTCGTTGCCGGCGCCGAGCTTGAACGGCTCCTTCAACGCATCCAGCAGGCGCTCGGCGATCAGCTCGGGCCCCACCTCCAGCGATAGCTCCTCGGTGATGACCACAAACTCGTCCCCACCGAGGCGCCCCAGCGCGTCCGCTTCTCGCACCACCCCGCTGAGCCTCGCGGTCACCGCTCTCAATAATTCGTCGCCGGCCGCGTGGCCGAGCGTATCGTTGATGTCCTTGAAGTTATCCAGATCGACAAACAGCGCGGCGACCGGCTTCTGGTTGCGACGCGAGCGCGCGAGCATCTGCTCGACCCGATCGAGGATCAACGTCCGGTTGGGCAAATCGGTCAACGGGTCGTGCGTGGCCAGAAACGCAAGCTCCTCCTCGCGCCGCGCAAGCTCTGCGTCGGTCAGCCGCCGCTCGGACTCAAAGCACTCGCACATCCGCAGCACGCTGAACTCGAGGCTCAACTGCAGGATGTTCAGCGCCTGCGCCAGCGTGTCTCTGGAGACGCCCAGCTCGATCGCGCTCTCGCTCAAGACCTCGACCATCACGTTGCGCCACCAGTAACAGCGGCGGGTCACCTCGTTCAGCGATGCCGCACGGTGAGCCGCGAGCTCGCCGAAGATGACCCACGTCTCCTCGCCGCCCTCGATCGCCGCCGCCATGCCCTCCCCCGCGATCCAGCGCGCCACCGCGATCGTCGAGCTCGTGCAGATCCTCTCGAAGCTCTCCTGAACCACGGGATCGACGACCTCGCCCGACCCCACGGTCTGCGTGACCGTCCGCTCGAGCACATCCGCGGTTCGCGCCCTCAGAGTCTCCCCGAGACGGCAGAGATCCTCCGAGGGCTCCTCCACCAGAACCGACGGCGGCGAGGGAACGCGAATCTCCTCCGCAACGCGACCCTCGTCCCGTCCCACGCTCGAACGTTCAGCTGACATGACAAATCAACGAATCGGCAGCCGGCGCCCACACCTTGAGACCCGTGACGTATAGAGCACCGTCATTTTGCGTCGTATTATGACGGCGATATGCCATTGCAGCCCGTTTCCCGCCTGTACCGCCTGCCGGAGTCGAGCTTCTTCCTGTAGCGCCTGCCCGGGCTGCTCAACGAGGTCCACCGCTTCATCGAGGAGCGCCGGCTGCGCTTCGCGCTGCTCGGTTCCAGCGCACGCAAGCTCCGCGCCGACGCCCGCGCCCACCCCTCGAACCGCGATCACTCAGCGGCCGGGTAGGTCGAGCACCTTCTCGATCAGCTCTCGCATCGGGAGGTTGTCACCCTGAAGGCTGCACTGCGAAGCGTGCACCAACGCCTTGGAGTCCAGATGCTCCCAGGCGAGCGTGTGGCCGGCGTCCAGAGCGAGCTGGCGCAAGAAGGCGCGCTGCGCCCGCCCGTTGCCCTCCCGGAAAGGGTGCACCGCGTTGATCTCCGCGTAGTAGTGGGTGAGCCGCCCGGCGAACTCGTCTCGCGGCAGATCGTGGAGATGCCGCTCATCGTTGAGCTGGCGCAGCACCCCGGTTGCGTACCCCTCGATGTGCTCGGGCAGAGCGAACATGCTGCCGGGCTTGGCGAGCGGCACGCTGCGCAGCTCGCCTGCCCACGAGTAGATGTCCTGGAAGATGAAGCGATGGAACTCCTGAAGGTGGGCAAGATCGTAGGCGCCCTCCAATCTAAGCGCGGCGAGTTGCACAAGTCGCAGCGTGCTCGCCTGCGCCTCATGGTCGGCAAGCTCATCGGCATCATGCAGACCGGCCAGGTTGCGCAGCACGCCGGTCTCGGGGTATACGTAAGGATCAGCCACCGCGCCGGGGAAGCTCCACGATCAGCGATGTGCCGACGCGGGCACCGGCTCACCAAGCAGATGAGCCACCGACTCGCCGGACGCGAGACATTGTGCGGCCCCGCCGAGTTGCTCGGTCGCGATCGTGCCCTCGCTCCAGCGGTCGAGGATCTCGATCACGGTGGCGCCGGGCTCCAAGCCCTCGGCTCGCACCGATCCGAGGGCATCCGCAGCCATATGTGCACGGGTCTCCATAAGACCTACAGGATACCGTCAGTGACCACAGATGCCCAGGTCACGCGGCATGGACCACTACACGGCCACGAGGCGGCCGGCCCGGCCGCGAACCGGTCGGGGACCGGGATTCCAGGGGCTCGGGCATGTAGAGTCGCGCGCGTACGGGTCAACGTATGCATCGACACAAGCAAGGGGGATGGAATGACTGATCGTTGGAGCAAGCTGGCGCCGCTGACGGGCGTGCTGTTCGCCGTACTCGCGGTGGCCGCTGTGGTCACGAACAACTCAGAATCGCCGGAAGCGAAGGCGGGTCCCGTGAAGGTGGTCGCCTACTACACGGCGCATCGCTCGGAAGTGCAGACGTCGGCGATCCTGTTCGGGCTGGCGTTCCTGGTGCTGGTGCTGTTCGCAGGGGCGCTGCGCGCCTACCTGCGCCGCACCGCGGCGGCCGAGGGGCTGGGCGCGCTCGTGCTGGCCGGCGCGATCCTGATGGCGGCCGGCGCGCTCACGGGCACCGGAATCGAATACGGGCTCGCCCACAACATCCACAGCCTGGGCCTCCAGGAAGCCCGAACGCTGAACTTCATCGGCCAGGAACTGTTCCTGCCGGTGCTCGCCGGAGGATTCGTGTTCGGCATCTGTGCGGGTCTGGCGATCCTGCGCGGCGCGGCGCTGCCGAAGTGGCTGGGTTGGGTGGCGATCGTGATCGGCATCGCCACGCTGATCCCACCCTCGAGCTTCCCGGCGCTGTTCGCGTTCCTGGTGTGGTCGATCGTCGTGGCGATCCTGATGTACATGCGCACGGGTGTGCCGGCCAGCGCCGGCGCGGGAGCCTCGCCGGCTGTCCCGCAACCGATGGCGTAGGGCCTAGCGAGGAGGTATTGAGTTAGCGGGTCAGACTGGTTGTGTTCTCAGCCGCTGATGCTGCTGAGAGCTAGCTCGTCGTCGATCTTTTCGCTGGGCACGGCGAGGGGGTCGAACTCGGTGGCGTTGTCGAGGCCGAGCCATTCGAGCATGTCTTGGTGTTCGTCCTGGCTTGGGTCGGCGAGGATCTTTCTGAGGTTCGCGTATCCCCAGGGGCCGCCGCAGTCCTCTGGTGGGCAGGCCCCCTTCGCGCCCACCAGGGCCGGGTAGTGAGCGTCGGGGTCGGGGTCGAGCAGCTTCTCGACGGTGATCTCGTGCTGCCAGTCATCGCCGAAGTCGTAGGTGTAGCGGAAGCGGGCGCCGATATCGGTGAGCTCGCCGAGAGTGACCTGGCGCTCGTCGCTGAAGCCGAGCTCGGGGTCGGGGACGCCGAACTCTTCCTCGCCGAAGGAGAAGACGTGCATGTGGTAGTTCTCCCAGCCGAGTGCTGCTTGGAGGATGTCGTGCAGCTGAGCGAGGCGGGTGTCGGCGCGGAGTTGAACTCGCCGCCAGACTGGCGGCTTGGCCACTCCCAGCAGCTTGACCTTGATCTGCACGATGACGTTGTGGGCTGGGCTGTGTCGGCTCATCAGGTTGCTCCCTGTGCTCGCTTATCGACCGGCGCAAACGGTAGGCGGATCGGCGGACGGGTGCCGCGACCGGGGTCAGCCGCGACCGGCCGGCGTGTGGATCGTTTCAGCTGGCGAGGCGTTCGTCGTCGGTGATGATGCTGGCGAGGCGTCGTAGCAGCGGTAGCGGCCCGGCGTGGGTGCCCTCGCCGCGCATCGTGTTGTTCTCATCGATCGTGCCGGTGACCGCGATGAACGCTTGGGCAGTGGCGTCGAGGATAACCGTCTCCTGGTCGGCTTCGAGCTCGTAGCAGACGATCCGGTAGCGGGTCTCGGGCAGCGGGGCCGGCTCGGGCATCGCCGCTCAGGCCGCGAGGCTGGTCGGGGACGCGCGGGCGGGGAGCTTGATTAGCTCACTGGTGGTCGGCTTCAGAGAGAGCTGCGCGCTGGCCAGCAGCTCGAGCGGGTCGATGTTCTGTTGGCGGGCGGTGCGGATCACGCTCATCGTGACCTGCTGGGTGTGCGCCCCCTGCCAGGTGCGGTTTCCGCCCCAGCTCTTGCGGTTGACGATCGCCGGTCTGAGCGCCTGCTCGGCGCGCCAGTTCGTGGCCTGCACGCCGGGGTCGGCCAGGAACGTGAACAGGTGCTCGCGCTCGGTCTGCAGATGAGCGAGCAGCTTTCGGTTCGGCTCGTGCGTCGGGTGCATCGCCAGCAGCTTGTCGGCCCGCTCGTTCAGATCCGTGACTTTCAGGGCGAACTGCGCGGCGTCGATCACATCACGCTGATCGCGGAGCGCGAGCGCGTCCTTGAGGATCCGGCGTGCGGCGTGCGGAACACGCGCCTGCCCCGCGGTCGAGTCGGCGAGCAGCTCGCCGGTTCTGCGCAGCAGGTGCGCATGGCAGGTTTGGTGGCGGGCGAGGGTGAACCGCCGGTACGGTGCCCAGCCGTCGCGCTCCAGCACACCGGAGTAGTCCTCGCCAAGGACCTCGGCGGCGTGCTCGTATCCGCGACCAGCGGCGATCAGGTACACGGTCACGTCCTCGCCGGCGAACGCCCACAGCCACGCCTTCTGTCCGTTGATTCGCCACCCGGTCTCATCCGGCGCTACCGTCGGGCTGCAGCGCACCCCCTCGATCAGCGCCCGGTAGGTAGGTTCAAGCGCCCTGGCTTGGCGCGCGATCGCCTGCACGACCCCGCCCGCGCTCACCTGGATCCCGAACCGGGCCAGTGCCTTGGCCGTCTTCTGCGGTGAGAGCCCCAGCTCCTTGTTCAGCTCGCTCGCCAACGCGACCGCGCGCGGGCCGAGCATGCACGCGGCCGCCCCCAGAGCATCTGAGGTCTGGAACGGGTGACGGCCCTGATGGCGACGCCCGCACCCCCGGCACTTGCCGATATGCACCGCGAACCGCCGCCGGATCGGCTGCGGCTCGGGCAACTCGTCCTGGAACTGGTACTCAATCCGGTCCTCCACGATCTCCCCGCCACACTCACACCGGCCCGCAAGCGGTGCATCACACTGCTCATCAACCTCCCCCGGCGGTTGGCGATGACCATGCCGACCGTGCTCCTCCCCCGAGCGCCGCCCCGGCCGCCGCGGAGCCGACTTCGGCTCCCCGCGCGAGAACGGCGCCGCCTGACGCTTGCCCGCCCGCCGCGCCTCCTCCAAGGACCCCTCGAGCTTCCCGACCCGTCCCCGCAGCCGCTCATTCTCGCCCGTCAGCCGAAAGACCTCGTCCCACAGATGCTCGTTCTCAACCGACAACGCCGAGCACAACGCCTCCAGCCGCCCACACTCATCCACCGGCTCGGCCGGAAGCACCTCAACCCCTGACGCGGTCACGGCAACCACCGCCACCACCTTCGCCCCAGGCTACATAATCCCTGCCGAACCCGCTAAATCAGTACGCGAGGAGTTCCCAGGCGGGCGGGCCTTCGGGGCTCGCCCGCCCACAACGGCCCGTAGTACGAATGTCGAGAACCTAAAGGCCGACGGCGTGTATGCCGAAGCGGTGGGTGGACCTATACCCATGTGCTTGTGATGATTGATACATTCAGACAGAGGCTGCCCAAACCCGGGTCGCAGCGCGGGGACACGCTGATCGAGGTGGTCATTGCCGCGCTGCTGGCAGGGCTGATCGTCGTCGCGGTCCTCACCGGGTTCAACGAGACGGAGAAAGTCTCGCAGGACGAGCGCGCGCACAGCCAGGCCTCGGTGCTCGCCGCCCAGTCCCAGGAGCAGCTGCGCAGCGACCCGGCGAGCGTGCTCGAGGCCCTGGAATCGACCCCGCACGAATACACGCAGACGGTCGGGGGCACGACGTACAAAATCACCCAGTCGACCGAATTCGTCAACGGCTCCGGGGGCACGGGAGGCTGCACGGGCTCCGGCAGCTCATCCGAAGCCTCGAAGAACATCGAGATCACCTCGTCGGTCGACTGGCACACGCTGGAAGCGGTCAAACGCGCGGCCGTGACCCAGAGGAGCGTCATCACCCCGCCCGACGGCTCGGGCTTGGAAGTCGACGTCACCAACCTGGGCAGCCCCGAAGAAGGCGTCCCGGGCGTGTCGGTGCTCGCGGGCGGCGTGGCGACGACGACCGGCACGAAGGGCTGCGTCATCTACACGGGCATCCCGGCGACGACGGTGAACGTCGAAGCCTCCAAGCCGGAATACGTGATGCCGAGCGGCGCGCGCAAGTACAGCGCCAAGGAAGTCTCGATCGCCCCGAACCTCATCACCCGCACCCACACCTACCTCGGGCACGGGGGCAGGATCACGGCGCAATTCAAGCATGGAGTCACCTCGGTGGAAGGCGACACATTCGTGGCGTACAACTCCAACATGGGCGTCACTCCGGAATTCGAAGTGGGCAGCGTCGAATACGGGACCTTCAGCTCCGAAGGCAAGTACGAAACGGAACCGGGCTCGGTCACGGCCACGGGCACGAACCCAAGAACGCTTACAATGGAAGGCTACGGCAAAGAAGCCACGACCGCCGTCAGCTCATCTTACTACCCAAGCGGCGATCTCTTCCCCTTCACCACCGCGTGGACCGTTTACGCCGGGGACTGCACGGAAAACAACCCCACCAAGTGGAACAGCAGCATCACGCCGGGAAGCGCCGTCGTTCCCGCCGGTGGCGAATTCAAGGTGAGCGTGCCAACATCGAAGGTTACGCTCAACCTCTACAAATCATCCAGCACAGAACCGGAAACAACCAAGCAGGAAGTCAAGATCACCAACCTGAGCTGCACCAAAGCGAGTCCCGCACAGGTCGCCGACAACGCCGTTAAATCACACTACGAACACTATCAGACGACGAGCACGACAGGGCATCTGGAAATTCCCTACCAGCCCTTTGGCGAATTCGCAATCTGCCTCGCCTACAACAATGGCACCACCACCCACAGCAAGTATACAGCCAAATACACAAACACCACCACCACCGAAGCCGGCACGACACTCGAAAACATAGTCGCACTCGGCACTACCGGCTCGGCTTGGACAAAAACAACCAGCCCCACCACAACCACATGCTGAGCGGCAACCTCAAGATCAATCCCTCCAGCATCCGCGACGATCGGGGCTTCACCATGATCGAACTGCTCGTCTCGATGCTCACCGCCACCATAGTCATCGGCGCCCTCTTCGCGACTCTGGAAATCTCGAGGAGCCAGACGACCCTGGTCTCCGACAAGGTCCAAGCCAACCAGATCGGGCGCACCGCGATGACCAGGATCATCGATGAGCTGCACTCGTCCTGCCTCTCGCCAGGCTTCGCCCCAATGCAGGAAAAAAGCAATGAAAGCGAACTGATATTCAAGAACGCCTACAGCGAAGAAGCGGTGCTGCCCAACGCCAAAGCGGCAGAAGAAAAATCAAAACCAGGCACCGGCGTGTTCGAGCATCAGATCGTCTGGAGCTCGACGGCCAAGACGTTGACCGACTTCGTCTACAAGAGCACGAGCGGCGAAGGGCCGGAAGCAGTGCTCCCAACGCCCGACTACTCTTCCACGACTCACGAAGCCGCAAACGCCGAACCCAAAAAGGGAGTTTTGCTCGCGAGCAACGTCACCCAGACCGGCACCACTCCGATCTTCCAATACTACAAGTACAACACGATATCGACCGGCAGCACGACCACTCCCGAAAGCACGCTCACCCCGTTCTCGTTAACCTATATTCCACTCAAAAAGGAAACAGAATCGGGTTCTAAAGTAGAAAAAGAAAACAGCGCTGAAAATGTCGCCGCCGTCCTGGTCAGCTTCAGGGTGGCGCCCGTCGACAGCAAAGCTGAACACGACCAGTACATCGACCTCAGCAACCAGGTCACGTTCGCATTCAGCGCTCCGAACGTCGAAACTCCGATCAAATACACGCCATGCGAATGACCATTCCCCACAGAGCCCTCTCACGTGCGCGCGCGCAGGACGGCGTGACTATGATCATCGCGATGGGCGTGATGCTCGTGACGAGCCTGCTGCTGGCCGCGACCTTCCTCGCCACCCAGGGCGACATCCGCCTCTCGCACACGGACACGGCGCAGAAGGAGGCCTATTACGCCGCGCTCGCCGGCGTCCAGGAGTTCGAGTACGAGATGCAGGTGAACCCCAACTACTGGCAGACCTGTGGAGAACCGGCCAACAAACTGCCACAGGAATCCAGCTCGTCGTACAAAGTCAAGATCATGCCGGCGAAATCCGCGCCCACAGGGACGACCGAATGCCTCACCTCAAATCCATTTGAAACGGCGATCGAATCGACCGGCGCCGCGGCCAACACGTTCCGCGTCGAATCGGTCGGCTACGCCGGCACGAGCCCAAAAGAGAAACACACGATCGTCGCCACGTTCAAAGTCACGGGATTCCTCAACTTTATCTACTACACGAACCACGAAGACGAGGACCCTTCGTTGTATAACGCATCGCCGAAATGCGCGGAAGAAAAAACGTATTATCCAGAAACGTCGGAATGCGAACTGATCGTGTTTGCGAGTGGAGATTCAATCGAAGGTCCGATGCACACCAACGACGCCCCCTGCCTCTACAACGGAACCATTTCGTTTGGCCGCAGCGGCCACACTCCTCCAGATGTGGTTGAATTCTACAAGGGCTTGAACACCAGCCCCGAATGCGGCGGAACCGGCAAATACTACACCGCCACCAAAAGCTACATAAAGAAGGGCGAAGGGGCCGAATTTCTGGAACCGCCCAAAAGCGACAAAAGCCTGGAAACATACGCCCTAGAAGAAGATGAATTTTCCGGCGTCACCAAGCTCGTACTCGAAGGAGCCACAAACGAAATTGACGTGACAAACGCGGGATTCAATGGTGGTACGCCCAAGAAAATCGCATGGCCCAGCAACGGGCTCATCTGGGTAAAGCAGGCCACCGGGGCGTGTGGATATACGTACAACCCGCTCAAATCCGACGAAAGCAACGAGACGACGCACGAGACCAACTGCGCCAACGTCTACGTGAGCGGCACGTACAGCAAGCCGCTGACGATCGGCTCCGGCAACGATGTGATCATCAATGGCGAAATCTACCCATACGGCCAGAAGGGCGTCGAACCCCCGACCGGGACCGCCACGCTCGGGCTGATCGCGAACAACTTCGTGCGCGTCTATCACCCCTGCGAAAATAACACCAACGGATCGGGGTCGCTGCAAGAACCGTGGATCTACGCCGCGATCCTTTCGACCACCCACTCCTTCGTGGTCAACAACTACAACTGTGGGGCAAAACTCGGAGACCTGAAAGTCTACGGGGCGATCGCTCAGAACTATCGCGGCATCGTGGGCACGGTCAATGGAACCACCGTCGTCACGGGCTACAACAAGAACTACAAATACGACAAGCGCCTCGCCGTAGACGAGCCCCCCTACTTCCTGAGCCCCCTAACGCGGGCTGGAAAGTCGCCCGCGAGACCTCGCCCACGGCCGGGTAGCCGCTCCCAACCCAATCAGCCAATCGCGGCAAATCGCGATCGTGCCCGTGGGGTATCCCTCCAGCAGGCCTTTCGCACAAGCCTCTTCACGGGCACGATCTCGCGATTGCCGCGATATGCGGGCGGAGGGACTCGAACCCCCAAAGGCCTACGCCCACCGGCACCTAAAGCCGGCGTGTCTACCAATTCCACCACGCCCGCGTCCTTGCGTATCGGGCCATTCGTACACATCCACGCACGCCGGCCGCCTGAGATTGTATGGTCATACTCGCGATGTCCACGTCCCCCACGTCCTCCGCCCACACCGGCTCGCTCTGGGAGTCCCCGGCGCCCGCCGAGCCGATGGTCGTCACGCACCCCAACCGCGACCGGCCGGTCGTCCAGGGCACGCGCATGACCGTCATCTTCCTGTTCCTGCTCTCCGCCGCGCTCGTCCTGATCGTGACCGTCTGCGGCTGGAACGTACTGGAGAGCGCCTGGGTCGTCCAGGTCGCCTACATCCTCGTCTACCTGACGCTCGCCTTCTTCGCCGGGCGCTGGAACCGCGGTGTCCTGCCGGTCGGCGCCGCGCTCGCCGTGCTCCTGACGGTCTTCGCGCTCGTCGCCGGTCCGTTCTGGTTTGACCGCAACCACGCCGGCTTCGCCGCCCCGAACTACCTCAACGCCGGCCTGCTCGGCATCATCACGCTCCTGCTCGTCCCCGTCCAGATCCTCCTGATCGCGTTCGCGATGCGCGGCTTCAACCAGGGCTGGAACGTCGAGGTCGAGCGGCCTGCTGGCCTATAGTTGACGGCCCTGCGGCGGTGGCGGAACGGTAGACGCGGAGGCCTCAAAAGCCTCTGTCCGCAAGGGCGTGTGGGTTCGACTCCCACCCGCCGCATCGACTCACTCAACCCCCGGCCGGCGTTACGAGCTGTGCCTGCCGGCGCGAACCCAGTACGCGAGCAGCGGGTCCACGACCCGATATCCAGTGGGGGAGTCCTGATCCGCGACAAGCTCCCCGGTGTCCAGCAGGGAGCGAATCGCGTGCTCCATGCCACCGCCACGCGATCCGCCGACCTGTCGTTGGGTGGACCGCGCGTATGGTGGTTGACCGCCCGCGATCGCCAGCAGCGCACGCCGCTCGCCCGAGCTCAACGCCGTCCATGCGCCGCGCAGCTCCTCTGCGGCCTCGGTCTCGAGCACGCGCGCCAGCGCGGTCGTCCATGTCCGGCCGCTCGCCTCTCCACGCGCCGGGGTTTCCTCCCAGACGAAATGGGCAAGCAGCATCGAGCGCTGAGGATGCCCTTCCGCAAGCTCGAGCAGCGGCGCGAGTGCTTCCCCCACGCTCTTGCCGCTCTCCTGGAAGCGCATCGCGACAAACGCCGCGATATCGCCCGGGTCCAGCGGATGCAGGTCGATCTTTCGCGCCTGGGCGTAGAACGCGCGACGTTTGTCGGTGAACAGCTCACGCATCATCCCCACATGCGACCCGGCGAACACGTAGCTGGCAGCGTCACCGTGACGCTCGATCTCGCTGCGGATCACCGCGTCGATGCGCTCGTGGGCGGTGAGCGCGTCCTGGAACTCGTCGAACGCGACCAGACAGCGCTTGCCCTGCTTCTCGAACAGCCGACGCGGCAAAGCCAGGCGCTCCAGCAGCGGTTGCTGTGCGCGAGCGTCGACACTGACCTCAGCGCTCGCCGGGATTGGCCCTCCACCGACCCTGAACGTGGCCCTGACACCGTCGAACCATCGCGCCAGCGGACCGCTCAGTTGCTCGGCGTAGGCGACCTCTATGCGGTCGGCGATGTCTCCCGCAGTCACCACGCCGAAGAAGTTGACGTACACAGGCACCATCTCGAGCTTCTCCGCCTCTGCCTGGACGGCGTGCAGCAGCGAGCTCTTGCCGTACCGTCTCGGCGCCACCAGGCGCGTGTTGTGAGCTCCCTCGGCGAGATCGACCAGCTCGGTCAGCTCGCGCTCACGGTCGATCATGTCCCGCGGGTCGACGGGGCTCGAGTATCTGAACGGATTCATCATGGCTCTCAATCATAGAGCCCACTGGCTCTGTAATCCAGAGCCAGCGTCAGAACCCCGGCGGGCGCTCCTGACTACGTGCGCGGCGCGCTGATTGTGCTCCGCTTCAATCTGACCACCCCGGCCTACCCCAGCGCACCCTCAACCTTCCCCCGAAACGCGACCGGGTCGATCGCCGGGTATCGATACAACTCCGGCTCGATCGCCTCGTAGTACTCGCGCACCCGCGCGGGCTCCACGAGGCCGCCGGCGATCATCGCTCGCACGTCTTCGAGGTCCTGGTCAAAGCCGCGCTCGATCTTCGACAGCGCCTGCGAGTACAGATCGAAGTGATGGACGTCGACTCCGCCCTCCCGGAACAGGAACTGACTGCGCTCGCGCCAGCCGGGGAAGCTGGGAATGAAGTCCGGCGGCGAGACGAGCTCGATGTTCACGCCCAGGCTCTCCTTGACGGCGGGCAGCTCGCGCAGCAGCCGATCGTCCTCGGGCTCGAACCGCAGGTTGACGTTGACGGTCGTCTCACGCCACCCTTCGATCACCGCGGTCGATCCTCCCGTCAGGTACATCCGAACCGGACCGCGCACCACACGCCCAAGCCGGCTGGCAACGGCACGGATGCGCGCTTCGTCAACGGGAGGACGCATGCTCCGCCGCCCGCGCGAAGCTCACGATCCGTCCGACGAGCGCGTTGTAGCGACTGTGCGCGTCCCCGCCTTCGTCGGCGAGCAGTTCGTACAAGCGATGCGACGGTCGTTGACCTCCGTGACCTGACGGCACGTCGTAGCCCAGCGCCCGCAGTCGTGGCGCCGCCATCGCGACCAGCAGCGCCGACTCGCTCTCACGACCCGCGGCCAGATCGGTCAGACCGGCGCTCACGAGCTCGTGTCCGGGGTAGTCGGTGGGCGCTTCCTTCATGCTGCGCCCATGGTAGGGGTAGCTGGAGGGCCGGCGGCGAGTCGCGACTCGGCCGAGTCTTCGTGCGTCAGCAACTGAGCGCGTCGCGCCCAATCACTCAAACCCCAACGGCCGCTCCTGCGCCCACGGGCGCTCTGACTCGATCTGCGCGGCCAGTGCGATCAGCGTCGCCTCGTCGTTGGGCCTGCCCACCAGCTGGACCGCGCGCGGCAGCCTGTCTGAGCCGAACCCGGCCGGCACGGAGCAGGCGGGCTGGCCTGTGAGGTTCCAGGCGGCGTTGTAGGGGACGATGCCGGCGACGGCGTTCAGTGTCCACACAGGACCCCGACCCTGGAAGCGCCCGATCTGCGGCGGTGGCTTGGCGGTCGCCGGCGTGATCAGCACGTCATGACGCTCGAACACCATGTTCAGCCGCTCGCGCACCACGGACTCGTGCTCGCGCGACCATTTCAGCGCGGCCTCGGGCAGCATCGAGCCGATCTGCGCAAACGTGCGAGTACGCCTTTCCAGGCGCTCGGGATGGTCCATCACGCGCGCTTGATCGCGCACCCCCGCGAGCATCCGCGCGATCACCGTTGGGATCGCATCCAGGCCGTACTCAGGGTCCCGCTCATCAACCTCGTGGCCGAGCGAGCGCAGCAGCTCGACGGTGTCGTCCAGCGCGCGCCGCGCATCGGGGTCGAGGCTCGTTACGACGCCCGGCGGGATGCGCGTCGAGCACGCGATCCTGAGCTTGCCTGGCGGCGTGCGCGCCGCCTGCAAAAACGTGCTCGTCTCGGCCTGGGAACCCTCGCCGACTGACGGCGCCGGGTCCGCCACCACGTCGAGGAACAGCGCCGTGTCGGCCACTGAGTGGGTCAGCATGCTGTACACGGTCAGGCCGTGCCAGCCCTCCAGGAGCGGTCCGAGCGGGACACGGTCGCGCTGGGGCTTCAGCCCGAACAGCCGGCACCAGGCCGCCGGGATACGAGTCGATCCCGCCCCGTCGCCCGAGAGCGCGGCGCCCACCAGGCCCGCGGCAACGGCCGCGCCACTGCCCCCGCTGGAGCCGCCCGGTGTGCGCTGGAGATCCCAGGGGTTGCGCGTCACCCCGAAGGTGGCGGTCTCGGTGAACGGCCAGATGCACAGCTCGGGGACGTTGGTCTTGCCGATGATCACCGCGCCCGCCGCACGCAGGCGGCGCACCACCTCGGAGTCCTCGCGCGCCGGCTCATCGCGGGCGTTCGTACCCAACGCGGTCACCTCACCCGCGACGTCGATCTCGTCCTTGACCGCAATCGGCACGCCCAGCAACGGGCGGCTGCTGTCTCCCGCCCCGCGTCTGGCGTCGGCTTGGTCGGCCTCCATCCGCGCGCGCTCGGCGAACACGACGCGGAACGCGTTCAGCTTCGGATCCAAGCGCTCGATCCGCTCCAGATACAGGTCCACCAGCTCGCGTGAGCTCACCTCGCCGGCGGCCATCAGCTCGGTCTGCTTGGCGATTCCTGCGTAGGCGAGATCGGTGGCGTCCATTGATGCTGGATGCTAGACGGGCGTGACCGGATTGTGCTTTTCGGGCCACGCGCGTTGCTTCGATGCGGCGTGGGCGAACCGCGCGATCAGTTCCTTCCGCAGCTCGTGAGGCTCGATCACCGCGTTGACGACCAGCTCGGAGGCGAGGTGCAGGATGTCGATGTCCTCGCTGTACTCCTTCCGCAGCTCCTCGGTCTTGGCGGCACGCTCTTGCTCATCCTCGATCGCCTGCAGCTGGTTGTAGTACACGGCGTTTATAGCCGCCTGCGGGCCCATCACCGCGATCGAGGCGCTCGGCAGCGCGAGGCAGCAGTCGGGCTCGAACGCCGGTCCCGCCATCGCATACAGCCCCGCCCCGTACGCCTTTCGCACGACGACTGAGATCTTCGGCACGGTCGCCTCGCTCACCGCGCTGATCATCTTCGCGCCGTGCCTGATGATCCCTTCGCGCTCGACCTGCGTGCCGATCATGAACCCCGGCACGTCGGCCAGGAACAGAAGCGGGATGTTGAACGCGGCGCACGTCTGGATGAATCGCGCCGCCTTGTCGGCCGAGTCGCCGAACAGCACGCCCCCCTTGTGCTTGGGCTGATTCGCCACGATCCCGATCGCCCTCCCGTCCAACCGGCCATATCCGACGACGATCTCCTTGGCCCAGCGCGGGTGTACCTCCAGCAGCGACCCTTCGTCGACGACCGCGTCGATCAACTCCTTCATGTCGAACGGCTTGTTCTCGTCCTCCGGCACGATCTCCTCGATCGGGGTCTTCGAGGCCGGTGCCTTTGGCTCAGACACGGGTGGATCCTCCTGCCAGTTGGCCGGCATGTACCCGAGATACCGCTTGGCCAGTGCGATCCCGTCCTCATCGGTCTTGACCAGCTGATGCCCGCACCCGCTCACGCCCGTGTGCATCCTCGCCCCGCCCATCTCCTCCAAGCTCACCTGCTCGCCGATCACCATCTCCGCCATTCTCGGCGAGCCGAGATACATCGACGCGTTCCCCTCCCGCATGATCACGAGGT
This sequence comes from uncultured Solirubrobacterales bacterium, assembly GCA_963810645.1. GTDB lineage: Bacteria > Actinomycetota > Thermoleophilia > Solirubrobacterales > Solirubrobacteraceae > Palsa-744. The sequence continues at coordinate 220,489 of CAWEOK010000012.1, read as the reverse complement.
CGCAGAACGCCGGTATGTACGCCCCACCCGCCGCGCTCGGGCCGAACAGCACGCACACCTGCGGCACGACGCCGGACATGCGCACCTCGTTGTAGAAGATCCTCCCCGCCCCGCGCCTGCCCGGAAACATCTGCACCTGATCGGTGATTCGCGCGCCGGCTGAGTTGACCAGATACACCATCGGCACGCGCAGACTCAGCGCCCTTTCCTGGATGCGCAGGATCTTCTCGACCGTCTTCGGCCCCCACGACCCGGCCTTCACGGTCGGATCGTTGGCCATCAGCGCCGCGGGCCGGCCGTCGATCGTGCCCACCCCCGTCACGACCCCGTCGGCGCCCAGCCCCTCCTGGAGCCAGTTCGCCAGCAGCCCTTCCTCGGCAAACGAACCCTCGTCCAGCAGCAGCGCGATCCGCTCGCGCACCGGCAGCTTGCCCTGCTCGGCCGCCTTCTCGCGATGGCGCTCCGGCCCGCCCGCGCGCGCTTTCTCGAACGCTTCGCCCAGATCAGGCACCGCGGCGGTCTTCGTTCGGGGTGGTCATCGATGTAAACAAGATGTAAAGGCGGGATGGTTGGTGTTCAAAATAAAACCTGGTCCCACTATGGTGTTACCAAGAAAAAAAGAGGCATCAACATATCTGCCCCTTTATCTAATTTTTAGGTTCCGTCCCGCCTCAGCGCCTCAGATCCCAGGATTCTCGACCGGAGCCTCACCGGAGTAGTCGTAGAACCCGATCCCCGACTTGCGCCCGTACCAGCCCGCGCTCAGCATCTTGCGCAGCACCGGAGGCCGCGCGAACCGGCGCTCGCGGAACTCGTCGAACAGCACGTCGCAGATCGACCCGAGCGTGTCCAGCCCGACGAAGTCCGACAGCGTCAGCGGTCCCATCGGGTGTCCCGCGCCGGCCTTCATCGCCTCGTCGATCTCGCCGACCGAACCCACGCCCTCTTCATACGCGCGCATCCCGTCGAGCAGGTACGGCACCAGCAGGCGGTTGACGATGAACCCGGCCCGGTCTTTGGTTCCGATCGCCAGCTTGCCCTCGGACTTGGCGAACTCCAGCGCCGTCGCGAACGCCTCGTCGCTCGTGGTCACGCAGCGCACGACCTCGACGAGCTTCATCACCTGCGCGGGATTGAAGTAATGCAGCCCCACGAACTGGATCGGGCGGCTTGTCGCCGCCGCCTGGTCGATCACCGACAGCGAGGACGTGTTCGTCGCGAACACCGCCTCCGGCTTGACGATCTTGTCGAGCTCGCGCCACATCTCTAGCTTCAGCGCCAAGTTCTCGGTGATCGCCTCGATCACCAGGTCGCACCCGGCCAGATCGCCGTAGTCGGTCGTGCCCGTGATCCGCCCGCGTACCGCGTCGGCGTCCTGGAGCGTCGACTTGCCCTTCTCGACCGCACGCGCGAGCTGCTTCTCGATCTTGCCGATCCCCGCCGCCAGCGTCGCCTCGTCCACCTCGCGCAGCACCACCTCATACCCGCTCTGGGCCGCGACCTGCGCGATCCCGTGCCCCATCAGCCCGGCTCCGAGCACACCTACTTTTTCGATAGTCGCCATCGCTCCCTCTGCGGTCGATTTGGTTGGGAGGCCGTCGCGCACAGCTCCCGTAAGACGGTCCGTGTCACCGGCCAGCCCGCAAGTTGGTCGAGTCGGAGCCTATCCCACGCGCGCCCCGTGGCGGGCATGCGCGGTAGCCTCCTTGCAGTGAGCAGCGGCGACGAGACCTTCGACCTCTCCGCGGCGGGCCTGCGCGCCGACGGCAGCGACCTGCGCATCTCGATCGAGGTGCTGGCGTCCAAGCTCGAGACATCGTTACCCGCGCGCACGCGTATACAGCGCTCCGGTGGGGGACTGTTGGGCCGGGGGCCCAAGCACGTGCGCCGCCTACAGGTGGAGCTCGGCGGATGCGCCTATGAGCTGAACATCGACGGCGAGCGCGTCGAGGGCTTTCGCGAGCGCACGTCCGGGGGCATCTCGATCAAGCGCGAGCCGCTGACCCCCGACCAGTGGGTGGCCGCGCTCACGACCGACCTGCAGACAGAGGCGCAGCGCAGCGCCGAGGCCCGGGCGGCGCTGCAGGAACTGATCGGATGAGCGACGCGGGCGTTTTCACTTCCGACCTGTCCATCAACGGATTCGCGCTGTGCGATCAACTGGGGCTGACGCCGCTGCATCTGGTGATGGGCAGCTCGATCTATCAGATGGGCTACCAGTCCTCGTGGGGCACGACGGGCTACGCCGGCACGGCCCTGGTCGAGATGGACACCCTGTCCGAGGCCCTCAACGAGGTGCGCGGGCGCGCGCTGCAGCGGCTCGCCGAGGAGGCCCACCACGTCGGCGCCGACGCCGTCGTCGGGGTGGAAACGCGCGCGGGCGAATCCGAACTTGGCTCCGGCGCCGGCGGCGGGCAGCTCGCGCTCGAGCACGTGGTCCTCGGCACCGCCGTGCGCCGTGGCGAGCGGTCGTCCGGGAGCGGCCAACACGGTGGGAGCCCGGTCCTGACCGAGCTGTCGATCGCCGACTACGCGCTGCTGTTGCGCGCCGGGATCGAGCCGGCCGGGATCGTCGCGTGGAGCTCGGTGTTCTTCGCCAACTACGGCTACTACGGGATGCTCGGCCCGGGCTCGGGGATGGGCATGGGCTCGGTCCAGAACTTCGAGCTGCGCGAGTTCACCCAGGCCTTCTACGGCGCCCGCGAGACGGTCATGACCGAGATCACCCGCCAGGCCGCCGGGCTCGGCGCCTCCGGCGTCGTCGGCGTACGGATTGGACACACCGCCCGGCCACACACGCTCAGCGGTGGTATGGGTGGAGCCGTCGGGGGCTTCGGCGGGCGCGAGATCCGCGGCCTGATGGTCACGTTCAACGCGATCGGCACCGCGATCCACCAGCACGACCACGCCGACATCCAACCACCCAAACCCGTCCTTGACCTGTTCGCCTGACCAACGACCGAGGAGCACGCCATGACCGAGGAGCGCGAGACCGCATACGACCCCACGTCGCTGGAGGGAGTCCCCGAGGCCGGGCGCGCCCGTCTGGCCCAGAACCAGCAGGGCCTGTTCACCTCCGACCTGTCCGTCAACGAGTTCCTGCTCGTCAAGCAGGCCGGGTTCGAGCCGCTGGGCCTGGTCGTCGGCAGCTCGATCTACCACATCGGCATCCAGATGGCCGGCTGGAAGAAATCCCAGGAGATGACCGTCCTGTCCGAGGCCATGTACGGCGCGCGCCAGCTCGCGATGACGCGGATGGAGGAGGAGGCCGACCAGCTCGGGGCCGACGGAGTAGTGGGCGTGCGCCTGGACATCGGCCGCTACGAATGGGGCCAGGACATGGCCGAGTTCATCGCGATCGGCACCGCCGTCAAGCACCGCGACGGCGTCCTGCACCGCGCCCCCTCGGGCCGACCCTTCACGAGCGATCTCTCAGGCCAGGACTTCTGGACGCTCCTGAGCACCGGCCACCGCCCGGTCGGGATGGTGATGGGCAGCTGCGTCTACCACGTCGCCCATCGCGGGATGCTGCAGTCGATGGCCCAGACCGGGCGCAACGTCGAGCTCTCGAACTTCACCCAGGCGCTCTACGACGCGCGCGAGCTGGCGATGGAGCGGATGCAGTCCGAGGCCCAGGAAATCGGCGCCGAGGGAATCGTTGGCGTCGCCCTCGAGGAGAAGTCCCACGGCTGGGGCAGCCACACGATCGAGTTCTTCGCCGTCGGCACCGCGATCGTTCCGCGCGAGGGGCACGATGAGGAGATCCAGGCGCCAACGACCGTGCTTGATCTGAGCTGATCGCCCGCGTGTCGCGTGCTTTGGGAGGGGTGTGTGGTGTCTCGTTTTTTTCTGTGTATAACTATGGTACAAGATATATACTAAAGATATACAGATAGAACATAAAGAGCCCGATATCTTTCGTATATACCGTGCACTATGGTCGTACCAAGAAAAAAAGTGCATACACATCCACGCGGCACCCAGCCCAAATGACCTCACCCCCACCCACCGATCGATCGGAAGGACGCCCCATGAGCCTCATCGCCGTTGAAGACCGCGATGCCGTTCGTCATGTCATCCTGAATCGCCCCGAGAAGCGCAACGCGATGAACCAGGCGCTGCTCGTCGAGCTCGGCGAGGCCCTACGTGCGGCCACGAACGACGCCTCGGTGCATTGCGTCGTACTGCGCGGTGAAGGCCCGGTCTTCTCCGCCGGTGTGGATCTCGGCGAGTTGATGTCGTTCGCGGGCGACCCGAGCGTGCTGCGCCCCTTCCGCAACGTGTTCCTGGACTGCGCCAACCTCTGCGAAGCGATGCCCAAGCCGGTCATCTGCCAGATCCACCACACCTGCGTAGGCGGCGCGCTGGAGGTGGCGCTCGGCTGCGACCTGCGGATCGCCTCCCAGGACTCGCGCTTCGGCCTGCCCGAGGTCCGCTTCGGGATCATTCCCGACGTCGGCGGCTGCACCCGCCTGCCCGCGGTCGTCGGGCTCGGCCGCGCGAAGGAGCTGATCATGACCGCCGCTACGATCGACGCCTCAGAGGCCCATCGCATCGGTCTGGTCAACCGCGTCGTGCCGGCCGCGGAGCTGGAGGCCGCCACGCAGGCTTTGGTTGACGAGCTGCTCGCCAACTCCCCCATCGCCGTCGGGCGCGCCAAGCGCGTGATCGACGCCTCGGCACGCCCCACCCTCGCGCAGACCCTGGAGATGGAGGTCGCGGTGCAGGAGTACTGCGTGGCAGCGCTGCGGGAGGCGGCTCGGGCAGGCGAGGAGGCTTGGGAGCCCGAGACGATCGCCGCGGGGTAGCCCGAGCGGCTACGGCACGTCGCCCACCGGTCGATCGGCGAGACACAGCCCATTGGCCATCAGCCAGTGGAGATCTCGGTCCGTTGCGTCGTCGTGTATCGCGCGAGCAAGCCCGAGCATCGCGTACGCCCGTGTGCCCGCCGCCAGTCTGCGACTCACATCCTTGACAACATCGCGCCTGATCGTCAGATCGGCCGTGTAGAAGCGCACGTCGGTCACGCGCACCTCGGCCGGAGTGGCCGGCGCATTCAGCCGGAGGTATAGCTTGTCGCTCCTGATGCGCAGTTCAGGGCCGACTGTCGGCACAACCGCCAGCGAACGCTCGCCAGATTCAGCGGGAACGGCGAACTTGCGCGGACGGACCTCGATCAGGTCAGGACCAAACGCAGCCTGGATGTCTGCCTCGCCGAGCGCGCCGAGAAGCCCGAGATAGACCTCCTCATCGACATCGCTCAGACGCCTGGCACGCATCATGTCGAATGCGTGATCCTCCGTCTCGGGTGCAGTGGGACAGGCCGCCACGCTCCCGATGTCGACGAGCGCGCCCGCGCCAAACGGCCCTCCGTTCTCGCGCAGGAGCACGCGCGTAAGCAGATCGCCCGGTGGCGTGACCGGGCGGACGTGTCGATACGTCGCGGTGTCGATTCCGGCCACGCAGATTCGCTGACCGGTCATGCGCGTGACGTGGTTGACGACTATGCGCACTGCTCACAGATGAGCGATCTCGACGTCGGGCCACCGCTCGGCCAGGAACTCGGCCACCAGTCGGCGGTGGCAGTGCTCGGGCTCGGCCTCGCTGCACAGCAGCGCCGTGCGCCGCTGGAAGGAGGCGGGCGAGAGCACCTCGTGGATACGGCGGTCCTCCATCAGCACCTGAAACTCCCGCTCATACTCAGCCCAGTCGCCCCTGCGCTTCTTGTACGCGTCGAGGATGTCCTGGGTCGGGGCGAGCAACGGCTCGTGCTCGTAGACGGCGCCCACGAGTTCACGCGCGAAGTAGGGAAGATCCTGCGCCTTGGCGAAGCCGGCGAGCTGGGAGGTGTTGTTGAGCCGCACGTCGAGCAGGCGCTCGATCCGCGCGTCCGCTAGCCGGGTGAAGAAACGCTCAGCCGTCGTCTGGGTGAAACCGATCGTATAGATCTCCACGGCAGTTCATCATGCCCGAACAGCATGTCCTGTGCGTGATCGTCTCGCAACTCGACCGTGCGCTCAGTCAGCACGTCCCCGTCTGGAAGGATGTGGCGTAACTCGGCGCCCCGGTCACACAGGACCTTGCCCACCAGGAGCCTGCGATGGCAGTCGTGTGGCTGTCCACAGCTGCACAGCAACGCGATGCGATGCTCGTATGCACCACGCAGGATCCGGTCGATCGCATCGCTGAACGTAGGCTCCATCGCCATCCGGTCGTACAGCGCGTGACCATCGGCGTCGAGCTGATCTTCGTGCCGGGGTCGCCCGCCCAGCGCCGAGCCCATGTATGCATAGCGAACACTGCATGCCTCGATCGAGGCCCGCAGCTCATCGCGGTTGAAGTGGGGCGCGTAACGAGAGTACGGATGGGACCGTACGTCCACCACATGCGCGATCCGGTGGCTCTGCATCAAGGCGAGCAACACCCCGACATCGTGGTTTGAATGCCCTACCGTCCACACTGTTCGTGCAACCCCCATCGGATCTCATGCTAAAGACACCGCCCGACGGCATCTCCCGGACGGGGATTGCGACCCTATCGCGTCGCGCGATCGTCCCGCCCGCCCCACGCCACCGGCCCCGCCACCAGCGTGTGGCTGCCAAGCGACCGGCCGAGGATCTCCTGTGCGCGCCGCGCACAGGCCACGAGCGCGTCCAGGTCGATACCGGTCGCGATCCCCATCTCGCCCAGCATCGAGACGAGGTCCTCGGTCGCAATGTTCCCCGTGGCCCCCGCCGGCACCGGGCATCCACCCAGCTCGCCGACACTCGACTCGAAGCTATCGATCCCCGCCTGGAGCCCCGCCAGCACGTTCGCGAGACCCTGCCCGCGCGTGTTGTGGAAGTGCGCGGTCAGCTCGACGCCCGGCAGCCCGTCGCGCCAGCGCGCGAACACCTCGCTGACCTGCCGTGGGTTGGCCATGCCGGTGGTGTCGCCGAACCCGATCTCCTGCGCACCGGCGTCACGTAGGTGCGCCGCGATCTCCAGTACGCGTCCGGGCGGCACGTGACCCTCGTAGGGACATCCGAACGCCGTCGATATCACGCCCTCGCAGCGCAGCCCCTCCGCGCGGGCCCGCCCCAGCACGACCTCCAGACCGGCGAGCGACTCCTCGATCGAGCGGTTGACGTTCTTCTGGTTGTGCGTCTCCGAAGCCGACAGGAAAACATTGATCTCGTCGAACGCCGGCCTGCCGCGGCCCGCCGCGGAATCCAGCTCCTCACGTAGCGCAAGCGCGCGGTCGAGCCCGCGCTCGTTCGGGATCAGCACGCTCACGCTCACGTCCTCGGGTACGTCGATCCGTGTGAGCACCTCGGCCGCGTCCGCCAGCTGCGGAATCACGTCGGGCCGTACAAAGCTCGTCACCTCCAACCGCCTGATCCCCGTACGCGCGAGCGCATCGATCAACTCGACCTTACGCTCGGTCGCAATCGTCTCGGGCTCGTTCTGGAACCCGTCGCGAGGCCCAACCTCTCTGATGCGTACCGCTTGCGGGATGCTCACAAGCGCAAGCCTACGCACTCGGCCCGCGGGCATCGTGCCGCCATATACTCGCCGCCGTGCCGCCCTCATCCACCGATCCGGTCGCCGTCATCGGCGCGTCGGGCTCACTCGGCTTCGGCCTGGCCATCCGCCTGGCCCGGACAGGCGTGCCGATCGCGATCGGCTCACGCGATCCTGAGCGCGCCGTCGAAACCGCCACCCGCGCCGCGGCGATCGTCCCTGAGGGACAGTTCGCCGGCTACGACAACGCGGGCGCGGCGCGCGAGGCGCGCACGGTGATCCTGAGCGTGCCGTTTCGCAACCAGTCCGAGACGCTCACGAACCTCCACGATGCATTGCGCCCCGGCCAGTTGCTGATCGACGCGACCGTCCCCCTGGCGGCGGCCGTCAGCGGCAAGGCCACGCGGATGCTCGGGGTGTGGCAGGGCTCCGCCGCCGAGCAGGCAGCCGAGATGGCGCCCGAGGGCGTGCGCGTGGTCTCTGCCCTGCACACGGTAAGCGCCGCCTCGCTGACCGACCTGCACCATCCGCTGGAGCAGGACGTGCTCGTGTGCGGCGATGCGCGCGCGGACAAGCGCGAGGCGGCCCTGCTGATCGAGCGGATCGAGGGCCTGCGCTGCGTGGACTGCGGCCTGTTGGAGATGTCGCGCACGACCGAGTCGCTGACCGCGCTGCTGATCGGGGTCAACGCCCGCTACAAGGTCCACGCGGGGATTCGCCTGGCGGGGCTGGGCGACGTACCCTGGGATTGATGGCTGAGGACGCAGGAGCGATGGACGGCGACGTCGTAATCCTCGCCGGCGGCACCGGCGGCGCCAAGCTCGCACGGGGCATGCTCGACGTCGTCGACCCCGCTCGACTGGCGGTGATCGCCAACACCGGCGACAACATCGAGATCTACGGCGCGCACGTCTCCCCCGACCCGGACCTCGTCTCGTTCTGGCTCGCCGATCTGATCGACGAGCGCGGCTGGGGTCTGCACGGAGACACGTTCGCGGTGATGGACGCGCTGCGCGAACTGGGGCGCGAGGTGTGGTTCAACCTCGGCGACCGTGACCTCGCGTGGTGCGTGGAGCGCGCGCGGATGACAGCCGAAGAGCTCTCCCCCACCGCGGCGCTCGCCCGCCTGAACGAGGCGATCGGCGTGCGCGCACAGGTGCTGCCGATGAGCGACGATCCGGTGCGCACATGGGTTCGCAGCGATGCGGGCTGGTGCTCGTTTCAAGAGTTCATGATCCGCCGGCGCGCCCAGGGGATCGTCGAGGGCCTGGAGTTCCGCGGCGCCGAGCAGGCAAGGCCGAGCGAGCAGGTGCTTACGGCCATAGCCGATGCCGATGCGATCGTGATCGGACCCTCCAACCCACTCGCCTCGATCGCTCCGATCCTTGCTGTCCCCGGTATCCACGACGCGCTGGCCGCCGCCGCGGCACCGGTGGTCGCGGTGAGCCCGGTCGTCGGCGGGGAGATCCTGAAGGGCCCGACCGCGGCGTTCATGGCGTTCGCCGCCCTTCAGTGCAGCGCCGAGGGTGTCGCCGACTTCTACGGCGAGCTGCTGGACGGGATCGTCGCCGACGAGAACGTCGCCCGGCTGCCGACATTGCAGATCGACACGCGCATGAGCGACGCCGTCTCGCGCGAGCACGTCGCACGGCAGACGCTGGACTTCGCGCTGGCCCTTGCTGGGTAGCTCAGGCGGATGTCACCGGGCTGCTATCACGCCACGCCTGCAGCGCGTCGAGCGCACCGTTGATCACGCGTTCAAGGAACGTATCGCGGTCGTTCACGTGCGGCAGCGGTTCGCCGGGGACGTCCACCTCCAGGAACTCACACAGCGGCTCCCACCCGTCGGTGACCTGCCAGACGAGCAACCGCTCCGGCGGGACGGTCCGCTTGACCGCCTCGTTGTGGGCGTTCGCCTGCTCGATCAGTTGCGCCGGGGAGTGGCCGGCGGCGAACGTGCCCTGCTCGCCCCAGAACATGCGGTCCACCAGCTGAAGGTAGGAGCGCCACCGCGGGTCGATCTCGCGGCGAGCGCTCGACAGCAGGCGAATCAGCGACTCGCCGTAGCACATGTCCACGATCGTGCTGCGGAAGCTGCGCTCCCACGACTCGGGCTCGCGCACGCTCAGCAGGACCTTCGCGTCCGGGTAGAAGTTCATCAGCTCGCGATAGAAGTAGCCCCCGGGCCAGTCCGCGCTGGCGCCACGCCCGGCGAACACCTCCTCCCAAACGGCCTCCCCGTCGAGCGCGCGGTTCCACAGCGGGACCTGCCCGTCGAGGTCGGCCAGCACGTTGACCCAGTGGTAGCAGGACCCCAGGCCGAGCTGCTCCAGCGCAACCTTCTGCGTCAGCGTGCCGGTGCGTGGCAGACCGGCCCCTATCAGCTTCATGCGCGTGCTCCTTTGGCGGTTGGTCGTTCCACGGTTGATCGCTCCACGGGCTTGGGTTCTGGATCCTCACTCTCAAACACCGATGCAAGCCCCCCGTACAGCAGTGCAAGCCCAGCATATCGGTGGCGTATGACGCGAAAAGTCCCGGCATACGACGTGAAAAACTCCATAAGGACACGCACTTACCGGCGGTGAACGCCGGCCCGCCGGGTATCGTTGAGCGAGACTTCGCTGCTTCGACGGGTCAGGCCAAGCCTCGCGGGTTCGACGGATCAGCTCGACCGACCAGCTCCAATGCCCATCTCGACAGCCAGGGAGTCCCGATTGTGAACACCGTCCTAACCGGCCCGATCTCGACCGTAGAACCGCGGGAGCAGTTCCCCCCGTTCGCTCATCGCGGTCCGCGGATCGCCGCGCTGGCGGTCTCCGACTCGGAGACCGTCCTCTCCCAGGCACAGGTCCTGGAGCGCCTCGGGTTGGCGGGCGACGAGTTCGCCGAGGGGATCTTCGCCCGCAGCGGCGTGCAGCGCCGCCATCTCGAACTGAGCGACGAGTTTCTCGCACGGCCGCTGCAGGACCGCACCCCACAGGTCGAGCGGGAACTGCTGGAGCGCTCCATCAGGGCGGTCGACGCGCTGCAGGTCAACCCACGCGAGATCGGCACCGTGATCAGCGCGAGCCTCTATTCGCTCGGCGTCCCCACGCTGGCACACCGCCTGATCGACCACTACGCGATGGACCCGACGACCGACAAGTATCACATCACCGGCGTCGGCTGTGCCAGCGGCGTGCCGCTGCTGAAGCTCGCCTCCCAGACGCTGCACGAGCATCCCGAGCGCAAGACGCTGGTGGTGGCCGCCGAGAGCATGAGCTCAACGCTCATGCGCGCAACCCCACACGATCCGAAAGCGAAGACCGTCGGCTCGGCGATCTTCGGGGACGGCTGCGCCGCGGTCCTGCTCTCACGCGATCCCGATCCTGATGGGACCCCACCCACCCCGGCGATCCTCGCCTCCCAGGTCCACCAGATCGCTGACACCCACGGCGCCGTCAGCCTCCACTTCGCACACCAGGACAGCTACCTGCACCTCGCTCGGGAGCTGCCCGACCTGGCCGGCGCCGGGCTGCCGGCCATCGCCGAGAGCTTCCTGCGCCGCAACCACCTCGAGCACTCCGACATCGACCACTGGATCGTGCACCCGGGCGGCCGGCGCATCATCGAGAACGTTCAGACGGCGCTCGGGCTTTCGCGCGAGGACGTCGCGACGAGCTGGCGCGCGCTGGCCGAGCACGGCAATGTCGGCACCCCCTCGATCATGTACGTGCTCAAGGACACGATCGAGCACTACGAGCCCGAGCCGGGCGAGCGCGGACTGATGGTGACGATCGGTCCGGGGGTCACGGTCGGCCTGATGCTGCTCGGCTGGTAGCGAACCCGCCGCCACTATCGTCTGCGGCACATGCGCACCACCGCGATCCTGCCCGTCAAGCGCTTGCACCTGGCCAAGCGCCGTCTTGGTGCGAACGTCGCCGAGAAGCTGCGCGACGACCTGGCCCGCGCGATGGTCGGGGACGTGCTCGTCGCCCTGAGCCTTACCGCATCGATCGAGCGTACGATCGTCGTGACCGGCGAGGACTCGGTCGCCGCGGCCGCGCGCTACCTGGGCGCGCTGGTCGTGCCGGACACCGCCGAGGAGAGCCAGAGCGCGGCGGTCGCCCTTGGCGTGGCGGCCGCGATTGACGAGGGGTTCGAGCGCGTGCTGTGCATCCCCGGCGACTGCCCTGCGCTTGACCCCGAGGAGCTCAACTCGCTGCTGGACCAGCCCGGTGTCCCTGCCGGCGGGAACGCCGACGGGAGCCGTGACAGCCCAGCCAAGGTTGTGATCGTTCCCGACCGGCACGGGACCGGCACAAACGGGCTGTTACTCGCGCCACCGGACGTGATCGCACCCAGCTTCGGCCCCGACAGCTGCGAGCGTCATCGGGCTCTGGCACGCGATGCCGGCGCGATCTGGCAGATCGAGCGGCCTGGGTCCCTGCAACTCGACATCGATACGGGTGCGGACCTGCAGGCGTTGCGCGAGCGGCTGTCTGGCGCGCACACCCGGGCCCCCCGCACGCGCTCGGTGCTCGGCCTGGCCGCACCCGCCGAGAACCTCTCCGTCGCCCGCACCGGTGCCGGCTGACCAGCGCTTATCGTGACCAGCCTCGATGCCAACGCGCTCAGCAATCTCCCCGAGGTGCGCGCCGGAGATGACCTCGCGGCACTGATCGTCTGGGCGCTCGACGCCGCGCAGCCCCTCCGGACCCTGCACGATGGCCAGATCGTGGCGATCGCCCACAAGGCCGTCTCCAAGGCTGAGGGCGCCGTTGTCGACCTGTCCACCGTGACGCCTGGTGAGCGCGCGCGCGAGCTGGCGGAGGAGCAGGGCAAGGACGCGCGCGCGGTGCAGGTGGTGCTCGACCAATCCGCGGAGATCCTGCGCGCTGGCCGATCTCCGATCGGTAACGGCGTACTGATCTGCCGCACCCACCACGGCTTCGTCTGCGCCAACGCAGGGGTTGACGCCTCCAACGCGTCGCATGTGAGCGACGCCGGGCAGGACGAAACCGAGGGAGGCGGGACCGAGGCGCGAGGCGGGACCGAGGCGCGAGGCGGGACGGAGGCGCGAGGCGGGACCCTGATCGTGCTCCCCCGCGACCCCGACGCCTCCGCCCGAGCCCTGCGTGCCCGTCTACTGGAGCTGACCGGGGCGACTGTCGCGGTGCTGATCACCGACAGCTTCGGCCGCGCCTGGCGTCATGGGCAGTGCGACGTGGCGATCGGTCTGGCCGGCATGCAGCCGCTGGATGACTGGCGGGGACGGACCGACGCGAGCGGATTGGATCTCAGGGCGACCTGGCTGGCGGTGGCCGATGCCGCGGCTGCGACGGCAGACCTGGCCCGCGCCAAGGACTCGCGCGAGCCCGTGGTCCTGATCGACGGCTTGGAGCGGTTCGTCACGCCCGAGGACGGGCCTGGCGCGGTGGCGCTGCTGCGGCCGCTGGACCAAGACCTGTTCCGTTAGCCGGCGACGGCAACCGGCAGCTCGTAGCGCCGGCGGATCTCATACAGCGTCGTGCGCTCGGCCGCGAGACGGCCCGCCTCGTGCGCCGCGGCGACGAGCTGCTTGGGGTCCAAGCGCGTACCATGGTAGCTGCCTGCGAGGCGGCTGATCGACTCCTCCATCAGCGTCCCCCCGAGGTCGTTCACGCCCCAGCGCAGCGACTCGGTGGCGGCGTTGAGGCCCATCTTCACCCAGCTCGCCTGCAGGCTGGGCACCGTGCGTCCGAGCGCCAGGCGGAAGACGGCGGTGTGCTTGAGGTTCTCCTCACGCGAGATCTCCTCCACGCCGTGCGTGCGCCCGAGCAGCGTCTGGAACGGGATGAACGACAGCGGCACGAACTCGGTGATCCCGCCGGTGCGCTGCTGCAATTCACGCACCACGCGCATGTGCTCGGCCAGCTCCCACGGCTCCTCGATGTGGCCGAACATCACCGTCGCGGTCGAGCGCAGCCCCGCCCGGTGCGAGGCCTCGATGATCTCCACCCAGCGAGCCACCGGCAGCTTGTTCGGCGAGATCCGCTCGCGCACGCCGTCGTGCAGCACCTCCGCAGCGGTTCCCGGCGTCGAGCCCAGGCCAGCGTCACGCAGTTGCGCGAACACCTCCGACGGCGGCAGGCCGGAGATGTCGCACATGTGGGCGATCTCCATCGGACTGTACGCGTGCAGGTGCAGGTCGGTCCCGGTCTCGCGCGCGGTCTTCTTCGCCAGTCGCAGCCAGCCTAGATAGTCCTCCAGCTGCCAGTCCGGATGGATGCCCGATTGGATGCACAGCTCGCTCGCGCCGTACTCGATCGCCTCGTGCACGCGCCTCGAGAACTCGCGCTCATCGTGCTCGTAGGCGTCCGGCGAGCGCTTGCCCTGGCCAAACCCGCAGAACGCACAGCCGACGGTGCAGACGTTCGAGACGTTGATGTTGCGGTTGACGACGAACGTCACCGTCTCCCCCGCCAGTTCCTCGCGCAGCTCGTCGGCGGCCTCACGGATCTCCTCGATCGCCTCCGGCCTGGTCTCCGCGAACAGCGCCGTCAGCTCATCCGGGCTCAGCGCCAGCCCGTTGCGTCCCCGCTCGATTGCACCGGCCACCAGCTCGGGACGGATCGGCGGAACGCCGCTTGCGGTCGGGTCGGTACGGCCGGACCCGCGTCGCGGGATGAAGCTCCAGTAGTGCGCCTTGATCGTGTCCAGCACCCCGTGCGATACCCACTCGGGATCGATGTACTGCGGGTAGACACACAGCCGCTCGGTCAACGCGACTCCGTCGGCCTGCAGCTGCTTGCGCACCTGGTGCGGCGAGGGGAACGGATGCTCGGGGGAGATGTGATCGCCGTTGGCGCTGAGACCGCCGAGGTCGGTGGCGCCCGCCCGCACGAGCTCACCCCACCAGTCGGCGAGGTTCGGCGGGATCTGGATACCCACGTCGGGCATCAGCCGGCGCGTTTCCGCGATCAAGCGCTTCATGTCCTCGATGCTGACCGCGCAGGCCCAGTCGGGCAGCGGCAGTTCCGGCCTCTTGCGGACGGGAGAACCGGGGTCCGGGATCGAGTCTGGGTCCGCCGGATCCGAGGTTGCGGAGTCCAGTCCGGTGGGGCTCTCCTCGACGCCGGTGCGCCAGTACTCGCGCGCGGCCGCGTCGGCGATCTCAGCCGGCTCCTGGCCGTAGTAGCTCTGATGCGGGACGAAGTTCTGGAGGATCACCTCCTGGATGTGGCCGTACTCGTCATGAACCGCGGCCAGCGCCTCCAGCGATTCGATCCGCTCTCCCTCGGTCTCGCCGATCCCGACGAGTATCCCGCTCGTGAATGGGATCTTCAGTTCCCCGGCGGTCCGGATCGTCTCCAGGCGGCGTGCTGGATGCTTGGTGGGCGAGCCCGCGTGGACGGTCTGCATCAGACGCTCCGACACCGACTCCAGCATCAGCCCCTGCGAAGCCGTCACCTCACGCAGCCGCGCCAGATCCTCGCGGGAGAGCACACCGAGGTTCGTGTGCGGCAAGAGGCCCCGCTCGAGCGCCCGGTCGCACGTCCAGACGACGTACGCGGTGAAGTCCTCGTGCCCGTACTCCTCCAGCCGTTTCCGCACCTCGGGGTTGACCTCGGGATGCTCGCCGGTCAGCACCAGCAGCTCCTTCACCTGCCGCTTGGCCGCGCCTTCGAGGATCTCGAGCACCTCATCGGGCGCGTACAGGTGCGCCTTGTGGGTCGCGAACGCGCAGTACTTGCAGTAGCACCGGCACGTCCGCGACAGCGACAGCGTCAGGTTGCGGCTGAACGTGACCCTTCGGCGCATTGCCGTGAGTCTAGCCGTGAGTCTAGAGGTCACCGATCTGTCCGACGGGGCTCCTAGATTGCGCCCATGTCCGAAGATACCCTACGCCGCGCGGTCGCCGAGATGATCGGCGCGTTCACCCTCACATTCGTCGGAGCCGGCGCCGCAGCGGCTGCCGGCGTCGCCCACGACACCAGCCTGATCGGCGTGGCCATCGCCAACGGGCTCGCGATCGGCGTGATGGTCTGCGCGCTCGGGTACATCTCGGGCGGGCACTTCAACCCCGCGATCACGTTCGGTTTCCTGATCACCCGCCGGATCAAGCCGGCGCTGGCGGGCGTCTACTGGATCGCGCAATTCGGCGGCGCCGCGCTCGCCGCGCTGCTCGTCAAGGAGCTGCTTCCCCGCGCCACCACCGAAGCCGTCAACCTTGGCGTGCCCGCGCTCGGCAACGGCGTCAACGCGACCTCGGGGTTTCTGCTCGAGGCGGTGCTCACGTTCTTTCTGGTACTCGTCGTGTTCGGTGCGGCCGTCGACACGCGCGGCCCATTCAACGCGGTCGCCGGGCTGGCGATCGGGCTGACGATCTCGATCGACGTGCTCTTCGGCGGGCCGTTCACGGGCGCCGCGATGAACCCCTCACGCGCGTTCGGGCCACAGCTCGTCGGCGACCACTGGTCCAACGGCTGGGTCTGGTACGCGGGACCCGTGCTGGGGGGCGCCGTGGCGGCGCTGCTGTACCACTACCTGTTCATGGGCAAGGCCGAGCCCGAGCCCAAGCCCGCCACCTGAGCGGGGCCGTGACCCCCGGGCACCGCGTATACCTGGCAAGACACGGCCAGACGGCCTACAACGCCGAGGGCCGATTTCAGGGCCAGCAGGCGATTCCCCTGGATGAGACCGGCCGCGCGCAGGCGGTCGAGCTGACCGAGCGCGCCGCCGAGCATGGGTTCGCCGCGCTGTGGGCGAGCACGTTGTTGCGCGCGCGCGAAACCGCAGAAGTGGTCGCGGCCGGGCTGGGCTTGGAGCCGAGGTATGACGAGCGACTGATGGAGACGAACGCCGGGGACTGGACAGACCGGTCGTTCAGCGAGGTGCAGGCCGAATCACCCGAGCTGTTCGCCAAGTTTTTCAACGGCGACCCGTCGTTCGCGTTCCCGGGCGGGGAGTCCTTCGCCGAACAGGAGGTCCGTGTGGAGGCGGCACTGGACGACGTCGAAGCCGGCGCCC
This sequence comes from uncultured Solirubrobacterales bacterium, assembly GCA_963810645.1. Lineage (GTDB taxonomy): Bacteria > Actinomycetota > Thermoleophilia > Solirubrobacterales > Solirubrobacteraceae > Palsa-744. The sequence continues at coordinate 203,995 of CAWEOK010000012.1, read as the reverse complement.
TGCCGACCCTCATTGTCTGCCACGGCATGGTCATTCGCGCCGCCCTGTCCGTCCGCGCCGGACACTGGCTGCCCCGAGGCCAGCGCGTTCCCAACGCCGCCCTAGTCCCCCTCGAACCGACCCCCGCCGAACTGGCCGCGCTCAGCGACACCCCCGCGCCGGAGGCGAGCTGAGGGAGTCCGCCGCAATCCGGCGCGTCAACCTGCCAGACGACTGACGAGCTCAGCCCCCTCGCGCGCCATGCGCGAACGCGGAACCACCAGATCGAAGCCGGCCTGCTCGGCGCGTTCCCGGGCGGACACATCGACGTGTGAGTAGAACCCGAGCGTTCTGATTGAGTGCGATACGCCCTCGCCGGCCAGGGCCACCACGATTCCCGCCCCATCCAACTGCGCGTCTGTCAGATCCACGACGAGCACGTCCGCGGCGGGCTTGTCAGGGTCCGCGAGCCGGGCTCGCAGCCGTGTCTCGTCGGCGATCAGCTCGACCTCGTTGCCCGCCGCGACCAGATCGCCCTGGACGCGTGAGCCGAATAGCAGATCGGCCGTGAGCGCGAGCACGCGCGCCATCGCAATCGCCTACTGCGCGCGCAACCGCGCGAACTCTTCGCGCGCGGACTGCGGACGGCCCCACATCTGCACGACCTCGGCGCGGCCCGAGCGCACCTCCCGCACGACCAGCTCGCCCTCGATCTGAGCATCGTCGAGCAGCGCAAGCGTGCCGTGCGTAGTGGGAGCAGAAGCGGCGTGCCCGAAGCGGTGGGCGATCAGCAGGCGCCAGTGCCAGTCGTTGTGGGAGTAGGGACGCGCGTTGCACGCGACGAGATACACGGCGGCTTCGACGTAGCGCGACTCATCGGCGATCCGCAGGTCGAGCTCGAAGATCGGTCCAGTCGTCGGGCAGCGAATCGACGATCTGCTGGAAGTTGGCGGCGAGGCCCATTGCGGGGAAGCCTAGCGTGGCTATCCTCGAACCGGTGGCCGCCACTGAGATCGACAGCGACACGGACCGGCTGGGCGCCGAGCACGCGGCGCTGACCGAGACCTGCGGCCTGCTCGACCGCTCCGAGCGGGGCAAGCTCGCGCTAAGCGGTCCCGGCGCCAAGGAGTTCCTCGCGGGGCAGACGACCAACGACATCGAGACGCTTGCACCTGGCGCAGGCTGTTATGCGGCGTTCCTCACGCCCAAGGGCAAGATGCTCGGAGACCTGCGCGTGCTGGATGTCGGCGAGGAACTGCTGCTCGACACCGAGCGCGTATCGCTGCAGGCCCTGTTCGACATGATCCGCCGGTTCAAGATCGGCTACGACGTGGACTTGCACAAGCGCACGCTCGAGTGCGCGCTGCTGTCGCTGATCGGACCCGACTCCGCGCGTGTCGCGGATGCTGAGGAGCTTCTGTCCGAGGTAGAGCACGCGAGCACGACCGTACAGATCGACGGCATCACGGCGCTCGCGGTGCGGACGGACACCGGCGTGGATCTCATCTGCGACGCCGCCGCCACCGACGCGCTCGCGCGGACGCTGCACGAACGCGGCGCCACGCCCGTATCCGAGCAGGCCGTGGAGATCCTGCGCGTCGAGCACGGCCGCCCGCGCTATGGGATCGACCTCGACGAGACCGTGATCCCCCAGGAGGCCGGCCTGAACGAGCGCGCCGTCAGCTTCACCAAGGGCTGCTACGTCGGCCAGGAGACGGTCGCGCGGCTGTACTACCGAGGCAAACCGAACCGCCACCTGCGTGGCCTGCGCCTGTCCGAGCCGATCCCGGCCGGCGCAGAGCTGCGCTTGGGCGAGCGCGTCGTCGGGCGCCTGAGCAGCGCGGTCCTCTCCCCTGTCTACGGCCCGATCGGCCTGGGGCTCGTACGCCGCGAGGCCGAGCCGGGGGCGCATGTGAGCGTGGGCGATGAGAACGTGAGCGCGGTCGTGACTGAGCTGCCGTTCGCTCCCATATAGGATTGCGTCCCGTCCTGGAGTGGGCGGGTACTTCAATCACCGGAGGTTCAAGAGCACGTGGCCGCAATCGATCTGCAACAAGTCTCCGAGGTGAGCGCCGAGCCGGGCGAGCTGCCGACCACGATGGCCGCCTGGGTCATCCGCGAGGAGCGCTTCGGCGAACCGAAGGACGCATTCCAGGTCGAGGAGATCGAGGTGCCCGAGCCGGGCGCGTTCGAGGTGATCGTGCGCGTGATGGCCGCCGGCGTCAACTACAACAACGTGTGGGCGGCGCTCGGCAAGCCCGTGTCGGTCATGAAGTACGGCGATCACCCCGAGTTCGGCCACCACATCGGCGGCTCGGACGCGTCGGGGATCGTGTGGAAGGTCGGCGCCGGCGTGACCCGCTGGAAGGTCGGCGACGAGGTCGTCGTGCACTGCAACCAGGCCTCCTACGAGGACCCCGAGGTCCACGGCCTCGACCCGATGGCCGCGCCCTCGCAGAAGATCTGGGGCTATGAGACGACCTGGGGCTCGTTCGCGCAGTTCACGAAGGTCCAGGCCCAGCAGCTGCTGCCCAAGCCACACGCGTTGACGTGGGAGGAGGCGGCCTCCTACGGCCTGGTCTACTTCACCGCCTACCGCATGCTGATCACCCGCTGCCGGATGCAGGCCGGCGCGAACGTGCTGATCTGGGGCGCGGCCGGCGGGCTGGGCGTATTCGCCACCCAGCTGTGCGCCGCCGCCGGCGCCAACTGCGTGGGTGTCGTCTCATCGCCGGAGAAGGGCGAGCTGGTCAAGCGCCTCGGGGCCGTCGACTACATCGACCGGGCCGAGTTCGCGGGGATGATGCGCACGGGCAAGGAGACCCCCGAGGAGGAGAAGGCGCGGTTCGGCGTCTCCCGTGAATTCTCAAAGCGCGTCAAGCAGATTCTCGGCGACGCGCCCGACATCGTGTTCGAGCACGTCGGCCAGGCGACGTTCCCGACGTCCGTGTTCACGGTCAAGCCGTTCGGCCGAGTCGTCATCTGCGCCGGCACGACGGGGTTCAACCTTGACTTCGACGTCCGCTACTTGTGGATGAAGCAGAAGGAGATCCTCGGCTCGCACTTCGCCAACGCGTACGAGTGCACGAAGGCCAACGAGCTGATCGTCTCCGGGCAGATCCGCCCCGTGCTGTGGCGCACGCTCGGCTTCGACGGCGTCGCGCAAGCGCACCAGCTGATGCTCGAAAACAAGCACCTCGGCAAGATCTCGATCCTCGTCGGCGCGACCGAGGAGGGCCAGGGCAAGACCGCCGAGGGCCTAGGCGCGATTCATGCGGAGGTGGGGGCCTGATGGCGGGCTCAGGCTCCTTCTTCCCGCCTGACGGGACGGTCATCATCCCGTGGTACGCCACGGGCTTTCGCGGCGATGCGCTCCAGGAGGCGCTGAACGAGCTCGCCGCCGCCGCGCTGCGCTACGGAGCCAGCTCCTACGCCGTATACCGCGCGCGCGACGATCGCTACAAGTTCCAGCAACTCGCGCACTTCGACCGGCAGACCGACTGGGAACGCTACTGGGAGGGCCCGGAGATGACCGAGTTCAGAGTGCGCTACTCCGGCGCCTACCAGATCCCGGTGCTGTACGGCTGGTGGGATGCGACCGCCCACGGCGCGCTGGTCGAGGAGCCGATCAGCGCAGGCAACGGTCACGGCAACGGCGTCAGTGCCGGCAATGGCGCCACCGTCGGCGACGCCGCCTGACCTCTGACGGGACTCAGCGGGCCAGGGGCGCCATCGTCAGGCCCGCGCCTTTCAGCTGCTCCCAGTAGTGCTCGGCCCGCTCCTGGTGGCCGCTGAACACGATCGCCTTGCCCGCGTTGTGGATCACGTTGGCGATCTCGTGCCCGCGCTCGAGCGTCGTGCCGGGGATGTAGCGCGCGAGCGTGCGCGCCACGTGCTCGAACGTATTGTGATCGTCGTTGCGCACGATCACCTTCCAGGATTCGCCCAGGCCGCCTCCAGGGGGGCCGACACGCGGCAGCTCGATCGTCTGACTCATGGGACGGCTGGATCATAATGGGCGCGAACCGTCCGTACAATGGCTGCATGGACGAGAATTCGAGCCCGCCGAGCCCGCGTCTGCCGGAGCGCGACCGCCCGTGGATGATGCGGACCTACGCCGGGCACTCGACGGCGGCCGCCTCCAACGAGCTGTACCGGCGCAACCTCGCCAAGGGCCAGACGGGCCTGTCGGTCGCGTTCGACCTGCCGACCCAGACTGGCTATGACCCCGACGACGAGCTCGCCCGGGGCGAGGTCGGCAAGGTCGGCGTGCCCGTGTCCCATCGCGGCGACATGACCGCGCTGATGGACGGGATCCCGCTGTCGGAGATGAACACCTCGATGACGATCAACGCTACGGCGGCGTGGCTGCTGGCGCTGTACATCGTCGCCGCCGAAAATCAGAACCCACCCACCCCGCAGGAGCAGCTGCAGGGCACGACCCAGAACGACATCATCAAGGAGTTCCTCGCGCGCGGCACCTACGCGTTCCCACCGGCGCCGTCGCTGCGGCTGATCGCCGACATGATCGCCTACACCGTCGAGCACGTGCCGCGCTGGAATCCGATCAACATCTGCTCCTATCACCTGCAGGAGGCCGGCTCGACGCCGGTGCAGGAGATCGCTTACGCGATGTCCAACGCGATCGCGGTGCTGGACGCCGCCCGCGAGCGCGTCTCGGCTGAGCGCATGGGCGAGGTGTTCGGGCGAATCTCGTTCTTCGTCAACGCCGGCGTGCGCTTCGTCGAGGAGCACGCCAAGCTGCGCGCGATGTCGATTCTGTGGGAGGAGCTCGGCCGCGAGCGCTACGACGTCACCGACCCCAAGCTGCTGCGGTTTCGCTACGGCGTGCAGGTCAACTCGCTCGGGCTGACCGAGGTCCAGCCGGAGAACAACGTCCAGCGAATCGTGCTCGAGGCGCTCGCCGTCACGCTCGGTCGCGACGCCCGCGCGCGGGCGATCCAGCTGCCCGCTTGGAACGAGGCGCTCGGCCTCCCGCGCCCGTGGGATCAGCAGTGGTCGCTGCGCATCCAGCAGGTCCTGGCGTATGAGACCGACATCCTCGAGTACCCGGACATCTTCGAGGGCTCACGCGTGATGGACGGGCTCGTCGCCGAGCTCCTGGAGGGTGCGCGCGCAGAGATGGCGGTCGTCGCCGAGCACGGTGGCGCGATCGAAGCCGTCCCGTACATGAAGGCCTCGCTCGTCGACGCCCACCGCGAGCGCATCCAGCGGATCGAGTCCGGCGAGCTGACGGTCGTCGGGCAGAACAGGTTCACCGAGACCGAGGATTCCCCCCTGACGGCGGGAGGATCTGGTCCCGCCCACCCCATTCTCGTCGTTGACCCGGCGCTCGAAGCCGAGCAGATCGAGGCGGTCCGCCGCTGGCGATCCGAGCGCGACCAGGCCGCCGTCGATTCCGCCCTGGCCGAGCTGGCCCGGGTCGCCGCGCTAGAGGGCGATGCGCGCGAGGGAGAGAACCTGATGATCCCCACAATCGCCGCGGCCCGCGCGGGCGCCACGACGGGCGAGTGGGCGCGAACGCTGCGCGAGGTGTTCGGCAGCTACCGCGCCCCCACGGGCGTGGGTGAGGCCGCGCCCGCCACCGGGGATGGTGAGCTGAGCGAGTTGCGCGAGCAGGTCGCCGCATTGGGTGAGCGGCTTGGGCGTCGCCCGAAGATCCTCGTCGGCAAGCCGGGCCTGGACGGGCACTCCAACGGCGCCGAGCAGATTGCCGTGCGTGCGCGCGACGCGGGCATGGACGTCGTGTATGAGGGCATCCGCCTGACGCCCGCCCAGATCGCAGCCTCCGCGCGCCAGGAGGGCGTGCACGTGATCGGCCTGTCGATCCTGTCCGGCTCCCATCGCGAGCTGATCCCCGCCGTGATCGGCGCGCTGCACGACGCGGGTGTGAGCGCGCCGGTGGTCGTCGGCGGGATCATCCCCGAGCAGGACGTCGCTCCACTGAAGCAGGCCGGGGTCGCGGCCGTGTACACACCCAAGGACTTCGACATCACCCAGATCATGCGCGACATCGTCGAGCTGGTCGGTGCTGGCGCCAATGGCTCTTCCGCCAATGGTTCCTCGGGCAACGGCTCGGGCAACGGCTCGGCCAGCGCGATCGCGACGGGTCCGCAGGACTCGGGCGGCGACTCGGACACCCCCGGCGGCTCGCCCTCCGTGGCGTGATCACTGGCGGAGCCGCGATCGGCGCGCGTCTGCGCGCGCGTGACCTGAGCGCCGCGCCCGACGCGCTCAACCTGCTCGAGAGCACCACCGCCGAGGATCGAACCCAGGCCGCTGCGCTGCTGGCCGAGGTCTCCCCCGCCATGCTCGGCGAGGAGGCCCAGGGACACATCATCGGCGTCACGGGGCCGCCCGGCGCCGGTAAGTCGACGCTGCTCTCCGCGCTCCTGCGCAGATGGCGGGCGCAAGACAGGACGGTCGCGATGCTCGCGGTCGATCCCAGCTCGCGCCGCTCCGGCGGCTCGCTGCTAGGCGATCGCGCGCGCGTGGACTTCGATCCGGCCGACCCCGGTGTGCTCATCCGCTCCACCGCCGCCGGCACACAGCTGGGTGGGCTGGCATCGGCGACCCGCGCCGCGGCTCAGGCGCTGGCCGCCGCCTATGACATCGTCGTGATCGAGACGGTCGGCGTCGGGCAGGCCGAGACCGATGTCGCCGACGTGGCGGACACGGTCGTCGTGGTCGTCCAGCCCGGCAGTGGCGATGTGCTGCAGTTCCTGAAGTCGGGCATCATGGAGATCCCGGACGTGCTGGTCGTCACCAAGTCAGACCTCGGCCAGGTGGCGATGCGCACCAGACGCGACCTGACCGCCGCGCTGCGCTCGCTCGGTTCGCGCTCGACTAAGGTGATCGCCGTGTCCTCGCTCCCCCCGCCGCAAGGCGTTCAGGAGCTCGTTACGGCGCTGGACGACCACCGCGCGGGACTTGACCTCGCGGCGTGCCGCGTGCATGCCCGGCGGGCGGGCGCGCTGGCCGACTACGCGCGCGAGCATGGTGAGCGGGGACTCAGCGCGCTGGGGGGCCGTCGCGCCGCCGAGGCGCTGTTGACCGAGCAGGACCCGGGCGCGGATGTGCCGTCGCTGGTGGCAATACTCGAACGAGGAGCGAGCAGATGAAGATCGCGCGCGACCTGTCGCTGATGTTCGGAGCATTCGTGCTCGCCAGTCTGCTCGCGGGAGCGCTCGGCGCGATCAATCTCGGCACGGCGCTCGCGTTCGGGCAGATGGCGTTCGCCGCCACCACCGTCTACGTGATACTCAGACGCTGATCGGAATAAGGAGGGCCGTGCCGTCGTCATAGAGCATTAAGGAAGCTGCACTAGCTTCCTCTCGCAGCCCATGCTGATCCTGATCATATTCGCCGTTCTCGCCGGGGCCGGCACGGCGCTGTCGCCGTGCGTACTGCCGGTCCTGCCCGCGCTGCTGTCGGCCACCGCCGTCGGTGGGCGGCGCCGGCCGCTGGGGGTCGTGGTCGGGCTGATGGTCACGTTCACGATCACGATCGTCGGCATCGCCAGCGTCGTCGGCGGAGTCGGGCTCGGCTCGGACCCGTTGCGCAATTTCGCCGTCGTCGTGCTGCTCGTGATGGGCCTGGCGCTGATCGTGCCGGGTCTGACCGACCGTATCGAGGCGCGCCTGTCGCCACTGGCGCGCTTTGGAGTGGGCGGGGTGGGCGGGGCCCGAATCTCCCGCGGGGACGGGTTCGCGTCGGGCCTCGTCGTCGGAGCCGCGCTCGGGTTCGTATACACACCCTGCGCCGGTCCGATCCTGGCGGCGGTCATCTCCGTCAGCGCGGCGTCCGGGCGCACGATCGCGGTGGCGATCGCCTACTCGCTGGGCTCGGGCGTTGTGTTGCTGGCCCTGGCGCTCGGCGGCCACAAGCTGTTCGACCGCGTGCGCCGTGCCGGTCGCGGTCCTGCGCTGGGGCGCGTGCTCGGCGCGATCATGGTGATCACCGCGATCGCGATCGCCACCGAACTGGACGTCAACTTCGACCAGTACGTCGCCCAGCACATCCCCGAAGTCAACCTGACCTCAACGCTTGAGAAATCGCACGCCGTCGAGAGCCGCCTGCCGGAGATCACCGGGCATAAGCCCAAATACCAGGCGAGCGTCGGCACACCCTCGGAGCCGAGCAGCGCCAGCCAGGCGAAGCTGCTGGCGGACGCGCGCGGACTCAAAGACCTCGGCGCCGCCCCCGAATTCACCGAAACGGAGGACTGGTTCAACACGCCGGGCGACCGGCCGCTGACGCTCACGGGGCTGCGCGGGCACGTCGTGCTGGTCGACTTCTGGACTTATACGTGCATCAACTGCATCCGCACGCTCCCGTATCTGAAGGCGTGGGACGCCGCCTACCGCCATGACGGCCTGACGATCGTGGGCGTCGAGACGCCGGAGTTCTCGTTCGAGCACGACGCAAGCAACGTCGCAAACGCGATCGAACAGTTCGGAATCTCCTACCCGGTCGTCCAGGACAACAACATGGGCACCTGGAACGCGTACGGCAACGAGTACTGGCCCGCCGACTACCTGATCGACGCGACCGGTCAGGTGCGTTACGCCGCCTTCGGCGAGGGAGACTACGGGCAGACCGAAACCGCAATCCGCGCGCTGCTGGCCGAATCCGGCGCGCAGGTCGGCGCGATGAGCCACCCGACCGATGTGATCGTCCCCTCCGAAGAGGCCACGCCCGAGACCTATCTGGGCACCAACCGCGCGCAGGGCTGGATCAACGGGCCGCACGCCGGCACGCACGACTACGGCCCCGGTCCGCACCCGGACCTGAAGGTCAACGAATTCGCGTACACCGGCACGTGGAACATCGCCGGCCAGCCCGCCGAAGCCGTCTCCAGCGCCGGCCTGGAACTGGAGTTCGAGGCCAAGAACGCCTACCTCGTGCTCAGCCCGTCGCGCACAGGTCCCTCCACGGTGCAGGTCCTGCTCGACGGGCACCCGATCCCCCCCGCCGAGGCCGGTGCCGACGTGCACGACGGCGCGGTCACCGTCACTCACCAGCGCCTGTACTCGCTCGTGTCGCTACCGGGCGATCAGCAGCACCACCTGACGCTGCGGTTCGCGCCCGGTGTGACGGGGTATGCGTTCACGTTCGGGTAGCGTCCGGGCCGCAGTGAGACGAAACGCTCGCGCCACGAGCACGTCCTCGCCACGAGCTCGCGTTGTGTACATCCTCCCCGCTGGGAGGAGCCGAACACCCAGATCCCGCCTACAATGAACCGCATGGAGGGTTCACTGTCCGAGACAACGGCACGCAGTTGGCTGCGCTGCTACCGCTGCTGGTCCCAAGATCTGGAGGTCCAGGTCCACTACGAGGGGATCCACAAGATCGACCCCGACACCGGCGAGCGCTCGGAAGTCGTGGACGAGCTCCAGGAGGCGGTCGTGCAGTGCCTGGACTGCATGCACGACCAGCCCCATCTGGGGTTCAACAACGGCCGGGTCGAACCGATCGAGGACCGCTGGGAGCGGATGATCGCGGGCACGCCCTGGGTCGCCTCGTGCACGGTGTCGGTCGACGCCGACGACGTCGAGAGCTGCTCGGGCCCGGAGGCGGGCGACGCGCTGTCGTTCGCCGCGTTCGGCGATCACGGCGTGCGCGAGTTCTTCACGCACGTGCGGTTTCACAAGCACGAAGAAGACTCGCGCATCATCGTGCACCTGCTCGTCGAGCTGTACGCGCGCTCGCTGGAGGAGGCGACCGACGTGCTCGAGTCCTCCGCCCGCGGCCTGCTGACGATCACCTCACTGGCCGAGGAGTCCCGCCCACCGGCGGCGGCCAGCGAGATGCACGAGCACGAATAGCCCGGCGCCCGGGCGTCGCGGCTAGCCCAGGGTCGCGGCTAGCCCAGGCGATCTTCCAGCGCCCGTAGTTGGGCGTTCAGCTCGGGTGGGAGGCGGTCGAATTTCGCGAGGTGCTCGCGGAACTGGGGCAGCTGGGCGCGCCACTCCTCGGCGTCGACCCGCAGCAGCTCGGCCATATCCTCCTCGGAGACGTCGAGTCCCCGGGTGTCGATGCCCTCCTCGCCGACCGGCGGGATCAGGCCAATCGGGGTCTCGGTCGCCGCACCGTGGCCAGCACAGCGGGCGAACACCCAGGACAGTACGCGCGAGTTCTCGCCGAACCCTGGCCACAGGAACCGGCCGGCGGCGTCCTTGCGGAACCAGTTGACGTAGAAGATCTTCGGCAGCACCGCGTCCTCGCGCCGTCCCATCCGCAGCCAGTGAGCGAAGTAGTCGGCCATGTTGTAGCCACAGAACGGCAGCATCGCGAACGGGTCGAACCGCAGTTCGCCGACGGTGCCGGTGGCCGCGGCGGTCTTCTCCGAGCTCATCGTCGCCCCCAGGAACACGCCGTGCTCCCAGTCCAGCGCCTCGGTCACGAGCGGCACCACCGTCGAGCGTCGCCCGCCGAACAGCATCGCGTCGATCGGCACTCCCGCCGGGTCCTCCCACTCCGGCGCGATCGCCGGGTCCTGCGACGCCGGGGTCGTGAAGCGCGCGTTCGGGTGCGCCGCGGGCGGGGCGGGCGGGTCCGTCTCCGGCGTCCAGTCGTTGCCGTGCCAGTCGATCAGGTGCGCGGGCTTCTCCCTGGTCATGCCCTCCCACCAGATGTCGCCGTCGTCGGTCTTCGCGCAATTCGTGAAGATCGTGTTGCGCTCGATCGTGGCGATCGCGTTCGGGTTCGTCTCCTCGCCCGTCCCCGGCGCCACGCCGAAGAAGCCGAACTCGGGGTTGATCGCGTACAGCCGCCCGTCGGAACCGAACTTCATCCAGGCGATGTCATCGCCGATAGTCTCCACCGTCCAGCCCTCGAGCGTGGGGATCAGCATCGCCAGGTTTGTCTTGCCGCAGGCGCTCGGGAACGCGCCGGTGATGTACTTGACCTCGCCCTCGGGCGAGGTCAGCTTCAGGATCAGCATGTGCTCGGCCATCCAGCCCTCGTCGCGCGCCATCACCGAGGCGATCCGCAGGGCGAAGCACTTCTTGCCGAGCAGCGCGTTGCCGCCGTAGCCCGATCCGAACGACCAGATCTCGCGCGTGTCGGGGAAGTGGACGATGTACTTGTTATCGGCGTTACACGGCCACGGCACGTCCTCGGCGGCGCCGTCCAGCGGCATGCCGACCGAGTGCAGGCAGGGCACGAACTCGCCTTCTGAGCCGAGCGCATCCAGCGCTGCCTGGCCCATACGCGTCATGATCCGCATCGACACGGCGACGTACGTCGAGTCGGTCAACTGCACGCCGACATAGCTCTTGTCCGAGCCGATCGGGCCCATCGAGAACGGGACCACGTACATCGTGCGCCCGCGCATCGAGCCCTCGAACAGCTCGGTCAGCGTCGCGCGCATCTCCCCGGGCTCGCGCCAGTTGTTCGTCGGCCCGGCTTCGGCCTCGGTGGCCGAGCAGATGAACGTGCGGTCCTCGACGCGCGCCACGTCGCCGGGGTCCGACAGCGCCAGATAGGAGTTGGGGCGCTTGGCGTCGGACAGCCGCTCGAACGTGCCCGCGTCGATCAGCGCCTGACACAGGCTGTCGTACTCCTGCGCCGACCCGTCGCACCAGTGGATCTGGTCGGGTTCGGTGAGGGAGGCGACCTCGTTGACCCAGGCTAGAAGAGACTCGTTTTTGGTTTGAGGAGTGGGGGTAGCGGTGGTTTCCATGCTGTGAGGGTACCTGACCTACTCCGCGCCGGGGTTCTTCCGCGGGACGAGCACCAGCCGCTTGAACTCGGCCACGAGCACCCCATCTCATGCGGGAGGGGGCAGGCCCCCCTCCCGACCACCCCCCAATCAGCCCGGGTTCTTCCGCGGGACGAGCACCAGCCGCTTGAACTCGGCCACGAGCACCCCGTCCTGGTTGAAGACGCGCGTGTGCACCTTGACCGTGCCGCGGTCGGGCTTGGACTGCGACTCGCGCTTCTCCAGGACCTCGGACTCGACGAACAGCGTGTCGCCGTGGAACACGGGCGCCGGATGGCTCAGCTCTTCGGTGGCGAGGTTCGCGATCGCCTTGCCCGAGACGTCTGAGACCGACATGCCCAGTGCCAGCGAGTAGACGAGCGGACCTACGACGACGTTGCGCCCCTGCTGGGATTTCGCCGCGTACACGTCGTTCAGGTGCAGCGGATGGTGGTTCATCGTGATCAGACAGAACAGATGGTCGTCCGACTCGGTGACGGTCTTGGCGGGCCAGTGCTTGTAGACGTCGCCGACCTCGAACTCCTCCAGGTAGCGGCCGTACGGGTGGGCGCCGCTCGCCTCGCGCGCGGCTTGGTCTGTCTCGAATGTGATGGTCTCGTTCATGGACCGCAACGATACAGTTCAGCCTCCAGACGAACCAGGAGACCTAACTTGCGCAACCCCCGCGACTTCTTCAAGCCCCTCGCCATCGACGCCCCCGAGCCGGCCCGGGAGATCCCGTTCAAGCCGTCCCGGATGATCCACTTCCTCGACTTCTCCAACGAGAAGATGCTCGCGAAGGTGCCCGACATCGCCCCCACGGTGGACATATTGCTGGGCAACCTCGAGGACGCGGTACCGCTGGAACGCAAGGAGGCCGCGCGCGCCGGGCTGATCCGTGTGGGCAAGGAAATGGACCTGGGCGACACCGCGCTGTGGACACGCGTAAACGAGCTCGCCTCCCCCTACTTCCTCGACGACATCACCGAGATCGTCGGCAAGATCGGAGACAAGATCGAGGTCGTGATGATCCCGAAGGTCGAGGGCGCCCAGGACATCCACTACGTCGATCGTCTGCTCGCCCAGCTGGAGGCCAAAGCCGGCCTGGACCGGCCGATCCTCGTGCACGCGATCCTCGAGACCGCCCAGGGCGTGGCCAACCTCGAGGAGATCGCCTGCGCCAGCCCGCGCATCCAGGGCATGTCGTTCGGGCCGGCCGACCTGGCGGCGTCGCGGCGGATGAAGACCACGCGCGTTGGCGGCGGACACCCGGGGTATCGCACGATCGCCGATCCCGACCCCGAGAACCCCGACGCGCCGCGTCCCTCGTATCAGCAGGACCCGTGGCACTACTCGATCGCACGCATGGTCGACGCCTGCACGTCGGTCGGCGCGCTGCCGTTCTACGGTCCCTACGGGGACATCAAGGACGTCGAGGGCTGCGAGACCCAGTTCCGCGCCTCGTTCCTGCTCGGCTGTGTCGGCGCGTGGTCGCTGCACCCGGTGCAGATCGCGATCGCCAAGCGCGTCTACTCGCCCGATCCCGAGGAGGTCGCGTTCGCCAAAAAGGTCATCGCCGCGATCCCCGACGGGCGGGGCGTGCACATGATCGACGGCAAGATGCAGGACGACGCGACCTGGAAGCAGTGCAAGGTGATGGTCAACCTCGCCGAAATGCTCGCCCGCAAGGACCCAGAGCTGGCCGAGGCATACCGTCTCGCATCGCCCGAGCCTGCCGCCGTATAGGCTTCCGCGCCGCATGAGATTCTTCGAGTTCGAGGCGCGCGAGGTGATCAAGCGCGCCGGCATACCGGTCACCGACTATGGGTTTACGACCGACCCGGCCGAGGCGGCCACGATCGCGCGGCGGATCGGCGGGCCGACCGTGGTCAAGTCCCAGGTTCTGTCGGGCGGGCGGATGAAGGCGGGCGGGGTCAAGTTTGCCGACACGCCCGCGGAGGCCGAGTCCTACGCGCGGGACATACTGCAGCTGGAGATCGGCGGGCACATGCCCCGGGGCGTGCTCGTCGACCCGAAGGCGGAGGTCGAGCAGGAGTACTACGCGGGCGTCGTCTGGGACGGCACCCGCAAGCAGCCGGTGATGATCTTCTCCCCCGTCGGCGGCATCGACATCGAGCAGGTCGCCGAGGAGCAGCCGGACAAGGTCGGCCGCAGGCACTTCTCGAACATATTGCCGTTCAGCGAGTTCCAGGCCAAGGAGGTGATCGCCTCCACGGGCGTCACCGGGTCGGCGCTGAACAAGCTCGTGCCGATCGTGACCCGCCTGGCAAAGGTGTTCGTCGAGAACGACATGACCCTCGCCGAGATCAACCCGCTCGGACGGCTGGCCGACGGGTCGTTCGTCGCGCTGGACGCGCACATGGAGATCGAGAACGAGGCCCGCGGACGGCACAAGGCGCTGCTGAAGGACCTGGGCGTGGGCGACGAGGAGACCCGCCAGGCGCGCGAGGCGACCCCGTTCGAGCTCGCGGGCGAGGCGGTCGACGCGACCGACCACCGCGGCGTGGCCGGCAATGTGACCGAGTTCGACGGCAACCTCGGCCTCGTGATCGGGGCCGGCGGCGGCTCGCTGACCTTGTTCGACGCGGTCCGCGCGCACGGCGGGCACCCCGCCAACTACTGCGAGATCGGCGGCAACCCGTCGGTCGCCAAGGCCTGTGGCCTGGCCAAGCTCGTGCTGGGAAAGCCCGGCGTGGAGCGGATCGCCGTGATGATGTCGATCGTGTCCAACACGCGCGTGGACATCGTCGCGCGCGGGGTCATCAAAGCCTGCCTGGAGCTCGGCTATGACCCGGCCGAGAAGATCGCGATCTTCCGCATCCCCGGCGCGTGGGAGGAGGAGGGGTTCAAGATCCTCGCCAAGTACGGCGTCGACTACGCCGATCGGAGCGTGTCCCTCAACGAGGCGGCCCGTCGCGCGGTCGAGAAGATTCAAGGTGCAACGACATGAGCATCCTGATCGACGCCGAGACGACGTTCATCGTCCAGGGGATCACCGGGCGCGAGGCCGTCAACCTCACCCGCGAGTGCCTGGACTACGGGGTCGGCGCGAAGGTCGTCGGCGGTGTTACTCCCGGGCGCCTCGGCCGCGAGGTCCACGGCGTGCCCGTGTTCGACACGGTCGCCCAGGCCGTCGAGCACAACGGCGGCCCGATCTACGGGTCGGTCGTAACCGTCCCGCCCGCGTTCACGAAGGACGCGGTGTTCGAGGCGATCGAGAACGGGGTCCAGCTGATCGTGATCGTGACCGAGCGAATCCCCCGGCGCGACGTCGCACAGATGGTCGAGCTCGCCACGCTGCGCGGGGCGCGGATCATCGGGCCGAACTGCCTGGGGATCATCGTGCCCGACGTGATCAAGATGGGCGGCATCGGCGGGCCGGCCAAAAACGCCGCCCAGGCCTATACCCCCGGCCCGATCGGCGTGATCTCGCGCTCGGGTGGGATGACCACCGAGATGTCCTCCACGCTCTCCGCCGCCGGTCTCGGCCAGTCGACCGCTGTGTCGATCGGCGGCGATGCGATCATCGGGCAGACCTACGCCGAGCTGATGCCCCTGTTCGAGGCCGATGAGCAGACGCAGGGCGTCGTCATCTACACCGAGCCGGGCGGGCGCATGGAGGCCGAGCTCGCCTCGTGGGTTACGGAGCACAACTCACGCCTGCCGATCGTCGCGTTCATGGCGGGGCGGTTCATGGACGAGATGCCGGGCATGTCGTTCGGTCACGCCGGCACGATCGTCGAAGGCAAGGCCGACACGGCCGGCGAGAAGATCGCGCGCCTGGCCCAGGCCGGGATCACGGTCGCCGAGCGGATCGAGGACATACCCGGGCTGATCGGCGAGAAGATCTCCGAGCGGAGCGCGGCATGAGGGCCAACGGGACTACAAGCCCCGCTGAGGTGACCATCGCATGAGGGCCGACGGGACGTTCATCGCGGTCGCAGTTGACGACGCCGTGACCGGCGACCGCGAGCTGGCGGTCAAGCTGACGGATGCATGCCCCGTGGACATCTTCGCCGTTGGGGACTCCGGTGTGGAGATCGTCGAGCAGAACCTCGACGAGTGCGTGTTGTGCCGGCTGTGTCTCGATGCCTCACCGGACGGCGCCGTGCGAGTGATCAAGCTCTACGACAACGACGCCATCCTGGTCTGAGCACCACTGGAGTGCTACATATGCGCACAGGAGGGGTGTGGTGTGTGGTGTTGTGTTGTGTTTTAAGACTCGGTGCTACCTTGGTATCGCGTATATGCATATGAGCACACCAGGCACTGATATCTTACGTATATACCGTGTACCATGGTTACACCAAGTTTTATTTTGAATACCCCTCCCCCTCCCCGAGCACCATCGTTATACGTGCAATGACGCCGACGGACCGGCAAAGCCGGCGCGAAACGCCCGCAACCCGGTGCGCTATGGTCCCCAGCAGAGAGCCGTGAACGAAAACTTCTCCCTGATCGTGATGTGCATCTTCCTGCTGGCCTCGCTGGCGTTCCTGGCGCAGCAGCTCACGGCCTACCACTAGACGCCCGCCGAGGCGATGCTCAGGGCTGGTGCGCCTTACGCGTGTGGGCGCGTTCCTGCTGCTTCTCGACGACGTTGACGATCAGCCGCATGTACTGATCGACCCCGGTCGCCTTGGCCTGGCCGTACGTGAACGCCTCGATCCAGTCCGGTACTCCCGCCTCGTGGGCCATCGCGTTGAAGAACTCCCGCCGCATGTCCACCCGGATGCGGGCGTCGGCGGCGATGTCCTTGGTGATCTGCACCTCGGGCAGCTGCACCCGGAACTGCTGCACATCGCCGCGTCCGCGCAGATCGACTCCGACGACGAGCTTCATCGGCGCGAGCGCCGGCACCTCCCCCAAGAAGTTGCGGACCGCCGTCTCGATCAGGGTCTTGGCGTCCTCGGCCATCAGATCAGATCCTGTGCCGCTGCAAGAGCTTACGCCCTATCACCATGCGCTGGATCTCCGAGGTGCCCTCGCCGATCAACAAAAGTGGCGCGTCGCGGTAGATGCGCTCGATCTCATACTCCTTGGAGTACCCGTAGCCGCCGTGGATGCGCAGGCACTCCTCGGCGCAGAAACGGCCGGCCTCCGAGGCGAACAGCTTGGCCATCCCGGCCTCCAGATCGGAGCGCTCGCCGGCGTCCTTCATGCGCGCGGCGCGCAGCACGAGCAGACGGGCGGCGTCGACCTGGGTGGCCATGTCGGCGAGCTTGAACTGGATCGCCTGGTGCTCGGAGATCGGCTTGCCGAACGTGCGGCGCTCCTGGCTGTATTTGAGCGCGAGCTCGAGCGCGCGCTGGGCCAGACCGACGCCGCGGGCGGCGACGTTGACGCGGCCGAGGTCGAGCGCGTCCATCATCTGCACGAACCCCTTGTTCAGACCATCCGCCTCGCCGCCGAGGATCTGGTCCGCCGGACAGCGGTAGGAGTCGAACACGAGCTCGGTCGACTCGACGCCCTTGTAGCCCATCTTTTTGATCTTCGGCGGGACGCCCAACCCCGCGAGCGCGCCGGTGTTCTCGGCCACGCCCGGCTCTTTCTCGCAGATGAAGCAGGTCATGCCGCGATAGCGCGGGTCCGCGTCGGGGTCGGTCTTGACGAGCGTGAACACGAGCGAGGAGAGCAGCCCGTTCGTGACCCACATCTTTTGGCCGTTGATCTCATACGTGCCGTCGTCCTGCCGGCGAGCGGAGGTTTTGATCGCCTGCACGTCCGAGCCAAGCTCGGGCTCGGACAGCGAGAAGGCGGCGCGAATCTCCCCGGTGGCCATGCGCGGCAGATAGCGCTGCTTCTGCTCATCGGTGCCGAAGTGCATCAGCAGATAGGAGCCGATGAAGTGCGTGTTGACCACGCCCGAGATCGAGATCCAGCCCCGCGAGAGCTCCTCGACGATCATCGCGTAGGTCGTCAGATCAAGCCCCATCCCGCCGTACTCCTCGGGGATCGTCACCCCGAACAGGCCGAGCTCCTTCATCTGCTCGACGATCGCCTCGGGAAACGCGTCCTCGTGATCGAAGTGCTCGGCGTTCGGGATGATCTGCTCGTCGGCGAACTGGCGCACCATCTCGGTGATGGCCTGCTGATCGTCTGGGTCTGTCGGCGTCGTCGTGGTTGCCACGGCCATTCGTTCTGCGCTCCAGGGTCGTTCGGGTTTTCCCGCAGGATACCTGGGCGCGGTGGGGTGGCAGACTTCCGCTCGCATGACACCTCGATCTGGATCGACTGAGATGGGAGACCGAGTCAGCAGGCCGCGTTCGCCAAGCACGCTGTCACCGGTCGCCAAGCCCGTCGATCGCAGGGGCGTGCAACGGCCATGAACTTCGCGCGCGACGTCCTGGACCGGCGCCCGCCGCAAGAGCTGGCGCTCGTGGAGCTGGCCCGCGACGGGTCCCGGCGCGAGTGGTCGTTCGGCGAGATCTCCGAGCGCACGGCCCGCCTCGCGGGCGCGTTACGCGCGCGCGGGATACGTAGGAGGGGCGATGTGGTGATGACGCTGATCGGCAACCGGCCCGAGTGGGTGATCGCGATGTGCGCGTGCATGCGAATCGGCGCGGTCGTGCTGCCGTGCACCGAGCAGCTGCGCGCCAAAGACCTGCGTATGCGCATCGACGTGGCCCGTCCGCGGCTGATCGTCGCCGACGAGCGCAACCGGACGGAGCTTCAGGCGGCCCGGCCCGAGTGCGAGATCGCCTACGTCCCCGATGAGTCGCTGTTCGCCGCCGAGCCTGCGCCCGCGATCGACCTGGACGAGCAGGACCCGTGCCTGATCACGTTCACCAGCGGCACCGTGGGCGAGCCCAAGGCCGTCCTGCACGGCCAGCGCTACCTGCCGGGCCAGCATGTGCAGGCGAACCACTGGCTGGGGGCACGCCCGGGCGAGCTGGTGTGGTGCACGGCCGCCTCGGGCTGGTCGAAGTCCGCACGGAACGTGTTCATCGCCCCGTGGCTGTCGGGGGCGAGCGCGCTGCTGCACGACGCCCGCTTCGATCCGCACGAGCGTCTGGAGCTGCTCGCGCGCGAGCGCGTGCGCGTGTTATGTATGGCGCCCACCGAGTACCGCGTGATCGCCGCCCGCACGACGCTCAGAGCGCTGCCCGACCTGCGCCTGATGGTCGCAGCCGGCGAGGCGCTGAACCCGGAGGTGCTGCACGTATGGCGAGCGGCCACCGGGATCGACATCCGCGACGGCTATGGCCAAACCGAGACCGGCCAGATGACCGGGATCGCCCACGACGAGCCGGCCCGTCCGGGCTCGATGGGCAGAGCGCTGCCGGGCGTAGCGCTGTCGGTGCTGGCCGATCTGGGATCGGTCGGCGAGCTCGTGGCCGACCCGCGCACGGTGCCGACGTTTTTTCTCGGCTACCTCGGCGAGCACGTCACGCACGGCGAGGACGGCACGTGGCAGGTGTCGGACCGGCGCGAGGGCGAGCTCTGGCATACGGGAGATCGCGTACGCCAAGACGACGAGGGCTACCTGTGGTTCGAGGGCCGGGGCGATGACGTGATCGTCTCCGCGGGCTACCGGATCGGCCCGTTCGAGGTCGAGTCCGCCCTGGTTGCGCACCCGGCGGTGGCCGAGGCCGCGGCGGTCGCAGCGCCCGACTCCGAGCGCGGATCGGTCGTGCGCGCGGTCGTCGTGCTGCGCGATGGCTATGACCCCGGGCCCGAGCTGGCCGGCGAGCTGCAGGAGCACGTCAAGCGCGAAACGGCCCCATACAAGTACCCCCGGATCGTCGAGTTCGTCGCAGAGCTGCCCAAGACCGCGAGCGGCAAGGTCAGGCGGGCGCAGTTGCGGGCCGGCGGACTCAGCTGAGCGCGACGATCGCGTCGATCTCGACCTGAGCGCCCTTGGGCAGCCCGGCGACCTCGACCGTTACCCGGGCCGGCGGATGCTCGCCCGCGAAGAACGACCCGTACACCTCGTTGACCGCGGCGAACTCGCCCAGGTCGGTCACGTACACCGTCAGGCGCACCGCCTGCGCAAGCGACGTGCCGGCGGCCTTGCATACGGCGCGCAGGTTCTCCAGACACTGGCGCGCCTGCTCGGCCGCGGTCGCGCCGATGAGCTCTCCCGTGGCGGGGTGCAGTGGGATCTGGCCCGAGCAGAACAGCAGCTCGCCGGCGCGGACGGCGTGGCTGTAGGGGCCGATCGCGGGCGGCACGCCGGGCGCAGAGACGGTGTCACGAGCTGTGGCGATCGGCTGACACTAGCGCGCGCACAACACCGATCCATTAGATTCCGGCTATGCGATCGAGGGGACTGCTCATCGCCATGTTCGTGGCTATGGGCGCATGGGCTTGCGCATGGACCGCCACCGCCCAGGCCCAGATCGCGTGGGCGCCGTGTGGGAACAGCAACGAATACGCGTGCGGGCACCTGACGGTGCCGCTCCAACCGGGCGGCTCGGCGCCGGGCACGATCACGCTGGCGATGCGCCGCCACCGCGCCCCCGTCGGGGAAGCGCACGAAGCGATCGTCGCGCTGGCGGGCGGGCCCGGCCAGGCGGCGCTCCCGTTCGCCGAAGACTTCGCGCGCCTGTTCGGGCCGATCGCAGCCACTCGAGACCTGATCGTGTTCGACCAGCGCGGTATCGGCCTGTCGCACCCGCTGTCGTGTCACCGCTTCGAACTGAACGCCGGCGGTCCGGCCGGCGAACCGGCGGGCCGGCAGATCTCCGAATGCGCCGCCCAGCTCGGTCCTGAACGCAGCGACTACACGACCGCCGACACGGTCGCCGACATCGAGGCGATCCGCCAGGCGGGGGGCTATGAAAAGCTCGTGCTGTACGGGACCTCCTACGGGACGAAGGTGGCCGAGCGCTACGCGCAGACCTATCCCAGCCACGTCTCGGCGCTCGTGCTCGACTCGGTAGTGCCGCCGAACGGACCGGAACCCCTGAACCTGCCCACGTTCGCGGCGATTCCACGCGTGCTGCGCCAGCTGTGCGGGCATCGCGCCTGCGCACAGATCACCCCCGAACCGGTCGCCGACCTGACCAAGCTCGTCAGGCGGATGGACGGAGGCTCGCTGAGCGGGCGCTGGATCGACGGCGCGGGACACGCGCACACGCTGCGCTTTGACGCGAGCACGCTGCTCGACGTGCTGATCGCAGGCGACCTGGAACCGGTGCTGCGCGCGGAATTCCCGGCGGCGGCGCGCTCGGCGGCAGATGGCGATGACGCCCCGTTCGCGCGCCTGCTGCGCGAGTTTGCCCAACGCGGCGAAGGCGGCGAAGCAGAAAGCCCGAGCGAGAGCTTCGACACGCCGCTGTACTACGCGACCAGCTGCGAAGAGGAGCTGTTTCCGTGGAGCCGCGCCTCCAGTCCGGCCAAGCGCCTGGCCGAAGCCACGGCACAGATCAGAGGCCTGCCGGCGAGTGCGATCGCGCCGTTCGCGCCGGCGAACGTGCTCGCGATCAGCGATATGCCCGCGTGCGCTTTCTGGCCGTACTCGACGCCCGCGCCCGTGTCCGTGCAGGCGCCGTTTCCGAGCGTGCCCACGCTGATCCTGTCGGGCGCCGACGACCTGCGCACACCGACCGCGAACGCGCGCGAAGTCGCGGCGCAGATCCCGGGCTCGCACCTTCTGATCGTGCCCGAAGTCGGGCACTCCGTGCTCGGCAGCGATCTCAGCGGATGCGCGAGCAGGGCGCTGCAGGCGCTGTTCAAGCCCGCCCCGATCGAGCCATGCACCGGAGGCCCGCAGATCCTGAGCCTGCTCCATCTGGCGCCGCTGGCGCCGGCGCGCCTGTCTACCGTGGCGCCCGCCAGGGGCAATCGCGGGCTGCCCGGACGCACGCTTGCGGCGGTCGAGCTGACGCTCGCCGACTTCGTGCGCCAGGAGACGGTGCAGGGACTGGCTGCGCTTGAGTCCGGTGATATCGGCGGGCTGCTGTCGCTGCGCATCGGTGGTCTGCGCGCCGGCTGGGCGCAGACGCAGAGATCGGCGCTGGAGCTGCACGACTACTCCTACATCTCGGGCGTGACCGTCTCCGGGAGGGCGACCGCGAGCGAAACCGTGCTGCACATCGGCGGATCGGCCGCCGCGCACGGGACGTTGCGGCTCGCCGATCCTCGATCGGCGGCCGGCAGAGGCAGGCTGGCGGGCACGCTGGGAGGGCGCGCCGTGCGAGCGTACGCGGGCTTGCGAGGAGCGAGCTCGGGTGCGAGTGACGCTATTGTCGGAGCAGATGCGCAGGCCGCCCTCATGCTCGCTTCTGGCGGTCCTGCTGCCCGGGCTGACGCTCGCGATCTGGCCGGCCTGCTCGAGCGCGTCCCTTAGCCCCACCCCCTGCGCCGCCGGCGCTCCGGCGGGGTTCACCTGCGCGACGCTGCCCGTGCCGCTGACTCGGGACGGGCTGGCGCCGGGCACGATCGCGTTGAAGGTGGAGGTCAAGCAGGCTGGCGCCACACCCAGTCACAGTGCGGTCGTCGGGCTCGCGGGCGGCCCCGGTCAGGCGGCGCTTGGACTCGGGGGATTTATGGCCAAGGCGATCGGACCAGCCCTGGGGTCGCGCGATCTGCTCGTGTTCGACCAGCGCGGCACCGGCGAATCAGACCCGCTGAGCTGCTCGGCGCTCGAAACGTTCAGCACGAAGCCCGCCTACCAGCTCTTAAGAGAATGCGCGTTCGAGATCGGACCCGCGCGCGCCGGCTACACCACCCAGGAATCGGTGCAGGACATAGAGGCGATCCGCGAAGCCGGGGGCTACGAAAAGCTCGTGCTGTATGGAACGTCCTACGGGACGAAGGTCGCGCTGGAGTACGCCGAACGCTACCCCCAGTACGTGGAAGCGCTCGTGCTCGACTCGGTTATTCCCGCCGATGGATGGGAACCGTTGCACATCACAAGCTTCCAGGCGATCCCGGGAGTGCTGAACGAGCTCTGCTCCAACAATGCCTGCGCGGGGATCACCTCCAACCCGACCGCCGATCTCGCGCGCCTTATCACGCAGCTGCGCAAGCACGCCGTGAGCGGCTCCGTGTACGACGGCTCAGGCAAGCGCCACGTCGTGCAGCTGAGTGAGGCAGGTCTATTCGACATCCTGCAGGCGGGCGACCTGAACCCGGCTCTGCGCGCGCTGTTGCCCGCGGCCGTCGTCTCGGCTCTGCGCCACGATTCCGACCCGCTGCTGCGCCTGTACCTGTTGGCAGTTGGCCTGATCCCGAGCGTGCCAAACAGCCAGCCGGTCGAAGGCTCCTCGGAGATCGATGAAGCGCTCTATGCGACCACGATCTGTGAGGAGAGCCCCTTCCCATGGTCACGCAGCGCACCTGCCGCGACCCGCTTGGCCGAAGCTCTCGCCTTCCTTCATGCACAGCCGGCTTCCGACTTCTACCCGTTCGATGCGAGCACCGCGCTCGACGACAGCCCCATTCCCCTCTGCGTTGCGTGGCCGGATGCATCCCCGCTGCCTCCGCCGCCAAGTGCACTGCCAGACGTGCCGACGCTGATTCTGTCCGGCGAGCAGGACCTGCGCACTCCCACAGCCAACGCGCGCGCCGTCGCCGCGCGGATTCCCGACGCACAACTGCTGGTGGTCCCGTACACGGGCCATTCGGTGCTTGGCAGCGACTTCAGCGACTGCGCCGCGCTCGCAGTGCAGGCGTTCTTTGCAAACGCGCCCGTGCAGCCGTGCACGTCCACGCATAACGAATTCGCCCCCACGCCGATCACCCCGACCAAGCTCGCCTACATACACCCGCCGGCCGTCCTCGGCGGCAGACCCGGACAGACGCTGACGGCCGTGCTCGACACGGTCCTCGACCTCAACCGCCAAGTGGTTGGCGCGACGCTGCAGGCCGACGCAGAACTGCCGATCGGCTCGAGCTTAGGCGGCCTGCACGGTGGCTATGCCCGTCTCGAGGGCGACTCCGTGGTGCTGCACGACTTCACATTCGTGCCCGGCGTGCAGCTGACCGGGACGTTCCCCGTCAAGGATGGCAAGCTGCAGACGGCCACGATCCGCGTCTCCGGCTCGGCGGCGTCATCCGGCGCGGTCAGGCTCAACACTGGCCTTACGATCGCCGGCGGAACACTCGGCGGCAAGCGCTTCGACGTGAACATCGCCAGGGTCAAGCTCGCGCGTGCCGGCGGCGACGGTGCGGGCGGCGAATGGCCGGCGGGCAGGGTCTCCTTCCCGCTGCCCGGCCTCGCCAACCTGCGCTGATCTCGCCACGGCGAGCGCAATCCGCTGCGCTCCGGCATTGGCGCGCCATGCGAGGCGAGCGCGCCTCGTGCGCTGAGTAACCTGGCCAGACATGCCGAACGCACTCACCGCCGAGACCTCGCCCTACCTGCGCCAGCATGCCGGTAACCCGGTCGACTGGCTGCCCTGGGGTCCCGTCGCGCTCGCGCGCGCCCGCGATGAGGATAGGCCGCTGCTCGTGTCGATCGGCTACTCGGCCTGCCACTGGTGCCACGTGATGGAGCGCGAGTCATTCGAGGACGAGCGCACGGCCGCCCTGATGAACGAGGAGTTCGTGTGCGTGAAGGTCGACCGCGAGGAGCGCCCCGACGTTGACGCGCTGTACATGGAGGCCGTACAGTCGATGACTGGCCGGGGTGGCTGGCCGCTGAACGTGTTTCTCACGCCCGAGCAGCTGCCGTTCTATGGCGGCACCTACTTCCCGCCGGAGCCCCGGCACGGGATGCCCGCTTGGACGCAGGTGCTGCAGGCGATCGGCGAGGCGTGGTCGGAGCGAAGCGAGGAGATTCGCGCGGGTGGGGAGGGCCTGCGCGAGCGGCTGTCGGGCGGGGCTGGTTTGAAGCCTTCTCCCGAGCCGATCGACGTCGGCGCGCTCGATGTAGCCGTGGCGAGGCTGCGGGAGTCCTTCGATCCGGTCAATGGGGGATTTGGATACCCGCCCTCCCACGCGCCGAAGTTCCCCCAGGCGTCGGTCATCGAGCTCCTGCTGTGCCGAGACGAGCAGGACATGGCCCTGCAAACCCTGCACGCGATGGCGCGCGGTGGCATCCACGACCTCCTCGGCGGCGGGTTCGCTCGCTACAGCGTCGATCCGACCTGGACGGTGCCGCACTTTGAGAAGATGCTCTACGACAACGCCCTGTTAGCCCGTGTTTACCTGCATGGATGGCAGCTCTCCGGGGAGCCCGGGTTGGAGGAGGTCTGCCGCGACACGCTCGACTGGGCGCTGCGCGAGATGCGCGGGCCCGAGGGCGGGTTCTACTCCGCGCTCGACGCCGACTCGGAGGGCGTCGAGGGACGCTTCTACGTGTGGACTCTCGCCGAGCTTCGGGACGCGCTCGGCGAGGACGCGGATGCGGCGATCGCATGGTTCGGCGCCACCGAGGAGGGCAACTTTGTCGACCCTCACCATCCGGCGCCGGGGCTCAATGTACTGGAGGACCGTGGCCAACGCCCGGACGAGACCACGCAGGCGCAAATTCGCTCCCGTCTGCTGGAGGTCCGCGAACACCGGACCCGCCCTGCGCTGGACGACAAGCGCCTGACCGCCTGGAACGCGCTGATGATCGCAGCGCTCGCCGAGGCCGGGCAGGCGCTGGAGGAGGCACGCTACACCGACGCTGCCGTCGCCTGCGCCGAGTTCGTCCTGCGCGACCTGCGCGACTCCAATGGCCGCCTGCTGCGCACCTACAACGACGGCCGGGCCCGAATCGACGCGTACCTGGAGGACCACGCGTATCTACTGGAGGCGCTGATCGTGCTGTTCGAAGTCACCTGCGACGAGCGCTGGTTCAACGAGGCGACGACGCTCGCAGACACGCTGGTCGCCCGCTTCGCCGACTCCGAGCGCGGCGGCTTCTATTCGACCGCCTCAGACGCCGGCGAACCGTTGATCGCGCGACGCAAGGACCTCGAGGACACGCCAATCCCCGCCGGACAGTCGAGCGCGACGATGGGCCTGCTGCGCCTGTCCCAGCTCACCGGCAATGCTGAGTACGAGCGCCAGGCGCTCGGAGTGCTCGCGCTGCTGCGCGACATCGCCCCCCGCCACCCGACCTCATTCGGGCACGCGCTGCAGGCGCTGCACTGGCACTTCGCCCCAGCCCGCCCGATCGCCTGCACGGCATCTACAGAATCGACAGGTACCGATCCAACTCCCACCGAGTGACCTGCACCCGATAGTCGTCCCACTCCTGGCGCTTGATCTCGACGTAACGGTTGAACATGTGCTCGCCGAGCGTGCGCAGCAAAAGCTCGGACTCGGCCGCCAGCTCGATCGCCTCGCCGAGCGACTCGGGCAGCTGCTCCACGCCCAGGCGCCGGCGCTCCTCGCCGGAGAGGTGGTACAGGTTCTTCTCCATCGGCTCGGGCAGCTCATAGCCCTTCTCGATTCCCTCAAGGCCCGCCTGCAGCAGCACGGCGAACGTCAGATACGGGTTGCACGCCGGATCGGGGCAGCGCAGCTCCATCCGCGTGGCCTTCTCGCGGCCCGGGTGATACAGCGGCACGCGCACCAGCGCCGAGCGGTTGCGCCGCGACCAGGCCACATACACGGGCGCCTCGAACCCGGGCACGAGGCGCTTGTATGAGTTGACCCACTGGGCGAACACCGCGCAGATCTCCCGCGCGTGCTTGAGCTGGCCGGCGATGAACGCCTTGCCGACGTCGGACAGGAAGTACTGGTCCTCGGGGTCATAGAACGCGTTGGAGCCATCGGCGAACAGCGACTGGTGGGTGTGCATGCCCGAGCCGTTCTCGCCAAACAGCGGCTTGGGCATGAACGTCGCGTGCCAGCCGTACTTCATCGCGTACTCCTTGACCGTGATCCGGTAGGTCATGCAGTCGTCGGCCATCTTCAGGGCGTCGGCGTAACGCATGTCGATCTCGTGCTGGGAGGGGCCGACCTCGTGGTGGGTGTACTCGACGTGGATCCCGAGCTGCTCCAGCGCGAGCACCGTCTCGCGGCGCACGTCCGAGCCCGCGTCGAGCGTCGTCAGGTCGAAGTAGCCGCCCTCGTCGAGCACCTCGGTGGATTTGCTGTCGCGAAACAGGAAGTACTCGAGCTCGGGACCGACGTTGAACGTGTCGAAGCCCATCTCCCGCGCGCGGGCCACAGCGCGGCGCAGCACGTGGCGGGGGTCGCCCTCGTATGGCGTGCGCTCGGGCGTGAGCACGTCGCAGAACATCCGGCCCACGCCCTGCTCCTCCGGGCGCCAGGGCAGCACCGCGAACGTGCTCGGGTCGGGCATCGCGATCATGTCGGACTCCTCGATCGCGTTGAACCCGGTGATCGAGCTGCCGTCGAACCCCATCCCCGCTTCGAATGCGTCGTCGAGCTCGGCCGCGTTGATCGAGAACGACTTCAGCTGCCCGAGGATGTCGGTGAACCAGAACCGGATGAACCGGATGTCGTGCTCGGCGACGATCGCCTTGACGTCATCCGCGGTCTGAGCCCGCTCCGGTCCCGGTTTCGACTGCTCGGCCATCTCAGCGGACCTTAGTAGATGGCCTGACCGGCCGCTATCGACTGTTGGCTAAACCGTCGAAGACGCTTCAGTGCCCAGCGACCGCTGCTACGAAGGACGCCACGTCTTCAGCTTCCTTGCCCTGATACAGCATCGCCGGCATGTTGCCTTTGCCGAGCGCGCGACCTTCGAGGATGGTGTTCAGCACCAGCTCCTTGCGCGCGGTTACCGAGGGGATGCTGCCGATCAGCACGTCGAGGTTCGGCCCGGTGCGACCGACCGAGTTGACCGCTTTCAGCGTGTGGCAGAACACGCATGTGCTCGCGAACAGTTCGCGACCCCGCTGCTGGTCGGTGCTCAGGTGCACGCCGTCGGCGACGCTCGCCTTGTTTTCGGCGTTGGACGCGAGCACGAGCACGGGCACGATCAGCCCGAAGGCGAACACCAGCACGACCGTCAGCACGATCGCGCGCCGGCTGGTCTTGGATTCGGGCCGTGGGGTGGGATCGGAGCTCATGCAGACGGGGACAATATCGTCTGCCGCGGCCCGACGTTCCCGAGGCGCAGCACCCGCATTCCCCAGGCGCCACCCGACACAGCGCCACGGCCGCGCCGAATCGATCGTAAAGAGACTCTCACGATCGAAGACCCAACCTTTAGGCCGGCGCAAGCTATGGCGCTACTCTGGACGTGGGAGTTCATATGACTTACCTACTTCGCAGACTTCCCCTGTCGCGCCTGCTGCTTCTGTGCGGACTGGTCGTGGCGATCGGCGTCTCCGCCACCGCGATCGCGTTCGCGCTGGGCACGGGACCGACACCGCCGCCCAAGCCGCTCGCCGACGCGGTCCACGACGCGCTCGTGGAAGCCCATAACCAGCCGACAGAAGGCGTCTCAGCCCAGATCCAGTGGAATAACCACCTGCTGGAAGGCGCGAACCTCGCCTCCGGTGGTGGTGGCGGCAGCGGTGGTGGCGGTGGCGAAGGGGGCCAACTGACCTCGAGTCCGTTGATGTCTGGAGCCTCAGGGCGGCTTTGGATCTCAAAAGCGGGCGATGTGCGCATCGAGCTGCAGTCCGAAGAAGGCGATACGCAGATCTACTACGACGGCCATACGGTGTCGATGTACGACGCCGCCTCGAACACGCTGTACAAGTACACCCCGCCCGCACACGAAGGCGGTGGCGACTCCAGCCCAAGCGCGACCTGTGAAGAAACTGGCTCCACACAGATCTGCGGCACATACGGGCCAGAGCGACACCACGAAGTCCCAAGCGTCGCCAAGATCGAAGAAGCGATCTCCAAGCTGAGCCAGCACGCGAACGTCTCCGGCGCGACCCCCACCGACATCGCCGGCCAGCCCGCGTACACGGTCCGCGTGTCGCCCAAGGAATCCGGCAGCCTGCTCGGCGGTGCAGAGCTCTCCTTCGACGCGGCCCACGGCGTGCCGCTGCGCGCTGCGGTCTACTCGACCGAGAGCGCGAGTCCGGTGATGGAACTGGCCGCGACCTCGATCTCCTACGGACCCGTCGAACAGTCGGCGTTCGAATTCACACCGCCCGCCAACGCCAAGGTCGAAGAAGTGAAGCTGCCCGAACACGAAGACGAAGGTTCGGGCGCCAAGCCCGGCGGCGACGAACCCCCGACCGTGACTACAAAGGGCCACGGCCTGTCGAGCATCGCCGTCGTCGAAGACAAGACGAAGGCCGGCTCACACGAAACTTCGCCGCTACCCGAAGGACTGCCGCAGGTCAAGATCAACGGCGTCAGCGCCACCGAGCTCACGACCGAGCTGGGCACACTGCTCACGTTCGAGCGCGCGGGCGTGCGCTATCTCCTCGCCGGATCGGTCACGCCCGGCGCGGTCGAAGCGGTCGCCAAGGGCTTGTAGCGTGGCCAATACGGCCACCCCCGAGACCACAGTCAGGGACGAAGAGGCGCCGCCCGTCCGCGCGCGAGGGTTGGTCAAGCGCTACAAGGAGGTCCTCGCGGTCGACCACATCGACCTGAATGTCCGAGCCGGCGACGTGTACGGCTTCCTTGGTCCCAACGGCGCGGGCAAGACGACCACGCTGCGCATGGCGCTCGGGCTGATCATGCCGACGGAGGGGACGGTGCAGCTGTTCGGGCGCGACCCGATCCGCGAGGGCGCGCGGGCGTTGCAGGGCGTCGCCGGGTTCGTGGAGGCCCCCCGCTTCTACCCCTACCTGAGCGCCCGCAAGAACCTCGAACTGCTCGCCGCGCTCGACGGCGACGGTGCCCGTGGGCGAATCGGCGAGGTCTTGGAGACGGTCGAGCTGAGTCATCGCGCCGAGCACCGCGTCGGCGGCTACTCCCACGGCATGCGCCAGCGCCTGGGCATCGCTGCCTCCCTGCTGCGCCGTCCGCGCCTGCTGATCCTCGACGAGCCCGCGACCGGCCTGGATCCCGCAGGCATGCGCGACATGCGCGCGCTGATCCGCCGTCTCGCCGACGAGGGCATCACGGTCCTGCTCTCGAGCCACCAGTTGCCCGAGGTCCAGGAACTGTGCGACCGCGTGGCGATCGTCGACCGCGGCCGCGTCGTGTATGAGGGCGCGCTCGCCGACCTGCGCCGCCAGGGCGGAGCCGGCTACCGGCTGCGCACGACAGATGACGCTCGGGCGCTCGAGCTCCTAAGCGCCCAGGACGGTGTCGAGCGCGCCGTTGGCGGCGAGCACGATCTTAGCTTCCAGGCCGACGAGCAGCACGTCGGCGCGCTCTCGCTCGCACTGGGGGCGGCGGGAATCGGCATCCTCGCGCTTACCCCCGAATTGGCGACGCTGGAGGACCTGTTCTTCCGACTGACCGAGGGCGGCGACGGGAAGGCTGCCGGGTCCGGCAACGGCCATGTCACTCGTGAGCCCGCCCTCGCCACCGGTGTCCCGGAGCCAGGCGGCACAAGGGCCACCATCTCCACAGGAACAACGGGAGCCGCCCCATGAGCGCGATCGAGGCATCCCCCTCCCCCGCCCTGGCCCCGCCGGCGCGCGCCGGCCACACCCGGCGCCCCTCGACGCTGACCGCCTACCGCTGGGAGCTGCGCAAGCTCGTCGCCCAGAAGCGCACATACCTCGGCCTGGGCCTGGCCGTGCTGCTACCCGTGATCTTCGTCGTCGTCCAGAACCTCCACAACGACCATCACCACGGCGGCTCGATCTTCGCCACCCAAATCACCCAGTCGGGCCTGGCCACGCCGGTGCTGATGCTCGAGTTCCAGGCCTACTTCATGCTGCCCCTGATCGCCGCGCTCGTCGCCGGCGACATCGTCGCGGCCGAGGACGGCAACGGCACGCTGAAGACGATCCTCACCCGCTCGGTCGACCGCGGCCAGGTGCTCGCCGCCAAGACGCTTGCCGCGCTGACATACGGCGCGGTTGCGGTCTTCCTGTCGGCCGCCGTGGCCACGATCGCCGGCGTCGCCTCGTGGGGCTTTCACCCGATCACGACCCTGTCCGGCAGCGTCGTCTCCGCCTCCGAAGGCCTGCTGCTCGTGTTCGCGGCCAACGCCTGTTATCTGATCCCACTGCTCACGGTCGTGTGCATAGGGCTGTTCCTGTTGACCGCGACCCGCAACAGCACGGCCTCGGTCGTGGGCACGATCGGGCTTGTCATCCTGCTCTACATCATTCAGGGCATCCCGGGCCTTGAAGGCATCCAGCCGTATCTACTCACCGAACAGTTCCACAGCTGGCACGGCCTGCTGCGCACCCCAACCGACTGGGCGCCGATCGCCCACTCGGCCTGGGTCTGCGCGCTGTACGGCATCCCAGCCCTGTTCGCGGGCTATCTGACGTTTCTGCGACGAGACGTGGCGGGCGGTTGAGGCGACCTCAGCCGACCTCAACAGGCTCAACCTCAGTCAACTCAACCTCCCCCATCAACCGCCGAGCCTCGCGAGGATCGATCAACCCAGCCCCCAGACGGGTCGTGGACTCAGCCCCGCAGGCCACGCCGAAGCGCAGGCACTGATCGGCGGGTCGCGATTCGTAGCGTGCGGCGATATAGCCGGCGAGGAAGGCGTCGCCGGAGCCGCTCTTGGCGACCGGCTCGCGCACCTCGATCCGGGCGCGCTTGAGCGAGGGACGCCCGTCGACGAGGACCTGAGCGAAGCAGCCGTCGGGGAGCGTCATGATCGCCTCGCGGGGACCGAGCGCGGCGATCTCGCGCACGGCCATCGAGCGCTCCTCCTCGCCGGCGAACTCGTGCCCGACGAGCTCCTCGGCCTCGAGCACGTTGGGCGAGACGACGTCCGGTTCGGCGCGAACCGCGTGGTGCAGGGGCTCGCCGTCGGTGTCGATCACGGTCGTGACCTCCATCCGCGCCAGGTCATGGATCAGCGAAGCGTAGATCTCGGGCGTCACGCCCCGCGGGAGTGAGCCGGCGAATACGACGATCGCGGCGCCGCGCGCGAGATACAACAGCTTGTCTGCGAACAGTTCGACCTCGCGCTCGGACACGGACGGGCCGCGTTCGTTGATCTCGGTCTGCTCCCCGCTGGTCGGATCGAGGACCGAGGTGTTCGTGCGCGACTCCTCGCGGATGCGCACGAAGTCATTGAGGATCGACTCGTCCGTGAGCTGCTCGACGATGTGCGTGCCGGTCGCGCCGCCCGCGAACCCGGTGGCGATCACGGGCTGGCCGAGCACCTTCAGGGTGCGCGCGATGTTGACGCCCTTGCCGCCGGCCATCGTGCGCTGCTCGACCGTCCGGTGCCTGCGCCCGAGCCGGAAGTTCGGAACCGAAAGAGACTTGTCGATCGCCGCGTTGAGCGTGACCGTGATGATCATTGCCGGTTCAGACTACCCCAACTTCCAGGCCACCGCGCGCAGCCGCTCTGCCTCGGCACGAGCCGCCTGCGCCGGATCGGCGCCATCACCACCGCCACCGGCCAGGTAAGCCCCCGCGATCGAGCGCGAGGCGGACACGAGCCCCCCCGCGCGGCCGGGGACGAACGCGGGGGCCAGGTCCTCGACGCGCCCGCCCTGCGCGCCGACGCCGGGGAGCAGGAACACGGCGTTGGGCATCAGCTCACGCGCACGGGCGAGGTGTCCCGGGGAGGTGGCGCCGATCACAGCGCCCACGTCACTGAGGCCGGCCTCCCCCACGCCCGGTCGGCCCAGCTCGTCCACGAGCCCGGCCAGCCGCTCCCACACTCGCTCTCCGCCCGCGACCTGGAGATCCTCGACGTCGGCGGCGCCCGGGTTTGAGGTGCGCACGAGCAGAAGCACGCCGGCGCCGCTCGCGCGCGCGGCCGACACGAACGGCTCGACGGCGTCTGAGCCCATCAGCGGATTGACGGTCGCCAGGTCCGCGCCCAGTCCGGCGAGCGCACCGAATGGTGTTGCAAAACCGACAAACAACGATTGCGCGTAGGCCCGGGCGGTCACGTCGATGTCGCCGCGCTTGCCGTCGGCGATCACGAGCAGTCCCGCGTCGTGGGCGTGACGCACGACCGCCTCCAACACGGTTCGGCCGGGAGCGCCCAGTCGCTCGAAGCAGGCGAGCTGGGGCTTGGCCGCAACGCACGCCGGAGCGACGGCGTCGATCAGCGCGCGGCAGTGAGCCTCGACCGCGCTCGCGGCCCTGTGCGCAGCGGAGCACACTCCCTCCGCCGACCCGGCCGGTGCCGTGCCGGCGCCGAGAGACTCGCCCACCCCCGGCCACAGCGCACCTGGATCGGGGTCGAGCCCAAGCACGATCTGAGACTCGCGTTGGGCGACGCGCGCGGCGAGCGTGTCGCCGAAGGAGCTCAGCGCTTCTTCACCGCGTTCTTCAGGCCGCTGCCCGCGGTGAATCGCGGCACGCGCGAGGCGGCGATCTGGATGCGCTCGCCCGT
This sequence comes from uncultured Solirubrobacterales bacterium, assembly GCA_963810645.1. Taxonomy (GTDB): domain Bacteria; phylum Actinomycetota; class Thermoleophilia; order Solirubrobacterales; family Solirubrobacteraceae; genus Palsa-744. The sequence continues at coordinate 171,008 of CAWEOK010000012.1, read as the reverse complement.
GCGCGGGTTGACGCCCATCCGCGCTCCGCGCTCGCCGACGTGGAACTTGCCGAATCCCGACAGCGTGACCTCGCTGCCGCGCCGCAGCGCGTCCTCGACGGTGCCGAGCACCGCGTCGATCGCCCGCGTGGCCTCGCCTTTGGTCAGACCGGAGCGATCCGCCACTTGGTCAACCAGCTCGGACTTCGTCACTTCGCCCTCCTCGTTCGTAGCGGCTTTGCGACCACGTTAACAGCGCCTGCGGACAGCCAGGACCTCGGCTGGAGGGGATGCCGACCCGCGAATCGGCGACAATGTCCCACGATGACATTCGAACGCGTCGCCTGGAGCCTGACCGTGTTCGTGGCGCTGCTCACGGCCCTGTTCCTGCTGCTCGCCGGCTACCACGGCTACGCGGGCCTGTCGACGGCCGTGGCGGTCGCGGCTGCGATCAACCTGCTGTAGCCGGCAGCCACGCCAGCAGCGCGCGGGCGGCCCTGCCACGGTGGCTGATCGCGTCCTTCTGCTCATCGCTCAGCTGCGCCATCGTCAGGGTGGGCGGGATCTCATCCCAATCGTCGGGTAAGAACACCGGGTCATAGCCGAACCCCCGCTCACCGCTGCGCTCGGGGGCAAGCGTGCCCGCGCAGCGCCCCTCGAACACGCGCTCCTCACCCGTCTCGGGGTTCACGTACGCAAGCGCACACACGTACTGAAGCGCGCTGCCGACCGGCGCCTTCAGCCGCAGCTTGGCCAGGTTCTGCTCGTCGCTCGCGTCCTCCCCGGCGTAGCGGGCCGAGCGCACCCCGGGCCGGCCACCGAGCGCCGTGGCCTCGATCCCGGAATCGTCGGCGATGCTCGTCCTGCCCGTCGCCTGCGCGGCCGCGCGCGCCTTGCCGAGCGCGTTCTCGGCGAACGTCTCCCCGTCCTCCGGCGGCAGCTGAACCTCCTCTGGTAGCGCATCCACCTGCCAGCCCGGCAGTACTCGTGCGAGCTCACGGCGCTTGTGCTCGTTGCGCGTCGCCAGCAGCAGCCTGTTCATCGCACGACCCGGTTCATCCCAGGACCGGCGCCGAGCTCACGTGGCAAGCGTGGCCTGTGCGATCGCCATCGCCTGCAGACCCTGCAACGTCTCGATCCCGCTCGCCGCGAGCGCCAGCAGCTCATCCAGGTGCGCGCGCGAGAGCGGTGTGCGCTCGGCCGTGGCCTGCACCTCGACCAGCCCCCCCTCGCCCGTCATCACCACGTTCGCATCGACCTCGGCATTTGAGTCCTCGCCATAGTCCAGGTCCAGGCGCGGCTGTCCGTTAACGATCCCGCAGGAGATCGCTGCGACCGAGCCGGTCAGCGGAGAGGCCTGCAGCTTGTCCTGCTCCTGCAGCCGCCCGCACGCCAGCGCGAGCGCCACGTACGCGCCCGTGATCGACGCGCAGCGCGTCCCGCCGTCGGCCTGCAGCACATCACAGTCGAGATAGATCGTTCGTTCGCCGAGAGCCTTGAAGTCGACGACCCCGCGCAGCGAGCGGCCGATCAGGCGCTGGATCTCGACGCTACGCCCATCGAGGCGCCCCTTGGCGATGTCGCGCTGCTTGCGATCGCCCGTGGAGGCCGGCAGCATCGCGTACTCGGCCGTGACCCAGCCGCGGCCCTTGCCCGTCATCCAGCGCGGCACCGACTCCTGCGCGGAGGCCGTGCAGATCACGCGCGTCTCCCCGACCGAGATCAGCGCCGAGCCCGTCGCTGTGCGCACGAACCCCGGCTCGATCGTGGTCGGGCGCAATCCGTCGGCCTCGCGCCCGTAGCTGCGCTTACTCACCTACGCCACCGCCTGAACGCTCGCCGGCTCGACGTGCTCGACCGTGCCCAGCGGCATCTGCAGGAAGCGCGTGCCCACCTCGCGAAACGCCTCCACATCGCCGGTGCACAGGAACCGGTACTCCCCTTCGCCCTCACTCCGTGGATTGCGCAGCGCGCGCGTGCTCAGCGCGTGCTCGACCTGCCGCGCGAGCGCCGCCCCGGAGGTCACGAGCCGCACCTGCGGTCCAAGCGTGCGCTGCAGCATCGGACTGATCAGCGGGTAGTGCGTGCAGCCCAGGATCACCGTATCCACGTCGGCGTCCTTGAGCGGCTCGCAGGCCGCGCGGACCGTCGCCACCGCGTGCTCGTCGAACTGCTCGCCCGCCTGGATGATCGAGGCCAGCGTCGGGCACGGCACCGCGTGCAGGGTCACGTGCGGATCGACCGCGCTCACCGCCCGCTCATACGCCCCGCTGGCCACCGTCGTCGGCGTCGCCAAAAGCCCGATCCGCCCACTGCGCGTGGCCGCCACGGCGCGCAGCGCCTCGGGGCTGACGACCCCCATCACGTCGATCCCGAGCGTCGTCTGGCGCATGCGCGCACTGAGACTGGGGAGCGCCGCCGAGGTCACGGAGTTGCAGGCGACGACCAGCAGCTTCGCCCGGCGATGCAGCAACTCCTCGGCGATCTCACCCGCGAACCGCTCGATCTCAGCCGGTTCGCGCTGCCCGTACGGGAACCTGGCCGTGTCGCCCAGATAGATGAAGTCCTCGCGCGGCAGCCGCACGAGCAGCTCGTGCAGCACCGTCAGCCCGCCGACGCCGGAGTCGAACACGGCGATCGGCCGCACCCGTGGATCCCGGCCTGCTGATGCGCTGTCCATGCTCGCCATCATCCCAGAGCGCTACGGTCGGGGGATCGTGCGCGCGCTCGTGGTCTCGAACATGCTCCCCGACGAGGCCCATCCCGCGCGCGGGCGCTTCGTGCGCGACCAGGTTGACGCGCTGCGCCGCCTGGACGGAGTCGAGGTCGAGCTGTTCGAGCTCCCGCCCGGACCGCGGGGGCTCGTGCGGGGCGCCTGGGAGCTCCGCCGCCGCTACGGGCGCGAGCGCTTCGATGTCGTGCACGCCCACTTCGGCCTGTCCGCCTGGCCCGCGCTCGCCGTCCGTGCCCGCGTGCGCGCGCTGACCGTGCACGGCACCGACCTCAGCCATCCCCGCACGCGCCGGCTGACCGCCCGCGTGATCGGACGCATGGACATCCTCGCGGCCGCCTCCGCCCCCTTGGCCCAGCGCCTGCCCGCCGGTCGCGAGCGCGCGCAGGTCCTGCCCTGCGGCGTTGACCTCGTCCGTTTCCACCCGATCCCGCGCGCGCAGGCGCGCGCCGAGCTGAAGCTCGACCCCGCCGAGCCGTTCCTGCTGTTCATCGGCGCCCCGTCGCGCCCGGAGAAGCGCTACGAAGACGCGCTCGCCCTGACCCGCGACGCCGACGTCGAACTGCGCGCCCTCTACGATGTCGCGCCCGAGCTGATGGCCAAGTGGATCAACGCCGCCAACGCCGTGCTCGTCCCCTCCGAGCGCGAGGGCTTCGGGTTGGCCGTGCTCGAGGCCCTGGCCTGCGACGTGCCCGTGCTCGCCACGCCCGTCGGCATCCATCCCGAGGCGCTGCACGATCTGCCCGGCACGCTCTGCGCCCCGTTCGAGCTGGAGCTCTGGCGCCGCGCGCTCGCCCCCCACCTGCGCGATCCCGACTCCCGCATCGCCGGGCGCGCCCACGCCGAGCCGTTCTCCGCGCTGCGCATGGCCGAAGCAGTGCTCGACGCCTGGCGCGCTGCCCTCCGCGACGCCGGATAGCATTGACAGGTCTTATGGAGGACGCCCCGACCACCAGTCAGGCGACGGAGGAGCAGACGCCCACGGTAGATGACGCGCCGGGCGGCTCGCCCGGCTTCAGCGAGCGCGGGCGGATGCGCCGGCGCATCCGCTTCCTTCGCAAGGCTCGCGAGCTGGCCTACCGTGACCTCGGCGGGCTCGTGTTCGACCTGCACCGCTTCGGGCGGCGCAACGACGAGCTGGTGCTCGCCAAGCTGGAGACGGTGGGGCGCATCGACGGCGAGCTGCGCACGCTGGAATCGATCCTCTCTGAGCACCGGCCCGTGACCGTCCTGCGCGAGGCCGGCGTCGCGGCCTGTCCCCGCTGCGCCGCGATCCACGGCAGCGACGACCGCTTCTGCCCCAACTGCGGACTGGCGATGGACCTCCGCGCCGAGCGTCCGATGGCGGGCCCTTCCGCGGCGGCGCCCGTCACAGCGCCGACTCCCTCCCCGGCGCCAGCTCCTGCTCCGGCGCCCACTACCTCGGCGCCCGCCGGGACAACCACGCCCACGCCTGCATCAGCGCCCAGCGCTCCCGCGCCACCCGCCCCTGCGTCAACCCCTGCTGCACCCGCGCCCGCGCCCAGCCCCAGCACGGCCCCACCCGCGGGACCTGCCCCCGCGGTCGGTGGCGATTCGACCGAGGCCGGCGCGGCGCGGCCCAACGTGGACCAGCCCACCGAGATCGTCCGTCCACCCGCCCAAGCCCCTTGAGCGTCGCCACCCCGCCGCCGAGCACTCCCGCCCCGCGTCCGGCGCCGCCCGTGGACGCGGCCTGCCCGCTGTGCGGCGCTCCGCTGGATCCGGCGCAAGAGTGGTGTCTGAATTGTGGCGCGGCCGCGCGTACACGGCTGGCGGCACCGACGAACTGGAAGGCCCCGATCGTCACGATCGTGGTGCTCGCCGTCCTGGCGCTCGGCGTGCTCGCCGCCTCGCTTGTGAGACTGAGCGCCGGCCCGGGGACGACCAAGACGCTGCCCGCCGTCACGACCACGATCACCGCGGCCTCGCCCGCGACGACACCGACGGCTGCCACGACACCGACGACCGCCGCGCCTGGTGCGAGCGCGATACCCACCACGAGCACCGGCGCCGTGACACCGGGCACGCCCACGACGATCACACCCGGCGGAACCACGGCACCCACGACACCCACAACGACACCGTCCACGACCACGCCAACGACGTCGGGCACGAGCTCGGCCGCCGCCGAAGAAGCGCTGCGCAAAGCCGGATTTGCGCCGCGCACGAAAAAATAGCTCTCACCGCCGGCCGCCGCCGATCGATCCCATCGCGATGCCCTCACTCCCCCAGCCGTCCACGCCGACGGCCGACCTTACGACGGCAGACCTGGCGGTGGTCGGCGCCGGAGCGGCCGGACTGTATGCGGCGCTGTGCGCCGCCCGCGAGGGCGCTCGCGTGCTGCTCGTCTCGGCGACCCCGCTGGCGCAGACTGCGAGCTACTGGGCGCAGGGCGGCCTCGCCGCGGCGCTGGCCGCCGACGACAGCCCCGAGCGCCACCTGGCCGACACCGAGCTGGCGGGCCGCGACCTGGTCAGGCGCTCGGCCGCGGAGATCCTCGTGCGCGAGGCCCCGGGCTGCGTGGCCGATCTGCAATCGCTCGGGGTGCGCTTCGACGCCGATCGCTTCGGGCGGCTCGCGCTCGGCCTGGAGGGCGGGCACTCGATCCGGCGCATCGTCCACGCCGGCGGCAGCGCCACCGGGCGGCGTGTCGTCAGACAACTCTCGGCGCTCGCGGCGGCCGACCCACTGATCACGGTGTTCGAGGGCGCTCGTGCACGGGCGTTGTGGACGGAGAGGGGATCCGGTGCGCAGGGATCCGGCGGATCCGACGGACAGGGATCCGGCGCGCCGGGGTCCGACCGGCAGGGCTCCGGCGAGCACCGCCCCCCGGCGCCGGGCGAAGCTCGCGACGACCGCTGTCGCGGGCTGCTGTGCGAGGACGGGCGAATCGTGTCTGCACGCGCAGTCGTCCTCGCGACTGGTGGCGCCGCCGCGCTGTGGGCGCGCACGACCAACCCACCGGGCTCGCAGGGCGTCGGGCTGCTGCTCGCACACACCGCCGGCGCACAACTGGCCGATCTGGAGCTGCTGCAGTTCCACCCGACCGCCGCGATCGGGGTGCCCGGGCGCGAAGGGTTCCTCGTGACCGAGGCGATCCGCGGCGAGGGCGCCACCCTGCACGACCTGCGCACGGGCGAGCGCTTCGTGCAGGAGCTGGCGCCCCGTGACGAGGTGTCCCGCGCGATCCAGGCCCGCCTGCGCGAGACGGGCGCCAGCGCGGTCGGCCTGGACATGCGCATGATCGACCCCGCCCACTTCCCCAACGTCATCGCCGCGCTGCGCGAGGCCGGTCTCGACCCCGCGCGCGAGCTGGTGCCGGTGGCACCGGCCGCCCACTACACGATGGGCGGGATCGTCGTGGATCTGAACGCGCGCTCCTGCGTGCCCGGGCTGTATGGGGTCGGCGAGGTCTCCTGCACGGGTCTGCACGGCGCCAACCGCCTGGCGTCGAACTCGCTCAGCGAGTGCTTCGTGTTCGCGCGCCGCGCCGTCGCCGCGGCCGTGTCCGAGCCCGCCCCCACGAGTCCGACGGCGGGCGAGACGCGCGCGCTGACGGTCATCCCCGCGCCTCCCCTGGCCACACCCGAGACCCGCGCGGCCCTGTGGCGCAACGCAGGCATCGAGCGCACAAGCGAGGACCTGACCCGGCTGCTGGACGACCCTCATCCCCTGGCCCGCCTGATCGCGCGGTGCGCACTGGCGCGCACCGAGAGCCGCGGCGCGCACCTGCGCCTGGACCACCCCGAGCGCGACCCCGCGTTGGATCAGCGCCACGCGGTTGTATCAGGCAAGGACGAGGTCTCCTGGGAGATGTGGGAGTAGCCCCTCCCTTCGTTCCGGGACCCGGTTCTTTCCGGCATCCCGGCGCCCTCCTATGCCCGGCGAAGTAGTCCAAACCAAGCGGCGTTCCCTCCCAGCGCTCCGACCCGGACAGCCCCTTCCCTCGCCGGCAGCCTCACCCGACCCTGGCCATCCAGGCCCTCCCCCTCCCCCTAAAAAAGCTACCTGCGCGACACCGCATCTTTTCTGGTACAGGAGGTGTTGTAAGGGATGAATGAACGGGGGACGATCGGAGTCTTTGGATACGGCGGGCGTGCTCAGAGTCAACATAGATCGACCAGGAGAGGGAGAACACCCCATGTATCAGTTCAGCCGGGCCATCTACAGAGAGCTCGCGCCCCACGTCCTCCCGCCCCAGCACGGCGCAAGCGCGAGCGCCGCCCACGAACAGGTACTGCGCGCGTGCGAGGCGGTCGTCGAGCGGATGGCGACCGACCGCCACTACTTCGCCCAACCCGCGCGCACGCTGTACTGCGACATCCGCACGTACTTCGCAATCAGCGAGCAGGGCCACGTCCACCGCGTGGTCAACCGCTACATCGGCTACGCCGAACGCTATCTCGCCGAGAACCCGATCGCGGCCTACACCGCGGTCAGCGGGCAGATGCCCCAATGCCGCGCGACCACCCGCAAGGGCTCGGCCTGCCAGCGCGTGCCACTGGCGCACAACGGCTACTGCCCCTCCCATCAGCACCTCGCCGAGACCGAGGACCAGGAGCTTGCGGCGGCCTGAGCGCGGGCTTTGGCTCGGCGTCCGCGGGATCAGCGGACAGCCGGCCGCTGGGACATTGCAGAAGCCGGCCATGAGCCGGCCGGCATAACCCCCGGCAGATCCCCTGTATTTGGGTCTCCTCGGCGTATATCGTCCATAAAAGCCCTGCATTTACAGGTAATTTGGGATTTCCGCCAGGATTTCGTATCTTTTAAGAATCAGTCGTCCTGTTATGGCGGGCGGCAAGCAGGGCATATATCAAGACGTTCCCAAGACGTTCCCAAGACGTTCCCCCTCAATCATCCCCGGTAATCCCATGCCAATTGCTTTCAAAGAATGGGCTGTCACCGTCCGCGCCCTCGCGGAAGGCGAGCAGCTACTGACGCTCCGCAAGGGCATCCTGCGCGAACCCGGCAAGCCGTTCCGGCTCGCCCACGAGCGCTTCTTCCTGTATCCGACGTTCGACAACCAGAGCGGGGACCTCGTGCGCGAGTCCCACCAACCCGAGCTGCGCCGTGCCCTCGAGGAGGGCGTCTGGAGCGACGGCGAGCCGCCGCTGCACGCGTTCAACTCCAGCGTCCCGATCCAGCAGCCCGACCGTGTGCGCATCCGCGCGTGGGCCGAGGTCGCCGGGCACTTCACGATCACCGACCCGCGCTGCGTCGATGCTCTGTCCCCGTTCTACGTGTGGACGCCGAGCTACGCCGAGCGGCGTCTCGGCTGGCGCCGCCAGCAGCCGCTGCACGTGCTGTTGCTGCGCACCTACCGCATCCCGCGGCCGGTCACGGTCAAGGTCAAGGACGAGTACGCCGCCGCCCAGACCTGGATCGAGCTCCAGCGCGAACTGCCCTTCGAGGGCACCCCCGTGCTCTCCGACGCCGAGTTCGAGCGCGCCTCCGAGGAGATCGAGGCGATCGCCAGCGAAGCCGGTCAGCCGGCGCTGGTCTAGGGCCTCTCCCACTCGAGCGCTTCGCGTGCCGCCTCGGCTCCCGACTCAGGGACCAGGACTTCGCGCGTACCGACCACCGGCGCGTACCCCGCGATCGAGCCACGCAGCAGGCACGGGATCCCCTCCTCGAGCAGCAGGCCGGCGATGAACTCGGCTTGCGCCAGATTATCGGCGCGGGCGACCTGCACGAGGTCTCCCTCGGCGTATTGAGGCTTGATCTTGCGCGCCTGCTCGCGGCGCCTACCGGCCGGCTGCTCGGCGCCGGACGCGTGAACGAGCGGCATCCCGCACTCGCCGCAAAAACGCTCGCTGGATGCGTGCTCACACTGGCACGCCGGGCATACCAGGCGGTCGTTGGCGGGCTCCCGAGCCATCACCGCACCTCGAGTCCGACCTCCCGGACGGTGCCGTCCTCGATCTCATAGCAGCGCACCTCGGGCGTCTCGCCGGCGAGCCCGACGATCACCCACTCGAGGCCCGGCCAGTTGGCGGCGAAGTTGATGTCGGTCTGGGACGGGTAGGGGTCGGTGTGGGTGTGCGAGTGATAGATCGCGCCGATCTTCAGACCCTGCTCGTCGAAGTCGTTGTACGCGTGCAGCAGCTCCTTGGCGTCAATTTCAAAGCGCTTGCGACCAGTGTCCTTACCACCCGCATCCTGCTTGCCGGCAAAGACGTTGCGCGCGCGTCGGGCCAGCACCGCGCGCCCGTGGCCCTCGTCACCCTCGTCGTAGGCGATCAGCCCGCAGCACTCGGCGTCGTACTCCGCGCGCGCGTGCGCGATCACGTCATCCAGCAGCGCCCGCTCGATCAGCACCGACTACCACCAGACGGTGGCGTCGAGGTTCTCGACCTCGTCGACCGGCAGCGTGTAGATGCCGCTCGACAGATACTTCCAGCCGTCGTCGGCGACGACGAACACGACGTTGCCCTCATCCAGCTCCCCGGCGATGCGCACGGCGATCGAGGCGATCGCCCCGGAGGAGACGCCCGCGAACACGCCCTCCTCGTCCAAGAGCCTGCGCGTCCAAACGATCGCGTCGCGGTTGGTCACGAAGATCTTGCGATCCAGCAGCGAGAGATCGATGATCGGCGGGATGAACCCGTCATCCAGCGAGCGCAGCCCCTGGACCGGCTCGCCCTGCATCGGCTCGGCGGCGACGATTTTTACGGTGTCGCCCAGCGTCTCCTTCAGCCGCCGCCCGTTGCCCATCAGCGTGCCGCCCGTACCCAATCCGGCGACGAACGCCGCGACCTCGTCGAGCTCTTCCAGGATCTCCAGGGCCGTGCCGTTGTAGTGGGCCAGCGGGTTGGCCTGGTTGCCGTACTGGTAGGGCATGTACACCGATGGATCGGCCTCGGCCATCTCGAGCGCCAGTTCGACCGCCCCGTTTGAGCCCAGCGACCCCTCTGAGTAGACGATCTCCGCCCCGTACATCCGCAGCAGCTGAGTGCGCTCGGGCGTGACGTTCTCGGGCATCACGACCTTCAGGCGATAACCCTTGAGTTTGCAGATCATCGCCAGCGAGATGCCCGTGTTGCCCGAGGTCGGCTCGAGGATCGTCTGCCCGGGCGCGATCGCGCCCTTCTCCTCGGCGTCCTCGATCAGCGCCTTCGCCACCCGGTCCTTGACCGAACCGGTCGGGTTGCGCGACTCGAGCTTCGCCCAGATCCTTACGCCGGGCTTCGGCGAAAGACGCGGCAGCTCAATCAGCGGCGTGTTGCCGATCGACTGCACAACATCCCCGTAGCGGCCCCCGCAGGGCTTGTTCTTCAGCGGCTGGACGGCCATTACTTCACGGAATATAGCGGGGTCCGGTCGCTATTCGGATCGGTATGGCTGATAAGTAGCTACTTGCAAAAATTGTAAGTAGAATAAGCTGCGTGACTGCTGTCTATGTAGAGTCGGCACTGAATGCCGCTCCAAAGGATCGGGGCAGGCTCTTGGCCGACCTGCCAGAGGATCAGTGGTTCGAGCGAAAGTCGTCGAAAATCGCCGCGCGAGATCTGGCGGACTTCCTGATCGGATTCGGTAATGCGGACGGCGGGACGCTCGTCGTCGGGCTCCGGGGTGGCAAAGTCGAGGCCGCCGACCTACTCCCTGACAAGCGCAACGAACAGATGCAGGCCAACATCGACTTTTGCGAGCCTCCCGTAAGAGCTCGCCATCAGCTGCTCGACTGCATCAACCATGCCGGGGAGCCCGACCATTTGCTCGTCATCGAAGTCGAGCCCACTGATGTGGTGCACGCCAACAAGCGGGATGAGGTCTTCCTTCGTGTTGGCGATGAGAACCGTCGTCTGACGTTCCATCAGCGTCAAGAGCTGCTGTTCGACAAGGGTCAAGCGAGTTATGAGGCTCGGCCGCTAGAGGGCGCAGCTTTCGCTTTGATCAATCGCAAACTGGCGAATGACTATGTCGAAGCCGTAAAAGCCCAAGACCTTGCTCGGCTGCTTCATGTCAGGGGTCTTGCCTTAGACGAGACGCTCACGATCGCCGGCACCCTTCTGTTCGCCGAACACCCGCAAGCGTTCCTCCCTGAGGCATATGTTCGCGTCCTTCGATACCAAGGGCGCGAACGTGGTTCCGGAGCTCGTCAGCAGCTGCTGGAGGACATGCGCTTCGAGGGTCCCATTCCCGACCAGTTGCTCGATGCCCAACGTGCGATTCGCTCGCTGCAACCGGTCCGACACGCCTTGCAGGATTCAGGTCGCTTTGGACCCGTGCCCTTGGTCCCCGAGGACGCTTGGCTGGAGGGGCTAGTCAACGCAGTCGTCCACAGGTCATACAGCGTGGCGGGCGATCACATTCGCGTTGAGATCTTCGATGACCGAATTGAGGTTTGGAGTCCCGGTCGCTTTCTCGGCCTCGCCGATCTCAGCGATCCATCGAACGTCACGCGCTTTGCGCGCAACCCACGAATCGCGCGCGTCTGTGCCGATCTTCGTTTCGGACAGGAGCTCGGCGAGGGAATCAGGCGCATGTTCGAGGAGATGCGCCAAGCGGGACTGAACGACCCGATTTACCGGCAGGGCTCGAGTGGAGTACAGCTGAGCTTGCTTGGTGACCCTGTCGAACGCGCCCTGGATGCGCAGCTAACCGACAGAGGGCGCGGAATCATGGCGATGCTACGCCAAGCCGAGCGGCTGAGCACCGGAGAGATCGCTGAGGCTTTGGAGGATTCTCGTCCGGTCGTACAGCGAGAACTCAAGGCGCTACAGGATGCTGGTTTGATCGAATGGGTCGGACGCTCCCCGCGCGACCCGCGCGCCTACTGGCGTCTCCCAGCTTGAGTCTGCCCACAGATTTTAAGCCTTGATTGCAAGTACTTTCAAGTAGACGACTCGAAGGCGACCCGAGGAACTCGCAAAACAGAGTGCGCGGCTGCCGCGCCCGCGGATGCGCTCGCTGAACTGCCACGCCAGCCATCCCTTCTTGGCTGCCCGGCCAGACAACCACTAGGATGAGACGGCACGCAGAGGAAGGGAGCGCGGCCATGGATTCATCGCAGGAAAACTTCGACTTCGACTGGCTGGTGATCGGCTCCGGCTTCGGCGGCAGCGTCTCGGCGCTGCGGCTGTCCGAGAAAGGCCACTCGGTCGGCGTGCTCGAGTGCGGGCGGCGATTTGCCGATCACGAGCTGCCGAGCTCGACCGCAGATCTGAGGCGCTACTTCTGGAATCCGCTGCTGGGGATGAAGGGGATCTTCCGGCTGACCACGTTCCGGGATGTGTCCGTCGTCTCGGGCTGTGGCGTCGGCGGCGGCAGCCTCGGATATGCGAACACGCTGTATGTGCCGCCGAAACAGTTCTTCGAGGATTGTCAGTGGGCGGAGATGAACGACTGGGAGCCGGCGCTGGCGCCCCACTACGCCGAAGCGCAGCGGATGCTGGGCGTCGTGCAGACCCCGACCGACGACCCCGCCGACCAGCTGCTGCGCGAGCTGGGCGAGGAGCTGGGCGTCGGCGACACCTATAAAAAGACGCCCGTCGGCGTGTTCTTCGGCGGACCCGACGGGGCCGGTAAGACCGTCCCCGACCCGTTCTTCGGCGGCGATGGACCGGAGCGCACCGGCTGCCGGGAATGCGGCCGCTGCATGGTCGGCTGCCCGCACGGATCCAAGAACACGCTCGTCAAGAACTATCTCTACCTCGCGGAGCGCCGCGGCGCGCAGGTGATGCCAGAACGCACGGTCGTGGACATCCGCCCGCTCGGCGATGGCTCGGGCGAGCGCGGGTATGAGGTCGAATCGGTGCGCTCGGGTGCGTGGCTGCGCAAGGAACGCCGGGTCCAGCGCGCGCGGGGAGTCGTCGTCGCGGCCGGGCCGCTGGGCACGAACCGGCTGCTGCAGCGCTGCCGCCTGAACGGGTCGCTGGGGCGGATCTCCAAGCGCCTGGGCGAGCTGGTCAGAACGAACAGCGAGTCGATCCTGACCGTGACCGTGCCCGAGGACTATCCGGACGATCTGATCAAGCGCGTCGCGATCACCTCCTCGATCTATCCGGACCCGCACACCCACATCGAGACCGTCACCTACGGCGACGACGGCGACTCGATGCACCGCCTGTACACGCTGCTCGTCGGCGATGGCACCCGCCTGACCCGACCGCTGAAGCTGATCGGACAGAGCCTGCTGCATCCCAAGCGCGTGGCGCAGGTGCTGTTCCCAAAGCACTGGTCGCGGCGCACAATCATCATCCTGGTGATGCAGACGCTCGACAACGCGATCGCGCTGCGTCCCCGCCAGGGCCCGTTCGGGTCGCTGTGGCTGCGCACCGAACAGGACCCGGAGAAGCCCATTCCGACGTTTATCCCGGTTGCCAACCAAGCCGCCGAATGGTTCGCCCGGCGCACCGGGGGCATCGCCCAGAGCTCGGTGACCGAGGCGCTGTTCAACATCCCCACGACCGCCCACATCCTCGGCGGCGCCGTGATCGCCCCAGACCCCGAGCACGGCGTGATCGATGCACGACAGCGCGTGTTCGGCTACGAGAACCTGCTCGTGTGCGACGGCTCGGCGATCCCCGCCAACGTCGGCGTCAACCCGAGTCTGACGATCGCCGCGCTGGCCGAGCACGCGATGAGCCACATCCCGGCGGCCGGTCAGACCACGGCCGAGCCGGCCGCCTCAGAGACGGCCGCAGCCGCCTGATCCGACTCTTCTCGCCTGCAGCGCCGTCCCTGTGAGGAGAGTTGAGAGTCAGGCCCCGCCGGCCATCGCCGGCAGGATCACGAGCGTGTCCGTGTCGCGTACAGCCGTGTCGAGACCACCCAACACACGGACGTCCTCGTCGTTGAGGTAGACGTTGACGTAGCGGTTGAGAGTGCCGTCAGCCGAGAACAGCTGATCCTGGGTCGCCGGGTGGCTGGCAGCGAGGTCTCGCAGGACGTCGCCGACGTTCCCGCCGGAGGCGCTCACCTGTCGCTCACCGCCGACCGAAGCGCGCAGGACTGGGGGGATCTTGATCGTGGCCATGTGTTCGAGTAGGGGGTCGCCCGCGCGCAGCAGACTACCGGCTACCCAGCCGCCGCGCAGAACGCCTCGTAGTCGGGGAAGACGCCCATCTCCTCGTCGGAGATGTCATCGGGAGCACGCGAGCAGATCGGGCACTCGGGGTCGCGATGGACCCGAACCTCGGTCAGGGTCGCGGCCAGCGCGTCATACAGCAAAAGTCGTCCGATCGCGGGCTCGCCGATGTCGAGGATCAGCTTGACGACCTCGGTCGCCTGCAGGAGACCCATCGTCCCTGGCAAAACGCCGAGCACGCCGTTGGCGCCGCACGAGGGCGCAAGCTCGGCGGGCGGGGGCTCGCGGAACAGGCAGCGGTAGCAGGGGCCGTCGTACGGAGCGAACACGGACAGCTGCCCGTCGAACCCGAGGATCGAAGCCGATACGACCGGGATGCGCAGCCGCACGGTCGCGTCGTTCAGCAGATACCGCGTCGGGAAGTTGTCCACCCCATCGACGATCACGTCATAGCCCTCGATGATCGACATGATGTTCGAGGCGTCGATCCGGACCGGGTACTTGACGACCTGAACGTCCGGGTTGAGCGCATGGATCGACTCCTCGGCGGAATCGACCTTCGGGATGCCCACGCGCTGGGTCGAGTGGATCACCTGGCGCTGCAGGTTCGATAGGTCGACCACATCGTCATCGACGATCCCCAGCGTGCCCACGCCGGCCGCGGCGAGATACAGCGCTGTCGGCGAGCCCAGTCCACCCGCGCCCAGCAGCAAGACCTTCGCGTCAAGCAGCTTCTGTTGACCCTCCGCCCCGATCTCCGGGATCAGCAGATGGCGCGAGTAGCGGTCGCGTTGCTCGGGGGTGAGCGAGCGCGGCACGATCACGTCATAGCCGCGGTCCTTCCACAGCGTGATGCCACCGGTCATCGAAGAGACGTTCGTGTAGCCCAAGTCCTCCGTGAGCGTGCGCGCGCCGTACGCCGAGCGGTTGCCGGACTGGCAGTAGAGCACGATCTGCGCGTCGCGATCTCCGACCACGCCCTCGATGCGGCTCTCGAGATAGCTCCGGGGCACGTGCCGGGCGCCGGGAAGATGTCCAGCGGAAAACTCCTCGGTCTCGCGCACGTCGATGATCGCCACACCCTCGCCGATCAGCTCGCGCACCTCGGACGGGTCGATCTCGTCGATCTGGGACTTGATACGGCGGAGCAGCTCCGCGCCTGACGGGCTCATGATGAAACTCCTAAATCATGGTCGGGATTCATGGAGACTTCACAAAGTATAGCGATGTTGGGTCATGGATCGGGTTGAAGGGGCGCGAGTACTCGCGGGACGGCGATACCCGTCCCCGTGACCGCGTATACGCGCGCGCGTGTAACAAACAAACGTTCGCAAACCGAGCCCATCCCCCGAGACAGGCGCCGGAAATCACATAGGCTCCGTATGCGATGCGCCTGCGAATCCGGATCGTCCTCGCCACAACCGTTCTGCTCGCAATCGCGCTCGTGCTCGCGTTCGACCACGGCGGCTCCTCCAGCAACCCAACCTCGCAGGACGCCGGCTTCGACGGCGCCGCGTTCCCGCCGGGGTTGCGCGCGTACGAGCTCACGCTGGTCAACCAGCGCGGGCGGAGCGTGTCGCTGAGCGCGTATCGCGGAAAGGTGGTCGTGCTCGTGTTCCTGTTTGCAGACTGCAAGACGTGCGTGCTCGTCGCCCAACAGGTGCGCGGAGCGCTCGACGAACTGGCGAGTACGCGCGGCGTGGAGACGATGTTCGTGAGCACCGACCCGGCGGCCGATACGCGCGCGAGCGTCGCTCGATTCCTGGACGAAACGTCGCTGAGCGGCCGCGTCGAATACCTGACCGGGACCTCCGAACAGCTGCGACCTGTGTGGCGCGCCTACGGGGTCGCCCCCGTGAGCGCGGGCAGGACGGCCTCCGAAGCGCAGACGCCGGTGTTGCTGATCGACCGCGCCGGCATCGAGCGGGTGGGGTTCAGCCCCGAACAGATCACGGCCGAAGGGCTCACGCACGACATCGCCAAGCTGCAAGCAGAACCGTAGACCCGGACCTGCGCCACCCCACACCAAACCCGTCCCCGGAACGGCTGCAGACCGGCTGATACCCTAGCTCGCAGGTAGGTATTGACACGATGATGTTCTCAACCAAGGCCGAGTACGGCGTGCGCGTGATGGTCGAGCTGGCTCGGCGAGCCGGCGAGACGGGCGTCGGGGATCCAGTATCCCTGGCGGAGATCGCCGAGCACGACGGGCTGCCGCTCGCCTATCTGGAGCACCTCGTCGCAAGGCTGCGCAAGGCGGGCCTGATCGATTCGCGCCGGGGCTCGCGCGGGGGGTATCTGCTCGCACGCCCGGCCGATGAGATCACGATGGCCGAGGTCGTCGAGGCGCTGGAGGGATCGATCGCGCCGATCGAGTGCATCTCCCAGTCCTCGGACGGGTCGATCGTCTGCTCGCGCGAGTCCGATCCCAGCCATGTGTGTCCGACCAAGCTGCTGTGGACGCGCGTGCGTGGTGCGATCGTGCGTACGTTGCGAGAGACGACGCTCGCCGACCTCGTTCGTGGTCCGACACTCGGCGCCGTCGCCGAACTGCCTGAAGACCCGGACATGACCGGAACCCTGCCGACGCTGCCCGCCGCCGCGCTGAGAACCGCAACCGCCCCCATCCGCGCCACCGCGCTGGCCGACTGACCCCGCCCAACCCATCCGTCCAAAACCCATCCGACCGGAGATAAACGACAGAACATGGCCGACCTAGAGATCAGAGACCTGCACGTACGCATCGAGGAGCGCGAGATCCTGCGCGGCGTCGACCTCGATATCTCCCGTGGCGAGATCCACGCGCTGATGGGCCCGAACGGCTCAGGCAAGTCGACGCTCGCGAGCACGCTGCTCGGGCATCCGGCGTATGAGATCACCGAGGGCACGATCACATTCAAGGGCGAGGACATCACCGAGGCCGAGCCCCACGAGCGCGCGCGCGCGGGGCTGTTCCTGGCGTTTCAGTACCCGGTCTCGATCCCCGGCGTGTCGGTCGCAAACTTTCTGCGCATGGCGATCAACGCCCAGCGCGACAAGGACGAGCCGATCGGGGTCAAGGAGTTCCGTACTCAACTCCAGCACGCGATCGATCTGCTCGACGTCGACCGCTCGTTCACCTCGCGCCATCTCAACGACGGGTTCTCCGGCGGCGAGAAGAAGCGCGCGGAGATCCTGCAGATGGCGATGCTGAAACCGGACGTGGCGATCCTCGACGAGACCGACTCGGGGTTGGACATCGACGCGCTGCGGACCGTCGCCGAGGGCGTGCAACGGCTGCACGACGAGCAGGGCGTGGGCGCGCTGATCATCACCCACTACCAGCGCATATTGCACTACGTCAAGCCCGAGTTCGTGCACGTGCTGATGGACGGGCGGATCGTGCTGGAGGGCAGTGTCGAGCTGGTCGAACGGCTGGAGCGCGAGGGCTACGATCAGATCCGCCAGCAGGTCGGTGCCAGTGCCTGAGGCGGCGGTCAAGCCGGGACGCCACCGCGAGGCGAGCCTGTATCACGCGCTGCACGGCGCCGGAGCCGGCGACGGACGCTCGCTGGCACAGCTGCGCGAGGCCGCACTGAGCGCGTACGAGGAGCTGGAGCTTCCCGTCTGGAGGCGGTCTGGGTTCTGGACCACGAGCCTGCAGACCCTCGATCTGGACGCACTGAGCACGCAGTCCGGCGACCCCCAGTCCGGCGACCCTAAGTCCGGCGACCCTAAGTCCGGCGACCCCCATGCCGGAGGCGTTCCGGAGGTGGTGGAGCGCACCCTCCCCGACCGGGCTCGCGCCGGGCGGATCGTCCAGAACGCGGGGACCGTGGTCCACGTCGAGCTGGATTCCGAGCTGGCCGAGCGTGGCGTGATCCTGTGCTCGCTGGAGGACGCGTTTCGCAAGCACCCTGGCCTGGTCGAGCCGCATTACTCCGTGCGCCTGACGATCGACCGGCACAAGTTGGAGGCGGCCAACGCCGCGTTCTGGACCGGTGGGGCGTTTCTGTACGTGCCGCCCGGAGTCGTCGTCGAGGACCCGTTCGAGATCGTGTATGCGATCGATCGAGCCGGGGTCGCCCAGTACGGGCGCACGCTGATCGTCGGCGACCGATCGAGCGAGCTGCGCGTGCACGAGTACGACCTGGCCGAGGACTTCGACGGGCAGGCCCTGCACGCGGGGGCGCTGGAGTGCTACCTGCACGACGGCGCGCGCGCTCGCCTGGCCCAGGTCCAAGATTGGGGCACCGGCGAGGTGTATGACGTGTCGACGCGATTCGTCGGCGTCGGGCGCGACGCCTACTGCCACTGGCTGCCCTCGCTGCTGGGCGGCCATCTGGTGCGCCAGCATCTGGAGCTGGCCGTATCGGAGCCCGGCGGGGACATGGCGTTTCGTGGGTTGTTCTTCACCGAGGCAGACGAGCATCTGGATGCGTTTGCGGTGGACCTGCACGAGACCGGACCTTCGGGCGGAGACGTGCACTGGCGCGGGGCGGCGACCGGTGAGAGCCGGGCCTCGTTCGAGGGGCTGATCCAGATCGACCCGGGAGCGCAGCAGACGCACACGTATCTGCAGATCCACACGATGATGCTCTCGCCGAAGGCGCGCCTGGACGCGATCCCCTCGGTGTTGGTGTCGGCCGACGACGTGTCCGCCTCCCACGGAGGCACGGTGGGCGAGCTGGACGAGTCGGCGATCTTCTACATGCAGTCACACGGGCTGGATCGCCCGGCGGCGGTGCGGGTGCTGGTCGAGGGGTTCTTCGAGCCGGTGCTCGCGGAGCTGCACGACGAGCCTCTGGAGGAGCTGATCCGCTCCAAGCTCGCCGCCAAGCTCGCGCATGCACGTGAGGACATCGAGGCGTATGCCGTCAGTCGTTAGGGCATCCACGCCGCCGACCGTCACCGATGCGAGCCCCGGACCGTTCTCGCTCGACGTCAAGGCCGACTTCCCGATCTTCGCCCGCCGGTTCGACGGCCGGTCGCTGATCTACCTCGACTCAGGCGCGACCTCGCAGAAGCCGGCGGTCGTGATCGACGCGCTGTCCGAGCATCTGCGCGCGCACAACGCGAACGTCCACCGCGGCGTCTACGCGCTGGCCCAGGAGGCCGACGCCGCCTACGACGGGGCGCGCCGTCGGGTCGCCGCGTTCGTGGGGGCGGACCGATCGTCCGGGATCGGGGGCACCGCCGCCGACGGGCACACGCCCCGCAGGGGTGGGTCGGGCACACAGCGCGCAGCGCTGGGTCGGGCTGTGTGCCCCGGTGGTCAGACGACGGTGTTTACGAAGAACGTGACCGAGGCGATCAACCTCGTCGCCTACGCGTGGGGGCGGGCCAACGTCGGTCCCGGCGACGCGGTGCTGATCACCCAGCTCGAGCACCACGCGAACATCGTCCCCTGGCAGGTGTTGTGCCGCGAGCGCGGGGCGGAGCTGCGCTACCTGGAGGTTGACGCCCGGGGCGAACTGTCCCTCGACCAGTTGGACGCCGAGCTTGCGCGGGGCGACGTCAAGTTGGTGGCGGTGTCGCACGTGTCGAACGTGCTCGGCACGATCACGCCGGTCGCGGATATGACTGCCCGCATCCGCGCGGCGGGTGCGGTCTCGCTGGTGGACGGAGCCCAGGCCGTGCCGCACATGCCCGTCGATGTAACGGCGATCGGCGCGGACTTCTACGCCTGGACGGGACACAAGGCGCTCGGGCCCACGGGGATCGGCGTGCTGCACGGACGCGCGGAGATCATGGAGCAGATGGAACCTTTCATGACCGGCGGGGACATGATCTCCTCGGTCGATTTTCAGTCCGCCACCTGGAACGAGCTGCCATACAAGTTCGAGGCCGGCACGCCGCCGATCACCGAGGCCATCGGGCTGGGAGCGGCCGTGGACTACCTGTCCGGTCTCGGGATGACTCGTGTGCGTGAGCACGAGCGGGCGCTGACCGCCTACATGCTGGGGCGGCTCGCGGAGATCCCCGGCCTGCGCGTGGTCGGACCGCCCGAGGCCGAGCGCCGGGGCGGGCTGGCGTCATTCACAATCGAGGGCATCCATCCCCACGACATCGCCGAGCTGGCCGACCGTGGGGGCGTGTGCATCCGCGCGGGGCACCACTGCGCGCAGCCGTTGATGCGCTGCCTCGGAGTCGGCGCCACGGCGCGGGCGAGCGTCGGGGTCTACAACGAGCCCGCGGACATCGACGCGCTCGTGGACGCGCTGGTTGCGGGTCGCAACGTGTTCGGGTTGTAACCGCAATGGACGACCTCTACCGCGACTACATCCTCGACCACTACAAGCGCCCGCACAACTTCGGCGAGCTGGAACCCCACGACCTGGAGGCGCTCGAGCACAACCCACTGTGCGGGGACGAGCTGGGCGTGCACATCCGCGTGACGGACGGGCGTATCGAGGATCTGAAGTTCCACGGCCACGGCTGCGCGATCTCCCAGGCCTCGGCGTCGATCGCCTCCGAGGAGCTGATCGGGATGGAGCTGGAGGAGGTCGGGGGGCTGGACGCCGATTGGATGATCGAGCTGCTGGGTATTCCAGTCTCGGCGACCAGGCGCAAGTGCGCGCTGCTGAACCTGAAGGTCGTGCGCGGCGCCGTCACCGGCGACCACGCTTGGCCCGCCTGACGCCCGCGATACAATTCCTAGTCCAGAGCACAGGATTCGCCAGACACCCCCGTGAGGAGCCGCATGGCCACGATTGACCGCACAGTGCAGCGCACGAAGATCGTCAAGCCCAGCCCGATCGTCGAGGACGACCAGGGGCAGTTGCGCGCCCGCCAGGGCATCTCGCGCGAGGTGGTCAGCGAGCTGTCGAAGATCAAGGGCGAGCCCGACTGGATGGCCGAGAAACGGATCAAGTCGCTGGAAATCTTCGAACGCAAGCCGATCCCGACGTGGGGCCCCGATCTGAGTGGTCTGAACCTCGACGATCTCGTCCTGTACTCGCCGCCCACGGCCGGCCGGTTCAACAGCTGGGACGACGTGCCGGCGGACATGAAGCAGACCTACGAGGACCTCGGCATCCCCCAAGCCGAGCGCGAGCACCTCGCCGGCGTCGTCGGCGTGTGGCGCCAGGAGCCGGTGTACGAGGGCCTGAAGGAGGAGTACGCCAAGCAGGGGATCCTGTTCTGCTCGATGGACACGGCGATCACCGAGTACCGGGAGCTGGTGCAGAAATACTTCATGACCAAGTGCGTGCCGGCGCAGGACAACAAGTTCTCTGCGCTGCACGGCGCGGTGTGGTCGGGCGGGGCCTTCTGCTACATCCCGAAGGGCGTCAAGTGCGACCTGCCGTTGCAGTCCTACTTCCGCATGGAGGGCGCCGGCGAGGGCACGTTCGAGCACACGCTGATCATCGCCGACGAGGGCGCGGAGGTGAACTACATCGAGGGCTGCACCGCACAGACGTACTCGGTCAACTCGATGCACTCGGCGGTCGTGGAGATCTTCGTGCATGAGGGCGCCAAGGCGCGGTACACGACGGTGCAGAACTGGTCGAAGGACGTCTACAACCTCAACACCAAGCGCGCAATCGTTGATGCGGGCGGCACTGTCGAGTGGGTCGGCGGATCGATGGGCGCGAAGTACGTGATGCTGTATCCCGGTTCGTATCTGATGGGCGAGGGTGCGCGGGCAGACCACCTCAACGTGGGCGTGGCCGGCAAGGGCGTGCACAAGGACACCGGCGCGAAGGTCGTGCACCTGGCGCCGAACACGACCTCGAACATCCTCGCCAAGTCGATCTCCAAGGACGGCGGGATCATGGGCTATCGAGGACTCGTCAAGATGGGCCACAACTCCGCGGGGAGCAAAGCCCGCGTCCAGTGCGACGGACTGATGATGGACGGCGAATCGAAATCCGACACCTGGCCGGACATCCAGATCCAGAACCCGCATGTGACCGTCGCCCACGAGGCGACCGTCGGGCGGATATCAGACGACCAGCTCTTCTACATGGGCTCGCGCGGGTTCACCGAGGACGAGGCCGCCGCGATGATCGTGAACGGGTTCATCGAGCCGGTCACCAAGGAGCTGCCGATGGAGTACGCGGTCGAGCTGAATCGGTTGATTCAGCTGGAGATGGTCGGCTCCATAGGGTGAGCTTGGTGCCCACGGCCGGCACCGGCAAGGCGACATGCGTGCGCCGGTAGACACAATCGCCGCCCCGCTGTTCCCGACGAAGCTACCGTGGGTGAACGCGAGCGGGCCGCAGGCGACGATCCAGCGCGGCCGGCCGATGCTCGTCGAGTTCTGGGACTTCTGCCGGCCGAACTCGCTGCGCACGCTGCCGTACCTGCAGGTCTGGCACGAGCGTTACGCCGAGCACGGACTGCGCACGATCGGAGTGCACAGCCCGGGATTCGACCCCTCGCGCGAGGAGCGGGCGGTGCGCGAGGCAGTCGAGCGCCTGGGGATCGAGTATCCCGTGCTGATCGACGGCGAGCTTGAGCTGTGGCAGGAGTACGAGAACGCGGGCTGGCCGGCGCGGTACCTGTTCGACGGCCGTGGGCGATTGTTCGAGTACCACTACGGCGAGGGCGCGTACGCCGAAACCGAGCTGGCGATTCAAGAGCTGCTGGGCGTGCAGCGCGAGCCGCTGCAGCCACTGCGTCCCGAGGATGTTCCCGACGCACGGCTCGTTCCGCAGACGCAGGACCAGGAGGGCGCCTACTCGGGACGGTATGAGGCGGGCGGCGTGTGGGCGGTGCTCGACGGGTCGGGGACCGTGCGGTGTAATCGCGGCGAGTACGAGGTCTCCCACCCCGGCGCCTACCATCTGATCGAGCACGAGCGCCACACCGAGGGGGTAATCGAGCTGGAGATCGATCCGGGCGTCCGGTGCTACGCGACGTGCTTCACGCCGGGACTGGCATCAGCTCCGCGTGCGAGCGGTCCAGCAACAGCCGCTTGAGCACAGGCGGACCGGAGTCCTCCACCAGCACGCAAGTGCCCGGCCAGTAGGGGCTCTCGCCGGGGGTCGGAGACAGGAAGATCGCGTCATAGACCCACGATCCGGAGTTGATCAGGCGCGCACCGGAGCGACCGCGCCACTCCGACTCGTGATCGCCCGGAAATGGGCCCGCGCGGTGTGTGTGACCGAAGACGACGTATGCGTCGCCCAGATCCAGGCGTGCCGCCACCTCCCCCATCGCGCGCAGACCGGCGCGACGCAACTCAGCGCGTGAGATGTTCGCACTCAGAGGCCCGAGCCCGGCGCGGTTCAGAGCGCCGACCATCAGCGGAAACGCGCCCTTGATCGCATTCCTGCGGACCGAGCCGTGCGCCGAACGCAACATCTGCCGGCCTCGCGCACGGCTCACTCCCGAGCCCGCGCTCGCCGCGACGTGTCCGGCGCCGCCGCTCCCGCCGAGGGCGCGCCAGGCGCGGCCGGTGGCCAGACCGTTGAGAACCGGGCCCGCGCGTGAGTAGCGGGTGATCGCGTCGCGCCAGGCATAGATCGGGGCGGTGACCGCCTCGTAGCCGTTGACCGTTCCGGGAGCCTCCTCGCCGGGACCTCGCTCCAGCAGGCGCTCCATCACGCCGACGCCGATCCGCTCGAGCGTGGGCACCGTCAGGTGGCGATCGAGGAAGTGGCCGTGCGTCGCATACACGTCCGGGCGCACCCACACGCCCGGATAGGCGACGGTGACGCGCGCCGGGCTCGCCCACTGAGCGATCCGGGCCAACAGCGGCGAAGCCTCGGCAGGATCGAAGCGCTGCTCCAAGCGCAACGGCTCGGGCTCGGGCTCGTGCAGCGCGCGCGCGTCCAACCAGCCGCAGACCAACAGGTGGTCGTGATTGCCGGCGGTCACGACCAGTTCGCGCTCTGCGCCGAGCACGCGGCCGACATCCTCAAAGAACGAGCGTGCCGCCAGCAGCGCCTCGTGCGGCGGGCCGTGGCGCAGCTCGAGCACATCCCCGAGCAGGACCAGGCGATCGATGCCGTCCAGCTCGTCGAGCAGCGCCGCGCGCAGCTGCGGCCGGCGCAGCAGATCCACCCCGGACAGCCCGCCGAGGTGCAGGTCGGAGATGACTAAGGTGCGCAGACCGACCGAACCGGCTTGGGAAGCATGAAACGGACATCCTCGCGGATCACATCCACTTCGGATACGTCCTGGACGCCACGCGCGCGGAAGTAGTCGACCAGTTCTACGACCAGGTTCTCCGGAGCGCTGGCCCCCGAGGAGATGCCGACGACGCGCCGGCCGGTGAGCCACTCCTCGCGCACTTCCGAAGCGTTGTCGATTAGATGGGCGTCAGTGCCGCAATTGCGCGCGACCTCGACCAAGCGGACCGAGTTCGACGAGTTGCGCGAACCGATCACGAGCATCAGATCGCAGGCGCCGGCAAGCTGCTTGACGGCCGCCTGACGGTTGGTCGTGGCGTAGCAGATGTCATCCGTGCGAGGACCGACGATCGCCGGAAACCGCTCGCGCAGGCGCGCGACGATCGAGTCGGTTTCATCGACCGACAGGGTCGTCTGGGTGACGTAGGCGATCCGCTCGGGATCGTCGATGAGCAGCGCATCGACATCGGCCTCGGTCTGCACGAGCACGATTCGCTCGGGCGCCTCGCCCATCGTGCCTTCGACCTCCTCGTGGCCGTCGTGGCCGACGAGCACGATCGTGTAGCCCTCCTGAGCGAACCGTGCCGCCTCGCGATGAACCTTCGTCACGAGCGGACAGGTCGCATCGATCGTGCGCAGCCCCCGCTCCTGCGCGCCGGCGCGCACGCTGGGGGCGACGCCGTGGGCGGAGAACACGCACAGCGCACCCTCGGGGACTTCGGTCTGCTCGTCGACGAACACCGCGCCGCGCTCGCGCAGGCGCTCGACGACATGCCGGTTGTGGACGATCTCCTTGCGCACATACACAGGCGCGCCATGCGCGTCGAGCGCGCGTTCGACCGTCTGCACGGCGCGGTCCACGCCCGCGCAGTATCCGCGCGGGGCAGCGAGCAGCAGCTTCTCGATTGTGTTCGGCACTGTCGCGGTCTCGGACACCAGACATATTGTAGGTAGGGGTGACTCGTCGACCATGGCGGTTTTCGTAGGGGTGACTCGTCGACCGTGGCGGTTCTGACACGGAGCCGGGCTGTGGGATTGAGCGAGCAGGCATGACCGCGGCCAGCGAGCCGGGTACGCTAGACCGCGATGGCGCAAAAGCACCTGGACAGACTGACCCCGGTCGACGCCTCGTTCCTGCACCAGGAGGGGCCGAGCTCGCACATGCACGTGGGCGGGCTGACGGTCGTCGAAGGGCCGCCACCGCCGATGGAGGAGTTTCTCGAACAGATCCGCCGGCGTCTGCACCTGGTGCCGCGCTACCGGCACAAGCTCGCGCACACAGCGCTCGACAGCGGACGGCCGGTGTGGATCGACGATCCGAGCTTCAACCTCGACTACCACGTGCGCCACACCGCGCTGCCGACCCCGGGCGGGTGGGATCAGCTGTGCGCGCTGACCGCACGCATCTTCTCCCAGCAGCTGGACCGCTCCAAGCCGCTGTGGGAGATGTGGTTGATCGAGGGCCTAGGTCCCGAAATCGAGGGGCCCGGCTCGCCGGCCTCCGGCCGCCTGCGCCACCCTCGAAGCGACCGGTTCGCGCTGATCTCAAAGACCCATCACTCGCTGATCGACGGCATCGCCGGGATCGACCTGGCAACGGTGCTGTTCGACCTCAGCCCCGATCCCCCGCCGATCAAGCACTCCGGGCGCGCCTGGCGCCCGCACGCCGAACCGGGCGCCCCGGAGCTGATCGCGGCCGGCCTGAAGGGAGCGGTGCGCGCCGGAATCGAGCTGGCGGAGGGCGCGCTGGACGCGCTCGCGCACCCCGACCGCGCGCTGGCACGCACCCGCGAGGCGGCCGAGGGCATCGGCGAGATCGTGTGGGCGGGACTGAACCCGGCGCCAGAGACGCCCCTGAACGTCCATATCGGCCCGCACCGGCGATTCGTCGGCATCGGGAGTGGGCTGGACGACTTCAAGCTCGTCAAGAACGCGTTCGGCGGCACCGTCAACGACGTCGTGCTCGCGGTCGTCGCGGGCGCGCTGCGCCAGTTCCTGATCTCGCGCGGGTTGCGGACCGAGGGCGTCGAGCTGCGGGCGCTCGTGCCGGTCTCGGTGCGAGCAGAGGACGAGCACAACACGATGGGCAACCGGATCGTCGTGATGCGCGGCCCCCTGCCGGTGTATATCGCCGATCCGGTGCAGCGGCTGCGGTTCGTCTCGCATGCGATGGACGGGCTGAAGGAGTCAAAGCAGGCGCTTGGCGCGGAGGTGATCGCGGGCGTGCAGAACTTCGCGCCGCCGACGATTCTCGCGCAGGCATCGCGGTTGAACTTCTCCACACGCCTGTTCAACCTGATCGTGACGAACGTCCCGGGGCCGCAGTTTCCGCTGTATGTGCTCGGGCGGGAGATGCTGGCGGCCTACCCGGTCGCGTTCCTGCCCGAAAACCACGCGCTGGCGATCGCGATCATGTCCTACAACGGCCAGATGAACTTCGGGCTGCTGGGCGATTACGACACGCTGCCGGACATCGAGGACATCGGTGAGTCGATCGCCGGGGAACTGGCCAGGCTCGTGGAGCTCGCGCGCGGGACGGTCGTCGCGCCGGCCTGAGTCCTCTCAGTAACCCAGCGCGAACTTGGCATCCTCAGACATCCGCTCCGGCGACCACGGCGGCGTGAACACCATCTCGGAGTCGATCGTCCGGACGCCGTCCAGTTCGCCGACGAACTCCTCGATCTGTTCGGTCACCTGCGGGCCGATCGGACAACCGGGCGTGGTGAGCGTGAACGTGACTTGCACGTTGCCGTCGTTGACCTCGACGCCGTAGATCAGACCGAGCTCGACGAAATCGAGACCGAGCTCGGGATCGATCACGTTCGACAGGGCGTCCATCACGTCATCGACGGTCGGGGCTGCGGCGATCTCAATCTCAGACATGAACCCGAGTCTAGCTCGCCGGCCACACACGCCCGAGCTCGGGACCGCTGCAGCCGGGAATCTATGCGAGTCGCCGACGCAGGCGCACGTGTATGAACGTCAGTTATCGCAACCCAGACGATCCCAGGCGTACAGCTGGATGCACTCGTGCGCAAGCTCGATCGCCCGCTCGCGCGACAGGCACGGGAGGACCGTGTCGAGGGCCTGCTCCTCGGAGACGCCCGCCTGGAAAGCTTCCTCGCCGCGAAACCCGGCCGCGATCTTCAGCGCCTCGCGCCGGTTCTCGCCGAGATTGGGGAAGACGCCAACGAGGAAGTCGGTGTTGGGGATCGGCTGACCGACCTCCAGCGATGCGTGCCAGGCCGCGAGCAGGTGCAGGTCGTCCTCGTCGAGGTCGGCGATCGCCCGGGCGTAGTGGACGGAGAGCTCCTGATCGGGAATATCGTCGACCCACGCGCGTACGACCTCGCCGACGAGCTGACGGCGGGCCTCACGGCCGACCGACTCGGCGATCACACGAATCGCGTCCTGAGGCTCGATGAAGCACAGCGGCATTACGCAGACTGTAGGCGCCGGGGTGGACGTCATTTTTGCGTTCAGCGTGCCACGTGCCGAGTGTCCGCCGCCGGAGCCGCCGGGACACCGGTGACTCGCCCGTGGCGAGGTCGCGTCAGTCGGAGATCGGTGGGAGACCGAGCGCCTCGCGGACACGCTCGTGCGTGTGAGCGTCGATCGTGTCGGACCCGAACCCGAGCGTGGCGCGCTCGCCAGAGCCCCAGTTGGCGAACGCCAGGTCGAGCACGTCGACCGGAACCCAGAGCTCCTGCGCAAACGCGACCGCGCGGCGCTCCAGGTAGATCGGATCGCCGACCGCGAGGATGCGCTTGGCCGCGACGGTCGTGAGGTCCTCGAGGCCTGTCGGGCCGCGTCCGGCAGCCAGATGCAGCGAGTCGGCCTCCAGCTCATACAACCCGAGGCGACCGAGCGTGACGAGCAGCTCGTAGCGGCCCATGCGCCCAAACCCGGGCAGCGCCAGACGCTCGAACGCACGCTCGAACCGGCGCTGGGGGGTCCATGACTCCTCACCGATGATCCCCTGCGCTTGACCGCCGCCTCCGGCGGCGGTACCCCCGGAGTGCACGGCCCAATGCCGGTAGGCGAGCAGGGTCTCCGATCCGCGCGCGGGGTCGTGAGAGGTGCGGGGACCGAGCGGGATGCCCTCCAGCGAGGGGATCCCACGCTCCTGCCGACTCGCGCCCTCGCTCGCACTCTCACCTACACGCTCGTCCTCATCTCCACGCCCGACCTCGCGTTCGCGGTCCAACGCCGCACGAATCCCAACGAACGGGTCGCCGATCTGCAGTGGCGACAGGTAGACGGTCAGGAAGCACATCCAGGTGGCACGCTCGAGCTGGCCGTCGCCCGCGAGCCGGCGAATCTCATCGAACAGATCCGGCGGCGCCGTGTGCATACGCAGCAGGCGACCGCCGGCGAAGGCGATCTCCTCGGCCAGGCGGGCGGCGTCCGCGGATGCGTGCAGGCCGGGCGCCAGATCGCTTGAGTAGCCGTCGTCCTGCGCACGGACCTCACGATGCACGCGCACCGCTCGCCCACCTGCTGGTAGGCGGCGATGCCTGCCCGTCGTCGATGAGCCGCGCGCCCCACCCACACCGCCGGCCGCACCGGCCCTGGCTTCGCGTGCCGAGCGCCGCCCGCCACCGGTGACAGGCTCGGCGCCCGGCAACGTGCGGCTGCAGATCGGGCAGCGCTCGATGAAGCGGTTATGCCGGCAGAAGGTGGGCACGGGTCCGCTGCGCGCCGGCGCGGCGCTCGGCGTCGAGATCACGGAGATAGTCGTTGAAGTCGACCTGGATCGTGTGCCGCTTGGAGGCGACGTACCGAGCGCCCATCGCGGCCTGGTCGGCTGCGATGTCGGCACGCATCTCCGCGTCGGAGGGCAGTACATAGTCGCCGAGCAGATGATCGCCGACCCACGTGCTCTGGGCCTCGGCCAGCGGCATGATCGCACCGAGCGGCTGGAGCAGGCCGATGAAGTACAGGCCAGGGATGTCGGGGTGCACAACGCGGCGGAACAGCTCGATGTGGTTGTCGGGGGCGGCCAGGAAGTCCGGGGCAAAGAACGGGAACGTGATGCGATAGCCCGTGCAGTAGACGACGACGTCGGCGTTGACGAGCGTGTCATCGGTGAACCGCACCTGGGCGCCCTCGAGCGAGGCGATGTTCGGCTTGGGCGTGATCGTGCCGTGCGCGATGCGGTCGAGGATGCGCCCGGAGACGGTCGGATGGGACT
Organism: uncultured Solirubrobacterales bacterium; assembly: GCA_963810645.1. Classification (GTDB taxonomy): domain Bacteria; phylum Actinomycetota; class Thermoleophilia; order Solirubrobacterales; family Solirubrobacteraceae; genus Palsa-744. The sequence continues at coordinate 141,993 of CAWEOK010000012.1, read as the reverse complement.
CGCCGAACTTGTGATCGGGCTTGGGCAGCCCGTAGCTCTCGGGATTGCCGGTGTACGTTTTGATCACCTGGTGAATCATGCGCTGGCGGATCGCGAACGGGATGCGCGGGTCGTTCGGCAGCTGATCGACCGGTCGGCCGAACACGTACTTGGGGATGATCCAGGCGCCGTGCCGCGCTGACAGATAGGTGCGGGCAGCCACGTAGGAGGACTCGACGGCGATGTCCATCGCGGAGTTGCCCATGCCGAGGATGACGACGTTGCGATCGGCGAAGATCGAGTTGTCGACATAGGAGTGCGCGTGCAGCTGCTCGCCGGTGAAGGTGTCGGCTCCCGGGAACGCGGGTTCTGGCCAGCGCGGGTCCCAATGGTGGCCGTTGGCGACGAGCAGCGCATCGTAGGTGCGGGTCTCACCGCTGTCGAGCGTCACTTCCCAGACCCCGTCCTCGCGGCGGGCGGCGTGCGTGACGCGGGTATTGAACGTGATCAGCGGTCGCAGGCCAAAATGATCGACGTAGGCGTTGAAGTACTCGGCGATGTGCGTGTGATGGGGAAAGTCGGGATAGCTGGTGGGCATCGGATAGTCCGAGTAGGCCATACGCTCGCGCGAGACGTTGATGAACAGGTCGCGATACGCGGCCGACATGCCGTTGCGGTTGCCGAACACCCAGTTGCCACCGATCTGATCCGAAGCCTCGAAGCAGTCGAACGGGATCGAGCGCTCGTGCAGCGCCTTGACCGCGGCGATACCGGATGAGCCGGCGCCGATGATGCAGGCCCGGGGGATCGATCCATTGGTGGACGGCATACGTTCAAGCGTAGACGACGGGGCCGGGGTTGTTCTACCCGCCGGCGGGAACGCCCGGATGGACGTGGTTCGGCGGGCCCTCGGGTCCTTCGTCTGCGTCGGCGTGTCCGGCGATACCCTCGTCCACGGGCTGGGCCGTGCCGTTGCGTGCGCCGGCGAGATAACGGTTGACCATGCGCGCGCACCGGCGACCCTCGTTGATCGCCCACACGATCAGCGACTGCCCGCGGCGGGCGTCGCCGGCCACGAAGACTCCGTCAACGGAGGTCGTGTAGGGCTTAACGGACTTGACGTTCCCACGCGGGTCCTTCTCGACCCCGAGCCGATCCAGCAACCCCTGTTCGGGGTGCAGGAACCCCATCGCCAGCAGCACCAGCTGGGCGGGCAGCTCGCGCCCGGTGCCGGGGACGGGATCGAACGGGGGAGCGGGCTCGGCCTGGGCGATGTGCAGTCCGGCGACCCTGCCATCGGAGTCACCGGAGAAGTGGGTGGTCGTGACCGAGTAGTCCTGCTCGCCCACGCCCTCGCGCGACGCCTCCTCCATCGCGTAGCTCATGCGGTACTTCAGCGGCCACTCCGGCCAGGGCGTGCGGTCATCAGGGCGATGCGCCGGCGGCTTGGGCAGAAGCTCCAGCTGCAAGATCGAGCGCGCGCCCTCGCGCAGAGCATTGCCGACGCAGTCCGCGCCGGTGTCGCCGCCGCCGATCACGACGACGTCTCGGCCCGCCGCGCTGATCTCGCGCTCGGTCGCCGGCTGCGGGACATCCGGTGTGGGAAGGGTGGGCGGGGGACCGAATTCCCGGGCAACCCACCGATTGCGCTGGTACAGGTAGTCCATCGCGTAATGCACGCCGTCCAGCTCGCGTCCAGGGACCGGCAGATCGCGGGGCACGCGCGAGCCGGTGGCCAGGACGACCGCGTCGTACTCGCCGCGCAGTTCCTCGACGCTCACCCCTCGGCCGGCGGCCCCGCCGACATCGACCCCGCAGCGCAGCTGCACGCCCTCGGCGATCAACTGCTCGACGCGCCGCTGGACGACTGACTTTTCGATCTTGAAGTCGGGCACACCGAACCGCGCGAGGCCGCCGGCGGCCTCGTCGCGCTCGAACAGCACCACGCGATGCCCCGCGCGGCGCAACTGCTGGGCGGCGGCCATGCCCGCCGGACCGGAGCCGACGACGGCGACCGCCTGTCCGGTCTCGTGCCGGGGCGGTTGCGGTGAGATCCAGCCCTCCTGCCACGCGCGGTCGATGATCGCCAGCTCGATCTGTTTGATCGTGACCGCGTCGTTCTCGCGGATCTCCAGCACGCACGCGGCCTCACACGGCGCCGGGCACAGGCGACCGGTGAGCTCGGGGAAGTTGTTGGTCGCGTGCAATTGCACGATCGCGTCCTGCCAGCGATCGCGATAGACGAGGTCGTTCCAGTCGGGAATCAGGTTGCCCAGGGGACAGCCGTTGTGACAGAACGGCACGCCGCAGTCCATGCAGCGCGCGCCTTGCTCGCGCAGCTCCTCGGTCGGGCGCTCGATCAGGAACTCGTGGTAGTCGTGCGCGCGCTCGCGCGGGTCCCGGTAGGGGATCCCGTGGCGCTCGATCCGCAGAAACCCGCCGAGCTTGCCCATCAGGCCGCCACCGCCGGCGGAGCCGTCTCGGGCGATGAGCCGCCGGCATCGGTCTCAGCCGCCTGTTCGCGCAGCACGCGCGCGTAGTCATGGGGCATCACCTTCACGAACGCGCCTGCGGCCAGCAGCGCGTCCCACTCGGCAAGCGCTCGCGCCGCGACTGGGGAGTCAGTGCGGTCGGCGTGCTCGGCGACGAGCGCCCTCAGCTCGCTCGCATCCCCGGGGCTCGGCGCTTCCAGGCCGACCATGCCCATATTGCAGCGCCGCGCGAACGTCCCGTCCTCGTCCAGCACATAGGCGATCCCGCCGCTCATCCCGGCGGCGAAGTTACGCCCGGTTGGGCCGAGCACGACCACGCGACCGCCGGTCATGTACTCGCAGCCGTGGTCGCCGACACCCTCGACGACCGCGCAGGCGCCGGAGTTGCGCACCGCAAAGCGCTCACCCGCGAGACCGCGGAAGAACGCCCGGCCGGCGGTCGCTCCATAGAGCAGGGTGTTGCCGACGATCACGTTCTCCTCGGCGACGAACTCCAGCGCCATATCGTCGCGCGGGCGCACCGCCAGCACGCCCCCGGACAGGCCCTTGCCGGTGTAGTCGTTGGCGTCACCGCGCAGCGTGAACGTCACCCCGGGCGCCAGCCAGCCGCCGAAGCTCTGCCCGGCCGAGCCCTCGAAGTCGACCTCGATCGAGCCCTCCGGCAGCCCGGCCGCGCCATGCGCGCGGGCGACGTGGCTGGAGAGGATGCCGCCGACGCAGCGATTGACGTTGCGGATTCCCATCGCGAACCGGATACGCTCGCCCCGCTCGATCGCGCCGGCCGAGCGCTTCACCAGCTCCCAGTCCAGCGCGTCGGCCAGCACCTCAGGGGGCGGCTGAACGCGGCGGCGCGGCGCGTCGTCAGACAGCTCGATGTGGGTGAGCAGATGCGTCAGGTCGACACCGCGCGCCTTCCAGTGCTCGATCGCGCCCTGCGCCTGCAGCAGATCAACGCGCCCGATCGCCTCGTCCAGCGAGCGCAGGCCGAGCGAGGCGAGGATCTCGCGCACCTCCTCGGCGACGAAGAAAAAGAAGTTGACGACGTGCTCGGGCGTGCCCTTGAAACGCTTACGCAGCTCTGGGTCCTGCGTGGCGATCCCGACCGGACACGTGTTCAGGTGGCAGGCACGCATCATGATGCAGCCCGTGGCGATCAGCGGCGCGGTCGAAAACCCCATCTCATCAGCCCCGAGCATCGCGGCGATCACCACGTCGCGGCCGGTCTTCAGCTGGCCGTCGGTCTGCACGACGATGCGCGAGCGCAGATCGTTGAGCAGCAACGTCTGCTGGGTCTCGGCCAGCCCGATCTCCCAGGGGACGCCGGCGGCCTGGATCGAAGACAGCGGCGATGCGCCGGTGCCGCCGTCGTGGCCTGAGATCAGCACGCGATCGGCATTGGCCTTGGACACGCCCGCGGCGACCGTCCCGACGCCGACCTCGGAGACGAGCTTGACCGAGACCTGGGCGTTCGGGTTCGAGCAGCGCAGGTCATAGATCAGTTGCTTGAGGTCCTCGATCGAGTAGATGTCGTGGTGGGGCGGCGGCGAGATCAGGCCCACGCCGGGCGTGGTGTGACGGATCGCGCCGATGTACGCGTCCACCTTGCCGCCCGGCAACTGGCCGCCCTCGCCGGGCTTGGCGCCTTGGGCCATCTTGATCTGCAGCTCATCGGCGTTGACGAGGTAGTTGATCGTCACCCCAAACCGGCCCGAGGCGACCTGCTTGATCGCCGAGCGCCGCTGGTCGCCGTTCTCATCGGGCGTGAATCGCGCGGGGTCCTCTCCACCCTCGCCCGTGTTCGAGCGCCCGCCGAGCCGGTTCATCGCGATCGCGAGCGTCTCGTGCGCCTCTCGCGAGATCGAGCCGAGGCTCATCGCGCCGGTGCAGAACCGTCTGACGATCTCACTCGCCGGCTCGACCTGATCGAGCGGTATCGGCCCCGGTGCGTCGGTGGCGAACTGCAGCAGCCCGCGCAGCGTTGCCTTGCGCGCCGCGTCCTCGTTGATCGCGCGAGCGTACTCGGTGTACTTCGCGTATGCATCGCTGGAGCGCACCTGCGCAAGCGCGTCGCCCTCGCCCTCGAGCGCCGCCGCGATGTTGCCGTTCGCCGAGCGGACCGCGTGCTGGACGAGCGCGATCGTCTCGGGGTTCCACATGTGATGCTCGCCGTCGCGCCGCCACGCGTACACGCCGCCGACCGGCAGCAACTCATCCTCCGCAGCCGGATACGCGCGCGCGTGACGCTCCAGAGCCTCCCTCGCCAGCACATCCAGCCCGACGCCGCCGATGCGCGAGGCGGTGCCCGTGAAGTGCCGGTCGATCAGCTCGCGCTCCAGACCGACGGCCTCGAAGATCTGGGCGCCGCGGTAGGACTGGATCGTGGAGATGCCCATCTTGGAGATCGTCTTCAGCAGTCCTTTGCCGATCGCTTTGACCGTGTTCTGGGCGGCCTCCTCGGTGCCCAGCGGGCCCTTGCCGTCGGCCACGGGATCGCCCGCGCGCGTGAGGCGACCGCTGAGGACGAGCACGTCGAGCGTCTCCAGCATCAGATACGGATTAATCGCGCTCGCTCCGTAACCGATCAGCGTCGCGAAGTGATGCACCTCGCGCGGCTCGCCCGACTCCAGCACGATTCCCACCCGCAGGCAGGTGCCCTCGCGCACGAGGTGGTGATGGACGGATGCCACGGCCAGCAGTGAAGGGATCGGCGCGCGGCGCGGGCCGAGCGAGCGGTCGGACAGCACGATGATGTTGACGCCCGCCATGATCGCGTCGTGCGCCTGCTCGCACACGCGCTCCAGGGCGCCGGCCATGCCCGCCGGACCGTCGGCGACCGGCCAGGTGATGTCGATCGTGCGCGCCGCGAACAGCTCGTGCGAGACGTGGCGCAGGGTCTCCAGCTCGCGGTTGAGCAGGATCGGGCGCTCAAGCACGAGCTTGTGGGCGTGCTCGGGCGTCTCCTCGAACAGGTTGCGCTCGCTGCCGAGAGTCGTCTGAAGGCTCATCACGATTTCCTCGCGGATCGGGTCGATCGGCGGGTTGGTGACCTGGGCGAACAGCTGCTTGAAGTAGGAGAACAGCGGCGGCGCCTGATCGGAGAGCACCGCAAGGGAGATGTCGTTGCCCATCGAGCCGATCGGCTCGGCTCCGTCGCGCGCCATCGGGCCCAGCAGCACGCGCAAATCCTCCTGGGTGTAGCCGAACGCGCGCTGACGGCGAGGCAGCGGCTGATCGGAGATCGTCACCTGTTCGGAGGGCTCCAGTTCGTCGAAGCGCACCGAGCTGCGCTGGAACCACTCGCGGTAGGGTCTGCGTGTCGCAACCTCGCGCTTGACCTCGCCATCCTCCACGATCCGGCCGCGTTGCAGGTTGACGAGGAACAGCTTGCCGGGCTGCAGCCGTCCCAGCCGCACGATCTCCGACGGCGCCACGTCGAGGATGCCTGTCTCCGAGCCGAGCACGACGTGCCCGTCGGCCGTCTCCACCCAGCGTCCCGGACGCAGCCCGTTACGGTCGAGCGTGGCGCCGACCACGCGCCCGTCGGTGAACGCGACCGCGGCCGGGCCGTCCCACGGCTCCATCAGGCAGGCGTGGTAGGCGTAGAAGCCGACGAGATCAGCGGGCAGGTCATCGCGGTCGCGGTAGGCCTCGGGGATCATCATCATCGCCGCATGCGCAGGCGAGCGGCCCGCGAGCAGCAGCAGCTCCATGACGTTGTCGAACGTCGCCGAGTCCGAGTTCCCGGGGGTGACGACCGGCAGGATCTTCTGCAGATCCTCACCGAACAGTTGGCTCGAGAGCTCCGACTCGCGCGCGCGCATCCAGTTGACGTTGCCCATCACCGTGTTGATCTCGCCGTTGTGGCAGATCGTCCGGTAGGGATGGGCGAGCTCCCAGCTGGGGAACGTGTTGGTCGAGAACCGCGAGTGCACGAGCGCGAGCGCGCTGGCGCAGCGCTCGTCCTGGAGGTCCGGATAGAACTCGGCCAGCTGATAGCTGATCAGCATGCCCTTGTAGTTGAGCGTGCGCGATGAACTGGACGCGACGTACAGCCCGGCTCCATCTGGGCTCAGCTCGCACACGCGCCGAATCACGTACAGCTTGCGCTCGAACGCGTCCTGGTCACCGGGGCACACAGCCCGGATGGCTGGGTCGGCAGCGGCGCCCCCGCCTTCGGCGGCGGTGCCCGAGGCATGCTCGGCGCCGGCGCCGACGAACAGCTGACGGATCGTGGGCCGGCACGCGCCGGCCACTTCGCCCGTGTGCTCCGGGCGCACCGGCACGTCGCGCCAACCGAGCACCCTCTGGCCCTCCTCGCGCACGGTCCGCTCGAGCAGCTCCTGCAGCCCCGCGCGTGCCTGCGGATCGGCCGGGAGGAAGCACATCAGCACGCCGTAGCCGCCCGCTGGTGGCAGCTCGAACTCGACCACCTCGCGCAGCAGCCGATCGGGCATCTGCATCAGGATGCCCGCGCCATCGCCCGTGCACGGGTCCGCCCCCGAGGCGCCCCGGTGCTCCAGGTTCATCAGCGCAGCGATCCCCCGCACGACGACCTCGTGTGTCGGCTTGTTGTCCAGGCGCGCGACCATGCCCACACCGCACGCGTCGTGCTCGAAGCGAGGGTCGTAGAGTCCGAGCGCCTTGGGCGGCTGCATGGTTTGCGAAGTCATGGAAGTGCTCCCTGGGGGGCAGTGCATCCCGCGGATGGTTGGCGCGGGCACGGGTGGACACCTGAGGCGGTGCCCGAAAGGGTATCAGCGCGCGGGGGGCTCCAAGCGGTCGTGATCGAGCGCTTCTCCGACAGCCGTCGCGTCGAGCCTGCGCAGGACGGCACCGGCGAGGAGCTCATCCTGACGCTCGGCTTCGGCTGAGCCTCAGCCGGACTTCGCCAGCGATGAGCCGGCCGATTTCGCGGGGGACGCTCTTGCGGGAGCGGCTTTCTTCGCGGGAGCCTTCTTGCGCGCCTTGGGCTTGCCGTCGCCATTCGCGTCGACTCCGCCGCGCTCGCGCACCTGTTCGAGGCTCGCCTGCAGCGCACCCATCAGGTCTGGGGACTGCAGCGCCTCCACGGCGGGACGTGGCTCGACCACGACTTCCTCCCCGGCGGCCTTGCGGTCGATCAGGTCGAGCACGGCCTCGCGATAGTTGTCTTTGTAACGGCCGATCTCAAACGGCACGGCCAGCGACTGCACGAGCCGGCGGGCGACCTCCAGCTCGCGCTCGCCCACGGCCACCTCCTGCTCCTCGCTGAACTCGCGCAGCTCGCTCGTGGGATTGACCTCATCCGCGTAGGTCAGGGTGGTCATCATCAGGATGTCCTGGCGCGGATGCACCGCGACCAGCTGCTCTCGCGCACGCAGCACCACCCGCGCGATCGCGACCTTGCCGGTGTCGCGCATCGCCTGCAGCAGCAGCTCGTACGAGCGCGCACCGCCGCGGCTGGGGACGACGTAGTACGGCTTGTCGAAGTAGATCTGGTCGATCTCGCTGAGCTCGACGAAGTCCTCGATTTCGATCGTCCGCGTCGCCTCCGGCGCAATCGCCGCGAGCTCTGCATCCTCGATCACCACATATCGTTCGGGCGCCAGCTCGTAGCCCTTGACGACCTCCTCATAGGGCACCTCCTCGCCGTCGGCCGAGCACACGCGCTTCTGGATCACGCGCGCGTGATCGGCGGCGTGCAGCTGGTTGAAATGCACGCTCTTGCGTGAGATCGCGCTGTACAGCTTCACAGGCATCGACACGAGCCCGAAGTTGAGCGTGCCCATCCACATCGATCGTGGCATCCTCACAGTGTCGGGCGTTGCCCCACCGATGTCAACCCGTGGGCAGGCTCACGCGGCGGTCCCGGGACGGTTCAGCCGGCAACGCAACGGCACGTCGGTTCCGTCCACATTCAACGCCGGCACGGGCTCGTGTGCGGCATCGGCGCACAGCGCAGGCAGCTCCGGCGCCAGTGCCGGACCCAACCACGCGATCGGCGGAGCTCCGGGGCGCTCGCGCGGCCAGCTGGCGAAGTCCACCGCCCCGCTCAACAGCAGCCGCTCGCGCGCGCGAGTCATCGCAACGTACACGATCCTGTCCTCCTCCTCGGCCTGGGCCTCCCGACGCTCCTGCGCCAACTCGGCGTAATCTAGTGCCGGGTGTGGCTCGGGATTGGACAGGCTCACCAATCGCACTCCGATCCGCCGATCGACGGCGCTCTGCGATCCGCCGGACTGCACGAGCAGGTCTGGCACACCCATGCTCGGGGCGCGCCCGAGGTCGGCGACGCACACGACGTCGAACTCCAGTCCCTTGGCGGCATGCACGCTCATCAAGCGCACCGCATCCTGGGCCGCGTCGGTAATCGTCGCGTCCGGCTCGGCGATCGCTTCGGCGTTCGCCAGAAACCCGCCGCCGGCTCCCTGCTGAAAGGCGGCCTCGTCGAGAAATCCGCGCAGATCGCGTCCTTCGCTGCGTTCCCACTCACGCGCCAGCTCCACCAGCTTGCCCAGGTTGGCGAGCCGGCGCTCCCCGTCTCCATCCGCGTCCGCGAGCAGGCGCTCGCGGTGGCCGCCGTGCTCGATCGCCCGCTCCAGGAGCTCCGCCAACTCCAGATCGGGCACGAGCGCTCGCTCCCGCTCGAGCCAAGCGCACAGCTCAGCCGCGCGAGCACCGCCGAGCTCGTGATCGCGGGCCAGCTCCCACACACCACGATCCTGCTCGCGCGCCGCCCGCGCGATCAACCCCAGCGCATCGCTCGACAGTTCGACCGGTGGCGCGGCGAGCGCCCCGTACAGCGCCAGCTCATCGAGCGGATCCGCCAGCGCGCGCAGGTACGCCAGCATGTCCGCCACCTCCTGGCGCGCCCAGAACGCTCCGGCGGTCGCGATCGTACGCAACCCCTGCTCGCGCAGCGCCTGCTCATAGCACTCGATGTCGCCCACCGCTCGCAGCAGCACCGCCACCCCGCCAGGGCTCGCCTGCCCTGTCCGGACCAGTTCACCCACGCGCCGCGCCAGCGCTCGCGCCTCCGCCTGACGCCAGGCGACGGCGCCGGAGTCCGACGATTCGCCGCTCCCGGCCTGCGTCTGCTCACGCCTGTAGCCACGCCTGTCGGTAAGCAGCAACTCGATCACCGGCTCTGCCTGGGTCTCGCGCTCGCGTGCCCGCTCGCGACCCGCGCGCAGGGGTGTGAACGCCCCACCGAAGCGCGCCGCGAACACGGCGTTCACCGCTTCCAGCAGCTCGGGGCGCCCGCGGAAGTTGTGCGCCAGCCGCAGGCTCTGACCGCGCGGGGCCAGCTCGGCGTGGCGCGCCCTGAACAGGGCGACATCGGCGTGGCGAAACCCGTAGATCGACTGCCACTCATCGCCGACCGTGAACAGATTGTCTCGCTCCAGGGCCTGCACGAGCGCCAGCTGGCGCGGGTTGACGTCCTGCAGCTCGTCCACCATCAGCAGCTCGAACCGCTCCGCCCACGTCTTGCGGAGGTCCGCGTCGCGGGCCAGCAACTCGCCCGCGAGCAACTCCAGATCGTCGAAGTCCAGACCGTTCCGCGCCTGCTTGGCGGCCTCGTAGCGCTCGCCGAACCGCTCCAGCAGTTCGTTCCACAGCACGACCGCACGGGCGCCCTGTTCGTCCAGCGCCCGTTGCGCCTGCAGCTCGTCCTGCGAGCTCAACTGCGGCTGGCGCGCCAGGGTGTGGTCGAGCCTGGGCTCGGGTAACCGTGGAAAGCGCTGCCCGCGGCTGCGCAGCTCCGCATATACGCCCAGCACCGTTGCCCGCGCGCGGTCGGCGGTGTATGCGGCGATCAGGTCGATCGCCTCGCTACGCTCGGCCCGCTCGCTTCCGACGAACTCACCGAGCACATCGGCAAACGCCTGCCTGCGCAATCGTGCCGCGAGGCCCTCGTCGAGGATCCCCAGCTCCTGCTCCCGACCGGCTTCGCGCGCATGGTCACGCAGCACGCGCGCGCAGAACCCGTGGAACGTGCCGACATACGCCTCGTCCATCGCGCGTGCCGCGGCCGTCTCACCCAGCGCGAGCAGTCGTCTGCGCACGCGCTCCTGAAGCTCGGCGGCCGCGCGCTCGGTGAACGTGATCGCCAGGATCTGACCCGGTGCGATCCCGTCATCGCGCACAGCCCTGACGAACCGCTCTACCAGCACCGATGTCTTGCCGCTCCCGGCCCCGGCGGCCAGCAGCAGCGGCTCGCTGCGCCGACCGATCGCGTGCTCCTGCTCGGGCGTTAGCGTGTGCGTGTGCGCGTCCGCCCCGAAGCGGGAGTCTGGCTGCCCGGTCTCGTCCGGGACTGGACCTGGGGCGAGCTCCTCAGGAGCGAATTCAGGATCGGCCAGCTCCCAGCCCGTCAGCCGCTGCACCGCATCACCGCCCGCACCTGCAGATCGCCGGGTACTCACAGCCCCCGGTATAGCCGCACGTCTGCGGTCGCGCTTGGATCGCACCGGTGACCGCCTGGGCCGCCGCCTCGCGGGCGAGTCCGACCGCTTCCTGCATCAGCACGTCGAGCTCGGAGGAGTCCAGCAGGTCGGTGCGCACGCACTCCAACTGCACGCCCGCCGTACCGTCCAGCACGCCGCGCGCCCGCAGGTCGGCACCGCCGAGCGGCTGATACATCCCCCCGACGACCTGCAGCCCGAGCAGCCGTTCGGCCGCACGCATGTACAGCGCGAGTTGGATCTTCCCGTCCGCGATCCACCTCGCGCCGGGCGTGACACGCGCGCCCTTGTAGTCGTACACGACTGCCTCGCCCGCGGGGGTGAGGTCGATGCGGTCGATCCGCCCGCGCAGCATCACGCCCTCGCCGAGATCCAGCGTCGGCAGGCCGTCCGTGTCCTGCCCAACATCGTTGTCTGAGGAATACCTGCCGGGGCCAGGGCCGCCAGAGCCGGGATCGGGGCCGAACCCGAACTCCAGCTCCAGCCACGTGGGCTCCAGCGGGCTGTCGCGGGCCGCCGCGTAGGTGAGGTAGCGCTCCAGGTCGGCCTCCAGTCGCCGGCGAGCGCCCGGCACGCGCTCGGGCCGTGCCGACAGCGGGTAGTCGTGCTCGTGCCGGGCCAGCGCCTGTCCCAGCAGCTCGCGCGCGAGCCCGAGCCGGGCAGGAGTCAGCCGCGCCGAGCCGGTCCGCTCGCGCAACCCATCCAGCGTGTCGCGCAGCGCTGCGTGCGCCAGCCCGCCGCGCGCGAGCGGCTCGGGATCGGGCTCCGGGCTCTCCGGGCGCAGCATCCTCTCGATGAACCACTTCGCCGGACACGCGATCCACAGCTCGAGCGATGACGCCGACCACGGGCGCGCGCTCAGATCGGCGAGCAGCCGGGGATCGCGCAGCGGCGCGGGCCCGCTAGGCGGCAGTGCGCGCCTCGACTGCGCTCGCCGCCTGCTCGGAATCGGCGGAATCGGCGGACTCAGCCTCGGCATCCGGCGGTTTGGCGCCTTCCTTGGCCCACGGCTCGTCGAACTCGACCCGCCATTTGCCCTCCTCCGTCTGCTCGAGCGCCAGATGGGCTCTGAAGCTGCGTCCGCTGCGTCCTTTGAACCCGCTGATCGCGCGGGCTGTGTAACCCGTCTTGATCAGCTCGCGCGCTACTTCCACGGGCAGCTGCTTGCCGGCTTTGCCCTTCCAGATCACGAACCCGCAGCCGGGATCGTCTCGTGCCCAGCACGAGTACCCCTTGCGGTTTTCCATGATCTCGTGCCCGCACACCGGGCACGGCCCGAGGCTCGCCCGGGGGATGCGCACGTCCTTGAGCTTCTCGTCCAGTTCGGAGATCGTCTCCTTGGCGAACCCCGCGATGTCGCCCATGAACTTCTCGCGCGAGTCCTCTCCGCGCTCGATCTTGCCGAGCCGGTTCTCCCAATCGCCCGTCAACCCCGGCGAGGTGAGCGCGTGCTCGTTCAACAGCCTGATCACGTTCACGCCCTTCTCCGTGGCCACGAGCGAGCGTCCGTCGCGCTCGATGTAGCCAACCGTGATCAGCCGCTCGATGATCGCCGCCCGCGTCGCCGGCGTGCCGATGCCCGAATCCTTCATCGCCTCGCGCAGCTCGTCGTCGTCGACGAGCTTGCCCGCGGTCTCCATCGCGCCCAGCAGCGACGCGTCGCTATAGCGCCGCGGTGGTTTGGTTTCCTTGCGCGCGCTCGAGACCTCCCGCGTCTGCACCTGCTCGCCCTGCTCGAGCCGCGGCAGCTGCTGGTCGGCGCCCTCGTCCTCGTCGCCCTCTTTGCTGCTTGCTTTTCCGGCGTTGGCCGCCGAGACCTCGTCATAGACCCCGCGCCAGCCCGGCACCAGCAGCAGCTTGCCGCGCGTGCGGAACACGTACCCGCCATCGCGCCCGTCCGCGCCCGCCGGCACGGTGGTCTCCACGCGCGTGTTCTCGAACACCGCCTCGGGATGGAACACCGCCAGAAACCGCCGCGCGACCATGTCGTAGATCCGTTTGTCGTCCGAGCCCATCCGATCGAGGTCGTGCTCGGACTTGGTCGGGATGATCGCGTGGTGGTCGGTCACCTTCGCGTCGTTCACGACCCGGCCAAGCGGCAGCACGTCGAGTCCCGTGACGTACCGCGCGGCCTGCGCATACTCCCTGTGCGAGCCCACCAGCTCGGCTGTGGGCTTGATCTCGGCGACCATGTCTTTGGTCAGATATCTGGAGTTGGTCCGCGGATACGTGAGCGCCTTGTGCTCCTCATAACAGCGCTGCGCCGCCGCGAGCGTCCGTTTCGCGGAGAACCCGTAGCGGGTATTGGCCTCGCGCTGCAGCGTTGTGAGGTCATACAGCATCGGTGCTTTCTCGCGCTGCTCTTTCTTCTCGAGCTTGGAGATCGTCGCCGTGGTGCCCTCGCACGCCTCTACGATCGCCACCGCCTCGGCCTCGGTCGCGATCCTGGGCTTGGTCCCGGCATGGAACCGCCCGCGATAGGTGCGCTCGGGATCGGCCTCGAACCTCGCGTTGACCAGCCAGTACGGCTCGGGCTTGAACGCTTTGATCTCCTCCTCGCGCCGGGCCACGATCGCCAGCGTCGGGGTCTGCACCCGCCCCAGCGACACCGCCCCGTCGAATGAGCTGCGCAGACGGATCGTCGCCGCACGCGTGGAGTTCATACCGACGATCCAGTCGGCCTCCGAGCGCGATCTCGCCGCCTGCTCCAACGACACCAGCTCCTCGGGTGCTCGCAACGAGGCCAGCGCCTCGCGCATCGCGGCGTTCGTCATCGAGCTCAGCCACAGACGTTTGACGGGCTTGCTCGCGCCCGCCTTCTCGTACAGATACGCGAATATCAGCTCGCCCTCGCGCCCGGCATCGCAGGCGTTGACGACCAGATCGACGTCGTCGCGCGCGAGCTGGGCGGTGACGACCGACATCTGCTTGCGCGAGCGTTCGTCGCGGACCACGAGCTTGAAGTGCTCGGGCACGATCGGCAGGTCGGCCATCCGCCAGCTCTTGTATTTCGCGTCGTACTCGTCGGGATCGGCCAGTTGCACCAGATGACCGACCGCCCACGTGATCACGTCCTCGGGCCCCTCCAGATACCCCTCCTTCTTCTGGAACGGCCCGGTCAGCACCCGTGCGAGGTCCTGCCCCACGGAGGGCTTCTCGGCTATGAGCAGGGTCTTCGCCACGGCGGTCAGCGTAGCGGGTGCGCCGCCAGCGGTTGTGTCATGGCGTTCGCGTGCCTCTCGCCGAACGCTGCTTATAGGTGCTCGGACATCACTTGATCACGAGGATCTGTGGGTGTGTGGCGAGCAGCATCTGCGTGAACACGTAAGCGAACGACCCGATCCCTAGGAACGTGATCACCACCGCCTGATTTAAGGACACGTGCATAAGAGGTCTGCCGTCGCGAAAAGGATTCACCGACACCGCGCTCGCCCCTGTGCGCATTCAGCGGCCTTATACTCAGCAGAGTCTGTGAGGCAAACACCCATGAGGCATCGACCCATGAGCATCGGACCGAGCCACAGGACCTGCGCATTACCGCGCGTCAAGACGCGTCCCACGCCCGCGGGGGCGTGACCGAGCACGATGGCCAACGCATACTTCCTCGGCATGGTGCTCGGCGTTCCGCTGGCGATCTGCCTACTGGCGATGCTCGTCGGGCATCTCTATCGCGACCGCGACGCCGAGCTGCTCGACTGGCAGCCCACCCGATCTCATGAGCGAGAAGCAGAGCTCGAGCTCAGCGAACTCACTCAGCTGCGCGCCTCGCTGGAGGCACTCCGGCGGAGACGATCGACGCTGCCGGCGGTCGAGAGTCGGCCCAACAAATAGGCTCACCCGGCCACGCACGGCCCCGTGCTCACCGCCGTTGACCCGGCGCCAGCCAGAATCTGCGCGACCGTCGCATTGGCGACGCCATAGCCGCCGGTGGGCCCGCCGCCGATGGTGCCGGCGAATACCGTTGTCAGCACACCGCCTTCGGTATCGACCAACGGTCCGCCGGAATTGCCGGGTCGCACCAGCCCGCGCAGCGGCGTCAGCAGCCGCGAGACCGGCCCCTGACCGTAGGCGTTGTCGGTGAGCACCGTTTGGGTGCGACCGATGCGACCGGGCTGCACGTCATACGGACCGTTCTCGGGATAGCCGAGGATCGCGCCCGCACTGCCCGACGCCGGTTCGGACACGAGGCTGAGCGGCGGGACGTCGCCGAGCCCGGGAACCCGCAGCACCGCGATGTCCACGGTCGGATTGAACGCGATCGCTTCGGCGGGCAGGGCGGGCGGCTGACCGCCGAGCTCGACAGTCGTGTCCTGCTCGCCGGCGACCACGTGCGCGTTGGTGAGCACCTCATCGGGACGCACAACCCAGCCGGAGCCCTCGATCGCCAGCCCGCAGGCGGTGCCGAGCACGCGCACGACGCTGCGCGCGTCCGCGCGCACGCCCGCGGCCCGGCCGATCTGCGGCAACGGAGCCGCCACGTCGGGCGTTGGGCCCGCCACCTGGGGCAGCGGATCCAGGCGCGAGAGCGCATTCAGGATCGGCCCCGAGGGCGGGAGCATCTGGTTGAGCTCGCCCAGGATGACCGAGCGCTGGATGTCCGCGCGCAACTGGCTGTCATTCGAGGTCTGTCCCGCGACGGCCGCGACGATCCAGACGATGCCCAGACCGAGCGCCGCGCCAAGCGCCGCGCCGAGCAGCCCATCGAGCAGGCCCAGCCCCGGCACGACCAGCGTGCGGCGCAGCTTGAAGCCGAGGCCCTCCAGGCCGGTCGCGAGGATCGCCCCGGCGAGCAGCGCGCCGATCAGCCCGAACGCGGGCGCATACGGGGAGGCCGATCCGCGCGAGAGCAGTAGAGGACCGAGGCGCGTTCCGAGGAATGCACCTAGTGCGAAACCCGCGAACGAGAGCATCCCCACGATGAATCCCCGCCGGAAGCCAAATCCCGCCAGCAGCACGGCGAACGCGACGATCAGCCAGTCGAGCGTCGTCATGCGCGCACCCACCGATCGCGATCATCGTTCGTACGCGCGCTCAGGTTCACCAGACCATGTTCTACCGTTCCGCAACGTGCATGCTCCCAGCCGGGATCGACTGTGAACACGATGTCCGGGCGGGGGCATCCCGGCGAGAGCGATTCCGCTCACCGCAACGATCGGCACCGAGGCCAGCGCGCCACGCGAGCGCGTCCGGTGATCGCACTGGCGGCGCTGGCGTTCATCGCCGGGGCGATCGCCGGCGCGAGCCACGGTCCCAACGCGGCGAGCGCACTGGCGGCGCGCTACGTCACCGCCTGGACGCATGGGGAATACGCGGCGATGTACGAAGACATCGACGGTCCCTCGAAACGGACCATCACCCCGCAGGGGCTGGCCGACGACTATCAGCACGCGCTGCGAACGGCCACCGCCACGCACCTGCAGGTAACGGGCAAGCCCCGCGACTCCTCCGGCGGACTGGTGGCGGTGCCGGTGCGCGTGCACACGCGCCTGTTCGGGACATTGCAGCTCGCGTTCGCGCTGAAGATCGCCGGTTCCGGTGGCGGCGGCGAAGCCGGTGGGATCGTGTGGTCGCGCTCGGTCGAGTTCCCAGGGCTACAAGCAGGCGAGGTGCTCGGCCGCAAGATGACCCTGCCTACCCGGGCGACGCTGCTGGCACGGGACGGGTCGGTGCTGGGCGAAGGCGCGGCCACCGAAGCCGGCCAGCGCGCCTCGCCGCTGGGCGCGGTCGCGGCCGATGCGCTGGGCGAAGTCGGTCCCGTCCCGGCCCCGCGCGCGCAACAGCTGGAAGCCGAAGGAGTCCCCGCGAACGCAATCGTCGGCGTGAGCGGTATCGAGGAGGCGCTGGACGACAGCCTGCGGGGCACGCCGGGGGGCGAACTGCTGGCGCTCAGCACACAGCCCGGCCAGCCGAATCGGGTGCTCGCCGTTGCCACGCCGCACGCGGCGCCCACCGTGCGCACGACTATCTCCCCCGCGATCCAGCGCGCCGCGGTCACCGCGCTCGGCGGCCAGTTCGGCGGGGTCGTGGCGATGCAGCCGAGCACCGGCCAGATCCTGGCGGTCGCCGGCCTGGGCATCGACGATGTCCAGCCGCCGGGCTCGACGTTCAAGATGGTGACCGTCAGCGGTGTCCTGCAGGCCGGGATCGCCACGCCGCACACCGTGTTCCCCTACGCTACCTACGCGACGCTCGACGGCGTCAAGCTGAGCAATGCCAACGGCGAGGAATGCGGCGGCTCGCTGGAACTGGCGTTCGCCGTCTCGTGCAACTCGGTGTTCTCGCCGCTCGGGGTCAAGTTGGGCGCCCCGCGACTGGTCGCGATGGCCGAACAGTACGGCTTCAACCACCCACCCGGCATTCCCGGCGCAGCGGAAAGCACGCTGCCCCCGGCCTCTGAGATTCAGGGCGAACTGGATGTCGGCTCGACGGCGATCGGGCAGGGCGAGGTGCAGGCGAGCCCCCTGCAGATGGTGACGGTCGCGGCCACGATCGCCGACGGTGGGCACAGACCGCAACCCACGTTCGAGCTCGACGCCCGCCCCCACACGGTCGCGACGGCCACCAGCGCCTACGTTGCACACACGGTCAGGAGCCTGATGATCGGGGTGGTGCGCGAAGGCACGGGCACCGCCGCCGCGATTCCCGGAGTCACGGTCGCGGGCAAGACAGGCACGGCGGAAGTCGGCCCGCCGAACTCCTGCGCGGGCGGCAGCGAAGAAGGCGGCGCCAAAGAAGGCAACTCGGGAGAATCGCACGCAGCGGGAGGCTGTTCAAACGCGGCGAGCGAAGCGAGCGGCACCGACGCCTGGTTTGCGGCGTTCGCCCCAGCACTGGCTCCACGCATTGTCGTCGGTGTGCTGCTCGTCAAAGACGGCGCGGGCGGCGCCACCGCGGCGCCGGTTGCACGCGAAGTGCTCGAAGCAGGGCTGCAGGCGAATCTCTAGACGTCACGTTCCGTGATGAATGAGCGCACCGCCCGCCTGACGGGCAGACCGTCGATCGTCGTTACGGACAGCGACGCGCAGGAGGCGTGGCGCGCTAAACGTCGAGCGTCGCGGACGCCGTCCGAGAGGCGTCGCTCGGATCGACGATGTGGATCGTCCACGGCCGGTTGTCCAGCGAGACGACCTGGATCTTGTAGAGCAGCAGCGCGCCCTGGGTGGAGCTGTTGGCGGCGACGGTGCTCGGCGCAGGGACCCTGCTGTGGGCGGGCACGAGGCCACCGCGGTAAGCGAAATCGTTGGTCTGATCCAGCGCAAGCGGGGCGTAGAGGTTGTGCTCGGTGTCGGTGATCGTGATGTTCGTGGCCGCGAGATGCGGCGTCGAGGTCTGGTTATAGACCTGCATGAACACCCCGAACCACTCTTCGCCGGGGTTGAGCTTGCGCTGCGCGGGCGCAACGCCCTGCAGGAAAGCGGCGTCTTCGACGTTGGCGGGGTTGAGCTCGCGCGAGATCTGCACCTCATAGACCAACGGGCCGACGTTCAGGTACGGGGCGGCATCACCGGCTTCGCCCGCGTAGGTGCCCGTCGTTACGCGGGTGTGCGAGTCCCCGCACGCGCCCAGTGCGAGCGCCGCGATGAGCGCGAGACCCACGGCCACGGCCCTACGGGCGAGACTCGTGCCCGCACGGCAGGAGCGCACGTGGAGTCGATCGGGAGCGGTTGTGCGGGCGGGACGGCTCATGCGACGCGGCAGTCTATCCCAGGACCCGGAGTTTGCGCCCACAGGCGCCGGCCTGCCAGAGCTCGCGCCCACAGGAGCCGGCCTGCGCGGGAGACGGCGGTTTACAGCGCGTGGACCCCGATCGCACCGGCAGCTACCCGCCGGCGACCGTGACGCGCTCGCCGCGGCCCTCGTCGTACTCGAGGATCGTGCGCAGGCGGCGCATGGCACGGACGTTCTGACGGCGCATCCAGCCGCGCACACCGAATCCCTCGAGCAGGCGATCGGCGAACGTGGCGGACTCGGTCTGCAGTGTGAACTGCACACGCGTCGTGCCCGAGGCGCCGGGTGCGAGCTCGTAGACGCCGAGCGTGCGCACGCGGTTGTTCTTGCCGGCGCGACCGACCTCGACGATCCGATACGGCCGGTCCACCTCGACGAACGTGACGTCTGCCCATGAGAACCGCGCGCCGGGAACCTTCACGCGAAAGCGCGCCCCCGCGCCCCGGCCCACCGAGTCGATGCGGGTCAGATGCCAGTTGACCAGATAATGGTCGCTGAACTCCGGATGGTTGGCGATGTCCTGCAGGTAGTCGAACACCTGCTCGCGCGGGCGATCGACGATGATCGAAACGGTCACTGGGTCCATGATCGGCGCCAGTCTATTGGCCGGATGCAACGGCCGTCGTGGAGCCTGACGACCCTACGCCGCGCGCCTCAGCCGCACGGCATGCCCGTGCTCGGAGTGGCGCACGAGCTCGCTCGCGGCCGGGTGCTCGCGACGCAGCGAGCTGCACAGCTCGCAGACGATGCCGTGCACGCGCGCATACAGATGGACGTGCTCGCCCACGAGCGGGGTGCGCCCGCAGTCGCTGCAGCAGTCGCGGTCTGCCCGCAGTGCGCCGACGCCACGACGCAGCAGGACAAGCTCGAACTGCTCGATATCGCGCTCGGCGGGCTGGCTCATTGTGGGCGAAGTTCGCCGCCGGCCGTCCGGCTCCTGCCAGCGGTCGATCGCGCATGCCCGGCTTGGGCATCCACAGCCACGCTGTGAGGTACGCCTGGGGCCCGGTCTGACGGCGGTTTGCATGGACCTGCAGGCGGGTAAACAGACAGCTGGCGGGTTCACATCGACGAGACGCCAAGACTGAAAGCAAAGTGCTAGATTTGTGTTACCAGAACTCGCGACTGCGGCTTACATCGATTGTGCGTGCTTGTTATGATCGTCACGAGTTCTTCCTCTGATAGGCAGTTTCCCGGGGATCTGAATCAGAAAGGGGCAGGCACAGGATGGAATCACTTACTTCGGGAACCATGGCTGGCGCGGGCTCGTTCCGGTGCGAGCACTGTGGATACATGCTGACGCTCGCGGGCACCGACACGCTGAGCGATTGTCCAGGCTGCGGGGGCCGTGACTTCGTGCGCGCCTCGTTGTTCAGCGCGGGTGGGCTGGCCCGCGGCCGATCGGCCAGCACAACCTTGGCGGGCGGCGTGTCCGGAGGCCCCGGCGGCCCGATCCTCGCCAGTCGCGGCACCAGCGGCGTCATTGGCGCCGGCGCTTCACTCTCCGGTGCGCGTGCGACCGACGCGGACACGCTGAATGCGGGCATTGCGGGCGGCGTTCTGTCTCAGCCCGAGCCCGTCGACAGCGACGCGTGGCTTGAGGATGCACGCGAGCAGCTCCAGGAGCCCGGCGAGTATCTCGCATACGAAGATGGCGACATCGTGAAGACGGTCGCGCTTACGCGCGAGTGGACGCGAATCGGGCGCAGCCTCGCCGCAGACGTGCGCTTCGACGACCCGACCGTCTCGCGCCGGCACGCGCTGGTCGTGCGTCAGCCCGACGGCGTCAGGGTGCTCGATGATCGCAGCCTGAACGGCGTGTTCGTGAACGGCTCGCGGATCGAGTGGAAGGTGCTCCAGGACGGCGATGAGATCGTCGTCGGCCGCTACAGGCTGCGCTTTCTGAGCGTCGCTGCGGTCACCGGCGAGACTCCGTCCTCGCAGACGCTGCACAGCGCCAGCTGAGGCCCGCACGCCCTGGCGCGTAGTATCGCGCTCACATGCCCGCATCCCGGACGACCACGATCATCGCCGTGCTCTCCCAGAAGGGCGGAACCGGCAAGACGACCACGGTGCGCACGCTGGCCGACGCGCTGCGGCGCGCGGGCGTAAACACGCTCGCGGTCGATCTCGATCCGCAGGGCAACCTGTCCGACTACTTCGACCTGCCGCCGGACGTTGAGCCGACGATTGCGGATGTGCTGTCCGGCCGGGCGGCGGCCGGCGAGGCGATTCATGACGACCTGATCCCCGCCAACCTCAGCCTCGCGGAGGTCGAGCTGATGCTCGGCGGCAAGATGGGCCGCGAGCTGACGCTGCGCCGTGCGCTGGCCAGTGCCCCGGAGGAGTATGAGCTGATCCTGATCGACTGCCCGCCCTCGCTCGGTCTGCTGACGGTCAACGCGCTCGTGGCCGCCGATCGCGCGCTGGTGACGGCCGAGGCCCAGTACTTCGCCCTGCAGGGCGTCGAGCAGGCGATGGAGGTGATCGAGCTCGCGCGGGACAGTCTCAACCCGGACCTGCGACTGCTCGGCGTGCTGCTGAATCTCGCGGACATGCGCACCGTGCACTCCCGCGAGGCGCTGAGCGCCCTGAAGGAGAGCTACGGCGAGGCCGTCTTCGATACCGCGATCCGCTCCTCGATCGCCTACGCCGAGTCAGCCGAGCGGGCCGTCTCGATCCTCGATCACCGGCCCGACCTGGGCGCGGACTATCTGACGCTCGCCGGCGAAGTCCTTGACCGGCTCCCGGGGCTCCAGGACGCCCGGGGGCGGCTGGCGCAGCACGTTCGATGATCAAAGCTCCCCCACGTACGCGCCCTGCACCTCGAACGGCGCCCGCAGCAGGCTCGCCCAGCCCTCGGTCTCTGAGCGCAACGCCTCCACGACGGCGCCGGTCTGCTCGTAGAAGCACCACACGAGCACGGTCGGCCCCGCGCCGGAGATGGTCGCTCCCAGCGCGCCCAGCTCACGCGCGCGCAGCGCGAGCTCGTACGAGCGCGGGAACAGCGAGGCGCGGCGCGCCTGGTGCAGACTGTCGTGCAGTCCACGCGCCACCAGGTCCCAGTCGCCGCGGGACAGCCCGAGCGTCAGCAGTGCCGCGTGGGCCACGTTGAACACGGCCTCCCCCAGCGGCACCTCCTCCGGGAGAACCTCGCGCGCGGACCGGGTGGCAACCGCTTGCTTGGGCACGACCGCGATCGCCTCCAAGCCCGTCGGCGGGTCGAAGCGCGCCGCCTGTCCGTCCGCGCACACCACGAATCCGCCGTTCAATGCCGCGGCGACATTGTCGGGATGGCCCTCGATCTCGCTCGCCAGCGCCAACAGGTCGGCATCCAGCTCGAACAGGTGATCGGCCGCCATCAGCCCGGCGACGACCGCCGCCGCGCTCGAGCCGAGACCGCCAGCCAGAGGGATCTCGGAATCGATCCTGAACGCGAACCCGTCGGCTGGGTGCAGCCGCTCGAACGCCTGCACGCACAGGTTCTTGCGCCCGCGCGGCACGGGCAGGTCGGTATCGAGCGCGAACTGTCCCGTCTCGCGCACCTCGACCCGCAGGTGCAGGCCGACGGCCGCCGCCATGCAGTCGAACCCCGGACCGAGGTTGGCCGAGGACGCGGGCACTCGCACGACCCGCCTACGGATCATCGGACACCGGCCCCCGCCGCCCACCGGCGCCGACCCCGGTGCCCGGGACCTAACGCCCGGGGGCCTCTACGGATCACCCAGCACCGCCTCCTCGATCGCGGACTGATCGACCGGACAGCTGATGATGCGCCCGTCGTTGTTCGCGATCGCCGTCTCGGGATCCTTCAGGCCCCGGCCGGTGAGTACGCACACGATTTGCTCGGCGCCCTCGGCGCCGTACTTGAGCAGGCCGGCTACCGACGCGGCTGAGGCCGGCTCGCAGAACATGCCTTCGCGCGAGGCCAGCAGACGGTAGGCGCTGAGGATCTCCTGGTCGCTGACGACCCTGATCGCCCCGCGCGACTCCATCGCGGCCGCCATCGCGTCCTCCCAGCGGACCGGGTTGCCGATCCTGATCGCCGAGGCGACGGTTTCGGGGTGCTCGATCACCCTGCCCTGCACCAGTGGCGCCGCCCCCGCGGCCTGGAACCCGAACATACGCGGGGCCGCGCCCAGCTCCTGAAAGCCCCGCCAGTAGGAGGTGATGTTGCCAGCATTGCCGACCGGGATATACAGCGCTTCCAGGCCGCCGTCGAGGCCCTCGTGGATCTCGAACGCCGCGGTCTTCTGGCCTTCGATCCGGTAGTTGTTGACCGAGTTGACGAGCACGATCGGGTGCGTGTCGGTCAGCTCGCGCACGAGCGTCAGCGCCTGGTCGAAGTTGCCGGCGAGCGAGATCACGCGCGCGCCGTGCACGAGCGTCTGGGCCATCTTGCCCTGGGCGATCTTGCCCTCGGGGACGATCACCGCGCAGGTGATGCCCGCCCGCGCGGCGTACGCGGCCGCGCTCGCGGCGGTGTTGCCGGTCGAGGCGCAGATCACCGCCTGCGCCCCGTCGCGCACGGCTGCGGAGACTGCGCAGGTCATGCCGCGGTCCTTGAACGACCCGGTCGGGTTGGCCCCCTCGAGCTTCAACCGCACGCTCGCCCCGACCATCTCCGAGAGCACGGGCGCGCGCAGCAGCGGCGTGGAGCCCTCCTGCAGGCTGACCAGCGGATCGCCTGGCTCGAACGGGAGGCGCTCGCGATAGCGCTCGATCAGGGGCACATGCGCGCCGGTCGGCGGAATGCCCTCGACCGTGGGGACCTTGACGGATGCCTCGTTCACTAGCCGAACTCCTCTTCGATCACACATATGGTCCGGGGGGTGGAGCGTACGAACTCGAACTGCTCGAGCTGACCGATCGCCGCACGCAGCCGGGACTCGGGAACGGCGTGGGTGACCATCACCAACCGCGCGCGCTCGCCCAGGCCGCGCTGGACGACCGATCTGATCGACACACTCTGCTCGCCCAGCACCCGGGTGACGGCGGCCAGCACACCCGGCTCGTCGGTCACGTCCAGGTGCAGGTAGAACGCGCTCGGCACATCCTCCAGCAGTTGCAGCGCTAGCGGCGGGGCGGGAGGCCGCGCGCCACCGGTCATCACGCTCACGACATCCCCAAGGACGGCGCTCGCGGTCTGCAGCCCACCGGCGCCCGGGCCGGACATCGTGATCTCGGTGATCGCCTCCGATTCGACGGTCACGGCGTTGAACGGACCCGACACCGAGGACAGCGGGTGCCCGGCATACAGGAACGCGGGATACACCCGCACCGACAGCCCGCCGTCGCGGCGCTCGGCCGTGCCGATCAGCTTGAGCCCGAGACCCAGCTCGCGCGCGTACTCCATGTCGTCGGACTGCAGGTGCTCGATGCCCTCGTAGGGGACATCATCGAGGTGCACGGGCGCGCCGAACGCCAGGCGCGCGAGGATCGCCATCTTCGCCGCAGCGTCGCGGCCCGATACGTCGTCGCTCGGGTCCGCCTCGGCGTAGCCGAGGCGCTGCGCCTGCGCCAGGGCCTGGGGGTAGGTGCTGCCGCGGGCCATCTCGCTGAGGATGTAGTTGGTCGTGCCGTTGACGATCCCGTGGATGCGCTCGATCGGCGTGGCCGCCAGCGACTCCTCCAGCAGCCGCACGACCGGCACCGCGCCGGCCACGGCGGCCTCGAACCGCAGGCGCACGCCGTGCTCGCGGGCCATCTCGAACAGCTCCTCGCCGTGCTGGGAGAGCAACTGCTTGTTGGCGCTCACCACGTCGCGCCCGGCGCGCATCGCCTCCAGCAGATATGTCCGGGCGGGCTCGATCCCGCCCATCACCTCGACGATCAGATCCGCGTCCTGCAGGATCTGCGCGAACTCCCCGCGCGAGCGCGTCAGCACGCCCGTGATCATCGGAGCGCGGCCATTGAACCGCTCGATCTCCCCCGCCCGCTCATCCAGCAGCGCCGCGAACGCCGCACCGACGGTGCCATGCCCGAGCAGGCCGATGCGCAGCGGCTCAGACATCGCGCGCGATCAGATCGTCGAATGTCTCGCGCCGCACGACCACACGTGCGCTCCCGCCTGAGCAGAACACGACCGGCGGGCGTGGGACGCCGTTGTAGTTGGACGCCATCGCATACCCGTACGCGCCCGTCGCGGGCGTGACGATCACATCCCCCGGGCGTGGATCGTCGAGCAATGCATGACGCACGATCACATCGCCCGACTCGCAGTGCTTGCCCGCGAGCACACACTCGGTCTGACCGCCGTACCGGTCGGCGACGTGCGCTTCATAGCGTGCGCCGTACAGCATCGGGCGCAGATTGTCTGACATCCCGCCGTTGACTGCCACCCAGCGTGAGACGTTCTGCTTGACCGACTCGACCGTGTACAGCGTCACCCCGGCGTTGGCGGTCAGCGCCCGGCCGGGCTCGATCAGCAGACGGCGGCCGGAGCCGGCGCCCATGCCATGCTCGCCCGCGGCTGTGACGAGGGTATTGACGTAGGACTCGATCGACGGGGGCGCGGGCTGGTCCGCGGTGTATTGGACCCCGAGACCGCCCCCGAGATCCCACACCTGGTAGTCACCGAGCCGGGCGAGCTCTGCGACCTCGCGGCGAAACGGATCGAGCTCGAGCAGCTGCGAGCCGATGTGCGCGTGCAGCCCGACCAGGTGCAGGCCCGCGACGCGTTCGATCCGGGCGATCGCCTCGGGAGTGTCGGTCATCGAGAACCCGAACTTCGAATCGGCCTGACCGGTCGAGATGTGATCGTGGGTCTCGCCACGGACATCTGGGGTCACGCGGATGAGCACGTCCTGGACGTAGTCGTGCACATCCTCCAGCAACAGCTCCAGTCGCGAGATCTCATCGAAGTTGTCGATCACGATCAACCCGACCCCGCACTCCAGCGCCATGCGTAGCTCCAGCTCGGACTTGGCGTTACCGTGCACCACGATCCGCTCCGGCGCATACCCCGCATTCAGCGCCAGGCTCAGCTCGCCCGCAGAGGCCACGTCGCACCACAGGCCCTCCTGCGCGAACAGACTCAACACGGCTGTGCACGGGAACACCTTGGATGCGAACACGACGCTGAAGTCCTCGTGCCCGGTCTGCCTGCCGGCATCGAGGAACGCACGCGCCCGCGCGCGCAGATCGTCCTCGGCGACGACATATGCCGGCGTCCCGTACTCGCGCGCGAGCTCGACCGTGTCGCACCCGCCGATCTCCAACCGCCCGTGCTCGTTTAGGCGGCTGCCGAGGGGTAGCGCCGGCGAGACGCCGGTCTGCGGCTGGGTGGCTGGAGAGGACATGTCTGGATTATCGCTTGAGCGCGGCGATTTGCCACCGCCGCCCGTGATGTCGAGGACGGCTCGCAACGTTCGCGGTTCGGACTCAGGCCGGCTGTGGCGCCGGCCCCGCCCCGGCGCGTAGCCCCGTCAGGCCATCCCCACGCACCATCCACGCCAGCCACACGAGGCCGACAACCATCAGCACGATCGACTCCAGCTGCGGTCCGGTCAGCCCCCACAGGATCTCCTGGTTGCGACGGATGAACTCGACCAGCAGCCGCTCCAGGCCGCTGAAGATCAGGTACAGCGCGAACACGACACCCGGGCGCACGCGGTCGCGCAGTTGCCACAGGCAGTAGGCGAGCAGGCACATCGAGACCGTCTCGTAGATCGGCGTCGGCTGCACGCGCACGCCGGGCGGGGTCGGCACGGTGCCGTGCGGGTAGCCCATCGCCCAGGGCAGGCTCGAACGGATCCCGTAGTCGCCGTCGCCGGAGACCTGACAGCCGATCCGCCCCATGCCGTACCCGAGCGCGAGCGCCGTCGCGATCATGTCGAACATCCGCAGTTCCATCGCATCGCGCCAGCGCATCCACGCGAGCACCGTGATCGCGCCGCCGATCGCGCCGCCGTACCAGACCAGACCAGACCCGGAGAAGATCGAGCCGAGCAGGTTGTGCTTGACGGATGAGTAGTTCTGGATGACGAAATACGCGCGCGCGCCGACCACGCCGCCGAGCAGCGCCGAGAACACGATCTCATACGCCCAGTCCACCGGCTTGTCCAGCTCCCGCAGACGCCGAGCGATCACCAGGCCGCAGGCCAGAAACGCCAGCGCGAACGCGACACCGAATGTCTTGATCGGGATGCCGAGCAGGTGAACTTCGGGCTTCATCGCTTGCCGTAGACCATTGTGTGAGCCGCACTTTACGGCCTATGCCACCGCGCTCGCGCGGTCCACTGCCGTCGTGGCCGGGCCCGCCGCCGCGACGAGCTATTTATGGGGCCCTGAGCCGCGTCTGCGACAATGTCAGCGATGGCGAAACGACCAGAAAAGTTCGGCCGCGACACGGGCCTGCAGGCACGGATGGTAATGACGATGTTCCTGCTCGGGCTGGTCTATGTGGTGTTCGTCGGGGTGCTGTTCGCCGCCGGCGCCGCGGCCGGCCTGATTGTGGTTGTAGCGGTGGTGTTACTGCTGGTGCAGCTGTTCGGCTCGGACAAGATCGCGATGGCGACGATGGGGGTCAAAGAGGTCTCCCCCGCCCAGGAGCCCGAGTTGCACGGGATCGTCGAGCGGCTGTGCGTGCAGGCCAACCTGCCCAAGCCGCGCGTGGCCGTGATCGAGACCTCGATGCCGAATGCCTGCGCGATGGGCAAATCGCAGAAGTCCGCGACGGTCTGCGCGACGCGCGGCATCCTGCAACTGCTGGAGCCAGCCGAGCTCGAAGGCGTGATGGCGCACGAGCTGACCCACGTGATCAACCGCGACGTGATGGTGATGACGCTCGCGAGCTTCTTCGCCACGCTCGCCTCGTTGATCGCGCAGTTCGCGCTGTTCTTCGGCGGCGGGTTCGGCGGCGGCTACGGGCGCAGCCGTGACGAGGAGGAGGAGATCATGATCGTGCTGCTCGTGTCGGTGCTCGTGTACGTGATCTCGTTCCTTTTGCTCCGCGCGCTCTCGCGCTATCGCGAGTTCGCCGCCGACCGCGGCTCCGCGGTGCTGACCGGCCGCCCCTCGGCACTGGCCTCGGCGCTGCTGAAGATCAGCGGCACGATGGACCGCGTCCCCACCCAGGACCTGCGCAAGGCCGAGGGGATGAGTGCGTTCTTCATCCTGCCCGCCCGCACGAAGAAGTCGCTGATGAACATCTTCGCCGACCACCCGCCGCTGGAGAAGCGCCTTCAGGCGCTGGAGCGGTTGGAGTCCCAGCTGCAGGGCACGACCGGCGCCGCCATAGCGTCCTAGCAGTGGGTCTGCGCGACATCATCATGGGCCGCCACACGGTCGCCGACCCGGCGGCCTCGGACCGGCTGTTCGCGATCACGACCGCGTACATCGCCCTGCAGGCCGAACACTCGATCGACCCGACCGGGGTCGCGGCGATCGTGTTCCAGGCGCTGGCCACGAGCGAGTTCGAATCCACGCTGCGCGACATGGAGGACGTCGTGCGCGCAACCGGTGGCGACAGCGGCACGAGCGTGTCCACGCAGGACGATTCGTTCGGCTACCGCTGGATGATCCTGCGCAACCCCGACGGCCAGCCCAGCGTCGAAGATCTCGCGGTAGGCATCAACGCCGTGTCGAGCTCGATCGAGACGGCCGGCTATGGCGAACGGCTGCTGTGCTCGGTGTTCGCGTTCGCCGATGCTCAGAAGCGACCGGTGTACTTCATCTACAACTACAAGCGCGGCCGCTGGTACCCGTTCGTGCCCGTGGGCAGCGACTCCACCAACGAACGCTCGACCGAGCGCGAGCTGCAGCTGAAGGCCCAGATGGCCTGCGAGCTGCCGATCGAGCCCGAACTGGAGCGCTGGTTCCCCCTGTGGGGAATACCGATCTGATCAGTCGGGGATCAGGCCCTCGCCGGTGAACTCGCGTCCGGCCTCCTCGAAACTGAAGTCGGGGGGCGGAAGGATCACGTCCGAGCCCTCGAGCTCGTCATCGCCGAGCAGTTCTCCGCGCGTGCGCACATAGTCGAGCAGCGCGGCGAAGGCATCCGCGAAGCCCTCCTCGTTGCCGCTGTCAACGATCGCCAGCGCTTTGCTGCGCCGCTCATCCACGCCCTCGGCGTCGCTGTCGGCGAGCCGATACTGACCCTCACCAGAGATTCGCACGATCATGACTGGCCGCCCTCGGCAGGTGGAGTCTGCGCAGGCTCGGCCGGGGCTGGCTCGCTCGGCGCGGCGATCTCACCGGCGGCCGGGGCGGCCCCTCCGTCTCCGGCGCCGATTTCAGCCTTCATCTTGGCGAGATCGTCATCGACGGCCGACGTGCTGGACAGTGCCTTCAGCTGGCGATCGATGTCGTCTTCGCCGGAGCCGAGCGCGGTGATGTCGTCGAACGTCCCGGCGGCTTCCAGCTCGGACACTGCGTCGGCGCGGGCTTTCATGTTTTCGGTCTTGTCCACGGCGCGCTGCATCGCCAGGCCCACGTCGGCCATCTGCTCGCCGACGCCGGTCGCGGCCTCGGAGATCTTCACCTGGGCTTCGGCGGCGGAGTACTGCGCCTTGATGACCTCCTTCTTGGTGCGGAACGACTCGATCTTCGCGCGCAGCTTCTGCTCGGAGTCGGTCAGCTTCTGCTGCTGCTCTTCCAGTTCGGCGACCTGCGTATCGAGGCCCTGCAGCTCGGTCTGGGCGACGTTCTTGCGCTCCAGGGCCTGGCGGGCGAGGTCCTCCTGGCCGGCGGACACCGCCTGGCGGGCCTGGGTGTCGAGCTTGACCACGCTCTGCTGAAGCGACGTCTCCTGCATCTGCAGACGCTTCTTGGCGGTGACGACGTCGGCGATGCCCTTCTTGACGTTTTGGAGCTGTTCGACCTGCTTCTGGTAGCTGTAGTCGAGCGTCTCGGCCGGATCTTCGGCACGGTCCAGCAGCTTCGATACCTTCGCCTTGACGACGGTTGACATGCGCCCGGTCAGACCGGCCATCTGATCCTCCTATAGCTGTTCATACCCACGGTTCGCTCAAGCGTAGCCGAACCGCGCGGCTGGCCGTGCCAGCGGCCCTACAGCGCGAGCGGGTGGCGCACGACGAAGCCGGCGTTTTCCGGTCGCAGCGGACGCCAGCGGGGGCCCGGAAGGTTGGAGGGGTCGTTGGCGGGGCTTGTGTCCAGGCGGATGCCGGCGACCGTCATGTAGGCGTGACCGCCGTTGGCGAAGATCGTCACCCATGAGCCGACGCCGCCGCCGCCCCAGCTTTCGAATTCGCCGGAGTCCATCGGGGTGGACAGCAGGTCGGCGCCGTGCAGCGCGTAGGAGACGGTGCCCGAGCAGTCGTACCCGGGCGAGACGAATGAGGCATGGCCGCCACCGTAGATGTACGGCAGACCGACGATCTGGTTGCCGGCCCAGATGATCTGCTGGACGGCGACGGGAGCATCCATCGGAGCCGCGGCGAGACCGTTGACGATACGCGCGGTGTGGCCGGGGACAAGCAGCTCGGGCTTGCTCGTCGTGCCCGTGGTAGGACTCGTGCCAATGGGAGCGCCGCCTGTGACATCGACACCCGTGGTAGCCGCAGTCGTGCTGCTGGCAGTCGCGTTGCCAGGCTGGGATGGGGTACCCACCGGCGGCGTGTAGGGCACCAGCTGGCCGGTCGTGGTTTTTTCGTAGACCGGACCGCTGTAGGCGATGTTGGGAGTCTTGGTCGTGATCGGCGCGTAGTGCGCGGGCGTCGATTTCGCCGGCTGACTTGCCGTCGGAGCTGTCGGGGCGGCGCCGCCGGCGACCGTGGTCGAGCTGGTCGTACTCGCTAGAGCTGGAGCGGCGGCGCAGACCGCGACGGTCAAACTTGAGCAAAGCGCCACAAAAAGTGTTCGCAACCGCACATCGACCTCTTTCGTCGGCCTGCGGGGTTAGCTGACGGGCTAGCGCTGAAAGAGCCTGCGCTTCTCACGGTTCACCGTGGGATTCGCCCCAACAACTTGGGTCCCCCGTTCCCTGATGTCTGACCAAGGATTCGGCGTTGATCGCGGCACCCTAGCACGGTGCAACGACGGTTGCATCGGTTCTACGACGTTATGTAGGTTTTCCCTGCATTTTGGGATGAAAACGGCATGCCTATGGCATTGCGAGCGGCGGCCCGGCCCAGCGCACGCCTTCGATTGAGGTCCCACCCACCCCAAGCGCGGCCAGGGCGTCGGCGAGCCGCATACCGGCGGGGTCGGTCAGCTCGAAGTCGAGCTCCAGCGCGGGAATCAGGACGAACCGGCGGCTGAGCAGTTGCTCGTGCGGGAGGCTCATGCGCTTGTGCGCCACGACGAGGTCGCCCAACAGGAGAATGTCGATGTCGATCGCCCGTGGACCGTGGCGCACGCCGTCCTCGCGGCCCAGCTCCCGCTCCAGGCGCTTGACCGCGTCGAGCAGCTCCAGCGGCTGCAGCTCGGTCTCGATGCGCACGCACGCGTTCAGAAAGCTCGCCTGCTCGAGCACATCCCCGACGGGATCGGTGTCGTAGACCGACGAGCACGCGATCACGCGCACTCCAACACCGGGCAGCGCCGCTACGGCGCCCTGCAGTTGGGCACGGCGATCGCCGACGTTTGAGCCGAGGCCGAGCAGTCCGATGCGGGCGGGCATACCCGGACGGTATCTGTCGTCCCGCGCGCCCTACACGCTCGCGGGCTCGGCGAGTCCCTCGCGCAGCCCAATCCGCGCGTGCAGACGCCGCAGCGGCCGGGGCGCCCACCACGCGCGATCGCCGAGCAGGCCGAGCAGCGCGGGGACGAGCAGCGCCCGCACGAACGTGGCGTCGATCGCGACCGCGAGCGCAGTGCCGAAGCCGAGCTCCTTGATGAAGAAGATGTCGGAGGTCACGAAAGCGCCGATCGCCACGCAGAACAGCAGCGCCGCGGCAGTGACCAGGCGGCCGGTGCGCTCCAGCCCGTGCGCGATCGCGTCGCGTGCGGACATACCACCGTCGTAGGACTCCTTGATGCGCGCGAACAGGAACACGCCGTAGTCGGTGGACAGTGCGAACGCAATGATGAACAGCAACACGAGGTTCGACTCCTCCAGGCCGCCGATCGGGCTGAACCCAAACAGCGAGGAGAGGTGGCCGTCCTGGAAGACGAGCACGAGCAGCCCGGCGCCGACGGCGACCGTCAGCAGGTTCATCAGCAGCGCCAGCACTGGGATCACCACCGAGCCGGTCATCATGAACAGGAAGCCACCGGTGACGAGCACGAGGATCGTCAGGGTCAGAGGCGTGTTCGCGGCGACCGCGGACTTCTGGTCGATGAACCAGGCGGAGCCCCCGCCCACGAGCAGCGTTGACGAAACCCCGCCCGGGTGGGTGGGACTCCTATTCAGCGCGCGCAGTTCGTGCACCAGGCGCTGGTTGGTGGCCGAGCCGACGCCTCCGCGCGGGACCAATTCCGCCGTCCAGGTGTCGCGACCGAGGTAGCGCGCGGGACCCACAGGGGTGGCCCGGGCGCCGGCCACCAGCTGGGCGCGGCGCGTGAGCGCCTGGACACCCGCCTGGCCACTGGGCGGTGCGTGCATCACCATCGTGACCGCCTCCGAGCCGTTGACGGCGAAGTCGTGGGTGATCGTTTCGGCCACCTGGCGAGGCTGAGCGGAGGGCGGTAGCACGTGAGCGTCGGCGGGGGTCAGCGCCAGGTGCAGGGCCGGCGAGGCGATCGCGATCAGCAGGACGGCGGTGCCCAGGGCGACGGCACCGGGACGGCGCATCACCCCACGTGCGAGGCGATACCAGAAGCCGCGTTCCTCCGGTCTGGCCGCGCGGGCCGCGTTGCGTTGCAGACGCGCGGGCGCGAGCGCATTGATGCGCGGGCCGAGCGCGACGAGCACGGCGGGCAGGACGATGAGCGAGACTGCTCCGGCGGACAGCGACACGAGCGCCCCACCGATACCCATCGAGTACAGGAACTTCATCGGCATCGCGAGCATCGACGCGGCGGCGCCGGCGACGGCCAGCGAGCTGTACAGCACGGTGCGCCCGGCGGTCTGCAGCGTGCGCGCGATAGCCGCATTCGTGCCCAGGCCGCGCGCGAGCTCCTCGCGATAGCGCGAGACCACGAACAGGCTGTAGTCGATCCCCAGGCCAAGGCCCATACCGGTGACGAGGTTGACCGCGAAGATCGACAGCCCCAGCACGTGATCGATCAGGCGCAGTCCCAGGAATGTGAGCACGATCGCGAACCCGCCGACGAGCAGTGGCAGCGCGGCGGCGATCAGCCCGCGGAACACCCAGAACGAGAGCAGCAACAGAATCGGGATGGCCAGCGTCTCGGCGCGTTTGAGGTCAGAGGCGGTGCGTTCGTTGATTTCGTGGTAGGCGATGTCGTTGCCACCGAACCGCACACCGCTGCCGGCGAGCTCGGGATGGATGTGTTCGACCGCGGCGGCTGAGCGTTCCTGGCTCGCAAACGCGGCGAGCACGAGCGTGAGACGCCCGTCGCGTGAGACGAGCGTGGGCAGGTGACCGGCGGGTCCGGGCGCTCCGTAGTAGATCGCGCGCTGAAAGCCGGGCTGAGTTGACAGCAGCGCCGCCACGCGTCGCGCCTGGGCGGTGGCCGCGGGGTAGCTGCGCACGTCGGCAGCGGTGGGAACGAGTGCGGCCACGCCATATTCGGCCGACTGTCCGGTCGCGCGCTTGATCGCGCGCAACACTTCTTGATTCTGCGCACTATGCGCCTGAAATTCGGAGAATTCGCTTTTGAGGATCGAGACGACTGGGGCGCCGAGCGCGGCGGCGAGGAGAAACACGACGCCGGCTACGACCAGCACACGCCGCGTGCGGGTGTTGGCCAGGTGTGCGAGTCGATCGATCATCCTCGCGCCGACCCCATCGGACTCGCCGACCCTCTCAACGGTGTCGTCTGCCACACCACGCCGGGGACCGTATCACACATTATGAGTGAGTGCTAACTAAGGTCCAGGGATGGGGCGAAATGTGTGACCAAATCCGCGCACGGTGGGTTGCGGTGATTCAAAAAAAACTTGGTATGATCATAGTATCTGCGATGTGTATAATCTTAGTAGTTACCGCCATACAATCGCATTACCAAGAAAAAAACGATACCCCACAACACCCGCCTTTAGGTTCGCTCCGTCTTTAGGTTCGCTCGCACTCGGCCCCTCACACCTCGCCCATAGCTGCCCCTACTCCTCCGCCTCGCGCCAGACCTCGACCGAGACCTCGTCCACCGACAGCGGAATCGGCGGCTCGGGCTTGGTCGCCTTGACCCACACGCCTTCGATCTCGTAGTCGCCGAGCAGACGATCGGCGATCGTGGAGCACAGCCGCTCGAGCGTGTTGTGCGAGCGCTGCTGGGCGATCAGCGCAACCAGCTGGCAGACCTCGCCGTAGTTGACGGTGTCCTGCAGCGAGTCTGTGACCGTGGCATCGGATTCGCCGAGGTCCAGACGCAGGTCGAGCACGAGCCGCTGGCCGACCTCGCGCTCCGCCTCGCTCACGCCGTGATGCGTATACAGCGACAGTCCGGCAATCTCGATCGTGACCGACTCGCCGGTCTCCTCGCGCTCGCCGTCGAGCTCCTCGCCGGCGTCGGCCTCGGCATCGTCCTGGCTCAGGTCGTCCTCGTCGAGCTCGTCCGCGTCGTCGGAGTGATGCTCCTCACCGTCCATTCAGCCCAACGTAGCAGCCGCCACCGCCAGCGCAGCGCGTACGGGCGCCACCTCGTGGACTCTGAACACGCTCGCGCCCCGCTCGTAGGCGAGCACGTTCGTGGCGATCGTCCCGGGCAGGCGGTCCGCGACATCGACCGGCTCACCCGCCCCCACCGCATCGGCCTGGATCGCACCCAGGAAGCGCTTGCGCGAGGTGCCGACGAGGAGCGGCCGCCCGAGCGCGCACAGCTCGTCCAGGCGGCGCAAGAGCTCGAGGTTGTGCGCGGTCGTCTTGCCAAACCCGATCCCCGGGTCGAGCATGATCCGCTCCTCGCGTACCCCCTCGCGCACGGCGTAGGTCATCCGCTCCTCGAGGAACGATCGCACGTCGTCCACGACGTCCTTGTATTGAGGCCCGCCCGCCCGCTGCATCGTGCGCGGGCGTCCGAGCATGTGCATCAGGCAGCACTCGCACCCGCTGTCGGCCACGAGCCCCGCCATGTCCGGGTCTGCCCGGAAGGCGGATACATCGTTGACGAGGCTCGCCCCGGCGGCAAGCGCCGCACGTGCGACCGTGGACTTGGACGTGTCGATCGAGATCTGCACCACGCCGCCCGCCCCGACCCCGGACCCGACCCCGGCAATCCCCTCAACGACCGGAAGTGTCCGCCGCAACTCCTCATCCACGGACACGGGCTCGGCGCCCGGACGCGTCGATTCGCCGCCAATGTCGAGGATGTCCGCCCCGTCGCCCACCATCTCAAACGCGTGCGAGATCGCTGCGGATGCGTCGAGAAACAGGCCACCGTCAGAGAACGAGTCGGGGGTCACGTTGACGATCCCCATCAGACGGAATGGAGCGCTCATCGCGGAGCCCAACTCACCTACGAGCGGATCGGCGTGCGGGACACCAGCCCGCACCCGCCCGCCACCGCCAGAGGATCAGGCCAGCTCCGGTCGCTCAGGGACGGACCCGCGCAGCTCGGCCGTGCCGCCGGCCAAACCCGGGCGAGGCGTAACGCGCGGGGTTTCGCGCTCCGGCCGATCCGCGGGCGCGGGCGGTGCGGGCAGCTCGGGTCCCGTCGAGGAGTCCTCGACGCCGAAGACCTCATCTTCGGACTTCCCGTCGAGCAGCGCCAGGAACTCCTCCTTCTCGATCGTCTCGCGCTTGACGAGGATCTCGGAGATCTTCGTCAGCTGGTGCTGGTGCTCGGTCAGGATGTCGCGGGCGCGCTGGTGGGCGGCCTCGATGATCCGCCGGACCTCGTCGTCGATCTCGCGTGCGATCTCGTCGGAGTAGTCGGGCTCGGTCGAGAACTCGCGGCCGAGGAACGGCTGGCCATGGTCGTGGCCGAACACGCGCGGGCCGAGCTTCTCGCTCATCCCGAACCGCATCACCATCTGCTTGGCGGTTTGGGTCACCTTCTCAATGTCGTTCGACGCCCCGGTCGTGATCTCGCCGAACACGATCTCCTCCGCCGCACGCCCGCCGAGGGTCATCGCCATCGTGTCCTTCAGCTCCGCGCGCGTCGTGAGGAAGCGATCCTCCTGGGGCATCGAGATCGTGTAGCCGAGCGCCTGCCCGCGCGAGATCACCGAGATCTTGTGCACCGGGTCGGAGTGCTCGAGGAAGTGGCCGACGAGGGCGTGGCCCATCTCGTGGTAGGCGGTGATCAGCCGCTCTTTCTCGGACATCACGCGCGTCTTCTTCTCGGGGCCGGCGATCACGCGCATGATCCCCTCCTCGAGCTCGACCTGTCCGATCTCGCGCTTGCCGGTGCGGGCTGAGAGCAACGCGGCCTCGTTGATCAGGTTGGAGAGATCGGCGCCGGTGAACCCGGGGGTCTGGCCGGCCAAAGCATCGATGTCGATGATCTTCGCCAGCGGCTTGCCGCGCGTGTGCACCTCGAGGATCTTGGCGCGGCCCTTGCGGTCGGGGCGATCCACGGCGATCTGACGGTCGAAGCGGCCGGGGCGCAGTAGCGCGGGGTCGAGGATGTCGGGCCGGTTGGTGGCCGCGATCATGATGATGTTGTCCTTCGCCTCGAACCCGTCCATCTCGACGAGCAGCTGGTTGAGTGTCTGCTCGCGCTCGTCGTGCCCGCCGCCGAGCCCGGCGCCGCGGTGGCGCCCGACGGCGTCGATCTCGTCCATGAAGATGATGCACGGGCTGTTCTGCTTGGCCTGCTCGAACAGATCCCTCACACGCGAGGCGCCGACGCCGACGAACATCTCGACGAAGTCAGAGCCGGAGATCGAGAAGAACGGCACGCCCGCCTCGCCGGCGACCGCGCGCGCGAGCAGCGTCTTGCCGGTGCCGGGCGGCCCGTACAGCAGCACGCCCGTGGGGATGCGCGCGCCGAGCGCCTGGAACTTCTTGGGATTCTCGAGAAATTCCTTGATCTCGTGCAGCTCCTCGACGGCCTCGTCCACGCCGGCGACGTCACGGAACGTGATCTTCGGCGAGTCGGCCGACAATCGCTTGGCCCGGGACTTGCCGAACGACATCACTTTCGAGCCGCCCCCCTGGACCTGATTCATCAGGAAGATCCAGAACCCGAGGAAGATCACGAACGGCAGCACCGTGATCAGGATGGACAGCAGCGCGCTGCTCTTTTCCGATTCGATGTTGAAGCTGACCCCAGCCTTTTCGAGCTGGGAGATCAAGGCCGGCGCGGCCTGTTCGACGTAGCCGATTTCGTACTTTTCCTTGTTGCCCTTGCTGTTTAGTTCGACCGCGAGCGCTTTGCCCTTGTTCTTGAACTCGACTGACTTGACTTCGCCCTTCGGGATTTCTTCGCTGACGAGCGTCTTGTAGCTGTGCGTCCGGCCACTGCTCGTGCTCGTGCTGACGAATTTCACGACCAGGAACGCCAGCACCAAGACGATGAGGATTGGGAACGCGGCGCTCTTGAATGAACGGCTCATGGCGATATCACTGAGTTTCTGGCGCCGGACCTCGTCGTGGCCGCCAGTTCCCTAGCGTACCACGCGAGTGTCCATTTTCCGGCGATTGGACCTTCAGCGGGGCCGTTGTCGAGAAGAGTTGAGGGCCGCATCCTGGCGTCGCCCGGTGCTCACAAACGTGGCTGGGGCGGGGCATCCTACCCCGCCACCGAAGGCCGGTTGGAGGCCAGAGGTCTAGCGCTACGCCCGCTCCAACGCCGCCACGAACGGCAGGTTGCGATAGCGCTCGGCGTAGTCCAGGCCGTACCCGACCACGAACCGGTCCTCGATCTCGAACCCGACGTAGCGCGCCTGCAGCGCCACCTTGCGCCGGGCGGGCTTGGTCAGCAGCGCGCACACCTCCAGCGTGCGCGGGTCGCGCGAGCCGAGGTTGCGCAGCAGGTACTGCAACGTCAATCCGGAGTCGACGATGTCCTCGACGATCAGCACATCCCGGTCCTCGATCGCCGCGTCGAGATCCTTGAGGATCCGCACCACCCCGGACGAGTCGGTCGCCGAGCCGTATGAGGCGACGGCCATGAAGTTGACCTCGACGGGAATCTCGATGTAGCGCATCAGATCGCTCAGGAAGAACACCGCCCCCTTCAGCACCCCGATCAGCAGCAGCGGCCGGCCGGCGTAGTCGCGCGAGATCTGCCCGCCCAGCTCACGCACGCGCGCCTGCAGCTCATCGGCGCTGACCAGCACCTCTCCGACCCGCCCGTCCCGGTCGTGTGCGCCGCCGTGGGCCTGCTCGGGCGTGATGGCTGGCACTTGCGGGAGTGTAGTCACCGCGGCGGGAGCTTGACCATGCGCAGCTCACCGCCCGCGATCGTGGCGCTGACGTTCCCTCCTACGTGCACCTGCGCCGCGCCACCGCTACCCGACATGCGATCGGCGGCCAGCGCGAGGATCTCCCCCACCCGCGCGCCGGCCTGCGGCACGTGCTCACCGGCGGCATCCTCGGCCAAGCGAATGACCACCAGCCGCGCCAGCGCCGGATGCAACTCGGCCAGACGCGCCACGGCGATCGCATTCGGGGATCCGGCGAGCTCGGTCTCGACCAGGCTGTCCAGCAACTCGGCCTCTCCGCGCAGCAGCTCTGCCGTGCGCAGCACGCTGCTCTCGGCCGCCGGGTGCACGGCGCGCAGCGCAGGCACAAGCGTCCCGCGTACGCGCGTGCGCGCGTATTGCTCGTCCTCGTTGCTCTGATCGTCGCGCCACTGCAGACCCCGTGCCTGACAGTAGGCGCCCGTCTGCTCGCGGGTCACCCCCAACAACGGTCTGACGAGCCAGCGATCGCGCGGGGCCATGCCCAGCAGCGCCCGCCTGCCGGGCGAGGCCGCCAGGCGATACAGGATCGTCTCGACCTGATCGCCGGCCGTATGCCCGGTCGCGACAGGCGCGCCCAGCTGGACCGCCAGCCGGTGCGCCGCGCCGTAGCGCAGGTCACGCGCCCACGCCTGCAGGTTGCCCTCCGGGCGTTCGTCAGAACCGACACGGACGAGCTCGAGCCGCACCCCGAGCTTGGCGCACAGCTCCACGCAGTGACGCTCGTCCTCCTCGGAATCTCGACCGCGCAGCCCGTAGTTGACATGCAGAGCCCGCACGCGATCGGCTCCGCGCACCGCCACCGCGACATCCAGCAGGCACACCGAGTCCCGCCCACCCGAGAGCATCGCCACCACCTGCTCGCCCTCGCCGAGCAGACCCTCCGCCCGCACGCGCTCGTGCAGCTCTCGCGGTGTCACTGCGCGCCGGCGGTTCCCCGCGCATGGGCCAGGAACAGCTCGGTCGGATGGTTGAACCCCTTGAGCACCACCTCGCCGATCAGCTCGAACTCCAACCCGTCCTGACGGCTCGCAAGGTCCACGACCGGGCGCGTCACGAGCACCTCGCCGCCGGCCGCCCGTGCAACCACGCGCGCGGCGCGGTTGACCTCACGGCCGTAGTAGTCGCCGTCGCGATAGATCGCAGCGCCGCTGTGAATGCCGATCCGTGGGGGCGGCGACCCATCCGGCAGCTCGCCGCCCAACCCGACGGCCCAGCTCGTCAGCGCAGCGGCGTCCGCGCCGACAACCATCACCTCATCGCCGAGGGTCTTGATCACGCGCGCGTCGATCGGCAGCGTCTGCTCGACTCGCTCCACGAACCGTTCCACGGCACTGACCGCCTGCACCTCGCCCGCCTCCTCGGTCAGCTTCGTATACCCGGCGAGGTCGGCGAACGCTATCGCCACGCGCATGCGACCCTCATCGGCGGTCTCCTCGTCGTCGAGATCGGACTCGATGTGGCCGATCACGTCCTGCTCGACGAAGAAGCCGAGCATGCGCCCGTGCAGGTAGTTGATGAACGGGACCGCGAACGGCAGCATCTCGCGCGTCATGCCCTCCATCGCCTGCGCCACCTCCACGCCGGGCACGCCCTCGCGCATCAACGGCTCGTGCAGATACAGATGGAACAGCCTGACCTCGGCGTCGGCGACCTGGGCCATCGCCTGTCCGTACACGCGCACGATCTGCAACAGCGCCGGCAGCGGCAGGCCCGCGGCGAGGATCTCCGCGCCGTAGCGCAGCACCTGCAGGTCCTCCTCTGAGATCTCCTCGGTCGAGAGCGCGTTCAACCCCATCGCACCGACCAGCCGTTCGATCAGCGCCGGGTCCAGATCGATCTCGCGCGCCGCCTCCTCGAGCGAGTAGCGCGCCTCGGTGGAGGGCAGCAGTTCGTCGATGTACCCGAACGCGAGCTTGCCGCTCTGGCTCGCCTCCCTGATCCGCTGGACCGTGTGCCCGCGCTCGCGCAGCCGCGCGACGATCCGCACGTGCGAGGCCGCCGCCGGCGTCCATGCGCCTTCGTACTGCGGCACGAGCCCCTCTCCCACCCAGCGCCTGACGGTGGCCGGGGTGACTCCGGCGCGCGCGGCGACCTGCTTGAGCGTGAGCTCGGCCGGGGAATCGTCGTCCATGCCGCGCAGTCTAAAGTCGCGGCCGGTGTCCGACAGCAAGCCCATCCACCCGCAGGCGCTGCACCTGCGCCCCACGGCGGAGCTGGCCGAGCGGGTGCTGCTGCCGGGCGACCCCGGACGGGCGCTGGCGCTGGCGCAGACGCTGATCTGTGAGCCGCGCATGTTCAATCACAACCGCGGACTGTGGGGCTACACCGGCCCGGCGCAGCTCGACGGCGAGCCGCTGACGATCCAAGCGACCGGCATGGGCGGCCCGAGCTCGGCGATCGTACTGAGCGAGCTGATCTCGCTGGGCGCGCGCCGCGCCGTTCGCGTGGGAACGTGCGGAGCGCTGAGCCCGGATCTGGAGCTGGGCGAGCTGGTGATCGCGCGCGAGTCGATCTGTGGCGATGGAACTTCGCGGGCGCTCGGAGCGGGCGAGCGTGTTGCGGCCGATCCCGGTCTGACCGAGGCGTTGATCGGCGCCGCGCCCGCTGCCCACGCCGGGCCGGTCGTGAGCGTGGACCTGTTCTACGACGAACACACGCATAGGACCACGGGTCCGCACGAGACGACGGGCGCGATCGCGATCGAGATGGAGACCGCAACCCTGTTCGCGCTCGGCGCCCGCGCGAACGTCCCGGTCGCATGCGTGCTGGTCGTATCGGACACGTTTAACGGGCCCCACCCACCCGGACCCCACCCACCCACTCGTACCCGGATCGACGACCACGCGCTGCTCACGGCGGCCGAGTCGATGGGCGCCGCCGCGACCGCCGCGCTGAGCGCAGATCGCGCACGCGCCGCCTAACCCCAACCGCGGCGAGCCGCCCCCAAGCTGGGGCATACTCACGACCATGACCAAGCATGTCCTGTCGAGCGGCGCGGCAACGCTGGTCCTCGCCGCACTGCCCGCGCCCGCACCCGCGCTCGCGGGATCGGGAGATGTGGCTGCCACCCAAGCGTACATCCAGGCCGACTACACGCTCGTGCATACGGCCAGGTTGAATCTCGCGACGAGCGAAGCTGACCTGCAGACGCTGCGCCGCCAGATCTCCTCCGAATGTCCCCGGGTGGCCGCGGGCTCGCCGCAGGACACCGACTCCGAACAGCTCAGCAACGAGCTCGTCGGCGCGATGACGATCGCCGCGATCGTGCCCGACGTGAGCGCAGTCGCGCAGTTCGCGCATACCGTCCAGGGTCTGCACTGGAGCAACGGGACGCTCACGCGCAAGGTCCACTCCTACGCGGCCAGGCTGCAAACGCTCTCGGTACTGCCGGCGCCCAACGTGTGCGCCGACGTGCGTGCATGGGTCGCCGGTGACTACCAGACGCTCCCCGCCAGCTCCGTCGAATTCGACCGGCGCTACTACAAGGTCGAAGTGGGCGTCGGCGAGGTGCCGGCGCGACTGCTCGCGCCCTCAGAGCAGTCGGACGAGCGGTCTGTCCTCGCCCGTGCCGAGCGGATTGAAGGCCGGCTGACCGAAGCCGAAGCCAACGCCGTCTACACGTGGGGACACATCATGGAAGCGATGGGCCTCAACCCGTAGACCCGTCGCTCAGCTTTTCTTCGGTTTGGCGGAGCGGCGCGTACGGGGTTTGGCCGGTTTGGGCTTCTCCACCAGCTTCTCGGTGAGCGTCCCCAGCTGCTCCTCGATCCGCGACAGCCTGGACTCGACCCCGTGCGCGGACAGCGCGCGATCCAGGCGGTGAACGCCGTCCTCGATGCCCTCCAACCGCTGGGAGACCGAGCGCAACCGGCGGGTCAACCGTTCGATGTCCGCGGCCGACGGAATGTTGAGCGCGCCCATCGCCAGCTCCTGCGCCTGCGCCGCCTTCTCGCGCGCGTCGAACGCCCGCCCGATCGTGCCTGTCAACAGCGGATTGTCGAGCAACTCGCCCAGCGCCTTGCCAAGATGGTCTTCGCCGGCGCCGGTCAGGCGCTCCCGTAGGTTCTTCACGGCACTGCTCGGGTCGGACATATGACTCCCAGTTGGTCGCTTCCGGACAGGAAGGATACGGTGCAACTGTGCCAGCGCGTCTGTTCCTGTTCGTGCAGTGCGAGCTTCCGTGGGCGCTGACCGCACCCGACGGGCGCTATCTGCTGCGCTCGCACACCGACGGCCAGCCCGAGCGCGTGGTCGTTCTCTCCACGCTCGGCGCCAGGCGGGCCCTGCTCGCGCGCGGACCCGGTCGGTTGACCCGCCGGGCGCCGTTGCACCGTCGCGCCGTTTCCGCGGAGCCCGAACCAGAGCCGGTCGTGACGACACGCGCGACGATCATCGACCCGGTCTCGGTTTCCGCCGAGCGCCAGGCGCGGGCATGGCTTGCCGGCTTTGACTCAGAGCGCGAGCTCGCCGCGGCGTTCGCCGCGCTCAACCGGTTGCTGCACGCGCGGCGGATCGCCACGGCCGACCCCTACACACGTGAGGTCTCCCCCGCGCAGGCCCTCACGATCAGGGCCGGCTGGGGCGAGGGCGAGCAGGTCGCCGCGGGGCTCTGGCTGCACGCCGTCGAGCTGCCGGAGGCCGGCTCTCTGAGAGCGCGGGTACGGCGCCGCGCCTCGGCGCTGCGCCCCGACGAGCGCCTGGCGGAGCTGCTCGGCGCGCGCGAGGAGCCGCTGCTGTGCGAGGAGCTCGCTCTGCGCGCGCGCCTGGATCTCGACCAGGGCCGTCTCGCGCACGCCGCGATCGAGCTCGACCGCGCCCTAGTGGCAGCGCTGACCGAGCTGGCCGGCGAGCACCGCTCGGACCTGCCGCTGCGCGTGTCCGAGCTGCGATCCCTGCACGCCGGCGTGGCCGACGCCGCACGCGCGGCGCTGGGCCAAGGCGAGCCCGACGAGGAGACGATCCGCCATGCGCTCGGGCGCCTGGAGGCCACGCTGCGAGCGCGCTCGGCGGCGGGGTACGACCGCTCCTGACCCGCGACGCTTGCCAGCCAGCGCC
Source organism: uncultured Solirubrobacterales bacterium (assembly GCA_963810645.1). GTDB lineage: Bacteria > Actinomycetota > Thermoleophilia > Solirubrobacterales > Solirubrobacteraceae > Palsa-744. The sequence goes on along the minus strand of CAWEOK010000012.1, from coordinate 98,917 downwards.
GGTATTGCGCAACTTGCCGGCTCGGCGCCGGTTTGAACATACGCTGGACGTTTCATAAACAGGAACTCGACGGCTGGCCCAGCGAGTCGGTAGGGTTTGTCGAGCTTCAGCCAGGGTCTAAGGAGGAGAGAATCGTGAACGGGATCAAGAGCATCGGATATCGCCGTCTCGCCGCTGTCACAGGACTGCTCGGCGCAGGGGCCTGCGTGCTCGCTCTCGGCGCCGGCGGTGCTTCAGGAGCCACCGCCCACGCGGCGCGCACGATCTCGCTGAACGAGAGCGGCAACCTGCACCTCACCAGCCATCACGGCTTCCATCTCAACGAGCAGGGCACCGCGTCGGGCACGATCAGGGGCACGCTCTACATCCATCTCGACGTGAGCTCGACCAACCGGGTGACCGCGGAAGTCAACATCTATCCCAGCAACGGCTCGCTCACCGGCTACGGGACGGCCGATTACCGCTCCGACGGTGGGCAGGCGACGTTCTCGGGCACGCTGTCGATCTCCCGCGGGACGGGCAGCTACTCCGGCGCCCACGCCTCGAACCTCAGCTTCAGCGGCACGATCCAGCGCTCCAACGACGCGACCACCGTGCGCGTCAGCGGCCCCCTGTCCACCTAGCCACGACGAGCTCAGGGAGGAACCACATACTCATGCGCAGAGCCCTCGCAGCTCTGATCGCCGCGGCGGCGCTCCTGCTGCTGCCGGCCTGCGCATCGCTGTCCGTCAATACCGCGCTCGCGGCGGGGGAATCCGAGCAGGCGAGCCTGCACGCCGCGTTCTCGCCCGACAGGCTCGGTCAGAGCACGACGATCTCCTATGGCTTTCATCTGCAGACCAGCGAAGGACTCGCGCCGCCACCGCTCCAGAGCATCGTCCTGCACATGCCCGCCGGCATGAACTACACGCTGACGACGCTCGGCCTGGCGATCTGCCAGCCGGCCGTGCTGCAGGCAAAGGGGGTAAATAGCTGTCCGCCGAACTCGCGCCTGGGCTCCGGCAATGCGCTCGTCGAAGTCCCGTTCGGCACGGGCGCCGGCCACGAGATTCCCGAAATCCAGGCCGTCGTCGGGCCGCCGCACAACGGCAACATGGTCGTGCTGTTCTACGCCAACGGCCAGTCCCCTGTGTCCGCGCAGCTCGTGTTCCAGGGCGAAGTGCTGCCCGACTCGGGCGTGTTCGGCTCGCAGCTGGCGACCACCGTGCCGCTGGTCACCAGCGTGCCGGGCGGTCCGGATGTCTCGATCGTCAACGTCAACGCGACGATCGGCCCCAGCGGGCTGACCTACTACAAGCACGTGCACGGCAAACTGGAGCCGTTCCACCCGCTCGGCATCGGCGTCCCGGAACACTGTCCGCGCGGCGGGTTCCCGTTCAACGCCACGTTCTCCTTCCAGGATGGTTCGACCGCCAGCGCCTCCACGACGGTCCCGTGCCCACCGTCCGTGCCCGCGCACCGGCGGCACAAGTAGCCTCAGTCCTGCAGCGCCACCGCCGGAGCCACGCCGGTGGCCAGGTAGCCCGGCAGCGCGACGATCACCACCGAGGCGACCGTCACGAGCGCGAGGCTCGTGACCGCGACGAGCGCGCCGAACGAGTAGACGACCGGAAACCCGATCACGTTCGCCAGCGCCCGGTCGAGCAGCTGCTGGCCATACAGACCGAACACCGCGCCGCTCGTGCAGCCGACCCCTACGAGCAGCACGCTCTCCAGCAGGATCGTGCGCCACAGCTCTCCCGGGGGAAACCCCTCGAGCTTGAGCTTGGCCAGGCGCGGGCGGCGCTGCCAGACCATGTTCGCCATCGCCGCCGCCATCGCCAGGACCGCGACGATCAGGATCAGCGTGGCGATCTGCGTCAGGCGTTCGAGGCCCTGGCGGCTGAGCGTGTTCTGACGGCCGGCATGCTGCTGCGCCGTTTCGACGGCCAGGCCCGTGCGCGAGCCAAGCGCCCGTTCGATCTCGCGCCGCGCCTGCTCCTCAGAGATGCCGGGGTCGAGCAGCACGTTGTAGGCGCTCGCATCTTCGCTGGCCCACGAGCGCGCGTAATCGCTCGCGTTCATGACGATCGCCCCGGGCGCCCAGCCGATGTTCGTGGACAGCGCGGCGACACGCATGCTCGTCGGGTCGTACGTTGGCAGCGTGAACGATGAGCCGACGTGCAGATGGTGTTCTTCGGCGATCGCTCGCGACAGGACCGCCCACCCCCCGGCGCGCACCCGCGCGGTTGCCTGCGTGAGACTGCCTTCCACGATCTGGCTCGCCGGCAGCAGCTCCTCAGACACGCGCGGCGGAGCGATCGTCCAGATGCGCCGGTCGCCCCAGTCGAGCAGCCCGCCGCGATAGATGCGCACCGCACGCACGCCAGGCAGACCTCGCAACTCGGCCTGAGTGGCCGGCGTCGGCGCAAACGGTGCGGTCTGCAGCAGGTTGTAGGAGCCGGCCGGCGAGACCCACACGTCGGTGAATGCGTTCATGTCGTGCGCGGCGTTTTCCAGACCGTGCAGCAGGTCTCCGTGCGCTGCCTGAATCGCGACGCTGCCGAACACCGCGATCGCACCCGTCGCGGAGATCGCCAGTGCGCGTGTGCGGCCCGCACGCAGCTCCATCACCGCCACGTGCGGGACGGCGCTCGTGATTGCAGGCGCCATCCGCCGCACCAGCGCGAGCGTCGCGGCCAGGGGCAGCGGCAGCAACAGCAACAGCGCCGCGACGAGACAGACCATCCCGACGATCGCCGCTTTCGGCGCCGCCAGCAGGATCGCTGTGGCCGCCACCAGGAACACGAACCCACCTAGCGCCAGCCTGCCCGGGCCGATACCTCCCTCCCCGACGGCGAGATCCCCGGGCGCGGTCACCACCGGCGGGCGGCGGGAGAGGATTTCGCGCAGCGGGCTGAGCACCGCCACGCACGCCGCGAGCATGCCCCCGCCGACCGCGACGACGACGCTCTGCGCGCTGACCACGCGCTGGGAGCCGACGGCAAACGCCGAGGACAGGTAGCCGGGGTTCGAGCGGAACAGGTGGATCGAGAGCTCCTGCCCGAGCGCCAGCCCGAGCACGCACGCCAGCAGACCGAGCACGACCGCATCGAATAGCAGCACGACGATCACGCTCGCGGGTGGATATCCGTCGCGGCGCAGGTCGGCGATCAGCCGCCGGCGCTGGGGCACGGTCAGGAGCATCGCGTTGAACGCGAACAGAAACCCGACGAACGCGCTGATCAGCGCGAACAGCTGCGTGGACTGGTTGGTGGCCGCGGAGGCGCGATCGAACAGCGTTTCGTCATAGCTCGCCGGCTCGACGTTCAACCGCCCGGCGGCCAGCCGCAGCAGAGCCGCGCGCACCGCGGCTTCCCGGCCGGGAGCCGGCTCGACGAGGATGCGGCCGATCCGCCCGGAGAGACCGGTCATTTCCTGGGCCTGCGTGAGCGTGGTGATGGCGATCGGGGTTTCCACGAGCGGTCCGATCTGATTGGAGTGCAGTTGCTCATACAGCGCCGCTTCGGCGACGCGACCGTTCAGCTGAAAGGTCGCTTCCTGGCCAAACTTCGTCACGCCCAGCTTGTGCGCCAGCGGCGCGGGCAGCGCGACCGCTTCGATGCCGGCGAACGAGCTCAGCGAGGTGTGACGCAACAGCGAGCCACCCAGCCGTGCGAGGCTCGGGTCCGCGCCGACCAGCTCGACCGACTCCGAGCCACGCGGACCGATCGCGTTGGCGCTCGCTTCCAGCAGCGGCGCGGCCGCGTGCACGCCTGCAATCGCCCGCACCCGCCCGAGCATCCCCGCTTCAAAGCCCTGGGGAGAGCGCGCGATCAGCTGCAGCGTCGCGTTGCCGACGATTCCACGCGAGAGTTGGGCCACCGAGCTCGACAGGCTCGCAGTAGCGACCTGGGAGGCGAACAGCAGCGCGACTCCGGCGGCGATCCCGACGATCGCAAAGCACTCCTGCAGCAGCCGCGCGCGCAGGCGCACCCGGTAGAGGTGCAGGATGTTGCGAGGTTTCACCGCCGTCCCCTCTCGGGCTCGTTCACGACGCGACGGGTCGTGTGAGCCGGCCGTCAGGCTCGTACTCGCCGAGCTTGCCGTCGCGCAGCGCGTACACGCGGTCGGCATACGCGGCGGCCTGCGGGTCGTGGCTGACGAGCACGATCGCGACCTGGTGCTCGCGACAGAGCTCGGTCAGCAGCTCGAGCACTTCCCGCCCACGCTGAGAGTCCAGGCTGCCCGTCGGCTCGTCCGCGAGCAAAAGGCGCGGTTCGGTGGACAGCGCCCGCGCAATCATCACGCGCTGGCGCTCACCCATCGAGAGCGTCTCCGCGCGGTGCTCCAGGCGTCCCCCGAGTCCGAGGCGATCGAGCAGCGGCGCGACCTGACGGTGCGCGTCGCGCCAGCGCATCGTTTTCAGGAGCTTCAGCACCGCGTTGTCGATCGCCGTGACCCCCGGCAGCAGGTCGAAGTTCTGGCGGATGAACCCCAGTTCGGAGAGCCTGAAGTGCGAGGCCTCCCGCTCGGACAGCGAGGACACGTCGCGCCCGCCGATCAGCACAGCGCCGCTGGTGGGGGCCAGCAGCGTGGCGACCATCAAAAGCAGCGTGGTCTTGCCAGAGCCGGACGGTCCGTACAGCGCGACCATCTCGCCCGGCTCGACGGTCATCGAGACGCCGTCGACGGCGCGCACGGGCTCTCCGCCCACCTCCGGGTAGTGCTTGACCAGATCGCGCAGCTCCAACATTCAGGTACGACCCTTCTCCGCCTGCCAACAACGAGCATCCCGCGCCCCGCGGAACCTTCATGAGATTCAATGGCGCGCGAGTCTACTCGATGCCATGCGCCTCGCCGCCGGGCCTCGGCTTGGCGGGCATCACGAGCTCCGCTCCGCGCGAGCGCCGTCCGGGAGCGCCGGGCAGCAGGCCCCGCAATCCCAAGCGCGCTCGGAACACGAGCATCGTCAGATCGGCCGGCCCGTCCAGCGCGCCGAGCACCGCCCTGGTGAGGGGCAGCGCTTCGGGCGTCGATGCCTCGGGCGTGCAGAGATAGAAGCTCGCCATCGCCGCCAGCACGAGCGTGTGCGCGCGAGCGTTCGGCAGGGATCGCGCGGCTGCCAGGGCGCGCTCGGCCAGCTCGCCCATGCGCGCAGCCGCCTCCTGCATCGAGTCATAACAGCCGATGAGGCTGTGCTGCCCGGTCGCGCGATCCTCGGTGGTGTCCACGAGGTTGTCGAGCAGCGAGTGCAGCGCGCCGATCCAGGGAAAGTACGCCGCCTCCACCACCTCGACCGCCTCGACCGTGTCCACCGCCTCCCCGACACCCACTCCCTCCACCGGAGTCCGCGAACGACCCGGATCGGGCCGGGCCGCGAGGGCGATCAGCGCGTACACACCCAGCGAGGAGCCCGCCGCCGCGGCGACCTCCCACCAGCGCAAGTCGCTCTCCGGCGGTGCCTGCGCCCGCGCCCAGCGCTCGAGCGCCGCGAGATCGCCCTGGCGCTCGCCGGTGTTGCAGCTCTGAAACGCGACGATACGCTCGGTCGCGCGCTTGGCCACCGGCGCGACCGTGGGATAGGAGGGGAGCGTGGCCAGCGCCGCCCGGCAGGCGTCGACGAGCTCGGCCAGGTAGCCGCCGTCGTCGTCGTGCCGTGAGTTGTGCTCGTAGTAGTCGGGGTGGGTCGCCTGCGGACCCGGCTCCAGCGCGATAAGGAGCGCGCTGTGCAGACTGCGACCATTGGCGACGGGATCGTCGCTCGGCTGCTCACCGAGCATGTCGAGGTAGTTGTAGGCCGCCTGATAGCAGGCCATCGCACGCGCGGCGGCCGCCCGGTGGCGGCGCGGCACGAACGCCGCGAACGCGGCGGCGCCCTCGACGTTGCCCCACTTGCGTTGGGCCTCGATCGCCGTGTGGCGCAGCAGCGGATCGGGGATCTGCAGGGCTCGCGACCGGCGGCGGCGGCGCTCGATGCAGACTCTCGGGAACACGCCTAGCCAGTAGCGCCGCGCGGCGCCCGCGAACGACGCGGCGAGCGCGACTCGACCCTCGGCGACTGCTGGCACATCCACATCCACGAGCACGACCTCCAGACCCCACGCAGCGATCACATCGATCGTGCAGTGCTCCCATGATAGACGCGATGCACGCCCCGGGTGGTCGATGCGCCCTAAAGTGCAGCGCATATGGACCCCACAGCCACAGCGGTCGGCACCTGGAGCGGCGGACGGTATATGCGCTTCGGCGAGCCGCTGGACGATGCGCGCCTGCAGGCGCTGCTACGGCCCGGGCACGGCATCGACACCGTGATCACCGCCGACGTGTACGGCGCGGGCGAAGCCGACAGCCTGCTCGGCCGCGCGCTTGGCGGGGTCGAGCGCGAGGACTACTGCCTGGTCGGCGCGATCGGGCACGACTTCTACACGGGCGCACGCGAGGGCGCGAAGGGATACCCCCGGTTCACCGACCCCAGTCTGCGCGGCGAGAGCGGGTACGGCGACTACATCGCGATGGCCACCGAACGCAGCCTGCAGCGTTGCGGCGTGGAGCGGTTCGACCTGTTGCTGCTGCACAACCCCGACCGGATCGGCTACACCAGCGAGGCCGTCTGGCAGGGCATGGCGGCGGTGCGCGATGCGGGGCTGACGCGCCTGCTGGGGGTTGCGCCCGGTCCCGCGAACGGATTCACGCTCGATCTGATCGGCTGCATGGAGCGCTACGGGGAGCTGATCGACTGGGGGATGATCATCCTGGGTCCCCTGGAGCCGTGGCCGGGCGAGCTGGTCCTGAGCGCCGCCCGGGCGAGCGAGGTGAACCTGATCACGCGCGTGGTCGATTACGGCGGGATGTTCCACGACGACGTGTGTCCGGGGCACGAGTTCGCCGAGCACGACCATCGCTCGTTCCGCCCCGACGGTTGGGTCGAGTCCGGCCGGGAGCGGTTGGAGCGGATGCGCCCGATCGCGCGCGCACACGGGATGACGATGCTGCAGCTCGCGTGTGCGTGGAACCTCGCGCAGGCCCCGGTCGGCTGCGTCGCCCCGACCTTGATTCAGGAGCCCGGCTCCGGCGCCCGGCCGATCGAGGACAAGCGCGCCGAGCTCGCGGCGGTCGCAGCGCTGCCCGGTGTCGCGGACGATGGTTCGCCGTTGAGCGCCGATGAGGTCGCTCAGATCAGGTCGATCGGCGAGAACACCGGGTGCATGGCCCTGAAGGGCGCCAACCCCGAACACGAGGGTCCACCCCGCCCGGACCGCTGGGACTTGGACGGTGAGCTGAACGAGCTCGCCGGGCGCTGGGGAATCGACCCCGCGGATGACCTAAGCCAAACCGCTGCGTGAGAGAGAGACCGTTTTAAGACTCAGTATAACCATAGTCAACAAAGTTTTAAATCGATATACCCCCACACCCCCTCTTTATCTTCAGCCGCCGAACATCACAGACTCAGCGCCCCGTAAACCGAGGCGCGCGTTTGCCCAAAAACGCGGCGATCCCCTCACGGGCGTCCTCAGACACCAAAACGCTCGCAAAGGCGGCCTGCTCGGCGGCGATGCCCTCATCGAGGTCGCCGGCGCCAGAGACGCGCTTGATCTGCTCAATCGCCAAAGGCGCCTGGCCCGCCAAACGCCGTGCCCACGATAGGGCTGTGTCGAGCAGTTCGTGATCTTCGACCACGCGGTTGGCCAGACCCAGCTCGAACGCCTCCTCGGCCAGGATCGGATCGCCGATCAGGTTCATCTCCAGCGCCTTGGACTGCCCGACCAAGCGCGGCAGACGCTGAGTGCCGCCGAAGCCGGGGATGATCCCGAGCTTGATCTCTGGCTGACCGAACAAAGCCGAGCGCGCGGCGATACGGATGTCGCAGCCCATCGCCAACTCGCAGCCACCGCCAAAGGCGAGACCGTTGACCGCGGCGATCGTGGCCACGCCGGAGGAGCCGATCTCGCGCAGCAAGGCGTGCATGCGCTCCAACAGCTCGCGTCCGGCGGACTCGTCCATCGTCGTGAATGCCTTGATATCGGCGCCCGCGCTGAAGAGGAACGGGTTGGAGGAGGCAATCACGAGCGCGCGTACGGGTGGGTGGGAATTCGAGTCCTTGACCCGCGCCCAGACGGCCGCCAGATCCTCGACGACCTGCGGGGAGATCGAGTTCATCTGGCCGTTAGCCAGCCAGGCGATCGCCACACCGGAGCCCTGCTCGCCAGCATATCCGGTACGGGCGGTATCGCCGCCAAGGGTCTCCAGTGTGATCACCTCCGCCGGCTGATCTGAGTCCGGACGTGGGTAGGCGTAGAAACCCTGCCCCGTGCTCTGTCCCAAACGACCCTGGGCGACGAGGCGACGCAAAATGGTCGGCGGGGCGAACCGCTCGCCATAGCGCTCCCGGGCAGCCTCCATCCGCTCGAGCACCGTGTCAAGACCCTCGGAGTCGGCGCGCATGAACGGCGGCATCAGCCCGCGCCGCGGGTCGAGGCCTGCGCCGGCCATCATCCCGAAGTCGATGTCGCGATGGGTGGCGACACCCTCCTCCAGGACCAGGCAGGCCTCGATGAACGTCTTCAGCGACAAGAGCTCAACGAGCTGCTGTACATCGGGCTCGGCCTCGCCCGGTACGTTCGGCTCGCCCTGGGCGTCGTAGAACCCGTCGCCACCGGTCTTGGCCCCGAGCCGCCCCTCCGAGACCAGACGCTGCATGCCGGCGGGCACGTAGAAGCGCTCGTCGCCGTATGACTCGACGAGGTGCTCGGCGACGTGCAGGACCGTGTCCAGCCCGAGCAGGTTCACGAGGAAGTACGGACCCATCGGGACGACCCCGGCGGCGCCGACGCCCTCGTCGATCGCCTTGATCGACAGACCCTGCTCCTCCTGCGCGCGCCACACCTCGGAGATGCCCGAGTTGAGGATGCGGTTGACGACGAACCCGGGAACCTCCGCGCAGGTGATCGGCTGCTTGCGGATCGACTGCGCGAACGTGACGGCCGCGGTGACGGTCTCCGCGGAGGTGTCCTCACCCTCGACGATCTCGATCAGCGGCATCAGCGAGGCGGGGTAGAAGTAGTGGAACCCAACAACCTTGTCTGGGCGCAAGGTCGATTCGCCGATCTCGGTGATCGACAGCGAGGAGGTGTTCGAGGCGAGGATCGCGTGACCGGGGGTGGCGGCGTCGAGCTCGGCAAAGACGGATTGCTTGATGTCCATCCGCTCGGGGACGGCCTCCACGACGAAGTCGACGTCGCCGAAGCCCGCGTAGGAGGTCGTTCCGTGAATGCGGTCCAATACCTCCGCGACACGGGCGTCCCCCTCCTCGGAGCTCAGCTTGCCCCGCTCCACAAGCTTTGAGACCTGCCCGGCGGTGACGTTGCGCGCCTCGTCAAGACCCGCCTGGACGAGTGCGTCGTCGATGTCCTTGAGCACGACCGGAATCCCGGCGGCGGCGATCGTTTGGGCGATCTGCCCACCCATCGTCCCGGCGCCCACGACGGCTGTCTTGAACACGAACATGGCCGGGGGAGCCTATTACACGTGGCGTGCCTCCGAAGCCCACGAAATATTCGTGGAGCTGCCACGGCTCCACTCCTGCAGGAACGGGGCGCAGGCGTCGACCTCCAGCGGCCGGGCGAACAGGAATCCCTGGCCGGTGTCGCAGTGCTCCTCGCGCAGGAGGGACAGCTCGGAGGACTGCTCGATGCCCTCGGCGAGCGTCTCGATCGCCAGCGACTTGCCGAGCTGGACGAGCGTGCGGATCAGCGTTTCGCCTTCGGGGTTCTGGCCCATGCGCGAGATGAACGAGCGGTCGATCTTCAGCGCGTTGACGGGAAAGCGCTGCAGGTAGGCCAGCGAGGAGTAGCCGGTGCCGAAGTCGTCGATCGCGATCCGCACCCCCAGCCGCTTGGCCTGGACGAGCCGCTGGGCGGTCTCCTCGGCGTTGCTCATCAGGGTCGTCTCGGTGATCTCGAGCGTCAGCGCGCTCGGGTTCAGGCCGCTGCGCTCCAGAGCGCCTGCGACGGCGGGCACGAACCCATCGGTGTCGAGCTGAAGCGTGGATACGTTGACGGCGATCCCGATCTCAAATCCGGCCTCGTGCCAGGCGGCGCCCTGGCGGCACGCCTCGCCGAGCACCCACTCCCCGACCTGCACGATCAGGCCGGTCTCTTCGAGCAGCGGGATGAAGTCGTCGGGCTGGACGATCCCGCGCGTGGGGCTGCGCCAGCGGATCAGGGCCTCCATGCCCGTGGGGCTCATGCTCGTCAGGTCGAACGTGGGCTGGTAGACGAGATAGAACTCGCTGTTCTCGAACGCCATCCGCAGATCCATCTCGAGCTCCATGCGGGTCTGGATCGCGTCCTGCATGCCGGTCTCGAACACGATGTAGCGATTCTTGCCCGACCACTTGGCCCGATACATCGCGATGTCCGCGTCGCGCAGCAGCTCTTCGGCCGAGACGCGGTCGCCGGTGGCGATCCCGACGCTCGCGGTCACCGTCAGGCGGTTCTCGGCGCTCTTCAGGTCGAACGGCTGTCCCAGCGCGTCCAGCAGACGTTCGGCGATCAGTTCGGGCCCGGCATCCAGCGACATGCCTTCGGCGACGATCACGAACTCGTCCCCGCCGAGGCGCCCGAGCGCGTCGATGTCACGCACGACGTTTTGCAGCCGGGCGCAGACCGAGCACAGCAGTTCGTCGCCGGCGCCGTGACCGAGCGTGTCGTTGATCGACTTGAAGTTGTCCAGATCGATGAACAGCGCCGCCACCGGCGTCTGTGAATGGCGCGAGCGCACCAGCATCTGCTCGACGCGGTCGAGGATCAGCGTGCGGTTGGGCAGGCCCGTCAGCGGATCGTGGGTCGCCAGGAACGCGAGCTCCTCCTGGCGGCGGGTGAGCTCGTCGTGCGCGCGCTGGCGCTCGGACTCAAACGACTGGCACATCCGCACGAGCGTGACGTCGAGGCTGCGCTGCAGCATGCCCAGCGCCCACGCCAGCACATCCGGACCGAGCCGCAACTGCTCGCCGGCCTCGCGTACGACCTCTTCGGCGGCGTCGCGCCAGCGCAGGCAGCGCTTGGTGACCTCGTTCAGCGGCGCGGCACGCTGGGCGGCCAGCTGGCCGAAGATGCTCCAGGACTCCTGACCGACCTCGCGCGCCGCCTCGGCGCCCTCGCCGCCCATCCAGCGAGCGACGGCGATCGTCGAGACCGCGCCCACCCGCGCGAAGCTGTCTTCGACCACCCCGTCGAGCACCATGCCCGACTGTGCCGAGCGGGTGAGCATGCCCGCGACCACATCGTCGGTGCGCTCGTGCAGCGCCTGGCCGAGACGCAGCAGATCGCGCTCGTGCGCCGGGCGCATCCCGACAACCTCAGACCCCCCATGTTGAGCCGACATAGTGGGACAGATCGGCACACATAAGGAGATTCTTTAGCCATGCAGGCCGGACATAAACAGCATGTTCACACGCCGCCCACCCACGACATCAACCCCGGCTACGCCGGGACGGCCGCCGGCTCCTGCACGCGCCGCGGGAGCAGCGTTTCGCGGGCGATGACCAGGCGCTGGATCTGCGAGGTGCCCTCGTACAGCTGCATGATCTTCGCGTCGCGGAACAGCTTCTCGACCGGGTAGTCCTTGATGAAGCCATAGCCGCCGTAGACCTGCACGGCTTCGGTGGCTGTCTTCATCGCGGTGTCGGCCGCGAAGCGCTTGGCGTGCGAGGAGATCAGCGTGTTGCGTTCGCCGTTGTCCAGCATCACGGCCGACTTCCACGTGAGCAGGCGCGCCGCCTCGATCTCGGTGGCCATGTCGGCGATGATGAACTGGATCGCCTGGTGCATCGCGATCGGCACGCCGAACTGGACGCGTTCGCGGGAGTAGTCGGTCGCGAACTCGAACGCCGCACGGGCGATGCCGGTGGCCATCGCGGCGACCCCGGGACGGGTGCGGTCGAGCGTCATCATCGCGAGCTTGAACCCGGCGTTTTCCTCGCCGAGCAGGTTCTCGGCCGGGACCTCGACGTCGTTGAAGGAGATCGTCGCGGTGTTCGACGCGCGCTGGCCGAGCTTGTCCTCCTTCTTGTCGACGACCACGCCCCAGTCGCGCTCGACCACGAACGCGCTGATGCCACGATGCCCCGCGTCCTTGTCCGTCTTCGCGTAGACGGTGTAGTAGTCGGCGTAGCCGCCGTTGGTGATGAAGCACTTGGAGCCGTTGATGACGTACTTGTCACCCCGCTTGACCGCCGTCGTGCGCATGCCCGACACGTCCGAGCCGGCGTCGGGCTCGGTCAGGCAGAACGAGGCGAGCTTGGGCGCTTCGGTGAGCATGCCCAGGTACTTCTTCTTGATCTCCTCCGAGCCCCCCAGCGCGATCGGAGCGGTCGCCAACCCGTTGCAGCCGAGCGAGGTCTGGATGCCCGAGCAGCCCCAGGAGAGCTCCTCCTCGATTAGGCAGCCGTCGAGGTAGCCGGCGCCGGCGCCGCCGTAGGACTCCTCGATGTGGGAGTTCATCAGGCCCACGTTCCAGGCCTTCTCGATGACCTCGCCGGGCCAGGTCCCGTCGCGGTCGTACTCCCAGGCGACGGGGCGAATCTCTTTCTCGGCGAAGTCGTGCGCCAGTTCGCGCAGGTTGCGTTGCTCGTCTGTCAGCGTGAATTCGACCATAGCTCTGCTCTCGCGGCCTCCATAGATTGACTGGTCAGTCAACGGAGAGAGTAGCGAAGGCAGGACCGCCGAGCAATAATCGACCGATGCCAGAGTTCGAACAGGACGAGCGCGAGCTGGAAATCCGCCAGATGCTGCAGGCGCGCAGCGAACGGAAAGTGCGCCGGGGCGAGCCGGCGCTGGACATCGACGCGGAGGTGGCCAAGCTGACGGCGCCCGCGGCGGCGAGTGAGGCGAGCGCGACCCATGACCAGGGGATCGCCGAAGAGGTGCGCCAGCTGGTGATCGCGCGCAACGAACGGCGCGCGCGCCAGGGACTGGAGCCGCTGGACGTGCAGGCGGAGATACGGCGAACGCTGGCCGAGCTCGATCCGTGAGCGCACCTGAGCGCGGTCCCGGTCCGTCTCAGAATGTGTCCTGTTTTTTTCTCGGTATAACAATAGTGTCAGGTATATACGAAAGATATCGGCCCCTTTATCTTTCTGTATATTTTTAGTATATACGGTGCACCATTGTCATACAGAGTCTTAAATCGATACACCATCCCCCACCCCCGTTTACACCATCCCCCACCCCCGTTTACACCATCCCTCACCCCCGTTTACACCATCCCTCACCCCCGTTTACACCATCCCTCACCCCCGTTTACACCATCCCTCACCCCGTGTACATATGCAATACACATATTGAATACGATGAGCGCAGCACACGGGCGGTCGGTCGGGTATAAACGCAATATGGCCGACCATCGCACGTTCGAGCTCGACGAGCTGACGATCCGCCCGGGGACGTACTTCAATCCGCAGACGGAGGTCCTGCTGATCATCGACGACTCGCCGGAGATCGACCACGAGATCTTCAACATGGAGGAGTCCGAGGGCGACGAATGGGTGCTCGTGTCCGACGAGTCCCCGGTTGACGAGCACCGCCGGGACGAGCTGATCGAGCGGTTTCAGGTCTCCTATCACGCGGGCGGCGAGCACTCGATCGAGGGCGACGCGGACGACGAGGAGGAGGACGTGCTCGAAGCGGACGATCAAGAGGTCGGGAGGGAGTAGAAGGGCCGTTTTTGGGGTCGCATCCTCGCGTCGTGTGGTCCTGAACAAGTGTGGTTGGGGCGGGGCCTCCATGCCCCGCAACAAAGCGCATGCAAGCGCAACTGCAGGGCCGGCCGTGTGTCTGCGTAGCATCGGCCCGATGCGAACCAGACGTCTATGCACGCTCGCCCTCGTCGTGGGCGGCCTGATCGCCGCGATCGCTCCCGCACAGGCCGGGGCCCGCAAGCCGACACCGGTCGTGACCGTGACCGCCGCGCTGGCGAGCCTGAAGAGCGGCGGCGCGATCACCGAAGCCCAGTACGCGCAATATACGACCGCGTATGCCGCGGCCGAACGGTCGCTGAAGAAGCTGAGCGGCACGCGGCACGCCGAACTTCAAAGCGTGATCGCCAATACGCAGCAGATGGCCGCCGCCGGCGAGCTGGCGCCGTCGCGGCTGCCGGTCGTGATGCTCACGCTCGAAAAGAACCGCCAGTGGTGGACGACCGAACCGCTGATCGCAAGCCGCGAGCGGGTGAGCTTTCCGCCGAGCAAGATCGTCTGGGAGTACTACGCCGGGCAGGGCATCCAGATCCAGTGGCTGGGGACGTTCGGGGAGGCCAACGGGTACTACCTGTCGGGCCATGAAAACGAAAGTCTGCGCGAACTGCTCAGCGAAGTCATCCCGCTGGCCACCCAGCGCGCCGGCGGGATCGCGTGGGAGTACATGTTCAAGTTCGACGGCGGGTCGCCGCCGTGGACGAGCGGGCTGTCGCAGGGCACGGCGCTGCAGGTACTCGCGCGCGCGTGGGGGCGGTTCAAAGAACAGACGTATCTGACCGCCGCCCAGCAGGCGCTCGGCATCTTCGAGACACCGCCGCCGCAGGGAGTGCAGGTGAAGACCCCGGCGGGAGCCGAGTACGCCGAGTACACGTACTCGCCGAGCGACATGATCCTGAACGGGTTCATCCAGGCCGATGTGGGGCTCTACGAATACGCGTCGATCACCAAGGACCCGCTCGGGCTGAAGCTGTTCGAAGAAGGCGACGCACAGGCGCGGGCGCAGACGCCGCACTACAACACGGGCGCCTGGTCGATGTATGACCAGTACGGCGAATCGGACCTGAACTATCACGAACTGCTGACCGAATTCCTGCAGCATCTGTGCGAAAAGACGAGCAAGGGCCTGCCGATCCGCCAGACCAACGCGCCGATCCCCGGCGATGAAATCTACTGCACGACCGCCAAAGCATTCACGGCCGACCTGCAAACGCCGCCGGTCGTCTCGCTGCTGACGAGCACGCTGCCCACCAGCTCGCGCGGGGGCGTGCAGGTGTCGCTGTCGAAGGTCTCAGACGTGCACATCACGATCAGGCGAGGCTCGAGCACCGTGTGGAGCAACGGCGCGACGGTCGAACACGGCCATCCGAAGATCCTGTGGATCACGCCATCGCAGGCCGGCACGTACTCGGTCACGGTCACGGCGACCGACCTCGCGGGCAACTTCTCGACGGCGACCGGCACGATCACGCTGACCAAGCACTGACCGCTGGGTCCGCGCCTAGACTGGGAGCATGAACCGGCTGACCCGAGACTGGCGCGCGCTGGATCCAGAGCAGCGCCTGGCGGGCGCCGCCGCGGTGGCGCTGGGCGTGACGATGCTGCTGCCGTGGTATCAGCAGAACGCGGTCGTCAACGAGCCCCGGACGACTCCGCTGCAGAGCCGGAACCTGAACGCGTTCCAGGTGTTCTCGTTCGTCGAGGCAGCCGTGCTGCTGGTCGCGGTGGCCGTGATCTACCTGCTGTACGCGCGGGCGGAGGGCCGGAAGTTCCACCTCCCCGGCAGCGACGGCGCGGTCGTGATGGCAGCCGGGCTGTGGACGGTGCTGCTGCTCGTGCTCAGGCTGTTCGACAAGCCGGGTATCTCCAGCCACGGGATCGCCGCCAACGTGGGCGTGCAGTGGGGAATCTTCTTCGCGCTGGGCGCAGCCGGCCTGCTGACCTACGCCGGCTCGCGCATGCGCGCGGCACGCCGCCCGGAACCACCGCTGAGGCGCCACGCCGGCGAGCCGCCCGTGGTGGACGAGCGGTCCCGCCACCCACCGCCGCCGCCGGCCTCACCAGCCCCAACGGAGCTCCGTGCACAGGCAGAAGCACGCGCCGCGACACCCCGCATCGCACGACGCAGGCCCACCGTGGCGCCCACACCCCGCCAGGCGCCGCGACGCCCGGTCCCAGCCACCCCGGCAACAGAGCAGCTGTCGTTCGAGGATCAGCCGCCCGACTCGACCTGACGCCTATCATTGCGCGGACGATGCCAGCATCCTCGTCCTCGGCGCCAGACGCCTCTTCCACGGCGCCGACCTCCGTGCAGGCAGTCGCCGAGGGACTGCGCACGGTCGGATACCTGCCCGGCGAGTCGACCGCGCTCGTCTCCTACCTCGCCACCAAGCTCGGCAAGCCCGTGCTCGTCGAGGGGCCGGCGGGAGTCGGCAAGACCGAGCTGGCCAAGGCGCTGGCCTCCTACCTGAACCGCGAGCTGGTGCGGCTGCAGTGCTATGAGGGACTCGACGAGGCCAAGGCGCTGTATGAGTGGAACTACCGCAAGCAGTTGCTGCGCATCCAGGCGGAGGCCGACGGCGCCGGCTGGGACGCGGTCCAGGAGGACATCTTCGGCGAGGAGTTCCTGCTCGCCCGCCCGCTGATGAGCGCGATCGCCTCAGAGCAGCCGGTCGTGCTGCTGATCGACGAGATCGACAAGACCGATCAGGAGTTCGAGGCGATGCTGCTGGAGGTGCTCTCGGACTTCCAGATCTCGATCCCCGAGCTCGGTCGCGTCGAGTCGCGCACGCACCCGGTTGTGCTGCTGACCTCGAACAACTCGCGCGAGCTGACCGAGGCGCTCAAGCGCCGGTGTCTGTACCTGTGGCTGGACTACCCCGAGCTCGAGCACGAGCTTGCGATCGTGCGGCTGCACGCGCCGGATCTGGACGAGACAGTCGCACGCAAACTGGTCGAGGTGATCGGCATGGTCCGCGAGCTCGACCTGAAGAAGCCGCCGTCGATCGCCGAGTCGATCGACTGGGCGCGGGCGCTGCTGCTGCTGGGTGCGCGGGACATCGACGAGCAAATGTTCACGGAGACGATGTCGGTGATCGTCAAGCACCGGACCGACATGGACCTCGTGGCCGAGCGCGTCGGGGTGAAGCTCCGGACGCCCGCGGATGCCCTCTGAGGGTCCGCCACCCACCGCGGACGCCCCCGCCCCGCCGGCGGGGTTCGCCGCACGGGTACTGGAACTGGGCGAGGAGCTGCGCCGCGAAGGCGTCGCGGTCGGGACCTCGGAGCTACTCGACGCGCTGGCGGTGCTCGGCGAGATCGGCTGGACCGAGCAGGCCGACTTCCGCGAGGCGCTGGCGGCGACGCTGGCCAAGAGCCAGGAGGACAGGCGTGTATTCGAGCTGGTGTTCGACCGGTTCATGTTCCGCGCGGTCGAGCTGGCCGCGCTCGACGAGGACATACGCGAGCAGGACGACGCTACCGAGTCCCCCGCCGGCGACGGCGGCGGATTGGACCTCGAAGAGCTGACCGACGAACAGCTCGAGGCCCTACGCGCGCAGATCGCCGCGGCGCTCAGAGACGGGTCGGAGGGCGCGATGCGCGACCTCGCGCGGATGGCGATCGCCGCGTTCGGACGCCGGCAGGAGGGATCGGGCGTAATCGGCGTGGACGTGCAGCGGATCCGCCGGGCGCTGGGCTTGCGCTCAGAGCCCCAGCCCGAGCTGCCCCCAGACGATCCCCGCCGCGAGGGCCTGCCCCGCGATGCCCTGCGGCGATTCGAGGCGCTGCTCAGACGTGAGCTGGAACGCGCTCAGATCGAGCGCACCGGCAGCCTGCCCCCCGCCCGGCCCCTGGGCGAGCTCGATCGGGCGCTGCCGTCGGGACCGCTGCAGGACCTGGCGGCGGTACATCGCGTCGTGGCCCAGCTGCGCCGGCGACTGGCCACACAGGGTCTGCAGGCACGCGGGCACAGGCGCCACGCGCACGTGGATGTCAGGCGCACGATGCGCGCCTCGCTGCAGACTGGCGGGGTGCCGGTCGTACTCAAGTATCGGCCACGCCGGCCGCGCCGACCGGAGATATACGTGTTGTGCGACGTATCGACGAGCGTGACCTCGGCGTCGGTGTTCTTTCTGTCTGTGCTGCACGCCCTGCACGACTCGTTCCGGCGGATGCGCTCGTTCGTGTTCATCGAGCGGATCAGCGAGGTCACGGACATATTCGAACACGAGCGCGACTTCCGCGCCGTCAGCGAGCGGATCTCAGGCGACGCGGGCGTGGCGGATATCTCCGGATACACCGACTACGGGCGGGTGTGGTCGGAGTTTCTCGAGCAGGTGCAGGACGATCTGCATCCCCGCGCGACGGTGATCGTGCTCGGCGACGCGCGCACAAACGGGCGTGTCCCGCGCGCGGACATCTTCGCCCAGATCGCCGCCCGAGCGGGCAGGACGTTCTGGCTGAACCCCGAGCCGAAGCTGTACTGGAACTACGGCGACTCGGTGATCGCCGCCTACGAGCAGTACTGCACCGCGTTCGAGTGCTGGACCACGGCCCAGCTCGAGGACTTCGTGCGGGCGCTGGCGCGTCCCGGTGTTGCGATGACGCAGTAGCATCGGCGCAGAGCAGACGACCCAGGGGAGCTGGCGGGCATGAGCTGGCTGAGATGGCGCCCCACTGCAGAGCACCCGGCGCCGACCCGTTGAACCTGTGGGGTAATGCCCGCGAAGGGAGATACGTGCAGACGGTGTTGGATCCGGGTCCAAGGCAAGCCGATGGAGACCCAAGAACGAGCGTCGTACGTGTCACCGGGGTCAGTCGTGCATACGCCGGTAACGACGGCAGAGGAGTGCGGGCACTGCAGGACATAACGCTGCACGCCGCCGCTAACGAGCTGCTGGCAGTGGTCGGACCGAGCGGGTGCGGCAAGACGACGCTGCTGGAGCTGATCTGCGGCCTGCAGGCGCCCGATTCGGGCTCGATCGAGTGCGCGCCCGCGGCGCTGATGCCCCAGCGGGATCTGCTGCTGCCGTGGTTGAGCGCCGTCGATAACGCCGCGCTGGCACTACGGATCGCACATGTATCGCGCGCGCAGGCACGTGGGCGGGCGGCAGAGATGTTCGCCGAGCTGGGGCTCACCGGGTTCGAGCAGGCCCGTCCGGATGAGCTCTCCGGCGGGATGCGCCAGCGGGTCGCGTTCGTGCGCACGCTGCTGTCGGGCAAGCAGCTGCTGTGCCTGGACGAGCCGTTCGGCGCGCTGGACGCGATCACCCGCGCGGAGATGCATGCATGGCTGGTAGATGCACTGGAGCGCGAGCCCAGGACAGTCGTGCTGGTGACACACGACGTCGAGGAGGCGGTCGTGCTGGCAGATCGTGTCGCGGTGATCTCGCCGCGGCCCGGCCGGGTCGTGCGGGAACTGGACGTCGGGCTGGAGCGCCCGCGGGCGCGCACCGACCCGGAGATGGTGGCGCTGCGCGAGCAGGCGCTCGCGGCGCTCGGTCAGGGAAGCGCGCGATGAGAACGAGCCGCCGCGCGCTGGAGGTCCTGCCGGCCGTGGTGCTGGTCGCGGTGCTGCTGGGGGCGTGGGAGGCATACGTGGAGCTCGGGAGCGTGAACAGGCTCGTGCTGCCGGCGCCGCACGAAATTGCCGTGTCGCTGTGGGATAACGCGGGCCTGCTCGCCTCCAACCTGAAGCCGACGGCCGAGGAGGTGGTGCTCGGGATCGCGCTGGCGCTGGCGAGCGGGTTCGCCCTGGCGATCGCGATCCACCTGTCCCCGCTGCTGCGTCGCGCCGTGTATCCGCTCGCCGTCGGCTCTCAGGCGGTGCCGATCGCGGTGATCGCCGCGCTGCTGATCTTCTGGTGGGGGTTCGGCATCCTGCCCAAGCTCGTGGTGGTCACGCTGATCTGCTTTTTTCCCGTGCTGGTCACGACCGTCGACGGGCTCGCAGGTGTCGACCCCGAGCAGCTGAAGCTCCTGCGCACGCTGGATGCCTCGCGCTGGCAGGCGCTGCGCTTCGCCGAGCTGCCGGCGGCGCTGCCGGCAGCGATCAGCGGCGCGCGGATCGCGCTGACGGTCGCAGTGATCGGCGCGTACATCGCCGAGTCGCAGACCGCAACGACCGGCGCTTACGCCGGGCTGGGACACGAGATCAACGCCGACCTCACCGCCCTGCAGACCCCCCGCGCGTACGCGGCGGCGCTGGTGCTGTTCGTGTTCGCGATCGCCTGCTTCTATACCCTCGCCCTGCTCGAGCGCCGTCTGGCGCCGTGGGCGCATCGATCGAGAGGAGCATTCCATTGAGAACCGGGTTCGCCGCAATCGCAGTCGCCTGTGTGCTGAGCCTGTCCGCTTGTGGAACCAAGCAGGACGTGACCACGCCACCGGCCGGGGTCAAGCCGTTCACGGTGATGCTCGACTGGTTCCCCAATGCCGATCACGCGTCGCTGTATTCGGCGATCGCGGGCGGTTACTTCCGCGCGGTCGGTCTGGAAGTGCGTCCGGTCGTACCATCGGAAACGGCCGAACCGCTGAGGTTGCTCGCCGCCGGCAAGGTCGACATGGCGATCTCCTATGAGCCGGAGCTGCTGCTGGCGCGCGATCAGGGACTGAAGCTGGTGTCGATCGGAGCGCTCGTGCAGCGCCCGCTGACCTCGATCATCGCCCTGCCCGGCCAGCATGTGAGCAGCGTGGCGGACCTCGCGGGCAAGACGGTCGGCACCGCCGGGATCCCCTACCAGGCGGCCATGCTGCGAACCGCGCTGAATCTCGCCGGCGTGAACCCCGCGACCGTCAAGGAAGCGAACGTCGGGTTCAACCTCGTGCCGGCGATGCTCTCTGGGAAGGTGGCCGCGACGCTGGGCGGATACTGGAACTACGAGGCGATCCAGCTGCAGCTGATGCACAAGCATCCGATCACCATCCCGATCAACCAGGCGGGCGTGCCACAGTACGACGAGCTCGTGCTGGTCGTGCGCGAAGTGCAGGCGCGCCACGATGGCCAGGATCTGCGCGCATTCATGCAGGCGCTCACCCGCGGCGAGCGCGCGGTGCGCACCAATCCGCAGGCGGCTGTGAACCTGCTGCTCGCGGCCAACCCGTCGCTGGAAGGAAAGCTCCAGCTCGAATCGATCCGCCAGACGCTGGGAGCGGCCACGCCGGCGAACCCGGGTGACCCATACGGCTGGCAGGAACCGTCGCAGTGGGCGAGCTTCGGCGACTGGATGTACGCACAGGGCCTGCTGCAACACAGCCCGAATGGCGGGCTGCCGCCGTTCACGAACGAGTACCTGCCAGGGCAGGGCATCTAGGATGGTGAGCAGATGTTCGAGAACGTGATCGTAGGAGTGGACGGGCGGCCCAACGGGCGCGATGCGATCGCGCTCGCCTCGCGGCTCCTCGGGTCGGACGGCAAGCTGACCCTCGCGAACATCCACGGCGGCGCCCACAATCCCGTGCACGCATCGACGCCGGGACGACTCACAGAGGAGAGCGAGACCTCGCACGAGCTGTTAGAGCGCGAGCGCACGGCGGCGGAGGTGCAGGCCGAGCTCGTCAGCTACGCGGCGAGCAGTCCCGGCCGCGGCCTGCATGACCTCGCCGAGCAGCAGAACGCCGACCTGCTCGTCGTCGGCTCCTGCAGCCGGGGATCGTTCGGGCGTGTGCTGATCGGGGATGACACGCGCACCTCGCTGAACGGCTCCCCCTGCGCGGTCGCCGTTGCCACCCGCGGCTATGCCGAGCACCCCATCCCGATCGCCGCGATCGGGGTCGGCTATGACGGCTCGCCCGAGAGCGAGATCGCGCTCGCCAAGGCGCGTGAGCTGGCGGCGAGCAATCGCGCGCTCGTGCGCGCCCTGGATATCGTGTCGATCCCCAACTACGCGTTCACCGGCTTCGGCGCGCCCGCGCTGGGCGAGAGCATCGAGATCATGATCACCGAAGCCAACGAGCGCATGACACAGCTCGAGGGCGTCGATGGACGCGCGGTGTATGGACTGCCGGGAGAGGAACTCGCCGCGTTCGGCGATGAGGTGCAGCTGCTCGTGGTCGGCTCGCGCGGGTACGGGCCGATGAAGCGACTGATCCTGGGCAGCACCTCCGACTACCTGCAGCGCCACGCCCGCTGCTCGCTGCTGGTGCTGCCGCGCAGCGCCGGATGAGCCTCGCCACGATCGTCCTGCAAACTACGACAGCCGGCTGGGCGGCCGGGAACTGCGCTCGGCATCCGTATCGACCCGCGCGAATGACCGTACTTTTCCCGTAGGCGCACCGGACCGTTACGCGGTACGTTCGTTCATCGTCGATGTCCGATCACCAGACACAGCCCGCGCCGGCCGATCCCGACTCTCGCGAGCGGTCAGCCGTGGAGACGATCAGGATCGTGCTCGCCGACGATCACGCCGTCGTGCGCAGCGGTCTGCGGTTGCTGCTCGACGGCGAGTCCGGCCTGGAGGTGGTGGCCGAGGCCGGCGACCTCGACAGCGCCCGGCGTTATGTCCGTGGCCAGCACCCGGATGTGCTCATCCTGGACCTGAACATGCCCGGCGGTTCGAGCTTGGAGGCGATTCCCGACATCCGCTCGGAGGCGCCGCAGACGCAGATCGTCGTGTTGACGATGCAGCAGGAGCCGGCGTTCGCGCGTCACGCGCTCGGCGCCGGGGCGATCGGGTACGTGCTCAAGGAGGCCGCCGACGACGAGCTGGTGGAGGCCGTACGGCGCGCCGCGGCGGGCGAAAGCTACTTGAATCCCAAGCTCGGCGCGCGGATGGCATCCGAGCCCGCGCCCGGACCGCCCGATGACCTCTCCGAACGCGAGCTCGAAGTCCTGCGCCTGATCGCCCTCGGACACACCAACGCGGAGATCGCCGAGCAGCTGTACCTGTCGGTGCGCACGGTCGAGACGCACCGCGCGCACATCCAGCAGAAGCTCGGCCTCTCCTCGCGCGCGGAGCTCGTCGGCTACGCGCTGCGGCGCGGGCTGGTCAACGCCTGAGCACCACGTGGTCGCCGGATGGCGAGGTCCAAGCGCATCGTGGACAATGGGACGCGATGGCACGCATAGGGCTGCTCACCGGCGGAGGCGATTGTCCCGGGTTGAACGCCGTCATTCGCGCCGTCGTGCGCAGGGGCCTGCTCGACGAGCGCCACAGTTTCGTCGGGTTCCGCCGTGGCTGGGCCGGCGTGCTGGAGAACGACGCAGTCGAGCTGACACGCGAGAGCACCGCCGGCATCCTCCCCCGCGGCGGAACGATCCTCGCCAGCTCGCGCGCAAATCCCTACGCCGACGGCAGCGACGGAACGGCTTCCGCGCGTCGCACACTGCAAGCGCGCGGCGTTGACGCGCTCATCCCGATCGGCGGCGACGACACGCTCGGTGTGGCATTGCGCCTGCACCGCGACGGCGTGCCGGTCGTGGGAGTACCGAAGACGATCGACAACGACCTCGGCGGCACCGACGTCACGTTCGGCTTTCAAACGGCCGTACAGATCGTGACCGATGCGATCGACCGCCTGCACACTACGGCGGAGTCGCACAATCGCGTGATGGTCGTCGAGGTAATGGGCCGGCACGCCGGCTGGATCGCCACGCACGCCGGGATCGCCGGGGGCGCCGATGCGATCCTCGTACCCGAGCGTCCGTTCGACATCGAGGCGATCGTCGCGCATCTGCGCCGACGCCACGCACGCGGTCCCAGCTTCTCGATCGTCGTCGCGGCCGAGGGCGCCACGCCGCGAGACGGAGCGTTGCAGACGCTCGCCGACACCGGGACGGACGCCTTCGGACACGCGCGCCTCGGGGGTATCGGCGTGACGCTCGAGCGCGAGATCGAGCAGCGAACGGGATATGAGACCCGCGCGACGATTCTCGGCCACGTGCAGCGCGGCGGAACACCGCTGGCCTTCGACCGTGTGCTTGCCACGCGTTTTGGCGTGGCAGCTATGGAAGCGGTTGACGGCGGACGCTTCGGCACGATGGTGGGACTGCGCGGAACCGACATCATCGAGGTCGCGATCGAGGATGCACTGCGCGAGCCGAAGCTGCTCGATCCGGCGCTGTATGAGACCGCGGAGCTGTTCTTTGGCTGACCGGGGCTCTACAACCGAGCGTGATTCCACACCCGAGCGGGCCTCCACGCCCGAACAGAGACCCACACCCGAGCAGAGCTCCACGAGCGGAGACTCAGATCGGCTCATGCAGGCGATGGTGTTCGAGGGAGTCGGACGGCCGCTGCGAGCCGTGGAGCTGCCGGTACCACAGCCTGGGCCGGGACAGCTGCTGTTGAAGGTGCACGCATGCGGGGTATGCCGCACCGACCTGCACCTGCTCGACGGCGAGGTCGAGATCGCCGATCCACCGCGCGTTCTCGGACACCAGATTATCGGCACGGTCGAGGCCTCCGGCGAGCAGACCGGCGTGCAGGTAGACAAGAGCTCAGGCGCCACCAGCGCCAGGCCGGGAGACCGGGTCGGCGTGCCGTGGCTCGGCTGGACGTGTGGAGCGTGCGAGTACTGCCGCTCGCAGCGCGAGAACCTATGCCCGCGCGCGCGGTTCACCGGACGGGACATCGACGGCGGGATGGCTCAGTACACGGTCGCGGACGCGCGCTACTGCTTTCCGCTCCCCGCCGGCTACCCGGACGCGCAGGCGGCGCCACTGATGTGCGCCGGGTTGATCGGCTATCGCGCTCTGCGCATGTGCGGACCGGCGCAGCGCATCGGCATGTACGGGTTCGGCGCCGCGGCCCACATCCTCACGCAGGTCTGCGGGTCTCAGGACCGCGAGGTGTACGCGTTCACGCGCGCGGGCGACCAGACCACACAGACGTTCGCTCGCGAGCTGGGGGCGGTCTGGGCCGGCGCATCGGAGGACTCCCCACCGGCGCCGCTGCATGCCGCGATCATCTTCGCACCCGTCGGCTCACTGGTGGTGCAGGCGCTACGCGCGGTCGCTCCCGGCGGGACGGTCGTGTGCGGAGGCATCCACATGAGCGACATCCCCAGCTTCCCGTACAGCAGCCTGTGGGAGGAGCGGACGCTGCGCTCGGTGGCCAACCTGACCAGAGGAGACGCCGAGGAGTTTCTCGCGCTCGCCCCCACTGTCCCGGTTAGAACGAGCGTGAGCACCTACTCGCTGAACCACGCCGGGCAGGCGCTCGAGGACCTGCGTGCCGGGCGGTTCACGGGCGCCGCGGTGATCGTGCCCTGACCGCACCCTACGGCAGGCACACTATGCAGGCGCGCCTGCCCGTGTCCGATGCCGTGCCTGTGGCGTATTCGCGCTCGGCGTGAACCGAGGCAGCTCGATCTCGATGCGCGCGCCTCCCTCGGGCGAGCATCCGGCGGCCACGTGGCCGCCGTGGGCCTCAGCGATCGCGCGCACGATCGCCAGGCCGAGACCGGTTCCCCCGGAGGCGCGATCGCGGGCTGCGTCCGTACGGTAGAAGCGGTCGAATATGCGCTCGCGCTGGGCAAGCGGGATCCCCGGTCCATCGTCCTCGACGACGAATCGCAGGCAACCGTCCGGGATAGTCTGCACCAGCATGCGCACGAGGCCGTCCTTGGCGACGGTGTGGTCGATCGCGTTGCCGATCAGGTTGCGCAACGCCTGGGCGAGCCGATCCGGATCGGCTCGCAGGGTGCCCTGTGGCAGCGGGCCGAGCTCGAAGCGGCGCTCGGCGAGCAGGCTCATTCCGTCCCACAGCTCCTGCACGTAGCCGGCCAGCGCAATCGGCTCGATGCGCAGAAACTGAGTCTGCTCCGCCTTGGCCAGCAGCAGCAGATCGTTGACGAGCCGGCTGACGCGCGCGATCTCCGCCTGCAGCAGGCGCTCCACGCGGCGCACCTCGCCGCCCGAGGGACTCGGCTGCGCGGCGAGCAGCTCCAGCTGGCCGCGGATCACCGTCAGCGGGGTGCGCAGCTCATGCGAGGCGTCGGCCACGAACGCGCGCTGACCGGCGAACGCGTCGGTGAGCCGGTCGAGCATGTGGTTGAACGCGTCGGCCAGCACCTGCACCTCCTCGCCCTGACCGCCCTGACCGTCGATGCGCGGGTGCAGGTCGCCGGCATCCACCCGCGCCGCCACGGCCGCCATCCGGCGCAGCGGGCGCGATACGCGCGTGCCGATCAGATAGCCTCCCAACAGCGCGCCCACGAGCGCGAGGACGCCAGCGAGGATGAATGCGCGTGCGACGCCGTTCTGGGCGTGGATGACGGGCGCCAGCGGCTCGCCCACGCCGGTCGTCACCCGTGGTCCGCCGGGTACGTGCACGATGCGCTTGAGCACGCGCAGGTTGCCTACGTCGGGCAGCGCCAGCGTCGCGTAGCCCGGGGGCACGGTCAACAGCTGCGCGGACAGACGGTTCTCCTGGGCCTGCTCGGTCGCGGTCTCGCCGTTGTCGGGCGCCGACTGCGCGAACAGCTCGGGGCGGTTGGTGCTCGTGCCGGCGCCGGGGACGATCGCGAACAGGAACGTGGAGCTCGCGCCGAACGGCTGGTCGTTGATGTACACGCTTGCCGCGTGAGCCACCTGCGCGGGCATGTGCGCGTGCGAGCTCGTGAGGTTGTGCGCGAGCTCTGCCGAGTCGCCGGCGATCTCCTGATCGATCTGGCGGCGCAACTGCGTACCGGTGCCACGGTAGACGGCCACGAACGTGATTCCGGTGCATACCAGCATGACCACCGCGATCCACCCCGCCAGGCGCCAGCGCAGCCCGCCGGGCACGATTCGTGCGAGCAGCGGCGCCGTCAACATCACTCAGGCTGTCCCGCCCAGGCGATAGCCGACCGCGCGTACCGTGTAGATCGGCGCCGGATCCTCGGGACGGCCGAGCTTACGGCGCAGATAACCGATGTACACGTCAACCACATTGGTCGCCGGGTCGTGCTCGTAACCCCAGACCGCGCTCAGGATCTGCTCGCGCGAGAGCACCTGGCCATGATGGCGCAGCAGATAGACGAGCAGCTCGAACTCGGTGCTCGACAGCTGCACGGCCTTATCTCCCCGGCGTACTCGGCGGGTGAGCAGGTTCACCTCGATATCGCCGCCTCGCAGGGTCGTGGGCGAGGTCTGCGCCACGACCCGCAACTGGGCGCGCACACGCGCCAAGAGCTCCGCCAGAGAGAATGGCTTGACCAGATAGTCGACCGCACCGGCGTCCAGTCCGGCGACGCGATCCTCGATCTCCCCGCGCGCCGTCAGCACGATCACCGGCACCTCCGGCTTGGCGGCCCGCACCGCGGCGAGCACCTCCAGCCCGCCCCGGCCCGGCAGCATCAGATCGAGCACGATCGCATCGAACCCGTCGGTCAGCGCGAGTCGTTCGCCCTGGATACCGTCCGGCGCCGTCTGCACCTCAAACCCATCCGCCTCGAACCCGCGGCGCACGAAGTTGACGATTCCCGGCTCGTCCTCCACCAGCAGGATTCGCGCATTGGCCATGACTTCAGGATAAGCGCCACCACGCACCCCATTTCACATGTGCCGATTCGATGAGCCTTTTCTCATCGACCGTTATCGGCCGTTTACTCGCGAGGATTCGATGAGGTTTCTCATCCAGCGGTTATCCGCTCCTTAGCTACGCATCGCACACTCGCTTCATGACCGACCCACGCAGGCCGAGCACCCGAGACGCCGCGCTGCGCCGGCTGCACCGCGTCAACCGCTGGCTGATCGCCGGCAGCGTCGCGTTGACGGGCGTGTTTGCCGAGGCTGCCGCCAGCGCATTTCCCGGCCACAGCAAGACCAAAACAGACGCAGTCAAGCGCGCGGGCAACTCCATCGAACACTCTTCTTCCAGCGCGTCCTCCGGCCCAGTCGAGTCTGTGCAGCCTCCCGCCCAGGCGCCACAGGCCACACCGGAAACGACGGCCACACAGGCGGCGCCGTCGCAGGAATCGACCCCATCGAGCGAATCGACGCCGTCGCAGGAATCGGCCCCCGCCCAGGAATCGGCCCCAGCGCAGGAATCCGCACCCGCGCACGAATCCGCACCGGCCGCTCCAGCCCGGGAAGCCGCGCCAACCCACGAATCGGCCCCCGCTCAGGAATCGGCGCCGGCACAGGAATCCGCGCCGGTCGTATCGGGGGGCTCCTGAGATGTGCCCTCCACAGTCAGCCGCTGTCGCCATGCCTGTGCACGACGCCACCACACCACCGCCGGCCACGCTGCCACCGCTCGCCCCGCCGCCCGGGCGCAGGCAGTTCGGGGATGCGAGCTGGGAAGCGCTCGGCACGAGAGTCGTGCTGCGCCTGACCGATCCGCGGGCGCTCGACTGCGCGCGGATCGCGGTCGAACACGAGCTGGATGCGATCGATCGCACGTGCAGCCGCTTTCGCGAAGACTCGGAGATCGCGCGCGTGAACTCGAGCGCCGGACGCGCCACACACATCAGCCCGCTGCTGGCCGAGGCGCTCGCGCTGGCCCTGCGCGCCGCCGCGCTGACCGACGGTGACGTCGACCCGACCGTGGGCTCGGCACTCGTGCTCGGCGGGTATGACCGCGACTGGCGCCTGCTCGACCCGCCGGATAACAGCCCGCCGGTGGGTGAGTCCCGCGCGGCGCAGGCGCAGACCCCCGAGACACGGTCGGACCCCTTCCCGACAATCTCCGCGCGCGCGATATGCGGCTGGCGCAACGTCATGCTCGACCGCGCCGCGCTGACGGTACGCGTGCCGGCGGGATTCACGATCGACCTCGGCGCGACCGCCAAAGCGTGGGTGGCCGACCGCGCCGCCCGGGCGGCCGCACTGGCCGGTGACTGCGGCGCGCTGGTGGGAGTCGGCGGAGACATCGCCACGAGCGGACCGGCCCCCGCGGGCGGCTGGGCGGTACACGTGACCGACGATCACCGCAGCGCTCCCACCGCACCCGGCCAGACGGTCACGATCCGCTCCGGTGGTCTGGCCACTTCGAGCACCGCCGTGCGGCGCTGGCGTCATGCTGGGCAGACCATGCACCACATCATCGACCCCGCCACCGGCGCCCCCGTGCGCGGAACCTGGCGCACGGTCAGCGTCGCCGCGGCCAGTTGCGCCGACGCGAACATCGCCACCACATCCGCGCTCGTCCGGGCGGGCGCCGCCCCCGCGTGGCTGTCCGGACTGGGTGTGCCCGCCCGACTCGTGAGCGTCACCGGACGGGTCTACACGATCGGCGACTGGCCATGACCCCGATCCTCGCCTCCGGCACGAGCCTGTACTGGTACCTGACCCGCTCGACCGGCGCCGTCGCACTGCTACTGCTGACCGTCACGGTCGTACTCGGCGTCGTCGACACGCGCCGCTTCAGCACACCGCACTGGCCGCGGTTCGTGCTCGACGCGCTGCATCGCAACGTCGCGCTGCTGGCGATGGTGTTCCTGTGTCTGCACATCCTCACGTCCGTGCTCGACTCGTTCGCATCTATCCCCTTGATCGACGCGGTCATCCCGTTCGCCGGCTCATACCGGCCGTTCTGGCTAGGTCTCGGTGCGATCGCCTTCGACCTGCTGATCGCCGTGACGATCACGAGCCTGCTGCGCCAGCGCATGGGTTATGCGAGCTGGCGCGCGGTCCACTGGCTGACCTACGCGAGCTGGCCGATCGCGCTGCTGCACGGCTTCGGCACGGGCAGCGATGCCAGCAGCACCTGGCTGCTCGCGCTCAGCGTCGCGTGCCTGCTGGCGGTGCTTGCCGCCGTGATCGTCCGCGTGGCCGCCGGCTGGCCGCGGAACCTGCGTATCCGCGGGGCAGCGCTCGGGGGCGCGGGCGCGTTCGTGCTGTTCCTGGCGATCTGGGTGCCGTTCGGGCCGCTCGGCCCCGAATGGGCGCGCCGCTCCGGTACACCTACTGCGCTGCTGGGGCATTCCTCGCGCACTGCCACCAGCTCACATGGGAGTCAGCGATGACCGATGAGACGATCGTGATCGACCCGCCCCCCGCGTGGAACGCCGAGCCCGACGAGCCGCTGCCCGGGGCAGCGCTGCCCCGTCTGCTGACCGGTATTCCCGCGCACGGCGCGATGAGTCTCGACGAGCACATCGCCGTTCACGGGGACGCGCCCACCTACCCTCGCCCGCGGGGACGCGGGCGCCGTGCGGAGTCGCCCCTGATCGCGCAGATCGAGCAGTCCGGCCTGCGTGGGCACGGCGGGGCTGGATTCCCAACCGCCACCAAGCTTCGTGCGGTCGCCGGCTCCGGCAAGCGCGCGATCGTCGTCGTCAACGCCACCGAGGGCGAGCCGGCGAGCCTGAAGGACCGCACCCTGATGCAGACCCTGCCGCATCTGGTGCTGGACGGCGCCCAGCTCGCCGCCCAGGCCGTCGGCGCCGAGGAGCTGATCGTATGCCTGTGCGAGTCCAACCATGCGAGCCTCGAGCACACCGCCCAGGCGATCTCAGAACGCCGACGCATGCCCGCGGACTCCGCGCGCACTCACCTCACGGCCGTCCCTGGCGACTATGTCGCCGGGCAGGAGTCGGCGCTGGTCAACCATCTGAACGGCGGTCCGGCGATCCCGACGTTCACCCCGCCGATGGTCTTCCAGCAGGGCGTACGACGCCGTCCAACCCTCGTCGCCAACGCCGAGACGCTGGCCCACGTCGCGCTGATCGCCCGCCACGGAGCAGATTGGTTTCGTGAGCTCGGCACACCCTCCCAGCCGGGGTCCGCACTCGTGACGCTGGCCGGCGCGGTCGCCCACCCGGGGGTGTATGAGATCGAGCACGGCGCTTCCCTGGCCTCGCTGATCGAGGCCGCGGGCGGGACCCGGACCACCAGCCAGCCGCGCGCACTGCTGCTCGGCGGGTACGGCGGCAACTGGATCGACGGGCGCCTGCTGCGCGGCGTATCGCTCTCAGACGAACACCTCGCCGCGCACTCAGCCTCGCTCGGCGCGGGCGTCGTGTTCCTGCTGTCCGCCGATGCCTGTCCGGTCGCCGAAACCGCGCGCGTCACCCGCTGGCTTGCGAGTCAGAGCGCCGGCCAGTGCGGACCCTGCGTGAACGGCCTGAGCTCGATCGCGACCTCCGTCGAGGAGATCGCCGATGGTATCGCGCCGGCCGACGCCCCCCAGCGCATCGCCCGGCTCGCGGCGCTGGTTCGCCGTCGCGGCGCCTGTGGCCATCCCGACGGAGCCGCCCGGTTTGTGACGAGCGCACTCGACGCGTTCGCCCCCGAGCTCGCCGACCATGCCCGGCACGGTCCCTGCGATGGCTGCGCTCATCCCGGTGAGCTGCCACTGCCCGTCCGCCGGGGGGCTCGCGGTCAGGGGGCCGTCCCGGCCAAGCGGAGATCGACCGGCGCAACGGTGCCTGTGCGATGAGCCAGCGCCTGCGCGTGAACCCGATCGCCTGCGAGGCTCACGGCATGTGCGCCGAGCTGTTACCCGAGGCGATCTCTCTGGACGATTGGGGCTATCCGATCGTCGATGAACGCCCGCTGGCGCCCGAGCTGCTCGACCACGCACGCCGCGCCGCCCAGGCGTGCCCCACGTTCGCGCTACTGCTCGTGCGCGATCGCGAGCGGGTCTCCTGAGCCTCCTTCTCCGCACTCCGCCCAGGCTATAGCCCCGCCGCGTGCACCGCGGCCAGTCCCGCCCACTCGCCGTACTGTGCGAACAGCTCGCGCACCTGCGCTTCGCTGGCCCGCGCTCGCGGGTCGCCGCCGCTGAGGATGC
This sequence comes from uncultured Solirubrobacterales bacterium, assembly GCA_963810645.1. GTDB lineage: Bacteria > Actinomycetota > Thermoleophilia > Solirubrobacterales > Solirubrobacteraceae > Palsa-744. Next base: position 67,525 of record CAWEOK010000012.1, on the reverse strand, counting down.
GCCCGACGAGCTTCAACAGCCCGAGATCGCCGGCCGGCAGCTGGTCGTAGCGGCCCTGTCCGCGCAGCGCCAGCATCTCCACGGTCCACGTCCCGATCCCGGGGATCGCTCGCAGCCGCCGCCAACCCCGCTCGGGACGATCGCCGTACAGCTCAACGCGCCCGCCGGCCACCTCGCGCGCGGCCCGTCGCAGCGCGATCGCCCGTGCACCGACGAGATCGCACGACTGCATCAGCGCCGGCGCCGCCCCTGCGAGCGTTGCCGCCGTCGGGAGGTCGCGCAGCCCGCTCGCCCACGCCTGCGAGCGCGGGTCCTCGCCGGCCCAGCGGCGACCCAGGCGCCTGACCAGCCGGCCCTGGATCGCGGCGGCGCGCTCGTACTCGATCAACTGCTCGCACACCGCCCACACCAGCGCCTCGAACGGCTCGGGCCTGCGCCCTACCCGCAGCCATGGCCGTTTGCGCAGCGACTCGCCGATCAGCGGGTCGTTTGCGAACCGTCTGATGAACCCGCGCAGGTCGTCATCGACTCCCAGTGCGAACCGCATCCGCGCGATTCCGTGCTCGGCGCTCTCCCGCCTGATCGCCCGGGCGCCGAACAGCACCGCGTCCGGCGCGCTCTGCGCGATGCGCACCGCCACCGGCTTCCCCGCCGGGTCGTGCAGCAACCGTTCGATCACGCCACTCCGCCTGCGTGTCACGCCGTCCATGCCGAGCATCCGCGGCAGCCGGAACGGGCTGGCCGGTCTGACCTCTACGCGCAGCTCCACTGTCCGCCTCCGCCCCAGGTCGGTCCTGCGCGGACTCAGCGCTCGGCGCCGCCCAGGAGGTGGATGTCCACCAGCAGCGATCTCGTCCCGAGAATCTGCACCAGCTCACCGCGGCCGCCGCTCTTGCCGCTCGTACTACGGCGGCGCTTGGCCAGTGCTCGTGTGCTTCGCCTCCCGCGCCGGCGACTGGCCAGGCCGAACACCGCCGCCCCCGCTACGAACCCGCCTGCCGCGACCGCCATCGCCTGGGCCGACGGCGCCACCGACCTGACCAGCGCGCTCCCGTGCTCGCTCACCGGCGCCGGGACTGGGACCGCCAGCACCTCCTGCACGACCTCGATCTCGCTCACGTCGGTGAGTCTACGCCCCGGTCCCGACCTCTTTTTTGCGATCGCCTCCGGTCCCGGGATGAGCCACGTATTGACGGCGCTTATCTTGCACACGCGCCCTGCCGCGGTCGGTGCGACCCGTATCGCTGACCGATCGGTGCTCGCGCCCCCCTACAACACCCGCTCATAAACCCGATACCGCTTGACGACCGTCCCGCCCATCGCTTCCATGCCGCGGTTCATCGGTGTGTTCGTCTCGAGGATCCAGCCCATCTCCCCGCCCTTCTGGGGACGCGCTTCAGCCGCGTCGAAGTGCAGCTGATACAGCCTCGCCGCCACCCCGGTGTGCTGATACTCGGGCTTGACGCCGAGAAACCCGACCCGCACGCGGGTCATGATGCGGCCCTTGCGCAGGAACCACCACCAGCCGAATGGCAGGAACTTCCCTTTCATCTTTGCCAGCACCTGGTTGAGGTCCGGGAACGTCATCGCCATCCCGACGACCTCGCCGGTGTCTTCTTTCTCGGCGATCATGCACCAGTGCTTGTCGAACACGAGCTGGATCTCCTGGGCGTAGGCGTCCAGGTCCTTCTTGGAGTAGGGCACAAAGTCCCAGTTCTTCGACCACGCGGCGTTATACACCTCGGCGAACGCATCCATGTCTTTGCGCAGCTGCCTGCGTCGCATCGGACGCACCCTGATCCCGTGCTCTGACTGCACCTTCTCCGCCAGCTCCCAGATCACCGGCAGCACCTTCCCGCGATCTTCGACCTCCAGTTTCCACATCAGCAGGTCCATCGCCTTGCTCATCCCGGCCTGCTCCATGCGCTGCTGGTAGTACATCGGATGCCACGGCTGCTTGAGCATCGGCCGCAGCTCGTACCCCTCGATCAGGATGCCGCTCTCTTCGTTCATCGTAAAATCCGCCGGCCCGACCATCCGCTCCTTCCCGCGCTCCTTCAGCCACGTCTCGGCGGCGTTCAGCAGGGCTTCCAGCACCTCCTGATCGTCCTCGAACTCGAGGAACCCGAACCAGCCCCAGTTCTTCTTCTGGTAGTCGTTGAACGCGTGATTGACCTGAGCGGTGATCCGCCCCACCACCCGTCCGTCGCGCCGGGCGATGAAGTACTCGGCTTCGCCGTGGCTGAAGAACGCGTTCATCCGCCGGTTCAGGAACACCCAGCGCTCGAGCTTGGGCAGTGGCACCCACAGGGGGTGGTTAGCATGCAGTTTGAACGGCAGGTCGATGAACGCTTTCAGGTCTCCTCTGCCCGAGACCGGAGTGACCTGGACGGCTGCTGTTCGCTCAGACACGCTCACTGGCCCAGACCCTATATGCCCACTTCGACAGACGTCTTTTCCAAGGTCCGTGGCCACGAGCGCGAGGAGCTTTTGCACGCCGCGCGCGAGGCCGACGTGCTGCCCTACTTCCACGTGCTCACCTCCGCGGCGATGCCGGTCGTGCAGATGGAGGGCGCCGAGCGGATCATGCTCGGCTCCAACAACTACCTCGGGCTGACCGGCGATCCGCGCGTGATGGCGGGCGCCGAGGACGCGCTGCACCGCTATGGCACGGGCCTGACCGGCTCGCGGTTTCTGAACGGGACGATCCCGCTGCACCTGGAACTCGAGCATGAGATCGCGCAGTGGATGAACACCGACGCGGCGCTCGTGTTCACGACCGGCCACCAGGCCAACCTCTCCGCGCTCTCCACGATCCTCGCGCCCGGCGACACTGTGATCGTCGATTCCGGCGACCACGCCTCGGTCTTCGACGGCTGCCTGCTCTCGCGCGCACGGCTGCGTCCCTTTCGCCACAACCGCCTCGACAAGCTGGAGCGGATGCTGCAGCGCGCCCAGACCGACGGCGGCGGCGTGCTGGTGGTCGTCGACGGAGTCTTCTCGATGGAGGGCGACATCGCGCCGCTGCGTCCGATCTGCGATCTGTGCTCCCGCTATGGCGCGCGCCTGATGGTCGACGAGGCCCACGGCGCGGGTGTGCTCGGCGCGCGCGGCGCCGGTGTCGCGGAGCTGCTCGGCGTCGAGGATCGCGTCGACCTGCGCATGGGCACGTTCTCCAAGTCGCTCGCCTCCTGCGGTGGCTTCATCGCCGGGCCGGCCGAGGTGATCGAGTACCTGCGCATCTACTCCCGCCCGTTCCTGTTCACCGCCTCCGCGGTCCCAGCCTCGCTCGGGGCGGCGCTTGAGGCGCTGCGCGTACTGCGCTCGCCCGACGGACCGCCGCTGCTGGAGCGTGTGCTTGCCAACGCCCGTCATCTGCGCGATGGCCTGCAGTCGCTGGGCTTCGCTGTGGTCACGCCCCAGGCTCTGCCCGCCGACGTCTCCCCCGCCCCGGGCGTCGTGTTCGGCGAGGGACCCGGCACACCGCCGCAGATCGTCACCCCGATCGTGCCCGTGCTGGTGGGCGACGATTGGCGCGCGGCGCTGCTGTGGCGCGCGCTGTATGACGGCGGCGTGTTCGTCAACACCGCCCTGCACCCCGCGGTCCCACCGGGCGGCGCGCTGCTGCGCACGAGCGTGATGGCCACCCACGATCGCGACGTGCTCGACCGCGCGCTCGCGGTCTTCGCCCAGGTCAAGTCCGAGTTTGAATCCGAGCATGGACCGCTGCCCGGCCCGGACGCCGACCCGGGTCTCGCGCCGCCGGACTGAGGATCACCGGCCTCACGCCGCCAGCCTGATGATCACGGGTCCTGAATGACGCGAACGTAACGTTCCTTACACGTCTCGACCCCGGCTCGGGACTTGTCCAATTCTTCACAAGGACTTCGGGCGATAAAAAAACCCGCTTCTAGCGCACGAACCGTGCGCGCGCGGTTGACCGGAGACCCATCGCTGGCGTAGCTTGCAGGAGCGCTCTGCATGACCGTTCGGGCTCAGCCCCGACGAACACATACACCGGGAGAGGACCCTCGACAGTCCTCTGGGGGCGGTGCTATAGCTGAGACCGGGCTCCGTGACTCTGGCACGGACCGATCGCAGACGGCCACGACGAGCGCATGTTCGAATGTCAAGCATCGATAGTCGCCCGCTGCTGCCGGCGGCGGCGACGGGGAGAACCTCAACATGAACGCGACCGCGACGATCGCCCCTGCCGACATGGCGGGCGGCCCCAGGACGGGCCGGCCACCTCAATACATGCGCGCACTGGAACGCGCCAACCAGGTTCGCCTTGCCCGCGCCGGGCTAAAGCGCCGGATCGCGACCGGCGAGCTCGACGTCACCGAGGTGCTGCTCGACTGCCCCTGGGAGGCCGAGAGCATGGCGGTCGCCGACCTGTTGATGAGCCAGCGCCGCTGGGGCCAGACTCGCTGCCGCAAATTTCTCGCACAGCTGCCGATGTCCGAGAAGAAGACGATCGGATCGATGACCGACCGTCAGCGCCAGACGCTCGTGGCCATGCTGCGCGGCGCCAGCGCCTACTCCCTGCGCGATCTGCGGGTCACGCCGCGGCGTGACCCTTGGCTGATTGAATCCCGCCCTCCCCGGGGTCACGCTTGCGCGTGACCCCTACCCTAAGGGACAGCCTGACGAGAGCTTGACCTGCCACCAGCCGGCGAGCATTCCGAGCATGCCCAGCCGCGGGCGCACCTCCCACACGCCGCAGCCGTGTTCGCCGAGATCGCGCACCGGCAGGCGCACGAACTTGTAGCGACCCGGTTCGCGCTGCATCCGCTCCAGCAGCTCGCGCGAGCGAGTCTCCAGCTCGGCGCGTTCGGTGGCCGCCCGCCGGACCGTCTGGACCATGCCGGCCAGCTCGTCGCGCGTGCGCTCCAGTTGCCCGAGGTCCAGCAGACGTGGAGCGCCGGCGAACCGATTGCCGCCGACGCTGCTTGCACCTGGGCGCTTCCGCGCCGATGCGAGCGCCGACGCCGGCGGGCGGATGTGAGGAAACCTCTCGACGACGATCTCCGACAGCTCGCGCTCGAGCTTGGCCACCTGCGCGCACAGCGCTTGTCTTGCGGCGCGCTCATTCACTCCCGTGACCGGGACACGCCTGCCTGATCCCGAGATCGAGACGAGATCGACACGATCGATGCGATCAACGGCCAGCTGCACCGGCACTCCTCCAGAATTGCCTGAGCGTCGATTCTACCAGCGACGACGTGAGATGAGAGCAACGAAGGGGGATGCGAGGAAGGGAGATGCGAGCGACGCCCAAGATAAAGGGGGAGGGATGTGGTTGTCTATTTAAAACTTGGTATAACCATTGTCATACCGAGTTTTATTTTTTTATACCAACACCCCCCCACTCCTTTATCTTTCTGGTCATACTATGGAGATACGCGATCCCAGGGGGCCGGGAGCCGAAGAACCCAGGTACGCGAGATCGCCTACTCATCGGGGGTCGGCGATCCTCCTGTCAGGATCGCGCGGCAAGTCCACAGCGCCTCCTCCACGTACAGCGTCGGCACGCCCGCGACCTGCACCGCGAACAGCTCGACCTCGAGCGTGCGTGCGCCGGGCTCGCAATCGCGCGCCAGCTCACCGAACAGCAGCCCCAGCGCCGCCGAGCCGTCTGCCACCACGAGCCTGCCCGCGGGCAGCATCGGCGCATCCGGCGCATCCGGCGCTCTGCCGAGCGGCTCGCCCTCCCGGCTGAGCCTCACTCCCAGCTCGCCGTCCAGCGCCGCGGCGTCGAGTGCCCATACCGGCACGCCCGTGTCGATCAGCGCGATCAGCAGCGCATCCGCGAGCAGGCCTTCGGACCGGAACCCACCGTGCATCATCCGCTCCAGCACGACCGCCTCGATCGGCGTTCGCGCCACCTCCGGGTCGAGGCCGATCTGGCGATAGAACACCCTGTACGCGGCCGGCACCGGTTCGCGGCGCACCCCCACCGCACGCGCCCCCCGGTAGCGATTCGAGCACTCGTGCACCCGCTGGCGCACGCCCCGCGGTGAGCGCCCGTTGGCGGCGCCTGTCTTAGTCAGACGCGCGCGCGCGAGGATCAACCGTAGCTGCGGCAGCTCATCCTCGACCTCCCGCGCACGCCAGCCGACCCTCGGAGCCTGCCCGCCGTCTATACCGGCCGTCTCGTTCATGCCGGATCGCCCATGCCGGCTGCGCCGCTGACCTCGACTTCGTGGCTCACCCCGGCTGCCTCCACCCCCGTGCCCTGGCCGCCGCGACCAGGCTCGCCACGCGCGCGTTCAGCACCTGGCGCGAAGGTGTATCGAGCAGTGCCGGACTCTGCATCACACCCCCCGGCAGCACGAAGCTCACCTGCGGACAGCTCGCCACCTTGTACAGGCTGGCCAGCACGCCGTCGCTGTCGAACCCAACCTGCACGCTCGTCAGCCCCTGCTTGTGGATCAACTCCAGCAACGGTCCCCGTTCGCCCTTGATCGCCACGGCGGCGAAGCTCACTCCCGGATATGAGCCCGCCAGCGCCTGCATCTCGCTCAGCACACCCGGACACGAGCTCGCGTTGACGAACAGCGCGAGCACCAGCGGCCCGCGCGCATACAGCTCGCACACGTTCAGCACGCCCGCGCCACGCACATCACACGCCGGCGTCGTTCCCGCCGAGCCTTCATTCGGATGCCTGGCGACATTCACGTCCCCGTTCAGCTTGCCCAGCGCCAGCGGCGACGCGAACGGCGGGATCGCCTGGCCCGGTTCGATGCCCCTGCTGCCATTCGACTTCGTCAGCAGCGCATTGATCGTGAACAGCACCAGGATCACCACGACCAGCACGCCGACATACCGGCCGTAGCGGTTCGGATATGAGCCGAGCAGCGGCCCGTGGCCCGGCTCAGACGGGTTCATGGCCTGACCCAGCCCTTCGGGCCGTGTGCCCGCCATCCGTGCGCTTGCGCACGACACCGATACGCAGCCGCACCGGGCTCATGCGCTCCGCCAGCACGAGCGCCGCGGGCAGCGCCACGAGCACGCCCACCAGCGAGACGCTCAGGTCGATCAGCGTCACCAGGCCAAAGTCGCGTAGCATCGCGATGTCCGACAGCACGAGCACGCCGAACCCGGCGATCGCCGTCACCCCCGACGCGGCGACGGCCGCCCCGGTATGACGATAGGTGCGACGCAGCGCCTCGATCACGTCGTGTCCGGCCTGGCGCTCCTGGCGATGGCGCTCGGCCAGCAGGACGCTGAACTCGGTCGCGATCGCGATCACCAGCGCCCCCAGCGTCACCGACATCGGGTTCAGCGGCACCCGCACCGCGAACAGGATCAGCGCCGACCATCCGCTCGCCAGCACGATCGGCGCCAGCGGGGTCAGCGCGCGACGGACGTCTCCACCAAACGCGATCAGCAACACCAGCGCGACCGCCGCCAGTCCCGCCAGCAGCGTCTCCAGCCGCCGCCACGGCGAGGCGACCTGGGCGTTGGCCTGGGCCGCCAGCACCGGCAGTCCCACAAGCTGTGCGCTCACGCCCCGCGGTGGGTGCAGCGCCGCCTGCATCGTCTCGATCACGCGCTGCTGCTCGTCCAGGCTCATCAGCTTGATCCCGAACGCGAGCGTCGCCACGCGCCGGTCCGGGGCGATCACGTCCTGGGAGAAGTACGGCGGGATCGTGTCGAGCAGACCGTTCACTTCGGCCGCACTCAGCTTCGATTTGGCGCCTTCGCGCTGGAACAGGTCCGGGAGCGAGAACGCCGGACACAGCCTCGCCCTGCCGCAGCCCCGGTCGGTGGTGTAGCCGAACCGCTTCAGCATCGCGCTCTCGTAGGAGCTCATCCATTCGATCGTCTTCGGCTTGACCACGTCTGCGCCTGAGATCATCAGGTCGATCTCGCCGCCCACCCCGCTGAGGCGCTCGAGCGTATTCAGGTTGCGCAGCGACGCCGTGTTCTGGGGCACGAGCTTTTCGATGTTCGTCTGCACCTTGGTCTGCGTATCCAGTCCCCAGCCGAGCGCCGCCAGCACCAGCCCCACGCCGAGCACGCGACTGGGATTGCGCACGGCGTACCCCAGCGCCGCCCGCGACACCCCGCGCGTCAGCGGATTGTCCACGAGCAGTTCGCGCGCTCCGCGCCAGGCGGGACCCAGCAGCTGCTCCGGACGTGAGCCGCGCCACGCGCGAGCGCCCGGCGCGTCGCCTCCGCTCACAACCAGCGCCGCCGAGCCGACACTCAGCGCGCACACGAACGCGATCGCGATCCCGACCGCGAGCAGCACGCCGAACCCGCGCACCATCGGCACCGGCGAGAGCACCAACACGAGCGTTGCCGCGGCACTGGCGGCCACCGCGGTGGCGATCGTCGGCGCCCCCACCCGGGCCGCCTCGCGCACAGCCGCCCGGCGGCGCTCGGACATCGACCCGGCAGTGCTCGCGCCGGCCCCGGCGGCCAGCGCCTCACCCGCGCGCGATTGCAGCTGGATCGCGTAATCCACCGCCAGCCCGATCAGCACGGGCAGCACCGCGACCTGGGCGACGGTCACCGAGGAGCTGACCAGCGCCAGCGCACCGAACGTCAGCGCCACCGCCAGCGCCGCGCTGATCAGCGGCAGCAGGCGCGGGCGGCCGCGGAACACGAGGCTCAGCACGATCGCCATCACCGCCAGCACCGCGATCAGCAGCAGCTCGATCGAGTCGCTGATCGAGCTCGTCAGATCCGAGACGATCGCCGGCTCGCCGGTCACGAGATAACTCTCGCCATGTTGCAGCCGCCACTGCTTCATCGCCACGGCCCGATCGATCAGACCGATCGTGCGCGTGCGTTGCGCCTGCGAGAGCCCGGCTCGCATCCGCACCGAGATCAGCGCGGCTTCGGGGCTCGGGAACAGATACGCGAACTTCTGCTTGGGCGTCCCCACCGGCTTACTCGAGTCGAACACGAGCGTCAACACGAACCCGGGGTCGTCGAGGCTCGGCTTGGACGTCAGCCCGTACTGCAGCGCCAGCGTCGCGACCCCCTCCTGAAACCGCGCCATCGTGATCTGGCTCGCCTGCCTGCCGAGCGTCTGCGCTTCGGCGGCCGTGTGCCCGTGCGCGAGCGCTGCCTTCCTCACGACCTGTTCAGCTTCGCGGGCCTGGGCTTCGGCCTGCTTGGTCTGGCTGCTCAGCTGTTCGTCGATCTGTTCGGCGGCCTCGTTCACGAACGTCCCCGGCCCGAGCACCACCTTCACGGTCTTCGCCTTCGCCAGCTGCCCGCACGGGCCGCTGCGCCCGCCCTCATTGCCCAGCGCGCTGACCGGGACGTTGCCCGACAGGCACCCCTCCAGCCCGACCAGCCGGTCGATATCCGAGCTCAGCAGCAGCTGCTGCAGGCTGCCCTTGACGACCACCTCGACGGGCTCTTCGCCGAAGCTGTCGTAGTAGCGCTGCGTCGCCTTGTACTGTGCGCTCGAGCTCGACACGAACGTATTCGTCGCCGCACTCGGGCTCAGCCCCAGCGCGAGCGCCACCGCGCCCAGCCCGAGCACCGCCGCGACCGCGAGCGTCAGCCGGGGCCGGCGACCGATCAAAGATCGGCCAACGCCGCCGACCAGGGCGGTGAGCATTCCGGCGGTGTTCACGGGTCGAGGCTAGCCGGTCGGCCCATCGCCGCGACGCGCTGCGCGGGGGCGCACTCGCTCACTCCATCCCGAGCGGACCGGCCGAATCGCCGGACAGGAACTGCCGCACGAACGGGTTTTCGGAGGCGAACAGCTCGGCCGCCGGGCCGGACTGGACGATCTCGCCTTTCCACAGCACCGAGATGTGCTCGGCCACGCGCCGCGCGCTCATGATGTCGTGCGTGATCACGACGTAACACCCGCCGTGTTCGGCGTGGATTTCCTTGATCAGCTCGCACAGCAGCGCCGTGCGCACGGGATCGAGGCCCGAGTCGGGCTCGTCGAAGAGCACGATGTCCGGTTCGAGCACGAGCGCGCGCGCGAACCCGGCGCGCTTGCGCATGCCCCCGGACAGCTCGGTAGGCATCTTCTCGCCCTCTCCGCCGAGGCCGACCTCGCGCAGGCGCCCGTTGACGATCTCCGCGATCTCCTCGTCGCCCTTCTCGGTGTGCTGGCGCAGCGGGAACGCGACGTTGTCGTACAGATTCAGCGACCCGAACAGCGCGCCGTCCTGGAACAACACCCCGAATTTCTTGCGCATCTCGAACAGCTCCGCGTCGGGCAGGCTCGGCACCGACACGCCCTGCACGAGCACGTCGCCCTCGTCCGGATACAGCAGCCCGACGATGTGCTTGATGCACACCGACTTGCCCGTCCCCGACGGACCCAGGATCATCGAGATCTGGTTGTCCGGCAGGCTCATGTTCAGACCGCGCAACACCTGGTTGCGCCCGAACGCCTTATACACGTCGATGAATTCGATCGCGTCCCGTTTGACCTCGATCGGCTCGGTGGGTGCGGCAACCTGCCCCGCCACGTTCTTCCCGCCCGCCGAGTCCTCCCCGTCCACAGGGTTCTCCCCGTCCGCCCGGGTCCCATCCCCCGCCGGGTTCTTTCCCTGCGCCATGCCCTCCCCGCCCGCAGGGTCATCCCCAGCCACGAGGTCCACCTCCCCAATCAACTCCTCCCCGGACACAACTAACCTCCGATCGGAGCACGCGGATTCGAGCCCCAGAACACCTGCGTCCCGAGCATCCCGATGATGTGCACGAGCACGATGTTCAGCACCATCGACTTGGCCGTGGCCTTGCCCACGCCGACAGGCCCACCACTGGCGTTATAGCCGTAGTAGCACCCCACGAGCACGATCGCCGTGGCCATGAACATCGCCTTGATCAGGCTGTATAAGTAGTCCGGAGGCGCCTGGAACTGCCAAAAGATCAGCAGATACCCGCCCGAGGAGACGTACCCGATCTGATCGACGACCGCGATGTACGAGGCCAGGAACGCCGCCCCGATCCCAGCCATGTACACGAACGGCAACACGATCCAGGCGGCCAGCAGACGCGTGCCGCACAGGAACGTCATCGAGTCGATCCCCATCACCTCCAGCGCGTCGATCTCCTCGCTGATCCGCATCGCCCCGAGCTCGGCGACGATCCCCGTGCCGACCTTCGCCGACATCATGTACCCGAACGCGTACGGCGTGATCTCGCGCAGATCGCACCACGCGCTGAACACGCCCGAGTACGCGGGCGCGCCTTGGGCCTCGGTGAAGTACGCCCCCTGGATCCCGCACTGCAACCCGAGGATGAACATCAGCGCCCAGATGATCAGCGTCGAGGAGACGATCAAGATCCCGGCCTGACGCAGCGACTCGCCGAAGAACCGGAACACGCGCAATCCCCATACGTCACGGACGATGTTCCCCGTGAACCCGGCGATCTCGCCGGTCGCGGCGAGCCATTCGCGCGGCAGCGCCAGCAGTTCGTTCATTACTTGATGACCAGGATCTGGGGATGTGTCGCCAGCAGCATCTGCGTGAACACGTAGTCGAACGACCCGATCCCCAGGATTGTGACGACCACCGCCTGATTGACCGCCTTACCCACACCCTCGGCACCACCCGATGCGGTCATACCCTTGTAGCAACACACGATCGCGATGATCGCCCCATACAACGTCGCCTTCAGGACTGAGCCCCACAGGTCCGTCGTCGACGCATTTGCGAACAACGTGTTCCAAAACGGGCCGAGTGGCTGACCCTTGACGATCTCAGCCATCAACCCACCGAACAACCCGAACAGGATCGCGTAGATGTTGAACAGCCCCGTCACGATCATCAGCGCCAGGAACCGCGGGACGACGAGGTTCTTGATCGGATCCACGCCCAACACCTGCAACGCATCGAGCTCCTCACGGATCTTGCGGGCGCCCAGATCGGCCGTGATCGCCGTACCCGCCACACCCGCCACCACGATCCCCGTCACGTCCGGGCCGATCTCACGGATCGCCGCCAGCACGAACACACCCCCGAGCCGATCCAGCGCACCGAAGATTTCGAAGAAGTTCGCCGCCTGCAACCCCGGCGCCGCATAGTTGAGACATAGCGTCGAGATCAGCAGCGGAAACCAACACAGCCGCAGCGCGAACAAAAACTGCGACACGAACTCCCCACCGTACGGATACGGCGGACGCAGGGCGGAGGAGATCGTCCGGCCCGTCAGGATCATCATGTCCCCGATTTCCTCGAGCAGGTTCCTGGTCGGCAGGAACGCCCGCTCGGCTGCGCTGCGAACCAACGCTGCCCTCCTCGACTGGCGATCGACTGTCGCACGAACTCTACGCGATGCGCCGGCAACGCGCCACCCCCACTGGTATCGTGGCGTCGCTGTGAGGGGGTCTCATCCGTACATCGCGGTCATGCTCGGCGCCTGCGCGGCGCTCGTATCCGGCTGCGGCGGCGGGACCCGCCAGGACGCAAGCGAACCGGACGAGACGTTCACGGTCGCGGTACTCCACGCGAGCTTCCCGGCCAAGCAATCGATCGTGCGCCCGGCGACGATGACGCTCGCCGTACACAACACGAGCGACTCAACGATGCCGAACGTCGCCGTCACGGTCGACTCCTTCAGCTACACATCCGACTACCCCAACCTGGCCGATAACCGACGGCCGATCTGGGTGATCGAACAGGGTCCGGGCGTGACGCCCCAGGAGCTCGTCCAGACCCAGACCGTCAGCCCCCCCGGGGGCGGGCAGACCGCCTACGTCAACACCTGGGCGCTCGGGTCGCTTCCGGCGGGTCAGACACGAACCTTCGTCTGGCACGTCACGCCGATCAAGGCCGGCGTCTACACCGTCCACTACGCGATCGCCGCCGGACTGGCCGGACGCTCCCGGGCGCGCCTGGCCGACGGCGCGATCCCACACGGGCAGTTCACGGTCGCGATCGCCCCGCGGCCGCCCGCCAAGCACATCAACCCGGAAACGGGCCGCGTCGAAGAGGGCACCTACCCGCCCGCCGCATCCTGAGCAGGCGTCGCTGACCGCTCATCGGCTGACCGGGCCGGGCGGTTTGGCCCGCTGTCGAAACGTCCGAGCCTCGATTTCGCCAGGCGGTGATGCCATGCGGCCGCGCGGGGACTACGATTGCACTCCGGCCCAGCGCCATGCCCGGCCAGGCTGGCAACGGCCCCGGGGATCGGGCCCATCCACCCCGGCAAACACGTCACAGGAGGAATCGCCCCGCCCATGCCCCCCAGGACCCGCCAGCACAACGTCACCGCCGCCCAGTGGAGCGCCAACGGCTCGGCGCTCGGCACCCCCGACCTGACGCTGCCGTCCAACCAGGTGTTCGCCGCGAACGTGTTCAGCGCGAACCTGCAGCGCCACCGGCTGCCCAAGCACGTCTACCGCGCGCTGCAGCGCACGCTCGAGCACGGCGAGGCGCTGGACACCTCGCTCGCCGACGCGGTCGCGCAGGCGATGAAGGACTGGGCGATGGAGCGGGGCGCCACCCACTACACGCACTGGTTTCAGCCGCTGACCGGCTCGACGGCGGAGAAGCACGACTCCTTCTACGCCCCTGCGGGCGACGGCACCGCGATCGCCGAGTTCTCCGGCAAGGAGCTGATCCAGGGCGAGCCCGACGCCTCCTCGTTCCCGACCGGCGGCATCCGCGCGACGTTCGAGGCGCGCGGGTACACCGCCTGGGATCCGACCTCGCCGGCGTTCATCCTCGAGAACCCCAACGGAGCGCTGCTGTGCATCCCGACGGCGTTCACGTCCTGGACGGGCGAGGCGCTGGACAACAAGATCCCGCTGCTGCGCTCGATGGACGCGCTGTCGGGGGCGGCGATCCGCGCTCTGGAGCTGCTCGGCGCGACCGACGGCGCCGACCGCGTATTCACGACCGTGGGACCGGAGCAGGAGTACTTCCTGATCGACGAGCAATACTACTTCGAACGCCCCGACCTGCTCACGACCGGGCGCACGCTGTTCGGCGCCAAGCCGCCGAAGGGGCACGAGCTGGACGACCACTACTTCGGCTCGATCCCGGAGCGAATCCTCGCGTACATGATGGAGACCGAGCTCGAGCTCGCCAAGCTCGGCGTGCCCGTCAAGACGCGCCACAACGAGGTCGCGCCCAACCAGTACGAGCTCGCGCCGATCTTCGAGAACTCGAACGTCGGTTGCGACCACCAGCAGCTGACCATGCAGATCATGCAGAACGTCGCCCGGCGCTACGGGCTGGTCTGCCTGCTGCACGAGAAGCCGTTCGCGGGCGTCAACGGGTCGGGCAAGCACAACAACTGGTCGATGGGCACCGACACCGGCGTGAACCTGCTGGAGCCCGGGGACACGCCGTCGGAGAACCTGCAGTTCCTGTTCTTCTGCACCGCCGTGATCCAGGCGGTCAACACCCATCAGGCGCTGCTGCGCGCGTCGATCGCCTCGCCCGGGCAGGACCATCGCCTGGGCGCGAACGAGGCGCCGCCGGCGATCATCTCGATCTTCCTCGGCGCCGAGCTGAAGAAGGTGTTCGCGGCGATCGAGGCCGGCAAAGCCGAGCGCTCCAAGCCCGGCTCGTTCCTCGGCCTGGGCACGCCCGTGCTGCCGCCGCTGCCGCTGCACGGCGGGGACCGCAACCGCACGAGCCCGTTCGCGTTCACCGGCAACAAGTTCGAGTTCCGCGCGCTGGGCTCCTCGATGTCGCTGGCGCTCCCGAACACCGTCCTGAACACGATCGTCGCGGAGGCGATCGACGATCTGGCGGGCAAGCTGCAGACGGCGCTGAAAGGCTCCGGCTCGGGCGGGCTGGAGAAGGCGATGGCGAAGGTCGTCAAGGAGAGCTGGACCCAGAACAAGCAGGTGGTGTTCGGCGGAGACAACTACTCGCCGGAGTGGCACTCAGAGGCGGCCAAGCGCGGGCTGTACAACCTGCGCTCCACGCCCGACGCGCTGCCGTGGCTGGTGGACAAGGGCACCGTGGCGCTGTTCAAGAAGTACAAGGTCCTGTCCAAGCGCGAGCTGGAGTCCCGCCACGAGGTGTTCCTGGAGCAGTACGCGACCAAGATCAACATCGAGTCCGAGACCGCCGCGGCGATCGCCCGCACCGCGATCCTGCCGGCGGCCGTGCGCTACCTGAACGAGCTGCGTCTCGCCGGGCTGGATGAGCTGATCGGCGAGGTGGAGCCGCTCGTCAAGGAGCTGCACTACGCGATCCTCGCACTCGAGGACGCCAACCTGAAGGACAACCAGGACGACTCGAACGCCGTCAAGTGGGCCGCGTACATGCACGACCGTGTCATCCCGGCGATGGACGACGTGCGCGACGTGGCCGACCGGCTGGAGGGTTTGGTGGCGGATGACCTTTGGCCGCTGCCGAAGTACTCGGAGATGCTGTTTATTAAGTAGTCCTAGATCCTGATCGTCCGGCTTCCCGTTCCGGATTGTCCGTCCCTCCGATCCAGATTTTTCCGGCGTTCTGTTCCGAATCGTCCGGCCTCGTGTTCCGGATAGTCCGGCATTCCATTCCGGATCCGTGGGGCCCCACTCCGGATTTGTAGGAGCCTAATTCCTGATATGCCGGACTTTGATTCCGGATTGTCCGCCCATATAATCCGGATTGTCCGAAGGTCTAATCCGGATTGTCCGCTATCCTAATGACACTTTGTCCGCACAGGAGATCCCCCGGCATGCAGCTGCGCACGTCGTAGAGGCCCTCGCTGACACGCGCATCGTCGCTGTCGAAGGACCACGCCAGGCGGGCAAGTCGACGCTGTGCACGAAGCTCGCCTCAGAACGCGACATGCGGATCGTCACGCTCGACGACGCCAACACCCGCCGCGGCGCACTCGACGATCCGGACGGGTTTACGGCCGGACTCGGTGAGCGGGCGTTCATCGACGAGCTGCAGCGCGCACCCGAGCTCGTGCTCACTCTCAAGATGGAGGTCGATCGGGCGCCGCGCCCGGGGAGATTCCTGGTGAGCGGATCGGCCAATCTGTTGCTGTCCCCCCGGATCGGGGACTCTCTGGCGGGACGCATCGAGCGGATCCCCCTGCGCCCGTTCACGCAGGCCGAGCTGTTGCGCCGCCCCGTGCCGGCATGGCTCGATGAGCTGTGGAACGGCGCCGGTCCGCCGTACGTCGAGTCATCGCATGTGGGCAGGGCCGCGTATGCGGAGCGCATCGTCGCCGGCGGCTTCCCGGCCGCGCTCACCCGTTCGCGGCGGCGTCGCGACGCCTGGTTCGAGGACTACGTCGCGGCGCTCGTCGCGCGAGACGTGACGGATGTCATCGACATCCACCGCCCCGATCTGCTGCCGGTGTTGCTCGTCCATCTGGCCGCGGGCTCGGGCTCGCTGATCTCGATGCGGCCGATCGCCCAGACGCTGGCGGTTGACGAGAAGACCGTGCGCTCCTACGTCCGTCTGCTGGAGTTGCTGCATCTGGTCGTGAGCGTGCCGGCCTGGACTCCCGGGCTCGCGGCGCGAGCCGTGCGCTCGCCTCGCCTGTTCATCGAAGACTCGGGCCTGATGGCCCATCTGCTGAACGCCGAGGAGACGCGCATCGCCCAGGACGACGCGCTCAGCGGCCGCGCGTACGAGTCGTTCGTGGCGATGGAGCTCGCACGTCTGCTGCCCTACACCGAGACGATGCCCAGGATGCGCCACTGGCGCGGCGCGCACGGCGAGGAGGTTGACATCGTGCTCGAAGACCGCACGGGTAGGGTCATCGGGGTCGAGATCAAGTCCGGCTCCACCGTTAGGCGGACGGACCTGCGCGGGCTGCGCCGATTCCAGACCCTGGCCGGCGAGCGGTTCGTGGCCGGCATCGTGCTGTGCACCGCACGCCGGACGACCCCCCTCGGCCGGGGGCTCTGGGCGACTCCTATCGAAGCCTTGTGGCATTGAGTTGAGAAACCTCACAGGGCGCTGCCTGGCCTTCGTGCATCTGCGTATCGCGAGTTATGAGGATCGCACCGCGCCCCGGTTATACAAACGGCGAGCCCCACAGCGATTGGTCCTCTTCGCCCAGGCGCCAGAGGCCCACTCCGAGACCGTGTTCGCGGGCGATCCGCAGGCGCGCGGCGATCGCCTGGGCATTGAGGTACCAGACGCGGTGTTCGAGACCGGCCTGGGTGTAGGCGAAGGTCAGCTCGTCGACCGACCGGTCGAGCATGGGCTTGGCGCCGGTCTTGTCGAGCAGATCCTGGACGTTCGCGTACTGGAGGGCCACGGCCGGCGGACCGCGCGAGAGCGCGGGTGAGGACGGCGAGGCCCCCGAGACCCCATCCTGCACGGCCCAGTCGAGGCCGTACATCGGCGCGCCGAGGACGAAGCGGCCGGCGTGGGGCAGCGAGGCGAGGAAGCGGGCGACGGCCGCGACATAGGCGAGCGGCGCGATCGGACCGGGCGAGGAGCCTTCCCAGTGGGTGCCCCAGGCGATCACGAATACGTAGTCGGCCACGGCGGCGAGCGCACGGTCGTCGTAGAGGCCGGTCGAGCGGCGGGGGTCTTCGTGGGTGACGCCATCGACGTCCACGCTCAGCTTGCGCCCCTCGCTGTGCAGCGCTCGCGCGAGCGAGACCACGAACGATGTCATCGCTCCCCGGTCGGCGGCGGTGTCGTTCTCCAGATCGAGGTTCAAGCCCGCGTACGCCGGGTTCGATGCGATGCTCGCCAGACCCCCCAGCGTGCGTGCGCGGACGCGCGGGTCGGTCAGGATGTCATGGACTGTCGCCCCGTCCTGGCAGTTGAACCGCGGCATGACCGCGATGCCACGCGAGCGTGCGTACACGGTGATCGCACTCGCTTCTTCGCCCGGCCCTTCGCCGTCTGCTTCGCCGGCGCCTTCCGTGACGATCCGCCCACCGAGAGGTTCGCATTCGTAGTCCGTCGGGTACACCACGCCGATGTCGTGCGCGTGAGCCTTCAGATCAGCGAGCGAGTCCGGAGCCCCCGCCAGCACGAACGCCTGCAGCGGCGCCGCTGGCGCGCGCGCCGGAGTCGCCCAGGCCGCGGCTGCGAGCCCGCGCCCCGCTGCCATCGCCGTCGCCATCACAACGACGATCGCGACGATCGGTCTCTCTCTCCTCCTATACCCATACCGTCCATACATCAATCGAGACCAGGGATTTCCCAGATCGACTGGTCCTCGTTGCCCAGGTGCCACAGGCCGACGCCCAGGCCCAGCGACTGCGCGAGCGCCACGCGCGCTTCCAGGGACTGTTTGTCGGTGTACCACACGCTGTGCACCACGCCGTTGTGGTCGACGTAGGAGAAGTGCGGATCGGCGGCTATGGGTTCCCATTCGGGAGTGGCGCCGAATTCGTTTGCCAGCGCGACGATTTCGCCGTACTCGAGCGTGGCGCCGGGGTTGCTCGGACCGCCGTCGTTCGCCCAGTCGATCCCGTACATAGGCATGCCGAGCACGAACTTGCTCCTGTTGGGAGGACTGACATTGGCGGCGTATTCGGCGACCCGTTTGAACCACGGCAGTTCGTCGATCCCGCCCGGCTTGGAGGTCGTCCAGTGCAGGCCCCAGTCGAGCACGAACACGTAGTCGGAGACTTCGGACAGGGCGGCGTCGTCGTACATCGCCGCGCGCCCGGTTTTGACGTTTTCGGTCTTGGCCGTGACGATCGTCGAGAGCTTCTCGCCCTGTTCGTGCAGCTTGGCCGCGAGCGCCGTGATGAACGCGGTGAACCCGTTGCGCTCGGCCGGCGGGGCGCCCTCGAAGTCGACCTGGATCCCCTGGTAGCGATAGGTCTCGCACAGCGCGGCGAGCGCTTCGATCATCGCGTGCCCGTACGTCGAGGGGTAGTTGAGGACCTGTTCCTCCTCCAGCGGGTTCTGGCAGTTCAACCGTGGCATCACCGCGACGCCACGCTCCTGCGCCCAGCCGGTGACGAGCGGGTTGTTTTCGCCTGTCACCGCACCATCGGCGCCGCATTCAAAATAGGTCGGATACAGCACGCCGATCTGCTGGTAGTGGGCCTGCAGGTCGTCGAAGCTCACATCGGTCGAGTCCAGCAGCGCCGCCTGCACCGTCCCGTGCGTCTGGGGCGGGGGGGCAGTCGTGATTTCCAGCGGCGCCGAGGGTTCGCTGATCGCGCCCCCCTGCGCGTTGACCGCGGCGACCGTGATCGTGTAGCCGGTCTCGGGCGCGAGCTTTTCGAGCGTCATGCTCAGGCTCTGGGTCTGGCCCAGCGTGACCCCGTCGCGGAACACGCGATAGCTGACAGCTTCGCCGCCGCTCGCCGGCGTGCTCGCTTCCCATTCCACGACGGCCGATTCGTCGCCGACCGTCTGTGCTTTGAGCCCGCCCGGCGTGGACGGCGGAGACGGCGTGGACGGCGGAGACGGCGGGGTCGGGGTGGAAGGAGCGGACGGGGTGGGGGTCGGGATCGTGTGCGAAATCGGCGGCGCGGTGCGCGGCGCGCTCGGCGCCGTTTCGCTGAATCCCGGGGGCTCCGGGACGGTGACGCTCAGCGGGCTGCTCGCCGGGCCGAAGTGACCGTCGAGATCGACCGCGGTCACCGTGATGCTGTGCGTGCCCGGACCGACGCGCACCGCGTAGGACAGCCCGTGCGTCTGGCCCTCGACCAGCCCGTCGCGCTTGACCCGGTAGCCCTCGATCGCGATGCTCCCGCCACGGGCCCGCAGCCAGCCGATGCTCACCGTGCCCGAGGTCTGAGCCAGGACGCGCAGCCCGTCCACCGGGCCGGGACGGCGCAGCAGCGGCTTGCGATGGCGCGTGCTGTGATGCGTGCGATGGCGCGTCCGGGAATGCGTATGCGCGCGCGCGTGGGAATGGGCATGGGAATGGGAATGTGAATGGGCGTGGGCATGCGAGGACTGGCTGAAGGCCACCTGCGCCACGACGGCCGGCAGGGCCGCTCCCAGCAGCACCGCCGCGGCGACGCGCCTCACGGTCAAACGGCTCATCGTGCACCCGTCCACGTGACGCCCATCCGCCCGGTCCCCGGGAGCTCGCTCCAGCGTCCGTAGACCTGCCCGAGGCTGACCTGCGCCTGCCACACGCTCGGGCCCGGCGAAGGTGGAGGCGGTGGCCGGTAGGGACGTTCGGGGTCGAGCTTTAGCTCCAGGCGCTGCACATCGCCCCAACCCTCGTGTCCAAGCGTCACCGGCGCCCGCAACACCGAGGGACCCAGCAGCAGCACCGGGGCGATCGACAGCGGCAGCAGCAGCAGCGCCACGATCCGCCCCAGCACGTCGCTCGCGTGCCAGCCCACCTGACCGGCGCCGGGCGGCTCGACCCCGGGTGCCACCTCACCCACCTCCCTCGCCGCCGCCCGTCATCCCGGCCGTCGCCGGGCGGGTGCCCCAGGAGGCAGTGCGGCAGGTGGCGATCGCGTAGTAGGTCTGCCACACCATGATCGCCAGGTAGAAGAACACGAACAGGATCCCGTACATCCAGATCAGGGAGTAGCGCTCCTGGAAGAGCACAAAGTAGAGCGAGTAGACGACGGCGAGCGAATAGAGCCCAGCGGCGTAGATCAACGGCAGCGTGGTGCCGTGCATCAGCGGCCCCCAAGCAATCGAGTGCAGCGCCGCGACCGGCGCGATCAGCGGCAGGACGATGCTCAGGTACGTGAACGTCGCGGCGACAGGGTGCTTGCGCCAGATGAACCGCGCCACCATCAGCGACTCGCGCGTCCACGAGCGCTTCCAGCGCGTCTGCTGCTTGACGAACGCGCGGAACGTGGTCGGCACGATCGTGTGCGAGACCGCGCGCTTTTCATACACGATCCGCCAGTCGCGCAGCACGCAGTTGGTCAGCGAGCGATCGTCGCCGAACGTCGACTCGACACCCAGGAAGGTCTGGCTCTCCCACCACTGAAGCCGCGGCATGATCGCCTCGCGGCGGTAGGCCGAGAAGCAGCCCGAGCAGCACGTGACCGCGTGGAACACCGACTCGGCCGCCTTGACGACGCGGAACGCGACGAAGTAGCGCACCGCCTGCATCCGGGTCAGCCACGTCTCGCGCACGTTCAGCACGTCGGCGTGCCCGCACACCGCCCCGATACGCCGGTCGGCCAGGGGCTGCACGAGCAGGCGCAGCGCGCCGGGCTCGACGGTCGAGTCGGAGTCGACGAACACGATCACCTCGGCCTCGGTCGCGCGGATCCCGGCGGCCATCGCGGCGCGCTTGCCGCGGTTCTCCGGGAAGTCGATCACGTTCACGCGCCCCTGCGCTTCGCTTGCGACCCGGTTCATCTCCGCGAGCGTCGCGTCGGTCGAGCCGTCGTTCACGGCGACCAGTTCGAGCTTGTCCTCCGGATAGTCGAGCGCCAGCAGCGAACGCAGCGAGGCGGCGATCGCCTCCTGCTCGTTGAACGCGGGCATCACGATCGCCACGTGCGGCTCGATCCCCGCGTCTGATGCAGAGCGGTAGAACAGGCTGAGCACGAACCGCGACAGGATGTACAGGGTCACGCACGTCGAGTAGATTCCGAAGAACAGGTTCGAGAACATCACCTGCACGAACTCGGTCTTGTAGGCGATGACGGCCATGATCAGCCACACCAGGTAGACGGCCGCGAACAGCTTCAGCACCCGGTTGACGAGCGCCTCCTGCCAGGCCGCGTCGGGCAGCCTCGGGCGGGATAGCCTCGGGCGGGGCAGCTGCGGGCGGGGCAGCTGCAGACCAGACCGATGCAGGCGGGCGAGAAGTCGCCTCATGGCAGGAATCGCCGGCGCCCGCCGGGCGTGCGGTAGGTGCAGTCGAGCACCGCCGGACAGCGGGCGAGCCATCCGTAGTCGTGCTCGTGGTCAGGGCCGGGGTGCACGGTGGCGAGGATCGTGAGGTCATAGTCTTCGGGCCCGAACCCGCCGGCGTCTCTGCGGGGGTCGGGATCGACGCTGTGCAGCAGCTCGCCATCGAGCGTGAGCTCGGGCACGAGCGGGTCGTGATAGTCGGCGTGAGCCCCCTCGGCGCGCAGCCGAGTGAGAATCTCCACCGCCGGGGCTTCGCGTGTGTCGGCGACGCCCGGCTTGTAGGAGACGCCCACCACGAGGATGCGTGCGTCGGTGAGGCGCAGACCGAGCTCGACGAGGATCTCGTGCGCGCGCCAGGCAATGTGCCGGGGACGGCCGGCAAGCGTGCGCAGCGCCTCCTCGGAGATCTTCGCCGGACGCCCGAGCTCGCGCAGCGGGTGCACCAGGTAGTGGGGATCGACGGCGATGCAATGCCCGCCGACTCCGGCCGAGGGGTAGTGCGCCATGAATCCGTATGGCTTTGACGCGGCGCCGTCGGTCACCTCGATTGGGTCCAGACCATGAGCCAGGCAGGCTTCGGCGATCTCGAACGACAGCGCGATATTGACGGCGCGGAACGTGTTCTCGTACAACTTCACCATCTCGGCCGCCTCGGGCGAGGAGACGCGATGCAGGTGCGCGCAGGTGTAACGCAGCAGTTCGGCGGCCCGCCGGACGCAGGTCTCGGTGACCCCGCCGATCACGCGCGGAGTCTGCAACTGCTCGTGCCCGGCGACACCGGGGTCGATGCGCTCGGGTGCAAACGCCACGCAGATGTCCTCGCCGACCTGGAGCCCGCGCTCGGCCAGCGGCTGTACGAGCAGCTCGCGGGTGCAGCCGACGTACGTGGTCGAGGTCAGCACGAGCGTCTGCCCGGGGCGGGCGTGGCGCACGACTTCGGCGCACACGCGCTGCAGAATCGCGGGGTCGGGCAGGCGACGCTCGTCGATCGGGGTCGGCACGCAGATCAGGACCAGGTCGGCCGCGTCGAGCGCCTCGATGCGTTCGGTCAGGACGAAGCGCCCGCCGGCGAGATGCGCGCGCAGATCCTCGCGCTCTGACTGCAGCAGCTCCGCCTCGCCGGCGCGGATCGTGTCGAGGCGCGGGGCCGAGACGTCGATCCCGACGATCTCAGCGCCGGCATTGCCCATCGCGATCGCCGTCGGCAACCCGACGTAGCCGAGACCGACGACCGCGACCACCGCATGCTCGGTTGGGGTCGATGTTTGGGTCGATGCCGGGATCGATGTTTGAGCCTCCGTCGTGACGGGTAGGACTTCTGGTGCAACTGCGTCCACAGCTGTTTGAGGTGTCATGGCCGCGCAGCATGCACTGTGCGCAGGAAAAATCCAGGGGTCCTGGACGATTGATCTAGTGCCGTCCCCGATCGTCATACGCGGGTGTCGTTCCAAACGTGCCGGAGCCGCGTCCGGGGCGGGCAGATCGTGTCGGTCCGGGAGGCTTGTGACTGGCGGCGGGCAAAATGGCCCCGCCGCGAACTCTCGCCGCGCGTGGTGTCAGGACTTCGCGGGACGGGCGGAAACCCGCCGCGCGGGCGGCGCGAGATTCGTGTCCCCGACCGGGCTTGCGAGGCGGCGCTCGAAGTCGGTGAACGCGGTCACGATGTCGCGCGCTTCGAACGCCCGGTTGCGAGCACCCATGCTCACCTGCCGGACGATCCCAGCGTCGAGCAGGCGTGCGATCGCCTCGTTGACGGCGACGAAGCTGCGATCGACGAGCGCCGCGGCGCGCGTGGCCGTGAACAGCGGGGCGCCGGGCAGGGCGCGCACGAGCAGATCCAGGGCGGAGCCCTCGCGGACTGACCCCAGCCGCTCGCGCCATTCCTCCTGGATGCGGGCGATCCGCGCTTCGAAGGCAATGGAGTCCTCGACCGCGCG
This sequence comes from uncultured Solirubrobacterales bacterium, assembly GCA_963810645.1. GTDB lineage: Bacteria > Actinomycetota > Thermoleophilia > Solirubrobacterales > Solirubrobacteraceae > Palsa-744. The sequence goes on along the minus strand of CAWEOK010000012.1, from coordinate 43,917 downwards.
GGTGCAGGCGGCGGCAAAGCGTGCGATCCACAGGTTGATCCCCTCGTGTGCGGCGCGCGCGGATGCGGGACCACGATAGCGATAGGAGGTGAGCCCGTCGATGTAGTCCCGTGCCCACGTTGCGAGCACGAGCGAGACCGGCACGAGCACGCGGGTCGCCACGCCACGGCGGCGCAGGACCAGATGAATCAGCGCGCGTCCGGTCCGGCCGTTGCCGTCCACGAACGGATGGATCGTCTCGAACTGCGCGTGAGCGATCGCCGCCTGGGCGACGGCCGGCAACGAGTCCTCGTTGCAGAACGCGCACAGGTTCTCGAGCAGGCCGGGAACGTGCTCGGGTGGCGGCGGGACGAACGCTGCCGAGCAGGGGTTGTGGCTCGAGCCGCCGATCCAGTTCTGCTGGGTGCGCACCACGCCGGCGTGCTTATCGAGCCAGGTTCCACGCAGCAGCAGCCGGTGGACCTCCAGCAGTTGCTCCAGCGCGATCTGATCTCCCGGGTGCAACCCGTCGAGCGCGAAACGCATCGCGTCGATGTTCGCAAGCACCTCTGAAGCGGTGATGTCTTTGACGTGTCCGCCAAGCTCGCGTGTCGCCTCAGCGCGCAGCAGTCTGCCAGCGCCGACCTCCAGGCCCTCGATCCGGGACGATGCGACGGACTCGGCCCGCAGCAGGATGCGCGCCAGCGCCTCGGTTTCGATCAACGCGGACGCCTCGACGTCCAAGCGCGCGATCGCCACCTCCGCATCCACGACATCGGCCGCAACGTCCCCGTCGAGCGTTATGCGCCGGCCCGCCAGCGGGTCCGGCACGTACGCCTCGTAGTCGCAGGAGCGACGATCACGACGGGACATGCCCGATCCGATGTTGTTGTTCCAGTGGCGTTTGATGACTTTGGAGATGGTCTCGAACCCTCAATATGGCTTCGCCTTATTATAGATTATTCGATAAACCATGATAAGAATCTTCCTTATTGAGCCTTCCCGCTAGCATTGCCTGCAAATGCGCGACTACCTGAAAGCCATCTCCGAGCGCGTCGTCGTCTACGACGGCGGCATGGGCGCAACGCTCGAGCAGTTCGACCTGACGCAGGAGGACTACGGCGGGCTGCAGGGCAAGTGCCACGAGGCGCTCGTGCTCAACCGGCCCGACGTGATCGAGGGCGTGCACAGCTCGATGCTCGAGGCTGGGGCGGAGGTGCTCGAGACCGACACGTTCCAGGCGTCGCGGATCAAGCTCGAAGAGTGGGGCCTGGCCGACTACACGGTCGAGATCAACACGAAAGCCGCGGAAATCGCGCGCAAGGCGGCGGGTGAGAACCGCTTCGTCGCGGGCTCGATCGGGCCGACCGGATACCTGCCGGCCTCCGAGGAGGCCTCGCTCGGGCAGATCCGCTTCCGGGAGCTGGTCGAGGTCTTCGCCGAGCAGGCCGCGGGCCTGATCGACGGTGGCGCGGACCTGATCATCATCGAGACCGCCCAGGACATCCTCGAGGTCAAGGCCGCGGTGTTCGGCGCGCGCGAGGCGTTTCAGAGCACCGGTAGGACGCTGCCGATCCACACGTCCGTGTCGCTGCTGCCCAACGGCGGCAAGATGCTGCTCGGGACGGACATCTCCGCGGTGCTCACGACGTTGGAGGCGTTGCGGGTCGAGGTGATCGGGCTGAACTGCTCGACCGGCCCGGAGGACATGCGCGACGCGATCCGCTTCCTCGGCGAGCTCTGCCCCGTGCCGGTGGCATGCATCCCCAACGCCGGCCTGCCGCTGCAGGGTCCCGACGGCGAGACGATCTTCCCTGAGAAGCCCGAGCCGCTCGCCGAGGCGCTGGCGGAGTTCGTCGAGCGCTACGGCGTGGGGATCGTCGGCGGCTGCTGCGGGACAACACCCGAGCACATCGCCGCGATCGCCGAGCGCGTGTCCGGACGGTCCGTGGCGCCAAGACCCGGCCGCCGGCCGCCGCACCTGTCGTCGATGATCGCCGCCACACCGCTCGTGCAGGAGCCACGGCCGACGATGGTCGGCGAGCGCGTCAACTCGCAGGGCTCGCGCAAGGCCAAGGAGCTGCTGCTCGCCGACGACTACGACGGCCTCGTGCAGATCGCCGAGGACCAGGTGACCGGCGGCGCGCACGTGCTTGACCTGTGCGTGGCTTTGACCGAGCGCTCAGACGAGGACGAACAGATGCGCCTCGTCGCGAAGAAGGTCTCCCTGACACAGCCCGCGCCGATCCAGATCGACTCGACCGAGCCCGAGGTGATCGCGACGGCGCTCGATCAGATTCCCGGCCGGGCGATCGTCAACTCCGTCAACCTCGAGGCCGGGCGCGAGAAGCTCGACCGCGTCGTGCCGCTCGCGCTCGCGCATGGCGCGGCACTGATCGCGCTGACGATCGACGAGGTCGGGATGGCAAAGACGGCGGAGCGCAAGGTCGAGATCGCCAAGCGCATTCGCGACCTCTGCTGCGAGGAGCACGATCTCGACCCGGAGCTTTTGATCTTCGACTGCCTGACCTTCACGTTGACGACCGGGGACGAGGAGTGGCGGCCGTCGGCCGTGGAGACGATCGCGGGCATCAAAGCGATCAAGGAGCAGATCCCGCAGGTGAAGACCTCGCTCGGCGTCTCGAACGTCTCCTTCGGCGTCTCCCCCGGCGCGCGCGCGGTGCTCAACTCGACCTTCCTGCACCACTGCGTCCAGGCGGGCCTCGATCTGGCGATGGTCAACCCCAACCACATCACGCCCTACTCCGAGATCTCCGATGTCGAGCGCGAGCTGGCCGACGACCTCGTGTACAACCGCCGCGAGGACGCGCTCGAGCGCTTCATCGCCCACTTCGAGTCCAAAGGCGAGGACGAGGTCCAGAGCACGGCCGACCCGACCGAGGGGATGGAGCCAGAGGAGGCGCTGCACTTCCACATCCTGCGCCGGCGCAAGGAGGGCGTCGAGGACTGGATCGACAAGAGCGTCGAGAAGATCGGCGCGGTGCCGACGCTCAACGAGGTGCTGCTGCCGGCGATGAAAGAGGTCGGCGACAAGTTCGGCGCCGGCGAACTGATCCTGCCGTTCGTGCTGCAGTCCGCCGAAGTGATGAAGCGCGCGGTCGCGCAGCTCGAGAAATACCTCGACAAGATCGAGGGCTACACGAAGGGCACGGTCGTGCTCGCGACGGTGTTCGGCGACGTGCACGACATCGGCAAGTCGCTCGTCAACACGATCCTCACGAACAACGGCTACACGGTGATCGACCTCGGCAAGCAGGTGCCGATCCAGACGATCCTCGACGCCGCGGTCGAGCACGAAGCGACAGCGATCGGCCTGTCAGCGCTGCTCGTCTCGACCTCCAAGCAGATGCCTGCCGCGATCCAGGAGCTGCACGCGAAGAACCTCGACTACCCCGTGCTGATCGGCGGCGCGGCGATCAATCGCGCCTTCAGTTACCGCGCGCTCTATCCCGGCGGCAAAGACTCCGACGAGGCCTACGAGCCCGGGGTCTTCTACTGCAAGGACGCTTTCGAGGGGCTGGCGGTGATGGACCAGCTGATCGACGACGACGCGCACGCGGCGCTGCTCGAGAAACTGCGCGCCGGCGCGACGGCCTTCCGCGCCAAAGGCGAGGAGCCGGTCGAGGAGCTCAACTTCGCCGATGACTCCGTCCGCTCGGCCGCACGGGTTGACGTGCCGATCCCGGAGCCGCCGTTCTGGGGCGTCAAGGAGATTCCCGTCGACCTCGACGAGGTCTACCCCCACCTCGACACGCACGTCCTGTTCAAGCTCCACTGGGGTGGCAAGGGCGTCAAAGGCGAGGCCTGGCAGACGCTCCTGCGCGAGGACTTCCGCCCGCGATTGGAGCGCATGTGGCGCGAGCAGACCTACCTGCACCCGCGCGCTTTGCTCGGCTTCTTCCCCTGCTACGCACTCGGCAACGAGATCGTCGTGCTCGACCCCGAGGATCGCACGACGGAGCTCACGCGGTTCGTCTGCCCGCGCCAGCCAAAGGGCGATCGCATCTGCCTGGCCGACTTCTACCGCCCCGGAATCAAATCCCACCCACCCCAGCCACCCGCGGAACTCGACGTGATCGCGGTGCAGGCGGTGACCGTCGGGTCGGAGGTGACCGAGCTGATGGCAAAGCTGGAGGCCGAAGGAGAGTTCGCCGAGCAGCTGTTCGTGCACGGCCTCGGCGTGCAGACCGCCGAGGGGCTTGCTGAGTGGCTGCACTACGAAGCGCGCCGCATGCTCGACATCTCGCCCACGCAGGGACGCCGCTACTCGTGGGGCTATCCGGCGGTGCCGGAGCAGTCCGAGCACCTGAAGGTCGAGAAGCTGCTCAACTTGGGGCAGATCGGGATGAGCATCACCGACGGCTACGCGCCCGAGCCGGAGCAGTCGACGCTCGCGCTCGTCGCCCACCACCCGCAGACGATCTACTTCGGCACGCGCCAGGGGCGTCTGCTCCCGGACGGCTCGCCGGACGACGTGATCAAGGGATCAGACCGTGATCCCTCACTGTCCTCGGAGGCAGCGCCGGCAGCGTGACCGGCGAGGCGTGCATCGTGCGCAGGCGCACGTCACGCCAGGACAGCCCCTCGCCGAGCAGGGCGGGGATGCCCATCAACAGCGCCGTGGAGACCTCGACCGCCTGCAGGACGATGCCGTAAGCGATCGCGTCTGGTGTCGAGACGTGGTAGGCGCCGGCGAGGATGGCCACGCATGCCGCCTGGAACACGCCGACGTTGGCGGGCGTGGCGGGGATCAGGGCGGTGACATTGACGGCAAACAGGACGCCCGCCGCGGCGGCGGCCCCATCGTGGACGTTCAGTCCGAGCGCCATCAGCAAAAGCCAGCAGGAGGCCCACTGCAGCGTCCACGCCCCGAGCTGGGCCACAGTGGCGATCGCGGCTTGGCGGGGCCGGCGAAACACGCGCAGCCCGTCGCGCAGACGCAGCAGCACCGAGCGCACACCGGCAAGCAGCGTCTGCAGACGGCGCGAGCGGGAGACGGCGGCGGGCGGGATCAGCACGGGCGCGAGCAGCACCGCGACGAGCGCGAGCAGCGGCGCGAGCGCGATCAGCAGCAGCGCCCGGTCGTGGCCGTCGAGCACGCTGACGGTCGAGAGCGTGACGCAGCCGAGGATCAGCAGCGCGAGCACGTTGAGCAGCGTCTGGGAGACCATCGTGCCGAGCACGACGGGCAGCGTCTCGCGCGCACGACCGAGACGGCGCGCGACGATCAGCGCACGCGAGGGCTCCCCCATGCGCGCGGGCAGAGTCGATGACATGAGCACGCCGATGAACGTGCCCTGCATCGCGTCGCGACGGCGGGCGCGCCGCCAGGTCGGAGCGACTACGAGGATCGCGTGCCAGGCCAGCGCGCGGACGAACATCGCGCAGCACATCACCGCCAGTCCGGCGGCGAGCAGGCCGGGCCTGGACGCCAGCAGCGAGGCGGCGACACGGGTGACCCCGATGCGCTGCAGGGCCAGGGAGGCGAGCCCGAGGCCGAGCAGCGAACTAGTTGCCAGGCCGATTCGCCGCAGCGTGCGCACGCGGCGCATGCGTCCTGAGGCCGGTCCCGCGATATCCGGTCGGGGGTCCGGGGCGCCGCTGCCGGCCCAGCCGTCCGGGCTGAGCGCCCCAGTGGTCAGAGACGGCAGCCGCTGGGCCGGGATGCGCGGCAGCAGGTCGGCGGGAGCGAATCCGTGGCGCACCGCCGCGCGGGTCAGGCGCGTGGCGGGCTCACCGACGGCGCGGGCCTGCTCGTAGCAGTCGAGCACTTCGGCGGCGACGTGCGGCCAGGCGAAGCGCTCCGCCCGCTCCCGTGTGGCTATGGCCATCCGCGCACGGCGGGCCGGTTCCAGGGCGAGCAACCGCAGAGCCCCGGCCAGCGCCAGCGGATCGCCGGCAGGCACGAGTTGCCCGTCGATGCCGTCGCGCAGGACATCGCGATAGCCGGGGATGTCGGAGGCGAGCACGGGCGTGCCCGCCGCCAGGCCCTCGGTGATGACCATGCCGAAGCTCTCACCGCCCAGCGAGGGAGCACAGAGCACATCGGCCCGGGCGAGCTCGGCCAGCTTGCGTGACTCCGAAACCTTGCCGAGCACGCGGATGGCGCGGTCGTCGAGGGTCATGTGCGCGACCTCCTCGGGCGAGGCGCCGACGAGCGTGAGCGTGGCGGGCACGTGGTCGCGCAGCGCCTCGAACGCGCGCAGCAGGACGGACAGGCCCTTGCGCTCGACGGCCTGGCCGACGAACAGGATGCGCAGGGGCGCGTCGCCGTCTTCGGACGGGGGTGGTGGAGCGCCCCCGAGTTGGACGCCGTTGGGCACGATCCGGTAGCGCCCGCCATAGAAGCGCCGCGCGGTCCAGGCGGCGGCCTCGGACACGGCGATGCGCACGCGCAGGCGGTTGACTCGGCGCCGGCCGCCCAGCGGTATGGCGGCGATGGCGTTGGTGATCGGGTTCTCGGAGTAGGTGTGGAACGTGCCGAGCAGCGGCAGATCGCCGGCGCTGAGCAGCGCGTCCCAGCAGACGACCGGAACGATCGGCTCATGGACGTGGGCGACGTCGTAGCGGCCGCAGCGCAGCTCACGGCGCAGGGCGAAGATCGCGCCCGGCGCGCCCGTGATGTTCGAGACCGCGCCGTTGGCCGGCAGCCCGAACGTGCGCCCGAGCGAGACGAACCCCGCGGGGGGCTCCAGGCGCTGGGGCCGGGCGCCACGATGCAGGCGGGCGGAGAGCGCATCGTCGGGGTCGTACGGCGCGAGGATGCGAGCCTCGTGCCCGAGTACGGACAGCTCGGCCGCGAGCGCCTCGATGTGGCGCGTTACACCACCGGGGTAGGTCCACGAGTAAGGCGAGATCAGCGCGATCCGCACAGCTCGTACTGTATCCGTCTCGCCGGTGCGATAATCGTGCGGTGGCCAAGCGGCACTTCGTCAAGTACACGTTTCTGAAGCTGGACCCCGCCTGGCGGCGCCTGGACTCCGCCCGGCGCGAACAGGACAAGCGCGAGCTGCTGGCGGCGTGCGAGGACTTCGCCGACGGGCACCTGCTGCAGGCGTTCTCGCTCGTGGGCACGCGCGGCGACGCCGAGCTGCTGCTGATCGCCGAGGCCGAGAACCTGCAGCGCATCCACGAGCTGCACGTCGTGATGGCCCAGAGCGGGCTGATGAAGTGGGCAAGCATTCCCCATTCGTTCCTGGGCATGCGCAAGTCCTCCGAATACTCCGAAGACGAGCGCACGAGCCCGCGCGGATTCGAGGGCTCCTACGTGTTTGTGTATCCATTCGTCAAGTCCCGCGAGTGGTACGCGCTGCCAGCCGAGGAGCGCTGGCGGATCATGCAGGGCCACATCCAGGTCGGCCGCGAATACCCCGGTGTGGACAACCACACGACCTACTCGTTCGGGCTGGACGACCAGGAGTTCGTGGTCGCGTTCGACACCGACGACGTGGGCACGTTCCTGGACCTGGTGCAGCGACTGCGCAGCACCGAGGCATCGAAGTACACGGTCAGGGACACGCCGAGCTTCACGTGCATCAGGATGTCGCTGGAGCGCGCCCTGAACGCGCTCGACGGCGAGCCGATCGGCGCCGAGGCGCTGACGGCGGGCTGAGCGTCGGTGGCGCGCCGTCCCGTGGCGGGCACGAAGCAGGGCCGTCCCAAGGGACGGGCGCACCTCAAGCGCGCCGATCCCGTGCTGGCGGAGGTGATCGAAGCCGTCGGCCCACTGCCCGACGCGCGCGACGGGCGGCCCGATCGTGAGGACCACTACGGCGCGCTGGTACGGGCGATCACAGGTCAGCAGCTGTCGGTCAAGGCGGCGCGGGCCATCTACGGCCGCCTGACCGAGCGCTTCGGCGGCCACCCGCCGACACCGGCTGAGATCCTCGAGGACGAGCCCGAAGAGCTGCGCGCCGCCGCGGGACTGTCACGGGCGAAGGTCAGCTATCTGAGGTCCCTGGCCGAACACACGCTGTCAGGCGAACTGGAGCTTCGAGCGCCTGGACGCGCTCGACGACGAGCAGGCGATCGCCGAGCTCGTGGCCGTCAAGGGACTGGGTATGTGGACCGCGCACATGTTCCTGATGTTCCATCTGGAGCGCCCCGATGTGCTCCCGGTCGGCGACCTCGGCATCCGCCGGGCGATCGAACGTGCCTACGAGCTGGACGGGCTGCCGGACCCCGTGGCGATAGAGGAGATCGCACAGCCCTGGCGCCCGTATCGTACGCTGGCGTGCCGGTACCTGTGGCGCTCGCTGGCGAACGAGCCGACCTGACAGCCGCGGACTCGCAGACCACTGCGGGCAGGTACGGATACGACATCCGTCGATATCCCGGCGCTCCGCGAAGCATCTCGCGGTAGCCGGCCGACACGCGCCAAATGGCCCACCGGCGCCAGGTACGTGTGCACATCTGGACGGCAGCGGATCGATGAGCACGAGCCCCGGAACGACGCAACGCGCCGGTGTGGACACCCGCACGCGCGCCCAGGCCGCTCTCGCCGAGCACCGCAAACGGGCCAATGCGGAGGAGGACCGCCACCGCAAGCACACCAAGCACCACAAGCGCCGGCGCAAGCACAAGCCGTCCAAGCGCGTGCGCCACGCCGCGACCCAGCCGCGAGGCACGCTCGCGCTCCCGTCACCGAGCGCTCCGGCCTCACCGCCCCCTCCCTCCCAGGCGCCGGTCGAATCGCTGGGCGCACCGATCACGCTCTCACAGGCAATCCGGCTGTGCTGGCGCGCGGGGTTCGGTCCCACACCCGGCCAGGCAGAGGCCCTGGCCGGTCAACCGCTGCAGCAGGTCGTCTACGGTCTGACCCGCCCGTCCGGTCCGGCGACGCTGACTGGGCCGGAACCGGTCAACGAAGAAGGTCACCCGCTCGCCCCTGAAACCGAATGGGGCGACGATCACTGCTGGTGGCTGGACCGCATGATCCGTTCAGACCAGCAGCTCATGGAGCGGATGACTTTCATCTGGCACGACTGGTTCGCCAACTCCAACGAAAAGGTGGACAGCCAGAAACTGATGCTCGAGCAGAATGGCCTGTTCCGCGAAATGGCGTTCGGCAGCTTCCATGACCTGTTCCTCGCAGTCACCGCCAACCCGGCGATGCTCATATTCCTCGATGGGATCTACAACTCCTTCAACCCCGACAGCGAAACCGATGAAGTCAACGAGAACTATGCCCGCGAGATGATGGAGCTGTTCTCGCTCGGAGCCGACCGCGGCGCCTATACCCAGGACGATGTCCACGAAATGGCTCGCACGCTGACCGGCTTCACCGCCGAGTGGACCGAGGAAGGGTACGCGAACTTCCGCTTCGACCCCTATCGCCACGACGACGGATTGAAGACCGTGTTCGGCCAGACCGGCAACTGGAACTGGGAAGACGCCGTCCGCCTGTGCATAGAACACCCGCTCCACGCTTCGTTCTTCGTGACGAAGCTGTGGGGCTACTTCATCCCGAGCCCGCCTGACGAAGCGACGCTCGCCTCGCTGCAAGGTCTGTACACGAGCTCGGGCTACAGCATCCGCGCCGTCGTGGAGGCGATCCTCCAGCACCCCGACTTCTACGAAGGCCCGGAGCTCGTCACGCCGCCCGTCGTCTACAACGCCGGCTTGCTGCGCGCGATCGGCCGCTACATCGACACGACCGCCTGGACGTGGCTGTCCTCCAACGCCGGCCAGCAGCTGTTCTACCCGCCGAACGTCTCCGGCTGGGACTTCGGCGCTTGGCTCGATACCTCGACCACGAGGGCTCGCTGGGAAATGGCCAGCTCTGTGACGGACAGCAAAACGCCGATCAACCGATACAAGAACCCATGGCCCGAAGAAGGCGAACCGGAATACAGCAAAACCGAGGACCCTGCCGAAGCACTCGCGAGCGCTATGGCCTACTGGGGCAACCCGCTCCTTTCTGCCGAATCGACGCAGTGCATCTCAACCTTCGCGGAAACCTGTCCCGTGGGCTCACCCGAAACGGAATGGGAGGAGAGCCCCTACCGGGCGATGCGCCAGAACGCGCTGCGGATGCTGATCGCGACCTCCCCCGACATGCAGGTGAGCTGAAGATGCGCCCTGCGGATCACGGTCACGCTCGGCAGATCGCCCAGCCCGGACAAATCTTCGCTTACGAGGTGAGCTGAACATGGCCCAAAGCTGCTCGTGCAACGACTTCAACCGCGCCGCGCTGCTGCGCCGCGGCGTCGCCATGGCCGGCAAGGGCCTGCCGAGGATCGAGCCGGGGATGCCGCTGCCCGCCGGCACGGGACTGGACCGGCGCACGTTCCTGTTGGCGTCGGCCGGCGCGGCCCTGTCGGTGTACGGCGCCTCGATGTTCAGCCCGCGCCACTTCGAAGAGGGCATCGCCGAGGCCGTGGCAGCCTCGGGACCCAACCAGCCGGTGCTCGTCTCGATCTTCATGGAAGGCGGTTGGGACGCACTGTCGGTGCTGGCGCCCGTCGGGGCCGTCGGGAAAGAAGGCGAAGCGTACGAAAGTCTGCGTCCAAAGCTGAGCCGGGAAGCAAAGGAAGCGCTCGAAAAAGGCTCCGGCAAGCTCTTCACCGAGGATCCCACACTGATGTGGCATCCGTCCGCGACCGGTCTGGCCGAACTACACGAAGAAGGCAAGGTCACGGCGTTTCCCGCGATCGGCTACGAGCCTCAGGACGATAGCCACTTCACCAGCCGCCACTACTGGGAGGTCGGCCAGCTCGACACGAACACGCGCACCGGTTGGATGGGGCGCTTCCTCGACCTGCCCGGCGTCGGCGAACCGAACAACCCGCTCCAGGGCCTCTCGCTCGACTATTCGCTGGCGCCGGCGCTGGCCACGGAGACGATGCCCGTCGCGGCGGTCTCCTCGCCCGCCGACTACACGATGTGGGCCGAAGGGGTGGGCGAACCCGTGATCGGCCCGACGCTCGAAACCTTCGGCGCGCTGGGCGCGCTGGCTGCCCCCTCGCCCGCGTATGCCCAGGCGCGCAACGCCTCCTACGACACCGACCTCGTCCTCAACAAGATGGCCGACTTCGTGGAATCCGAGAAACAGTCAGGCGACAAATCGACGGTCACCTACCCCACGGGCGAATTCGCCGAACGCCTCGCGGTACTGGCGGCGATGCTCCACATGGGAATGCCGATCAAATGCGCCTCGCTGAACGCCGTCGGCTCCTACGACACGCACTCCGACGAGGTCAACACGCTCAGTACCAACCTCAAACAGACCGTCGAAGCGGTCGTAGCCTTCCAGCGCGACCTCGAAGCACGCAAACTCGATCAGCGCGTGCTGATCCAGCTGTGGTCGGAGTTCGGCCGGCGGCCACGCGAAAACGGCTCGGGCACCGACCACGGGGCGGGCGGCAACGCGTTTTTGATCGGCACCCAGGCCTCGGGCAAAATGGTCGGCGAGTTCCCCGGCCTGACCAACCTGGACGAAAACGAAAACGTCCTGCGGACCTCGGACTTCCGCGAGATGTACTGCTCGCTGCTCGAACAGTGGTTCCAGACCGAAGCCGGCTTGGTGATCCCGGAAGCGGCGTCGTTCGAACGACCACAGCTGATCAAGAGCTGACCAGAGAGCGGCGAGCGCCGCGTCCGAGACTTGGCGTTTGCTCAGGCGCACGCAGGCCCGCGGCAGGACTCAGGCGACCCGCCGCACCGCGACCGTGCGATCTGACTCGGCGACGATCTCCCACCCGGGTGTGCCTCCGCCACCACTGCCGTCACCCGAGCGGAAGTGGCGCGCGACGACGGCCGTCGGTCCCGGCAGACCGCGTCCCCCCGGCTGGTCGGCGCGGGCGTCGTGAAATACGACATACCCGCCCAGCGGGACGAACGGAGACCACGACGTCCAGTCGAGCTCACATCCGGACTCCGCGTGATCGCCGTCGACGAACACGAGGTCTACCCCACCCCGCCAGCTGGAGGCAAGCTCGGCGGACAGACAGACGTGCCAGTGCACGCTCGGCGCCCCGGGACCGCGCCGGCGCTGAGCACGTGCGAGCACACGCCTGGTCGCCCACTCGGTGGCGCCCCAACCGGAGGGCAGAGCGTCGGGATGGTGTCCGAACGGATCGACGAGGTGCAGCTCCGCGTCCGAGCGCAGCGCTTCGCACAGGACGACCGCCGAGGAGCCCTCGTACACCCCGATCTCGACCACCCGCCGCGCCCCCGCCGCCGCTCCGAGCAGGACGGAGGCATCCTCGGCGGAGTGCATCGTACGCGGCGGGATCAATCCACATCCGACCGCCAGCGCGCGCAGGCGAACGTCGTCGCGCAGGCGAACCGGGGTCAGACGACGCAGACCGGCGGGCAGAACGGGCATCGTGAGCGCACCCTATGCGCTCGGGTGGGCGAGAAGGCGCAGAGAAGCGGCAGCATTCCAGAGATCCCGTCGGTCAGCTCTCGTTGAGCACGAGCCACTCGGCCAGAAACGGCTCGGCGATGCGGTACTCCCCGCGCCCCACCCGCGCAACCAGTTCGGCCTCCATAAGAGATCGCACGGCAGCCTGCACCGTGGCGCTGCTCGGCAGCGCGTGTCGCTGCTGATATGCGCCGCTCAACGGGCGTCCGGGCTGCTCGGCGGCAAGCGCTTGAAGTACGAGCCGCTGCGCGACCGCGGCACGCGACCAGAGCAGGCTGAAATGGGCGTACTCGGAGCGCAGCAACGCCACCAGCGCTTGCTGTAAGCGGACATCGTCGGTCGTCTCGCCGGCCGGCGTGGCCTCCCACAGGAAGTACAGCGCCTCCTGGGTGGCATAGGGATGGCCGCCGGTCAGCTCGAGGATCCGTGCGCAGACATCCTCGTCGAGAGCCTTGCCGGTCTCGGAGAACCGCTCCGTCGCGTAGCGCGCGAACGGCGCGAACGGGATCGCACCGAGATCGACCTGCTTGGCGCTGCGCCAGAACGGCTCGTTCTCGTCGTTGAAGATCCGCTCCATCATGTGCCGCTTGGAGCCCAGGTACACGTGTGCGACCTCGGGCTGCTCCTGAAATACCGAGCGCATCAGCTTGGGCAGACCGGGATCGATCTCGACGACCTCCTGAAACTCGTCGAGCACGAGCGCGACGCGCCTCTCACGCTCGACGGCGAGGCGTCCGGGAAGCGCGAGCAGCCCTTCGAGGGTGGCGTCGATGTCCTGTCTGCTCGCGCGCGCGTCGAAGCTGAAGGAGACCGAGCCGTCCTCGGGATCGACCCTCACCACTGGGGCGATGCGCAGGCCGGCGAACACCCGCAGGCGCTCGCGTGCGCGAAACAGGCGCGAGGCGATCTCCTCGTGGATCGAAGCGGCGAGCTTCTCGGCAAGCTTCTCCTTTGTCGGCGCCCGCATCAGATCGACCTGCGCGACGAGCACGTCCTCGGTCACGAGCTGCTGGGCGACCCGCCAGATCAGCGATGACTTGCCGTAACGACGGGGCGCGAACAGAACGACGTCCTGGCCGTTGCGCATATCGGCGCTCAGCTCGGCGATCTCGACTTCGCGGTCGGTGAACGCCGCGTCGAGCGCGAGCGCGCCAAAGCGAAATGGATTGGTTCGCTCACCGGCCATGGACTGGATTATGTCAGGCTACATTATGTTTGTCAACATGAATTTCTTTTGCTCTACAAACATCATGTAGTTAGGCATGAAGACCTGTCCTTCGCGGAGGTCGCACAGGTCGCGTCCGGCGAGACATACCTACGACCCGCGCTCCACACGCGCCGGGGCAACAGCAAACGCCGATCGTGCGGCTCGGCTCGATCGAGCCGCACCGTCCTACACCACGATCAGACCGCTGAGACCTGCTCCTCATCGGCCACGCGGAACGACGACCCGCAGCCGCAGGCGGCTACTACGTTGGGGTTCTCGACCTTGAACCCGGCACCCTGGAGGGTCTCCTCGTAGTCGATCACCGAGCCGCGCACGAACGGCAGGCTGTCGTTGTTGACCAGCAGCTTGAGGCCGTGGGTCTCGAACACGGCGTCATCGTCGCGCTGCTCGTCGAAGGCGAGCTGGTACTGAAAACCCGAACAACCACCGCCGCGCACGCCGACACGCAGGCCGGCCAGGCTCACATCGGCCTCTTGGGCGGCCAGAAACTCGCGGACCTTCTCGGCACCTTTGTCGGTGATCGTAACCATTGCTTTCGAAAGTATAGCGAGGTGCGAGGGAGTGTTCTAAGCTGCGTGGACCATGCCGAATGCCGAGGAGATCAAGCAGCGTATCGAGGCCGCGATCCCGGGCGCCAGAGCCGAAGTCGAAGACTGGACCGGCGGCGGCGATCACTTCCGAGCGACCGTCACCGCGCCCGCGTTCGCGGGGCGCAGCCGCATCGAGCAGCACCGGCTTGTGTACGAGGTGTTCGGCACCGAGATCGGTGGTCCCATCCACGCGCTGTCGCTGAAGACCCAGAGCCCCCAATAGCCAGGAGCAGCCATGTCAGACACAGAGCCCAACCAGATCCGTGACGCAATCGAGCAGGCGATCACCGAGAACCAGGTGATCCTGTTCATGAAGGGCACGCCGGACGCTCCTGCGTGCGGGTTCTCGGCCCGTACCGTCGCGGCGCTGCAATCGCTGGAGGTTCCGTTCGCGGCGGTCAACATCTTGCCTGACCCGCGCATCCGCGAGGAGCTGTCGGCGATCTCACAGTGGCCGACGATCCCGCAGCTGTTCGTCGGCGGCGAGCTCGTGGGCGGGTGCGACATCGTCCTGGAGATGTACGAGTCGGGCGAGCTGGCCCAGACGCTCGGCGTTGCGATAGCGTCCCCCTAAGGGATGCCGAGCTCCGTCGCAGTCGTCACCGACAGCACGCAATACCTGCCGCGCGAGCTCGCGGACGCACAGGGCATCCATCAGGTCAGCCTGTACGTCGGCTGGCAGGGCCAGCCCGAGCGCGAGCTGGAGATGGATGGGTTCGACGACTTCTATCGGCGCCTGGCCACCGATCCCGAGCTGCCCACGACCTCGCAACCCTCGATCGGCGACTTCCTGGCCGTGTGGGAACCACTGATCCAAGAGGGCCACGACGTCGTCTCGATCCATCTCGCGGGCGGTATCTCAGGCACGTGCGAGGCGGCCAGGCAGGCTCACGGCCTGCTCAGCGAGCGCGGGCTGGGCGAGCGCGTCGAGGTGATCGACTCGGAAACGGCGTGCGGCGGGATGGGACTGCTGGTGCTCGCAGCCGCCGCGGCGGCCAGGGCGGGGGCGGACCGCGCCGCGGTAGTGGAGCGGGTACGCCAGACGCGTGCGGCGCTGAAGATCTGGTTCTGCCTGGACACGCTGGAGTACCTGCGCCGGGGCGGGCGCGTGGGCAAGGCGCAGGCGTGGCTGGGCGGCACGCTGCGGATCAAGCCGATCCTGTCGATGGAGTACGAAATCGTCCCGGTCGAGCGCGTGCGCACCGCCGGCAGGGCGTTCGAGCGGATGGTCCAGTACGCCGAACAGCTGCACGGCGAAGGATCCGACGGCTGGGTCGTGCAGCACATCCAGGCGACCGAGCAGGCCGAGCGGCTGATCGCGCGCTGTCGCGACATCTTCGACTCAGAACCGGTATTCATCTCCGAGGTCGGACCGGTGATCGGCACGTACACGGGCCCGGGCCTGATCGGCGTGGGCGCTGTGCCGCGGACGCTGCTGAGCTGAGCAGCCGCCCGCGAGATCGTCGAGAAACGAGAGCGAATCAGCGACGCCGTCGGCGTCGCAGCAGGCGACTGCCGACCATGAGACCCACCACGACCGCACCGGCGATCTTCAGCTCGCGTTCGTGACGCGCGATGTGCCCGCGCCAGTCGGTGAGATAGGCGACCTCGCCGCGCAGCTGCACGATCGAGACGGCGAGCTCGTTGCGATTGGCCTCGATCGAGCTGCGGATCTCGGCTGGAGAACGCTGGGCCATCAGGCAGTTCCCTGTTTGTCTGTGCCGGTGCCGGTGCCGGTGCCGGGCGGCTCGGTTGGGTGCGACTGCGACTCAGCGGCGTGTGGGGCGGCGGCGCCATAGGGCGCAGAGCCGGGAGTGGAGGTGCCTGCCGCAGTGGCAACCCCCGGAGTGGCAGCGCCCGCAGCAGACGCGCCCGGCGCAGTGGCCGTGCCTGTCGTTGTCGCGGGAGCGCTCCCCGGGGAGTCGGACGCAGTCGAGGAGACGGTGTCGCGAATCAGGCGCGCCTCCTCGATCGCCATGTCGGGCATCGGCGGCGAGCCACGTTTGACCGCCCGGGCCGCGATCAGGCCGGCGAGCACGCCGAGCACGAGCAGGATCAGGGCCATCGCGAAGAAGCCCCAGAAGTAGGTGAAGTCATTGCCCGGCAGGTAGTAGTAGAGCAGCCAGGCGCAGCCGATCAGGAAGAAGAACAGCGCGGTGACGATAAATATCCCCGCGGCGATGCCAACGACGGCGCCACGGACGAGCTTGCTCGCCTTGGCGGCCATCTCGGCCTTAGCGAGCTCGATCTCCTCGCGGACCAGCAGCGTCGCGCGCTCGGAGATCTCGGCGATCGCCGTGGCGATGCCTTTGGGAACGTCGCTGCCGTCCGAGGCGTCGCTCACTCGGGCGGCTCCTCGTCGAACAGGCGCAACCAGACCCGCGCCGCGATACGGTGGGCGATTATGCTCGACAGCGCCCCCACTCCCGCGAGCAGTCCGGACCACATCAAGCGCTTGACGGCGTCATTCTCCATGTCGCTACCGCAGTCTATTGCCTGGAGACGACACGCCCTAAACCGGCCCGTTCCCCGGCACCTCGCCTGGGAGCGGCACGCCATGGGAGGGCGTGCTCGGAGACCCGGCGTCCAGTCCGCCACACACGGTCTCGACCACCAGCCGCTTGGCCTGCTCGTAGTGCTCTGCTCCGCTCGGCAGCAACCCGAAGATCCAGCCGGTCAGCACCTGCTCGATCGCGCCATAGAAAGCGATCGCGGCGAACTCGGCCGTGATCTCTGACTTGAACTCGCCGGTGGCCTGCGCGCTCGTCACGATCTCCGCGATCAGCGTGAACGCCTCGCGGATCTGGGCGAGGTGGGTCTGCCCGAACGAGTTGGCCGCGCGCGTGACCTCGACGATGATCACCTTCATCAGCTCGGGATCGTGGGCGTAGGAGTCGATGATGAACGAGGCGATCGCCGCGAGCTTCTCACGGGCTGAGACCTCCTGCTCGTCGACGTGACGGATCGTGTCGAGCATCACGTTCCAGCGCTCCAGGAACAGCGTGTCGAGGATCTCGTCCTTGGAGGCGAAGTAGTGGTACACGAGCCCGTACGCAACCCCCGCCTCGTCGGCGATGTCCGCGACCCGGCAGGCGTGGAACCCCTGACGCGCGAACACGCGCACGGCCGCGTCGAGGATCGAGCGGCGCTTGTCGGCGGCGGCCTTTGCTCGGATGTTTGTGCCCGGGCCGGCATCCGGCCGGCCCCTCTGATTTGGACGAGCGCCCTCCAGGCCCTCGTGAGCGCGCGGACCGATCGGAGATCGTTCAGCAGCGCTCATCAGCCGTAGACCTCCGGGCGGCGGTTGGCCAGCGCGGGCAGCTGCGCGCGGATCTCTGCCTGGCGCTCGAGATCGAGCTCGGCGAGGATGTGATGCTCGCCGTCGGGCGCCTGCGCCAGCACTACGCCCCACGGGTCCACGATCATCGAGCGCCCACCTGAGTGCTGGCCGATCTTCGATCGGTCGCCCGGGTGGGGTCCGACCTGGTTGGCGGCGATCACGAACGCCTGGTTCTCGATCGAGCGCGCCCGGACGAGCACTTCCCAGTGGTCGCGCGTGGTCGGCAGCGTGAACGCGGAAGGCAGCGCGATTATGCGCGCGCCGCGCACCGCGAGGATGCGAAACATCTCAGGAAACCGCAGGTCGTAGCAAACCGCCAGACCCAGCTCGACGCCGGGACCATTTGTGGCGCCCACGCCGGCGGAGGTCTGCGAGAGCACGATCTCCTCGCCGGGCAGCTCGAGGTCGGACTCTCGGTATGAGCGGCCGTCGATCTCCACGTCGAACATGTGCAGCTTGCGATACACCGCGCGCACACCGCCCGATGCGGAGACATGAACGCAAGTGTTGGCGAGCTTCTCCTCCCCCGGAATGCGCTCCAGGAACGAGCCTGCGACGAGGTCCACGCTCAGCTCGCTCGCGGTCTCGCGCGCCCACGTGACGGCGCGCCCGTCCAGCGGTTGCGCCGCGGCGCGGAGCTCCTCATCGGAGCCCATCGCGGTCCACTTCTCAGGCAGGACGATCAGCCGTGCTCCGTCCGCGGCGGCGGCGCGTGTGAGACGATCGGCGGTGGCGAGGTTCGTGCCGAAGTCGGCGGTGGAGTTGATCTGGACGGCCGCGGCCTTCATGTACGCACCCCCCTCCGCGGGTCGAGTCCCAATCTGCGGAAAACAGATTGACTGATCAGTCAACATTCACAAGCATAGCTCTCGCCGCCGCCGGGCGGTCGCTTACCACTCCCGCTGTCGCTGCCGAGCCAGAGTTCCATCCCCGTCGGTGCGTATGTTCGGTTCCATGCTCCTGCTCATACTCACCGGACCCGCGCGTCCCGGCTCAGACCCGGAACGTGGCGCCCTGCGGCGAGGACTCGGCCGCAGTGGCGGCCGCACCCGCCTGCAGCAACTCGGCGACCTGCTGCTCGGAATAGCCGGCCTCGCGCAGCGCCTGCTCGGTGTGCTCACCCAGGGCCGGACCGGGCAGGCGCGCGTGCGCGCCCGGGGTGCGTGTCAGCTTGACCGGGATGCCGAGCTGACGTACCGGCCGCTCGGCACCGGGCTGGTCGATCTCTACGACCATCTCTCGTGCGCGGACGAGCTCGGAGTGCAGCGCCTCGTCGAGGTCGAGCACCGGCTCCAAGCAGCAGTCGTGCTCGCGCGCGAACGCCTCCCACTCCTCGCGCGCGCGCGTCTTAAAGATATCCTTGACCTGCTCGTGCGCCCCGGAGCCCGGCCGCTCGAACTGCTTCTCGATCAGATCCTCGCGGCCAACCCCTCGGCACCACGCCTGCCAGAACTTGGGCTCCAGCGCACCCAGACTCACCCAACCGTCGGCGCACTCATACGGCCGGTAGCAGATCAGCGAGCCCGCCAGCGGCAGCTCGCCGCGGTGCGGGACGGTCCCCTCGGCGAAGTACCCGGCGGCGACCATCGCCAGCCACGACAGCGCGCCGTCGGCCATCGATACGTTGACGATCTGACCTTCGCCGGAGCCCGGACGGGCCGGTCGGCCATTGCGCTCAGGCGTGCCATCGCGCTCATGCAGCGCAGCCAGGATCCCGAACGCGCCCATCAGCGCACCGCCACCGAGATCGGCGATCTGCCCCGCCGCCTGCACCGGCTCGCCCCCGCGCTCTCCCGTCAACCCGAGCAGGCCGACGAGGCCGAGGTAGTTCATGTCGTGTCCGGCCGCCTCGCGCTTGGGGCCGGTCTGGCCGTAGCCGGAGATGGCGCAGTAGACGATCCCCGGATTGATCTCGCGCATCCGCTCATACCCGACGCCCAGCCGATCGAGTACGCCCGGACGAAACGACTCGAGCACGACGTCGTACTCGCGCACGAGCCTCAGCAGCGCCTCGCGCCCACGCTCGTGCTTGAGATCGAGCCGGATCGAGCGCTTGTTGCGGTTCAGCGACAGGAACAGCGCAGACTTGGCGCTGTCATCGGCGCCGTCGACGTACGGCGGAGACCAGCGGATGTAGTCGCCCATGCCGGTGTCCTCCACCTTCAGCACGTCCGCCCCAAAGTCGGCCAGCAGCAGCGAGCAGAACCCGCCCGGGAGCAACCGCGACAGGTCGAGCACCTTGATGCCTTCCAGCGGCAGGCTCATCGTCTACCTCTCGCGCGCAGGGACATTCAACATCGCCCGCGCCTCTGTCACAGTCGCCGGGCGGCGACCCATGTCCTCGGTCATCTGCCGTGCCTTCGCGATCAGCTCGCCGTTGGACTTGGCCATCTCGCCGTCGGGGAGATACAGGTTGTCCTCCAGCCCGACCCTGATCGAGCCGCCGAGGGTCAGCGCCGCGGACACGAGCATCCACTGGTCGCGCGAGATTCCGATCACGCACCAGTGCGATCCCTCCGGAATGTTCTCGACCATCGCCGCAAGGTTGCGCGCGGTCGGGGGGATGCCGCCGACGACGCCCATCACGCAGTCCACGTGCAGCGGGGTCTTCAACACGCCCATGTCGATCAAGGGCGCGAGCGAGCCGACATGGCCGATGTCAAAGCACTCGTGCTCAGGTTTGATCTGGAGCTCGTTCATCGCCTCCAGCAACTCGATGATCTCATCGAAGGGATTGGCAAAGACCATCTTGAAGACGAACTCTTTCCTCGACCGCGAGTACTTCGCGTAGTTCATCGAGCCCATGTTCAGCGCCGCCACCTCCGGGCGGCAGGCGCGCAGGTATTCGATCCGCTTCTCCACCGGCACTCCGATTGTTCCCGTGGAGAAGTTCACGATCACCGCGTCGCCGACCTCAGCCCTGATCGCGTCGCTGATCGCCTGGAAGTCTTCGACCTCATACGACGGCGTCCCGTCCGGTTTGCGCGCGTGGATGTGGATCATCACCCCGCCCTCGTTGACGATCCGCCGTGCCTCCACCGCGTACTCGGCGGGCGTATATGGGATCGCCGGGCACTGTGTGCGGTTGGCGATCGCGCCGGAGATCGAGCAGGTGATGACTACCGGGTCGTCGAGGCTCATACGGGCACCACTCCCTGCCTCTTCCAGGGCCGCTCGACCTTCTTGCTCGCCGACATCTCCAGCCCGCGGCAGATCGTCTCACGGGTCTCGCGGGGGTCGATCACGTCGTCGATCAGGTCGTTCCCTGCGGCGATGTAAACGTCGAAGATCTTGCGGAACCCCTCGATCAGCTCGGCCTTCTTCGCCTCGGGGTCCTCGGCCTCGTCGACCTGTTTGCGGAACGCGATCTCGACGACGCCCTCGGCCCCCATCACGCTGATCTCGGCGCTCGGCCAGGCGACGATCAGGTCCGGTTCGTACGCGCGCCCGTTCATCACGTAGTACCCGGCGCCGTACGCCTTGCGGGTGATCACGGTGATCTTTGGCACAGTCGCGTTGGCGACCGCGTACAGCATCTTCGCGCCGTGGCGGATGATCCCCTCCGCCTCGACCTTCGTCCCGACCATGAACCCGGGCACGTCCATCAGGAACACAATCGGTATCCCGAACGCGTTGCACAGGTTGACGAACCTTGCGGCCTTGTCGGCCGAGTCGTTGTCGAGGACCCCCCCCAGCTGCTTGGGCTGGTTGGCGACGATCCCCGCCGGCCTGCCGCCGAAGCGCGCCAGACACGTGATGATCGTCTTCGCCCACTGACCCTTCATGTCGAAGTACTCGCCACCGTTGACGATCCGGCGGATCACCTCGTACATGTCATACGGCTTGCGGTTGGACTCCGGCAGCACGTCCAGCAACTCCTCATCGCGCCGGTCGATTGGGTCTGTGACCGGCCGCACGGGCGGACGCTCTTCGCAGTTCTGGGGCATGTACGACAGGTACGCCTTGATCCGTTCGATGCACTCCTCGTCGCTTGCCACCTCCATGTCGCCGACCCCGGACTTGCGGCAGTGCACGCGCGAGCCGCCCAATTCCTCCTGGGTAACGTCCTCGCCGACGGCGGCGCGCACGAGATGCGGCCCGGCCAGCGCCATCGATCCGCGGCCCTTGACCATCGGCACGAAGTCGGCCAACCCCGGAATGTAGGCGGTGCCGGCGGCGCAGGGGCCCATCAGCGCCGCGATCTGCGGGATCACGCCGGACATGATCACCTCCTCACGAAACAGGTGCCCCGAGCCCGCGAACATCGCCCCGGCGGCCTCCTGCACGCGCGCGCCCGCGGAGTCGAGCAGCCACACGAACGGGATCCGCTTAGTCAACGCCAGCTCGCGCAGGCGCGTGACCTTGAACTCGCCGGTCATCCCCATCGATCCGGCCATCACCGTGAAGTCATACGCACACACCGCCGTCAGCCGGCCGTCCACCTTGCCGTAGCCGGTGATCACCCCGTCGGCGGGCGCGTCCACGCCGTCCATCGCGCGCTGGGTTGAGTGCGGCCTGCCGTGTATCCCCAGCTCGACGAACGTCCCCTCGTCGATCAGCAGTGCGATCCGCTCGCGCGCGGTGAGCTTTTCGCGCTCGTGCTGCTTCTGGATCTTCTCCTCGCCGCCGCCTTCTCTGATCTTCGCGCGGCGCTCCTGGAGGTCCTCGACCAAGGGGCGCAGGAGCGATTGGGGACGCTCGGTCTCGGAGACGGGCGGCGTGCCGGCGGAGGACTCGGGGGTCATCAGCGACCTTTCCATTGGGGGTCGCGCTTCTCAAAGAAGGCGGTGACACCCTCGACGATGTCCTCGGTCGAAAGTGCCAAGGTCAGCTGCGCGCGGAGGTAGTCGAGCGCGTCGTCGAACGGCATGTCCAGTTGACGGCGCATCGCCTCCTTGCCGAGCCGCATGATTACCGGCGACTTACCCGCGAGCTTCTCCGCCCAGTCACTCACCGCCGCGTCAAAGTCCTCGACTGGGACGACCTTGTTGACGATCCCCGCCGCGAGCGCCTCCTGCGCGCTCCAGCGCTCGCCGAGCAGCAACAGCTCGTTCGCCTTCTTACGAGCGACGTTGCGATAGATCAGCGCCATGATCATGAACGGGAACGCGCCCACGTTGATCTCCGGTGTGCCGAACGTCGCTTTCTCGGAGGCGACGATCAGGTCACAGGCGAGCGCGATCCCGAGCGCGCCTGCAAGCACGTGCCCGTCCGCGGCGCAGACCGTCGGCTTGCCGAGTGCGCCGATCAGCTTGAACAGCTCGACGAAGCGCTCGGAGCCGAAGTGCTTCTGTACGAGCGTCGTGTCCCCCGCAAACCCGCCGAGGTTGGCGCCCGAGGAGAAGACCTTCTCGTGGGACGAGGCGAGCACCACACACCGCACCGCGTCGTCGTCGCGGGCGCGCGCGAACGCCTCCGTCAGCCCCAGGAGCAGTTCCGCGGACAGCGCGTTGCGCGTGTCAGGATCGTTCAGCGTGATCGTGGCCACGCCCGCATCCAGGTCGTACAGGACCTTCTCGCTCGCCATCCTTGCATCCTATTCGCCGCGCTGCGCCCAGCGACCGCACCTGCGCTGCTAAGGTCCTCAGCCATGTCCGGAGGCCAGACCCCGAAGCAGAAACAGTCGCACTCGCGTACAGCCAAGCGCCGTGCGCAGCACAAGATCTCGCCTGCCGCATCGAACGTGTGCCCGCAGTGCCACCAGCCGAAGCTGCCGCATCGCGTGTGCGCGATGTGCGGCTACTACAAGGGCCACGAGGTCCTCGACGCCGGCCCCGTCGTCCCCGGCGAGGAGTAGCGCGGAGCGCCGCGGTGCCGGGCGGCTTCTCAACAGACGTGCCCCCGCTGCGCGAGCGGCCGGCGTGGGCGGCGCTGGAACGGCACTACGACGAGATCAAAGGCACGCACCTGCGCGAGCTGTTCGCGGCCGATCCCACTCGCGGGGAGCGGTTGACGGCGCAGGGCGCGGGGCTGTATCTGGACTACTCCAAGAACCGGATCGCCGACGAGACGCTCGGGCTGCTGATCGAGCTGGCCGAGCAGTCGGGCCTGCACGAGCGAGCTCGGGCGATGTTCGCCGGGGAGCGAATCAACGTCTCAGAGAACCGCTCTGTCCTGCACGTCGCGCTGCGCATGCCCGCGACCGCCTCGCTGATCGTGGACGGCATCGATGTCGTCGCGCAGGTGCACGAGGTGCTCGAGCGGATGATCGCCTTCGCCGAACGCGTGCGCTCCGGTGAGTGGCTGGGCCACACAGGTCAGCCGATCCGCAATGTGATCAACATCGGCATCGGCGGCTCGGACCTCGGCCCGGTGATGGCCTACGAGGCGCTGCGCCACTACTCGCGCCGGGACATGACGTTCCGGTTCGTCTCCAACGTTAACTCGACCGACTTCGTCGAGGCCACCCGCGATCTCGACCCTGCCGAGACGCTGTTCATCGTCTCCTCCAAGACGTTCACGACCCTGGAGACGATGACCAACGCACACTCCGCCCGCACCTGGACGCTCGCCGGACTGGGGGGCGATGAGGCGGCGATCGCCCGGCACTTCGTCGCCGTCTCCACGAACGCCGCGGGCGTGAGCGAGTTCGGGATCGACACCGAGGCCATGTTCGGGTTCTGGGACTGGGTCGGCGGGCGCTACTCGATGGACTCGGCGATCGGGCTCTCGACGATGCTCGCGATCGGGCCCGAGCGCTTCGGCGAGATGCTGGCGGGGATGCACGCGATGGACGAGCACTTCCGCTCCACCCCGTTCGCTCAGAACCTGCCCGTGCTGATGGGCATGCTGGCCGTCTGGTACTCCGACTTCTTCGGCGCCCAGACCTGCGGGGTGATGCCCTACGAGCAGTACCTGAAGCGCTTTCCCGCCTACCTGCAGCAGCTGACGATGGAGTCCAACGGTAAGCACGTCACGCTCGACGGCGTCGAGGTCGATTACCAGACCGGCGCGATCTACTGGGGCGAGCCGGGGACGAACGGCCAGCACAGCTTCTACCAGCTGATCCATCAGGGCACGCGCCTGATCCCCGTCGACCTGATCGGGTTCGGCCAGACGCTCGATCCGCTGGGCGATCATCACGACATCCTGATGTCCAACGTGTTCGCCCAGGCCCAGGCGCTCGCGTTCGGGCGCACCGCCGAGGAGGTCCGCGCGGAGGGCACGCCCGAGGATGTCGTACCGCACAAGGTGATGCAGGGCAACCGCCCGACGAACGTCATCCTCGCCGAGCGCTTGACGCCGCACACGCTGGGCGTGCTCGTGGCGCTGTACGAGCACAGCGTGTTCACTCAGGGCGTCGCGTGGGGCATCGACTCGTTCGACCAGTGGGGGGTCGAGCTGGGCAAGGTCCTCGCCCGGCAGATCATCCCCGAGCTGACCTCATCGACCGAGCCGGACCTGCGGCACGACAGTTCGACCAACGCACTGATCCGCCGTTACCGCTCGCTGCGCTGAGCCGCGCCCGGCAGTACGAACCGCCGCACGGCTTCGGCGAAGCCGTCGTGCTCGTTCGATCCGGTCACGCGCCGTGCGGCGCGCTGGACCTCGCGGTCGGCGTTGCCCATCGCGACCGACAGCCCAGAGCGGGCGAACATCAGCACGTCGTTGGCCATGTCCCCGATCGTGGCGATCTGCGCCTCGGGTATCTCGTAACGGCGCGCCAAGAACTCGACGACGCAGCCCTTGTTCGCCTGCGGATGGGTCACGTTGACGTAGTACGGCTGCGAGCGCGCGGCCGACACGTGATCGCCGAAGCGGTCGTGCGCGTCGGTGGCTGCTCGGGCGACCGCGTCGTGATCGTCGCTGACACCGACGATCTTGGCGATCTGATCGACCAGGCCGTCGTAGTCGGCCCGTAGGGTCGGTGCGAACTGGACGGTCGCGGCCTCGCGATCGACGTGCGGTCCGTTCAGGTCCTGCACGAACCAGTCCGCACCCCGATACAACCACACGTCCAGCCCGTGACCCTTCAGCAGCGCGATCGTCGGCGCGACGAGCTCGGCAGGGATCGTATGCTGCTCGATCACCGACATGTCGCGCTCGACGAGCAGGCCACCGTTGAAAGCGGCGATCGGCGTGCGCACATCGAGCGGCTCGATCAGCATCGCCATCCCCCGCGGCGGGCGCCCGCTGGTCAGCGCGAACAGCACCCCCGCCTCATCGAGCTCGCGCACGGCCGCGATCGCCGCGTCGGTGAGCTCCTTCGCGGGAGTCACCAGCGTTCCGTCCACGTCGGCCAGCAGCAGGCGGATCGCGGACGGGCTGGAGGGGGACCGGTTGGAGGGGGACGGGCCGGAGGAGCTCGGATTGAGCGACACTTGCATGGCACGGTATCGATATATGGCGATAACGAACGAATAGGAGCCGGCGATGGCGACTGACAAACCGATGCAGCTGGGAATGGTCGGACTGGGGCGTATGGGCGCGGGCATCGTGCGGCGGCTGATGCGCGACGGGCATCGCTGCGTGGGCTATGACGTCAACTCCGAGGCGGTGGCAGCACTCGCGGCCGACGGCGCGGTCGGCGCGAGCACGGTCGCCGACTTCGTGGCGGCACTGGAGCCTCCCCGCGCGGCCTGGGTAATGGTGCCCGCCGGCGAGATCACCGACTCCACGATCGCGCAACTGGCCGAGGCGATGGAGCCCGGGGGCACGATCATCGACGGCGGCAACACCCACTACCACGACGACATCCGTCACGCCGACGAATTGAAGGACAAGGGCATCCACCACGTCGACTGCGGCACCAGCGGCGGCGTCTGGGGATTGGAGCGCGGGTTCTGCCTGATGATCGGCGGCGAGACCGAGGTCGTACAGCGCCTGAGCCCGCTGTTCGCCACGATCGCCCCCGGGGTCGACGCCGCCCCACGAACACCCGGCCGCAGCGGCGATCCGAGCCCCTCCGAGCAGGGCTACCTGCACTGCGGCCCGAACGGCGCCGGGCACTTTGTGAAGATGGTCCACAACGGGATCGAGTACGGGATGATGGCCGCCTACGCCGAGGGCCTGTCGATCATCAACTCCGCCGACGCGGGCCTGCACTCCCAGGAGCAGGACGCCGAGACGACCCCGCTGGAGAACCCGCGGTACTACCAGTACGAGATCGACACGACCGAGGTCGCCGAGGTCTGGCGCCGGGGCAGCGTGGTCGGGTCGTGGCTGCTGGACCTGACCGCCCAGGAGCTGCTGGCTTCGCCGAAGCTCACGGAGTTCGCCGGGCGCGTGTCGGACTCCGGCGAGGGCCGCTGGACGTCGATCGCGGCGATCGAGGAGGGCATCCCGGCGCCCGTGCTGACGGCGGCGCTGTACTCGCGCTTCGCCTCGCGCGACCTGGACGAGTACGCGAACAAAGTCCAGTCGGCAATGCGCAAGGGATTTGGCGGACACGACGAGAAGCCGGCACGATGAGGGGCGAGCAGGGGGCATGAGGTATCCATTTTAACTAGTATAACTATAGTATTACCAGATTTTTTTATATCTACCCCTCCCCTCTTTAGGTTCTCCCAGCACGCCCCGTCTCAAAACATGGAACCGCACGCAGGCGTAGACTGAGCGTGCGATGACCAACGACCTCGCGCGCTGGCAGTTCGCGACGACGAGCATCTACCACTTTCTGTTCGTGCCCGTGACGATCGGACTGGCGTTCTTGGTGGCGGTGCTGCAGACGGCCTACCACCGCAACGACCGGCCCGAGTACCGGCGCCTGACGCGGTTCTTCGGAACACTGCTCTTGATCAACGTCGCGGTCGGGGTCGTGACCGGACTGGTGCAGGAGTTCGAGTTCGGGATGAACTGGTCGGCGTACTCGCGCTTCGTCGGCGACGTGTTCGGCGGCCCGCTGGCGATGGAGGGTCTGGCCGCGTTCTTCTTGGAGTCCACGTTCCTGGGGTTGTGGCTGTTCGGCTGGGACCGCCTACCCAAGCGCGTGCACCTGGCATGCATCTGGCTGGTCGCGGCGGGAACGATGCTGTCGGCGATGTTCATCATGGTCGCCAACTCGTGGATGCAGCACCCGGTCGGCTATGTGCTGAACAGCCATGGCCAGCCGGAACTGAACAACATCGGCGCGCTGTTCACCAACCCGACGTTCCTGTGGGGCTACGTGCACGTGATCCTCGCCTCGCTGATCACCGGCGCGCTGCTGATGCTCGCGGTCTCGGCCTGGCAGATCTCCCGGCGGCGCGACGCCGACTCGTTCGTTCACACCGCGCGGATCTCGGTGATCGTGCTGCTGCCCTCGATCCTGCTGACGATGTTCGTCGGCAGCGAGCTGGGTGTCGTGGAGGCCAAGTACCAGCCGGTCAAGATCGCCGCCGCCGAGGCGCAGTGGAACACCTGCACGGGACACTGCTCGTTCTCGGCGTTTCAGATCGGGGGCGGCAAAAACGACAAGACGCCGTCGCAGATAATCGAAATTCCGGATCTGCTCTCGGTGCTGGCGACGAACTCGCTCGGCGGGGAAGTCGTGGGCCTGAACGAGCTGCAGCGTAAAGACGAAGCCGTCTACGGGCCCGGCAACTACATCCCGGACGTGTTCATCCAGTACTGGTCGATGCGCATCATGGCCTACCTCGCCTCGCTGATCGTGCTGCTGGCGCTGTGGGGCGGCTGGCTGATCCACCGCGGCCGCCTCGCCGAGTCGCGCTGGTTCCTGCGCCTGTCGATGTGGGCCGTCGTGACGCCGTTCGTGATGAACACAGCGGGCTGGATGCTGACCGAGAACGGCCGCCAGCCGTGGATCGTGCAGGGGCTGATGAAGACGATCAACGCCAACTCGCCCTCGGTCACGGCCACCGACATCTGGATCAGCCTGATCGTGTTCGTGGCGATCTACCTCGCGCTCGGCGCCGCCGATGTGGTCCTGATGCTGCGCTACGCGCGCAGGGGACTGGACGCGGCGGACGATCACGGCGATGCGAGCACCCAGTCCGGCGCGCCCGGCGAGGGCACGACCCCGATCCCGGCGCCGGCGCTGACCTACTGATGCTGCACCTGGACACGCTCTGGTTCATCGTCCTGGCGATCCTGTGGGTCGGGTTCTTCGTGCTGGAGGGGTTTGACTTCGGCGTGGGCATGCTGCACACGATCGTCGGGCGGACCGACACCGAGCGGCGTGTCGCGATCAACACGATCGGCCCCTGGTGGGACGGCAACGAGGTATGGCTGATCGTCGCCGGCGCGGGCACGTTCGCGGCATTCCCCGGCTGGTACGCGACGATGTTCTCGGCCCTGTACCTCGCCCTGCTGCTCGTGCTGGCGGCGCTGATCGCGCGCGGCGTGGCGTTCGAGTTCCAGGGCAAACACACCGACCCGCGCTGGCGCGCGACGTGGACGTGGTGCACGACGATCGGCAGCCTGCTGATACCGCTGCTGATCGGCGTCGGGCTCGGCGACCTGCTGGTCGGCCTGCCGATCGACTCGGCCCACAACTTCACCGGCAACTTCTTCGACCTGCTGACCCCCTACGGCCTGTGGACCGGGCTGACGCTGCTCGGCCTGTGCCTGCTGCACGGCGCAACGTTCCTGAAGCTGCGCACCACCGATGTGGTACGTGAGCGCGCCCGGGCGCTGGCGCGGCCATTGGGATGGGTCGCGAGCGCGCTGGTCGTGGGCTTCGTGGCGTACACGCTCGCGGTGACCGGACACGCCGACGTACCCGGGCCGGTACAGGTGCTGGCGGTGCTGTCGGTGCTCGCCGCGGCCTGGCTTGCGAGCACCGACAGCGACGGCTGGGCGTTCACCGCCTCGGCGGTAGCGATCGCCGCCACGGTGGGCTCGCTGTTCATCGAACTGTATCCCAACGTAATGGTCTCCAGCACCAGCGCCGCCTACAACCTGACCGTCTCTAACTCCGCCTCCGGTCACTACGCGCTCGTGGTCATGACGATCGTCACCGCGCTGCTGTTCCCGGTTGTGCTCGTCTACCAGGGCTGGTCTTTCCACGTCTTCCGCGCTCGTATCCAGGCGCCCCCGTTGACGCAGGCGGAGCCACCGGCCTCGCCCTCACCCCCCGACCAGCCCCCGCCCCAGGGGCTGGCGACCGCGCCGCAGGCATAGGCGGCGGGCGGATGACCGACGCATCGCCCGTCCACCGCGTCGTGATCGTCGGCGGCGGCTTCGGGGGCCTGTTCGCCGCTAAGTTCCTGCGCCGTGCGCCGGTGCAGGTCACGCTGATCGACCGCACCAACCACCACACGTTCCAGCCGCTGCTGTATCAGCTGGCGACGGGCATCCTGTCCGAGGGCGCGGTCGCGCCTCCGCTGCGCGCGGTGTTGCGTAAGCACAACAATGTCTGCGTCGAGCTCGCCGACGTCACCGGCTTTGACCTACAGGTCAGGACCGTGACGGCCACAAGACCGCTGGGGGCGGCGCTGAGCATTCCCTACGACTCGCTAATCGTTGCGGCCGGCGCCACGGGGTCCTACTTCGGACACGACGAGTTCGGGCGGTTCGCCCCGGGGATGAAGACGGTCGACGACGCTCTGGAGCTGCGTGCGCGCATCTTCGGCGCCTTTGAGATGGCCGAGATGGAGGAGGACCCCGAGGCCCAGCGTGTGTGGCTGACGTTCGCTGTGATCGGCGCCGGTCCCACGGGCGTCGAGATGGCCGGGCAGATCGCCGAGCTCTCCCGGCGAGCACTCAAGCGCAATTTCCGCCGCATCGATCCCGCCAGCGCACGGGTGCTCCTGTTCGACGGAGGCACAGAGCCCCTGGCCACCTTCGGCGAAAAGCTGTGCGCGAAGGCCACGAGCGAGATCGAACGCACGGGCGTTCAGCTGCGGATGCGCAGCCGCGTGACCGACGTCACCGCCGAGGCGATCGTCATCCAGGGCCCGGACGGTGTGCAGGAACGCGTCGCCTGCCACACGAAGGTGTGGTCGGCGGGCGTGCAGGCTTCCCCGCTGGGGGCGATGCTGGCGCAGACCACCGGCGCTCAGACCGACCGCGCCGGGCACGTCGAAGTGCTCCCCGACTGCACGCTGCCGGGCCATCCCGAGGTGTTCGTGGTCGGCGACATGATGGCCCTGAACGGACTCCCGGGCGTGGCCGAGGTGGCGATGCAGTCCGGCATCCACGCGGCGCGCACGATCAAGCGGCGCGTGCGGCAGGGGGACGCCGTCGACGCAACCGGCGGGGGCGGGGGCGCAACCAAACCGTTTGTGTATCGCGATCTCGGAAGCATGGCCACGATCTCGCGCTTCCGCGCGATCGTCAGCTTCAAAGGCATCCAAGTCGGCGGGTTCGTCGGCTGGCTGATGTGGGCGTTCGTCCACCTCACGTTCCTCACGGGTTTCAAGAACCGCTGGATCGCGCTGCTGAAGTGGTTGAGCGCGTTCGTCGGCTCAGCCCGGGACGAGCGGACGATCACGATGCACCAGGTCTCCGCTCGGATCATCGCGCAGGCCGCAGGGATCAAGCCCGGCGAGGAAGACCTGGCCGGGTTCGTGGACGAGCAAAGCGGCTCCTGAACGGCAGACGGCGCGGCAGACGGCGCCACACCGATACCCGCGCTCACGAAATCTCCCGCGTTAGCTCCTCGAGGATGATCCGGCCCGCGGCCTCGATCAGCGCCAGGTGCGAGAACGCCTGCGGGAAGTTGCCCAGATGGTGCGCGGTGCTCGTGTCGAACTCCTCGGCATACAGCCCGAGCGGCGAGGCGACCCGCAACAGCTTTTCCATCAGATCGCGGGCGCGCTGATGCTCACCGATGATCGCCAGGCCGGAGACCAGCCAGAAGGAGCAGATCAGAAAGCTGCCCTCCTTGCCGGACATGCCGTCGTCGGTCTCATCGGTGCGGTAGCGCAGGACGAAGCCGTCCTCGGTGAGGTCGTCGGCGATCGTCAACACGCTCGCGCGCATGCGCTCGTCGTCGCCCGGCAAAAAGCCGAAGCCGGCCGCCAGCAGGTTGGACGCATCCAGAGCGTCGGTCTCGTAGTGCTGGCGCATGACCCCACGGTCGCTGAACCCGTGATCGAGGATGTCCTGCCTGATCTCCTCGGCCGTGGCCTGCCACGCCTCCCTACGCTCGGCGTCCCCGCGGATCCCCGCCAGCTGCGAGGCGCGATCCATCGCCACCCAGCACATGAGCTTGGATGAGACGTAATGCTTGGGCTCGCCCCGAGCCTCCCAGATGCCCTGGTCGGGCTGGCGCCAGACTTTCGTCGCACACTCGGCCTGGGCCTGCACGATCGGCCACAGCCTGCGGGGCAGCCGCTGACTGCGCCGGGAGTGCAGCAGGATCGAGTCAAGCGCCGCCCCGTATACGTCGTTCTGGCGCTGGTCGAACGCACCGTTGCCCACGCGCACCGGGTGCGCTCCGGCATAGCCGGAGAGATCCTCGCGCGTTGACTCGGTCAGATCGCGCCGCCCGTCGATCCCATACATGATCTGCAGCGCACCGTCGGTGTTGGGCTCCAGGTCGGCGACGAACTGCATGAACTCCTCCGCCTCCCAGTCGAGGTTCAGGAAGTGCAGCGCCTGCAGCGTGAACGTCGAGTCGCGCAGCCAGGTGTAGCGGTAGTCCCAGTTGCGCTCGCCCCCGGGCGTCTCGGGCAGCGAGGTCGTCAGCGCCGCGACCGTGGCGCCGGTCGGCATGTACGTCAACCCCTTGATCGCCAGCGCCGAGCGCTGGATCGGCTCACGCCAGCGGTGGTCGGGGACGCGCGCGCGGCCGAGCCAGCCACGCCAGAAGCCGGCGGTGGCCGCGAGCCGTTCGTTGGCCTCGTCCAGATTCTCGGGCGCGGCGAGCTCCTCCGCCCAGGAAAGCGCGCAGTAGACCTGCTCGCCCTGCCCCAGCGTATGCCTGGCCCTGACCCGATCTCCCTCGATGCCTAACGCCATGTCCGTCTGCAGCCTGATCGTCAGCTCCTCGGCGCTCGCGTCGGCTCTGTGACCGTCTTCGAGGACCGACCACTGGGCGGGCATCCGCCCGTAGTCGAACACCGGTTCGCAGGTCAGCTCCAGCTCGACCTCGCCCACCAGGCACATCGCCACGCGCACGAGCAGGTGATCGGCGTCTTCGTCGGTCGGGGGCCGGGTGTGCGGCGTGATGTGGTCCACCCCGCGGCGCGGCCCCAGCGTGAGCGCATCGCGCACGATCACCCATCCGGACGGCGTCCGCCAGGTGGTCAACAGCATGTTGGTCCCCGGCTCATAGACGCGCGCCGACGGCACGTTGATGCCGAAGGGCCCCAGGCGGAAGCAGCCGGCCTGGCGGTCGAGCAGCGTGCCGAACACGCTCGGAGCATCGAAGCGCGGGACGCAGAGCCAGTCGATCGACCCGTCGGGAGCAACCAGCGCGCCGGTGTGGCAATCCGACAGGAACGCATAGTCGGCGATCGGCGGAAACGGCGAGGGCGCCGCGGCGCTCTGGGGCGCCGCCGGAGCAGCCTCGCCCGCGGCGACTTTGCCGGCGGACCTGCCCGCGCTCTTGGCTTTCGCTTTAGCCGGGCTCATCGAACCCGCCCCACAACCTGCCCCGACACGAGCGCCGCGCGGGTCACTTCGCGATCCAGGGGCCGTGCCAGCCACCGTGACCGGCGACGAGACGATCGGCCTCGGCCGGGCCCCAGGTGCCGGGGGCATATGGATGCACGGGCGGAGGCGAGTCCAGCAGCGACTGGAATATGCGCCAGGTCTCTTCGACCGAGTCCTGACGGGTGAACCTGGTCGAGTCGCCGTTCATCGCGTCTGACAGCAGCACCTCATACGGGGTCGGCGCCTCGCCGCCCTCTTGCGAGAACTCCATGTCGAGCGTGATCGCGCTCGGACCCCCGGCGTCGGCGCGATGGGCGTCGAGGATCACGCGGGTGCCGGTCGAGGGGTCCAGCTTGACGACGAGCTGGTCGGGCTCGGGGCGGCGGTGGCCGTGCTCCATGAACCCCAGCCGCGGCGGATGACGGAACACGACCCGCAACTCCGTCTGGGTGACCGGGAGATGCTTGCCCGTGCGGATGAACCACGGCACGCCCGACCAGCGCCAGTTGTCGATCTCCAGCCGCATCGCGGCATACGTCTCGGTCGTGGAGTCCGGCGCGACGCCGTCGGTCTGCAGGTAGCCGTCGTACTGGCCGCGGACGTAGTGCCCCGGATCGGCGGTTGCAGTGGAACGGAACACCGCGTACTTGGCGTCCTTGAACGTGTCCGCGTCATTGCCCGCCGGCGCCTCCATCGCCGCCACGGCCAGCACCTGCATCAGATGGTTGACAACGACATCGCGCAGCGCGCCGACCGGGTCGTAGAAGTGACCGCGGTCCTCGACGCCGAACGCCTCGGCCATCGTGATCTGCACGCAGGCGACGTGATTGCGGTTCCAGATCGGCTCGATCATCGTGTTGCCGAACCGCAGGTACAGGAACTCGTCCGTGCCCATCTTGCCGAGAAAATGATCGATCCGGTAGAGCTGATCCTCCTCGATGTGCTGATGTATTTCGCCGGCCAGCGCCCGCGCGGAGGCGAGGTCGTGACCGAACGGCTTCTCCACGACCACTCGCCCGGTCTTGGTCAACCCGGCGGCGGCGAGCTGACCGATCACCTGGCCGAAGAGGAACGGTGGGATCTCCAGGTAGAACACGGGTGTGTCGGCGTCTCCGATGGCAGTGGCGGTGGCGAGACGTTCATATGTAGCGGCGTCGGTGAAGTCGCCACTGACGTAGGACAGCCGCGCGGCGAACCGCTCGAACACATCCTCCTCCAGCGTCTCGCCGCATTTTTCGATGCATTCGCGGGCGTGCTTACGTAGTTGCTCGATACTCCAGTCGTCGACCGCGACACCGACGATCGGGCAGTGCAACAGCCCGCGGCGCTCCAAGCGATACAACGAGCGAAACGTCATCACCTTGGCGAGATCACCGGTGATTCCGAACACGACGAACACATCGGCTGGCCGGGCTTTACTGTCAGCCATGCGACGGTCGGGTCGGCGTGACCATGAGGGCAGGCTAGCGCGAATGAAAGAATGGGCGAGTGGCGGTCACACGGGACCAGCAGGCAGAGGCACATGCAGAGGCAGACGCATCGACGGGGGCACATGAGGTGAAAGCGCCCGCCGCCGGATCGTCAGGTGAGACCTCCCCCGACTGGAGCCCGCGCCTGCCCTACCGTCCCGGGCTGGACGGCGTGCGCGCGCTGGCGGTGACGGGCGTGGTGCTCTACCACGCGGGCGTCTCGTGGGTGCCGGGCGGGTTCCTCGGCGTGGACGTGTTCTTCGTGCTCAGCGGCTATCTGATCACCTCGATGCTGCTCGTCGAGCGCGCCGGCTCCGGACGTATCGACCTGGGACGGTTCTGGCGCGGGCGCGCCCGCAGGCTGCTGCCGGCGCTGGCGCTGGTCGTCCTGTTCGCGCTGATCGCCACCTCGACGATCGCACGCGACGACCTGGCGCGCACGCGCGGCGACGCGCTCGCCTCGGTCGTGTTCATGACCAACTGGCACGAAATCATCTCAAGCCACTCCTACTTCAACGCGTTCGGGCGCCCCTCGCTGCTGGCGCACCTGTGGTCGCTGGCGGTCGAGGAGCAGTTCTATCTGATCTGGCCGCTGCTGCTCGTGGGCGGTCTGCGGTGGCTGGGCCGGCGTCGGATGTTCGTGCTCACCGGACTCGGCGCGCTGGCGTTGACCGGGCTGATGTGGGCTCTGTACAACCCGAATCTCGACCCCTCGCGCGTGTACTACGGCACCGACACGCGCTCATCGACGCTGCTGGTCGGCGCGCTGCTGGCGTTCGCGTGGCCGGCGACACGGCTGCGCGCCATCGCGTCCGCCCGTGCGCGGGGCGTGCTCGACGGGATCGGCGTGGCCGCACTCGTGGGCATCCTCGCGGTGTTCTGGCGCGTGTCGGACTTCCAGCCGTGGCTGTATCGCGGCGGGTTCTTGCTGGTGGCGCTCTGCGCCGGCCTGCTCGTCGCCGTCGCGGTCCATCCCGCCGCGCGCTTGGGCGCGATCCTCGGCTGGAGCCCGCTGCGGTGGATCGGCGTGCGCAGCTACGGCATCTACCTGTGGCACTGGCCGATCATGGAGCTCACCCGGCCCCGTGTTGACGTGCCCTGGCACGGACCGCTGCTGATAACGGCCCAGATCGGTGCGACCGTCGCGATCGCGGCCGCCTCCTACCGATAT
Organism: uncultured Solirubrobacterales bacterium; assembly: GCA_963810645.1. GTDB lineage: Bacteria > Actinomycetota > Thermoleophilia > Solirubrobacterales > Solirubrobacteraceae > Palsa-744. The sequence continues at coordinate 8,272 of CAWEOK010000012.1, read as the reverse complement.
GTCGAGCATCCCGTGCGCACCGGTGTTGCGCAGCGCCGGCTGCGCGCCTGGTTGGACGCGCGCACCCCACATCAGCGGCTCGGTTGGGTCGGCGGCACGCTCGGCGTGCTCGCGCTGATCCTCGGCCCCACGCTGGGACTGCCGGCGCCCGGTCAGGGACCATCGCAGCTGGCGACCCCGGCGGCGCTCGCGGGCGTATCGCGCATTGCACCCTCGAGTCCCGGCGACGGCCTCGCCGCCTCTGGTACGTCCCTGGGCTCCGTGGGCTCTGCCGGCACGGGGCACACCGCCACGGGGGCGATCCCGTCAGGGCCGATCCTCGCGTTCGGCGACTCGGTGATGCTGGGCAGCGCACCGGTGCTCGAACAGCGCCTCGGTTCGCGACTGCGCGTGGACGCGGTCGTCGGACGCCAGGCCGTGGATACGATTCAGCGCATCGCCGAATACCGGGCGCACGGCGCGCTACCGCAGACGGTGATCGTGCAGATCGGCGACAACGGCCCGGTCTGGTTTGAAAACCTCGAACGCCTGCACAGTGTGCTGAGCGGCGTGGCGCACGTGGTCCTCGTCAACGTGCGCGTGGACCGTGACTGGCAGCACGAGGTCAACCACACGCTCGAAGCGTTCGTGCCGGTCTGGCCGCAGGCGGTGCTCGCCGACTGGTACGCGCACTCGAGCGAATCGCTGCTGGTCGATGGAGTGCACCCGTCGGTCGCCGGGCGGGCCGTGTATGCGCAGACGATCGTCGAAGCCCTGCGGCGGTTCGGCTGAGACCCAGGCCGGTAGTCACTCGGCCGCAGTGAAGAGTACGCTCGCTGGACGATGCTGGAGAACGACGAGACGCAGAGGCTGGCGCGGAATGCGATTGCGGAGGATCGCATGGGCGCGACACGCCCAACCGCTGAGTCCCCACCCGCACCCGCACCGGAGCACGCGACGGTCGACCGGGTCGCCAACCTGGTCGTGACGATCCTACCGCTGGCGCTGCTGGGAGTGGCGATGTGGCAGCTGTGGGGCGGCGCGCTGCGCTGGCCGGATCTGGTCGTGCTGGCCGTCACGTACACGCTCACCGGAGTCGGCATCACGGTCGGGTTTCACCGGATGCTGACCCACCGCAGCTTCAAGACCAGCGCGCCGCTGCGGGCGCTGTTCGCGGCGCTCGGCTCGGCGGCGATCGAGGGGCCGGTGATCGAGTGGGTGTCCAACCACCGCAAGCACCACCAGTACTCAGACCAGCCCGGCGATCCGCACAGCCCCCACGTTGACCACGGCAGCGGTTGGAGCGGAGCGCTGCGCGGCCTGTTCCATGCGCACGTGGGCTGGATCTTCGCCGGCGGCGCGCTGGCGAACCAGGAGCGTTACGCCAAGGACCTGATCGCCGACCCGGTCGTGAAGTTCATCGACCGCACATTCGTGCTGTGGGTGCTCGCGGGGCTCGCGTTCCCGTTCGCCCTCGGATACGCGCTGACTGGAGGCTCGATCGTCGGCGGCCTCACCGGCCTGCTGTGGGGAGGCGCGGTACGGATCGTGTTCCTGCACCACGCGACGTTCTCGATCAACTCGCTGTGCCACTTCTTCGGCCGGCGCGGCTTCCAGACGCACGACGAGTCGCGCAACAACGTCTGGCTGGCGCTGCCGACGCTCGGCGAGGCGTGGCACAACAACCACCACGCGTTCCCGACCTCCGCGCGCCACGGCCTGCGCTGGTGGCAGCTGGACCCCTCCGCGTGGCTGATCTCCGCGCTCGAGCGGGTCGGGCTCGTGTGGGATGTCGTGCGGATCGCGCCCGAGCGCCAGCTGGCCAAGAGCCTCGGGGCGTAGCGAGCGACTCCGGCAGCCAGCCGCTCTTCTGATCCAGCGGCTCTCCTGATCAAGTTGTGTCGGCGACCGCCGTGTCGGGCTCGACTTCGACAGCCGTGGCGGACCCAACCTCGCCGGCCGTCTCCTCCTGCAGCCCGGCGCGCAGACCGTTCAACGCCACGATTGCGGCAACGGCCATGATGCCGGCCATCACATACAGGACCGAACGCGTGGCGTAGGCGAAGTCGAGTCGGATGAAGCGAGGTATCGCGGCGGCGCTCGAGCTGGCGCTCTGGGATTGGGAGATGCTGGACGCCTCGGCGTGCGCACGTGTGGCCGGGACGCCCATCGCGATCAGCGAGGTGGTGACCCGCGAGCGCATCTGCGAGACCAGGATCGTGCCGAGGATCGCCAGGCCCAGGCTGGCGGCGTAGTTGCGGACCGTCTGGGTGATGCCGGTCGCCTCGCCGTAGGACAGCCGCGAGGCGCGGTTGACGGCGTCGGTGCTGGCCGGCCCGAGCATGAACCCCATGCCGGCGCCGGCGAGGATGATGTCGAGCTGCTGGGCGCTGTAGTCAAGACCGGTGACCTTGCCGGCCCACAGATAGAAACCGACCGCGCCGAGCACGCAGCCGATGGCGACCGGGCGCTTGGCGCCGACGCGATCGAGCATCCGTCCGCCGATCTGAGCCGCGATCACGAACCCGATGAAGAAGTCCAGCAGCACCAGGCCGGCTTCCGAGGGCGTCTTGCCGAGCGAGATCTGGGCGTACTCCGAGCCGAAGAAGAACACGGGGATGAACACGAGCATCGTGATCCCGAGCACCATGTTCTCGACCAGGAACGCGCGGATGCGGAATATATTGACTTCAATCAACGGCGAGTCGGTGCGGCGCTCGACGAAGTAGAACACGACCAGCAGCATCGCTCCGAAGGCGATGCACGCGCCGGTCGCGGGATCGCTCCAGCCCCAGATGTTCGACTGCTGGAACCCGAACACCGACAGCGCCACACCGGAGGCGATCAGGGCCAGGCCCCGGTAGTCCATGCGCGCCGGCCGGTACACCGTGTGCGGCCGTGAGATCACGATCAGCACCAGGGCGATCACGGCGACGGGGATGTTCACCCAGAAGATCGCCCGCCAGGTCCACTGCGTCAGATAGCCGCCGAGGATCGGCCCGACGGCGGTCAGGCCACCGGCGATGCCGAAAAATATCGCCAGGGCACGGCCCCGTTCGCGCAACTCGAACGTCTGCACCACGATCGCCAGCGCCGCCGGGAACATGATCGCCCCGCCCGCCCCCTGGACGACACGGAACGTCACGATCCACGCCTCGGCCAGGCTGCCGGTCGGAGTCAGCCCGCACATCGCTGAGGCTCCGGCGAACACGATCACCCCGAGCGTCACCATGCGGCGGTGCCCGACCGTGTCGGCCAGGCGCCCGCCGAACGCGAACAGCGCGGCCAGCGACAGCAGGTAGGCGTTGATCGCCCACTGCATGCCGGTGCTCGTCAGGTGCAGCTCGCGCTGGATCTGCGGCGCCGCGATCGAGACGATCGTCTGGTCGATGAACGTCATCGCGACCGCGAAGATCATCGCGGCGAGGATCAGGTTGCGCGGCTGCCCGCCGGTTGTGCTGCCGGTTGTCATGACTCCCTTGAGCTGATCCGGTCAAACTACTACAGTGAACCGATGGTTCTCTACACATGTCCCGCACGGACGCACGGGGCCGGCGCGCCGCTGATCAAGCATCCGTGCGGCGTCGCCGCCAAGGCGCTCGACGAGGCCGGGCACTCATACACGGTCCATGTGGTGGGCGGATTCAAAAACGTCCCGCTGAGCCGCCGGGGCAAGCGTCAGGAGATCCTCGATCTGACCGGTCAGGAGGACGTCCCGGTGCTCCTGCTCGACGACGGCACAACGGTCAACGGATCGGGTGCGATCGTCGCCTGGGCCGCAGACCATCACGCCTGACAGAGGAGCGATCATAGACATGGACACACGCACGCTTGGGAGTCAGGGACTGCAGGTGTCGGCCGAGGGGCTGGGCTGCATGGGGATGTCCGAGTTCTACGGCGCGACCGACGAGCAGGAGTCGATCGCCACGATCCACCGGGCGCTCGAGCTCGGGGTCACGTTCCTGGACACGGCCGACATGTACGGACCGTTCACGAACGAGCGACTCGTCGGCCGCGCGATCGCCGACCGTCGCGAGGGTGTGGTGCTAGCCACGAAGTTCGGCAACGAGCGCCGCGCGGACGGCACGAGGGTGGGGGTCAACGGCAAACCCGAGTACGTGCGCAGCGCCTGTGAGGCGTCGCTGTCACGCCTGGGCATCGACCACATCGACTTGTACTACCAGCACCGCGTCGACAAAACGGTGCCGATCGAGGAGACCGTCGGCACGATGGCCGAGCTCGTCCAGGAGGGCAAGATCCGTTACCTGGGGCTCTCGGAGGCCTCGCCGCAGACGATCCGCCGAGCCCATGCAGTGCATCCGATATCCGCGCTGCAGACTGAGTACTCGCTGTGGTCGCGCGAGCCCGAGGAGGCGATCCTCCCGACTGTCCGCGAGCTGGGCGTCGGGTTCGTCGCCTACAGTCCGCTGGGACGGGGGTTCCTGTCCGGGCGCTACAAGACACCGGATGACCTGCCCGAGGACGACTTCCGCCGCTACCATCCCCGGTTTCAGGGCGAGAACTTCAGGCGCAATCTCGAGCTGGTGCAGCGCGTCGAGGAGATCGCGCGCGAGCGCGGGGTCACGGCCGGGCAGCTGGCGCTCGCGTGGGTGCTCAGCCGCGGCGAGGACATCGTGCCGATCCCCGGGACCAAGCGGCGGTCATACCTGGAAGAGAACGTCGCCGCCGCCGAGATCGAGCTCAGCTCGGAGGATCTAGCCCGGATCGACGAGGCCGCACCGGTGGGGGTGACGGCCGGCGATCGCTACGCGGACATGTCGCCGATCGAGAGCTGAGGTTTGCCTCGCCGACGCGCGCGAGACAACCACAGAGCTGCTCGAACTGACGCGCACATTCCTCAGCAACTGAGCCACGAACGCCAGCGAGCCCGACGGACGGTCCCGGCATGCCGCCAGCGCTGTGAGCATCTGGAACTACACCCCGTGCAAGCCGTTTGCAACCCGTTTTGGGTTGCGCTGCAACCCGTTCGCAACCCACAGACCACAGAACAGCCCCGAACACGGGCGAATCGGCTTCTGCCACGGCCCCAGTTTTCGGGCTCTTTCGCCCGTGTTCACTGGAGTTCGCGGAAAGTTAGGCAATCGGGGCGACCTGTTCAAAAACCCTTAAACGCTGGGCTTACGGGCCCTTTGCGGTGGATATGCGGTGGTAATGCCGCCCCCTTTCCGGCGCTTTCTGCCGATATGCCGGGTGTATGCCATCTCGAACACCCGTACGTTAGGTCAATGGCCGGGGCGGATGCTAGCGCCGGCGCGCCGTCCATCTCTTGCGTGGTGGCCGGCCTTCTACTCCGTTTTGGTCACCCTGTAGATGCTTGTCTTCGGAGGGCCTTCCCGCAGGACCAGACCAGCCTCGCGAAGAGCCGACAGGTCTCTTTCCAGCGTCCGAGATCCAACCTCGAGCCTCTCGCTCAACTCGCGAGCGCTCAGACCGCCGGCGCTGGTCAGCTCGTCCAGGACGGCTTGCCGGCGCCGAGCCACGTTGCCGCGACCGAGGTCCGCTACCCCGCCATTTACCCCGCCATTTACACTGCCACTTTGGCGGGATAGCGGCAGACGCAAGCCGGCGAACGAGGAGTGTGGCCAGATCGTCGCTGTGAACACGGGCCCATCCCCGTCGAGCCGTGGCTCGGGATAGCCACGGTCCACCTCTTGCCCGATCTTTTCCCAGGCAGTGCCGAAGCGCTCCATGTAGCGGATGCGCCGCAGCACGCCAGCGATGCCACGGTTGCGGATCTTTGAGCGGCCCTCGCGAATGTCGTCCGTGGTGGTGCCTGGCAGCATCGGTCCCGGGTTGTGGATCTCGATGCGATCGTCATACACGAACGCCTTGATCGTCTCGCCCGACTTCGAGTAGTCGGTGTGCGCAACGGCGTTGATGAGCAGCTCCCTGATCATCACGGTGGAGTACTCCGGCAGAGGCTCGCGTCGAAGCCGGCCCTTGGGGATTGGCTCGGCCTGGCGAGTGTTGCGCCGGATGAAGCGCTCCGCCGCATCGACCGCCTCCAACACCGTCAGCTCCTCGTCGGGATCGAAGATGTCCTCGATGTCCGCCGCGCGACTGCTGCCAGCGAACCTCGCCCCCTCAACGCGCGCATCGCGGAAGTAGCGCCGCCGGACCGCATCCTGACCGAACAGGATCACCCCGGCATTCGTCGCAACCACCTTGCCCTGATAGTTCGTCAACACACCGAGCGCCTCCAGCTTCGCGGCGCGGATCGGAACATCATGGCCCTCGAACGCGTCTTTGAGCCGTATCTTGTCCAGATCCGCGAGCACAACTCCGGGCCGGGCGAGGAGATCGAAGGACTCCCCAGCAGCCTGGCGACGAAGCTCAGCGAGCATCTCCGCGTCCGCCCGTCGGCTGGTCGACCCCAGACGGACATACACGCCCTGCTCAGGACCCTCAGCGCGCAGATGAAACGGCGCCGGGTGATGCGCCACCTCGACCACCAGCAACTCGTGCTCGCCGTAGGACGCCGCGTAGATCTCCGGAAGCAGCTGCGGCTCAATCCCGTCGCTGATGCTGCTCGACAGACGCTCCTCCTCACGCAACGGGTCCGCTACACCCACAACAGACCCGTCATCGTCTACCCCGATCACGACCACCCCACCCGCCGTGTTGGCGAACGCCACGATGTCCTTCAGGACCGACTTCCGGGAAGACAGATCACGCTTGAAATCCACACGTGGACCCTCCCCCTGAGCTATGGCATCTGCGACCTTCACGCGGGCATCTTCTCAGGGTCTCCGCAGAGCTGGGGTCAAGGCCAGCCTGCAGGGCCCCAGCGTTCCAACACCGAAAAGCACGCGAACACCTGCGAACCCTCTCCCCGGGCCAATGCGCCCGTATTCGGGGCCTGTGTCCGCGCCGTCCTTCTCAATGCCTTACGGTGCCTTAATATTTTATTCCGTCCGTCCGTCTTTGCGTAGATCGTATGATATACTCATCTCCGTTTCTTAGTTTTCGACTTAAAAGGCAGTGATATGTCAGTACAAAGCACAGATAAGATCAGCGGTGGGACACTCGAGGGATTGGAGGAGTTCTGCGATTGGGTCATCAACAAGGGCCTGTTGCGTGCGGCAGCGATGGAGCCGCTGCGGTCGGCTACAAAGCAGATCCTCGCCACCGTCGAGCCCGACACTCCCGGAGTTGACCTGCGCACGATCGACACCGATGATGTGATGAGCCGCTTTGAAACGCTCGCCGGGCAGAAGTACGCGCCGGACAGCCTGCGGGCGTACCGCAACCGCTTCAACCGCGCCATCGAGCTCTACCGGCAGTACCTGGACAACGGTGCGGCCAACTTCAAACCGCCCCCAGGCAGGGCACCGCGACGCCGCACAAGCGAGCCCGGCAGTAGCAACGGCTCCACGGGCAACACTCGGCCGGCGTCCACGTCGTCGGCTTCGCAGGCACCGACGGGCGCACCGTCACAGACGCTGATTGACTACCCGTTTCCACTACGCACAGGAGGCATCGCGCACCTTTACCTGCCGCCCACGCTCGAGAAGGACGACGCTGAACGGCTTGCGGCCTATGTCCGCGCTCTGGTGTTCGAGCCTCAGCGGCAGATCGAGGGAGCTAAGGATCCCGCTTGACGGAGTTAGGTCGTGCCACCAGACTCTTAGCCCGTGATCGAGCGAGATTGCAACGCGGTTTGGGCCGCTTGGAACGGTGGCTTAAGAAACGAAAGACGAGCAGCGCGCCCCGGGTGAGCCGGACTCTGACCGGCGCGGATTAGCCGAGCGATGCGAGCAGGGTGCGTACGTCCTCGAAGTCTGGGTCTTCGCCATAGAGTCGGCCGAGGTCCCGCTTCGCCATCGCACGCTTACCGAGTTGGATATAGAGCTTGGCTCTGAGGTATCGGGCCTCCTTGAGCAGTTTCTCGTCGCGCTTCTTGCTCTTAAGGGCGTCCCGGTAGGCCTCAAGTGCCGTGTCAGGCAGTCCTTGCTTTTCCATCCCCTGGGCTTGCCATAGCCGCAGCATCAGCGTGATGTCGTCCTCGTTGCTGATCCCGGCGGTCGCGTGGACGATCTCATCCCAATCTTCGGCTCGCAGGTACATGCTGCACAGGAAGAGCAGCATCCCCGACGACGATGGAGAGTGTTCGTGGAGCTTCTGCGCGAGGCCGATCGCCTCTTGCAGACGCCCGGTCTCGCAGTAGCACTCCGCGAGCAGCATCGCCGCCGCCACCGAGCCCATCGGGACTGGGAGGGAGATCCGATTGACCTCGACGCTCAGGTGCAGGCTCGGCGCGTATTTGTGGATG
>CAWEOK010000011.1:0-153392 GCA_963810645.1 uncultured Solirubrobacterales bacterium | reverse complement strand
GCTGGAGCGGCTGCGCTCCGGCGACCTGTTGATCGTGACCGCCGATCACGGCGTCGATCCGGCTCATGCGGGCACCGACCATACGCGCGAGTACGCGCCGCTGCTTGCCGTCACGGGGGAGATGGCGAGCAGGCGAGCGGCGGGTGGGCTCTATGGCGGGGCGCGTCACGACGGTCCTCTGGCGGATGCCGGCGCCACGGTGCTGCGCTGGCTCGCCGGACGTACCGTGGACGGCCTGCCGGGGGAGCCGTTTCTGGGTAGCTTGAGGGGTGCGTTCGCCGCGAGCTCTGAGTGTGACAGTGGGTGTGAGCTTGGCGTGTCGGAGGGTCCGGACCAGCGGTCGCGTGCCTTGGTCATAAGCTTGGCCAATGCCGGAGCTGCCCGAGGTCGAGACGATCAGACGCCAGCTTGCTCCCCTCGTGGAAGGCAGGAGGCTGGCCCGGGTGGAGATTCTCGACCCGCGCTGGTCGCGACCGCTCGCTCCGGGCGAACTGGCCGAGGCGCTGACCGGGCGCCGTGTGGAGCGGTTGGCCGCCGGGGCAAGTACCTGCTGTGGCACCTGTCCGGCGATGTCCACCTCGCGCAGCATCTGCGCATGACCGGCGCCGTCCTGTGCGAGCCCAAGCCCGAGCCGGCGCATGTCCGGGTGCTGATCGAGCTGGCGCCCAAGCGCCGCCTGGTGATCGTGGACCCGCGCCGGTTCGGCACCGGCGAGCTGCTGCTCGGGAGCGAGGCCCTGGAGGCGTTCTTCGCCGCGCGCCTCGGCGTCGAGCCGTTCGACGATCGGTTCACGCCCGAGCATCTACGCTCGATTGCGCGAGGGCGCAGCGCACCGATCAAGGCGCTCTTGCTCGACCAGCGCCGGATCGCCGGCGTCGGCAACATCTATGCCGACGAGGCGCTGTTCCGCGCAGGTGTTCATCCGCTGCGTCGGGCCGGTTGGCTCTCGCGTGCGCAGTACGCCGGCCTGCGCGAGACGATCATCCAGGCGCTCAGCGAAGGCATCGAGGCGCGCGGTGCCACGATCGACGATTTTCGCCATGTTGACGGTGTGCGCGGCTCGTTTCAGGACCGGTTTCTCGTGCACCGGCGTGAGGGAGAGCCGTGTCCGAACTGTGGAACCACGATCGTAAAGATGGTCGTCGCCGGACGCGGGACCTATGTGTGCGAGACCTGCCAGCCGCGGCCGCGGCTGCGGCGAGCGTTGAAGGGCCGTAGGTAGCGGGTCAGGCGACCGAACCGGGAGACACTTGCTCCGCCGAACCGGGAGACACTCCCTCCGGTCGCGTCCCCGAACCGGCCAGCAACTCGTTCAACCGTCCGCTCTCGGCGGCGGCCTTGACCTCGGTAAAGCCGCCGACCAGCTGCCCGTCGATCAGGACTTGGGGAAAGGTCATCATGCCCGTCCGGCTCGCGAGCTCGACGCGCCCGACTGGGTCCTTGGACAAGTTGATCTCGGTGAACTCGATCCCATGGGACCGCAGCAGACCCTTGGCACGGGCGCAATACGAGCATGGATCGGCACTGTATACGGTGACTTCACTCATTACTTCACTAAATATAGCAACGAGCTGGAGCTGTTCGGATCGGGTTATCGGATGCATGCATGCGGATGCGCCGCGTGCGAATCTAGACTCGGCAGAGTGTCAGGACCAGTCAAGACGGAGGGGGTCGTGCTGCGCTCGATGCGCTACGGCGAGGCCGATCGCATCCTGCACCTGTACACACCCCAGCTCGGGCGTGTCAGCGCGATCGCCAAGGGTGTGCGTCGCGCGCGCAGCCGCTTTGGCGGGCGCTTGGAGCCGTTCTTTCGTCTGCAGCTTGATCTGCACGAAGGTCGTGGAGAGCTGCTCACCGTCACCGGTGCGCAGACGATCGAGGCGTATGCACGTCTGCGCTGCGACGCCCGCGCCATCGACGCCGCCGCGCGTGCGTGCGATGCGGTCGGGCGGCTGTTCGAGACTGAGGAGCCCCATCCGAACGTGTTCAACCTGCTCTGCCGGCGCCTGTCGCTGCTGGACGTGGGCGCAACGTCCGGGGCCCCAGCCGCCTCCGGGCGCGCGGGAGCGCTTGCGTTTCGGCTGAAGCTGATGCTCGCCGCGGGCCTGGCACCACAGCTCGGTGCATGCGCGGCCTGCGGTGAGCACGAACATCTCGTCGGCTTCTCCGGCGCCTCCGGGGGTGTCGTGTGCGGGGCGTGTTGGCCGGAAACGTCCAGCGACGAGACGTGTTCGGTCGTCTCGTTTGCGTTCGACCCCGACGCCTACAACTTCATGACCGAGGCGCTCGGCCTGCCCCTGGCCGATGCTCCGGATGCGGGGGAGCGGGCGCTCGGCCAGGTGGAGCGTGCGATCTCGGAGACGCTCGAGCATCACGCGAACGTGCGGCTGATGCCGGCGGCCTGACTTCCTGGGCCGGCGCCGCGTGTATCGTGTGATTTGTGGATGAGGGTCTGCCCATCGCTTACGAGGTGCTCGAGAAGAACGTCCCGGTGTTGGCCTCCGATGGGCAGCAGGTGGGCACGGTCGATCACGTCGTGGCGGCGCCCGAGAAGGACATATTCCACGGCCTGGTGATCGCCGTGCCCGGGCATGGCCGGCGGTTTGTGCAGGCCGCCGATGTCGCGGCCCTGCACGAACATGGCGTGGATCTGCGTATCGACTCGGCCGCCGCCGGCGACCTGCCGGAGCCCGGAGGCGGGGCGGGTGTGTACGACGAGGACCCGGGAGAGATGAAGGGCTGGCACCACTGGATGCACGTCGCGGGCATGCGCGGCGATTGGCAGCGCGAGCCCTGAGCGTCTCGCCGTTGCCGTGGGCTCGCCATCGCCGAGGGTCTTGGCGCTGAGGCCCGCCACTGTCGAAGGCGCGCCGCTGCGGGTGGCACAATCGCCCGATGGGCATCGCCACCGACCCAGACTCGATCGCCGCGACGTTCGCGGCACGCGTCAGCGCGCAGGAGGAAGCGTCGCTCTCGCCGCTGGCTGCCCGTTCCTACCCGGCGCGACGGGCTCGTCCCGAGGATGACTGCGCGCTGCGCACCCCGTACCAGCGCGACCGCGACAGGATCGTCCACAGCAAGGCGTTTCGCCGGCTGACGCACAAGACGCAGGTGTTCGTAGCGCCCGAGGGCGATCACTACCGCACGCGGTTGACGCACACGCTCGAGGTCACGACGATCTCGCGCACAGTCGCACGTGCGCTGCGACTGAACGAGGACCTGACCGAGGCGATCGGTCTCGGCCACGATCTCGGGCATCCGCCGTTCGGGCACATCGGCGAGGAGGTGCTCGACCGCTGCCTGCGTGAGCGCTTCGATGGGGGGTTTCGCCACTACGAGCACTCGCTGCGCGTGGTTGACGTGCTGGAGCGCGATGGCGCCGGGCTGAACCTGACCGAGCAGGTCCGCGACGGCATCGCCCGCCACTCGGGCCGCGCTGAGGCGCCAAGCACGCTGGAGGGGCTGATCGTGCGGTTGATGGATCGTGTGGCGTACATCAACCACGACATCGACGATGCTCTGCGCGCCGGGCTTCTGCGAGAGGCTGAGCTGCCATCCGAACCGATCGCGGTGCTCGGCAACACCGGATCTGCCCGCATCGACGCGCTCGTACACGATCTGGTCGAGCACTCCGCTCGCGCCGGCGACATCGTTCAGGGACCCGAGGCCGGCCCGGCGATGGCAGATCTGCGCAGGTTCATGTTCGAGCATGTCTATCTCGGCCCCGCCGTGCGCGCCGAGCACGAGCGGATCGCGGGCGTGGTGAGCGCTCTGTTCGAGCACTACGTCGCCCATCCCGAGCTGCTGCCCGACCCGCGGTCGGGCCTTGCCAGCGCTCCTTCTGCGCGAGGCGATGACGAGCTCGCCGAGCGTGTGACTGACTACCTGGCGGGCATGACCGACCGGTACTGCATACGCGAGTACACCGAGCTTCAGGTGCCGCAAGCGTTTGCCCGCTAGCGTTGGCATGCGATGGCCCTGTACACCAGTCAGTCCCGAGATCGTGTGCGCGACGCGGTTGACTTCGTCGAGCTGGTCTCCGCACGCACCGATCTGCGCCGCGCGGGAGCGAATCGCTATGAGGGGCTGTGCCCGTTCCACGAGGAGCGCACACCGTCATTCGGGATCGACCCGACGCAGAAGGTCTACTACTGCTTCGGTTGTCAGGCGGCGGGCGACGTGTTCACGTTCGTGCAGGAGACCGAGGGCGTTGACTTCAAAGGCGCGCTGGAGCTGCTCGCCGATCGTGCAGGGGTCGAGCTGGAGCGCGAGCAGGAGGACGAGCGCGAGGCGCAGCAACGTCGAGAGCGCGAACGGCTGCTCGAGCTGCTGGCCCGTACGAGCGCCTACTACGAGCGCTGTCTGTGGGACAGCAAGGAGGCGGAGCGCTCACGCGAGTACCTGCTGGGGCGGGGACTGGGGGAGGAGATCCTCAGAGAGTTCCGCGTCGGGTATGCCCCCAGCGCCTGGGATCGCGTGTTGACGGCGTCACTGCGCGGGGGGTTCTCAGAGGCTGAGCTGTACGCGACCGGTTTGGCGCAGCGCTCACAGCAGAACGGGCGACTGTACGACCGGTTTCGCTCGCGGATCATGTTTCCGCTCGCCGACATCCGTGGGCGCGTGCTCGGGTTCGGGGCGCGCGCGCTGAGCGAGGATCAGCAGCCGAAGTATCTGAACACCTCGGACAACACCGTCTACCACAAGGGATCGCACCTGTACGGCGCCGATCTCGCGCGTGCTCATGCCGCCAAGGCGGGCCAGACGATCCTGTGCGAGGGCTACACCGACGTCATTGCCCTGCACCAGGCCGGGATGCGCAACACAGTCGGACTGATGGGCACCGCGCTGACATCCGAGCAGGTCTCAGAGCTCGCGCGGATGGCGCCCACAGTACTGCTCGCGCTAGACGCCGACAGCGCCGGACAGGAGGCGATGCTGCGCGCCGCCGGTCTCGCCGCCCGGCGCAAGCTGGAGCTGCGCGTCGTTCCGCTGCCTGCAGGTACGGACCCGGCCGAGCTCGTGCAGCGCGAGGGAGCGACGGCGATCGAGCGCGCGATTGGGGCGTCCGTTGCGTTCGTGCGCTTTCGCGTGGAGCGGGTGTTGGACGGCGGCGATTACGGCAGCCCCGAGGGTCGCGATCGGATGCTCGATGAGCTGCGACCTGTGTTTGCGACGCTCCCGCCTAGCGCGCTGCGGATGGAGCTCACGCGGATGATCTCCGAGCGGTTGCAGCTGCCGGAGAGCTTGGCCGAGCAGACCTTGGCGGAACGGGCGAGACGAGGTGGATCAGGTGCCGGTGAGAGGACCGCCGACCGTCGCGCCGGTGCAGGAGAAGGGGGAGAGGCGACGCGCCAGCCGGCCTCTCAGGTGGTCTCGCGCGGTGAGAGCACCGAGCGGGCATTTCTCGCCCAGTGCATCGCCGAGCCCGAGTCGGGCGCGCGCGCCCTCGGTGAAGTCGATCTGTCGGCACACTTCACGAGCGATCTGGTGCGTCGCGCGGCCGGGCATCTGCGCGCGCATCTCACGAACCCAGGCGCTCAGCTGCCCGAGGACGACCCGCAGCTGGCGGGGCTGCTGGCCGAGCTGGTCGTGCAGGCCGGCCGGGAGTCGCCCGCCCCGGCGATGCTCGAGTCCCAGCGCATGCAGCTGGAGCTGGCTCGCATCGATCGTGAGATCCAGCGCGCCCGTGCCCAGGAGTCCGGTGAGGTGAGCGAGCTGGCGGTGCGCCGCGCCGAGGTCAAGCGCGAGTTCGATCGGGCTTACGAGCGGGCGTTGGAGGAGACGGGGTGAGGGTAGGTCTGATGGGTCCGGCTCGTCCGTTGAAGTCACGAAGTTGACACAAAAATGTCACAGAATGGAACGTATGTTCGTGGGGTTCCGTCCGATCCGTATAGGACAATGCGGTGCATGGATCGCGCTTCGTTGGAGCAACTTTTGAGTCAGGGTGTGTCGCTTGCTGAGATTGGGCGACGACATGGTCTGCACGAATCGACCGTGGGCTACTGGGTCGAGAAACATGGGCTGCGAGCCGTCAACCGGGATAAGTACGCGGCGCGGGGTGGGCTGGAGCACGACGAGCTGGAGACGCTGGTCGAGCAGGGCGCCTCGATTGCGCAGATCGCCGAGACTGTTGGGCGCAGCAAGACAACGGTTCGACACTGGCTGAGGGAGTATGGATTGACAACGCGCCGTGGCGAGTGGCGCCGTAAAACGAGCGATATGGGCGAGAAACCCATGGACGTTGTACAGCGTGAGTGCTTGCAACATGGCCTGACGGACTTCAAGCGCAGGTCTCCGAGCGGTTACAGATGTCTCAAGTGTCGGTCGGAAGCAGTGGTACGCCGACGACGAAAGGTCAAGCAAATGCTTGTCGAAGAGGCCGGTGGGGTATGCGTCGGTTGTGGATACAGCCGCTGTATCGCAGCGCTTGAGTTCCACCATCTCGTGCCATCCGAGAAGAGCTTTTCGTTGAGCCATCGAGGGGTAGCGAGATCCCTGGATAAGGCGAGAGCGGAGGCGAGCAAGTGCGTGCTCCTTTGTGCGAACTGCCATGCCGAGGTGGAGGCCGGAGTCCGTCAGCTATCGTAATATCACTGACAACCTCGGATAGGTTCTCCGGGGTAGCCCGATCCGGGGTAGCTCAATTTTGGCAGATGCGCTCGACTGTTAATCGAGAGGTTGTGGGTTCGAGTCCCACCCCCGGAGCTTTTTGGTGTGCCAGCTGCTCGACTAGGGCAGAGGCGATGTCCGCCGGGTCGTGTTCGGAGGCCCACGAGGCGAGCTCGCCCGCCCGCGCACGGATCGACGGTTCGCTCAGGGTCCGTTCGACCGCCAAGCGTAAAGGCCGTGGCGAGACGAACCGCCGCGGCAGGCGGACCCCCGCGCCGGCCCAGTCAAGTCGGGCGGCGTTCTCGTTCATATCACCGACGTGCGGGCACGCAACGACCGCGCAGCCGGATGCCAGGGCGCGCACCAGCGTTCCGTGACCGGCGTGGCAGACGACGACATCGCACGCCGGCATCGTGCGCGCGTAGGAGACCCACTCGACGACTCGTGCGTTCGCGGGCACGGGCAGCGGCCGTGATGGCAGCCGCCGATTCCAGGTCGCGAGCACCCTGACCGGGGCGTCGGCGAGACCGCGCAGCGCCGCGTGCAGCAGTCTGTGGTCGGGGTCCTGGGCGGTCGAGGGCGCGATCAGGACGAGCGGAGCATCGCCGGGCGGCAGCTCAACGTCATCGGTCGGTGGCTCCCACATCAGCGGGCCGACGACATGCGCCCAGTCCGGCCAAATGCGCGGGTACTCCAGCTGCGGGAACGTCGCCACGAGCGCCAGTTCGTGGCTGGTCCCGCCGTGTCCATACTCGAGCGGGCCGAGACCCAGGCGAGCACGAGTCTGGTTCAGCTCAACCCGGCCGCGCTCGACTCCGTGGTTGACGGGCCGCTGCGCGCGGCGCCACAGTGCGCGTCCGGCCGCCGTGCGGGGCAGACGCGCACCCAGCGAGTAGATCGGGGCGTCCGGCTCGTTCTCGGGGTACACATGCGGAATCAACGTCGCGCGCGGGATGTCGCACAGCTCCCCGGCCAGGGCCGGGGCGAGCGTGAGAATGTCCGCGACGACCACATCCGGACGCAACTCGCGCACGAGCGGCGCCGTGTCCTGGGTCGCGTGCACGACCGCCTCGTAGAAGTCGAGCGGCTCCCCGCCGGGACCGCCGGTCGGGAACACGTCGTACTCGGGCGCCGGCGCGAACGCCAGGTCCTCGGCCTCGACGTGCCCCTGCCAGCGCCGCCAGGTCTGCAGAGTGACCTCGTGGCCGCGCGCGCGCAAAGCCCGGCCGAGCGCGATCATCGGAAACGCATGGCCCGGGTCGCCGAACGCCCCCAGCAGGATGCGGCGCGCGGGCGAGGACATGGGCGGATGGGTCAGGCCGCGAGCTCGGCGACGAGCCGCAGTTGCTCGAGCCGGTCCTCCGCCGTGAACGCAATCGGCGTGACGCCCAGCGTGCCAACACCGGCGTCGCGGTACACCGCCAGCCGCTCGCGCACCACGTCGGGCGGCCCGCACAGCGACACGCTGTCGATCAGCACGTCCGGGATAGCCGCCATCGCCTCCTCGCGCTTGCCTTCGAGGTACAGGTCCTGAATTTGGGCGGCCTCCGCCTCAAAGCCGTAGCGACAGACGAGCTGGTTGTAGAAGTTCTGCTTGCGCGAGCCCATACCGCCGACGTAGAGGGCGATGAATGGACGCATCGCGTTGCGGGCACCCTCGAGGTCGTCGGTGATGAAGACGTTCACGGTCGGGGCGATGTCGAAGTCCTCGAGCGATTTGCCCGATCGTGCTGCGCCTTCCTCCAGCAGCGGGCGCAACTCAGAGACGTGCTCGGGCGAGAACAGCGTCGGAATCCAGCCGTCGGCGATCTCGCCGGCAAGCGCGGTGTTCTTCGGCCCGATAGCCGCCAGGTAGATCGGAATCTGCTCCTGGACTGGTCCGATCGTGAGCTTCAGCGCCTTGCCGGGCCCATCCGGCAGCGGCAGCTCCAGCGTCTCGCCGTGGAACTCGACTCGCTCGCGCGCGAGCGCCATACGCACGACCGCCACGTACTCGCGCGTGCGTTGCAGTTGCTTGCCAAACCGTTGACCGTGCCATCCCTCGGCGACCTGCGGTCCCGAGGAGCCGATCCCCAGGATCATGCGACCGCCCGAGAGCTGGTCGATCGTCGCCGCCGTCATTGCGGTCATCGCAGCCGATCGGCCGGGCATCTGGAATATGCCCGAGCCGAGACGGATCTTCGAGGTCTGTCCCGCCAGCCACCCGAGCACGGTCGCGGCATCCGAGCCGTACGCCTCGGCCGTCCAGACCGAATCGTATCCGAGTCGCTCGGCCTCTCCGACGATGTTCAGCTGGTCCTCCGAGGTGAGGCCGAGACCCCAGTAGCCGATGTGCACGCCGAGCTTCATGTGCAAGTTTCCTTTCAACGAGAGGGCATTGGTTGCCGGTGAAGACGGCAGGACGTACTGTGTTGGCCGCGCACCGTCGCGGACATCGAGTCATGCGACGGGGTACAGCCTATGGGAAAGCATCCCCACCATTCAACGAGCTCGGTCGAGGGTCTGCGCCTGGCGATCGACTGCATGCCGGTGGCCACGCGCGAAGCGATGCTGTTGGGTCTGGGCAGGTATGAGCGGATCCTCGTCGGCGCCTACGTGGATGAGGAGGGGGGAGTGTGTCCGATGCTCGCGGCCCATCGCTGCGGCGGCCGGACGAAATTTCTGTCGTTCGCGAAGTCCTGGGACCGCTTCGCACGTGCGGGCAAGCGTAAGCGCGTGGCGACCCCGCGCGAGCTGCGCATCCTGATCGCACAGTTGCGGGACAGTCTGGCGAGCGCTTCGGGTCTCGAGCTCGACCGCGCGATCTCCGAACACCACACGCTGGTCTCGCGCAGCATGCGCTGTGGCTCTCGCAGCCAGCGCGATCTCGGCGAGGAAGCCGCCGATCCCCGCGGTGAGATTCGCGCGCGCAGACTGCGCCGTCAGAGCACCTCGCCGGGTCGCAGGAACATGATCTCCGGCACCAAGCACATGGCGGAGAGCTTCAGCAGGTAGCGCACCGACTCGGCGACGTCCTCGGGGCGGATCATCTGCTCGGCGGGTACGTGGCCCTTGACGAACTCGGTCATCGGCGTATCCACAAAGGCGGGGCACAGCGCGGTCGACTTGATGCCCTCGCCGCTCAGCTCGTGGTTCATCGACTCCGTCCAGCCGACAACACCATGCTTGGTGGCCGAGTACACCGAGTTCCAGCCCACGCCGCGCTTGCCGGCGATCGAGGCGGTGTTGACGACAAGCGCGTTGTGGTGCTCGGCGGCGGCGGCTCTCAGCATCTCCACCGATTCGCGGTAGAACAGCGGGATGGAGCGCAGGTTGATGTCGAGCTGCAGGTCCAGGCGCTTGGTGACGATCTCCCCGACGGGTGCCCCGATGCCGACGCCGGCGTTGTTGACGAGCACGTCCAAGCGTCCGTAGCGCTCCTGATGAGCCGAGACGACTTTCTGGATGTCGGCCTCCTCGGAGACGTTTGCGGCGATCGCCTGCACGTCGTAGCCCTCGTCCGCGAGCCCGGCCGCGGCCGCGTCCAGCTTCTCCGGCCGGCGCGCGGCGAGCGTCATCGCATGCCCCTCTTGGCCCAGCACCCGCGCGATCGCCAGTCCGATTCCGCTCGACGCTCCGGTCACAATCGCTGCTCGGTCTGCCATCGGCTAGTCCTCTCCTCGTAGTCCTGACCACCGCTCTCGGCGATCCCGTCCCGGCGCGGGACGCGGGCGGGAGCATTCCACATCTCGCTGCTAGCGTCTGCCCGATCGCGGCCGGGCCAGCGGTTCGGTCCGGGCGCGAGGCGGGCCCGTAGCTCAGTTGGTTAGAGCAGTCGACTCATAATCGATTGGTCCCTGGTTCGAGTCCAGGCGGGCCCATGTCTTATCCATGTCGGGATCTGGCATTGCAGAGCCAAATTTCCGCCAGCCGTGGTTACTCGTCAGAGGTCGCGTCACGGGTCGTCACACGCGGCGCCACCACGATGCTCTGCGCCTCCCGGGACGCATATGGATAGGTGGCCATCGTCTCGGCAATCGCCCGTTCGTCGTCTCCCGCGCGCTCGCGCAGGCCGCGGATGATGCCATCGCGGTCCTCGGCCGCCCGGTTCTGGCTGAGCTTGCGCTTGCCCTGGATCGTCTCGATCTCCAGTCGGAATGCGACGATGTGAGGCAGCAGACCGGCGACATGGTCATCCGGGGCGGACGTGAGCGACCATGGGTCCGGAAGCTGTGCCTCATGGATGTCCACGAGCTCGGTGAGATGAGCGAGCACCGCGTCGCGGCCATCCAGCACGCGCGGACGGCCGTAGGCGTGAACGGCCAGGTAGTTGTAGGTCGGCAGGCCACCGCCCGGACACCACTGCGGCGACACATATGCGCGCGGACCGCTGAATATCGCAAGCACCTCGTTCCGGTCGTGAAGACGGCGCGCGAGCGGATCGTTGGCGGCGACGTGCGCGAGGAGCGTTCCACGTTCGCCCTCCTCGCGGTGCAGGACGAACGGGATATGCGCGGCGAGCGGGCCGTCGGCGCAGATCGCGAGCAGGCCAAACCGGACAGCCTCGATCGTGTCGTGCAGGACCGTCAGCTCGCGCTCGGCGAAATGGGGGTTGACGTACATCTGTCCTCCTAGTCTCGGATGATGACTCGGCGCCGTCTGTCCTGGAGACTTGTCATCTTCCACGGGACGGACTGCCGGAGACGAAAGAGAGCACCCGATCTGCTGGCAAAAACGATTCACAGCAGATAATCCGTGTTCGGCATCAAAGGATATAGAACGTCTTCAATGTTGCAAAGAAGACACAAAGTAGACAGACAATTGTACATATCAGATCCTATCACCTGTAGTCATGTACTTGTCGAGCAGCGACCGTCCAGGTGTGTCTACGACCGTGCCCACCAATGCCGAGCTGGGGCGTGCGATCCGTCGTCTGCGGCGTGCCCGCGGCCTGACCATCGAAGACCTCGCGCATGAGGCCGACATGCACCCGACCTACCTCTCCGGCATCGAGCGGGGAGTGCGCAACCCGACCTGGAGCAAGCTCGCGGGCCTGGCCCGCGCGCTGAACGTTCCCGTCGCCGACGTCGCGCGGGACGCCGAAGCCGAGGCGCAACTGGCGGCACGGATGAGCGCCGCTCGATCCGAGCTCGGTCTCTCCGAGCGCTTCGCCTGATTCTCTGCGCCCCTGGGGTCCGGAGTCCCGCGAGGAGCCGGGGGCCCTCTGAGGTCGGAGTCGCCCGATGCACCGGAAACCCTCCGGTGCGGCGAATACGCTCAGAGCATGACGCAGCGGCTCCAGCCTCAGTCCCAAGAGCGCTTGGCCGTGATCGATCTCGGCTCCAACTCGTTCCGGCTCGTCGTGTTCATGGCGTCCGGCGGTTGGTGGCGGCGTACCGACGAGATCTACGAGCCGGTGCGCATCGGTGAGGGTCTCGCGGCGAGCGGCAGGCTGGGGGAGGAGCCGATGCGTCGCGCGCTGGCGACGCTGGATGTGTTCGATCACTTCTGCCGGGCGGCCGGCCTGCTGGCCGATCGGAGATCCAGTCGATCTCCGATCGGTGAAGAGGTGGACGCTGTCGCCACCAGCGCGATCCGCGACGCCGAGAACTCTGAGGGTTTTCTGGCCTTGGCCCGCGAGCACACGAGCCTGCCGATCCGTGTGCTCAGCCGCGAGGAGGAGGCGCGATACGGGTATCTCGCGGCGGTCAACTCGACGACCCTGACCGACGGGTGCGTGCTGGATCTCGGCGGGGGTTCGTTGCAGCTGGTGCGCGTCGTCGACCGGCTCGCGCACGAGCTTGGTTCATGGCCCCTGGGCGCGGTCCGCATGACCGAGCGGTTTCTGCCCGTGAACGGCCCCGCGAAGCGACGGCAGATCGACGAGCTGCGCGAGCACGTTGCCCGTGAACTGCAGCAGGCCGATTGGCTGGCTCGTACGGGACGGCGACTGGTGGGCATCGGCGGGACGGTTCGCAACCTCGCCACGGCCGTCCAGCGCGCGAGCGGACTGCCGTCCAACGGCGTGCAGGCGATGATCGTCTCTGCCGAAGCGCTGGCTGACCTCGTGGAGCGACTCGCTGCGTTGCCGGCGTCTGAGCGCAGCTCGGTGCCCGGCATCAAGCCCGCGCGCGCCGATCTGATCCTCGCGGGCGCGATCGTCGTGCAGGGCGCGCTGCTGGCCGGCGGGTTCGACGGCCTGGAAGTCACCGAGGCCGGGCTGCGCGAGGGCGTCTTCTTCGAGCGCCTGCTGGCCGGTTCGGGGATGCGACCGGAGGGAGTGTCTCCCGGTTCGGCCGATCGGGACCCGCCGCTGTTCGCCGATCTGCGCCGCACGAGCGTGCTGAACCTGGCGGCGCAGTACCGCCCCGACCTCGCTCATACCGATCACGTCGCGATGCTGGCACTGGCGATGTTCGACGAGCTCGCCCGCCTGGGGCTGCACGACGGCGACCCGATCGAGCGCGAACTGCTGTGGGCGGCGTCGATGCTGCACGACATCGGCATGTCCGTCGACTACGACGACCACCACAAGCACTCGCGCTACCTGATCCTCAACGGCGGCCTGCCGGGCTATTCGCCGGCCGAGGTGGCGATCGTCGCGCAGGCCGTCCGCTACCACCGCAAGGGCATGCCCGATCCAGGTCCCCTGGCGGCGCTGTTCGGTCCCGAGGATCTCGCTCGGCTGGATCGCTGCGCCGTCCTGCTGCGCTTGGCCGAGGACCTCGAGCGCTCCCGCGACCAGCTAGTGCGCGGCACTCGCTTCACGCTGATGGACTCCCCGGGGGCTGAGAACGGCCGCGGCGCGGATGGTGGTGAGAAGGAGCGCGATCGGAACGGCGCCGTGGAGGAGCCGGTCGCAAATGGCGTCCGCGGTCAGATCGAGCTGCGCCTGATCGCGGACGGTGAGTCGGCCGTACCGCGCTGGGCGGCAAGCCGCGAGGGCGAGCTGTTCGCCCGCGCTTTTCATCGCGAGCTGTTGGTCGCCGCGTAGCCGGACGGCGAGTCAGCTGGCCCGTAGTGCCCGCTCGTGTCCGGCGCAGTCGTACAGCAGCAGCGCGTTGGGGTTCACCGGTCGCGGCTGCCAGCTCACGGCGGGAATCACCTCGCAAGCCGCGATCACGGCGTTCGTGGCCGCATTGCCGCCGCGTTCTGCATACGCGCCCCCGAGCACCACATAGCGCGCCTTACCCTGTTCGACCAGTCGTGCGAGGCTGGGACCGTCGAGCGCCGGGTCGTTGCCGCTGTAGCCGCCCATCGCGCCCGAGTCGTAGCCGAGCAGGATCGCCGGCGCGGCGGTGTCTGAGGCCTCGGTCAGCACGTCCCAGCGCGTGCCGGGATGGTGCGTAGTGACGTAGGCGATCAGCGCCTTGGTCACGCGCAGCGCATATGGATCGACGCCCAGTGGGCCGACCGAGCCGGCAGCGCGGGGCCCGGCGGCCGGGAACGTGCCCTCCACCGCGAATTCCCACGTGGTGGCCGCATACGCGGCGGGAGCGATCAGCAGCAGGCAGAGCGTCAGACCCATCGCCGGACGTGCCAGATGAGCAGAGAGCAGCAACGCAACCACGCCGATCGCGGCGCCGGCGATCATCACTGGGAAGAGCCAGCGCATGTAGTGGGGTTCGTACCCGAGCAGCGTCAGCTGCACGGCGACCGTGGCGCCCACCGCGATCGGCGCCAGGGCGAGACGTAGCCGGCGTTGCCTTCCGGGCGCGACGAACGCCATGGCTCCGGCCCCGACCATCGCCGCCGCACCGGGGCCGATCGCCGAGACGTAGTAGGGATGGACGATGCCCTTGCCGAAGCTCAGCACCACGACCTCGATCAGGAACCAGCCTCCCAGCACGATCAGCGTCGCCAGGCGCGGGTCAAGCCTGCCGCCTGGCTCGTACGAGTCCTCCGAGCGGCCGAGTGATCTCGAGCGATAGGGCGTCTCCGGGCGACCGAGTGTCTCCGAGGGATCGGGCGTCTCCGGGTGATCATGGGCAGCCGAGCGCCGTCCTGCGCGCGTTGCGGAGCCTCTGCCGATCGACAGCAGCGCGATCGCGAGCATGCCGAGCAGCGCGAACGGCAACATCCAGCCGGCCTGGCCCCCGAGCTCGACTTTGAACAGGCGCAACGGTCCCGTCGTCCCGCCGAACGAGGTCGGCTCCCGCGCGCGGCCGTTGGGTAGGTACACGGACGGTGGTTTTGGTTTGGGCGCGTTTGTGTGGAGCACCCCGGTGGGAGCTGGTTTCGGGGCGGGAAGACTTGTGTATGGCACGCCGGCCCGCTGGGCGCGCAGCGCTTCGCGTTCGATGTGCGCGAGCGAGCCGTGCTTGACCAGAATCGGGATCCGGCCCGGTCCACCGACCTGACCTTCGACACGCCCGAGGCCGTTGTAGTCGAACGTCAGGTTGTGCTCGGTATTGTCGATCGAGCCGCCCACGAACGGCCGCTTGGAGGCCGGGGTCAGTTCGACAATCGCCGACCATGAGACCGAAACGACGAGCAGCACGACGCCCGCGGCCAGCAGCTGCCAGATCCGTCGTGGCAGGGCGCCCGGCGCGCACACCAGGTAGCCGAGTCCCAGTCCCGGGATGACCAGGTAGGCGGCCAGCGTCTTGGCGTTGAACGCGAGCCCGACGAGCACCGCGCAGCCGAGCAGCGTGCGCAGCCTGCCGGATTCGATCGCGCGCAGACCCACGCCGCAGGCCAGGGTCATCAACAGGATGAGCACCGAATCCACCCCGTTCTCCCGCGAGATCGCGACGAACGACGGATACACCGCCAGCGCCAGCGCGCTCGCCACGCCGGCGGCTGGACCGAACCTGGGTGCGATCACCCAGTACATCGCGGCGACCGTGAGCACGCCCATGATCGCCTCGGGCAATAGCAGGCTGAGCGGGTGAAGGCCGAACAGCTCGGCGCTCAGGCCCTGTATCCACAACGCCAGCGGCGGCTTGTTGACCGTGATCAGCCCGCCGGGGTCGAACGAGATGAAGAAGAAGTTGTGGGCGGAGTCCAGCATCGAGCGGACCGCGGCCGAGTAGAACGTGTTCCCGTATTCGTTCTGAGCCAGCCGGTTGACGTTCAGCACGGCCGACAGCGCCAGCACAGCGACCAGCGCGATGTGCTGAGGCTCCACGCGTCCCAGCACACCCGCGCGGCGTCGCCGCGTGAGGACGGCCGCGGGCTCTGAGCCGAGCGATTGCGCTCCCGGAATGGTGGTGGTCTGCTGTGTCGAGCTCATGTCGAGAGTGCTGCCAGCAGCCGATCGAGGTCGTCCTCGTCGTTCCACGCCCCCACAGACGCTCGCAGCCACGGTGCGCCGGGAATGTTACGCAGCAGCACCCCGTGCTCGCGTAACCGGTCCCGCTCGTACTCGGGATCGATGCTTTCGAAGGACACGAGCGTACTGTCCCCGCGCGGGGCCACAGTCCGGCCGCGCTCTTCCAGCAGCGCCACCAGCCGGGCGGCCAGTCCACGCGCGCGTTCGTGCACGAGCTGCCAACCCGCGTCCGCAAGCACGTGTACAGCCGCCAGCGCGCAGGCGACCGCCTCGGCGCTCAGCGACATCGTGTCCAGGGCGCGAGCGTCGCTGTGCAGACCGGCGTCCAGTCCCGCGCCCGGCTCGGCGAGGTTGGCGTAGCCGCGACGCTCGATCCGCAACTGTGAGCGCAGGCGTGCGCTCACGTACAGCATCCCCGTACCGTCGGGACCGCACAGCCACTTCTGGCCCGCCCCCGCGTACGCATCGCAGCCCAGCGCTCGTACGTCCACTGGAATTGCCCCGACACCCTGCGCGCCGTCGAGCAGGACCGGCGCCCGGGCCTGGATCTGTGCCAGCTCAGGCGGCGCTATGCGCCCGCTCATCCAGCCGACATGCGAGCACGCCACCAGCCGCGTGCGCGGACCGACCGCGCCGGCGATCTCGGGCAGGGGCGCCATGCGCACGCTCACCCCGCGCAGCTCCCTGGCGGCGGCGAGCGCGCCGAGCAGTCCCGGGTGCTCCTCGTCGCTGGTCAGGATCTCATCGCCCGCGCCCAGCTCGAGCCCGCCGATGACCTGGGCGATGCCCTCGCTCGTGCACGTCGTCAGCGCCAGGTCCTCAGGCGTGCACCCAAGCGTCGCCGCATACTGTGCACGCAGCTGCCCGTTCAGCTCACTGCGCCGTTCGAAGTGCGACCCGGCGCGCCCCTCCTGTGCCTCGCGCTCCAGCTCCTCCGCGGCGGCCTTGACGGCGGCGGTCGGCAGCGGCCCGTCGGTGCCCGCGTTCAGGTACGCGAGCCGGCTCAGGACGGGGAATTCATCGCGCAACCCGGGGATGTCCACAAACCGCGAGAATACCCGTATGGGACCCAGGCCCAGCACGCCCCCGCAGACGCCGCTGTGGGAACCGACCGAGCAGGATCGCGAGCGGGCGGAGATGACCCGGTTCATGCGCTGGGTGACCGAGCGCCACGGACGCAAGTTCGATGGCTACGCCGAGCTGTGGGAGTGGTCGGTGGCGGAGACCGAGCAGTTCTGGACCGACATCTGGGAGTTCTGCGACGTTCGCTCTTCGCGGCCGTACGAGCGGGTGCTCAATTCTCGCCAGATGCCCGGTGCGCGCTGGTTTGAGGGCGCTCGACTCAACTACGCCGAGAACCTGCTCGCCAGAGATCGCGAGAGTGGGCGTGAGGGTGGGCGGGATCCCAATCAGATCGCCGTGCTGCACACCTCGGAGCTGCGCGAGCTGGACTCGCTCACGTGGGGTCAGCTGACCGCGCAGGTCGCGGCCGTGGCCGCCGGGCTGCGGGCGCTGGGTGTTGGGCGCGGCGATCGCGTGGTCGCCTACATGCCGAACATCCCAGAGACGCTCGTCGCGTTCCTGGCGGTTGCAGCCATCGGGGCGATCTGGTCGAGCGCGGCCCCCGAGTTCGGGGCGCGCAGCGTGATCGACCGGTTTGCCCAGATCGAGCCGACCGTGCTGCTGGCGGTCAACGGGTATCGCCACGGGGGTCGCGATTTTGACCGTACCGCGGTAGTCGAACACATCGTCGCTGAGCTGCCGACGGTTTCGCACGTAGTGCTGCTTTCGTATCTGTCCGCGGACACCAACGCCGCAGAGACGGGTTCGGAGGTGGGCCAGGCGGTGGCCACGTTCCCACCCCATAATCTCACCTGGACCGAACTGATGAATCTGGCTCCGCCCATCCCGGGCACGGAGCTCGCCTACGAGCAGGTCCCGTTCGACCATCCGCTGTGGGTGCTCTACTCCTCGGGCACCACCGGTCTGCCCAAGGCGATTGTCCACGGCCACGGCGGGATTCTGATCGAGCAGCTGAAGATGAATCTGCATCTGGATCTGCGGCGTTCGGATCGCATGTTCTGGTTCACGACGACCGGCTGGATGATGTGGAACTTTCTCGTCGGTTGCCTGCTCTCGGACGCCGCGATCGTCCTCTACGACGGCAGCCCTGGCCATCCGGATCTCGGGGTGCTGTGGGAGCTCGCCGAGCGCACCGGGATGACCTGCATGGGGCTCAGCGCCGGTCTGCTGGCAGGCATGGAGAAGGCCTGGATCGAGCCGGGTCGCGACCACGACCTGAGCGCCCTGCGTGCGATCGGATCGACCGGCTCGCCGCTGGCGCCGGAGAGCTTTCGCTGGGTCTACGAGCACGTCGATTCGACCCTCTGGCTGTTCTCGACCAGCGGCGGCACCGACGTCTGCACCGCCTTCGTCGGCGGCTGCCCGCTGCTGCCGGTTTACGAGGGCGAACTGCAGTGCCGCATCCTCGGCTGCGCGGTCGAGGCCTGGGACGAGCGCGGCCACAGCCTGATCGACGAGGTCGGCGAGCTGGTGCTGACCCAGCCTTTGCCGTCGATGCCGCTGTTTTTCTGGGGCGAGGATCCGCCCGGCCGGGATGGCAACGGCGGTGAGCGGCTGCGCGAGAGCTACTTCTCGATGTACCCGGATGTCTGGCGCCACGGCGACTGGATTCGGATCACGCCCCGTGGCGGCGCCGTGATCTACGGTCGCTCGGACTCGACGATCAACCGTCAGGGCGTGCGCATGGGCACGAGCGAGATCTATCGCGCGGCGGGTGCGGTCCCGGAGGTGCTCGACGCGCTGGTCGTGGACGTTCCGACAAGCTCCCGGGGTGGTGGTGGAGGAGGAGACGGCGAGCTGACAATGATCCTATTCGTCGTGCTCGCCCCCGGTGTATCTCTGGACGACGAGTTGACGGCCCAGATCAAGCGTCGCATCCGTAAGGACTGCTCGCCGCGGCACGTTCCCAACGAGATCCTGCAGATCGACCAGGTCCCGCGCACGCTCTCGGGCAAGGTCCTGGAGGTCCCGGTCAAGCGCATCCTGATGGGCACCCCGCCGGAGGAGGCGGCGAGTGTCGACTCGCTGGCCGACCCACGCTCGCTGGATTACTTTGTCGCGCTCGCGGCCGAACGCAGACCCGCCCGTACAGGCTGATCTGTCCGACTACAGACCCATCGACCGTCCGACGATCTCCAACATGATCTCGTTCGCGCCCCCGTATATGCGCGTCACCCGTGCGTCGGCGTAGGCGCGGGCGATTGGGTACTCGAGCATGTACCCGTACCCGCCGAACAGTTGCAGGCAGCGGTCGACGACGCGTCCCTGCAGCTCGGTACACCACCACTTCGCCATCGCGGCGTCCTCGGGCGTGAGCTCGCCGTCGTTCAGCGCCCGCGCGCAGCGATCGATGTAGGTGCGCGCGATCTCGACCTCAGTGCGGATCTCGGCGAGCACGAACCGCGAGTGCTGAAACGAGCCGATCGGCTGGCCGAACGCCTTGCGCTCGCGCACGTACTCGAGCGTCCATCCCAGGGCGGCTTCGGCGGCCGCGACAGCCGAGGCGGCGATCGAGAGCCGCTCCTGGGGGAGGTTGGAAACGAGGTAGCGAAACCCCTGACCCTCATTGCCGAGCAGGTTCTCGACCGGCACGCGGGCCTGCACAAACGACAGCTCGGCCGTGTCCTGGGCGTGCTGGCCGATCTTCTCCAGGTTGCGCCCGCGCTCGAACCCCTCCGTTCCGCGCTCGAGGACCAGCAGCGAGATCCCACGATGGCGCTCGGACGGATCGGTCTTGACCGCGACGATCACCAGGTCGGCGTTGATCCCGTTCGTGATGAACGTCTTCGATCCGTCCACGACGTAGTGATCGCCCTCGCGTCGCGCGCGCGTGGACATGGCCGCGAGGTCCGACCCCATGTCCGGCTCGGTCATTGCCAGCGCGGTGATCAGCTCCCCGGACGCGATTCCTCCAAGCCAGCGCTCGCGCTGCGCGTCGGTGCAGTAGCTCAGGAAGTACGGCAGGCAGATGTCGTTGTGCAGCGTGATGCCGAGACCGACACTGCCCACGCCAGCGCGCTGGGTCTCTTCGCCGATGACGAGGTTCAGCCGGAAATCCTCGGCGCCCGCGCCGCCGTAGCGCTCGGGCACGGCCATGCCCAGGAACCCGCCCCGGCCGGCGCGCGCGAACACCTCGCGCGGGACGATCCCCGCGCGCTCCCACTCGCCGTAGCGACCCTCATCGCCGAGCACCTCGCGCTCCAGGAACGTACGCAGGCTTGTGCGGAAGTCTTCGTGCACGTCCTCGAACAGTGTCCGTCGCATCTCTCGACCCTATCGCCCGGCCTAGGGATGGTGGGGCTTGGCGAGCAGCAGCTGCACGTCGCGTATCCGCCGCTCGCGAAACCCGCCCTCGCAGTAGCTCAGATACAGCTCCCACAGCCTGCGAAACCGCTCGTCATAGCCGAGCTCGGACACGCGCTCACTCGCGGCCAGGAACCGTTCGCGCCAGCGCTCCAGCGTGGTCGCGTAGTGGGCGGTGATGTCCTCCAGATGCACCTGGCGCAAGTCGGTGACGCGCGCGAGCGAGCGTGAGATGATCTCCAGCGAGGGCAGGCAGCCGCCCGGGAAGATGTAGGTGTTGATGAAGCTGCGCCCGGCCTTCTCGACCTCGTACGCGCGGTCGTCGATCACGATCGCCTGCAGCAGCATCGCGCCGTCGTCGCGCAGCAGCTCCGAGCAGCGGCGGAAGTATGTCGAGAAATCTCGCCAACCCACGGCCTCGATCATCTCGATCGAGACGAGCTTGTCATAGCAGTCGTGCCGGCCGATCTTCGATCGGTCGCGGTAGTCCTCGAGCAGCACGGTCACCCGCTCCTGCAGCCCGGCCGCGCGCACGCGCTCGCTCGCATATGCGTGCTGTTCGCGGGAGATCGTCGTGGTCGTCACGCGGCAGCCGTAGTTCTCGGCCGCGTACACGGCGAACCCGCCCCAGCCGGTCCCGATCTCCAGCACATGGTCCTCCGGACGGAGATCGAGCTTGGCGCAGACCCGCTGCAGCTTGGCCAGCGAGGCCTCCTCGAGCGTCGCCCGGGGAGACTCGAACACCGCGCACGAGTACATCATCGTGGGATCCAGGAATAACCCGAACAGCTCGTTGCCGAGGTCGTAGTGGGCGGCGATCTGCCGGCGCGAGTGTCCGGGCGTGTTGCGCTGCAGCCAGCGCGTCCAGCGCTGGGCCGGGATCAGCACGGGCGCCAGCACGCGCCGCAGACGATCCAGCGCGGACACGTTCAGCGCGGCGATCCGGGTCAGGCCGACCAGGTCGGTGCAACTCCACAGGCCGTCCATATACGACTCGCCCAACCCGACGCTTCCGCGCAGCAGTGCCCGGTAGACGCGCGGCGAGTGGACCTGCACCGTGACCCGTGGAGCACTCTCGCCGGCGTCGGTGGTGTCGCCGAATGTCAGGGACGCCGGACGCCCGTCCTCCACGATCGTCAGCTCCCCACCGTGGATGCGTCTGAGCACGCGCAGGACGATACGGCGGGCGATGCGGTGAGGCAGTTCCTCGACGTGGAGGCGAGTCACGACTACGTAGTAGCGCATCTCGCCCGTGGTTGGTGATGTCAGGGTCCTCGTGAGGAGACGCGTTCGACACAATCGGATGGTCCGTTAGCAGGAGTGGGGGACGCCGGCGTCGAATGACAGCGCCGATGAAGCGTGTCGCGACCGCACCCGCCCCGAGCCAGCCCGTGAACGGGACGAGCGAGCATCAGAGCCTGTCCAAGTACATACGGGCGCGCTTCGACGAGTGCTCGCGCTCGCAGAAGGACGTGGCCCAGTACATCGTTGACCATCTCGACGAGGCGGCCTTCCAGACGGCGGAGGAGCTGGCCCGCCGCGCGAACACGTCGAGCTCGACGGTCGTGCGCTTCTCGCAGGCGCTGGGGTTCGAGGGCTTCCCCGAGCTGCAGGCCGCCGCGCGCGAGGAATACCGCCGCGTGCACGCCGCCGCGCCGACGGGCGCCAGTAAGACGGGGGCCAGCTCCACGCCTCTGTTCTCACTCGACCAGAACGAGTTCGAGTCCGCGCTGACGGCCGACTACCTGAATGTCGAGGAGACCGCGCGCAAGGTCTCGCGCAGCTCGGTCGAGGCGCTTGTGGAGGCGATCGTGGACGCCGAGAAGGTGCTCGTCGCCGGCACCGACCAGATGGCGTTCTTCGCCAGCTATCTGCGCCACCTGCTGATGCTGCTCGATCTGCGGGTTGACGTCGTCGCGAGCCCCTCCCAGGAGGCGCTCAGCCGGCTCGGGCGGATCGACTCGGGCACGCTCGTGATCGGCCTCTCCGCCGGGCGCCCGCATCCGCTGGTCGTGCGTGCGATGAAGCTCGCCCGCCATCGCAAGGCCCGCACGGCGGCGGTCACCGATGCGACGCTGTCCGAGGTCGCCAAGCTCGCGCAGATCAAGCTGTACTACTCGTCCAACTCGCCCGCGTACGTGCGCTCGCACACTGCCCTGCTGAGCGTGATCCAGGCGCTGGCCTACGGCGTGTACTCGCAGGACACGGCGCAGTACGACGATCGCATCAAGGCCTTCCGGCTGAAGTAGCGCTGCGGCGGCAGGCTAAACTCGCGTACATGCGTGACGAGGCGACATTCCGGGTCAAGACAGGCCTGGCGGAGATGCTTCGAGGTGGGGTGATCATGGACGTGGTCACGCCCGCCCAGGCCATGATCGCCGAGGAGGCCGGGGCGGCGGCGGTGATGGCCTTGGAGCGCGTGCCCGCCGACATCCGCCGGGACGGGGGCGTCGCCCGGATGTCCGATCCGGAGATGATCTCGGGCATTCAGGAGGCGGTCTCGATTCCCGTGATGGCCAAGGCGCGGATCGGGCACTTCATGGAGGCGCGTGTTTTAGAGGCGCTCGAGGTCGACTACGTCGATGAGTCGGAGGTGCTGACACCCGCGGATGAGTCCAACCACATCGACAAGTGGGCCTTCAAGGTCCCGTTCGTGTGCGGCGCAACCAACCTCGGCGAGGCGTTGCGCCGGATCGGAGAGGGCGCGGCGATGATTCGCTCCAAGGGCGAGGCCGGCACTGGGGACATCGTCGAGGCGGTTCGGCACATGCGCGCGATCACGGGCGCGATTCGCCGGTTGAGCACACTGGAGGAGGCCGAGCTGGCGAGTACCGCCAAGGAGCTGGGCGCCCCCGCGGATCTGGTGCGCACCGTCGCGGCTGACGGGCGCCTGCCGGTCGTGCTGTTCTGCGCGGGCGGTATCGCCACTCCCGCCGACGCGGCTTTGATGATGGCGCTCGGAGCCGAAGGCGTGTTCGTGGGCTCGGGCATCTTCAAGTCCGAGGACCCGCCTGCCCGCGCGCGCGCGATCGTGGAGGCAACGACCCACTGGCAGGATCCCGAGCGGGTCGCGGCGGCCTCGCGCGGTCTCGGGCCGGCGATGGTCAGCCTGGAGAGCGCCAAGTTGGACGACACGCAGCTGCTGGCCCAGCGCGGCTGGTAGGGCGGCCGATGCCGTTGGTGGGCGTGCTCGCCCTGCAGGGCGGGTTTCAGGCGCACGAGCGGGTGTTGCGCGGGCTGGGCGCCGATGTGCGCGAGGTGCGGGTGCCCGCCGACCTGGACGGGTTGGACGGGTTGGTGATCCCAGGGGGGGAGTCCACGACGATGACGCTCGGGATCGAACGCGAGGGACTGCGCGAGCCTCTGCGCGAACTGATCGTCGGGGACGGAACGGGGGTTGTGGGCGGGGACGGGGATGTGAGTGGGGATGGGGATGTGAGTGGGGATGGGGATGTGAGTGGGGACGGGGATGTGGATGGGAAGGGAGACGGGGTTGAAGGGGGGATTCCCGTGCTGGGCTCCTGCGCCGGATTGATCATGCTCGATCGTGACCATCTCGGCCTGATGGACATGCGCGCCGAGCGCAACGCGTTCGGGCGTCAGTTGCGTAGCTTCGAGACCGACCTGGAGGTGGCTGGCATCGCCGGAGGGCCGCTGCGCGCCGTGTTCATCCGCGCGCCCTGGATCGCCGAGTATGGCCCGGACGTGGAGATCCTCGCCGAGGTGGACGGTCATCCCGTGGTCGCGCGCCAGGGAAAGATGCTCGCGGTGGCGTTTCATGCCGAGTTGACTGACGACGACCGAGTGCACCGCTTCTTTCTGTCAGCGATGTGACGCAATTGTGACGAGAGTGTGACGTGATCGTGTCAGGGGTGTGACGGGAAGGTAAGGGCGCGGGGAGAGGGTTGCAAAATAAAACTCTGTATGACTATGGTGAGACACAGTCTTAAAAGGGAGACCAACACCTCCGCCTCTTTATCTTGGCGCGCACGTCGCCACGCCCGTTTCCTCCGCTCTCCGCCAGCCTGAGTTCAGACGGCCTCGAACCGCACAACGCCGTCCCCCGAGTCCCCGCGTTCGACCACGCGACCGGCGTCCAGCAGCAGATCGACGTGGCCGAGAACCTCGGAGATGGTCAGGTAAGCCTGCGTGACGGCGACGTTGCCCCACAGCTCGACCGCGATCTCGTGTGCCGACCGTGGCTGGGTGGCAATCAGGCCGTGGATCTTCTCGGCGCGGCGCTGGTGCATGCGCAGGCGTTTGTCGATCAGCGTCTTGTGGTCGGCGATCGGCGCGCCGTGGCCGGGCAGGACGAGCGACACTTCCAGCTCGCGGGTGCGCTGCAGCGAGGCGATGTAGTTGACCAGCGCCCGCGGACGGGGGCCGGTGAAGTCCGCCGGCGCCCCCAGTGGACGCGCCAGCAGCGGGTTGGAGGAGATGTGCGCGATCAGATGGTCGGCCGCGAGCAGGATCGAGCGGGACTCATCGTAGAACACCGTGTCCGAGGGGCTGTGTCCGGGCCGGTGCAGCACCCGCAGCGTGCGATCGCGCAATCGCAACTCCTCGTCGTCGCGCAGCGGCCGGTCGATCTCCACGGCCGAGCCCCAGGCGCGGAAGCTCGCCGAGACAGCCCGCAGGGCGGTGACGACCTCGGCGGAGATGCCGTGCCGGAGCATGATCTCCTGGGCGAACCGGTCGTCGTGTTCGGCCGACTCGCGGTAGTCGCGCAGGTATGGCGCCAGTCCCTCGAGCGCCGCGACCTCGGCGCCCGAGCGACGCGCGAGGATCGAGGCCAGCCCGAAGTGGTCGATGTGCTGGTGGGTGATCACCAGCAGCTCGACGTCCTCGATCGCGTGCCCGTGCGCGGCCAGCGCCTGTTCGAGCTCGTCCAGCGCCTTGCCCGAGTTCGGGCCCGAGTCGATCAGCGTCAGCGGATCGTCCTCGATCAGATACGCATTGACACGCCCGACCTGGAACGGCGTCGGGATCGCCAGGCGATGTATTCCCGCCTCGGCGGCCTGCGCCAGCAACTCATCCTCGCCCGGTCCGTCGGGCCGATCGGTGTCGGTCACGAGCGGATCAGCGCCAGGACTTCGTCGCGGCGGCGTTCCATGTCCTCACGCGAGACCAGCGACTCCAGGCACAACCGCAGCAGCGGCTCGGTATTCGACGGGCGCACGTTGAAGTGCCAGTCCTCGTAGTCGATCGACACCCCGTCCAGGCGGTCCTGGCGCGCGTCGGCGTACCGTTCGGCGATCTCCTCCATCTTCGCCTGCTGGTCGGAGACCTCGGAGTTGATCTCGCCGGAGATGAAGTACCGCTCGTGGTAGGGCGCGAGCAGCTCGGACATGCGCTTGCCCCGCGTGGAGAGCAGCTCGAGCATCAGCAGCGCCGGCAGCGTGCCCGAGTCCGCGCAGTAGAAGTCCCGGAAGTAGTAGTGCCCCGACACCTCGCCGCCGAACAGCGATCCCTCCGCGCGCATACGGGTCTTGAAGAACGCATGCCCCACGCGGTTGATGTACGGCGTACCGCCGGCGCGCCTGACCGTGTCCGGCACCGCCCAGGAGGCGCGCACGTCGTACAGGATCGTTTGTTTGGGGTCCCCACCCACCCGCTTGCTCAGCAGCGACTCGGCCAGCAGGGCGGTCAGGAAGTCCCCGTTGACGAACGCGCCCGTGTCGTCGATGAAGAAGCAGCGGTCCCCGTCTCCGTCCCAGGCGATCCCGAGATCCGCGCCGCTCTCGCGCACCTTGTCCATGATGAACCGCCGGTTCTCTGCCAGCAGCGGGTTGGGCTCGTGGTCGGGGAATGTGCCGTCGGGCGTCCAGTAGGTCTCGATCAGATCCAGCCCCAGGCGCTCGAGCAGCGGACCGACCATCGGGCCGGCCATCCCGTTGCCGCCGTCGACCACGACCTTCATTGGCTTGACCACGCTCGGGTCGATCAGCGCCATCGCGGCGCGCTGAAACTCCTCGTACAGATCGACCTCCTCGACGGTCCCGCGGGTGACGGTCCCGGTTCCGCCAGCGGGTGACCCGTCCCCCTGGCTCAGTCCGGCCTCGATCGTGCGGCGGATGTCCTGGATGCCCGAGTCGCCAGACAGTGCGATCGCTCCCTCACGCACGAGCTTGGCGCCGGTGTATGCGGCCGGGTTGTGCGAGGCCGTGCACATCAGCCCTCCATCCAGCTCGCGCGAGCCGACGAGGTAGTACAGCATCTCCGAGCCGACCTGGCCGGCGTCGATCACATGCGCCCCCTCGCACACGAGGCCCTCGCGGTAGCGTGCCGCCAGCTCGGGCGCGCTCAGACGCATGTCGCGCCCGAGGCCTACCTGCAGCTCGACGACGGGCTTGCCGGCGAGCCCTGACAGCACACGCGCGAACGCGCGGCCGATCTGCTCGGCCGTGTCGCCGTCGATCTGCGAGCCGTACAGGCCGCGGATGTCGTACGCCTTGAATATGTCCGGGTCCAGAGACGTCACGTCGCCCGGCATCCTAGACTCTGGCTCATGTCAGGACACTCGAAGTGGGCCAGCATCAAGCACAAGAAGGCGATCGTCGACTCGCGTCGCGGCGCGCAGTTCTCCAAGCTCACGCGTGCGATCACGGTCGCGGCACGCGATGGCGGGGGCGACCCCGTCGGCAATCCCGCGCTCGACCTGGCGATCCGCAAGGCCAAGGAAGCCTCGATGCCCAAGGACAACATCGAGCGCGCGATCGCCAAGGGCACCGGCGAGGGCGGCGAAGCCGATGCGATCGAGAGCGTCCTCTACGAGGGCTACGGTCCGGGTGGCGTGGCGGTGCTGGTGGAGGCGCTGACCGAGAACCGCAACCGCACGGGCGCGGAGGTCAGGCACGCGTTCTCCAAGAACGGCGGCTCGCTCGGCGAGCCGGGCTCCGTGGCCTACCTGTTCGACAAGAAGGGCACGATCGTGATCGACGCCGAGCGTTACTCCGAAGACGACCTGATGGTCGCGGTCGAGGCGGGCGCCGAGGACGTCATCACCGATGAGGATGTGTTCGAGGTGATCACCGAGCCGGCTGACTTCGGGCCTGTGCGCAGTGCGCTGGAGGGCGCGGGCGTGGAGATGGAGAGCGCCGAGCTGGTCTACCGCCCGTCGAGCGTCGTGCCGGTCGAGGAGGCGCAGGCCGCCGGACTGATGCGCCTGATCGAGTCCCTGGAAGACAGCGATGACGTAAGCGCGGTCCACGCCAACTTCGACGTCTCGGCCGAGGTGCTCGAGCGCGTTGCCGGGTAGCGACGGCTCGACCAGCCGCGCCGCGAACGGCGAGTTGACCGGGGGCGGCGAGGTGGTTGGGAAGATCGACAGCGGATCGCTCCGCCCGCCCGTCGTGATCCTGTGCGGCGGACGCGGCACACGTCTGCAGGAGCACACGCGTGAGATCCCCAAGCCGCTCGTGGAGATCGGTGGCGAGCCGATCGTCGGCCACGTGATCCGGGTGTACGCTGCACAGAGGTTTACGCGGTTCGTGCTGGCGACGGGGTATCGGGGCGCGATGATCGAGGACTACGCGCGCGCGACTAGCTGGCCCGGGGGAGTGACCGTCGAGTGCGTGGACACGGGTGTGTCCACCCCGACGGGTGGGCGGATCAAGCTGCTTCAGTCGCGCCTGACGGATGAGGACACGTTCTGTGCAACCTACGCCGACGGGCTCGCGGACATCGACCTGGGCGCGCTGCTGGCGTTTCATGCCGGCCACGGGGCGCTCGCGAGCATGACCGTCGTCAGGCCCGAGCTGCAGTTCGGTGTGGCCGAGCTCGACGGTGACGGCTTGGTGATCGGGTTCCGCGAGAAGCCCCGTTCGGAGCAGTGGGTCAACGGCGGGTTCTTCTGCTTTCAGCTGGGTGCTCTCGACCACATCGGTGAGGCCAGCGTGCTCGAGCGCGAGCCCCTGCGCGAGCTGGCCGCATTGGGGGAGCTGCGCGCCTACCGGCACGAGGGGTTCTGGGAGTGCATGGACACTTACAAGGACGCCGTCGCGCTGAACGATCTGTGGGCGGCAGGCCGGGCTGCTTGGCGGGTTTGGGAGTAGGTTCAACCGAGGCCGATCACGCTCAACGAGAGCGATACTTCACCGATGCGCGTTTCGGTTTCAGCGGACGAACTGACCGGGATCGCCGGGGGTCTGATCGCGAGCCTGCGCCGGCGTGGGCATGAGGTGCTCGTTCACGGAGCGCTGGCAGGTGGCGCCGAGGGGGGCGAACGGCTCGAGTTGGGCGAGAAGGTGGAGTCGGGCGAGCGCGAGGACTGGGCGTGGGCCTCGGAGGCGGCCGCACGCGACGTCGCCGACGGGCGGGCCGAGCAGGCGATCGTGTGCTGCTGGACAGGCACGGGCGCGTCGATCGCGGCGAACAAGGTTCGGGGCGTGCGCGCCGCGCTGTGCGCCGACGCCGTGACGGCGGCTGGAGCCCGGCGCTGGAACGACGCGAACGTGCTCGCGCTGAGCCTGCGCACGACCTCTCAGGCGCAGCTCGAGGAGATCCTCGACGCGTGGTTCGTCGGTGAGCCCAGCGGCGAGGCGGAGGATCGGGCGAATGTCGCGCACGTGAACGATATTGAGGAAACCTGAGCAGACCAGATCCGAGCGATGAGGATCTCCGTGCGGACGGGAAACGACACGTGCGCTCGTGGCTGCTGAGCAGGCGTCCGACTCAGCACGCAGAATCAACCGTAGATGATCGTCCTCGGCATAGATCCGGGCCTGGCCAACACGGGCTATGGCGTGGTCGCGCGGCGTGACGGGCGCCTGGTGGCGCTCGACGGTGGTGTGATCCAGACGCGCGCCGGCGTGCCGTCGGAGCACAGGCTCACCGACATCCACGCCGGAATTGACGCGCTGCTGGCCGAGCACGAGCCGCAGGGGATGGCACTGGAGGAGCTGTACTTCGGCCAGAACGTGCGCACCGCCTTCGCCGTCGGGCAGGCGCGCGGTGTCGTGATGCTCGCTGCCGGCCAGCGCGGGGTGCCGTGCGACAGCTACACCCCGCAAGCAGTCAAGTCTGCAGTGTGCGGCAGCGGGCGTGCGGAGAAGGAGCAGGTCGCGCGCATGGTCCAAGCGCTACTGGGGTTGCAGTCTCCGCCCACGCCCGATCACGCTGCCGATGCACTGGCGGTTGCGATCTGCCATGTCAACCGTGCGCCACTCTCGCAGGCGCTCGCCGGAGCCATCGGATGATCGGTGTGCTCAAGGGCGAGGTGGCGATCCGCCGGCCCGACCATGTGGTGCTGCTGTGCGGAGGCGTCGGCTACCGAGCCGCGGTGTCGACCCAGACGCTGCATCACGTCCCGGCTGCAGGCGAGGAAGCGATGCTGCACACGCACCTGATCGTGCGCGACGACGCGCTCACGCTGTACGGGTTTCATTCAGAACAGGAGCGCGATCTCTTCCTGATGCTGCTGTCGGTGCAGGCGGTCGGCCCGAAGGTGGCGCTGGCGGTGCTATCCGGCGGACCGGCGCGTGAGCTGATCGGTGCGATCGCCGCCGGCGACGCGGCGCGGTTTCAGGTGGTGCCCGGGATCGGCAAGCGCACCGCGGAGCGGATCATCGTCGAGCTGCGCGAGAAGGTCGTTGGCGCGCACGGAGCGCCGAGCGACGGGGAGATCCTGGTGGCCCGGCGCGGCGACGGGGGGCCGCGCGGCCTGGCGCGCGACGGGCTGCTGGAGCTCGGCTACGGCCCCGGCGAGGTCGAGGAGCTGTTGCGGGACGCACAGGGCGACAGCGCCGAGGAACTGATCGCGCATGCGCTGCGTGTTGCGAGGGCCGGGTGATCGAGCGATGACCGAGACCGCCGCCACTGCCGACGGGCCGCGCATTCAGACCCCGTATCTCGTGCCCGAGGACGAGCTCGACCGCTCGCTGCGGCCACGCCGGCTGCGCGAGTTCGTCGGCCAGGAGACGCTGCGCGAGCAGCTGTCGGTGGCGATCGAGGCCGCCGCCGCACGGGGCGACGCGCTCGACCACGTGCTGCTGGCCGGCCCCCCGGGGCTGGGGAAGACCTCGCTGGCGCAGATCGTCGCCGCCGAGCTGGAAGCTCCGTTCGTGCAGACCGCCGGGCCGGCCCTGGAGCGCAAGGGAGACATCGCGGCGTTTCTGACCGCCCTGGAGCCGCGCAGCGTGTTCTTCGTCGATGAGATCCACCGGCTGCCGCGGACGCTCGAGGAGACGTTCTATCCGGCGATGGAGGATCACCGCCTGCCGATCACGGTCGGGCAGGGCGCGGGCGCTCGGGTGGTGACGCTCGATCTGCCGCCGTTCACACTGATCGGGGCGACCACGCGCACGGGCCTTTTGACCACGCCCCTACGCGACCGTTTCGGGATCCAGGCGCGCCTCGAGCCATATGCGACCGACGAGCTCGCGGCGATCGTGCGGCGCTCGGCGGGGATCCTCGAGATCGACCTGCACGACGACGGCGCGATCGCGATCGCGGCGCGCAGCCGGGGGACACCGCGCGTTGCGAACAGGCTGCTCAAGCGGGTGCGCGACTACGCGGAGGTGCGCATGGAGGGCGTGGTCACCGCGAGTGCCGCGCAGGCGGCCCTTCAGATGCTCGAGGTCGACGAGCTGGGCCTCGATCGACTGGACCGGGAGATTCTGCGCGCGATCTGTGAGAAGTTCGCCGGAGGACCGGTCGGGCTCTCGACGCTGGCCGTCGCTGTGGGCGAGGAGCAGGACACGATCGAGGACGTATATGAGCCGTATCTGCTGATGCAGGGCCTGATCAAGCGTACCCCGCGCGGACGCGCGGCGACCCCGGCGGCGTTCGCTCATCTGGGGCTGGAGGCGCCCGCGAGCGCCCCGGCCGGCGGCGAGCAGCCGCTGTTCTAGAAACACCGGCTGGCGACACGACGCTCTGCATGACTCCCTAGTCTGTGACCCATGGCCCACCCGTTCATCTGCCCCAACTGCGGACACCGCACCTCAGAGCTCGACCGCAACATTGGCTTCACGCGCCAGCCGAAGGGCTGTGCGAAGTGCGGGTTCGCGTTTCTGTTCGAGCTGCTCGACGACTACTATCCCGCGCCTGACGCCGCGTTCTTCGTGTGCGATGGCGAGGGCCGCGTGATCGGCTGTGGCAAGAACTCGTTCGCGTTCACGGGCCTAGAGGAGGAAGAGGTGATCGGCCAGCGCGTGGAGCAGGTGCTCGGGCTGAGCTTCGCAAACGGCGACGATCCGGTCGCGACGGTGCTCGAGTGGGGGGTGCGCGCCCTGGAGGTGCCCGTCGTAGTCAGTGGCGAACGCGACGTGGCGGCCAGCGCCAAGGCGGACATCTTTCCCGCCTACGACGACGGCGGGCTGTTGCTCGTGCTGACCCCGGAGAAGTAGTCTCCCTGAGGCGATGATCCACCGCACAACGCACCCAAAGGCCGAGCCTCGAAAGTCATGACCGATCGCCGTCGCAACGGATTCATCCTGCTGCTCGTCGCCGGCCTGTTTGCGGCCTCGGTTGCGGTGATCGCGCTGAAGCCGACGTTGCTGGGGCTGGAACTGAAGGGCGGGGTACAGCTCGTCTACCAGGGCAAGCCGACGGCGCAGTCGAAGGTCACCCCCGAAGCGATCGAACGCTCGATCAACATCATGCGCAAGCGCGTCGACCAGCTCGGCGTCTCCCAGCCGGAAATCCAGCGCTCGGGCGCAAGCGAAATCACCGTTGCGCTGCCGAACGTGAGCAACGCCCAGCGCGCCGAAGCCGAGGTCGGCAAGACCGCCCAGCTGCAGTTCTATGACTGGGAGCCGAACGTGATCGGCCCCACCGGCAAGCCGGCGGGCACTGGCGAAACGAGCGCCACCGGCGGGGCGGACGCGGGCTCCAGCACGTCCGGTCTGCCCCAGTACCAGGCGGTGCTGCGCGCCGCCAAACGGCCGGCGATATTGCGCGCGAGCGACACAACCTGGGAAAAGGCCTGCACATCAGCGCAGGTCAAGGACTGCATATACGGCAGCTGGTATCTGATCGACACTGCCCACGAAAAGATGCTGTGCGCCGGCGGCAAATCGATCTGCCAGCCCCAGGAAACCGAACAGAACCTGTACGCCGACGGCTACAAACCGCCCAAGGGCTCAAAGCCGAAGGCGGTCCGCGTCAACCCGGGCACCGTGCTCGTGCAGGCACGACCGGTCGAATCGGCCGCCGGCAAGATCAGCCAGCAGAACCCGAACAGCTTCTACGTGCTCAACGACGAACCGGTGCTCAACGGGGAAGACATCAAGAACCCCCAGCAGAGCTTCGACGAAGGCGCCGGGGGCACCGGGGCGCCGAACGTGACGTTCGAATTCACCTCCCACGGGCAGGGCGTGTTCCAGCGCGTGACCAAGGAAATCGCCCACCGCGGCCAGGAAGCCCAGCTGCCGGGCGTGACCCACGAAGAGGCGCTGCAGCACTTCGCGATCGTGCTCGACGGGCAGCTGATCACGGTGCCATCGATCGACTTCAGCCAGTACCCGGAAGGCATCGACACATCCACCGGCTCACAGATCTCCGGCGGGTTCACGCTCTCCTCCGCACAGGAACTGGCCCAGGAGCTGCAATCCGGGGCGCTGCCGATCCGCCTGGAACTGATCTCCAACTCACAGGTCTCGGCCACGCTCGGCAAAACGGCGCTCGAACAGAGCCTCGTCGCGGGCGCCATCGGGTTCGCGGTCGTGTGCCTGTTCCTGCTGATGTTCTACCGCGTGCTCGGGGCGATCGCCATCGGCGGGCTGGTCGTGTACGGGACCTACCTGTTCGCGTTGATCAAGCTGATCCCGATCACGCTGACGCTGCCCGGGGTCGCCGGCCTGATCCTGACGATCGGCGTGTGCGCGGACGCGAACATCGTGATCTTCGAGCGCGTCAAGGAGGAGATCCGCGGCGGCAGATCGATCGTCTCGGGGATCGCGACCGGGTATACGCGCGGGTTCGCGGCGATCGTCAACGCCAACGTCGTGACGTTCATGACCGCGTTCATCCTGTTCGCGCTGGCGACCGCCGAAGTCAAGGGATTCGCGTTCATGCTCGGCATCGGCACGCTCGTGTCGCTGTTCACGGCGGTCCTCGCCACGCGCGCTGCGCTTGGCACGATGGGGCGCTCGCGGCTCGTGAGCCATCCCGCGGCGCTCGGCGCGGGCAAGCCCAAGCGGGCGTGGACGTTCGACTTCATGGGCAAATCCAGGTGGTTCTTTACGCTGTCGGGCACGATCCTCTTGATCGGCGCCCTGGCGATCGGCGGCAAGGGGCTGAACTTCGGGATCGACTTCACGTCGGGGACACGCATCCAGACCGCGTTCATCCGGTCGGTGACCACCGCCGAAGTGAGCTCGGTGATGAGCGCCGAGGGCTATCCCAACGCGCAGGTCCAGAAGTACTCGAACAAGGGCGTCGGCGGCAGCGGCTACCAGATCACGACCAAAAAACTGAAGCCCGCGGCGGTGCACGAAGTCAAGGACGCGCTCGACAAGAAGTTCGGCGACGGACCGAACGTGCCGGGGACGAAGGACTTCTCGAGCACCTCGATCGGGCCGACGTTCGGCAAAACGATCGCCGACAGCGCGATCATCGCGATCATCGCCTCGCTGCTGGTGATCTCCGCCTACATCGCGCTGCGGTTTGAGTGGAAGTACGCCGTGCCGGTGCTGATCGCGCTGATGCACGACCTGCTGATCACCTCGGGTATCTACGCCCTGACCGGCCGTGAAGTGACCTCGGGGACGGTCGCGGCGCTGCTGACGATCCTCGGGTACTCGCTGTACGACACGATCATCGTGTTCGATCGTGTGCGTGAGAACGTGCCGCGCATGCCCAGAGCCGCGTTCTCGCAGATCGTCAACCGCTCGATGTCCGAGGTGCTGACCAGATCGCTGGCGACGAGCTTCTGCACGCTGCTGCCGGTGCTCGCGCTGCTGCTGTTCGGCGGCCCGACGCTGAAGGACTTCGCGTTCGCGCTGATGGTTGGGATCGCCTCGGGCGCGTACTCCTCGATCTTCATCGCCTCGCCGGTGCTGACCCACTGGAAGGAGCGCGAGGGCGCCTACCGCCAGCGCCGGGCGCGGATCGTGCGCGAACTGGGCGCGGTGCCCGCCTACGCGACCGCGGTCGGAGGCGCGCCGGT
Organism: uncultured Solirubrobacterales bacterium; assembly: GCA_963810645.1. Lineage (GTDB taxonomy): Bacteria > Actinomycetota > Thermoleophilia > Solirubrobacterales > Solirubrobacteraceae > Palsa-744. Next base: position 119,034 of record CAWEOK010000011.1, on the reverse strand, counting down.
TGACGTGGAGCCCGCGCAGAAGCGCCGGCGCACGCGCCGGGGCAGCCTGATCGCACCGGAGGAGGCGGGTGAGCAGCTCTCCCGCAGCGAGTTCCAGGAACTGGTGCGGGACCTGGACGTCGAGGGAGAGCCCCAGGCCGGCAAGCGCGGCGACGGAGCGGGCCGGGCGGGTGTCGCCCAGCGCACGGGCACAGCGGGCAAGACTGGGACCGTGGACGCGCCCGCACCCAACGGGGAGGTCGCCGAGGAGCAGAGCGAGAGTCCTGCGCCCAAGCGCGACCCGGCGGCCGACCTGACGCCGGAGGACTTGGTCCTCAAGGACACGCCCAAGCCGCGCGAGAAACGCCGCCGGTCGCGCAACAAACGCCACGGGAGGTCGCGGTGATGGACAACATCGGTCTGGGTAAGGAGCGAAGAAGGAAAGACTTTTTGGACGATATCGTCCAAAAAGTCTTTCCTTCTTCGCTCTCGACCACTCGCGTTAGACACCAGAGTCACAGGGGGTTGCGCTGATATGGGCATGCTCGGCTGGGTGATGATGGGGCTGGCAATCTGGCACTTCACGATCTTCCTGCCGGACCGCTTCTGGGGCGGGATCGTAGGCGCGTTTGTGGGCTCGCTGATCGGGGCGATCGTGATCGGGCTGATCATCTACGGCGCGAAAGTCGGCGCGCTGAAGGTGCCGGGTCAGAAGGCGACCGACATCACCGTGGTGCTGTACGCCGTTCCCGGCGCGTTGATCGGCATCGCGGCGGTGTATTTCGAGGGTATGCGCCGCGAACGGGGTTCCGTCCAGTCCAGTCCGTAGGTTCGGGGGGTGGGGGAGCCCCGTTTTGAGATCTCGGAGTGCGAGCCGGTCGCTGTGCAGCGGCTGCAGCAAGAGCTCGGCGTAAGCGACGCGCTCGCGCAGGTATTGGTCCGCCGCGGCCTGGCCGAGCCGGCGCGGGCGCGGGCATTCATCGCGGCCGACGAGGAGCACCCCTACACCGCGTTCGCGGGCATCGACACGGCACTCGCGACGATCCGCGGGCACGTGCGGGATGGCACGAGGATCACGGTGCACGGCGATTACGACGTTGACGGGATCTGCTCGACGGCGGTGCTCGTGCGTGCGCTGCGGCGGCTTCAGGCGGATGTCGACTGGTACCTGCCCGATCGCGCGAGCGACGGGTACGGGCTGAACATGGACACAGTCGCGCGGCTGGCTGCGCGGGGCACGAAGCTGCTCGTGACCGCGGACTGCGCGATCACGGCTGTCGAGGAGGTCGCTCGCGCACGCGAGCTGGGCATGGACGTCGTCGTCAGCGACCATCACAGCGTGCGCGCGGACGGGCTGCTGCCGGATGCGCCGATCGTGCATCCGGTCGTGTGCGGGTATCCGTATGCGGAGCTGTGTGCGACGGCGGTCGCCTACAAGCTTGCCGAGGGTCTTATGGGCGGGGCGCCGGTTGAGGATCTCGACCTGGTCGCGCTCGCGACGATCGCCGATGTCGTGCCGCTGCTGGGCGAGAACCGCACGCTGGTCAGGCGCGGATTGCGGGCATTGTCCGGGACGGCCAAGCCGGGACTGCGAGCGCTGATGGCGGTCGCGCGCGTGGACCCGGCGAGAGTGAACGAGCGCTCGGTTGCGTTCGGGCTGGCGCCGCGGCTGAACGCGGCCGGACGGTTGTACCGGGCCGACGCGGGACTTGAGCTGATCCTGACGGAGGATTCGATGCGTGCGGCGCAGGTCGCGCAGGAGCTCGACCGGATCAACCATGAGCGCCGCAGCACGGAGCGGACGATCTCCTTCGAGGCCGAAGCGCAGATCACGGCGCTCGCGGATGTGCAGGAGCGGCACGCGCTTGTGCTCGCGGGCGAGAACTGGAACGCGGGCGTGATCGGCATCGTCGCCTCGCGTCTGGCCGAGAGCCACCGCAAGCCGGTCGTGCTGATCGCGCTGGCTGGCGAGGGCGGGCGAGGCTCGGGGCGCAGCGGCTGCGAGGCGTTCGACCTGCTGGCGGGGCTGACGGCGTGCTCCGAGCACCTGGGTCGCTACGGCGGCCATCGCGCCGCGGCAGGCCTTGAGATCGAGCGCGAGCGCGTGCCGCAGTTCGCCGACGCGTTGGCCGCATACGCCGGCAGCGTGCTGAGCGCGCAGGACACGGCGCCGGTCGAGCGGGTGGATGCGGTGCTGGACGGTTCGGAGCTGGGGATGGCGCTGGCCGAGGAACTGGGCGAATTGGCGCCGTTCGGCCAGGCCAACCCGCCGGTGTCGCTGCTGCTCGGCGACGCGACGTTCGCCGACGTGCACCCGATGGGCGAAGGCAAGCACGCGCGCTTCACGGTGCGCTCGCCCGCGGGCCGGGCACGGGCGGTCGCTTTCAACATGGGCGGGCGCCTGGGTGTGGCCGAGGGGGAGCCGGCGCAGGCGACGTTCGCGCTGGAGATCAACGAGTGGCGCGGCGTCAGCGAGCCGCGGCTGGTGCTCCGCCACGCCAGGCCACTGGTGTCCGAGCCGGTGGTGATGTTGGATGCGCAGGACGAGGAGCTCGTCCTGTTCGCCTGAGTCCCAGACACTTCAATCCGGCAGGACGGTCCCCTACTCTTAGGGGATGGCGCCTTCTATAGACCCGCACAGTCCTGTGGCCGTCGAGGTCGATGAGCCCAAGGCCAAGACGGTCGCGCTGCCCTTGGATCTGAACGAGCTTGAGCAGCGGCTGCTGGGGGATCTGTTCGCGATCGTCTCAGAGCACGCGGCCGACTCCGCCGTGGAGATCGACCGTGGGCGCGTGCAGGACGCGTTCGTGTTCGCCTGCGAGCACCATGCCGACCAGCGGCGCAAGTCCGGTGAGGACTTCATCGTGCACCCGGTGGGCGTGGCGCGCATCTGCGCGGGTATGCGACTGGACACCGAGACGCTGTGCGCGGCGCTGCTGCACGACACCGTCGAGGATACCTCCGCCTCGATCGAGGAGGTGCGCGAGCGCTTCGGCGAGGAGATCGCGCAGATCGTCGACGGGGTGACGAAGCTGACCGGGATCACGTTCCAGTCGCGCGATGAGGCGCAGGCTGAGAACTACCGCAAGATGATGGTCGCGATGGCCACAGATGTGCGGGTCATCCTGATCAAGCTCGCCGACCGGCTGCACAACATGCGCACGATCGACGCGATGCCCAAGCAAAAGCAGATGGAGAAGGCGCGCGAGACGCTCGAGATCTACGCGCCCCTGGCCCATCGACTGGGGATTCACGCGATCAAGTGGGAGCTCGAGGATCTGGCGTTCGCGACGCTGCACCCGCGCAAGTATCAGGAGATCAAGGGGCTCGTGGCCCAGCAGCGCGACGAGCGCGAGCGCTACGTCTCAGAAGCGGGCGAGTATCTCTCACGCGAGCTGGCCGAGCTGGGGATCGAGGCGCAGATCGCCGGCCGCGCCAAGCACTTCTACTCGATCTACTCGAAGATGACCAAGAAGGGCCGCGAGTTCAACGAGATCTATGACCTCACCGCGATGCGGGTGATCGTCGACTCGGTGAAGGACTGCTACGGGACCGTCGGCGCAATCCACTCGCTGTGGAAGCCGCTGCCCGGCCGGTTCAAGGACTTCATTGCGATGCCCAAGTTCAACATGTACCAGTCGTTGCACACGACGGTGATCGGGCCCGAGGGCCGGCCGCTGGAGATCCAGATCCGCACGCAGGAGATGCACGAGATGGCTGAGTTCGGGGTTGCGGCCCACTGGATGTACAAGCACCTGCCGGGCACTGAGCGGACGGGCGGCGGCGAGGAGCGGGCGGGCTCGCCCGAGGACGCCAAGCTGCAGTGGCTGCGCTCGATGCTCGACTGGCAGAAGGAGCTCTCGGATCCGCAGGAGTTCATGGACACCCTGCGCACGGACCTGTTCGAGGACGAGGTGTATGTGTTCACGCCCAAGGGCGAAGTCAAGTCGCTGGCCGCGGGCGCGACGCCGCTGGACTTCGCCTACGAGGTTCACACCGAGATCGGTCACCGCTGTGTGGGCGCGCGCGTGAACGGCAAGATCGTGCCGCTGCACTGCGAGCTGCACTCCGGGGACATCGTCGAGATTCTCACCTCAAAGCGTGAGCGCGGGCCCTCCCGGGACTGGCTGGCGATGGTCAAGACCACGCGCGCGCGTAACAAGATCAAGGCATGGTTCAAGGCCGAGTCCCGTCAGGACACCGAGCACACCGGGCGCGATCTATTGCAGGAGCACCTGCGCAAGCAAGGCCTGCCCGCCCAGAAGATCACCGGCTCGGCGCTGCTGGCGGACGTGATCCGCGAGATGGGCTACCGCAAGGCGGATGACTTCTACATCGCTCTGGGCGCCGCGAAGGTCTCCCCGAAGGTGGTCGTCAACAAGGTGATGCAGCGCCTGAAGCAGGGCGAGGCCGCCGACGGTGAGGACACCGGCGCCGAGCTGCTGCGGGTCGGCCGTCCGCGCCGGCGCCCGACGAAGTCCTCGGGCCAGTACGGGATCAAGGTCGAGGGCGTACCGGATGTGATGCTGCGCCTGGCCAAGTGCTGCCGGCCGGTGCCGGGCGATGAGATCGTCGGCTACATCTCGCTGGGCCGGGGAATCACGATCCACCGCGAGGACTGCCCGAACGCGGTGGTGTTGCGCCGCGATCCCGAGCGATTTACGAACGTGTCCTGGGAAGGGGAGCGCAGCACCGCGTTCGTGGTCGAGATCCAGATCGACGCGTGGGATCGTCATCGCCTGCTCGAGGATCTCTCGCGCGCGTTCTCGGAGTCGGGCGCGAACATCCTCGAAGCGCGCTGCCTGTCGATGGGCCCGATGGTCAAGAATCGCTTCGTGGTCGAGGTCGCCGACACCCACGGCTTGAAGGGGGCGATCACGCGGCTGCGCAACATCGACTCGGTGTTCGACGCCTATCGGGTCACGCCGGGCGGCGCCACCGCGTAGGGGTCTGACGCAGGCGACTCAGGCGACGACGGTCAGCGCGCCCGGCAGGATCGAGTAGCGCGCCCGGACCGCCTCGCCGAGATAGTCGCCGTCCACCTGCAGCGGCAGCGAGCACTCGCCGGTGGCGCGCACGGCCAACTCGGTGAGCTCCGAGAGGCCCGTGACCTGGCGGTGGCGGCTGACACGCGCGCCGCGTGCAAACGCGCGCAGGGCGATCGAGGGCATCGACAGCGGCGTGGCACGGCGCAGCACGCACCCGCACAGCGTGCCGGAGTCGAGCGTGGTTCCGTCGGCGATCTCGATCGGCCGGTTCTGAAAGTAGGTGAACGGCGAGCCGTTCTGGACGATCGCGGTGACGCCCGGCAGCGTGTGGCCGCCGGCGAGCACCTCCATGCGCGGCGGCCTGACGAGGTAGCGGCGGGCGAACGTGCCCAGGGCGACCCACGTGAAGTAGTAGGCGCCGAGACGGGCCTTCAGGCGCGGGTTTGAGTCCACCCGCTGCACGACGTTGGCATCGACGCCGAGACCGGAGGCGAACGTGAAGCAGCGATTCTCGGCGAGCACGCCCTCTATACCGTCGGCGCTGACGACACCGAGGTCCACGCGCCGGGGATGCCAGTCATCGGCCAGCGCGAGCAGGTGCTCGGTGGCGTCCACCAGCTCACCCGGGATGCCGAGCATCTTGGCGAACACGTTCGCCGAGCCGCCGGGCAGGCAACTCAGCGGAGTGGGGGAGCCCAGCAATCCGTTGGCGGCTTCGTTGACCGTGCCGTCACCGCCGAAGGCGACGACCACGTCATAGCCCTCGTGTGCGGCCTCGCGACACAGCTCGGTGGCATGCCCGCGCGCCTCGGTGTCGACCGCATCGACCTCGAACCGGCCTTGGAGGGCATAGACGACGAGATGGCGCAGACGGTCGGAGACGGTCGTGGCGTACGGGTTGACGATGATCAACATGCGCCGCTTGACCGCGGGGACCTCGGGCTCGAAGTCGTTCGGGTGCTCGTCCGGCGTATCGGCCGGCAGCTGCTCCTGGTCGTCGATGCCGACCCCGGGGGATGTGAACGCGGGGGATCTGGAGGACGTGGAGGTGCTCATCTGAAGCGCCCTACACCGGGCCCGCCCGGGCGTTACCGTAGACCCGCCACGAGGGCGCCATACGACGCGTGCTTGCATCCGTCCGCATGCTTGCTAAACTGCCGCGCTACATAGCAGGACACATCAAGAGGGGTGGAGGGACTGGCCCGATGAAGCCCCGGCAACCACCGTCTGACGACGGGAAGGTGCCAATTCCAGAAGATGTGTGGCGGGCTCTCAAGCTCTTCGCCACACCGTTTGCAACTGGCGAAGGTCTTCAAAAGGAGTCCCAACATGGCTGTGAGTCATCTGCAGTGCAAGGAGTGCAAGTCCGAGTACCCGCTGGAAGCGCTGTATGTGTGCGAGCGCTGCTTCGGTCCGCTGGAGGTCGCCTACGACCACAGCCGGCTGGCCGGCGCCTCCGGCGGCGGTGCCCGCGGCGACATCGACGAGCTGCGCCGGCGGATCCAGGCGGGACCGCAGAACATCTGGCGCTACGCAGACTTCCTGCCGCTCCCGGGCGGACCCCCCGGGCCCTCGGGCCGGCTCGCCTCGCGCGTGGGCCTGCCGGCGGGGTGCACGCCGCTGATCCGCGCCGACCGGCTGGCGCAGCAGTTGGGCCTGCGCGAGGTGTGGGTCAAGAACGACGCCGCCAACCCGACCCACTCGTTCAAGGACCGCGTCGTCTCGGTCGCCGCCGCGCGGGCGCGGGAACTGGGGTTTCAGACGATCGCGTGCGCATCGACGGGCAACCTCGCGAACTCCGTGGCCGCGCACGGGGCGGCGCTGGGCCTGGAGTCCTACGTGTTCATCCCGGCCGACCTGGAGGAGCAGAAGGTGCTCGCTACGGGCGTGTACGGGACGAAACTGGTCGCGGTGGAAGGTAACTACGACGACGTGAACCGGCTCTGCACGGAGCTGTGCGCCGAGCGTGACTGGGCGTTTGTGAACGTGAACCTGCGCCCGTACTATGCCGAGGGATCGAAGACGCTGGCGTTCGAGATCGCCGAGCAGCTGGGCTTCGAGCTGCCCGACCGCATCATCGCGCCGGTCGCCTCGGGATCGCTGTTCACGAAGATCGGCAGGGGCTTCACGGAGTGGTGCGAGCTCGGCCTGCTGGATGGCGAGTTGCCGAAGATGAACGGCGCTCAGGCGGAGGGCTGCTCGCCCGTGGCGAGCGCGTTCGCCGCCGGCCAGGACGTGTGCAGGCCGGTCAAGCCGGACACGATCGCCAAGTCGCTGGCGATCGGCAACCCAGCAGACGGGCCGTATGCGCTCGAGCTGGCACGCGAGAGCGGCGGCACGATCGACTCCGTCAGCGACGAGGAGATCAAGCAGGGCATCGCCCTGCTGGCGCAGACGACGGGCGTGTTCACCGAGACCGCCGGCGGCGTGACGACCGCCGTGCTCGCCAAGCTTGCGGCGCGCGGCGACATCGATCCCGACGAGCGCGTCGTGATCACGATCACCGGCGATGGGTTGAAGACGCTCGACGCCGTGCGGGGCACGTTCGAGACGCACACGATTGAGCCCACCGTCGAGGCATTCGAAGCCGGCGTGCCCGAGGCGGTCGCCGTCTGATGGCGGTGACCGTGAAGATCCCGACACAGCTGCGATCCGCGGCCGGAGGCGAGGCCGAGGCGCAGGTTGACGGCGCGACCGTGAGCGAGGTGCTGGACGGGCTGTATGCGCGACACGGCGAGCTGCGCGAGCGGCTCAGCGACGAGGACGGGTCGCTGCGCCGGTTCGTGAACGTATATGTCGCGGGCGAAGACATCCGCTTTCTGGACGGCCTGCAGACCCCGGTCGCGGACGGTGCGGAGTTGACGATCCTGCCGGCTGTGGCCGGCGGCTGCCACTAGCGCACGTCGGAATGTTGCGGGAGGGGTTCAGGTCCCGCGACCTCCCCCTCAGCGTGAGAGGGACCGGCTATGGACGGCGGACGGTGCGCTGTGAGACGTCGGCGGCGTCGCACCGCTGAAGCCGATCGTCGAGAAGATCGCCGCGCCTGACATCACCGCGATCGTGAGCGCACGCATACGGCGCGGGGTCAGCCAGCCGAAGTGATGTGTTTGCATCCATGTTCGAAAGCCGGTCGCGGCCGAGGCCGCGCACATCACACACCCAGCGCACATGCCGATCAGGATACCGTCGCTGCCGCTCGGGCGCGCCGGCGGGCCTTTGGGCCAGGCTGGCCTGAGGCTCAACGCGAGGACGACTCCGATCTGCGCCCCGACCCGCTGCCGGCCCATAGACTGCGGCGGGCATGAGCCTCAGCCGTCGCCGCAAGCTGCAGTTCCTGCTCGGCGGCCTGATCGTCGCGGCGCTGGCGATCCCGGCGAGCGCGCAGGCGCACGGGATCGTGGGGCGGGCTGACCTGCCGATCCCCGTATGGCTGTTCAGCTGGGCGGCGGCGATCGTGCTGGTCGTGTCGTTCGTCGCGCTGTCAACCCTGTGGAGGACGCCACAGTTGCAGGAGCAGCACCGGCGGGCGCTCGTGCGGCTGCCGCCGGCCCTGGAATGGCTGGCCTGCCTGGTCGGAGTGGGGCTGTTCGTATTGGTTGTATACAGCGGCTTCGCCGGAGCGCAGGTCACGCAGGCGAACTTCGCGGTGACGTTCATATATGTCGTCTTCTGGGTCGGCACCCCGCTGGCGAGCGTGCTGTTCGGCGACGTGTTCCGCGCGTTCAGCCCGTGGCGGACGTGCGCGCGGGTGCTCAGCGCGCTCATCGGACACACGCGCGCACCGACTTCCTCCTCGCGCCCTCATGCCGCCCGCGATCGCGGGCGATACATCGCGCCACTGCGCTACCCCGAGTGGCTGGGTATGTGGCCGTCGGTGGCGACGATCGTCTCCTTCGCCTGGCTGGAGCTGATCTACGTGCCCGCCGACCGCGACCATCCGGCGACGCTGGCGGTGCTGTCGCTGGCGTACTTCACGGTCGCGCTCACAGGCATGATGCTGTTCGGGATCGAGGAGTGGGGGGGACGGGCCGAGGGGTTCGGGGCGTACTTCAACCTGCTGTCGCGACTGTCGGCGGTCGTCCGCGACGAGGACGGCGTCATCTGCCTGCGCCGCCTGTTGAGCGGGATCACCGACCTGGAGATCCGTCCGGGCACGGTCGCGTTGATCTGCGCGATCATCGGCACGACCACGTTCGACGGGTTCAGCAACGGCGGCGTCTGGCGCAACATCGAGCCGAGCCTGCAGAGCGTGTTCGCCGATCTCGGCTTCAATCAGACGCCCGCGCTGGAGCTCGCCTACTCGGTCGGGATGCTGTTCTGCCTGGGGCTGGTCGCGGGCGTCTACCGGCTTGGGATCGCCGGGGTGCACAGCGTCAGCACGCGCTACGACACCCGGGAACTGACGCATGCGTTTGCGCACACGCTCGTGCCGATCGGGTTTGCATACGTGCTGGCGCACTACTTCTCGCTGCTGATCTGGCAGGGCCAGGCGGTCGTCTATCTCGCCTCGGACCCGCTTGGCAACGGCGCGAATCTGCTCGGGACGAGCGGGTTTCAGATCGACTACAGGATCGTCTCGTTCGCCGCCATCTGGTACGTGCAGGTCGCCGCATTGCTCACGGGCCACGTGGGTGGGCTGGCGCTGGCGCACGACCGCGCGCTGGTCATGTACGACGACGTCGAAGAGGCCGTGCGCTCGCAGTACTGGATGCTCGCGGTGATGGTCGCGTTCACGAGCTTCGGGCTGTGGCTGCTGTCGGCGGTGGGGACTTGAGCAGGTGTCCGGGGCGTAGGGTTTGCTGACAATGCGTACAGTGGTCATCGCCATTCTGACAGCGGGAACCGTGCTCGTCCCGGTGACGGCGGCTCACGCCGAAGACCTGAGCCAGCCCAGCATCAGCCAGATCACCCACGAGAGCGGCAACCCGATCAACGATCAGGGGAGCAACTACGAGTACCGCTCGAACATCACGAGCGTCATGCCGCACGTGCCCGGCCTCAGTCTGGAAGTGCTCGAGTTCGCCGATCGACTGGTCCTGACCAACCACACGGGCAAGACGGTCACGGTGTATGGCTACGAAGGCGAACCCTATGCGCGCGTGCGGTCTGACGGTGCGGTCGAAGTCAATACCAGCTCGCCCGCGTACTACCTGAACCAGAGCTTCTACGCCGATGTGACCGTGCCCGCCTCGGCGAGCGCTCATGCGACACCCCATTGGGTTGTGGCCGATCGCACCGGTCGATTCGAATGGCACGACCATCGCATCCACTGGATGTCGCCGATCCCGCCGGCGAGGGTCAAGAACACGAGCAAGCGCACGCTGATCTTCGACTGGCAGGTGCCGATCCAGGTCGGCACGCAGCCCGGAGACATCGACGGGCAGCTGTTCTGGACGCCGGAGGACTCGCATGCGCCCACGGCCGTGATCGTGCTTGGGGTGGCGATCGTTCTGGGCGGCCTGTTGTTCGTGCTGTTCGTGCGCCGGCGCCGGTCACGAGCCGCCGCGAGCGCTGGTTCGGCCGGCAAGACGGGTGGATCTGAGGGTCCCGGCGAGTCGGCGGAGACGACGGGGGAGGTGTGGTGAGGACGTGATAGGTTCCGCGGCGATGCTCGCCTGTCTGATGCACTGGTACATCTCGATGTTGTACGTCGTGCCGGTCGTAGCGGTCGGCGGCTGGTGCTGGTGGAGCTCCAAGCGTATGGCCTCCCGCCGTTCCGATCCTCCGAACACCACGCGCGCGGCATAACCCGACCCGGCGTCGTCCCGAGCAGACATCGGTCGCATCCAGCCACCCTCGTCTGTCGCTGTGCTACCTGGAGCTGTGGGGGCGCCTCAGTGCCGGCGGCCCTTCGCCGGTCGCGGTTGTGGCGGGTAGCGCTTGCGCTCGGCCGCAGTCATTTTCCGGATCTTCAGTGAGCCGTCCGCGATCTGCTGCTGGATCTCCTCCAGTTTTACGCGGCGTCGCTCAGCCGCGCGATCTGCCTGCGTGAGCATATATCCAGGGTAGCGTGCCGACCGGCGCGTGCCCGGGGCGTTGCGGTTAGGCTCCTCGCGGGTTGAGCCGAGTGTTATCTGATCGTGACCGCATTCTGCCGGTGCGCGCGTGTCTGATCGGCATGGCGGCGCTGATGGGCGTCGCGGTTGCGGTTGCCCTCGGGCTGGCGAATCCTGGGCTGGCAAGCGCCGGTATGACCGCGCCCAGTTGCGTACCCCCGACACTGGGCGTGTCCGCATCGCTCGCGGGCGGCGCCGTCACCGTATCGCCGGAGCCAGACTCGATGGACGCCTCATACCTCACCCAGGTCAGTGTCCTGGGTGTGCCCGCGGCCGACATCTCGGGCGTCCTCGTCAGCGGATCGCGCAGCGGTGTCCATGCCGGGCGACTGACCGCCTACTCCCAGGGCGATGGGGCGAGCTTCCTCCCGGCCAAGCCGTTTGTCCAGGGGGAGGTCGTGACCGTGCATGCCGTGCTGCGCCGGGGCGCCACAACGACGCCGCTGGCCTGGAGGTTTACCGTCGCCGAGGTCGATGCTGTGAGTCGTTCGCTGGAGACACCGCCGCCTCCGCCTCCGCCACCGAAGCCGAGCGAACTCCAACACTTCGTCTCGCGCTCGGACCTGCAGCCACCAACGGTCACGGTGACCAAGAGCTCGGGCTCGCAGACGCCTGGGGACATCTTCCTGGCGCCATACGCCGGGCCGGGTCAGTACGGGCCGATGATCCTCGACGGCGCCGGCGGGTTGATCTGGTTCAAGCCGATACCCACCGGTGAGCGGGCCGCGGACCTGCGCGTCCAGGAATACGACGGTCAGCCGGTGCTCACGTGGTGGCAGGACCCGCTTGTCTCGGGCGGCCGGCGCGACGCTGGGGTGGTGATCGCCAACAGCGCCTACCAGGACATCGCGATCGTGCGCGCCGGCAACGGCTATCAGCCCGACCTGCATGCGTTTGCGATCACACCGCAGGGGACGGCGATTTTCACGGTGTACGACGCGATCCGCTGCGACCTCAGCGCCTACGGCGGTCCGGCCGACGGGGCGGTCGCCGACACGTTGTTTCAGGAGATCGACCTGCACACGGGGCTGGTTCGCTACGAGTGGCACGCGCTCGATCACGTCGCGCTCGCCGACTCCTACATACCGATAGGCCAGGGGGGAACACCCACGTCGCCGTGGGACTACTTCCACATCAACGCGGTCTCCGAACACGGCGAAGACATGCTCGTCGACTCGCGCAACACCTGGACCGCCTACGACGTCGATGCTCACACCGGCCAGATCGCGTGGCGGCTGGGCGGCAAGCAGTCGAGCTTCAAGATGGGGCCGGGCGCGAGCCCCGCCTGGCAGCACGACGCCCGCGAAGAGCCTGACGGGACGATCTCGTTCTTCGACAACGGCGGAACGCCGCCCGTGCACTCGCAGTCGCGCGTGATCGTGCTCGCGCTCAACAAGCAGGCGATGACCGCCACGCTCGTGTCGAGCTTCGTCCATCCGACCCCACTGCTGGCGGCCAGCCAGGGGGACTTCGAGCCGCTCGCCGGCGGGGACTGGTTCGCCGGCTGGGGCCAGGAACCGTTCTTCTCAGAATTCTCGTCCACGGGACAGGTTCTGTTCGACGCGCATCTGCCCGCGACGTATCAGTCATACACGGCGCTCAAGTTCCCCTGGTCGGGCACACCGACTGGGCCGCCGGCCCTAACTGTCCGCACCGGCGCTCACGGGGGCATCACTGCCTACGCCAGCTGGAATGGAGCAACCGCCGTGACGAGCTGGCGGCTGCTCGCCGGTGTGAGCCCGCATGCGCTCGCCTCCGTTGCCTCTGCCCCGTGCACCGGATTCGAGACGGCGATCTCAAGCACGGGCTCCGGCGCTTACGTTGCCGCGCAGGCGCTGGGTGCGAATGGCGCGGTGCTCGGCACGTCCGCACCCGTTGCCCTCAGTCGGAGCTGACCGAGTAGCGCTCGGGCACGAGGTGCTCCGTCTGCTTGGGCGGGCGCAGATACTTGCGCTGCTGGCGCGGGGGCAGCTTCGGCTTCTTGGCCTTGTCCGGGTGCTCGTAGGGGACGAGCGAGAGCAGATGGCTGATCAGGTTCAGACGCGTGCTGCGCTTGTCGTCGCCCTCCACGACATACCAGGGACTGGACTCGGTGTCGGTGTAGTTGAACATCCGGTCCTTGGCCTCGGCGTAGTCGACCCAGCGCGCCCGGGCCTGCAGATCGGTGGGGCTGAACTTCCAGCGCTTGCGGGGGTCCGACAGCCGTTTCTCAAAGCGCCGCTCCTGCTCGGAGTCGCTGACCGACAGCCAGTACTTGACGAGCATGATCCCGTCGTTGCGCAGCGCTTGCTCGAACAGCGGGCAGAAGCGCAGGAACTCTTCGTACTCGTCCTCGGTGCAGTAGCCCATCACGCGCTCGACGCCGGCGCGGTTGTACCAGCTGCGGTTGAACAGGGCGATCTCACCGGCTGCCGGCAGGTGGGCGGCGTAGCGCTGGAAGTACCACTGCGTGCGCTCGCGCTCGGTGGGTGTGGGCAGCGCGACGACGCGACAGGTGCGCGGGTTCAGGAACGTGATGATCCGCTTGATCACGCCGTCCTTGCCGGCGGTGTCGCGACCCTCGAACAGCACCACGAGCCGGTGTCCGGTGGTGACGATCCACTCCTGCATGTACACGAGCTCGGTCTGCAATCGCAGCAGCTCCTGCTCGTACTGCCTGGCGGTGAGCGTGCGTGTCTCAGACATGCGTGACGCGCCCGGCAAGATTCGAACTTGCGACCTCCCGCTCCGGAGGCGGGCGCTCTATCCACTGAGCTACGGGCGCGGGATGACGCGGTTCGACGGCGTTCAGCAGATCAGCTTACCGGCGCGCCGAGGATGTCAACGCTACCGTTGCCCGCATGGACCTGTCAATCTTCTTCGCCGGCACCGGCGGTTCGGTGCCCAGCGCCCGTCGCGGGCTGCCCGCCGTGCTGATCCGCCGTGGTGGAGAGCACATCCTGATCGACTGCGGCGAGGGGACCCAGCGGCAGCTGATCAAGTCGGTCGGGCTTGCGGACCTCGACAGTGTGTTCATCACGCACTTTCATGCCGACCACTGGCTGGGATTGCCGGGGATGCTGAAGTCGTTTGCCCTGCGCGAACGCACGCAGCCGTTGAGCGTGTACGGGCCGCGCGGGCTGAGCGCGCTGATGGAGCAGACGCGGTTCGTGTACGGGCGGTTGTCGTATGAGCTGAGCGTCGTCGAGCTGGCACCGACAGAGACCGTGGCGGGCGACGGGTATGTGATCGGCGCCATACCGGTCCGTCACAAGGGCGACTCCTGCTACGGGTACGCGTTCGTCGAGGACGCTCGCCCCGGACACCTGGATCCTGAGCTCGCGCGGCGACTCGGGGTCAAGCCCGGTCCCGATTTCGGCCGGCTGCAGCGCGGGGAGACGGTTGACGGTGTGACCCCCGAACAGGTGCTCGGGCCGGAGCGTGCGGGGCGCAAGGTCGTGATCTCTGGCGACACATCGCCATGCGAGGCGCTGATCGTCGCCGCGCACGAGTCCGATCTGCTCGTGCACGAGTTGACGTTTGCCGAGGAGGAGTCCGAGCGCGCGCGCCAGACATCCCACAGCACCGCCCGCCAGGCGGCCGAGGTCGCGCGTGAGGCGCAGGTTGGAATGCTCGCGCTGACCCACATCTCCAGCCGCTATCCCGGCGGCGAGCTGCGCGAACAGGCGCGCACCGTATTTCCGCAGACAGAGGCGCCGCGCGACTACGACACGATCGAGATCCCGTTTCCCGAGCGCGGCTCACCGCGACTGGTGCGCTGGTCTGAACGCCGCGAGCGCGAGGCGGCCCTCCCAGAACCCGTCGTGGCGCACTGATACAGTCTGACGCGATCCTTTAATCCGGTCCCGAGAGGCCAGGAAGGGAATACCAGAGTGGACAGTGGTGAGAAGACCGTCCTCGGCGAGGACGATATGCGGCGGGCGCTCACGCGTATCGCTCACGAGATCGTCGAGCGCAACCCCGGCGCACACGACGGATCCGACTTGTCGGACTCACTCGGGTCGGTGTCGCCCGTCCCGGCGCTCGTCGGGATTCATCGGCGTGGCGCGTATCTGGCGCGCCGGTTGCGGGATCAACTCGAGGATCTGCTCCACGCGGAGGTTCCGCTGGGAGATCTCGATATCGGGTTCTATCGCGATGACGTCTCGCGCCGGCCCGACGCACCCGTCGTACACGCCTCGCACATCGAGTTCGACGTCGACGGCCGCACGGTCGTGATCGTCGATGACGTCCTGTACACCGGCCGGACCGTCCGCGCCGCGATCGAGGCTCTGTTCGACTACGGCCGTCCCGCGCGCGTGCAGCTGGCCGTGCTTGCCGATCGTGGCCACCGCGAGCTGCCGATCAGGCCGGACTATGTCGGCAAGAACCTGCCGACCTCGCGCGCCGAGCACGTACGCGTGCGCGTGTCCGAGTTGGACGGCATCGACGAGGTCTCGATAGCCCCGGCCGTGGCAGTGGAGGCGACGGCATGAATCATCTGCTCTCGATCGAGGATCTCGACCGCGAGGCGATCGAGCGGATCGTCACGCAGGCGGCGCGGTTCGCGGAGGTGTCCGACCGCGAGATCAAGAAGGTCCCGGCACTGCGCGGGCGGATGGTGCTGAACCTGTTCTACGAGGCCTCCACGCGCACGCGCAGCTCGTTCGAGCTGGCCGCCAAGCGGCTGTCGGCGGACGTGGTCAACTTCGCTGTGAGCGGCTCGAGCGTCGAGAAGGGCGAGTCGCTGAAGGACACCGTGCTGACCCTGAGCGCGCACAAGCCCGACGCGATCGTTCTGCGCACACCGTGGGCGGGGGCCGCCGAGCTCGTTTCTCGCTGGTGCAGCGCGGCGATCGTCAACGCCGGCGATGGCAAGCACGAGCATCCGACCCAGGCGCTGCTGGACGTGTACACGCTGCGCGAGCGTCTCGGCGGGATCGACGGGGCGTCGATCTGGATCGTGGGCGATGTGGCCCACTCGCGCGTGGCGCGCTCGAACATCATCGCGTTCCAGCGTATGGGCGCCAACGTCACGGTCGCCGGGCCGCCGACGCTGATCCCACGCGGGATCGACGCGCTCGGCTGCGATGTCCGTTACACCCTCGACGAGCTCGGCTCGGCCGATGTGGTGTATGCACTGCGCATGCAGCACGAGCGGATGAGCGAGACATGGGTGCCATCGCTGCGCGAGTACGCCTCCTGGTATCAGATCAACGGGCGCCGTCTCGGCCCGCGTCAGGTGCTGATGCACCCCGGCCCGGTCAACCGCGGCGTCGAGCTCTCCGGGGAGGTCGTCGACTCTCCGCAGGCGCTCATCTCAGAGCAGGTCCAGGCCGGCGTGGTCGTGCGCATGGCCGTGCTGTATGAGCTGCTCTCTGGCGCTCATGTTCCGCGGCCCGTCCCCGAGCCCCAACTGGCGTAATGCCGGCGAACCCACTCATCCACGGGCCGAGCTCACCGGCCGAGCTACTGCTGCGAGACGTACACGCGCTGGACCCGCGCACGGACATCGACGCGCGCCATGACGTGCTCGTGCGCGATGGACACATAGCCGCCCTCGGTGAGCCGGGCAGGCTGGAGGGCCCGGAGGGGATCGAGACGGTCGAGGGCCGGGGCAGGCATCTGCTGCCGGCGTTTGTGGACCCACATGTCCACCTGCGCACGCCCGGACAGGAGCACAAGGAGGACCTCGAGACGGGAACCCGGGCAGCCGCGGCCGGGGGATTCGGCGTGGTGATCGCGATGCCCAACACCGACCCGGTGATCGACTCCGCTCCGTTGCTGCGATCCCTGCGCGACGGCGCCGCGCGCGACGCGCGCGTCCCGGTGGGATTCCTCGCCGCGATCACGCGCGGGCTGGAGGGCCGGGAGCTGACCGAGATGGCCGAGCTGCGCGAGCAGGGCGCGCTGGGGTTCACCGACGACGGCCGTCCCGTCTCCAGCGCCGGCACGTTGCGCAAGGCCCTGCAGTACCAACGGTTGTGCGGTGGGGTGATCAGCCTGCACGAGGAGGACCCGACGCTGTCCCACGGCGGTTCGATGCGCGAGGGAGCCGTCAGCGCGGCGCTGGGCATCGGCGGGATACCGAGCGTGAGCGAGTCCACGATGGTCGCGCGCGACGCCGAGCTGGCGATGTATGAGTCCGCGCGTGTCCACTTTCAGCATCTCAGCTGCGCCGCTTCGGTGCAGGCCGTCGCGCACGCCCGATCCGCTGGGGGCCGGGTCAGCGCCGAGGTCACGCCCCACCATCTGCTGCTCACCGACGAATTCGTTCGGGGTCTGGACACGCGCATGAAGATGAACCCACCGCTCGCGGGCGAGGACGATCGCCGGGCGTTGATCGCCGG
The DNA here is from genome assembly GCA_963810645.1 of uncultured Solirubrobacterales bacterium. Classification (GTDB taxonomy): domain Bacteria; phylum Actinomycetota; class Thermoleophilia; order Solirubrobacterales; family Solirubrobacteraceae; genus Palsa-744. The sequence goes on along the minus strand of CAWEOK010000011.1, from coordinate 101,682 downwards.
GCTGCGCGACGGCACGATCGACTGCGTCGCCACCGATCATGCTCCGCACGCGCGCGAGGAGAAGGAAGTTCCGTTCGAGCAGGCCCCGATGGGCACGACCGGCCTGGAGACCGCGTTCGCCGCGCTCTACACCGGCCTGGTGCTCACGGGCGAGCTGTCGCTTGCGGTGCTCGTGCAGCGGATGACCGCGGGCGCCGCCCTGTTCGAGCTCGCGACCCCGACGATTGTCCCGGGCGAGCCGGCCAACCTGACGCTCGTCGATCTCGACGCCGAGTACCTGGCGGGCGAGCGCGGCTGGGAGAGTCGCTCGGAGAATTGCTGCTTCGCCGGTCAACGCCTGCATGGGCGGGTGCTGTTGACGCTAGCTGCCGGCGCGGTCGTATACCGAGAGCGGGTGTTCTCGGTGGTGGCTGCGTGAGCCTGCTCGACCGTAATCGAACGGCACTGGTTGTCGTGGACATCCAGGAGGGGTTTCGCCCGTACGCCTCGTTCGCTGCCGTCGCCGAGTCCTCGCACAGGCTCGTGCAAGCCGCACGCATCCTCGACATCCCGAGCATCGTCAGCGAGCAGTATCCGCGCGGGCTTGGTCACACCGCGCCGGAGGTCGGACTGGACGAGGGGGAGGATGGGGATGCGACGGTCATCGAGAAGACCGTGTTCTCGGCTGCCCGTGCGGACGGGTTCACGCTCGATGAGCGCTCCCAGGCGATCGTGTGCGGGATCGAGACACACGTCTGCGTCAGCCAGACCGTGCATGATCTGCTCGACCGCGGCATCGAGGTGCACGTGCCGGCTGATGCGGTCGGCTCGCGCCATCAGATCGACTACGAGCGCGGTCTGCAGCGGCTGGATCGCGCGGGCGCTGTGGTGACCACCGTCGAGGCGGCACTGTTCGAGTTGCTGGAGCGCGCCGGCACGCCGGAGTTCAAGGCCGTCCAGAAGCTGATTCTTTGATGAGCGCCGGGACGGCCTACGTGCTGCTGGAGGACGGTATGCGCTATGACGGGATTGCCTGTGGCGCGGACACGCACGCACTTGGCGAGGTGGTCTTCACGACCGGCATGTCCGGCTACCAGGAGTCGATGACCGACCCCTCGTTCGCGGGTCAGCTGATCGCATTCACCTACCCCCACATCGGCAACTACGGCGTCAGCGCCGAGGCGATGGAGTCCGAGCGGCCATGGGCGCGCGCGGCGATCATGCGCGAAGCCTGCGATCGCGAGGACTCACCGGGCGCGGAGGGCGGCTGGCTGCAGTGGCTGACCGACTGCGGCGTGCCGGCGATCAGCGGCGTCGACACACGCGCGCTGGTCATCCACATCCGCGACCGTGGCGCCATGCGCGGCGGGGTGTTCCCGGCGGCCATGCCCGAACCGCAGGCGCGCGGTCTGATCGAGGCCGAGCCGCCGATGGCAGGTCAGGACCTCGCCGCGCTGGTGACCCCGGCTGCGATCAGTCGCCATGGGGAGCGCAACACGGGGCCGCGCATCGCGGTGCTCGACACGGGCATCAAGGCATCGATGGTCCGCGAGCTGGTGGCTCGTGGTGCGCGCGTGACGCTGTATCCGTGCACGACCACGGCCACGGAGCTGCTCGCCGAGGATCCCGACGCGGTGTTTCTGACCAACGGTCCGGGCGATCCGGCGGCCCTCGACTATGTAGTTGCTACCGTCCGCAACATCGTCGGGCGTACCCCTGTGTGGGGTATCTGCCTCGGTCATCAGCTGCTGTGTCGCGCCCTGGGCCTGCAGACGTTCAAGCTGCCGTTCGGCCACCACGGCGCCAACCACCCCGTCAAGGACCTGCAGACCGGACGCATCGAGATCACCTCCCAGAACCATGGCTTCGCGGTGCTCGGGCCAAGCGGCGCGCGCACGATCGAGAGCTCGCGGCCGGTGCGCTGGCACACGGACTTCGGCGCGGCCCAGCTATCGCATGTGAACCTGTATGACCGTACCGTCGAGGGCTTCGAGCTGCTCGACGCTCCGGGTGGGGCGGTGCAGTACCACCCCGAGGCGGGCCCGGGTCCGCACGACAGCCTGTATCTGTTCGACCGGTTCCTTGAGCGGATCGCGCAGGCCGCGTAATGCCCCGGCGCGATGACATCCACAAGATCCTGATCCTCGGTTCCGGCCCGATCGTGATCGGGCAGGCCGCCGAGTTCGACTACTCCGGGGTGCAGGCCTGCAAGGTCCTGCGCGAGGAGGGCTTCCAGGTCGTGCTCGTCAACTCCAACCCGGCGACGATCATGACCGATCCCGAGCTCGCGGACGCGACCTATGTCGAGCCGTTGCTCCCCGGTCCGGTGGCGCAGGTGATCGCCCGGGAGCGTCCCGACGCGCTGCTGCCGACGCTCGGCGGCCAGACCGCGCTGAACCTCGCTCACGCGCTGCACGACGACGGCACGCTCGAGCGCTACGAGGTCGAGCTGATCGGCGCCAACTACGAGGCGATTGCGTGCGCGGAGGACCGCTCACTGTTCGGCGCGGCCATGGCCCGTGCTGGGCTTCAGATGCCGGCCAGCTCGATCGCCACGACGGTGGAGCAGGCGATGGAAGCTTTGCCACGATTGGGGCTGCCGTGCATCGTCCGTCCCGCCTACACGCTCGGGGGTCGTGGCGGGGGGATCGCACGCAGCGAGGACGAGCTCCGGGTGCTCGTCGCTCGGGGCATCGAGGCATCCCCTATCGGCCAAGTCCTTTTGGATCAGTCCGTCCTCGGTTGGGGCGAGTTCGAGCTGGAGGTGATGCGCGACTGTGCGGACAACGTCGTGATCGTCTGCTCGATCGAGAACGTCGATCCGATGGGCGTACACACGGGCGATTCGGTCACGGTCGCGCCCCAGCAGACGCTCACCGACCGGCTGTATCAGCGCTTGCGCGACCAGGCGATCGCGGTGATCCGGGCCGTCGGCGTGGAGACGGGCGGCTCGAACGTGCAGTTCGCGGTCAACCCGCAGACCGAGCAGATCCTCGTGATCGAGATGAACCCGCGTGTGTCACGCAGCTCGGCGCTGGCGTCGAAGGCGACCGGGTTTCCGATCGCGAAGATCGCGGCCCGCCTGGCGGTTGGATATCGACTGGAGGAGATCGACAACGACATCACGGGCGTCACGCCCGCGTGTTTTGAGCCGACGATCGACTATGTCGTCGTGAAGTGGCCGCGGTTTGCGTTCGAGAAGTTCCCCGGCACCAGCTCGACGCTGACCACGCACATGAAGTCTGTGGGCGAGTCGATGGCGATCGGGCGCACGTTTCAGCAGGCGTTCGCCAAGGCGCTGCGTTCGCGCGAGCTGGACAAGCCGCCGTGTCTGGACTCGGTCTCCGATGAAGACCTGCTGAACGGGCTGCAGATTCCCGGTCCCGACCGCTACGAGGCGATCCTCGAGCTGTTGCGTCGCGGCACCGACGTGGAGGCGATCCACGCATGCACCTCGATCGATCTGTGGTTCTTACGCGAGCTACTGGCGCTGGCCACCGAGCCCGAATCGCCGTTTGCCGGGGAGCGCGTGTTTCGCTCGGTCAACACCTGCGCCGCCGAGTTTCCGGCGCGCACGCCCTACTACTACTCGGGCTGGGAGCGCCCGCCGTCCGGCGGTGGCAGTGGTGGTGACGGCGGTGACGGCGACGGTCGGGCGGTGCACGAGGTCGTGCGCGGCGAGCGCCCATCGGTCGTGATCCTCGGCGCCGGACCCAACCGGATCGGTCAGGGCATCGAGTTCGACTACTGCTGCGTGCACGCCGCGATGACCGTCCGCGAGTCGGGCCGGGACGCGGTCATGATCAACTGCAACCCCGAGACCGTATCCACCGACTACGACACGTCCGATCGTCTCTACTTCGAGCCGCTCACGCTGGAGGACGTGCTCGGTGTGATTGAGGTGGAGCAGCCGGAGGGTGTGGTCGTGCAGTTCGGCGGGCAGACCCCGCTGAAGCTCGCCGCCGGACTGGTCGAGGCGGGTGTGCCGCTGCTCGGTACGAGCGTCGAGGCGATCGACCTGGCCGAGGATCGCTCGCGGTTCGGGGCGCTCCTGGCCGAGCTCGGCTATGCCGCGCCGCCGTATGCGACCGCGCGCTCGGTCGATGAGGCCCTTACCCAGGCGGACCGTGTCGGCTATCCACTGCTCGTGCGTCCCTCCTATGTGCTGGGGGGCAGGGCGATGGAGATCGTCTACTCGCGCGCCGGCCTCGCCGACTACCTCAGTCGCGAGCCCCCGCCGGGTGACGGCGGCGAGATCTTTCTCGACCGCTTTCTCGAGAACGCCACCGAGGTCAACGTCGATGCGCTGTGCGATGGCACGGACGTGTGGATCGGCGGGATCATGCAGCACGTCGAGGAGGCCGGTGTTCATTCCGGGGACAGCGCCTGCGTGCTGCCGCCGCACTCGCTCGGGGAGGAGATGCTCGAGCAGATCCGCTCGGCCACGCGCGAGCTGGCGCTTGCGATCGGCGTCGTCGGGCTGCTGAACGTGCAGTACGCCGTGTACGCCGGCGAGCTGTATGTGATCGAGGCCAACCCGCGCGCCTCGCGCACGGTGCCGTTCGTCTCCAAGGCCATCGGTGTGCCGCTGGCCAAGCTCGCGTGCCGGATCATGCTCGGTGAGCGGATCGCCGATCTGGGCCTGCCCGAGGGCAGGCAGGGGGTTGGCTTTGGCGAGCACATCTCCGTCAAGGAGGCCGTGTTGCCGTTCGATCGCTTCGAGGGCGCCGACGCGCTGCTCGGACCGGAGATGCGTTCCACCGGGGAGGTGATGGGAATCGCGCGGGATTTTCCAACCGCGTTCGCCAAGGCCCAGGCAGCAGCCGGCGTGCCGCTGCCAGCGCAGGGGACCGTGTTCATCACCGTGACCGACTCGGATAAGGCGGGTGCGATCGGAGTTGCTCAGAGCCTGCACGAATGCGGTTTTCGCATCGTTGCCACGCGCGGCACCGCCGAGGCGATCGCGCGTATGGGCGTGCCCGCACAGGCGATCAACAAGATCGCGGAGGGCTCTCCGCACGTGCTCGACTGGATCGAGCGCGGCGATGTCGACCTCGTCGTCAACACACCCACCGGCGTAGGCGCACGCAGCGACGGCTATGAGATCCGCCGCGCCGCGGTCAGCCACGGCATCCCCTGTCTGACCACGCTCGCAGCCGGTCTCTCCGCGGCGCGTGCCATCGCGGGCGCCCGTCGTAACGGCGGGGTGGGCGGGGATCAAGTCCTGTGCCTGCAGGAGCTGCACGGCGTGAGGACGGCGTGAGTCTGTGAGCCTGGCCCCCTTCGGTAGGCGACTGCTGCGGGTTGCCGGCATGGACGAGCTCGGCCCCTACCGCGTGCTGCGGGTCTCAGACCCCGGCGGCTCGGGTGGGCGGGCACCTTATCCGGACCCGGGACAGTTCGCGATGCTCGCGGCTGCCGAGCGGTGGGGTGGGGGCAGCGACGAGCGTCCGTACCTGGCCCGCGCGTTCTCGGTCGCACGCGTCCTTGACGGCGAGGCGTACTACCTGCTCGAGGACGTCGGGCCGGGCACGCACCGGCTGTGTGAGTTGCAAACAGGAGACGGGCTGTGGGTACTCGGCCCGCTCGGGCGAGGATTCGTGGCCCCGTACGAACATCGCCGCGCGCTGCTTGTGGGCGGCGGGGTGGGGATCGCCCCGCTGGCGATCCTGCAGGACTCGCTGACCGCGGCCGGTCTGAGCTGTGTGGTTCTGCTGGGCTTTCGCGACGCCGTGCATGCTGTGGGCGCAGCGCTGCTGAGCGACGCGTGTGTCGCGACCGACGATGGTTCGGTAGGTCACCGCGGGCTCGTCACCGACCTGCTCGCCGCCGAGCTCGATCGGGACGCGCACGCGGTCGTGTATGCGTGCGGACCGGCACCGATGCTGGAGGCTGTCCGTGCGCTGTGCGCAGCGCGCGCTGTGCCCGCCCAGCTTGCGCTGGAGGCCGGTATGGCTTGCGGGTTCGGTGCCTGTTATGGCTGTGTCGTTCCCGCGCGCGGGGGCGGGTACATACGTGTGTGCGTCGACGGCCCCGTGATCGACGCGGCCGAGCTGGAGCGCGTTGACGAGTACGCAGGTGCTCCGGCGTGAACATGGGGAGCGAGGTCGCGCACACGAGCGGATATGGGGATGGGCGACCGGTGGATGAGCAGATGTCGGATGAGCAGATGTCGGATGAGTGGGGACACTCGATGAATGGGGCTTCGGATGAGTGTTGAGTTCTGCGGCCTGCAGCTCGCGCACCCCGTGATCAACGGGTCTGGAACATTCGACGCGATCGCCGCGCACCGCGTGTTCGGATCGGCGCTGGAGCGGGAGTTTCCGTTCGCGGCGTTCGTATCCAAGACAATCACCCTGCGCCCGCGCACGGGCAACCCGGCGCCGCGACTGTGGGAGGCGCCCGCCGGCTTGATCAACTCGATCGGCCTGCCCAACCGGGGCCTGGACGGGTATCTCGCCGAGGATCTGCCTGCGCTCACGCGCTGGCTGGCGGTACCGCTGATCACGAACGTGATGGGCTCCACCACGGCCGAGATCGCACAGCTCGTGCAGGTATGCGATGCGCGCGAGGAGATCGCCGCGATCGAGCTGAACGTCTCCTGTCCGAACGTACGCACCGGCCTGGACATCGGCGCCGATCCGGCCCAGTTGGAAGCGGTCGTTCAGGCCGTGCGTCCGTGTACAGCCAAGCCGCTGATCGTGAAGCTGACCCCCAACACCGCCGACGTGTCCGCGTGCGCGCGTGCGGCCCAGGAGGGAGGGGCGGACGCGGTCTCGCTGATCAACACGCTGCGCGCCATGGCCCATGCGCCACGCACCACTGTCAACCCATCGCGCCGTTGGCTGGGCGGGGGCACGGGTGGCCTGTCCGGGCCAGCGATCCGCAATGTCGCGCTCGCGCAGGTGGCGGCCGCGGCGGCGCGCGTAACTATCCCCGTGATCGGCATGGGTGGCGTGCAGAACGGAGCGCACGCACGGGATCTGCTCGACGCCGGAGCGACGCTCGTGGCGGTGGGGACGGAGAGCTTTCGGGATCCGTTGGCGGGAGCGCGGATCGCTCGCGAGCTCATCTCCGGGGTGGCCTGAGAACCGCTCGCACACTGGCCGAGCAGCCAATCGAGCACGCGGTGAGGCCAATTGAGACGGAGATAAAAACCCCTGCAAACACGCCCTGTCACCGTCCAGGACCCTCGACATAGCTCGACCTCGAGTTGAGGTACAGATGAATTCGCGGTGTTTCCCTTGATCGTCGTCCCTCGGTGTGTAGACTCGCCGCCCATGGCGACGGCGACCGAACCTACGGGCCAGAAGCACGTGATGGCCCCCGAGCGGTCACTCAATCAGCGCATGGACGCGCTCGCCCGAGCCAACCTGATTCGCACCAAGCGCGCCCAGCTCAAGCGCGATCTGAAGTCCGGCCGTCTGTCGATCCACGCGCTGCTGCTGAACCCGCCCGAGTACCTGGAGACCGCCAAGGTGTTCGACATGCTGCTGGCCGTCCCCAAGTACGGCCGCGTGAAGGTCAACAAGATCCTCGCTCACTGCCGGATCTCGCCGAGCAAGACGATCGGCGGCCTGTCCGAGCGCCAGCGCAGCGAGCTCGTTTCCTTGCTGCGTCGCTAGTCCTGCGGACTCTCCGTAACCTCCGCGGCGGTCTCCGCCGACCTCGCGATTAGTGTCCCCGCCGTGGCGCGCGTGTTCGTTATCACGGGACCTTCGGGCGTGGGCAAGGGGACTCTGATCAGGGGCCTGATGGAGCGGCTGGGCGGGCGGGCTCAGCTCGAGCTGTCGGTATCCGCGACCACGCGCGCTCCGCGCCCGGGCGAGCGCGACGGCGTCGAGTACCACTTCCTCACCCGTGACGAGTTCGATCGCCGGGTGGGCGCCGGCGAGTTCGTGGAGCACGCCGACTACGCCGGGCGCAGCTACGGGACACTGCGCTCGGAGCTCGAGGATCGTGTGCGCGCGGGCGTGCCGGTCGTGCTCGAGATCGAGGTCCAGGGCGCGCGCCAGGTGCGCGAGTCGGTGCCCAATGCCGTCCAGGTCTTCATTGCGCCCCCATCCCTGGACGCTCTGCGCACACGCTTGATCGGACGCGGAACCGACGATCCCGAGGAGGTCGAGCGCCGGCTGCGGGTCGCCGAGCAGGAGCTGACCGCCCAGCCTGAGTTCGCCCATGTGGTCGTCAACGACCGGCTGGAGGATGCGCTGGAGCGGCTGGCGGAGATCGTCTCGGCCGAGCTGGACTGAACACCCAACCCGTGCGTCTGGCCGCTGGTCGGCGGAGCTGAAGCTCGCCCGGTGGCGGTGGCCACTACAATCAGAGCTCAACCAGGAAAGGCTTCCACCAAGTGATCTCTCCCCGCATCGACAGACTGCTGGACAACGTCAACTCCAACTACGCCAGCGTGCTCGTGGCCGCCAAGCGGGCGCGCCAGATCAACAGCTACTACCACAACCTCGGCGAGGGCACGTTCGACGAGTTCCCGCCGCCGATGGTCGAAACCGTCTCCAAGAACTACCTCACGATCGCCCTCGAGGAGGTAGCAGCGGGAAAGATCAAGTACCACTACCGCTGAGACGACCGTACCGATCGGAGATCGATGGGATCTCCGATCGGCCAGCTGCGCGGATGCTTTGTCCTCGGTCGCTCGCGTACCGAAGCCGGGCGACACTCGCCTGCGGCTCGCATCCCCGTTTCGGCCAGCACGCCACGCTCTCTGCGTCCGCGCCCCGCTTGGCCCACGTCCGTCTCAGCAGCGCACTTATGGCACCCAGCGATTTGTCGTCCGCAGGGTCTCGCTCAGAGCTTGCTAGTTCCCGACGCGCCCTCTAAAACCAAGTCATGTCCCGCATCCTGCTCGGCGTCAGTGGCGGTATCGCCGCGTACAAGGCGCTCGAGCTCGTGCGCTTGGCGACGGGCGCGGGACACTCCGTCCGCGTCGTGCAGACCCCGGCGAGCAGGCGGTTCGTCGGGGCGGCCTCGTTCCAGGCGCTGACCGGCGCGCCGGTGCTGCTCAGCGAGTTCGAGCGCGACCCCGCGCGCGGGGCCTATCCCGGCCAGCCGCTGCCCGCACACGAGCCGCTCAGCCACCTGGAGCTGGTGGCGCGCGCCGAGGTGTACGTGATCGCGCCGGCCTCGGCCAACACGATCGCCAAGCTCGCGACCGGCTTGGCCGACAACCTGCTGAGCAGCTGTGCGCTCGCGGCGGACTGTCCGCTCGTGATCGCCCCGGCGATGAACAACCGCATGTACGAACACCAGGCGACGCAGGCGAACCTGCGGACCCTGCGCGAGCGCGGGGCATCGATCGTCGATCCCGACAGCGGCCGGCTGGCCTCCGTAGGCGAGCACGGCGTTGGTCGCCTGGCCGAGCCCGCACGGATCCTGGCGGCGTGTGAGGCGGCGCTCGCGGCTGCCGTAGATGGATCGTGGAGCGGCTTGAAGGTGCTCGTCACCGCAGGCGGGACACGTGAGCCGATCGACAGCGTCCGCTTTGTCGGCAACAACTCTTCCGGGCGCATGGGGCTCGCGCTCGCCAGGGTTGCTCGCGCGCGTGGAGCCGAGGTGACGGCGATCGCTGCCAACGTTGCGCTCGAGCCTCCACCCGGTGTGCTCTGGCGCGAGGTCTCCACCGCCGCTGAGCTGAAGCTCGCCTGCGAGCAGGAGTTCCCCTCCTGCGACATCCTGTTGATGGCCGCGGCGGTCGCGGACTTCCGGCCATCCGCCCCGGCCGAGGGCAAGCTCAAGAAGGCCGGTCGCGAGCACCTGGAGCTGGAGCTCGAGCCGACTCCGGATGTGCTCGCGGGCTTGGCGCAGCGCCGTCGCCCGGGTCAGACGCTGATCGGGTTTGCCGCCGAGCACGGTTCGCACGCGATCGAGGCCGGGCGCTGCAAGCTCGCGGGCAAGGGCCTGGATGCGGTCGTCGTCAACGACATCTCGCGCTCGGACATCGGCTTCGAAGCAGACGAGAACGAGGTCGCGATTCTCACCGCTGAGGGCGTGCGACACGTGCCCCGCGCATCGAAGACGCTCATCGCCGAGGCGATCCTCGATGCCGCGCAGGCTCTGCGCTCCGACCTCGGCGATCGAGGGGTCGAGAGCGGCGAGCGATGCACAGGCGGATGATGCGCGCTCGTGCCGATGCTATCCTCGACCGACAGCTTTCGTGCCGGTGCACAGGGTGCCGGTAGCAGTATCGGGAGTGGGCGATTGCCCGCTTTTTTTACGCCAGGACCCGGTCGGCTAAAGCCGGCGAGACACGCAAACGGACAGATACGGAGTAGAGAGCACCACCGATGACAGCACTGCAGGCAGATATCGAAGGACGGCTCGCCGTGAGTGAGCCGGAGGTCGAGGTGCTGCTCGCCGAGGTGGTGGGGGGCCGGCGACTGCGCGTGTTCATCGACCACCCGCAGGGTGTCACGCTCGCGCTGTGCGAGCGCGTGAGCATGTGCTTGAACGAGCTGCGCGAGCGCTACTCGCTGGAGGTGTCCTCGCCCGGGTCAGAGCGCCCGCTGAGTAAGCCGGCTCACTTCCGCCGCTTCGTCGGACGCCGCGCGAGGGTTCGCACCCGACATCCGCGCCCGGTGGCGCACTCCGACCGGGCCGGCGGCGCTCGTCCGGGGACACCGCCTTCGGACAGGGTGGTCAGCTTTACCGGTGAGCTGGTAGGCGCCTCCGAGGAGGAGGTCATGCTGGCAGCCGAGGAGGGGATCGTCGCGATTCCCTATGCCGAGATCCGTCGTTCGAACCTCATCGAGGAGTAGATATGTCACGCGAAATCCTTGAGGCGATGCACGCGCTGGCGCGCGAGAAGGGAATCGAGCCCGAGAAGCTGATGATCGCGCTGGAGGACGCACTGTTGTCCGCCTACAAGAAGCAGCCCGGTTCGGCCAAGTACGCGCGCGTGGAGATGGACCGCGAGACCGCCGACTTCCGGGTGATCGAGCTGATCATCCCCGAGCGCCTGGAGGCGCACCTGATCGTCGAGACGATCGACGAGGAAACGACCGTCGACCCCGAGACGGGGGAGATGCGCGAACCCGAGGAACCGGAAATCGACCCGGCCAAGTTCGCCGAATATCGCGACCAGATCGACGAACGCGACGTGACGCCCGATGACTTCGGCCGCATCGCGGCGCAGACCGCCAAGCAGGTGATCCTGCAGCGCATCCGCGAGGCCGAGCGGGACATGATGTACGAGGAGTACCGCGACCGTGTCGGTGAGCTGATCACGGGCATCGTGCAGCAGTCGGACTCCCGCTACACGCTCGTGCAGTTGCGCGAACGCGTCGAGGCGCTGCTGCCCAAGTCCGAGCAGGTCGAGGGCGAGCGCTACGACCACTCCCAGCGGATCAAGGCCGTGATCAAGGAGGTCTCGCCGTTGACCAAGGGGCCTTCGATCATCGTCTCTCGCCGCGACCCCGAGCTGATCAAGAAGCTGTTCGAGCTGGAGGTCCCCGAGATCGCCGACGGCCTGGTGGAAATCGCCAACGTCGCCCGCGAGCCGGGCTACCGCTCGAAGATCGCGGTCGTCTCGAACACCGACGGCGTCGATCCCGTCGGCGCGTGCGTCGGCCCGCGCGGCTCGCGCGTGCGGATGGTCGTCTCGGAGCTGCGCGGCGAGAAGATCGACATCATCCCCTTCAACGACGAGCCCGCGCGGTTCGTCGCCAAGGCGCTGTCCCCCGCGCGGGTGCGCGAGGTGCTCGTCGACGACGAGGCCAAGCAGGCGACCGTGATCGTGCCCGATGACCAGCTGTCCCTGGCGATCGGCCGCGAGGGACAGAACGCGCGGCTGGCGGCACGGCTGACCGGCTGGCGCGTGGACATCCGCTCGGAGAGCGAGTTCGCCGCCGAGGAGGCCGAGCACGGCTACGAGGAGGAGGAGGTCCAGGGCCGCTGCGCCGCGGTCCTCTCCAATGGACGGCGCTGTCCGAACGCCTCGCTGCCCGGCTCGCGCTACTGCGGCCTGGAGACCCATCAGGCGCTCGCGAACATCGCGACGGACAACGTCGCCGACCTGAACCCGGGCACGGCGGGCACGGGCGCGGGCGAGCCGGCGACCGAGGAGGCTCTGGCCGAGGAGGATGACATTGCCGGTCTCGTACACGACGGCGAGACCGACGCTGGGCCACTCCTCGATTCCTCCGTGCCGGCAGATACAGACGATGGTGCTGAGCAGGCGCCCCCCGCCGGAGGGGAATCTATCGCGGCGAGGTCTATCGCCGAGGCTGAGGAAACGTCTGTCGAGGAGTCGCCCGCCGTGACGGAGCCCGCTGAGGAGTCACCCGCCCCGCAGTCGCCTGCCGGGGAGCCGGCGCCATAGGCGTTCACGTCTCCCGGCGCAGGTGCGTCGGGTGTGGGCGCAGCGCGCCGAAGTCAGAGCTGGTCAGGATCGCGCTTGATCCCGCCGCCGGTGAGGGCCGTGCACGAAATACGGTGCTCGACCGTGACGCGAGAATGCCTGGTCGCGGGGCCTATCTGTGTCGTGATCGGGGTTCGGACTCGCCCACCCAGCCGGCTGCCGACTGCCTGGAGCCGGCACTGAAGCGTGGCGGAATCGCCCGCGCGCTGCGCTGTGCGGTGACCCTACCCGCCGAGCTCGTAGAATCAGTGGGTCGATGAGCAAGAAGCGCGTACACGAGATCGCCAAGGAGCAGGGTTTATCCAGCAAGGAGTTGCTGGTGAGGCTGAAGGCAGCCGGCGTGGAGGTCAAGGCCGCGGCATCCTCGATCGATGAGACGGTTGCCCTGCAGGCTTTGAGCTCCAACGGCACCACCGGCAATGGCGCGCCCGCGGCGGCCCAGCTAAAGGGTTCGACCGCGACCGTTGCGCCGCCTGCCGTCGCCGAGGCGGCCAAGGCGACCGCACCCGCCGGCTCGGATACGTCATCTGCGCCGGCCGCTCCTCCAGCTTCCGCTTCGCCTACCGGTCAAGCCCCCGCCGGCACTCCGGCAGCCACCCCCTCCAACGGAGCTGCGGTCGTTCAGGCCGGCCCCTCGGGAGCAAGCTCCGCTGCCGAGTCGGGCTCCTCGCCCCAAGCCGCTGCCGGGGCCGCCGCCGAGCGGGTGCGGCCCACGCGCGACTCGCGCACGGGCGAGCGGGCGCCCGCCAGCAACGCTGCCGGAGGTCGCCGGCGTGTGGTGATCGATTCCCAGGCTTCGCGCCGCCAGCAGGGCGGGCCGGCCAATCAACCCCAGCGCCGTCCGCGCCGTGGACGGCGCAGGCGCGGCACCTATGACGACACGATCGCCCCGATCGACGCGGCCGCGATGGAGGCGACCGATGAGATCCGCGTCAACTCCGGATCCACGGTCAAGGATATCGCCGAGTATCTCGGGGTTCCGGTGCCGGAGGTGATCAAGAAGCTGATGATGCTCGGCGAGATGGCGACGCTCACGCAGACGCTGTCCGACGACGCGATCGGAGTGCTGGCCGACGAGTTCGACAAGAAGATCGAGATCGTCCACGCCGCCGACGACGTCGAGGTCGAGCCGGTCTTCCAAGACATCGAGGAGGACATGGTCGAGCGTCCCCCGGTGGTCACGATCATGGGGCACGTCGATCATGGGAAGACCTCGCTGCTTGACGCGATCCGCGAGACCGAGGTGGCCGCCGGCGAGGCGGGCGGGATCACACAGCACATCGGCGCCTACCAGGTCCACCACGGCGGCAAGGTGGTCACCTTCCTGGACACGCCGGGCCACGAGGCGTTCACCGCGATGCGCGCCCGTGGCGCACGCGTGACCGACGTGGTGGTGATCGTGGTCGCGGCCGACGACGGCGTCAAGCCCCAGACGGAGGAGGCGATCGATCACGCTCGCGCCGCGGACGTGCCGATCGTGGTGGCGGTGAACAAGATCGACAAGGAGGGCGCCCAGCCCGAGCGGGTGCGCACCGAGATGACCCAACATGGGCTGCAGCCCGCGGAGTGGGGGGGCGAGATCGAGTTCGTGGACGTTAGCGCGAAGACCCGTGAGGGCTTGGATTCCCTGCTCGACACGATCCAGGTGGTGACCGACCTGGAGGAGCTGAAGGCCAACAGCGACACCGAGGCCTCGGGTACCGTCATCGAGTCGAAGCTCGACCCCGGCCGGGGTCCGGTGGTGAGCGTCCTGATCCAGCGCGGGACGTTGCGTGTGGGCGACGCGCTCGTCGCCGGCGCGCACTTCGGACGGGTCCGCGCGATGCACGACTTCATCGGTACGCGTGTCAAGGGAGCGACGCCGGGCCAGCCGGTCGAGGTGCTCGGCTTCGATGGCGTGCCGGAGGCGGGAGAACTCGTGCGCGTGGTCGATAACGAGCGTCGTGCGCGTCAGCTTGCCGGTGAGCGCGCAAACCGCCTCAAGACCGAGGCGCTGGCGCGGCGCTCGGGTCGGAAGATGTCGCTGGAGGACGTCTTCAAGCTCGCTCAGGAGGGCCAGGTCAAGGAGCTCGGCCTGGTCATCAAGGCCGACGTTGCCGGCTCGCTCGAGGCGATCGAGGACGAGATCGCAAAGCTTCCGCAGGGCGAGGTCAAGGTCAACATCATCCATCGCGGCGTCGGCGGGATCAACGAGTCCGACGCGATGCTCGCCGCTGCCTCCAACGGGGTGATCCTGGCATTCAACGTGCGTCCGGTTGGCGATGCTCGCCAGGTGGCCGAGCGCGAGGGAGTCGAGATTCGCTCCTACTCGGTGATCTACAAGGCGATCGAGGAGTTGCGCGCCGCGATGCAGGGAATGCTCGAGCCGGCCGAGGTGGAGAGCGCGCTGGGTCAGGCCGAGGTGCGCCAGCTGTTCCGTGCCTCGAAGATCGGAACGATCGCCGGTTCGCATGTGAGCGAGGGCAAGGTCACTCGTGGCGCGAAGGTGCGGGTGGTGCGCGATGGCACGGTGATCTATGACACGACGATCTCGAGCCTCAGACGCTTCAACGAGGACGCGCGCGAGGTGGCGGCCGGCTTTGAGTGCGGGATCGTGCTCGCCAACTTCCAGGATCTGCGCGAGGGTGACATCCTCGAGACCTACGAGACGCGTCTGCAGGAGCGCGAGCTTTCGTGATGCGATTTTGTTGGTGCGTTTGTTGATACGATGGTATTGATTGAATTGAAAGATAAAGAGGATGAGTGTTGGGTATAAAATTTGAACTGTGTATAACTATGGTTTCACGCAGTTTAAAAAGTGCAACATCCTCCACACCCCCTCCATCGATCGTCCCACTCTTGCACGGGCCGTCCCGTATGTTCGAGCGGCAGTCGCTTACGTTCCGCTGAGGCACCGGGAGGGATAGGATGAGCTCGGGACGTATGCGCCGCGTTGACGAGGCGATCAGGCAGGTGCTGGGTGACGCGGTGACTGGAGAGCTGAAGGACCCTCGAGTTGGATTTGTGACCGTGACCGATGTCAGGACAAGCGCCGACCTGCGCCATGCGCGCGTATACGTGAGCGTGCTCGGCGAGGACGGCGGCCCGTCGCCGCTACAGGAGCGTCAAGCCACGCTCGATGGTCTGCGCAGCGCACACGGCTACCTGCAGGGCAGGGTCGCCTCCGAGCTGCGGCTGAAGCGCACCCCGGCGCTGGAGTTCGCCTACGACGACACGACCGACCGGGCGCTGCGCGTGGACGAGCTGCTGAGCGAGATCGAGGGCTCGTGAGCGGGCCTCGCATCAATCGCATCGAGGGTGTCGGCGACGAGCGCATCGACGGCACCGGCGACGAGGGCATCGA
Source organism: uncultured Solirubrobacterales bacterium (assembly GCA_963810645.1). Lineage (GTDB taxonomy): Bacteria > Actinomycetota > Thermoleophilia > Solirubrobacterales > Solirubrobacteraceae > Palsa-744. The sequence goes on along the minus strand of CAWEOK010000011.1, from coordinate 85,987 downwards.
GAGCGTCGAGGTCACGCGCGAGGGCGTGCTGGAGCGCATCCGTGAGGACTCGCGGTTCGTGCTCGCCGCGCACGAGAGTCCCGATGGCGACGCGCTCGGCTCGCTGGTGGGCATGCAGGGCCTGCTCACCGCGCTGGGCAAGGACTCGCAGATGTTCATCGCCCCGGACGATCTGCCGCTTCCCTACGAGTACCGCTTCTTCACCCTGGACGGACTGATCCAAGCGCCCCCTCAGGACATTGCCCAGCGCACGGTCGTGTTCCTGGACTGCGGCAACATCGACCGCAACTCGGCGATTGTGCTGCAGGAGGGCAGGCACCTGCTGAACATCGACCATCACCACGACAACACGCGCTTCGGCACGCTCGATCATGTCGTTCCGGAGGCGTCGTGCACGGCGGAGATCGTGTGGGATCTGATGCGCGGCCTGGGCGTGGCGCCCACGATTGAGGTCGCGCAGGCGCTGTATGTGGGGCTGATCACCGATACCGGGCGGTTCATGTACGAGAACACCGGTCCGCGCGCGCACGAGATGGCCGCGGAGCTGATCGAAGCCGGCGTGGACGTGCAGGAGGTCTACCGGCGGCTGTATGAGGAGATGCCTCCGGCGAAGATCGCGCTGCTGGCCCTCGCGCTCGCTCACATGCAACGCTTCGATTCCGGCGAGCTGACACTGGCGGCGCTGAGCGCCGAGGATTTCCGTGCGGCCGGCGCCGAGGACAGCTACTCCGAGGGGATCATCGACCATCTGCGCGCGGTTCAGGGTACGAAGGTGGCTGGGCTCGTACGTGAGCTCTGCGGCGGTGAGCGCAGCGGGCAGCGCAAAGTCTCGCTGCGCTCGACCGACGACGACGTCGACGTCTCGCGGATCGCGCGCGAGCAGGGGGGCGGGGGACACCGGCGCGCGGCGGGGTTCACGACGACCCTGGAGGTCGAGCCACTCGTCGAGTTCCTGCGCGGCGCGCTCGCCGCGCAGTTGCACGCCACGTCCAACGGCCCGGCCACGGCGACTGTCGCCTGAACGCCGCGGCGTGGTTTGAGCGAGACGCTCTTGCCCGGCTCGCCGCGCGATGATCGACGGCCGATGGACGGAATCCTGCTGATCGACAAGCCCGCGGGAATCACCTCCCACGACGTGGTCGCTCTGGTCAAGCGCGCCCTGGGTGGCGCCGTCAAGGTCGGGCACGCCGGCACGCTCGATCCGTTTGCCACGGGACTGCTGATCGTATTGGTGGGCAAGGCAACGAAAGCGCAACAGCAGATGATGGAGCTGCCCAAGCGTTATGAGACGGTCGCACAGCTCGGGGCGCAGTCGAGCACGGGAGACACCGAGGGGGAGATCGTCGAGACGGGCAGGCTGCCCCCCGGCCAGCCGGCGTTGCCGACCGGTGAGATCCGCCAGCGTCCGCCCCGGCACTCGGCCGTCAAGATCGGCGGGGAGCGCGCCTACAAGCGGGCCCGGCGAGGAGAGCGGTTCGAGATGCCCGAGCGGATCGTGACCGTGTACCGCTTCGAGCAGATCTGGCGCGAGCGCGATCCCGAGCCCGAGTCCTCCGAGGACCCGGCCACGCGCTCCGGGAGTCCTGCCCTGCAGCCGTCCGTGGGCGAGCCGGTCCTGGAACGCGCGGGCTATGAGATCGAATGCTCGTCCGGAACCTATGTCCGCTCGCTGATCGCCGACCTGGGCGACGCCTACTGCCTGGAGCTCAGGCGTACCGCGATCGGACCGTTCGACGTGAGCTCCGCGGTTGCCCCGCCGCGCCGGGGTCAGCCCTGGCCAGATCCGCCCCTCATCGGACTCGACCAAGCGTTGGTCACGCTGCCCAAATAGGCTGTGCTGCCGTGGATGTCACGCGCCTGCCCGATGTGCCAGAGCGACGCGAGGGCGATCGGCCGCGCAGCGTGGCCGTCGGCACGTTCGACGGCGTTCATTTAGGTCATCGTGCCGTGATCGCGGGCTCGGACTCCGTGCTCACGTTCGAGCCCCACCCCGTCTCGGTGGTTGCGCCACAGCACACGCCGAAGCTGCTGACGACACTGGAGGTCAAGGCGGAGCTGATCGCCGGCCTGGGCGTGCGCGAGTTGATCGTGATCCCGTTCGACGCCGAGTTCGCGGCCCGTTCGGCCGACGAGTTCATCTCCGACGTGCTGGTCGGCGCGCTCGGCGCGGAGCGCGTGGCGATCGGCGAGAACTTTCGCTTCGGGCACCGGGCGCAGGGCGATCCGCGGCTGCTCTCAGCTGATGAGCGCTTTCAGACGGTGGTGCATCCGCTGCTGGAGGTGGACGGCGAGATCGTCTCCTCCAGCCACATCCGCGGGCTGGTGCTCGCGGGCGAGGTCGATCAGGCGGCGCGCTTTCTCGGCGCGCCGTTTCAGCTGCGCGGCGAGGTGGTCCACGGCGACGAACGGGGGCGCGAACTGGGGTTTCCGACCGCGAACCTCGTGCCCGAGGAGACGATCGCCTGCCCCGGTCACGGCGTATATGCGTGCCTGGCCAACGGTGAGGTGCCGGCCGCCGTCTCGATCGGTGTGCGCCCGACGTTCGAGACGGGCCGCGGCGAGCTGATCGAGGCGTACCTGATCGACTTCGACGGCGACCTGTACGGCAGCACCCTGCGCCTGGACTTCCTCGCACGTCTACGAGGCGAGCGCCGCTTCGACACGCCCGAGGCGCTGATCGAGCAGATGCGTCATGACGTATCGCGCACGCGTGAGATCGTTGCAGCGGCCTGACTGGGCACGTGGGTACGGGAGGAATCGAGTGGTCGAGCCGTGCTCGCGGGCTGCCCTGGGATTGGCGCATGGCGGTCACTCCGGTCTGAGCGCGTCTGCTACCGTTGGCCCGCAAATGACCGCTATCACCGCAGAGCGTAAGCGCGAGATCGCCTCGCAGTTCGGATCGGGCGAGCAGGACACCGGCAACACGCGTGTCCAGGTCGCGCTGCTGACCGAGCGCATCAACCATCTCACCGAGCACCTGCGCGAGCAGCCCAAAGACCACCACTCCCGGCGTGGCCTGCTGATGCTCGTCGGACGCCGCCGGCGGTTCCTGGACTACCTGCGCCGGCGCGATCTCGAGGGCTACCGCGCGTTGATCAAGGAGCTTGGCCTACGCAAGTAGGCGACGCGGCCGACGTGAGCGTCATCGCCCCCGGCACCCCGGCCCCGTCGTTCAGGCTGCAGCGCGAGGACGGCGAGCGGTTCACCGAGCAGAACCTGCGCGGGCATACGACAATCCTCGTGTTCTACCCGTTCGCGTTCAGCCCGGTCTGCACCGACCAGCTGCAGCTGTACGAGCAGGCGCTAGGCGAGCTGACGGCCGGCGGCACGGAGATCTATGGGGTCTCCTGCGACAGCTCCTACTCTCAGAAGGCGTTCAGGGAGAAGCTCGGTGTGAGCATCCCCCAGCTCTCGGACTTCGAGCCCAAGGGCGCCGCCTGCACCGCGTTCGGGGTCCTGCACGAGGGCGGGTTCCCACAGCGCGCGCTGGTCGTCACCGGCCCCGATGGGGTCGTGCGCTACAGCTACCAGGCGCCCACGCCCGCGGAGCTCCCGGGCGTTGAGCTGCTGCGCGAGGGCCTCGCCGCGGCCGCGACCTGACACGAACCTGCCGAGCGGGCTCGCGTCCGCTAAGCTGCGCTGGTTCGGAATAAGAGATAAAAACGATCCGCCAGGGACACGCCGGTCCGCGACAGGACGCGTGTCCCAACCCGACGGGCGGAGCATAGGAGTGGAAAGCATATGAGTAGCAATGACGCCGTTACGCGGGTCTCCGTGGAGATCGCCGGTAGTGAGATCTCGTTTGAGACCGGCAGGATGGCCAAGCAGGCCTCCGGTGCAGTCGTCGTCCGTCAGGGCGACACGATGGTCCTTTGCACCGCGGTGGCCGGCAGCCTCCGCGACGTCAACTTCCTCCCGCTGACGGTGGACGTCGAGGAGCGCATGTACGCCTCCGGGAAAATTCCCGGCTCGTTCTTCAAGCGCGAGGGCCGACCCGGTGAGAAGGGCACGCTGACCGCCCGCATGATCGACCGTCCGATCCGCCCGCTGTTCCCCAAGGAATGGCGCTATGACACCCAGCTGGTGGCGATCCCACTGTCGATCGACCACGTCCACCCCTATGACATCCTCGCGATGAACGGTGCCTCGACGGCGCTGATGATCTCCGACATCCCGCTGCCCACGCCTGTCGGCGCGGTGCGGATCGGCAAGATCGACGGCAACTTCGTCGTCAACCCGAACGAGGAGGATCTGCTGGCTGACGGCGTCGAGGGTCGTTCGGACCTCGATCTGATCGTCGCCGGCACCGAGGAGGCGATCTTGATGGTCGAGGCCGGCGCCAACGAGATCCCCGAGGCCGAGATTCTCGACGCGCTCGACATCGCCCACGCGGAGATCAAGAAGCTCTGCGCGTTACAGCGCGACCTCGCAGCCAAAGTCGGCAAGGAGAAGAAACCCTTCGAGACGATCGCGGTGGACGCTGAGACCCTCGACGTGATTCGCTCCTCCCACGGCGCGGCGCTCGAGGCGGCCACCCAGGTGGAGGACAAGCTCGAGCGCCAGGAGGCGACCAGGGCGGTCGAGACCGCGGTGCTCGATCAGCACGCGCCGCCGGTGCCGGAGGGAGCATCCGAGGATCAGATGCACGGCGCCAAGGCGCGCCGAGCCGCCGTCCAGCTGGCCTTCGACAAGCTCGAGAAGTCGATCATCCGCGAGCGCATCGCCGTCCACAAGAAGCGCCCGGACGGCCGTGGCGAGAACGAGATCCGCGACATCACGATCGAAGTCGGCGTCACGCCGCGCACACACGGCTCGGCGCTGTTCACGCGTGGACAGACGCAGGCACTGAGCGTCGTCGCGATGGGCACGCTCAAGGAGGAGATGCGCCTGGACACGCTCGGCCTGGAGACGAAAAAGTACTACTGGCACCACTACAACTTCCCGCCGTTCTCGGTCGGGGAAGCGGGCCGCATGGGCGGTGTCAAGCGCCGCGACATCGGTCACGGCGCGCTCGCCGAGCGCGCGCTCGCGCCGATGGTGCCCTCGATCGAGGAGTTCCCCTACTCGATCCGCGTCGTCTCGGACATCCTCGAGTCCAACGGTTCTTCCTCGATGGCCTCGGTCTGTGGATCCTCGCTGTCGCTGATGGATGCGGGCGTGCCGATCGAGCGGCCGGTCGCGGGGATCGCGATGGGGTTGATCAAGGAGGGCGATGACTACATCGTCCTGACCGACATCGCCGGCGTCGAGGATCACCTCGGAGACATGGACTTCAAGGTCGCCGGCACCGAGCGCGGGATCACCGCGCTGCAGATGGACATCAAGATCACGGGCGTCACGTTCGACATCCTGCGCGACGCGCTGTCGCAGGCCAAAGAGGCGCGCACGTTCATCCTCGGCAAGATGGCCGATGTCATCCAGGCCCCGCGCGAGCAGCTATCGCAGTTCGCGCCGCGCATCCAGACGATCCAGATCGACCCGTCGCAGATCGGCCTGCTGATCGGCAAGGGCGGGGAAACGATCCGGGGTCTCTCGGAGGAGTACGAGTCCCAGATCGACGTCAACGACGACGGTCAGGTCCTGGTCTACTCGGCCAACGGCGATCTCGGTGACGCGCTGGCCGAGCGCATCCGCGTGATGATGAAGGAGGTCGAGGTCGGTGACGAGTACGTCGGTAAAGTCGTCAAGACGACGACGTTCGGCGCGTTCGTCGAGCTCTCAAAGGGCACCGACGGTCTGCTGCACATCTCCAACGTCTCGCCCGGCGAGCGCGTGGAGACGGTCGAGGACGTGCTCAACCGCGGCGATGAGATCAGCGTGCGCGTGGTCGAGGTCGACCGCGAGCGCGGCCGCATCGGACTGCGCCTCGCCGAGGACCCGGAGATCGCCGGCAAGTCCGTCGAGGAGCTCGCCGGCGTCACTGCCGGTGGCGGTGGCGGCGGCCGTCCTCCGCGCGAGGGTGGCGGTCCAAGACGCAATGGCCGTGAGGGTGGCGGCGGTCCCCGTCGCGATGGGGAGCGTGGCTCGGGTCGTCCCCGGCACGGATCCGGACGCGATCGTTAGCAGTCGCGGCGCGGCCACGGCGGCGCGGCCGATGAGATGAACGAGCACCGCACAACCACGCTTGCAAACGGCGTGCGCGTGATCACCGAGCGCATCGAGAATGTGCGCTCGGTGGCGCTCGGGTTCTGGATCGGGACGGGCTCGGCGATGGAGTCCGACGGGCAGGCGGGGACGAGTCATCTGCTGGAGCACATGCTGTTCCGCGGCACCGAGCACTATCGCTCGCACGAGATCGACGAGATCTTCGACGCGATGGGGGCGGAGATCAACGCCGGGACCGACCGCGAATCGACCTCGCTGTACACGCGCATGCTGGATCGTCACCTGGAGCGGGCGTTCGACGTGCTCGCCGAGATGGTCTGGCAACCGCGGTTCGAATCCCTGGAGGCCGAGCGCGAGGTCGTGCTCGAGGAGATCGCGATGTACGAGGACGATCCCCAGGATCGGGTATTCGACGTGCTCGGCGAGGCGGTGTTCGGCGCGCACCCGCTGGGGCGGGCGGTGATCGGTACCGCGGACGTCGTCGGCGCCGTTACACGCGAGCAGCTGGAGGCCTTTCACGACGAGCGCTACGCCCCGCAGAGCATCGTGATCGCGGCGGCAGGTTCGGTCAACCACGAGGCGCTCGTGCGGATGGCGAGCGAGCGCGGCTCACAGGTCGCGGAGGCAGGCGCTCCCGAGCATGCTCCCGGCGAGCCGCAGTTCGAGCGACGGGTTCGGTTCTTGCGCAAGGACACCGAGCAGTACCACGTGTGCCTCGGCGGGCGCGGTATCTCCCGCCACGACGAGCGCCGGTTCGCGCTGCGCGTGCTGGAAGGGGTGCTCGGCGGCACGTCCTCGTCAAGGCTGTTCCAGGAGGTGCGCGAGCGCCGGGGTCTCGCCTACTCGGTGTTCAGCTTCTCCAGTCAGCACGCCGATACCGGGGAGGTCGGACTGTACGTGGGCACGCGCCCTGAGAATCTCCGGAAGGCCGTCGCGACGATCGCTCAGGAGCTCGAGCGCTTCGTGGATGACCCGGCGAGCCCGCAGGAGCTGGACCGCTCGCGCGAGAACCTCAAGGGCCGGGTGGCGCTGTCGCTGGAGTCAACGGCAGCGCGCATGAACCGGCTGGGCTCGGCGCTGCTGGGCGAGGTGCCAATCCTCTCGATCGATGAGATCGTCGACAGGATCGATGCGGTCACGGTCGAGGAATTGCGCGACCTTGCACAGACACTGTTCGCGCCGGAGACGCTGTCCGCCGCCGGTGTCGGCGCCGAGGAGGATGCGTTCCTGCGGGCGCTGGCGCCACTTGAGGCGGTGGCCGCGTGATCGACGTCGCGGTAGCCGGCGCCGCCGGTCGGATGGGGGCTACCGTGTGCGCCGCCGTCGAAGGCGCGCCGGACATGAACCTCGTCGGGCGCGCCGACCCTCAGTTGGGTGTCACGCTCGCGGACGTGCTGGCGGGAACCCGCCCCCCGGGGTGGTCGTCGACTTCACCCAGCCGGACACGGCGCTTGAAAATGCGCTTGCCTGTGTGCAGGCGGGAGTACACGTCGTGATCGGCACGACCGGATTCGACGTCGCGCCGCTGCTGGCCGCCCGCACGCCCGAAGGTCTGTCCCGGGCCAACGTGCTGATCGCCCCAAACTTCGCGATCGGTGCGGTGCTGATGATGCGCTTCGCCGCCGAGGCCGCCCGGCACATGGCCGGCGCGGAGATCATCGAGCTCCACCACGACGGCAAGCTAGACGCCCCGAGCGGGACCGCCAAGCACACCGCGCAGTTGATGGCGGCCGCCACGGGCAAGCCGGAGGGGGCGGGCGGGATTCCAATCCACTCGGTGCGCCTGCCCGGCCTCGTCGCCAACCAGGAGGTGATCCTCGGCGACACCGCCCAGACGCTGACGATCCGCCACGATACGACCGGTCGCGAGTCGTTTATGCCGGGCGTTCTGCTGGCGGTGCGCCGCATCGGCGAGCTGGAGGAATCGCCGGTGGTCGGACTCGAGCGGTTGCTGTTCTGAGCGGCTTCGACTCGACTCCGAATCGACCCCGGCTTCGTGGGATACTGAGGCCATGTCTGACCTGAACCTGGGCACGATCCTGACCGCGATCGTCACTCCGTTCGACGCCCAGGGGCGCGTCGACGAGGAGGCGTTCGTGGCGCTGATGCACCATCTGGCCGCGCACGGTTCGGACGGGTTTGTCGTGGCCGGGACGACCGGGGAGGCGGCGACATTGACCGACGATGAGCACCTGGGTCTGATCGGGCTTGCCGTGCGCGAGCGACCGCCCGGGACGACGATCGTCGCGGGGACAGGCACGAACGACACCCGCCACGCGGTGTTCCTGACCGAACGCGCCACCGAGCTTGGCGCCGATGCGCAACTGAGCGTTACCCCCTACTACAACCGACCCAGTCCACTGGGGATCAGGCGCCACTACGAAGCGATCGTCCGGGCGACGGATCGGCCGATCCTGCTCTACAACATTCCCGCACGCACCGGTACCAACATCCCTCCATCGCTGCTCGCCGAGCTGGCGCAGATCGAGCATATCGACGGCGTCAAGCAGTCCAACCCTGCGGAGCTGCAACCGATCGACGGCCTCGAGCTCTACACCGGCGATGACGCCACGTTCGCGCGCACGCTGGACATGGGCGGCGCCGGGGGCATCTCCGTTGCCAGCCACATCGTGGGCGATGAGATGCGCCGCATGGTGGACGAGCCCAAGCACCGCCACGAGATCGACGAGTCGCTCAAGGACGTGTATGAGACGCTGTTCCTGACCGCGAGTCCGACGTGCACGAAGGCCGCCCTGAACCTGCTCGGCCACGACGCGGGTACCACCCGCCTGCCGATCGTCGACGCCACCGAGGCCGAGATCGCTACAGTGCGCGCGATGCTCGAACGGCACGGTTTGCTCAACTCTCGCGGCTCAGCCGACGAGCGCGCGGGACAGGTCTCCGCCGCGTGAGCTCCAGGCTGCGCGTGCTGCCCCTCGGCGGTCTGGGGGAGATCGGCAAGAACATGACCGTCGTCGAGCATGACGATCGCATCGTCGTCGTCGATGTCGGTCTGCGGTTTCCGACGCCCGAGATGGTCGGGATCGACCTTGTCCTGCCCGACTTCTCCTACCTGCGCGAGCGCGCGCGCGACATCGAGGCGATCGTTGTCACACACGGCCACGAGGATCATCTCGGCGCGCTGCCCTGGGTGTTGCGCGAGCTGGCCGTTCGTGGCGCCAATCCGCCCATCTACGGCGGGCCGCTGACGCTGGCGATGGCCAGGTCCAAGCTCGAGGAGCACAAGCTCAAGAATGTCGAGCTCAACGATGTCGCGCCGGGAGAGGCGTTCGACCTCGGGCCGTTCGAGCTCGAGATGGTCCACATGACCCACTCGATCCCTGACTCATCCGCCGTCGCGCTCTCCACCGACCTCGGCACGGTGCTGATCACCGGCGACTACAAGTTCGACCAGACCCCCGTCGACGGCCCGCCCGCGGACGTCTCACGCCTGGCCGAGCTGGGGCGCGAGGGTGTGCTGCTGCTGTGCGGGGACTCAACGAACGTGGACCGCCCCGGATTCTCCCCGTCGGAGTCGGGCGTCGGGCCCCATCTGGAGGAAGTGTTCGCGCGCTGCGAGGGGCGGATCGTCGTCACGAGCTTCGCTTCTAACATCCACCGCGTCCAGCAGGTGCTCGACGCCGCCCAGGCGCTCGATCGCAAGGTCGCCCTGGTCGGGCGCTCGATGCGCAAGAACGTCACGATCGGCCGGCACCTCGGTCACATCGAGGTTCCCGATGGAATGCTCGTCGGGGTTCGGGAGATCGCCGACTTCCCCGACGAGCGCGTCGTGATCGTCTCCACCGGCTCCCAGGGCGAGCCCCTCAGCGCGCTGCGGCGAATGGCCCACCGCGACCATCCGCAGGTCGAGTTGCGCGGCGGGGACACCGTCGTCTTCTCCGCCACCCCCGTCCCCGGCAACGAGCGCGCCGTCAACGAGACGATCGACCGGCTCTACCACATCGGCTGCGACGTCGTCACCCCTCAGGACGCGCCCGTGCACGCCTCGGGACACGGGTACGCCGAGGAGGTCAAGCTGATGCTGAACCTCGTCAAGCCGCGGTATGTGATGCCGTTCCACGGCGACTTCAAGCGCCTGCGCCTGCATGCCCAGCTCGCCGAGGCCGTCGGGGTAGCGCCCGAGGACATCTTCCAGGGCGACAACGGTCTGCCCCTGGACATCGACGCGCGCGGCGCCCGCTTCGGCTCGCGCGAGCAGGCCGGGATGATCTTCGTCGACGGCGTCGAGATCGGCGAGATGGCCGATGTCGCCCTGCGCGACCGGCGGATGCTCTCGGCCGACGGCATCTTCATCGTCGTCGCCACGATCGCCGAGCAGGACGGGCGCTCCGTCGCGGATCCTGAGGTCATATTCCGCGGCGTTCCATTCATGGATCAGGCCGATGAGCTCATCGATGAGATTCGCGCCACCGTCGAGTCCTCGCTGAGGCGCGCGGCCCGCGAGGAGATTCATGAGGTCGACCTGCTCCAGCAGGTGTTGCACGACGACCTCGCGAAGCTGGTCTATGACCGGCTCAAGCGGCGGCCGATGGTTCTTCCCGTCGTAGTTGAGGTGTAGCGGCGCCCGTTGCCGAGGGCAAATCCACTACGAATCGCGCTCCGTGAGGCTCGTGATGCTCCAACCTGACCGAGCCGCCGTGGGACTCGGCCACCGCACGGACGATCGCCAGCCCGAGGCCGAACGAGCCCCCGCGGTCGCCTGCGCCGCGGACAAAGCGCTCGAACAGGGTGGGCGCCAGGTCTGGGGGAACTCCCGGTCCGTTGTCCTCTACGACCAGCTCGGCCTGACCGCCCACCAGACGCGTGGAAACCCGGATCTCGCTGCCGGGCGGGGTGTGGCGCAGGGCGTTCTCGATCAGGTTGATCGTCAGGCGGTGCAGCTCGTCACGGGCGCCCTGCACGAGAACCGGTCCCGCCCGCCCCACGTCCAGCTCGATGTCGTGCGCGTCGCTGACCGGTCCCAGCTCGCCCGCGGCCTCGACCACGATCTGTGCCAGATCGCACGGCTCATACGCGACCACACGCCCTACGTCGGTGCGCGCGAGCAGCAGCAGGTCGGCCACCAACCGGCGCATCCGCCGCGATGAGCGCAGCGCGGAGTTGGCGGCGTCGCCCTGGTCGCCGTGCAACGAGTCGGCCAGCAGCTCGAGGTTCGCGAGCACGCTCGTCAACGGCGTGCGCAGCTCGTGTGAGGCGTCGGCCACGAACCGGCGCTGGCGCGCGAGCATCGCCTCGGTCTCTCCACGCGCGGCATCCAGCTCGCGGAGCATGCTTTCCAGGGTGCGTGCGAGCTCGGCCACCTCGTCATCGGCCACGGGCTGGGGCATCGTGCCGGAGGGGTCGCGGGTGCGCGCGATCTGCTCGGCGGCGCCGGTGAGCTCGGCGATCGGCGCCATCGCGCGGCGGGCGATCGCCACGCCCGCCAGCAGGGCCAGGCCGGCTCCGGCAAGCACGCCGACAAGCAGGAACAGCTCCACGCGCGCGACGGTCGCGTCGGTGTCGGCTTCTGAGCGTCCGTACTGGATGATGACCCGTCCGACCGGTTCTCCGGTGCTGGCGATGCGGATGATCGCCGGGCGGCTGACCACCCGATAGTCCGAGACGGTGACCGGCGTGCTCGTGGGTGCCCCGAGGTTTGGCGCGTTGGAAGGCGCCTGTTCGATCGTGGCGCCGCCGAGCGTAAGCACGCGAATGGCGTCCTGCTGCTCGGTCGTCACGAGATCGGCGAGCGGCGGTTCGATGTGTTCGGGGTCATATGTGCTCGGGTTGACCCTGATGTTCAGCTGCGAGGGCAGCTGCTGGGCGGTCGTTTCGACCTCGTGGTCGAAGTCTGAGCGGATGCGGCGCACCGTCAGCGAGCCGATCGCGATCGCGAACGCGCACAGGATCGTGAACGTCAGCAGCGCCGAGACGCCGGCCAGGCGCGTGCGGATCGGCAGCCGGTCGAACGTTGCCGTCATTTTCTGGACGACGCGCCGGGGGGCGCTCAGGAAGCCATCGCCACTCGCGGACCCGGTGGCGCTTGGGGCGCCGATGCCAGTGGGCTCGGACCCCTGGGGCTCAGGCTCTGAGGACGTAGCCTGCCCCTCGGATCGTGTGCAACAGCCGGGGCTCGCCCTCGGCCTCGAGCTTGCGTCGCAGGTTCGAGACGAACACCTCGATCGTGTTCGTCGTGGAGAACGGGTCATACCCCCACACCTCGTCCAGCAGCCGCTGGCGGGAGATCACGATCCGCTCGTTGCGCATCAGATACTCGAGCAGCTCGAACTCGCGCTGGGTGAGGTCGATCGTGCGCTCGCCACGGATGACCTCATGGGTGTCCACGTTCAACGACAGGTCGGCCACACGCAGTGGCGCCGAGCCACGCGGCGGCCGCCGGCGCAGCAGCGCGCGCATCCGCGCGAGCAGCTCCTGGCGCTCGAACGGCTTGACCAGGTAGTCGTCCGCGCCGGCGTCCAGGCCCTCCACGCGCGACTCCAGCGCGTCACGGGCGGTCAGGATCAGGATCGGCACGTCGTCGTCGGCGCGCAGGCTGCGTGCGACCTCCAGACCGTCCAGGCCCGGCAGTCCCAGGTCGAGGATCACCAGGTCGGGCGCGAACGTGTGCCCGTGCTCGAGCGCGGACGGCCCGTCGGATGCGGCGCGCACCTCATATCCCTCCATCCGCAGTGAGCGCTGCAGGGCCTGGGCGATGTCCTCGTCGTCCTCGACGATCAGCACTCTGGGGGCTCGGGCAAAATCGTTCATGAGCAGGCTTCTTTATGTAGCGGGACGCGCTAAAGCGATGGTAAGGGTTGCACCGGGTGACACGACTGCTTTCGGCGGCGGTCGGTGATACACGGCGTGCAGACGGGTGGTCCAAAAAGGGTCTGCTCGCGCAATGTCGAAGTTGCGCGAGATGGCTGCGACCAGGAGGCGCTCGACCGCGCCGCGGAGAACGACTGCAAAAAAGGCGGGGAACGCGCGTACGCGCGCGCGTAACCGTCGCCGGAGAAGTCCGGCGTTCGCCCCGAGCGCATTGCTGGCTCGGGTGTGGCCGCCGCGCACGCCCGAGCTCGACCAGCGCCAGCGCGACATGATCGGGTTCGCGACGATCGCGCTGGGTGTGTTCCTCGGGTTCGTGCTGTACGGCGGCTGGAACGGGGGACGCGTCGGTGGTGCGCTGACGCAAGCGCTCGGCTGGTGCGTCGGCGAAGCGAAGGTGTTTGCCCCGATCGCGCTGGTCGCAGGAGGCGGCGCGCTGCTGGCGAGGCCGGCATGGCCGCAGATGCGCCCGCTGAGGACGGGCGCGACGTGTCTGGCTGCGGCTGTGACGATGGCGCTGGCGGCAGGAACGCTCGGGGTTAGCTCGGGTGCGAGCCCAAACACGGGCGAATCCTCGTGGTCGGGCGTGTTCGTGCAGGCCCACGGAGGGGTCGTCGGCGAGGCGCTGTATCAGGCAGCGCACCGCTCGGTGCAGAGCGTCGGTGTGGACCTCATCATCGCCGTGCTGCTGTTCATTGGTGCCACCCTGCTGACGGGCGCCTCGCCCGCGGGTGTGCTGCGCTCGGCCATCGGCCGGGCGGCGGTATGGACGAGGAGCGCGGTCGAGCATCTGCGTGCGGTCTCGGCACACGCGCGGCGGCCCAAGACCGGCGGAGAGCAGGCGGACGGTGCGGGAGAGGACTTCTCCATTACGCCTCCCGCCGGCCGGTATGAGCCGTCGGCGTTGAACCCTCCCGAACCGGCGCCGGAAGAGCTGATCGTCAGGGCGACACATGTGGAGGCTCCCTCACAGGACGACACGTCGGACCACGATGTCATAGCGATCGATCCACGGGACGAGGGCAAGGAGGACGAGGCGATCCCAGGCGTGGCCCACACCGACCCGAGCGACCCGGACAAGCTGACGCCCCAGGGCCGCTACCGGGACAGCGTGACCGAGGATCCGGACTTCGTCTGGGAGCTGCCGGACGCGAGCCGGCTGCTGGCGCGCTCAACGAGCGAGCAGTCAAAGCCCGACACGGCCGGGCAGGAGCGCACGGCGACGAGCCTGACCGAGGCGCTGGGGCACTTCGGCGTGCAGGCGAAGGTGATCGGAACGGTCGCGGGGCCGCACATCACGCGCTATGAGCTGAGGCTGGCGCCGGGGACGAAGGTCGCGAAGGTCGCGCAGCTGAAGGACGACCTCGCGTATGCCCTGGCGGCGACCGACATTCGGATACTGGCGCCGATCCCGGGTAAGCAGGCGGTCGGGGTCGAGGTGCCAAACGCGCACAGGAGGATCGTGAAGCTGGGGGACGTGTTCCAGAGTCCGCCGAAGGACTGGTCGCCGCTGACGGTGTGGCTGGGCAAGGACGTGGCGGGCAAGGCGATCGGCGCGGACCTGGCGAAGATGCCGCACCTGCTGGTGGCGGGTACGACGGGCGCGGGCAAGTCGGGCGCGATCAACGCGATGCTGTCGAGCGTGCTGCTGAGAGCGACCCCGCACGAGGTCCGCCTCGTGTTGGTGGACCCGAAGCAGGTCGAGCTGAACCACTACGAGTCGATCCCGCACCTGCTGACGCCGGTGATCACGAGCCCGCGGATGGCGGCGAACGCGTTGCAGAACCTGGTGAGGGAGATGGAGCAGCGCTACGGGATCATGTCGATCGCGCGCACGCGGAGCCTGATCGAACTGAACAAGGCGCGCGCGAGACGGGGCGAAGCGCCGCTGCCGTACATCCTGTGCGTGATCGACGAGCTCGCCGACCTGATGATGGTTGCGCCCGCCGACGTCGAGGATTCGATCATCCGCCTGGCCCAGAAGGCGCGCGCGGTCGGGATCCATCTCGTGCTCGCCACGCAGAGCCCGCGCGTGGATGTGATCACCGGGATGATCAAGGCGAACGTGCCCTCGCGGATCGCGTTCGCGGTCTCCAGTCAGACCGACTCGCGCGTGATCCTCGACCAGAACGGCGCCGAGTCGCTGCTCGGACAGGGCGACATGCTGTTCAGCCCGGTCGGCAGCTCACGGCTGCAGCGCATCCAGGGCGCATATATCGACGAGGCGCAGATCGCCGGACTGACGGACCTGTGGCGCAGGCAGGGAGAGCCCGAACTGCGCGAGGAGCTGCTGGAGGAGGTCGAGCCCTCCGAGCCCGAGGGCGGCGGGCCGGACGAGTTCGATCCCGACGAGGATCCGCTGCTGCGCGATGCGATCACGCTGGTGGCCGAGATGGGGACGGCGTCAACCTCGATGCTCCAGCGCCGGCTGCGGTTGGGATACACGCGCGCGGGCAGGCTGATCGACATGCTCGAGCGTCGCGGTGTGATCTCTGGTTACGAGGGCTCCAAGCCCAGGCAGGTGCTCGTCAGCGAGGCGGACCTGCCACGGGTACTGGACGGATTGGAGTCTTCGTCCACCGAGCCCGTGGCGCCCGTGGAGCTTTGATACGCAATGCACGAACGCGTGCCGAAAACGTTGTGAAGGCAGCAACCCTCTAGCCTTCACGCGGATATGCCCGAGATCGGTGCAACGCTGCGAGAGGCACGGATGCGTGAGCGCATCGACGTGTCCGAGATCGAGGCCACGACGAAGATCCGGGCCAAGTACCTGCGGGCGCTCGAGAACGAAGAGTGGGACCTATTGCCCGGGCCGACGTTCGTCAAGAGCTTTCTGCGCACCTACGGCACCGCCCTGGGGTTGGACGGTAAGGCGCTGGTGGAGGAGTACCGCCTGAACTACGAGCGCCCGAGCGAGCCGCCGGAGCCGATCGTATCGGCCCCGCGCAAAGTGCGCGTACCCCGCGGCTCGGGCGGTGTGAGCGGGCGGCCGGGTCCCTCCCGTGGATACATGGCGCTCGTGGGGATCGTCGTGATCGTGATCGTGCTGCTGATCATTGGGCTGGTAAGCGGCGGTGGAGGCTCCTCGACAAAAACCCCCAGCACAGTGGCGGTGGATCACGCCAAGCACAGCGGCGCCGGTGGCGGGGCGCATCGAGTCACGCATCGAGCGCCGGCGTCTGGCCTCTCGGATCTGGCGTCGCTCAAGCTCGAGCCGACGGGCGAAGTGTACGTCTGCCTGATCGGCGACGATGCAGCCAAGCGCATCCCCGGCGTGATCCTCAAGCCGGGCAGCCCGGCGCCCACCTACCATGCGCGGCGGTTCCTGCTGACGCTCGGCAACAACGCCGTGAGCCTGATCGTCAACGGTACGCCGCAGACGGTGCCCGCCTCGAGCCAGGCGATCGGCTATTCGATCACGCGCGCCGGGCTGAAGCCGCTGGCGGCGGGCGAACTGCCCACCTGCACGTGACCCCGCGGGCGGGAATCATCGTCACCGGCACCGAGGTGCTGGGCGGGCGCGTGCGCGATCGCAACGGGCCGTGGCTCGCGGACAGGCTGGGCGAGCTGGGGGTGGATCTCGCATACGTGACGATCGTGGGGGACCGTCCGGACGACATGGAGAGGGCGTTGCGGTTCATGGCTGAGCAGGGGATCGACCTGGTGCTGACCAGTGGCGGGCTGGGGCCGACCGCGGACGATCTCACGGCCGAGGTTGTGGGTCGGATGCAGGGACGCGACATGGTGCTGGACGAGGCGCTGGCGAGGCGCATCGAAGAGATCGTCAAGCCGCTACGCAAGCGCTGGCCGAATATCGATCCGCAGGCGTTGCGGATCGGCACTCGCAAGCAGGCGACCGTCCCTGTGGGCGCGACGGTGCTCGAGCCGGTGGGGACCGCTCCGGGGCTGGTTGTGCCCCCGGCGGGAGGAATGACTTCTTCACCCACCAACGGTCCGACGGTGGTCGTGCTGCCGGGACCGCCGCGCGAGTTGCAACCGATGTGGGACGCGGCGGTGCAGACGGAGGCGATGCGGCAGGCGATCGCGGGCGCGACCGTGTATGAGCAGCGGACGATGCGCCTGTTCGGGATACCCGAGTCGGAGATAGCCCAGACGCTGCGTGAGGCCGAAGGGCAGGGGATCGAGCTTGGGAGGCTGGAGGTCACGACGTGCCTGAAACGTGGCGAGGTCGAGATCGTGACGCGCTATGAGCCGGATGCCGGGGGGGTGTACGAGGCGTTCGAGCGGGTTGTGCGGGAGCGTCACGCGGACACGCTGTTCTCCCCGGACGGGAGCACCGTGGACGAGCAGGTCGCGGGGATGCTGCGAGGAGACGGATCCCGATCACCCTGGACGATTGCGGTGGCGGAGTCGTGCACGGGGGGAGAGCTGGCGGCCCGTCTCACCGGTCCGGCGGGAGCGTCGGAGTACGTGGCGGGCGGCGTGGTGGTGTATTCGAACGAGGCCAAGACTGAGCTCGCGGGCGTCGATCCGGAGCTGATCGAGGAGCACGGTGCGGTGTCCGAACAGGTGGCGCGTGCGCTCGCCGCGGGCGTGCGCGTGCGTATGGAAGCCCACGTGGGCGTGGGCGTCACGGGCGTGGCGGGCCCGGGCGGTGGCACTGAGCGCAAGCCCGTCGGCCTGGTGTGGCTGAGCGTCGCCGGCCCCAAGGGCGAATCGATTACGCGCTCGGTCAACCTCCCGGGCGGGCGGGCCGACATCAGGGATCGCACGACGACCGTGGCACTGCATCTGGTGAGGCGGTTGTTGCTGGGTGAGGCCGACGGTTGACGGTTGACGGTTGAGATGACGAATGCGTCCGCTGCTCGCCTGTTCGTCGCGGTAGACCCGCCGGTGGATGTGTGTGAGGAGTTGGAAGCATGGGCGAGGATGACGGTACGGGGATTGGGTGTGGGAGATGGGGAATACTCGTCCGTGCGTGTGCTGAACCCCGAGTTGCTACGAACAGACGTTCCGTCCGAAGCCATCTCTAGCTTGTTCGTTCCATCCCGACCGGAGGAGTAACTATGCCCGTGAACGAAGAGGAGAAGGCCGCAAAGGCGCGCGACGCCGCCCTGAAGGGGGCGCTGGCCCAGATCGAGCGCGAGTTCGGCAAGGGCACGGTCATGCGCATGGGCGACGAGGGCGCGCAGGTGCGCTGCGACGCGATTCCCACGGGCGCGCTGTCGCTGGATCTGGCGCTCGGCATCGGCGGCGTGCCACGAGGGCGGATCGTGGAGGTGTTCGGACCGGAGTCGTCGGGCAAGACGACGATGATCTACCACGTGCTCGCCGAGGCGCAGAAGCTCGGCGGGGTGTGTGCCTTCATCGACGCCGAGCACGCGATGGACCCACTTTACGCGAGGACGATCGGGGTCGACATCGACGAGCTGCTCGTCTCCCAGCCCGACTACGGCGAGCAGGCGCTGGAGGTTGCCGACATGCTCGTGCGCTCCGGCGCCGTGGATGTGGTGGCGATCGACTCGGTTGCGGCGCTCACCCCGAAGGTCGAGCTCGAGGGGCAGATGGGCGACCAGACGGTCGGCGCGCAGGCGCGGATGATGTCCCAGGCGATGCGCAAGCTTGCGGGCAACCTGAATCGCACGCAGACGCTCTGCATCCTCACCAACCAGATCCGCGAAAAGGTGGGCGTCATGTTCGGCTCACCCGAGACTCAGCCGGGCGGGCGGGCGCTGAAGTTTTACGCCTCTCAGCGCCTGGACATCAGACGCATCGAGACGCTGAAGGACGGGACCGAGGCGGTCGGCAACCGCGTGCGCGTGAAGGTCGTCAAGAACAAGGTCGCCGCGCCGTTCAGGCAGGCCGAGTTCGACATCGAGTTCGGCAAAGGCATCTCCACCTCCGGCTGCCTGATCGATCTGGGGCTGGAGCACAACATCGTGAGCAAGTCCGGCTCGTTCTTCTCCTACGGCGAGGATCGTCTCGGACAGGGCCGCGCCGCCTCCAAGGCGCATCTCGACGCCAATCCGGCGGTGGCGAAAGAGATCGAGCAGAAGATCTACGCAGCGCTCGGCATTGGCCGCGAGCACGTGACGCCGATCGATCGGGACAAGGAGACTGTCGCGCCGGTGGCAATCGCCGGTGAGCCGGCGGTGGCTGTGGTTGCTGCCTGAGCGGGCCGTGATGCATGTAGCATGATCTGTAGTACACTTTTTGCGTGGCTCGTGCTCTTCATGTCCGACTCGACAACGACTCAGAAGCCGCCCTCGCGCTGTTGCGGGCTGAAGGTATGAACGACTCACAGGCTGTTCGTCGAGCGCTGACCGAGGCGCGCGCGCGTCGCCGGCGGCGTGTTGCCCTACGCGAAGAGGCTCGCCGGCTCGCCGGCGATCCAACAGATCGCACGGAGCTCGCGGCCCTGCGCGGAGAGCTGGACGAGCTGATGCCAGAGTGGCCCACCGACTGAGATGGACCGCGGTGAGATCGTTCGGCTGGCGCCGGCACGCCGGGCGCGTGGTCATGAGCAACAGGGCCCGAGACCGGGCGTCGTCGTACAGGCAGAGGAGCTGCTCGCGCTCAGGACCATGCTCATAGCGCCGACCTCGCGCTCGGCCGCGCCGGCTACATTCCGGCCGCTGGTTGAGGTGTCCGGTGCTTCCACCCGCGTGCTGACCGACCAACTGCGTGTGTTTGACGCACAAACGGTCAAGGGCGGATTCGGTCGTCTTGCGCCCGAAGAGCTGGAAGCCCTGGACGAGGCGCTTGCGCTCCTGCTCGGGTTGCGGATTTGATCTGACCAGGGCTTTGTGCAGATAACCTGGTTTCCTGCCTGATGCCGAGCTTGCCATGTTGACTTCCTGATCCTGACCATGCAGAAGCGCTACCACCTGACCACGTTCGGCTGCCAGATGAACGAGCACGACTCCGAGCACATGAAGGGGATGCTCGAGTCGCTGGGTTACACCGAGGCAGCGGAGCGCGGGGCGGCGGACCTGATCCTGTTCAACACGTGCTCGATCCGCGAGTCGGCCGACAGCCGGTTCGTCGCGCACCTCGGCGAGGCCAAACGCCTCAAGCACGAACAGCCCGAGCGGATCGTCGGCGTCGGCGGTTGCTGGGCGCAGTCGCTCAAGGACGAGGTGTTCGAGCGGTTTCCGTTCGTGGACGTGGCGTTCGGTCCAGGGCAGGTGCACAAGCTCGCCGAGTTCCTCACGAGCGATTCCCTCACCGCCCAGGGTTACTTCGAGTTCGAGGGCTTCACCGGCCATCTGCCCGCACGGCGCGCGCGCCCCTTTCAGGGGTGGTTGCAGATCAGCGTCGGCTGCAACTGCGCGTGCTCGTACTGCATCGTGCCCTCCACGCGCGGACGCGAGGTCTCACGACCCCAGGACGAGCTCGTCGCAGAGGTCGAGGCGATGGCGGAAGACGGCGTGTGTGAGGTGACGCTGCTCGGGCAGAACGTCAACTCCTACGGGCGCGATCTGCGCGCGGGCGCGCGGGCGGCCGGGCATCCATCGCCGCCGACGTTCGCGGGGCTGCTGGCCGCCGTGGACGAGATCGACGGGATCGAGCGCATCCGCTACACGAGCCCGCACCCGAAGGACATGCGCGAGGACGTGATTCGCGCCCACGCCGAGCTACCGAGCTTGTGCGAGCACATCCACCTGCCGCTGCAGTCGGGCTCCTCGAAGATCCTGAAGGCGATGCGGCGCACCTACGACCGCGAGCGCTATCTCGATCGGGTCGCGCTGATCCGCGAGCACGTCCCCGACGCGGCGCTCACGACAGACATCATCGTCGGGTTTCCGGGCGAGACCGAGAAAGATTTCGCACAGACGCTCGAGATCGCGGAGCAGGTGGGGTACGACAGCGCGTTCACGTTCGTGTTCTCACCGCGACGTGGGACCGAGGCCGCCGAGCTGACCGAGGGGCTGGTCCCGCACCCGGTCAAGGTGGAGCGGATGGAGCGCCTGCTGGAGGTCGTCCAGCGCCGCGCCCGCGAGCGTGCCCAGCGCTTCGTCGGGCGTACGGTCGAGGTCCTGGTGGAAGGCGCGTCGCGCACCGACCCCGAGCGTTTGCGTGGCCGCACCAGACACAACAAGGCCGTCAACTTCTCCGGCCTGGCCGCACCGGGCGAGCTCGCCGAGGTGGAGATCGCCGCCGCCACCAGCCAGACGCTCTCGGGATCAGAACGTCTGCTGGTGCGGGCAGCCGGTTGACGGATCTGAGGGTTGTCCGCGCCGCGCGAGCGCTTCCCCGCGGCGCGGCTTGAACCCTCTGCTGACTGACTTGCTATTGAGCCGTGGCGCCCGGCGGCGGCCCCGGAGGACCGCTTGCGCCCGAGCCCGAGCCCGAGCCGGACGAGCCCGAGCCGGAGCCCATGTTCGGGCACGGGTGTTTGCCGGTCGAGCCCGATTTGGACTGCGTGCCCGATTGGCCTTGCTCCGGGGTGGGGGAGGTCGTCGTCGCGGTTGTGGTGGTCGGTGTCGTGGTTGTACCGGTGCTCGTGCCAGTGGTGCCCGTGCCGGTGGGAGCGGCGGCCGCCCCGGCGATGCCGGCGACGGCGCCTCCGGAAGCGAGCGCGCCGGCGACCATCGTGGCGCCGAGCATCCTCGATAGTTTCATTGTCAAACCTCCTGTGTCGGTCGAGAGGACTGCATGTGCGAGCCATCGTCCACCCGACCGCTAAGCGTGCCCGTAGGCGCGGGTAAGTCACGGCACAGACTTGTGTAGGAAGGAAGTAAGGGCGCTGAGGGCAACGACCGCGCCCAGTCCGCAGCTCAGCGCATCTCTCTCTGGGCAGATGAGACTTCGCGGGCAATCTTCTCCGAGCCCATCACGCGCGCGACGCGAGCGGCCAGCTCCGGGGCGAGTGAGGCGAAGGCGGTGCCGGCGCGCAGCGGAAGCGGGGCGATCTCCACCTCCGCGCGGTTGCTCTCGATCGCACGCACAACGCCGCGCGCGACCTGCTCCGACGTACGCATGCCCGCGCCCGGAGGGAGGCGCACGTCCACGTTCGCACGAAGGCCCGTGTCGCTGATGAAGCCCGGCAGCACGACGGAGACGCCGACACCGCTCGCGTGAAGATCCTCGCGCAGGCCCAGCGCGAAGCCGCGCAGACCGAACTTCGTGGCGCTGTAGAGCGAGCTGTCGGGCGCGGTGGCCTTACCCGACAGCGAGGAGACGAACAACAGGTGTCCGCACCCGCGGGCGAGCATCGCTGGAAGCAGCGCATGTGCCAGCACGATCGGCGCTCGCAGGTTGACGTTCAGCGCGCGGTCGATCTGCTCCTGGGTAAAGGTCTCCAGGCGGCCCGAGGCCGGCAGCGCGGCGTTGGCGATCAGGATGTCCACCTCGCCGGTCCCCGTCACGAGGCGGTCGACCGCCGCTGACTCGCTCAGATCGACGGCCAGCGCGCGCCCATCGAGCTCGGCGGCGAGCGGCTCCAGCACGTCGATGCGCCGCCCGGTCAGGATCAGCCTACCGCCGCGGGCGTGCAGCGCGCGGGCGATGGCCTGGCCGAGACCGCCGGTGGCCCCCGTGAGCAGGACCCTGGAGCCGGAGATCTGCATGAGCTGGGAGCCTACGTCAATGCAGGTGATTGCGCTGTTCGGACCCACGGGAGTCGGCAAGACCGCGGTCGCGCTCGCGCTCGCGCGGCGGTTGCGCCAGCGGGGAGAGGACCCGGTCGCGGTGTCCGCCGATGCGCTGCAGGTGTACGCGGGCCTGGAGACGCTCACCGGCGTCGCGAGCGCACGGGAGCAGGCTGAGCTGGAGCATCGGCTGGTGTCGTTCGTGCCGTTGCTCCAGACGTTCAGCGCCGGGCGGTACGCGAAGCTGGCGCACGCGGAGATCGACGGGCTGCTGGCTGAGGGCCGCCGGCCGATCGTGGTGGGCGGAACGGGGCTGTATCTGCGCGCGGCGCTGACCGATCTGGACTTCAAGCCGCCTCCGCCGGGGGAGATGTCGCAACTGTGGAGCGAGGAGGTGCGCCGCCCGACGCTGCTGGTCGGGCTGACGATGGAGCGCGCGGCGCTGTATGCGCAGATCGAGGTGCGGGTGCAGGCGATGCTCGAGGCGGGGGTGCGAGAAGAGGTCAGACGCGCGCGCGAGGCCGGCGTGTCGCGGACGGCGCGCAAGGCGCTCGGATTCGAAGAGCTGCTGGCGGACGATGTCGAGGCGATGAAGCGGCATACGCGCAACTACGCCAAGCGCCAGATGACGTGGATGCGCAAGCTCGCCGGAGTGCGTGTCATCGACGTGACCGGGCGCGACGCGGACGCGGTGGCGTTGGAGATCCTAGACTCCGGCGCGGGATGAGATTCGAGAAGTGGCAGGCGCTCATCGGGAGGGGGGCAGGCCCCCCTCCCGACCACCCCCCGCCTTGGTAGGCCGGAAGCTGTCTACACTCCGCCGCCAACATGCAATTTGAGAAGTGGCAGGCGCTGGGCAACGACTATCTGATCTTCGAGTCAGACGAGATGCCGTTCGCGCTGACGCCCGCACGAGTGCGCAGACTGTGCGACGGTCACTTCGGACCGGGTGCCGATGGAGTCCTGCTGCTGTCGGCGGCGGCGAACCCCGAGCACGTCGCGGATCTGCGGATCTTCAACCCCGACGGCTCCGAGGCCGAGCTGTCGGGAAACGGCGCCCGTGAGGCGATCCTGTATCTGCGCAGACATGGCTGGACCGACCAGGACGTGTTCTCGATCCAGACCGCGGCGGGCGAGATACGACCCACGATTACGGGTCCGGACACGTGTCGTGTCGACATGGGCCGCGCATATCTAACGTCTGTGGACTACCCGACGGGTCACGACGACGGGCGGGGAGAAGCTCGCCGTGGACGGACACACGGTGCAGTTTCAGCACGTGTCGATCGGCAACCCCCAGTGCGCAATCCACGTCGAGGACCTGGCGACATTGAACGCACTCGACCTATCGGCGATCGGACCGGAGATCGAAGGGAGCGAGCTGTTTCCGAACCGCACGAACGTGTCCTGGTACACCGAGGTCACCTCCGATCCAACCACGACGACGTCCGGGGCAGGTGTGACCATCCGTGTGCGCATATATGAGCGTGGGGTGGGGGAGACGCTGGCCTCGGGTACTGGTGCGACGGGGGCGGCGATCGCTTATGCGCTGGATCGAGACGAGCGCGAGGATGACAGGCCGGGTGAGAGGGCGGAACAGGCGTTGTCCTCAGGACAGGTGGATGTCTCGGTCGGGAAGGTGGAGGTTCTGTTGGACGGGGGTGAGCTGGAGGTCGAGATTGGAGATGGGTTGCACGTGAATCTGACGGGATGGGCGCGACCCGTGTTCGAGGGTCAACTCAGCGATGAGCTGGTAAGAGAACTGGAAGAACTGGATCGAGGTGCCGACACATGAGGCCGAGTAAACGACTGGAGCGGATTCCGCCGTACGCGTTTGCGCAACTGGAGCGCAAGATCGCGCAGAAGCGCAAGGAAGGCGTGGACGTGATCAGCCTCGGGATCGGCGATCCCGATCGTCCGACGCCACCACTGATCGTGGAGGCGATGCAGGAGGCGGTCAGCGAGCCGGGCACGCACAAATACCCGAGCAACCGCGGGCGCGAGGAGTTCCGCGGCGCGGTGCGGGACTTCTACGAGCGCAGGTTCGACGTGAAGCTGGACCCCGACAGCGAGATCGTGCCGGCGCTCGGCGCCAAGGAGGCGATCTTCAACCTCAACCTGGCGTTCCTCGACCCCGGCGACTACGCGCTCGCGGCCGACCCGGGTTACCCGGTCTACACCGGCGGGCCATGGCTGGCGGGGGCGGAGCCGGTGCTGATGGCGCTGCGAGCAGAGCTGGGGTTCGCGCCGGACCTCGGCGCGATCGAGGACGGGATCGCAAAACGGGCGAAGCTGATGTTCCTGAACTACCCGAACAACCCGACGGGCGCGGTCGTGCCGGACGGGTTCTTCGAGCGAGCGGTCGAGTTCGCGCGCGCGTACGAGATCCTGATCGTGCACGACAACTCGTACTCGGAGATCTCATACGACGGATACCGCGCGCCCTCGTTCCTGCAGACGCCGGGCGCGAAGGACGTCGGCGTCGAGGTGTTTTCGCTGTCGAAGGGCTACAACATGACCGGCTGGCGCTGCGCGGTCGTGGCCGGAAACGCCCAGGCGATCGAGACGTACTGGCGGTGCAAGACGAACATCGACTCGGGCATGTTCGACGCGGTGCAGCTGGCCGGGGTTGCGGCGCTGTCACCCGACGCGGACGCCGAGGTGGCGGCGATGAGCGAGCTGTACGTGCGCCGGCGCGATCTCGTGTGCGATGCGCTCAAAGCGATCGGCGTGGACGTGAAGCCGCCACGCAGCACGATCTACGTGTGGGCGCCCGTGCCGGACGGGTTCGCCAGCTCCGAGGCCTACTGCGAGCACGTGCTCGAGCAGGCCGCCGTGGTGCTGTCGCCCGGGTCGATATACGGACCCGCGGGGGAGGGCTGGTTCAGGATCTCGCTGACCACGCCGGACGACAGACTGCTGGAGGCCGTCAAGCGGCTGGGGGCGCTGGGCTCATAGATCTAGACTGTGAGGTAGATGGAACAGACCCAGCGCGCACGCCAGCGAGCCCTGTGCATAGCCGCCCTGCCCGACGGCGAGGATCTGGCTGAGCTGGGTGAGCTGCTGCACACCGCCGGGGTGGCGGTTGTCGGGGAGATGGTCCAGCGCCGGGACGAGCCCCATCCGAACACGTATCTGGGGCCGGGCAAGGTCAGGGAGGCGCGCGAGGCCGCACATGCGTGCGACGCCAACCTGATCGCCTGCGACGATGAGCTGAGTCCCCGCCAGGAGCGCAATCTCGAAGAGGCGCTGGGGCTGCCGGTGATCGACCGGACGGCGATCATCCTCGACATATTCGCCGACCACGCGGCCAGCGCCGAGGGCAAGCTGCAGGTGGAGCTGGCGCAGCTGGAGTACAACCTCGCACGGATGCGTGGGCTGTGGAGCCACCTCGAGCGCCTCGGCGGCGGGATCGGCACGAGGGGGCCGGGGGAGAGCCAGATCGAGACCGACCGGCGGCTGGCGCGCGACCGGATCGCCGCGCTGCGCAGGCGGCTGGAGCACGTCAAGGGCACGCGCGCCGTGATGCGTGCCGAGCGCGAGCGCGCGGCGCTGCCGTCGGTGGCGCTGGTCGGGTACACGAACGCGGGCAAGTCGACGCTGCTGAACGCGCTGACCGGATCGGATGTGAGCGTGCGCGACAGGCTGTTCAACACGCTCGACCCGACCGTGCGGACGTTGAAGCTGAGCGGGAGGAGATACCTGTGCAGCGACACAGTCGGGTTCATCCGCAAGCTGCCCCACCAGCTCGTGGACGCGTTCGGGGCGACGCTGGAGGAGACCAGGCGCGCGGACCTGCTCGCGCACGTGATCGACGCGAGCGCGCCCGAGGGGGAGAGAGAGGCGATGAGGCGCTCCGTGGAAGCGACGCTCCAGGAGATCGGGGCGGACGAGCGCCCGCGAGTGCTGGTGCTGAACAAGGTGGACCTGCTGGAGGAGGATGCGCGCGATGAGTTGCGTACGAACCATCCCGACGCGGTGCTGGTGAGCGGCGAGACCGGTTGGGGACTGCAGGAGCTGGGGGAGCGGATCGAGCGCGAGCTGGCACACACGCTGCGGTCCGTGAATCTCCTGGTTCCATATGCAAACGGAGGCAGCCTCGCGGAGCTGCACGAGCTCGCGGGCGAGATCGCCCGCCAGGACACACCCGAGGGGGTCAGAGTGCGGGCGCTCGTGCCGGCGCGGATAGCAGAGCGTTTCGCCCGTTTCGCCGTGGCGTCGTAGACCGACACAGCGGCCATCGCCACCTTTTAGCGATTGTCTCCACTGCCTAGCGATTATCTCCACTGCCGGAAAGGACGCCGCGCCGCTGACGCGAGAGCAGCTTGTCGAGATTCGTCTGGGCGATCTGATCGAGGTCGAGGCCCAGCTCGCTCGCCAGTTGGGCGACGTACCACAGCACGTCGCCGAGCTCCTTGGCCATCGCCGAGCGACGCTCCTCAGAGACAGCGCCGCCATCGTCGCGGATCGCCTTCTTGGCGTGCTCGGCCACCTCGCCCGCCTCGCCGGACAGTCCCAGAGCGGGGTAGGCGAGCCACGCCTCGCGCGGGTACTCGGCCGTGCGGCGCGAGAGTCGCTGATACTCAGACAGCTCCACTGCGAGCATCCTACGTCCTACAGTGCCCTGGCGTGCGCCGATTCCAATACGATTCCAAGTGATGGCCAGTACTGTGCAACAGTCGGAGATGTCCGCGGGGGAGATCGTGCTCGGTCTGCTGCTCGAGCGTCCCGACACCTGCTACCAGCTGGACAAGCGCATGGCGGAGCGTCTCGGCTCGGCCCAGTTCAGTCGCGGCGCGGCGGCGGGAGCGGTCAAGCGGCTGCAGGAACGCGACCTCGTGCGGCCGGCCGAACCCCAGGCGCGAGTGATCGATCGTGGAGCGACGGTCTCCCCGATCGGCCAGCGCGTCGTGGACGGTCGCCGCAAGACGGTCTATGAGCCAACGCCGGCGGGAGCGGAGCACTTCAGGCGCTGGTTGCGTGCCTCTACCCAGACGCCCCCGGTGCGTGAGGAGCTGCACGCCAAAATCGCGCTCTGGGGCTCTGAGGACGTATCGCGGCTGATCGAGATCGTGCGCGAGGCCGAGATGTCCTGCACGTTGCAGTTGCAGGAGCTCAACCGCCGCGCGCGCCTGGAACGTCAGGATACGGAGGCGAGCGAGTGGGAGCGCGAGATGCAGCTGATCATGATCGCAGGCGAGGTCACGTGGTGGGACTCGCGGATCAAGTGGCTGCAGGACGTGCGCCGGTACCTGGAGCGCGAGCGCGGACGCCGGCAGGCAACATCCGGCTCGGGGCGGTGGCAGGCGCCGGAGCGATGAGGGACTGCGTCCTGTCGTTGCAGGGCGTGTGGTTGAGCTTTCCGCGCGGGCGCCGGCACGTCGTGCGGGTGTTGGCGGACGTAACGCTCGATATCCACGCGGGCGAAATCGTGGCGGTGCTCGCACAGCGCGCCCAAGGCAAGACCTCGCTGCTGCGAATCGCGGCCGGGATACAGCGACCCGACCGTGGACGCGTCAGCTTCGAGGGGCAGGATATCTGGGATTTCTCAGAGCGCCAACGCTCGCGGCTGCTGTGTGGGCAGATCGGCTGGGTTGGGACCGCGGTGCCGGATCTCGATGTGCCGATGCTCGCCAACATCGCGCTGCCGCTGTTCGCGGCATACGGCAAGCGTGAGTCCTATGCACGGGCGATGGCAGCGCTCGAGCGGGTGGGCGCGCAGGAGTGTGCGGAGCAGTTCTGGGGGAGCCTCGCGGATTGGGAGCGCGCGCTGGTCGCGGTGGCGCAGGGGATCGCTCGCGAGCCGAAGCTGCTGCTCGTTGACGATCTGACCGTCTCGCTGGGGCTTGGCGAGGCCGATGACGTCACGCGGCTGCTGGATACGCTCGCCAAGGAGCTGGGGTTCGGCGTTTTGATGAGCGTCTCGGATGCCGGTGCGACACGCTGGTCTGGACGAATCGCGACGCTGGGCGACGGCGCACTGTTGGTGCAGGAGCCGAGTCCGCCGGAGGGGCAGGGGGAGGGGAACGTCATCGACTTCCCGACTGTCGGTCCTGGAGATCGCGATCCCAGACACGGCGTCTCTTCCTGAATGGTGCTGGTGAGGCGAACGCACGTCAGCTTCATCCAGAGAGATTGATATCGCCAAGACCCTTGACGTCTACTACCCATGGGTGTCTCTGGCAATAACGATGCTGGACAGTTACGCCCATCGACTCGACGATGCGGCCACCGGCGATCACAGTTATACACGTCACGTGAACACAGGTGTCCGCAGCGCCTGCCCGGCCCAAATCGAGGATGCCCATCAGGTCGAATATGGACTGTAGTCGAATATATAGCGACGTGTCGCTATACAGAGCGTTGCGGGACCGTCAAGATCGACGATCCGTGATGGCTCTCAACGACGAACAGACCGGGGAGGTCTAGCGATGCCGATCCGGCCCGAGTCTCCCTATCCGGACACATGGAGGATTCCGGACCTGTCCGAACCCCGCTACTCCCAGTCGCTGGAGCGTGGTCTGGCGATCCTCGAGTGCTTCACGCCCGATCTGCCGGTGCTGGGGATCGCCGACATCGCCGATCGCCTGGGGATGAGCCGCTCGACCACCCATCGCTATGTCACCACGCTGGTCGCGCTGGGCTACCTGCAGCAGGGAGCCAGGCGCAAGTATCGGCTCGGGCTGGGTGTGACCTCACTGGGAATGTCCGCACTGAACGCCACCGACCTGCGCGAGCACGCCCACGCCGACCTTGCCGAGCTCTCGCACCGAGCGGGCTACACGACCAGTCTCGCCGTGCTCGAGGGCGAGGACGTCGTCTGCGTCGATCGTGTGCAGGGCCTGCGCCGCCGCCACGGCGTGGCCGGCCCCGACGTGAAACAGGGAACGAAGCTGCCCGCCTACTGCACGGCGCTAGGCAAGGTCCTGCTCGCATACCTGCCCGAGCAGGAGTCACGCGAGGTGCTCTCCGGCATCGAGCTCAAGCCCCAAGGGCCCAACACGATCCTGACAAAGGGCACGTTGCGCGACGAGCTCACGCAGGTCCTGGAGGAAGGACTCGCGGTCGAGGATCAGGAGCTTGCGAGCGGCCGGATCGCGATCGCCGCGCCGGTCCTCAACGAGGCGGGCGAGATCGCGGCCGCGGTCGAGATCACCGCCAACACTCCGGGGATCACGGTGGAGGAGCTGGCCAACGCGCTCGGTCCACACCTGATCTCAACGGCCGATCACATATCCGCGCGGCTGGGATACCGGCGCGAGAGCGAATCCGTCGGCTGAGCCGGCCATCAGGCTCACACCCCCGCGGCGCGGCGAGCGCTCTGGTACCCCCGCGGCGCGGCGAGCGCTCTGGTGGGCCTCGTCCTCCAGTGCGTCATCCAGGGGTTGCAGCTCGTTCGGGTCGAGTCCGAGCGCAGTGGCGATCAGCCAGTCGGCGAGCCACGCGTTCTTCGGCAGCAGCGGGCCGTGCAGATAGGTCCCGATCGTGCTGCCCTGCCGAGCGCCCTCATAACCGGAGCGCCCATCATTGCCATACCCCTCGAGCACGCGCCCCAGCGGGTCGGCGTCCGCGCCGAGATGCGTGCGGCCGCCGTGGTTCTCAAACCCCGCCAGCACACGTCGACCGTGCCCGGGGCCGTGCCCGGGGCCGGGGGTGGTGGCGCCCTCGAGCGAGACCTCGATCGCGACGTTGCCGATCAGCCGCGGTCCGGGGTCGCGCACGGTGCGCACGTCGAGCAGGCCGACCCCCTCGATCTCCTCGTCGCCGATCGCATACGCATGCCCGAGCAACTGATAGCCACCGCAGACGCCGAGCACGATCGCGCCCCGCGCGGCGGCCGCGTGCAGGGACGCGCGCTTGGTCTGCAGCAGGTCCTCGGCGCACGATCGCTGGTCGCGGTCCTGGCCGCCGCCGATGTAGAACAGGTCATATCCATCGGGATCGAGCGACTCGCCGAGGCCCCTCCCGGTCAGCTCGAAGCCGATCCCGCGCCAGGCGCAGCGGCGCTCCAGCACGAGCAGGTTGCCGCGGTCGGCATAGATGTTCATCAACTCCGGATACAGCGCGCACACCCGCAGCGCGCGCGTCCCCGCCGCCTGGCTCAGCGCCATGAGCTGCTCGCCTCCCCGCGTCGCACGAGCAGCTCGCGCAGCGCAAGCATCGCCGTGTATGTCGGCAGCACATACAGCGGCGCATCTGTGTTGGCCTCGCCCGGACGATCAGCGGCCGCAGCCGTCAGTGCCCGGGAGAGATCGTCGACCACCTCGATGCGGCTCGCCTCGATCCCGGCGTACTTCAGGCGCAGCGCCAGCTCGGGCGCGCGCGTGCCGGCGCACGTGACTCGCCGCACCCGTCCCGCAAGCAGCTCGAAGTCGGCGTCCCAGATCCAGGACACGTCGCGCCCATCGGCGATGTTGTCGTTGAGCACGCCGAGCAGGTCGTGCTCCCCGGGCTCCAGGGCGAGCGTGCGCAACACCTCGTTGGCGCCCGCGGGGTTCTTGACGAGCAGGATCTGTGTCCTGCGGGGGTGGGCGGGCTCTCCAATCGTCACGATCTCCGCTCGCCCGAACGCCGCCGTGGTCGCCTGCAACCCGGCGACGATCTCGCTCAGTGGGATCTGCAGCGCCACCGCGAGCGCGGCCGCGGCGAGCGCGTTGTAGACGTTGTACAGCCCGGGCAGGCCCAGCTTCACCTCGGCCTCGCCGGTGGGCGTGCTCAGCCGAAAGCGCGCTGAGCGCACGCCTTCGAGGGTCACATCGCTGGCCAGCACGGTGGGGGAGGGCCGCTTCTGACCGCAGTCAGGGCAGTGGTAATGGCCCAGGTGGCCGAGGTAGACGGCGTCGAACACGTACGGGGCGCCGCAGCGCCGGCAGTGCTTGGCATCGGCGGCGTGCGCCATGCCGCTCAGCGCGAGCGAATCGTCGTCCACGCCGAAATACACGACCCGGCCGCCGTCGCTGTCGCTGTCGCTGTCGTTGTCGCCGACGTCGCCGTCGTCATACGCGCGAGCAGTCCGCTCGCGGCCGAGGTCGGCGATCAGTGGATCGTCGGCGTTCAGCACCAGCGCAGCCGTCCGGGCCGGTCCCTGGTGCAGCGCGGAGACCCAGCTGTCGGCGATCGTCTCGAGCTCCCCATAACGGTCGAGCTGATCGCGAAACAGGTTGGACAGCAGCACCGCGCGCAGGCCGCGCAGCTGGGCGGCGACGGGCGCCAGCCACAGCTCGTCGACCTCGAACAGACCGAGCTCGCCCGCGATCCGGCCACGTGGTGCAGCGGCGGACAGCAGCGTCGAGACGATCCCGCCCGCCATGTTCGCTCCCGCCTGGTTGTGCACGAGCTTGACCCCGTCGCGGCGCAGGATCGATGCGGCCATGGCGGCCGTCGTCGTCTTGCCGTTCGTGGCGGACACGAGCACGCTCCCGCGCTTCAGCCGCGAGGCGAGCATCCCGAGCGCATCCGGCTCCAGTGCCAGCAGCAGCTTGCCCGGCGCGCTGGTGGCGCCGCCGCCGCGCCGGCGCGACAGGACGCCGAGCGCTCGCGCGAGCACGAGCTTGGGAGCCAGCATGTTCGCCATCAGCTGCGCGTGAGTGACCCGCCGGGCGGGAAGTCAGCCGCAGAGTCAGCCGAGCTCGAAAGGGGGGAGGGCCTGGCGAAAGGCGAATCGACGGGCGGGGATACCGGGGTCAGGATCGTGATCGCGCCGGGCAGCGCCCGCACCCGCACCGGCAGCTCGCCAATCGGATCGCCGTCCGCGTACATCGTGAATGGGCGATCTGCGCTGATCGTCACCTCCCGCGCGCGAAACACCCTCACGCTCGGCTCGTGCACGTGTGTCCCGCTGAACGCCTTCGGCAAGATCCTCGTCAGGAACCTGAGCTTGCTGACACGCTTGAGCACCACCACCTCGAGCAGGCCGTCGTCGAGCAATGCATCCGGCGCCGCGCGCATGCCGCCGCCGTAGGTCTTCGAGTTGGCGGCTCCGACCGTGTAGGCCGTGAAGCTGTGACGCTCGCCGCTCCCGTCGAGCTCGATCTCGAATCGGGCCGGGCGCCAGGCGATCAGCGCGCGCAGGGCGCCGTATACGTACACGAGATTGCCCAACCACGCCGGCGCCTCGTTGGCGATGCGGTTCGCATCGGAGTCGAATCCCACCGAGGCGATCCCCACGAACGCGCGCCCGTCCACCTCACCAACGTCGATCGCCCGCGGCAGGCCTTCGGCAATCGTCGCGCACGCCTGGACCGGGTCCTGGGAGATGCCGAGCACACGCACGAGATCGTTGCCGCGCCCGCCCGGCAGCACCCCCAACAGCGCGCCCGGGAGCTCTCGCAGCACGTCCGCGACGGCGCCGATCATGCCGTCACCGCTGAGTACGACGACCGTCTCACCCGCCTCAGCGGCACCGCGTGCGAGCGCACGTGCGTGATCGAGGTCGCGCGTGTCCTTGCGGCGCACCTGCAGGCCGAGCTCGCGCAGCCTGCCCTGCACTCCGGGGGCGGCCTTACGTCCGCGACCGCCACCGGCGGATGGGTTCACCAGCAGGCATATGGGTGCGGACACAGCTCAAGCGTATTGCTCGTCGCGGAGGTTCGCCCGTGGCCATGACCCCGGCATTACGCCGGAGAGCACGGAGAGCAGGTTCAGCGGGTCCAGTCCTGAGCGCGCATGAATGCGATCACCTCGTCCGGGCGGTCGGTGACGACGTATGCGTCGATGATCGCGCCGTCGGCGTTGATCGTGATCGACAGGCCCGAATCGACGCGGCGCACCTTCGAGATCGGCGCGATCGGACGGCCCGAGCCCATCCGCGGCTTGACGCGTCCGGTGGCGAGACGGTGCACGGCCTCGTGCTCGGCCAGCGTGTCGAGCAGGCGCCGGTAGTCCTTGCGCGAGCTGTGCTTGTGATGGGTCTGTTTGGCCACTGCACCATCTTGGCGCAACGTGCGTGTGTCGTGCATGGGCGAGGCGGGCGAGGCGCCGCGAGGCCGGTACGCCCGCGTCTCAAGTGACCGGTTGCCCCAGCCGATACTTCGGCGATGTCCATAGAGCCGAACGTTGACTCAGATCGGGTGGCCGTGAGTGCCGAGGATGCCGCGGTTGCGGCTCTTCGCGAGCTGCCCGAGGCCAGGATTCTGGTCTTCGATCGCGAGCTTCGCTTCATTCTGTCCGCCGGTCAGACGCTCGTGCGCGGAGCGGGCAACGATCCGGCGGTCTGCCGCGAGGGGGCGCCCGTCCGGGAAGCTTTCCCGAGCAGTCTGTGGAAGCTGATCGAGCCGCTGTGTCGCTCGGCGCTCGACGGTGAGACGCGCTCGCGGGAGATCTACAGCGCCGATGACAGCCGCTCGCTGATGGTCAACGTGGGACCGCTGGGTCTGCGCGACGCTCCGGATCGCACCGGCCAACCCTCGGGGATCGCCGGCGGAGTGGCTGTGATTCTGGACATCACCGCGCGACGCGCGGCCGACGAGATCGCAAGATCGTCCCACGATCACTTCGAGCAGGTCTTCGAACGGGCGCCGATCGGGATGGGGTTGATGGACCTGGACGGCCGCTGGACGCTCGTCAATCGCGCGTTGTGCGAGATCACGGGCTACACCACCGAGGAGCTCATCGGCCGGCGGTTTGCCGACATCACGCATCCTGAGGACGTGCACAACGACGCCGCGCAGCACGCGCAGTTGCTGGCCGGCGCCGTTCCGGCGTTTCAGGCCGAGAAGCGCTACTTCAACGCTGCCGGCGAGGTCGTCTCGGCGATTCTGTCGATCTCGCTCGTGCGCGACGCGCAGTCCGCGCCCGTGCACTTCATCGCTCAACTGCAGGACATCTCCGAGCGCAAGCGCCTGGAGGAGCACCTGCGTCATCTCGCCGACCACGACCCCCTCACCGGGCTTCGCAATCGCAGGCTCTTCGAACACGACCTCAAGCTGCAGGTGGCCCGTTCTCAGCGCTACGGCGAGCGCGCCGCCGTGATGGTCGTGGACCTCAACGCGTTCAAGCAGATCAACGACCGCTATGGTCACAAGGTCGGCGACGACGCGCTCAAGGCCGTCGCCACGGCGCTGACTCGGCGCCTGCGGGAAACCGACCTGGTGGCGCGCATGGGGGGTGACGAGTTCGCGGTGCTGCTGCCGCACGCCGACGACGAGGGCACGGCCATCGTCGCGGACGGTCTCGTCCGCGTAATCGCCGCGTGCAGCATCGATGCCGGCGACACGGTGGTTCACCCCTCCGGCAGCGTCGGCATGGCCATGATCGATCGATGGACCATCAGCGCCGAGCGGGTGCTGGTAGCCGCCGACCGGGCCATGTACGCCGCCAAGCGCGCCCCAGCCCCGAACACGTCTGTCTGACTATATACGTGCGCGGTTGCGCCGGCGTTTGCCGATCGTGGCGATCACAGCCAGGACGGCCGCCACGAGGAAGAAGCCGAGCAGCACACCCGCAGCGATGCTCAGGCCGCCGAACGGGAGCGAGATCAGCTCGACGACGCCAAGTCCCAGCGCGAGCAGCACGACGATCAGGACGATGATCAGCAGTATCCCGCGCACGCGCGCGAGGATGCCGGCGGAGCCGGTCGGGATGAGCAGGCCCATCGCCCGCAGCGCGAACATCTGCCGTCCGCTCGGCGGGGCCTGGCCGAGGCGCTCGACGGCGTCCTTGAGATCCCCGGCACGGCGTTCGGCCAGCGCCAGGGACGCGTCGGCCATCCGCCGCAACTGCATCCGCTCCTGCGGGCGGGCGGCGGCGATCGCACGCTGGAAGTAGGCGCGCGCCTCCTCGGCGTCGAACCGCTCCGATGCGCGTGCGCCGAGGATCGCCAGGGCGGCCGACTTGTACTTGGTCTCGTTCTCGAGCTCCTCGTCCGAGCGCTGCTCCAGCGCCTGGATCGCCTCGAGACCGCCACGCTGTTCCATCCGGATCTGTCGCTGTTTGGGGGCCATCGCGCGGTCATTCTACGGTCTGCGCGGCGGCAACCGATTGCGGGTCGATGCGGCGCCGCTTGGTAGGACCGCCCGGACGGTGGCCGTCTGTGCGCAGAGGAACTGGGATCGGGCGCGTTCCACCGGCGCGTCAGGCGATATTCTCGGCTGCGTGTCACTCCGCTTTTCAGGTCTTCGCCGGGTCTGCGACGCACGGGTCCTGTGCTGTCTGTGCGCCCTGACCGCGCTGCTCGCGCTCGGCGTATGTGCGCCGGCGGTCAGGGCGGCGAGCGTGGGCGGTGGAAGCGCGTTCAGCGAACTGACCGAAGGCGGCAAGGAAACCTCCTCGACCGCAACGACCGCGAGCACGGCGTCGACGGAATCCTCGGCGTCCGGCTCTGGCTCGAATACGGGCACGGTGCTGGTGCTCGGGCTCGGCGCCGCGGTCGTGCTGATCGGAGGGATCGCGTTTCTGATCATGCGCGACGCGCATCGCATGGCGCCGGTGCCCGACGGGCAGGTGAGTGGCATGGGGCGCTCCGGGCGCGATCCCGCGGTGACTATGCGCAAGCGCCGTGCCAAAGCCAAGGCTGCGCGCCGTCAACGCAAGCGCAACCGCTGAGCGCTCGATCTCAGGATCTCAGGAGGAGAACGGCAGCCCTCGCGCGGGGACGGTCCTGGTGTGCCCGGCGTCGGCGACCGCCGGTCTGCGCACCCGCGGCGGGGATGCAGGAGCGGGATCGGAACCGTGCGGGCCGCGCCGTCGTGGGTGGGGGCGCGGGGATTGCGGGTGTGGATCGAGCGGTGAGGCGGGCAACGCCATGCTGCCGCCATCGTCTTCGGAGGCGTCCGGCTCGTCGGCGTCGGTCGCCGCGGCTGAGGCGGCGGCGTTCATCGCCCGGTCGTTGCGGTATGGGATCCACAGCATGAGCCCGGCGATCGGCAGCTTCAACAGCCCGAGCAGAATGATCAGCAGCCAGAGCGACATACTCACCTCGATGCTACTACTGCCCGGTGGGATTGTCTGAGCAGTCGCCCCTGGAGGCGCTCGAGCGGGAGCTCGTCGACTGCCGGCGCTGTCCCCGGCTGGTGGCCTGGCGCGAGCTCATCGCGCGCGAGCGCCGGGCGGCGTACGCCGAGCAGGAGTACTGGGGCAGACCTGTCCCAGGCTTCGGTGACCCGCGAGCCCGAGTGCTGGTGCTGGGACTGGCGCCGGCCGCGCACGGCGCGAATCGGACCGGCAGGATGTTCACCGGCGATCGCTCGGGCGAGTTTCTGTATGGCGCGATGTATCGCGCCGGCCTGGCCAGTCGGCCGGCTTCGACCGCGCGCGATGACGGCCTGCAGCTACGTGACGCGTGGGTCAGCGCGGCCGTGCGGTGCGCGCCGCCCGCGAACAAGCCCACCCCGCAGGAGCGCGAGGCGTGCCTGCCATGGAGCGTGCGCGAGCTGGAGCTCCTCTCGCGCGTGCGCGTGATTCTGTGTCTGGGCGCGTTTGCGTGGGATGCGGCGCTGCGTCTGAGCGCGGCGGTCGAATCCTCCGGTGACGATGCGGGTCTCGACGGGGCCGGCGGGAGCGGCGCGCCGTCCTCGCCACGTGCGCGACGGCCGCGATTCGGTCATGGCGCCGAGCACCAGAGCGCGCGCTACACCCTGATCGGCTGCTACCACCCGAGCCAGCAGAACACATTCACCGGCAGGTTGACCGAGGCGATGATCGACACGGTGTTCGCGCGTGTGAGTGAACTGGTCGAGGCATCGGGAAAGTCCCCTCCGGGACGTACCTAGACCGGGAGTCCGATTGGGGCGCTATCCTTGACGGTATGCGTCTGAGGAATGCGCGTGGTCTGTTGAAGTCTGTGATCGCGGCAACGATCGCCACAGCGGTCGGTCTGGCCGCGTTCGGCGTGCTGGGGGCCGGCGCAGCGGAAGCTCCGACGTCGGCGAGCCCTGCGTTGCGCACGGTGAGCGTCGAGGGAGTCGCGACGATCGCGATCGGCCAGAGCGCGAGCGCGGCGGAAGCGACGGCCGTCTACCGGCAGGGAATGACCGACGCGCTCGCGGACGGTCAGTCGAAGGCTCAGTTCCTGGCGAGCGGCGCCGGAGCCACGCTCGGCGTCGTTCAGAGCATCGTCGAGGACGGCGGCTACATCACGTGCACGGGCAACGAAGTCGAATACCTGGGAGAACAACCCGATTTTGGCTCACCGGGGGTCTACGTATCGGCTGCTGGGGTGAGCACGCGGAGCGTTGTATCGCCGCCGCGATCGACTCCCGCCGTCCATGCACCGGCGGTGAAGTCCCGCAAACGTAAGCGCAAACGCAGGCCTGCCGCGAAATCCGCGGCGGCGAGCGGCTGCACTCTTTCGGCGCAGGTTTCGCTCGTCTACGCGCTGAGCTGAGGTCGGGCGATTACGCGTGGCGCGGGTCATGGACCGACCGCGGGCGAAAGCGGCCGGATCGAGTGGAAGCATCGTTTTTCGTATTGGTTTACATAACATAGATTATCGAGCATTGAAGTCGGGTGTTGGGGCGCGCCGTGACGACGCATCCCCTGATACGCCGTAAGTTTTGTGTGCTAGTTTTGTTGGGCATGACATCCGCAGCGAAACAAAGAGTCCGCAAGGGCGAGCCGTTCAGCGTCAGATTCAGCCTGCCGACCGATCACGTCGTCGAGGATGAGGCCCGCAGGACACGCCGCTCCAAGAGCGCGATTGTCGAGGCGCTGACCGAGGAGGCTGTCCGCACCCGCCGCTTCCCTGGGATCGGCTTCCGTGGCGAGGACGCCGCCCGGCGCCCGTGGGTGATCGGCTCCGGGCTCGACGTCTGGGAGATCGCGCAGATGCTCGAGGACTTCGGCTCGATCGAGAGCCTCGCCGAGCAGACGCAGCTGAATGAGCGCCAGGTGCGTCTCGCGGGCGCCTATCGCAACAGCTACCCCGACGAGATCGCCGAGGCGATCGCTGAGAACCGCCGCGCCACCGAGCAGTGGCGCGAGCTGTATCCGTTCGTCGAGCTCTCGCCCGCGGCGTAGACGCCATTGCGGCTGCTGCTCGACGCGAACCTCTCCCCGCGCGGCATCGCCTCAAAACTGCGCGAGTCCGGCCACGACGTGCTCGCGCTCGCCGAAGACGCCACCTTCGAGGGTCTCCCCGACCCCCAGGTGTTGGAGCTCGCCGCATCAGAGCAGCGCATACTCATCACACGCAACAGCCGAGACTTCGCGCCGCTCGCACGCCGCTGGGCGCAGGACGGACGCTCACACGCCGGGATCATGCTTATCTGGACGCTCGACCACAGTCAGTTCGCCGAGGTCGTCGCGGGCGTCGAATTACAACTGCGACAACGGCCATCCCACGAGCAGTGGCGCGATCTCACGGTTGCATTCTGATTATGACCTGTCTACGCGCGCTGTGGCGTTTGTTGCGCCGGGGCTGGGGTGCTGTTACTGGCCGAGTCCCGCAGGAACGCCTCGGCGGCGGCTGTGTCGAGGGGGCGGGCGAAGAGGAAGCCCTGGCCTGAGTCGCACTGCTCGGCTTGCAGGAGCGAGAGCTCCCGGGGCTGCTCGATGCCCTCGGCGAGCGTCTCGATCGAGAGGGATTTTCCGAGCTGCACGAGGGTGTGCAGGAGCGTCTCGCCCTCCTGATTGTCGGTCAGTCCCGAGATGAATGAGCGGTCGATCTTCAGCGCGTTGACCGGGAAGCGCTGGAGGTGGGCGAGAGAGGAGTAGCCGGTGCCGAAGTCGTCGATCGCGATGCGCACGCCGAGCGCCTTGATCGCGATCAGCCGCCGTGCGGTCTCCTCGGCGTTTCGCATCAGGGTTGACTCGGTGATCTCCAGGGTCAGCGCGCTCGGCTCCAGGCCGCTCTGTGAGAGCGCGTCGCGCACCTCGCCCACGAGCTCGTCGGTGTCGAGCTGGCGCGCGGAGACGTTGACGGCAATGCCGACGGGGTGGGAGGCCTCGCGCCACGCGGCGCCCTGGCGGCAGGCCTCTTCCAGGACCCACCTGCCGACCTCTGTGATCAGGCCTGTCTCCTCCAGCGGCGGGATGAAGTCATCGGGTTGAACGACCCCTCGTGTCGGGCTGTTCCAGCGGATCAGGGCCTCCATTCCGGTGGGGCTCATGTCCCGCAGGTCAAATGTGGGTTGGTAGACGAGGAAGAACTCGTCGTTCTCCAGGGCGACGCGCAGGTCCAGCTCGAGCACCATCCGGCGCTGGACCGCGTCCTGCATCACGGACTCGAACACGACATAGCGGTTCTTGCCGTCCCACTTCGCGCGGTACATCGCGATGTCGGCGTCGCGCAGCAGATCGCCGGCCAAGGCCCGGTCGCCCGCCGCGATCCCGACGCTCGCAGTCACGGTCACGGTGGTCGCATCGCCGGCCCCCGCGAGCGTGAACGGTTGCTTGAGCGCTTCCAGCAGGCGCTCGGCAAGGAGCTCCGGGCCCGCCGCGAGCGAGAGATCTTCGGCGATCACCACGAACTCATCGCCTCCGAGGCGCCCGAGCGCGTCGGTGGCTCGCACAACGCTGTCCAGTCGCGCGGCGACCGCCTGTAGGAGCTCGTCCCCGGCGTCGTGACCGAGCGTGTCGTTGATGGACTTGAAGTTGTCGAGGTCGATGAACAGTGCGGCCACCGGCGCCCGGTGGCGGCGCGAGCGCACCAGCATCTGCTCGGTGCGGTCGAGGATCAACGTCCTGTTCGGCAGCCCCGTCAACGCGTCATGGGTCGCCATGAACGCGAGTTCCTCCTGGCGATGTGCGAGCTCGTCATCCGCGCGCTGGCGCTCAGCCTCGAAGGACTCACACATCCGTACGAGCGTCACGTTGAGACTGCGCTGCAACATGTCCACGGCCTGCAGGAGCGCCGCCTCCCGGGAGAGATCCAGTTGCGCGGCGATCTCGCGCACCACGTCCTCCGCCGCGTCACACCAGCGCAGGCAGCGCTTGGTGACCTCGTTCAGCGGCGCCGCACGCTGGGCCGCGAGCTGACCGAAGATGTGCCATGCCTC
The DNA here is from genome assembly GCA_963810645.1 of uncultured Solirubrobacterales bacterium. Taxonomy (GTDB): domain Bacteria; phylum Actinomycetota; class Thermoleophilia; order Solirubrobacterales; family Solirubrobacteraceae; genus Palsa-744. Next base: position 45,570 of record CAWEOK010000011.1, on the reverse strand, counting down.
CCGCCCGACCTCGCGAGCGACCTCGGGGCCCTCGCCCGCCATCCACCTGGCGACCGCAACCGTGGAGACGGTGCCAACGCGCGCGAAACGCTCCTCGACCATCCCGTCGAGCACGTGACCTGACTGCTGGGTGCGCAAGACCATGCCCGCCACGACGTCCTCGGTCCGCGCCTTCAGCGCCTCGCCGAGACGGCGAAGATCCTCCCCGGACTGCCCCTCCGGAGCGGACGGCGGCGATGAGACTCGCGTCTCAGCCATTGCGGAGCTGGAGCGCTGCACTGCGGAGCTGGAGCGCTGCACTGTCATCTCAAGCCAACGAGTCGGTGGACGGTGCCCATTCCTTGAGCCGCTTCCCCTCGAGTAGGCAAGCGTTTGTGTACAGCCAGGCGGCACGCCGCGGCGTGCGCGCAGCGCCCGTCGCGCTACCAGATCGTCGCCACCCCGTAGGCCGCGAACGCCGGATCGCGCGTGACGATCGGTGTTCGCTCGCTGAGCGCCTGCGCCACGAGCAGCCGATCGAAGGGGTCCCGGTGGGGCTTACCGGCCAGCGCGGGAAATGGGAGCCCCTGGAGCCGTGTCGCATGTGCCCAGTCGATCGCGAGCAGGCCGAAACCGTCCACTCGGGCCTGCTCGGGCCAGTCCTCGTCGATCTCCAGCTTGCCCAACGAGCGCTTGACGGCGATCTCCACAAGCGTGCCGGCGCCGAGCAGAGGGTCCTCGGCCGCTTCGATAGCCTTGCGCGCGGCGCTGGACAGGCGCCGGTCCTCGCCCAGCCACCACAGCAGCGCGTGCGCGTCCACGAGCAGGCGCATCAGTCGACGATGCCAAGCGCGCGCGCCACGTCCTCGGGCCACTCGTCGAAGTCCTCACGCATACCGATGCGACCGCGCATCCGCCCGGGCTTGCGTTTCGGCCCGGCCTGCACGGCCACGATCGGCACCAGGCGGACGACCGGTCGGCGCCCACGTCGCAGCACGACCTCCTCGCCGTCCTCGGCCATGTGGACGAGCTTCGACAGCTGCGTCTTGGCTTCGCCGATGCCGTAGGTCGTGGACACTGAGATCAACATAGCAAACTTGGCCAACTTGGTCAAGTTGCAGTCCCGGACGGGCGTCGGGTGGTGGTGCGGTACAACAGTCCGATGGCGCAACGCCCCGCTGCACCGGCCGGTCTCACCGTCGCGGTCACCGGCCCGACCGGCGAGATCGGACAGGCGGTGGTCGCCGCGCTCGAGCGCTCGCGTGAGGTGGGCCGGGTGCTCGGCATGGCACGCCGACCCTTCGACCCCGCGCGGCACGGCTACAAGAAGGTCTCATACCGGCGCGGGGACGTGCTCGATCGCGAGGCCGTGACGCGGTTGGTCAAGGACGCCGACGTGGTCGTACACCTGGCGTTCATGATCATGGGCGGGCCGCGGGAGACATCGGCTGTGAACCTCGACGGGTCGCGCAACGTGTTCGAGGCGTCGGTGTCAGCCGGCGTCAAGCGCCTGGTGTACACGTCGTCGGTTGCCGCGTACGGGTTTCATGGCGATAATCCCCAACCGCTGACCGAGCAGACGCCCGCGCGCGGCAGCTCTGGCCACTACTACTCCGCCCAGAAGGCGCAGGTCGAGGAGCTGCTGTCGCAGACGCTGGAGGGCGGCTCCACCGGCGCCTACGTGTTCCGTCCCTGCATCGTCGCGGGCCCGGACGCGCCGCTGCTGATCGACAGTCTGCCCTATACGCAGATCTCCGAGCGGCTGCCCGGGCCGGTCAGGCGGTTGCTCGACGGCGTGCCGATCCTGCGGCCGGTGCTGCCCGACCCGGGTGTGCCGTTTCAGCTGATCCACCACGACGACGTGGCGAGTGCGATGCGCGCCGCGGTGCTCGGCCGCGGAGCGCCCGGCGCGTACAACCTCGCCGGGCCCGGGCAGCTCACCGTCGCCGACCTTGCCCGGGAGCTCGGCTGGTACTCGATCCCGGTGCCGGAACTGGCCGTTGACGCGGCGGCGGAGATGGTCGCGCGCCTGGGCATGCTGCCCGCCCAGGCGCAGTGGGTGAACGCTTTCCGCGAGCCGGTGATCATGGACACCGCGAAGGCGCGACGCGAGCTGCGCTGGCGCCCCAAACACGACGCGCTGCAGACATTGCGCGAAACGATCGTGGCCGCACGGATGGATCGCTTCGTGCGCTGAGGTCCAAGATGAACCTGTACGTCAACGCCGTGAACACGCTCATCGCCCATGAGGAGGATCGGGCCGGGCGATCGGTACCGGTACGAGCGACCCGTTGACTACTTCTTGCCGGTCTTCGCCTTGTGGCCGTACTTCTTCGTGGCCGCGGCTGTGCACTGAGCGCGCTTGTTCTTCGGCTCCTTCTTGCATTGCTTGAGCGCTTTGCTCAGCAACTGGGCCCGCGTGGGCGGCTGTGTTTTCACCTCTATCGCCGCCAGTTGTTTCTTCGCCGCGGCTGCTTCCTCCTGATACTTCTTGACTGTCGCGGCAAGCTGGGCGGTCAATTCTTCTTCGTGCTTCTTCGCTTCTCCCGCCAACTGCTTGGCGTGTTCTTCGGCCTTTTTGAGGGCTTCTTCAAACTTCTTCCGCCGAAATGGCTCTTACCTCGATCGGCTCGGCTGTGGTGACCGCGATCGTCGATTCCACCCCTGTCGGTTCCAGTTTTTCGTTTTTGTTTTTTTCTCCCAAGGGAATTGCTTTGAGCTTTTCGCCCCAGACGCCTTCGTATTCGTCGGGTGTCTGCACGCCTTCCGACGCGCTCGACTTGCTGAGCGTCGTGGTGAAGGACGTGGTTTCCGTATTCAGCGGACCTCCGGGGGCGAGGAACGACCCTTCGCCCCGTGCAGGGATTCCCCCACATTTGAATTCCATGTATGTGTGACCGGCGGGATTGAGGAGGACAGCGACTTCGTGTTTTGCCTGGGCTATGTAAACGAGTTCAGCACCAATCTCCCCCGTCTTGATTTCTTTTTCCCCCGCCGCGCCCCCGGATGTGCACTTGGCGCCGCCTTTGGTGTGGCATTCCGTGAACACAAATTCCGCTTCTGCCTTATGTGCTCCCGTGATCTTGCCTTCGCCGCTGGAGCCGGCGCATTCCATGACTTCGTCAAAGCCTTCGGCTGTCACCGCCCCGCCTTTGGTGGTGAAGCTGACCGGCCAGCTGTGTCCAGGAGCCACGAATTCGAGCACCGGCGAGGCCGCGCTCGCGCCGGCGGGCACGAGCAGCAGCGCCATGGCCGCGACCAATGCGACGACGCCAAGACGCCCATTCCGAAGAAGTTGACCGACCCGCGACCCTTGTGACACTCGCGACTTCACGTGACACTCGCGACTTCACGTTACGACCCCCTGCTTCATATCGATTCGAAACACAACCACAACCTACTCCGGTGCATCTCCTCCAACGCCTGCTCCAACTCCTCTACACCTCCACAGGCGTGGGACGGCGGCAGATCCTACCAGAGCAGAGGGGACGAGCTCATATGACCGCGGCGGGCGACGACGAACCTCGAAGCGGGTTGGGCGCGCCTTCACGCCTCCCGTAGGTGACGTAGGCATGGGTTCGGGCCCCAAGCGGGCAGGCGCCCACAGCCGTAGTCCTCCTCGAGCGCGTGTCGATCGGCTCTCGTGCACTACTCAAGTGTGGCCTTGCCGCCGTCGATACAAGCATCACCCGGCGTCCGTCCGTCCCGGCGCTTGCGAGTTATCCCCAAAACGAGCCTGCCTCCCGTGAGCACCACCGACCTGAGCACCAATGGAGCAGTCGCGCAGCAGACCGGTGAGCCGGTCGGCGAGGGCGATCACGAGCGCGCGCTCACTCTTGATCTCGCGCTGAGCGAGGCAGAGGCGCTGCGCACGTGGCTGCTGAAGCCCGCAAAGGACGGGATGACTTCGCTCGATGACCCGCTCGTCAGCCGCGCGCTGGCCAAGCTGGGCACCGCGATCGACACCGTCCTGGCCACGGTGAACGTCCGTCACGAGCTCCAGCAGGCGGGCCTCGCCGTCGAGCACCTCACCGACGAGCAGGTGTGCGAGCTGGGACGCCGCGTGGCTCAGGCCGCCACACCGGGCATCCGTAACTGAGACGCATGCTCTTTCGACGCTGGTAGTCTTGCTCGCGGCGCCGCTATTTTTTCTTCTTCTTTTTCGGCTTGTGCCCCTTGAGCGCCACGTCGCCCGTGGCGGTCTTGAACACCGCGCCGGACAGGTACGTGGCGCTCCCGGTGCTGCTCAGCTTGTAGCCGTCGTGCTCGAGCAGCTTCAGGCCCGTTCCGTTGAGCTTCATCGCGATCGTGGATCACCGACGCCGCCGATCTCGGCGCCGAAGACTACCGCATCGAGACATGATCTGATGAGGCTTGGACGCATGTTCAGCCCGGGTTCAGCGTCCCCGGAGGCGTGTTGGGGTTCGTTTCCGTTGGTGGTGGGGTGTTTGGGTTGGTCGTCGTCGGCGTGGTCGGTGTGGTCGGGGTCGATGTGGTCGGAACCGGCGAGGTGGTGGTCGGGACCGGGGCCGGCGTAGTCGTCGTTGTCGGTGGTGGAGCGCTTGGAACGGTGGTGGTCACGGGTGGCGTCGGCGAGGACACCGGGGTCGGCGTGCTACGGGCCGCATGGCGATGGGTCTTGCGGTGCACGGTCTTCGCTCCCGGCGTGGTTCTGGGGGTGGTGGTTCCCACGAGGATCGTGCTCGTCACGGGCACTTTCACGCTGACCACGCGTCCGCCGGCAAGCACCCGGTGAACCGTTTCCAGACGGTGCACCACAACCCTATGTTGTGGCTGCCCGGCGCCCTTGTGCACCGAGCGTCCGTCCGGTGTGATGGCGCCCACGGGCGTGGCGGTGAGAGTCCGCGCGTCCGGCGCGGCGCCATCGCGGGAGATCGATCCGACGAGCGCCACGAGACCGATCAGGCACGCCGCGAGCAGCGTCAGACCCGCCAGCCGCCGCCGGCGGGAGTGCAGGCCGAGACGCTCGCCCGTAAGCCCATGGCCTGCGTGTGGATGCGGACCGGCCAGCTCGCTCCAGTCCGCCCCCACGAGCTCAGCCGCGCGGGCGATCGTGACGTGCCGCAGCCACACCAGCGGGACGATCGGGGCGAGCGCGCGGTAGGAGACGCCGGCCTCCTGCATCGTGGACTCGCGCACGCGGCAGGTCGCGCAATCGCGCAGGTGTCCGAGCAGCCAGTTGCCGTCCTCGCCGGAAAGCGTCTGACTATCCTGCCCGCGCGCGAGCAGCGGCAGCGCCCGGTCGCAGTCGGGCGTTGCGCCGGCGACCGACTCCAGGGCATCTCCCCGCACGAGCTCCCCGAGCCCGATGCGCGCCCGCGAGATCAGCTGGGCGACCGCGTTGGGCTTGATCTCCATGACCTCGCCGATCTCCTCGTAGGAGAGGCCCTCGAGCTCGCGCAGCGCGAGCACCTCGCGCTGGCGTGCGGGCAGGCGGGCGTGGGCCCGCTGGGCCAGCTCCCGCGTGGTGGCGAGCAGCGCCGCCCGCTCGGGGTCCTCGTCGATCGCCCCGGGCTCGGCGCCGGACGGCTCGATCTCCTCGCCGGTCAGCTCCAGGCGCTTGCGGGCATCGATGGTGTCGTAGCACGCGTGGCGCGCTGCTGTCAGCACGTAGGCGATGACGTTCAGCTCGCGACCCTCGAGCGCAGGCAGGCGCTTCAGCAGGCGCATGAACGTCTCCTGGGTGGCGTCGGCGGCGTCGTCGGGGTTGCCCAGCAGTCGCACGCAGAACCTGTACACGCGCTGCTCATGGCGGTCGTACAGCTCCGCGAACGCCTGCCCGTCGCCCGCGACCGCGGCGCGAGCGAGATCCTCGTCGCCCCGTGCCCCGTGCACCTTTGCGCTCGTCGCCATGCTATCGATCCCACGTCGATTCTCGCATAGGTCATCTCGTGCCGCCATCGTGCCGCCGGTGTCCCCGTCGTGCTGGCGGGCTGTGACCTGTAAACAGGCGGGCGCTGGAAAAATTACGTGGTTGTGGTCTTGACGCGCTTGGCGGCGTACATCGCGCGGTCGGCCTCGACGAGCGCCTGCTCGGCGCTTACGGTCTGTTGATCGTGCACATCACGCACGAGCGAGATCGACAGAATCGCCGACAGGGTCTCGCCACGGCGGCATCCTCGGCACTCATGACCACTCGATCCGGATATGCGCTCGGCTCTACAGACATCACCCAAATCATCGGCTCCGGCAACCGATCACTTGACGAGGATGCGTGAGTTAGACGCTATGTGTATCGCGGCGCTTGCGCCAAGGCAGGCGTGATGTTCTCGGCCCAGTTTTGGAGGAACTTCTCGGTGGCGGGGACGTCGAGTGGCCGGGCGAACAGGAATCCTTGTCCTGAGTCGCAATCCTCACCTCTGAGGAGGGACAGCTCTTCCTGTTGCTCGATCCCCTCGGCGAAGGTCTCGATCGCCAGGGACTTGCCGAGTTGCACGAGGGTGCGGATCAGCGTCTCGCCCTCCTGGTTGTGCTTCAGCCCTGAGATGAACGAGCGGTCGATCTTCAGTGCGTCGACCGGGAACCGTTGCAGGTGGGCCAGCGAGGAGTATCCGGTGCCGAAATCGTCGATCGCGATTCGCACGCCGAGCGCCTTGACCTGAGCCAGCCGGCGAGCGGTCTCCTCGATGTTGCGCATCAGCGTCGTCTCGGTGATCTCGATCGTCAGCGCTCCTGGATCCAGTCCGCTGTGAGAGAGCGCGCCTTCGATGTCGGCGATCAGCTGATCGGTGTCGAGCTGGCGTCCGGAGACGTTGACGGCCATGCCGATCGGATACCCCGCCGCACGCCACTTGGCGCCCTGGCGGCAGGCCTCGTGTAAAACCCACTTTCCGATCGTCCACGATCAACCCGGTCTTCTCGAGCAGCGGGATGAAGTCGTCCGGCTGAACGACGCCGCGCACCGGGTGCTCCCAGCGGATCAGCGCCTCGACGCCGGTGGGGCTCATATCCTGGAGATGGAGGGTGGGCTGATAGGCGAGGAAGAACTCGTCCTTCTCCAAGCGCTTCGCGCAGATCCATCTCCAGTTCCATGCGGTTCTGTACGATGTCCTGCATCTCCGATCTCGAACACGACATGGCGATTCTTTCCGTCCCACTTCGCGCGGTACATCGCGATGTCCGCGTTGCGCAGGAGCTCCTCGGCCGAGGCTGTGAGTCGCCCGCCGCGATCCCGATGCTCGCCGTCACGGTCACGCGAGTCTCGTTTGTCGGCTCCGAGCTTGAACGGTTCCTTGAGCGCGTCGAGCAGGCGCTCGGCGATCAGCTCGGGCCCCGCCGCCAACGAGAGCCCCTCGGAGATCACGACGAACTCGTCCCCGCCGAGACGCCCCAGCGCATCGGCGGCCCGCACCACGCCGTCGAGCCTTGCGGCAACCGCTTCTAGAAGTTCATCGCCGACGCCGTGACCGAGCGTGTCGTTGATGTACTTGAAGTTATCCAGATCGACGAACAGCGCCGCCACCGGCGTTTGGCTGCGGTGCGAGCGCGCGAGCATCTGCTCGACACGGTCCAGGATCAACGTTCGGTTCGGAAGGCCGGTCAACGGGTCGTGTGTCGCGAGGAACGAGAGCTCCTCCTCGCGGCGTGCGAGCTCCTCGTCGGTCTTGCGCCGCTCGGATTCAAAGGACCCGCACATCCGCACGAGGCTGAACTCGAGGCTCAACTGCAGAATGCTCAACGCCTGAGTAAGCGCCTCCGCTGAGCTATCGAGCTCGCCGGCGCTCTCGTGCAGCACCTCCGCCATCACGTTGCGCCACGCGAAGCAGCGCCTGGTCACCTCCTCCAGCGTTGCCGCGCGCTGCTCCGCCAGCTCGGCGAAGATCTCCCACGTCTCCCGGCCGACCTCGACGGCCACCTCGACGCCCTCCCCCGCGATCCAGCGCGACACCGCCATCGTGGAGCTGACGCTGATCCGTTCCATGCTCTCCTGAACCACACCGTCCACCTGTTCGTAGCCCGGCCCGGCGGTCAGCGCGACCGTCTGCGTCAGCACATCCCCAGCGCGTGCCTTCAACGCCTCGCCCAGAACAGACAGATCCTCCACCGGCTGCTGCAGCGCATCCGGCGGCACCGGCGGCGCGTGCTGCTCATCCCTCTCCGGGCCAGAGCGTTGAACGGACATAACAACTCAACTCATCGACAGCCGGCGCTCATTCCATAAGGCCAGTGTCCGCTGGCGGCGCCGAACAACGTCTGGCCGGCGTGGTCGGTCCAAAAGTACGACATAAATTGCCCGATTCGGGCGGGTCGATGGCACCGTGAGTGACATGTGTGTATGGATTTGAGGATATAATTTACATCGTTCGTCCAAAACCCCTGGACATTTTCTGGCCACAGTGAAACGTTGCTCTCTTCGACTGTCACGACAAACGATTAAGTCAGGAGACTGTTACATGCAAACGAATCAAGCGCCCAGGCAATCCTCACCCCGCTACATCGCAGAACCGTGGAACATCGAAATATCTGTGCGAGACGCGCGGGAGCAGGCGGGAAGCCGCCACGATGCGCAGATGCTCACCGCGGGGGCTGTGCCCGCCGACCCGTACACGGTATGGCTCGAGCAGCGCGAAGCGGGCGAAGGAAATGGATGTCCACGTTCGGCGCACACCCAGCGCGCCTGACGGCTGGACCTTCTTCGATCGAAGGAAGGCCGAACGCAGCTCGACCGACCACGCGTCCCGAGATCGCCCTGACCGGCGTCAGCGCTCGAACACGCTGACGATGTTCGAGGAGCCCGCGAGGAACGGGAAGTTGGACTGGTATGGCGAGAGGACGCGGAAGCGGTAGGTCACGGGGCCGGGGAACTTGAAGCGGTAGCTCGCGCGGTAGCGGCCGTGCGTGTCGGTGCTGATCGTGTCGAACTGGATCCATTCCCCACCGGAGCTGGCCTCGAGCACCAGCTGCTTGCCGCCCGGTGGGATCGGCGTGCCGTGCAGGGCGCCGCTGAAGTGGATCGTGCGGTTGACGCTCGTGATGTGGGGGGTGATGCGCAGGGTGATACCGGCGTGGACGTGTAGTTCGAGACTCGTCATGGCAGCAGGGACCGTGTCGTTTATGTGGCTGCGGTAGGCGATACGCAGGGTGCTGGAGGAAACGTCCCGGGGCAGGGTCAGGGTCCATGCGCCCGTCGGTCCGGTGCGCACGCCGGGGAGGGTCACGGTGTTCGCGCCCTCGTACGCGGGCGTGTCACTGATGTCGAGCAGCGCGCCGGAGATCGGCTGCCCGGCGGTGCTCGTCAGGCGCCCGATGACACGGTCGGCCTGCCCGTAGCGGCTCGTCCTCGTCGCCTTCGTCGTGCTTGTCCAGCGGGCGGTGAGTGTGGCCTGGTCGGACGCGTTCGTGCCGTTCGCCGGGCCGCGCAACGCAAGGGGGCTGCCCGGGCCGATGGACGCGATCGTGGGGGCGTTTGGGTTTGCGGTCGAGGTGGGCGTGCCCGTAGGGTTCGCGATCGAGATCGTCCCGTCATAGGCGACCGCGCTGTTCTGAGCGGCGTCCTGGACCGTGACCTTCAGGGTGTGTTGACCGTTTGCCAGGGCGGTGGTGTTGATCGGCAAGTCCACGGACTCGCTCGTGGGGCATGGCTGGTTGTAGTCGAACATCAGGGCGCTACCGCTGCTACCGACCGGCACGCACTTTCCGCTGTTGTTGTTGGGTGTGCCGGAGTAGAGCGTCTTGCCGTCGATCTGGACGGTCACGAGATACACGCCGGGGCCGCCTGGGTCGGCCGCGTTAAGCGTGAGTTCCTGCGTGCCTGAAGCGTTCGGGCTCAGCAGCGTCCCGCCGATGCCGCTGGCGCTCGGCGTCGCTTCGTTGGACAGCAGCAGGTTTGCCCACCACACGTTGACGAGTGACCACGCGCCGTCGTTTCCACCTTCGTCACACGCTTGGCCGCCAGCCCCGCCACAGCTGGCGCCCACGTACAGCGCACCGCCCCGATTCGCCGGCAGCGAGATCACGCCGCTGTAGTCATAGGTGCCGTTCGGGCATAGCTCCTCGCCGTGGGCGCACTGAAAGAAGACGTTGCCGTTGTATTCGAAAGCGGGCGAGTAGGCCGCCACGACACCCGAGGCGTCCGCGCCATACCCGTCGGTTGACACGGTTGCGTCGAACGATCCGCCGGCGAGCGTGGACCCGCTCGGCGGCGTGTACTGCAGATCCTCTCCGCTACCCACCCCGACCCCGGCGTCAGTGCTGAGAATGCCGTACATTGGCGCCCCCGGCGAGCACCCCGTGCCGGCGCCGGAACCGTAGCCTCCGCCCGTCGTGAAGCTCGTCCAGCCTTGACTCGGCGCCGCCGAGTGATTCGGGTTTTCGCAGGAGACCTCCATCCAGTCGCCCGCGTGTGCCGTCGGCGCTAGGAGACACGCGGTGAGGAGAGCCACCGACAGGGGCGGAACCGCCAACTGGGCGAGGGCCACCCATCTGCTCCTACGTCCCACGACCGTGATCACCGACATCTCACTGCGCATCATCGACCTCGTCTCTGGAGTTGCCCTTGCTCTTATATCCGACGAGGGCACCCCAACGGGACAGTTCGGCGCGTTCGCACCTCGCCGGGGCGCTCAACCAGGCGCCACCGAGCCAGACACGCGGGCCAAGGATGATTTCGCGCCAAGCTTGTCGCGTTGAGCCCGTGTTTGCGGGGTTTTGTGGAGATTGGGGGTGTCCGCCGGAGAGTTTCGTCCCCGTCGCGGCCTAGCTTGCTCGGTCCCAATCACGACCGAAGGAGGACCACCATGTCAGCTGCAGTCATAACCAACGGTGACCGGCAGAACGCCGCGATCACCCACGAGCTTGCGTTGCGGGGTGCGCTGACGCATATCGAGCGGGAGTTCGGGAAGGGCACGGTGATGCGGATGGGCGATCCCGGCGCGCAGGTGCGGTGCGAGGCGATCCCGACGGGCGCAATCTCGCTGGATCTGGCGCTCGGGATCGGCGGGATGCCGCGGGGACGGATCGTGGAGGTCTACGGGCCGGAGTCCTCGGGCAAGACTACGCTGGTGTATCACGTGCTCGCGCAGGCGCAACGACTCGGTGGGGTGTGCGTGTTCATCGACGCCGAGCACTCGATGGACCCAACGTACGCGCGTGCGATCGGTGTGGACATCGATGAGCTGCTCGTCTCCCAGCCCGATTACGGCGAGCAGGCATTGGAGGTCGCCGACGTGCTCGTGCGCTCCGGTGCGGTCGACGTGGTCGCGATCGACTCGGTCGCGGCGCTGACGCCGCGCAAGGAGATTGAGGGGCAGATGGGCGATACGACGGTCGGCGCCCAGGCGCGGATGATGTCGTTGGCGATGCGCAAGCTCGCGGGCAACCTGAACCGTACGCAGACGCTGTGCCTGCTGACGAACCAGATCCGCGAAAAGGTGGGGGTGATGTATGGGTCTCCGGAGACCCAGCCGGGTGGGCGGGCGCTGAAGTTCTACGCCTCCCAGCGCCTTGACATCCGCCGTATCCAGACGCTGAAGAACAGTGATGGTGAGGCCGTCGGCAATCGTGTGCGCGTGAAGGTCGTCAAGAACAAGGTCGCCGCCCCGTTCAGGCAGGCCGAGTTCGACATCGAGTTCGGGCATGGCATCTCCGGGACGGGGTGTCTGCTCGATCTCGGCGTGCGCTACGACGTGGTGTCCAAGTCCGGGGCGCACTACGCCTATGGCGATGATCGTCTCGGCCAGGGCCGCGAGCAGGCAAAGACGTTCCTGGGCGAGAACCCCGACGTGGCCGCGGCAATCGAAGCGGACATCTACACGGCGGCCGGCATCAGGGCAGAGCACACGCGGTCGATCGAGCGCGATCGGGACGACGATGCCCAGCCCCCACCGCCATCGGGCGAGCCGCTCGCGATGGCGGCCTGAGCCGTGACCCCGGAGCACTCAAATCCCCGCCTGAATACACACAAAGACAGCTCACGCCCAGCGTTAAAGCCCGCCGGCGCCCCAACCGATGGAGGATGCGGATCAAGCTCCGCCATCTGCGTTATGTCCCGGTTCATCCACAACATCAAGCGTAAGCGCCTCGTCTTCGGCGGGGTCATACTCATGCTTGCGCTGGCGGGCGGCGCGGCGTTCTCCTACTGGACGAGCTCCGGCGAAGGCTCGGGCGAAGTCAAAGCGAACTACGCCAGCGCCAACTTCGAAGTCAGCAGCGCCGCGGTCGAAGGACTCTACCCCGGCGACAACCCCGCGGTCACGGTCAAAGTCAAGGACAAAGACGCGAACCAGAATGAGTTCCTGACCAAGCTGGAAGCGGAAGTCGAAAAAACCTCGGCGGCGGAATGCAAAAAAGAATGGTTCGTCGTCTCCCCCGCCTCCCAAGAACCAAAAGTCGTGATCGCCCACGGTGAAACCAAGGAATACACCGTGCATCTGGAAATGAAAGAAGAAGCCGCCGTCAACCAGAACGCGTGCAAGGGCGCGTCGATCACGCTCAAGTACAAAGCCTCCTAGACGAACGGGGGGTCAGGTGGCCCGCCACATCCAGCGCGTACTCATGAGACCGAACCGTCTCAGCAGGCCCCGGCGGATCGCGGTCACAACGGTGACGGCACTGAGCCTGCTGGCCTCCGGCGCCGTCGCGTACTGGTCAACCCCCGGCGAAGCGAACGCATCGGCGAATCTGGCGACGCTCCCCTCCCCCACGATCTCGACTGCCACACCCGGCGCCGGCACGGTCGAACTCACGTGGTCGGCCGTCACCCCACCCGGCGGCGGCACGGTCGAATACTTCGTGACCCGCGACGGTGGCTCCCCCGGCGGCGGTTGCCCGAGCTCCGGCTCTCCCTCGACCGCGACGAGCTGCACCGACACGGGCGTCCCGATCGGCACGCACGCGTACACGGTCACGGCCGTGTGGCGCACCTGGACGGCGACGAGCACGGCCAAATCGGCGACCGTCGCGTTCGGTCCGACCACCCATCTCGTGCTCGAAGCCGCGAGCGTCACGCCCACCGCCGGCGCGGCCGACAACCTGACGATCACCGCCAAGGACGCGAGCAACAACACGGTCCGCACCTACACCGGCGCTCACAGCCTCATCTTCGAAGGCGCCGAAGAATCGCCCAATGCCACCAAGCCGGTCGTGATCGACCGCTCGGGCACGGCCAGAAGCTTCGGCGAAGCCACCGAAATCACGTTCACCGAAGGCAAGGCCACGGTGGCTAGCGCGAAAAACGGCGTGATGAAGCTCTACAAGGCCGAAACGGCTGACATCGTGGTCGAAGAAGGATCGCTCAGCAACGGCGCCGGCCTGGCCGTAACGGTCAAAGCGGCCGCCACCAAAAAGCTCACCCTCTCAGCGCCGAGCGAAGCGACCGCTGGCAGCGCCTTCAGCGTCACGCTGACGGCCACTGACGAATACGGCAACCCGACCACGAGCTATACAGGCGAAAAGACGCTCGCCTGGAGCGGCCCCGCGAGCTCTCCCGGCGGGCATGCGCCCGAATATCCCGCCTCAGCCACGACGGTCACGTTCACGAACGGAGTGGGCACGGCGAGCGAAATCGACCTCTACGACGCCGTCGCCACCGTTACGCTCACGGTCAAAGAAGGGAGCGCCGTGAAAGGCAGCGCCTCCATCGCGGTCAAGGCGGCTGCCGCCAAGACGCTGGTCTTCACGGCACTCGCCGAACAGACCGCCGGCACCGCTTTCAACGCAACGCTGACGGCCCACGACGAATACGGCAACACCGCCACGGGCTATGCGGGCGCAAAGACGCTTCTCTGGAGCGGCCCGTCGAGCTCGCCCAGCGCGCAGGCGCCCAGCTACCCCGCGACGGTCACCTTCAGCGAAGGCGCGGGCACGGCCTCGATCACCCTCTACGACGCCCAGGGCACCGCGCTCGTGGCCAAGGAAGGCACCCTCGAAGGCACCTCGGACACCTTCACGGTCAAGGCGGCGGCAGCCAAAAAGTTCATCGTGCCGGCGCCGTCAGAACAGGAAGCCGGCGTCGCGTTCAACGTGACGCTCACCGCCACCGACACATGGGGAAACATCGCCAAGAGCTATACCGGCAACAAGACGATCACCTGGAGCGGCCCGGCGAGCTCGCCCAGCGGACAGGCTCCGAGCTACACGACGACGATCACTTTCACCGAAGGCGCCGGCGCGGCCTCCGCGATCAAACTATATGACGCCCAGAGCACGGCACTCCTCGCAAAGCAGAGCAGCAGCGTCGAAGGCACCTCGAGCTCCATCACGGTGAGGGCGGCGGCGGCAGAACGCCTGGCCTGGTCGCGCCCCGAAGTGAGCGCCGGCTCGATCAAAGCAGGAACCTGTCCCTTTGCCTGTGTCACGGCGAGCATCGGCCACAGCGAGACGTTCAGTGCGTACGTCAGCGTCACCGACGCCTGGGGCAACATCGTGAGCAACCTCGGCGGCGCGACCAAGGCCAAGGTCGAATTGACATCCGGTTCAGGCACGCTCACCAATGCCGCTGCTCTTGCGATCCCCGCATCGGGCCCGGCCGAATCCTCGACGATCTTCGAATACACGAGCCCGGCATCGGGCACGAGCGAAGCCGTTTTGAAGCTGCGGGTCGAATCCGGGACTGTCTATACGGAAGCCGAAGCGCACGTGAAGTACTAGTCGCTGGGCGTGGCTCAGGCGCCCGCGGCGAGCAGGAACAGGTCGTAGAGCGCCAGGACGGTGCAGGCGAGCGTCAGCACGATCACGATCCGGGCGGTCGCCCGTTCGCTGCGCTCCGTGGCTTGCGCCTGCGACATCGGGGGTGGCAGGTAGGCCTGGCTGTCGGGGCGAATCCATTTGACGTCCGGCGCGCTGCTCGCGGGCGTGAACCCCACGTGGCTGGACCGTCCCGCACTGAGGTCAAAGGGGCTCATAGCCGCCGCCCCGATAGCCGGAGTGCGGCGGCTGCCCGGCGTCCGCGTCACCCAGGGCCGCACGCGTGACCCTCTGCATCAGACCGGCCCGCGTGTCGAGACTGGGCGTGAGCAACTCGAGTATCGCCAGCCCCTGGCGGACCAGCACCAGCGCGATCAGCCCGAACGCCATCAGCCAGGCCGCGCGGTCGAGATGATGGCCGAGCCTGATCTCCACCGCGGCGACGGTCAGCGCGAGCAGCACCGGCAGCAGCGGGGCCACGAGCGACGCGAGCGATGGTCTTGCGTGCTCGGCCTTCGCCGGCACGGCGCCGTCTGACCGCGAGCTGAACGCGGCGAGCGCGATCCCGAGATATGCCGCGATCCAGCCGGTGTCGATCAGCTGCCCGCTCGTGCTGCTGTAGCTGGCGACGTCGGTGAGGTAGGTGTAGGTGCTGTCCGACAGCGCCATCACCAGCAGGGCGCCCAGCAGGCACCACAATGACAGACGGCCTTGACCGGTCATGCCGCGGATCGCGAGCACGATGAAGAACACAATCACTACATCACCGAACGGGTAGGCCAGGTTCACGACGCCTGCCCATGTGCTGAGGTCGGAGCTGCGCCACAGCGGGCCAAGCACGAGCGTCCAGCTGAGGAACAGCAGCGCGGTGGCGATCACCAGCCCGTCGAACACCGAGCGCGCCTTGCGTGTGCCGCTGCCTTTCGTCGCCGGATGCACGACCAGCGCCGCGACCGTGAGCGGGATCGCCGAGAGGTACCCGAGATCCGCCCAGGATGGCGCGGGCACTTCCACATCGAGAATCAGCGCGTAGTAGCCCCAGAGGATCTCAGCAAACGTCCAGCAGGCGGTAGCGCACCCCAGCAGCGTCCAGAACAGACGCATCCGCCCAACATGACGAGCACGGGCGCGCAAGCACAGCACACACGCGATCAACGCCGCCAGCGGCGTGGCTGCATCATCAACCCATAGCGTCACTCGCCCGCCGCCGATGCGCAGTCCGATCCAGACCCCGCACACGACGGTCGCGCACACGACGAGGCCCACTGCTCCGATGAACCGCCGGCTGGTTAGAGCATGTTCCATCAGTTAGACATCGACAGGAGCAGCGAATCCTTGACTGCGGCGAGGATGTCCCAAACCATCAGGGGGTGGCCGGGGGTGGCCCGTACCCACCCCACATGCCCGGACCACCATTCCAGCTGTGTGTCTCACGCATAAAGCGCCTCGATCTCGGCAGCGTACTTCTCGGCGATCGGCTTGCGTCTGAGCTTCATCGTCGGCGTCAGCTCATCGCCGCCGGGCTCCCAGTCGCGGGGGAGGATCGTGTGCCGCTTGATCTGCTCCACGCGACTGAGATGACTGTTGGCCTCCTCGATTCCGCGCGCAACCTCCGCCCTGATCTCGGGCGCTTCGCACAGCGCCGCGGGCGCTACGTCCTCAAGCCCGTGTCCGGCTGCCCATGCGCTCGCGCCGTCGGGGTCGAGCACGATCAACGCGACGTTGTATGGGCGCCGATCCCCGATCGCGATCGCCTGCCCGATCAGCGAACTCGAGCCCTTGATCTGCGCCTCGATGTTCGCCGGGGACATGTTCTTGCCGGCGGCGTTGATGATCAGCTCCTTCTTGCGATCGACGATCTTCACGTAGCCCTCGGAGTCGATCTCGGCGATGTCGCCCGTGTGCAGCCAACCATCGTCGTCGATCGCCTCGGCGGTGCGCTCCGGGTCCGAGCGGTAGCCGCGCATCATGATCGGCCCGCGGCAGAGCAGCTCGCCGTCATTGGCGATGCGGACCTCCAGGCCCGGCAGCGGCGGCCCGACGGTGCCGATCTTCGGGCGCTCGGGCGGGTTGCACGTACCCACAGCGGTCAGCTCGGACATGCCCCACAGCTCGCAGATCGGCAGGCCGATCGCGTGGAAGAACTCGAGCACGTCGATCGGTGTGGGCGCGGCGCCGGCGTAGAGCATCTTCGCCTCGTCGAGCCCCAGCCGCTCGCGCAACTTGGCCAGCACCAGCTCATCGGCGCGGGCGTGCTCGGCGATCAGATCCGCCGAGGGCTGCTCGCCGCGCTGTTCGGCCTGTACGCGCTGCAGGCCCGTGTCGATCGCCCACTGCACTGCCTGTTTGCGGGCAGGATCCGGCTCGGCCGCGATCCCCGCCTCCAGCCCAGCCTTGATCTTCTCCCAGACCCGTGGCACCGAGCCGAAGCTCGTCGGACGGACCTCCGGCAGCGCCGCGGCCACCTCGCGCACATCGGCGATCACCGTCACCTGAGTGCCGTAGAGCATCGGCGTGTAATGCGACGCGTAGCGGTCGGCCATGTGTGCGTGGGGCAGGTAGGAGATGATGCGACCCTCGGGCTCCACGGCGACGACCGCCGCCGCCGAGCGGCACTCGGCCAGCACGTTCGCGTGGGTCAGCTCAACACCCTTGGGCGGGCCGGTGGTTCCCGAGGTGTAACAGATCGTGATCAGGTCCTCCCCGGTCACGGCCCGCCAGCTCGCCTCGAAGTCGAACCCGGGGGACCGCAGCGATTCGACGTCCTCGAGCGCCAGCGTGCCCTCGGGTGCGCCGTTGACGCAGATGGCGTGCTCGAGCGAGTCGACCCCCGCGGCGCGGATCGTCTCCAGGAACTGCAGCTCCGTGATCACCACCCTGTTGGCCGCGTTGGCGAACAGGTAGGCGATCTGCTCTGCCGAGCACGTGTTGTAGATCGAGAACGGCGTCGCTCCCAGATGCATCGCCGCGCAGTCGCACATGTTGAACTCGGGCCGGTTGAGCAGCATCAGCGCGACCGTATCGCCGTGTCGCACTCCGAGCGCGTGCAGGCCCGTCGCGATGTTCCTGACGCGTGTCACCACCTCGGCGAACGTCAGCTCGGTCTTTCCGCCGGGGGTGCGCAGAGCGATCTGCTGCGCGTTCTCGGCGGCCGTGATCTGAAACGCCTCGCACAACGTGGCGGCGTCCAGCGCCGAACCCGCGCCGGCCTCCGATGCCATGAGCGTTGTGTCTGCCGTGCCGGTCATCGTCATCGCCTCAGACCCCGCTGCCCGACAGCTGTACCGGCTGGACATCGGCGGGCGCCGGCTGGGAGGCATCGGCGGGCACGGGCCGGGAGACACCGGCGGGCATTGAGCCGAGACGGATCAACTCCGCCGCGCGCTCGGCGATCGCGATCGTCGGGGCGTTGGTGTTGCCACGGACGACGCTCGGCATCACCGACGCATCCACGACACGCAGGCCCTCCACGCCACGGACCCGCAGTTCGGTGTCGAGGACCGCATCGGCGTCTGAGCCCATACGGCAGGTGCCGACCGGATGAAAGAACGTATAGGTCTGCCGGCGGACGTAGGCGCGCCGATCGGCTTCGGACTCCGACGCAGGCTCGTCATACAGCCGGCTGGTGTAGGGAGCAAGCGCCGGCTGAGCGCCGATCTCCTCGGCTATGTGCAGGCCATCCAACATGATCTGCATGTCGGAGTCCTCGGTGTAGTAGTTGTGCAGGATGAACGGCTGGGTGGTGGGGTCGGGTGAGCGCAGGGTGAGCATTCCCCGGCTGGCGGGCTTCAGCGGACAGACAGCCAGCGTGAAGCCGTGTTCGAAGCTCGGTTCCTCGACCAGAGTGGCCGGAACCGCGTGGAACTGCAGGTCGGGCGCCGGCAACTCGGCGCCGGTGCGCAGGAACCCGCCGGCCTCGACTCCGTTGGAGGTGAGCGGACCGCGGCCTTCGGTGGCGAACATCGCCATGTTCTCCTCGCTTGCGGCGCTCAGCAGCGACACGGGCTCGTCGTGGGTCCACAACAGGCCCGTCCCCGAGTGGTCCTGGAGGTTCTGTCCGACCGCGGGCAGATCGGCAATCACCGGGATCTGCATTGCGCTCAACAGCTCGGCCGGCCCCACTCCGGAGAGCATCAGTAGTTGCGGTGAGTTGTACGCGCCACCGGAGAGGATCACCTCGCGCTCCGCGCGATACTCGTGCAACTCGCCCGTCTCCCCCAGCCGCGCGGCCTGCACCCCGACCGCTCGGCCGTCCTCGAACAGCACACGATGGACCTGCGTGAACGTCTCCACGGTCAGGTTCGGCCGGGACATCGCCGGGTGCAGATAGCCCACCGCGGTCGAGCAGCGCCGGCCGTCGCGCTGAGTCACCTGGTAGCGCCCAAATCCGTCCTGCTCGGCGCCGTTGAAGTCCTCGTTGCGCGGCTGCCCATCCTGGTCGCAGGCGTCCAGAAACGCCTCTGCGATGGGGTTGCGTGAGCGCCCGTCCGAGACCGTCAGCGGCCCGCCCACTCCGTGGTATTGCGAGGCGCCGCGCTCGTTGTCCTCGGCGCGGATGAAGTACGGCAACAGTTCCTCATAACCCCAACCCTCACATCCTTCATCCCTCCACTCGTCGTAATCGGCGCGATGCCCGCGGATGTAGACCATCCAGTTGAGCGAGGACGATCCCCCGAGCGTCCTGCCACGCGGCAGATGCACACGCCGCCGGTCGGCGAACGGCTCCGGCCCGGTCGAGTAGTCCCAGTCCAACTGCGAGTGCAACAGCTGCGCGAACGCCGCGGGGACGTGGATGTTCTCGCTCGTATCCGGCGGACCGGCCTCGATCAGCGCCACGCTGACGTCCGGGTCCTCGGTCAGCCGGGCGGCCAGCACACAGCCCGCCGAGCCCGCTCCCACGATTACGTAGTCATACATAAAACATCTCCCTCCTCAGGGGTCGTTTGCAACATGCTCAGCCGTGACACACGCCGAACCGCACAGTCTTGCTCCGGTCATCGTCGCTGTGACGCTACTCCTCCGCGGCGAGCACAACATCGGCCACCTGGCCACATGAGCGTAGGTCGGACATGTGTGTCGCCATTGCCGCGGCCAGCTCGGTGCGGTTGGCGACGCCGAGCTTGCGATAGGCGTTTGAGAGGTGCATCTTGACGGTGCCGCGCGCGATGAACAGCCGCACGGCGATTTCAGGGTTGGAGATGCCGCTCCCGGCCAGCTGCGCGACGTCGAGCTCGACCGGGGTGAGGCTCGCCCAGCCCGCCGGTGGACGGTCGCGTCGTCCTCGACCGCGGCGCGCGTAGGCGATCGCGTCGGTGAGCGGGAGCGCTTGGCCCTGCTCCCAGGCCGCCTCCCAGCTGCCGTCCCGCTCGCCGGCGGGGAGCTTGGTACGGGAGGCGTGGAGCCGGTCGGTCGTCCCCGGCCAGGGCGCACAGCCGAGTCGTGTACGCGCTGAAGCCGCGGCCGCGGCGAGCCGGGCAGCGCGCTCTGGATCGCCTGTGTGCGCGGCGAGCAGCGCGAGCTCGTCGAGCACGTCGGCCGCTTCGCGCTCCAGATCGAGCTCGGCATATGTCTCTAGGGCCGCGTGCAGCAGATCCCGCCCTAGGTCTGTTTTATGGGCGACGCGGACGGCAGCGCATCCTCTGATGTAGTCCGCGAGCGCGCGGTGGCGGGGGTTGCCGGACCGTGCCGCGATCGCCTGCAGCTCGTCTGCGTGCGTTTCCGCCTCGCCGGCGTCAGCGCGCATCAGCGCGATGCGGGCAAGCGTTTCGCGCGCGAGCGCGAGCGTGTGCAGATGCGGCATCTCGAGCAGCCGGCGTGCCCGGGTTTCGGCCGTGTCTGGATCTCCGTGCATGAGCTCGGCGACCATCAGTGCCAGCTCAATCGCCGGTACCGCCTGCAGCGCGCCGGACTCCTGCGCACGGCGCATCGCCTCCGCTCCCTCTCGCAGCGCCTGATCGGTGCGCCCGAGCTTTGCGAGCGCGTGGATGCGGAAACTGAGGACCTGGAAATGCGTCATCGACGGCCACTCGCCCTCCAGCGCCAGGCCGCGATCGGCGTGCTCCAGCGCGCGCTCGGGCGAGCCGGTTATGACCTGCGCCCACGCGGCCGCCTGCTCGCTCCACGTGCGCAGCCGAGCATGTTCGCACGCTCGCGGGATCGTGAGGAACTCGCCGTACGCGGTGTCGAGCAGATCGAAGCGCTCGCACAGCATGGCGGCCACCGCGAGGTTGACCAGCGCGAACGCGAGCCCCAATGGATCCTCGGCGGACCGCTGCAGCTCCACCGCCCGCTCGGCGTTGCGCAGACCCCCGTCCAGGTCCAGTCCGGTTTGGATCAGCACCATCGAGGAGAACCCCAGGCAGGCTGACTGCGCACCGGCCTCCTGCACATCGCCGAGCAGCTCCAGGCCGGCTTGGGTGCTCTGCACCGCTCCCGCGTAGTCCTCGCTCATCAGGCCGGTCAGTCCTGCGCCGCACAGCACGACCGCGCGCGCAGCAGCATCCCCGTCCCCGCCCGCAGCCGCCAGCACCGCGGCGGAGGTGGAGCGAGCTTCCTGGAAGTGCTCGGCCAGGATCCAGTGGCGCATCAGCGAAGCGGCGATCTGCAGCGCGCCGCGTGGATCGCGCTGTCTCGTGCGATCAAGCGCGAGACGCAGATTCGCTCGCTCCCGGTCGATCAGCTCATGCCCGTCCGGTTGTGCCAGCAGGGCGTTTGCGCTCGCCGCGTATGAGCGGAACCACGCGAGGTGCCGGTCTGCGATCTGCTCCCACTCACCCGCTCGTGTGAGCTGCTCGGCCGCGTACTCGGCGACGGTCTGCAGCAACGTCCAACGCTCCCGCTCGTGTGCGGACACGACAGGCACGATCAGGCCCTTTCCCTCCAATGCCTCCAGGAGCTCGCGCACGCGCGTCTCGCTCGGCTCGGGTGCCGCGACCGCGCCCGCGGCGCCCGCCGTGAAGCCGCCGGAGAACACCGACAGGCGCCGCAGCAGCGCGCGTTCGCGTTCGTCGAGAAGTCCATAGCTCCAGTCGAGCGAGGCGCGTAGGGAGTTGTGCCGGGAGAGCTCGTCATCGCCGCTCGCGGTGAGACGACCGCCCGCCGATAGGCCGTCCGCGATCTCCTGGACGGAGAGCGTGTCCAGGCGCGCGGCCGCCAGTCCGAGGGCAAGCGGCAGACCATCGAGCTCGCGGCAGATCCGCGCTACGGCTTGGGCGGCGGTGGGCATGAGCGCGAACGCCGGGTCGATCCTCTCGGCGTGATCGACGAACAGTCGTCCGGCATCTGAGCGCACGACCGCTCCAACACCGCCATTGGCGTCGGGCAGGCTCAACGGACCGAGTCGAAACACATGCTCGGAGGCGATCCCCAGCGGCTCCCTGCTCGTTGCGAGCACCCGAACCTCTGGCGCGGCGTCCAGCAGCACGGCGGTCAACCGCCCGACCTCGGCTACGAGGTGCTCGCAATTGTCGAGTACCAGCAGCAGGCGCCGTCCTGCCACGCGCTTGAACAGGACCTCCGTCGGGCGACTCCCAAACCGCTCGCGAGCCCCGACAACCGCCAGCAGCGCTTCGACGAGCTGCTCCTCGTCCGCCACGCTGGAGAGCAGGGCTATCTTGCAGTCAGGCCCATCCTCCGCCGAAGCGACGCGATCGGCCAGCTCGAGCGCCAGACGTGTCTTGCCGCATCCTCCGGCACCCGTCACGGTCAGCAGCTGGGTGCAGACGAGCATCCCCTCCAGCTGGATGAGCTCGGACTCGCGGCCGATCAGCGGACCCACGGTCACCATCCCTGCGAATCCTCCCAGAAACGGGGCATTATGGCCATCTGGCAGTGGTTTTCGGCGCGTTCTCCTGACAGCCTCGCCCCGGTGCTGGACGCTTCGATCCTACACACATAAGGCCAGCGCGATGCGAGCTGTGGTGCGAGGGCCCGCCGAACGAGCTGCTCGCGCGGTTGCGCCGGGGCGGTTCAGGGTGCCCGGTGCGCTGGACCGAGCGCATCAGCGATCCGCCCAAGCGGGAGGGGTTCTGGTCTGTGACCACAGCGGAGGATCACGCTGGCCGTGCCGTCGGTTGGGCAGCCGGCGCCTACGTGAGAAAGCCGGGGTAGCTGTGAAAGTTGGATGATTGGGGGGTGAACTCCACTGCCACAGAGATGGTCGCGGTCTTGATGACCGATCTGGTGGGTTCGACCGCGATCGCCGATCGGGTCGGCCCGGAGGCCGCGGAGGAGCTGCGGACAGAGCACTTCGGGCTGCTGCGGGGTGCGCTCGAGCGCAGTGCCGGACGAGAGGTCAAGAACCTCGGCGATGGCCTGATGGTGGTGTTTGACAGCGTCGCCCACTCGCTGGCGTGCGCGGCCCAGATGCAGCAGGCCGTCGAGGCGCGCAACCGCCGCTCCGAGGAGCAGCTCGGCGTGCGGATCGGGGTGAGCGTCGGTGACACCACGGTCGAGGACGGCGACTACTTCGGCGAGCCGGTCGTCGAGGCCGCGCGGTTGTGCGCTCACGCGGTGGGCGGGCAGATCGTGGTCAACGCCTTGGTGCGCCAGCTCGCGGGCTCGCGCGACGGTCATCGCTTCCGTTCGCTCGGTGGCCTCGAGTTGAAGGGTATCTCCGAGCCGGTGCCCGCGTTCGAGCTTGAGTGGGAGCCTGCCGCGGGGAGCAGGATCGCGTTGCCGGAGCGGTTGCGTGAGCTGCCGGCCACGCGCTATGTCGGGCGGGTGGCAGAGCGCGCGCGGCTCGACGAGCTGTGGGGCCAAGCACGGGAGGGTTCGCTGCGCCTGGCGCTGATAGGCGGGGAGGCCGGTGTGGGTAAGACGCGACTGTCCACGCACCTGGCGCTGCAGGCTCACGGGGAGGGCGCTACGGTGCTGTACGGGCGCTGCGATGAGGATCTCGGCGTGCCCTACCAGCCGTGGGTACAGGCGCTCGGATACCTGGTCAAAGAGGCGTCTCAACCGATACTCGATGGGCATGTCGAGCGTTACGGCGGCGATCTGGCGCGCCTGGTGCCCGGCCTCGGGGATCGTCTGTCTGAGTTGCCCAGCCTGCGTCAGAGCGATCCGGAGACCGAGCGCTATCTGCTGTATGCAGCGGTCGTGGGTCTGCTGGAGGGGGCGGGCAAGCGGGAGCCGGTCGTGCTGATCCTCGACGATCTGCATTGGGCTGACGCGCCGACGCTGTCGCTGCTTCGCCACGTGGTGGCCTCGGGCTCCTTGATTTCAGTGATGGTGGTGGGTACCTACCGTGACTCCGATCTCTCGCATGAGCATCCGCTGACCGCGCTGCTGGCCGCCCTTCACCGCGAGCAGGGAGTGGAACGAATCAAGCTCGCCGGCCTGGACTCGGAGGATGTGCTGGCGTTAATGGAAGCGGCGGCGGGGCACGAGCTCGACGAGGATGGGCGGGCGCTCGCGGCGGAGATCGCGCGTGAGACGGCGGGCAACCCGTTCTTTACCGGTGAGGTGTTGCGCCATTTGACGGAGTCCGGCGCGATCGCGCAAGAGGAGGGCGGTCGCTGGCGCCTGGTGGGAGACCTGGCCGACCTGGGCTTGCCCCAGAGCGTGCGTGAGGTCATCGGACAGCGAGTCGAGCGCCTGGGCCCAGATGCGCGGACGGCGCTGAGCGCGGCTGCGGTCATCGGCCGCGAGTTTGACCTCGAGCTGCTGCTCGCGGTGCTCGAGCTCTCCGAGGATCGGCTGCTCGACCTGCTGGATGAGGCGGTCGCGGCGTCGCTCCTGCAGGAGAGCTCGGAGCGAGCGGAGCGCTTCGCATTCACACATGGGCTGGTCGAGCACACGCTGTATGAGGATCTCGGGCGTGCTCGCCGCGCCCGCTTGCACAAACGGGTCGCGGTGGCGCTGGAGGAGCAGTGCGGGGATGAGCCCGGCGAGCGCCTCGGTGAGCTTGCAGGCCACTGGGCAGCGGCGGTCGTGAGCGCCGACACCGCCAAGGCCATGCACTACGCGCGGCGAGCGGCGGAGCGCGCGCTCGGGCAGCTCGCCCCCGACGAGGCCGCGCGCTGGTATCGCCAGGCGCTCGAGCTCTACGACCAGGCGCCCGATGGCGATCGCGCCGAGCGCTGTGAGCTATTGATCGGCCTGGGGAGGGCTCAGCGCGAGGTTGGCAACCGCGAGCATCGCCGGACGCTGCTCGACGCCGCCGCGCTCGCCCAGGAGCTCGGCGACGCGGACCGGCTCGTTCGCGCTGTGCTCGCCAACAGCCGGGGATGGTGGAGCCAAGCCGGCGCGGTCGACTCCGGGCGCGTGCAGGCGCTCGAGGCTGCCGTGGAAGCACTTGCGGACGAGGATCCGCGGCGGGCACGGGTGCTCGCCCTGCTGGCCCTCGAGCTGCACCATGCCGGTGTGCCGGCGCGCTGTGAGCGGCTCACCGCGGAGGCGATCGAGACAGCCCGAGCCGCCGGCGACCCGGCGGTGCTCGCACACACGCTCACGAGCGCTATGTCAGCCACCCTGGTGCCCGACGCGCTTGCGCAGCGCAGTGCAATGAGCGACGAGCTCTTCGAACTCGCCGAGCGCCTGGACGACCCACGGTTGAGCTTCTACGCGGCCGCATGGCGCATGATCCTCGGCCTGGAGATCGGGGACCCGGTGCAGGTCGAGTCCAGCCTTGCGAGGATGAGAACGCTGGCCGCGGCTTTACCTGAGCCCTCGACGACCTTCCTGCGGCTGATGTTCGAGTCCGGCTGGGCTTTTGTTCAGGGCGAGATTCAGGCAGCCGAGCAGCGGGCGATCCAGATGTTCGAAGTCGGCACGGCATCCGGTCAGCCCGATGCCGCGACTACGTTTGGCGCGATGCTGCTGGGTCCTCGCATCTACCAGGATCGTTCGGGCGAGCTCGTCGAGCAGATCGTGCAGCTCGCCGGCGAAGCGGACAGTCCCGCGGCGTGGCGCGCGGCCGCCGCGGGCTCCCTGGCCGAGAGCGGTCGTGAGGACGAGGCGCGCGCGCTGGTGCTGGCGGAGGACTTCCAGAGCGTCCCGTGGGACTGGATGTGGGTGGGAACCATGTATAGCTGGGCCTATGTCTGCGCTCGCCTGCAGATCGCCGAGCGTGCGGGTGAGCTGCACAAGCTCCTGGCGCCCTTCGCCGACCGACTCGCGGTCAGCGGCGCCCTGGTGATGGGGTCGATTCCCTCGGCGCTCGGCGCGCTGGCCGGCACGCTGGAGCGCTACGAGCAGGCCGAGGGGTACTTTGCCGCCGCCGCCGAGATGAACGAGCGGTTTGGAGCGCCGCTGTTCCTCGCCCGTTCGCGCGTCGGCTGGGCGCGCGTACTGATCGCCCGCGGCCGGCCCGAGGACCGCGAGCGCGCGCAGGACATGCTCGAGCAGGCCGAGGACACGGCCGAGCACCTGGGCGGTGAGCTCGTCACTCGGGAAGTCGCGGAGTGCCGCGCCGCGCTTTCGGCGGCCAGCGGGTAACTGCTGAAGGACGAGCGGAGGAGTGGCCGATGACCGTCGAGGTTTTCCAGGTGCAGTCAGAACAGGACCGCGAGGAGCTGTTCCGGTTTCGCTACGACGTGTACGTGCAGGAGATGGGCCGCTACCGCCGGGTCGCGGATCACCGGGGGCGGCGGCTGGTGGAGCCCGAGGACGCCGGCAGCATTCTGTATGGCGCTCGTGATGAGGACGGGCGAGTGGTGGGAACTTCGCGCCTGACCCTGGGGGCCGACGGGTTCTCGCCTCGCCAGATCGACCAGTACGGCCTGGGCCCGTTCCTGGCCGAAGTGCCGGCTCGGCTGATGGCCGTCGGTGAGCGGCTGATGGTGGCGCCGCACCTGCGGGGCTGGGCGGTCGCCTCGCAGCTGCGCGAGCTCGCGCGCGAGGATGTCGAAGCCGGTGGCGTGCGGCTCGTGTTCGGCGCCTGCGAGCCGCACCTTTTGTCGATGAACCTCT
The DNA here is from genome assembly GCA_963810645.1 of uncultured Solirubrobacterales bacterium. Taxonomy (GTDB): domain Bacteria; phylum Actinomycetota; class Thermoleophilia; order Solirubrobacterales; family Solirubrobacteraceae; genus Palsa-744. The sequence continues at coordinate 19,035 of CAWEOK010000011.1, read as the reverse complement.
CGGCTGGAGGCCGGACGTACGCCGAGCAGAACATCAACAGCGAGGAGGCGGGCTATCTCATCCCGCTGGTGTTCCTCGACGGCGACACGGACGGCCTGGCCGCGGCGATCGGCAGCCTGGACGGTGATGGCCGTCCCTGCCTGCCGCGCTCGATCGAGGCTGCCCTGACCCGAGGCAACGCCGTTCACTCCGCCTCTGTCATAGCCCCCGGGGAGTACTGGGCTCACGTGGAGACCGCCCTCGAACGCCTCGCGCAGGAGGAGCTCCATGCCTTTGCCGGCCTGGACCCGGCGGAGACGAGGGAGTGCATCTCTCGCAGCAACATCATCGAGTGCGCCCCTGGGGATCGAGTGCTCAAGGAGGGCGGCTCCTCCCAGAACCTATTTCTGGTCCTCGAGGGGACCCTCGAGGTTCGCCACCAGGGCCGGCTCGTGAACGTGCTCAGGCCGGGAGACGTCTTCGGGGAGATGGCGTTCCTGCTCGAGCTGCCCCGCCAATCCGACGTCTACGCCGCCACGCCCGGCGTGCGGATCCTCTCGCTCTCCGACGGGACGTTGCGCAAGCTGATGGCCGAGGAGCCGACGCTGGCGGCCAAGCTGTTGTTCAACATCTCCCGGATGCTGTGCGGGCGGCTGATCAAGGCAAACGCCGGCGCCGAGGTATGAAGGCGACGTCATTGCGCCGATACCCGGAAAGTCGGATGATTGGCGTGTGAGCTCGGCTGCCACAGAGACGGTGTCGGTCCTGATGACCGATCTGGTGGGTTCGACCGCGATCGCCGATCGTGTCGGCCCGGAGGCCGCGGAGGAGTTGCGGACAGCGCACTTCGGGCTGCTGCGCGGAGCGCTGGAACGGACAGGTGGACGGGAGGTGAAGAATCTCGGCGACGGGCTGATGGTGGTGTTCTCCAGCGCCTCACAGGCGTTGGCGTGCGCGGCCCAGATGCAGCAGGCTGTCGAGGCCCGCAACCGCCGCTCCGAGGAGCAGCTCGGCGTGCGGATTGGTCTGAGTCTCGGCGAGGCGACGGTCGAGGATGGCGACTATTTCGGCGAGCCGGTCGTCGAGGCCGCGCGGCTGTGCGCTCACGCGGCGGGCGGGCAGATCGTGGTCAACGCTCTGGTGCGCCAGCTCGCGGGCTCACGCGACGGTCACCGTTTCCGCTCGCTTGGGGACCTCGAGCTGAAGGGCATCTCCGCGTCGGTGTCGGCGTTCGAGCTTGCCTGGGCGCCGGCCGCGGAGGGCAGGATCGCGTTGCCGGAGCGGATGCGCGAGCTGCCGGCGACCGGCTATGTGGGGCGGGTGGCCGAGCGCGAGCGGCTTCAGGAGTTGTGGGGGCAGGCGCGTGAGGGATCGCTGCGGCTGGCTTTGATCGGCGGTGAGGCGGGTGTCGGCAAGACGCGGCTATCCACGCACCTGGCGCTACAGGCGCATGGGGAGGGTGCGACGGTGCTGTACGGGCGCTGTGACGAGGATATCGGCGGGCCCTACCAGCCGTGGGCGCAGGCGCTGCGACACTACGTAGCGCACGCGCCGGTAGCGCTGCTGCGCGCCCACGTCGAGCGCCACGGCGGGGAGATAGCGCGGTTGGCACCCGATCTGGGCGAGCGTGTTCCCGAGCTGCCCGCTCCTCGCCAGAGCGACCCGGAGACCGAGCGCTACCTGCTGTATGCCGCGGCGGCGGGCCTGCTGGAGGGCGCGGCTGCGCAGGAGCCGATCGTGCTGGTCCTGGATGACCTGCATTGGGCGGACGGACCGACGCTCTCGCTGCTGCGCCACGTGATGACGGCCGGTTCTTCGATGCGGATGCTGATCGTCGGGACCTACCGCGACTCCGATCTCGCGCGCGAGCATCCCCTGACGGCGCTGCTCGCCGACCTGCACCGCGAGCGGGGAGTGCAGCGCCTGAAGTTGACCGGACTCCAGGCCGAGGATGTGCTGGCGCTGATGGAGGCAGTCGCCGGGCAGGACATGGAAGAGGAGGGCCGTGAGCTGGCGCGAGAGATCACGCGCGAGACGGCGGGCAACCCGTTCTTCGCCGGTGAGCTGCTGCGTCATCTGACGGAGTCAGGCGCGATCGTGCATGAAGACGGCGGCCGGTGGCGGCTGGTGGGCGAGGTCAGCGATCTGGGTCTGCCCCAGAGCGTGCGGGAGGTCGTCGGGCGGCGGGTGGAGCGCCTGGGCTCCGACGCGCGCACGGCGCTCAGCGCGGGAGCGGTGATCGGCCGTGACTTCGATCTCGACCTGCTCGTCGCGGTCGTGGATCTCGATGAGACGCGATTGCTGGATCTGCTCGAGGAGGCGGTCGCGGCGTCGCTGTTGCAGGAGAGCTCAGGGCGCGCCGGGCGCTTCACGTTCACCCATGCGCTGGTCGAGCACACACTGTACGAGGACCTCGGGCGCACCCGCCGCGCGCGACTTCACCAGCGGATCGCCGAAGCGCTGGAGGAGCAATGCGGCGAGGACCCGGGGGAGCGTATGGGCGAGCTGGCCACTCACTGGGCCGCCGCGGTCGTTAGCGCCAACCCCGGCAAGGCATTGCACTACGCCCAGCGGGCCGCCGAGCGCGCGCTTGCGGCGCTCGCCCCGGACGAGGCTGTGCGCTGGTATCGGCAGGCGCTGCAGCTGCAAACCCAAGCACCCGGTGACGATCGCCCCGAGCATTGCGAGCTCTTGATCGGTCTGGGGTCCGCCCAGCGCCAGGTGGGAGATCACGCGTCCCGTCAGACGCTGCTCGATGCGGCTGGGCTCGCCCAGCAGATCAGCGACACCGACCGACTATGTCGCGCCGTTCTTGCCAACACGCGCGGATTCCCAAGCCATGTCGGGACGGTGGACAACGAGCGGGTGCAGACACTGGAGGCCGCCGCGCAGGCCCTTCCTGACAGCGATCCACGCCGTGCGCAGGTCCTCGCGCTGCTGGCCAGCGAGCTGCATTACAGCGGAGATCCTTCGCGCTGCCGACAGCTGGCCGAGGAGGCCGTCGCGATGGCGCGCAACACAGACGACGAGGTCTCGCTGGCGCACACGCTCTCTCACGCGATCTGGGCGATCGCGGCGCCCGACACGCTCGACCAGCGCCAACTCCTGATCGACGAGCTCCTCGACCTCACCCGGCGCCTGGACGATCCACGGCTGCTGACTTCTATGGGTGGTGGCGCCCGCCTTGCCGCGGGCATAGAGATCGGGGATCGCACGCAGATCGAGTCTGCTCTGGCGACGGGACGCACCGCGGCCGCCGCCGTGCCCCAGGCCAGCCTCCGCTGGGCCTGGCTGGTGGCCGAGGCGACCTGGAGCTTTGTGAAGGGCGACCTGCAGGCGTCCGAACGGTGGGCCCTCCAGGCGGCAGAGGCCGGCACCGGCGAGCCCGACGCCTTCATAGCCATCGGTGTGCAGCTGTTCGCCGTCCGCCATCTCCAGGGCCGTCTCGGGGAGCTCGCCGAACAGGCGGTGGCGCTAACCCGCCGGCCGGAGGGCGTTGCCGGACACCGCGCGGGTGCGGCGCTCGCGTTGATCGAGGACGGCCGCGAGGACCAGGCGCGCCAGATGGCGCTCGCCGAGGACCTGCAGGGTATCTCCCTGGAACAGTCGTGGTCCCTGGCCATGATCCTCTGGGCCATGGTCTGCTCCCGGCTTCGTATCGTCGATCGCGTGGCCGAGCTCCACGGGCTCTTGACGCCATTCTCCGACCGGCTCGCCGGCAGCCCCGTGAGCGTGTTCGGAACGTTCGCCTGGGCGCTCGGCACGCTCGCCGCGACCCTGGAGCGCTACGAGGAGGCCGAGGGTCACTTCGCCGCCGCCGCCGAGATCGAGGAGCGCCTGGGCGCACCCCTGTTCCTCGCGCGCACCCACGCCAGCTGGGCTCGGGCGCTGATCGCCCGCGGCCGGCCCGAGGACCGCGACCGCGCACAGACCATGCTCGAACAGGCCGAGGAGACCGCCTCCCGCCTTGGCGCGGAGGGCATCGTGCGCGACATCACTGAGTGCCGCGCCGCGCTGACCGGGGTCGGCGGTTGACCGGCTGTAATGCAGGTGAGCCGGAGAAACTATGGCCAGATGGCCGATGTTTCAGTGTCACTGGCTGGCTAGGGTTTCACGTTCTATGGCTGTGTCTGCAGCGGACGAGGCCGCCGTCGTTGGCGCACGACGGTCCGCGTCGGGGAATGGACGCAGCGCACCGCGTTCGGTCTCCGATCTCCCCGGGCCGCCGGGGCTGCCGTTGCTCGGCAACGCGCACCAGCTGGCCCGCACTTCCCGCCTGCATCTGACCGCGGAGCAGTGGGCGCGGCGCTATGGCCCGATCATCCGGGTCGACATCGGCCGGCGGCGGATCGTCGGGATCAGCGATTCCGAAGAGATACACCGGATCCTGCGAGAGCGTCCGGACGGTTTTCGCCGCTGGTCAGAACAGGAGATCGTCGTCAGGGAGATGGGCCCCGGGGAGATGAGACCCGCCGGAGTCTTCGTCGCCGAGGGCGAGAACCGGAAGCGCCAGCGCCGGCTGGTCATCACCGCGCTGAACACCAACCACCTGCACCGCTACTTCGACGTCGTGCGCACGACGACCGAGCGGCTTCATCGGCGGCTGACAGGCGCGGCGCGCGCGGGGCGTGTCCTCGACATCTCAGACGAGCTCACCTCCTATACGTTGGACACGATCTCCTGGTTGGCGTTCGAGCACGACCTGAACACGCTCGAACATCCCGAGGTCGAGCTGCGGGACCACATACAGCGGGTCTTCCGGATGACGGCGCGCCGTCTCGCCGAGGCCGTGCTGAGGGAGTCGATGCGCCTGAAGACCGTCGGCCCGCTGCTCGGACTCGAACCGCTAGCCGACGCGACGATCTGCGACACGCACATTCCCGCCGGGACACGCCTGCTGCTACTCCTACGCCAAGCCGGGTTTGGAGAGGAGCACGCCGGCGAGTTCGACTCGCAACGATGGCTCGACGATGGTGAGGCTCGCGTGCGAAAGTCGCTTGTCTTCGGCACTGGTCCGCGCTTCTGCCCGGGGCGCAACCTCGCCTTCCTGGAGGCCAAGAGGGCGCTTGCAACGATCGCCCGCAACTTCGAGATCGAGCTCGACCACTCCCGCGGGCCGGTGAGCGAGCAACTCAACTTCACGATGATCCCGAAGGGGCTGCGCGTGAGGCTGCACGAGCGCGCACCCGGCAGGCCTGTGCCGGTCAACGGGCAAGCGGTGGGATAGAGGCTCATCGGCGTGCGTGTCCTGTTGGCCTCGATGCCCACGCAGAGTCACATCGCGCCGATGCTGCCTCTGGCCTGCGCGGCGCATCGGGCGGGCCACGACGTCGTCTTCACCACGGGCCCCGACGCCGTCGCTCAGGTGCGGAGAGCTGGCCTGGAGGCGCTACCTGCGGGACTGCGCTTCGCTGAGGTGCGCCGGCGCTACGCTCAGGCATCTGGGAGCGAGCTCGCCGGACTGTCCCCGCAGGAGCGCCTGGCGCATCTTCTGCGCCACGGCTTGATCGGGATCGCGGCCCCGGCGATGGCCGAAGAGCTCCTGCCGTTCGCCAGTATGTGGAAGCCGGACCTGGTGATCGGCAATCTCGGCGAGTGGGCCAGCGAGGTCGTCGCGACCGCTGTGGGCGTACCACACGTGATCCATGGCTTCAGCTCGCCAAAGTCAGGCGAACTGGCTGCGGTGCTCAGAGAAGGGCTCGCGGAGGTGTACGAGGGGTACGGGATCGATCCACCCCGCAGCGACTCGCATCTCGCGAACCCCTACCTGGACATCTGGCCCGATGGTCTGCGCTCGCAAACGGAGGACTGGCTGTACCCGAACATGTGGCCCCTGCGCCCCGAGAACGCGCTCCCGCTGGCGGCGCCCGCACCTAGCCCGGCCGCGCTTGCGGGCTTGCCTTACGAGCGGACCGTGTACGTCACCGCCGGCACCACCCACAACGCCACCCCCGGTCTTTTGGAGACGATGCTCGAGGGGTTGCGCGAGGAGACCGTGAACGTGGTCGCGACTATCGGTCCGGATGGGGACCTCGACCGGTTCGGAGCGCAGCCGGAGCACATCCGCATCGAGCGCTACATCGCCCAAAACACGCTTCTGCCGCACTGCGACGTGGTCGTCTGCAGCGCGGGGGCCGGTACCGTGCTCGGAGCGCTCGCCCACGCCACGCCATTGGTGGTGGCGCCCGTCGCGACCGATCAATACGAGATGGCGGCGCAGGTTGAGCAAGCAGGCGCCGGCAGAGCGTGCTCCACCCAGCCGCTCTCGCCGGCCGCGGTGCGCGAGAGCTTCCAGGAGGTCAGCGCCAACCCGGCCTACTCGGCGGCCGCTGCTCGGCTGGGCGAGCAGATCCTCTCGATGCCCACGCCGGCAGATCTCATCCCACGGCTGGACGAGCTCATCGCGGGGCTCACACCACCGGCCCGGCAATGTCATGTGGCTGATGCCGCCAGCACGGGTCTATGAGTTCAGCGATGGCAGGCTGATCCGCTACGACGCCTTTTCAAGTTTGGCCAGGTGGCCGATGTTTTGCGAGGCCCGGTCGGTTAGCTTCCGCCACTCATGTCTGTATCTGCGGCGCACACGCTCGGCGAGGTCGGCGCCGGTGCAGTACTCACGCGGGTGTCGCGATGCGCTCTGCTCGTCGACCACCCGAGGGCGCACGCAGAGGAAACGGTGAGCCGGTGATCGAGCTTCGGGCACTGGCGGCGGTCAGCGCGCTTGACCGCGCGCGCGGGCGGGTCGTGGCTCGCAGGCCGCGGCTGTTGGGTTCACCGCCCGTGCTGGCCGCGGCGACCGGGGCCGCGCTCGGATGGGTTGTGCGCGGAATGATTCTGCGGGACACGGGATGAGCGCGCCGCGCTCGATCGCTGAGTTGCCGGGGCCACGGGGCCTGCCTCTGATCGGCAGCGCGCACCGCGTGAAGCCCTCGCGGTTTCACTCCGTCGTCGAGAACTGGTCCAAGCAGCACGGCCCGATCCTCCGCTTCACGGTCGGACCGAGGTCGATCGTCGCGATCGCCGACCCCGACGTGATCAACACGGTCCTGCGGGAACGCCCGGACACCTACCGCCGCACACGCGAGGTCCTGCGCAACTCCATCGACCTCACGGGCACCTTCGGTGTGTTCCACGCGGAGGGGGACGACTGGCGCCACATGCGCCGCCTCGCGGTGACCGCGCTGAACTCAAACCACCTGCAACGCTACTTCGACGTCGTGCGCACCTGCACAGAGCGCCTCTACGCGAGACTGAAACGGATCGCCGAGACCGGGGAAGCCGTGGACATCGGGGGACAGTTGACGTCGTTCACGGTCGACGTGACCTCCTCGCTCGCGTTCGGCCACGACCTGAACACGCTCGAGCGCGGCGAAAGCGAGCTCCAACAACACATCAAGCAGATCTTCTACATCGCCGCCAGACGACTCGTAGTCCCGGTTCCCTACTGGCGTTACTTCAAGCTCCCCGTGGATCGAGCCGCGGACCGCTCCTGGAAAGCGATCGAGAGCGCGGTGCTCGACTTCATAGGACAGGCGCGGGCGAGGATCAAGGCCAGGCCGGAGCTGAGGGAGGCGCCCGAGAACTTCCTCGAGGGCATGATCGCCGCCCAGGAAACGGACGGCACGTACACCGATGAGGAAATCGTCGGCAACGTCTTCACGCTGCTATTCGCCGGCGAGGACACGACCGCGCACACGATGGCCTGGACGACCTGGTTCCTCGCTCATGAGCCCGAGGTCCAGCGCAGGTGGGCGGCGGAGGCCGACGCGGTGCTGGGCGACGAGCGCTCCCCTCTCGCCTACGACACGGTCGGCGAGCTCCGTTACGGCGAGGCCGTGCTGCGGGAGTCGATGCGCCTGAAGCCCGTCGCGCCAATCCTCGGCGTCGAGCCACTCGCTGACACCACCCTCATGGACACCCGCATCCCCGCGGGTACCCGGCTGCTGTTGCTCACCCGCCTCGCCAGCCTGCGATCCGTGAACAGGGCGAACGAGTTCGACCCTGACCGCTGGCTGAACGAGAACGAGGACGGGAACGCCGAAGCTCCCGACCAGAAGTCGTTCCTCGCCTTCGGCGCCGGTCCCCGCTTCTGTCCAGGGCGCAACCTCGCGTTCCTCGAGTCCAAGAGCGCGATGGCGATGATCGCCCGCAACTTCGAGCTCGAGCTGGACGCAACGGCTGGACCCGTGACGGAGCGCTTCACCTTCACCGTGGTCCCCGAGGGCCTGCGCATACGGCTGCGCGAGCGCGTACCGCTTGAGTCCGTGCCGGTCGAGGCAGCCGGGTAGGGGAAATGGCAACAGTTGACTCTCGCCACATGCCGGCCACGGGAGACCCTGGGTATGCGCTCAGCTCAGCCGCCGAGCACGAGCACGAGCGGCTGAGCCGCCAGTCCGTCCTGTATGAGCCGTTCACGCGCCGTCTGTTTCTGCGTGCGGGGATCGAGCCCGGGATGCGGGTGCTGGATGTCGGCTGCGGCCCGGGCGATATCAGTTTTCTGCTATCCGAGCTGGTGGGCGCCGAGGGCTCGGTCGTCGGGGTCGAGCGTGACGAGCAGGCGCTCGCCCGGGCGTCTCAAAGAGCGGCCGAGTCTGACATCGAGAACGTCGAGTTCGTACCCGGGGACTTTCGCGCCGTCGAGCTCACCGGTGACCTGTTCGACGCGATGGTCGGGCGACTCGTGCTGATGTATCAGGCCGACCCCGCGGAGGCGGTGCGAAGCGCGGCGCGCCACATCCGTGCAGGAGGGGTGGTCGTGTTCGCCGAGATGTGCTTGCTGATGGGATCGGTGAGGCCACAGAGGGCATTGGTGTCCTGGCCGCCGACGCCTGTTTCTGAACAGCTCAGCGAGTGGGTTCACGAGGTCTTCGCCAGGCTGGGCACGCAGCCGGACATGGGTATGCGGTTGCCGGCGACGTTCGCGCAAGCCGGCCTGCTGCCAAGCCCGGAGCTCGACACCGAGGTCGCGATCGCCATCGGCGAGGACGCGATCGTTCACACCGTGGATCTCGCCCGCAGCCTGCTGCCCGCCATCCTCGCTGCCGGGATCGCCACCGAGGAGGACGTTGACATCGACACCCTCGCCGAGCGCCTACGTGCCGACTGCGGACCGGTCGGGCGGGTCGGATGCTGGCCGATGGTCGTCGGCGCCTTCGCGAGCAAGCCGCAGTAGCGGCATGGCAGGCGCAACCATTGGCGCTCTGCGCCGGATCAGAAGGGCCAAGCGCTGAGAAGGAGCGCCGGCGACGTGCGGACACTGTTTACGACGCAGCCTGGGCACGGTCATCTGAACCCGATGCTGCCGTATGCGTTGGCGTTGCGCGATGCCGGCCACGAGGTGCGGTTTGCGACTGCGCCCTCTTTCTGCGCGACGGTGCAGCGGCTGGGCTTTCCGGTCTCCCCAGCGGGCCACGACTTCACCTGGGAGCACGCGGTGGATTTCTTTCCGGAGATGGCAACCGCCGCAGCCGACGGTCCACTGCAGGTGAACGAGCTCAGCCAGCGCATCGTCTGGGAGCACTGGACTCCACAGATGACCGACGACCTGCTGGAGCTCATCACCGATTGGCGGCCTGATCTGATCGTGCGCGAGGCGGCCGAGTACGGCGGGAGCATCGCCGGAAGGGCGGCAGACATCCCGGTCGCGTGCGCGCTGTGGGGCGCGCCATTTCATGACAGCGCCTGGGATCGCCACCTCGCGGTAAACCACACCTCAAGCGGCTATCGCGCCCAGTCCGAGCGCCTGGGCGTCAGCTCCGACGCGCGCAACGCGCTGGCAGGCGAGCTGATGCTCTCCACGCTGCCCCCGAGCTGGATGACCGCCGGCGACCCAGAGCTCGGACGGATCGAGCACTTCCGCTCCGAGCCCCAGGACCGCACCGATGGGGAACGCTTTGACCCGGCGCTCACCGACAGGCAATCAGACGAGCTCATCTACGCGACGCTCGGCACCGTCCACAATAAGCAGCACCGACTGCGCAAGGCGATGCTCGCGGCGCTCGCCGGCGTGCCCGCGAGCGTCATCTTCACGACCGGGCCCGGCATCGACCTCGACCGCGTCGGTGACCCGGGCGAGAACATCGTGCTCGAGTCGTTCGTCCCCCAGTCCCTGATCATCCCTCGGGCGGATCTGGTGGTCAGCCACGCCGGACTGGGCACGATCATCGGCGCGCTGTACGCCGGTGTGCCGATGGTGCTGATATCGATCGCCGTCGACCATCCCATCAACGCCGAGCGTGCCGCCGCACTCGGAGTCGCGAGGGTGCTAGACCGAAGTTCCCCCTGGCGTGATGGCGGATTTCGCCGGATTCGCCGGTGGTTGCTGGGTTTTTGGAAGGTCTTGCGTGTTCGGGTCGTGTCTACGCGGTGACGGGGGCGTGCCGGGCGAGCTGGTGGGCGTGGGCTTGGAGGGGCGTCGGCTGGGCGAGCTTCTCGAACGTCGCGCTCGCGCCGGCGAGGCGGATCGTGTTGCGGGTCTGGGTCGCGAGCTCGGCGAGCAGGGTCTGGTAACTGTGCGCGGGCTGCTCTGTGCTCGTGCGCTTGGTCTGCGCCTTTGCCTGGGCGGCGGGTGAGCGGACGGCCTTGGCGACAGGGTCGGGGTTCACGGGTCGGTCCTCGTCTGTGAACAGCAGCGGCTTCCACGCGGCCTTCAGATGCCAGGTGAGGTGGTAGGCGAGCATGCAGATCAGGACGTGCGCCTTGACCCTGTCCTCGAGGCGGTGATGGATCGGTCGGATCCGCAGGTCGGGCCCCTTGATCGACCCGAACGCTCGCTCTGCCTGCTCGAGGTTCTTGTAGGCGCGCACGACGCCATCGGTCTGAAGGAGGTCCCGGGCGAGGCTGGTGCGCAGGATGTAGAACCCGTCGAGCGCGGCCTCCGCCGCGATCTGCTCGGCCTTGCGGGCATAGGTGAAGGTGCTCTGCCCGATCGTGATCTCGAAGTGCTTCTTCATCCGGTGGCGCTTTAGCGCCGGGCCGACGGCCAGGCCGATCTGATCGGCACCGGCAAGCGTGCCGTGCGCGACGCGGTGAGCGATCGCGGTGAGATCGGTCTCGGTCGCGTCCAACAGCTCGTCGCGCTTGCGGGCGCGCTGGGCGCCGACGAGGGGGTTGCGGCAGACGATCAGCCGCTCGCCGGGGAAGTCTTCGGGGGCGGTGATCTCGCCGAGGTTCTGCTCGTCAAACAGCGAGGGCTGAAAGGCCCCCGAGCGGGCGAGCCGCTTGATCGTCGGGGCCTTCAGCGCGGTGATCCAGTCGACGCCCTCGGCCCCTGAGAGCAGGTCGATGTTCGCCTTGGTGACCATCCCGCGGTCGGCCACGACGACGACCCGCTCCAGGCCGAAGCGGTCCTTGAGCTTGGAGACCTGTGACGGGAGCGTCTTATCGTCGTGGCACTCGCCGCTGAAGACCTCGATCGCGACCGGTCGTCCGTCCTTGTCGCATAGCAGCCCGTAGACGATCTGCGGCAGGCCGCGCTTGCCGTCCCGGGAGTAGCCGAGCTCCCCCAGCGGGCAGGTTCGTCCCTCGAAATAGCTCGATGACACGTCGTAGAGCACCATCTCCCCATCCTTGAGGTGGCGGCGGGCGAGCCGATCCTCGATCCGCTGCTGGCGATCAAGCAGCCAGTCCATCGCCCCGTAGAGCTCGTCCTCGTCGGTGCCGGTGACGCCCAGCTCCCGGGCGAGCGTGCACTGCTCAAGCGCCCTGACCAACCCGAGCTTTGACACCGGTGAGATCACGCGCCCCACGATCATCGCCATGCACAGGTCGCGCTGGGGGCTCGGGCGGGGGTCGAGCAGCCCGGGGAGGCCCAAGCGCCCGGCCATCGCCAGCGCGGCGTCGACATGCCCGGCCGGGAGCGAGCGCTCGATCTCGAACGCGTCCTTGGCGTCCATCAGCGTCTCGCCCGCCAGTACCCGACGGATCGCGTCGATCGCCTCGGCCGGCAGGTGCGAGAGGTTCGCGAGCGTCTGCTTCTTGACCTTGCCGTCCTGGCGGTAGGAGCGCCGCAGCAGCGTCGAGGTGTACACCGCCTCCCCGGACCTCCGTTTGTTCGTGACTACATGCATCGCACCAGCGGATCGAGCAGAACGAGCCATAGCCAAATCATACACCATCACCGGCATGATTGTCGTGACTACACTACAACGTGACGAAAAGGCCGAAATCCCCGTCGCTACAGAGATTCCGGCCTCACATCGGACGACTACAGGGGGAACTTCGGGCTAGACGCGGCCGACTGCCAGCCCGAGCGGCTGCGCGAGACGATCATCGATGCGCTCGCCGACGAGAACCTGCGCAACAGAGCCTCTGAAATTAGCAAGGAGTGTCTCGCGCTGCCTGAGATCACCAAGGCCGTGGAGGTGCTCGACGCTTACGCCGGCAAGTGAGCCGACTGCCGACCCTTTCTCGAGCAAAGCCAGGACTGACGGTGAGCCGTGCAGCGTGAGCGCTGTTGCTTAGCCCGACGGGTTGTCCCTTTGCGTGAGTGTCAGGCCACCGCGAGCAGCTCCCACTCGTCGGGGACGCCCTTCAGGCTGTGCACTCCGCGGCTGGCGAACGTGTAATCCGAGCCGGCGACCAGGTCCTTCACGGTTCGAGAGGCGAGCAGCTCCCCGGAGCCGGCGAGCGCCGCGACGCGGGCGGCGATGTGGACCCCGATCCCCGAGACGTCGTCGCCGCGAAGCTCGATTTCGCCCGTGTGCACGCCCGCCCGGATCGTGATCCCCGCCTCCGCCAGCGAGGAGCGCAGCGTGTCGGCGCACCGAAGCCCGCGCACCGGCGCGTCGAACGTGGCGAGCATGCCGTCGCCGGTCCCCTTCACCAGGCGCCCATCCCATTCCGAGACGGTGCCGCGAGAGATCGTGTCGTGGCGGTCGAGCACCTCCCTCCACGCCCGGTCGCCGAGAGCCGCCGCGCGGGCGGTCGAATCGACGATGTCGGTGAACAGGACGGTGGCGAGCACCCTCTCGCTCTGCTTCTGGGTCGAGTGATGTCCGGTCAGGAACTCCTCCGTCAGCGACAGCACCGTCTCGACGTCGCCCCACTGGGGCGCGTGGGTGTCTCCGTCGAGCTCCACCATCCGCGCGCCGGGGATGTGCTCGGCGAGATAGCGGCCGTGTGACACGGGCACGAGGCGGTCACCGCTGCGATGCACCACGAGCGTCGGGCACTGGATAGAGTCAAGGACGGGGCGGAGGTCCATCTCCCGGATCCAGCGCCAGGCCGCGAGCAGCCCTCCCGGGGTCGTGCTCTGGCGCTCGTAGCGGTTCATCCAGCGCAGAAAGTCAGGGTCGTCGATCTTGCTCGGCACGATCGCCTCGACGCTGAGGGTCTCCGGGGTTCCCCAATTCTGCGCCCAGACGGGCATAAGCGCGTCGCCGAAAGCGGCGTCGATGTGCGCGAACGTGCCGTATAGAATCAGGCGGCTCACGCGTTCGGGGTACGTTGCGGCGAACATCGCGGCCGTCGTACCGCCCTCTGAGATCCCGCCCAGCGCGACGCGATCCACACCGGCCGCGTCCAGCACCGCCGTGAGGTCCCCGAGCCGGTCATCGAGGGTCGGAACGCCCGAGTCGCGATCTGAGACCCCCTGGCCGCGCTTGTCGTAGCAGACGATTCGCGCGAACGACGCGAGCCCCGTGAGCCATCGCCGAGAGTCGGGGTCCTCCCACATCACCTCGATGTTCGAGACGATCCCCGGCAGACCGGCGAAGGTCACCTCGCCCTCGCCAAAGACCTGGTAGGCGATGTGCACATCGCCATTGCGCGCATACCGCGTCTCGGGCGCCCACGTCGATGAGTCCGGCACCGCAGCCATCCGCATAACATACGCTCCCCGTGCGGTCCATCCGGGGGTGACCCTCACCGCCTTCATCGTGACAGCGTCATCAGCAGGCGGTCGAGCGTGGCGACGAACGTCTCCAACACGGCCGGCCCGGCCGGCTCCCGGCAAGCAGTACCTCAGCGACCAACCGCGGGTCGTCGTAGGTCGGTACATGGCCGCAACCGCGGAGCGTCACGAGCCGGGCGCCCGGAATCGCTCGAACCGCGCGGGGACCCTGGCGTGGGAGCAGCAGGAAGTCGCGCCGGCCCCAGGCGATCGTCACAGGCACGTCGATCGCCTCGCCATCCCGGAAGCGTTCGCGGTTCAGCGCTTTGAGCGTCGCGTCGAAGCTCGGCGCGGCTGCTAATGCTCGCAGATCTTCGACGGCGCTCTGGACCGGCATCCCCCACGGGCGCCCGACCAGCTGCGCCGACAGCGCCGTGCGCCCGGCGGCACTGGCGAGCACCAGCTCGGCGTTCGCCGCGAGCAGGCGTGCGATTCGCACCGACAGCCATAGCGAGGCTCCCGCGTACGCAGCTTCGCGGGTGTTGAAGAAACCCGCCGGCGAGAAGCCGATCGCGCTGCGCGCTCGGCCGCGCTTGGCGAGCTCGAGCGCGAGCCAGCCGCCGAGCGAGTTCCCGCCGACGTGCGCCGTGTCGATTCCGAGCTCGTCGAGGAAGCGCTCGAGCGCATCGGCCAGCGACGGGATGTTGGGCGGCGTGTCTGGTGGAGGGGGTGGCGAGGCGCCGAAGCCGGGGAGATCGACGGCGATCACGTCGCGCTCGGTCGCGAGGCGCTCGAGCACCGGCAGCCACATCTGCCAGCGAGAGCCGATTCCGTGCACGAGCAGCAGCGGCTCGCCGGCGCCCTGACGGTGGTGGTTCAGCGTTCCCACGCGCCGCGCCTGAGAAACGGGTGCGCGAGTCTTGGGTTGCGCCTGGTGAGGGTCAGTAGCGCGCGGTCACGCACCGTTAGTTCCCGGTCGTCTGCGACGGGGGTCCTTGAGGCGCGGTCGGTGTCTTCGTCGCCGAGCACGCGGTAAACCATCCACGGGTCGCTCACGCCCTTCAGGGCATGTTCTCCGTGGTGCTCGAAGCTGATCCCGGAGCCGACGACGAGGTCCTTGACCGTGCTCGAGACGAGCAGCTCGCCGGATCCTCCCAGCGCCGCGATACGCGCGCCGATGTGCACGGCTATACCCGCGAGATCATCCCCGATGGTCTCGCACTCACCGGTGTGGATGCCGGCGCGGATCGGGATGTTGGAGTGTGCCAGTCGCTCGATCAGTGCCTGCCCGCAACGGATCGCCCGGGCGGGCCCGTCGAAGGAGGCGAGGAAGCCGTCGCCGGTGGTGGTGACCTCGCGTCCGCGGAAGCGCTCCAGCAGCTCGCGGACGAGGCGATAGTGCTCCTCCAGCAGCTCGCGCCAGCGCCTGTCGCCAAGCTCTGAGGCCCGCTCGGTCGAGGCGATGATATCGGTGAACAGCACGGTCGTCAGGACGCGTTCCGGCAACTGTTCGGCGAGCGGGCTGCGCAGAAATGTTTCGATCTCACCGACATACGGGTCAACGTCACCGAAGAACGGAATGTGGTCTACCCCGGGCAGCACGGCAAGTCTTGCTCCGGGTATGTGTGAGGCCATGTACCGAGCCCCCTCGATCGGCATGATCTCGTGCTCGCGGTGCACGACGAGTGTCGGCACGCCGATGGTTGCAAGAACATCGCGAACATCGATTTCGTTGGCCATATCAAACAGCGCGTGAGCCATCCGTGGGCTGGCGGCCGAGCGTTCGAAGGCAGCCATACCCTGGCGCAGCAGAGCTCCTTCGGCACTGGGCGCGAACAGGCTCATGAGCTTGCCCGAACCCCACTCCTGCATGGCCTCCCCGACGGCCAGCTGACTTTTCATCGAAGCCTCGCCTCCTGGATTTTCCTGTGCGTTCGGCGTGTTGCAGGCGAATGTCCCGCACAACGCCAGCGCCGAGACACGCTCGGGGTAGGTGGCGGAGAACAGAATCGCCAGCGGGCCGCCTTCGGACAGCCCGATGATCGCCGCTCGCTTGCTCTGAGCCGCGTCCATCACGGCCCGCAGGTCGTCCATGCGCTCCTCCAGCGGCGCGGGCCCCGCGATCGAGTCCGAGAGGCCCGTCCCGCGCTTGTCGAAACAGATCACCCGGCTGAACGACGCGAGGCGCTCGAAGAATCGCTGGGTGCCTGGAAGGCCCCACTGCATGTCCAGGTGGGAGATGATCCCGGGCACAAACACGACATCGAGTGGCCCCTCGCCCAGAACCTGATAGGCGATGTTCAACTCGCCGCTGTGGGCGTATCGCGTCTCAGGCAGCTCCATGTGTCTCCTGCACCGATCCTACAGGCATGGCGTTCCCTCGCCGGTCACGTGTACGGAGCGCCCCCGCTGGTGCGTCGATCCCGAGCGCTCAGACGATCAGCCGCACGATCGCCGACACGCCCACCACGACGATCAGCGCTCGCAGTGCCGCGGGTGGCAGCCTGCGCCCGTAGCGCGCGCCCAACTGGGCACCTAGGATCGATGAGACGGCGATGATCGCCGCGGGCGCCCACTCCACATGGGCGGCGAACACGAAGTACACACCCGCGACTCCATTGGTCAGACCCGCGAGCACGTTCTTCAACGCGTTCGTCCGCTGCAGTCCCTGCGACAGCGCCACGCCGAGGATCCCCAGCAGCAGAATCCCCTGCGCTGCGCCGAAATAACCGCCATATACGCCAACCACATAGACCGCGATCGCCACCAGCAACGCGCCGCGCCCGGCGCCGCCATCGAGGTCGATCTCACGCTTGACGAGCCACACGTTCAACCGCGGCTGCAGCACCGTCAGCACCAGCGCGATCGCGATGAAAACCGGGACGACGGCTTTGAACGCGGACGCCGGCAGCACCAGCAACAGCACCGCCCCGGTGATACCGCCGAGCACGGACATCGTCCCCAGTCGTATCGCCCGCGCGCGCTGACCGGACAGCTCGCGCCGGTAGCCGATCGCGCCCGATACCGAGCCCGGCACTAGTCCGATCGTGTTCGAGACGTTGGCCGTCACGGGCGCGTATCCGAATGCGAGCAGCACCGGAAACGTGATCAGGGTGCCGCTGCCGACAACCGTGTTGATCGTCCCCGCCGCCAGCCCGGCGAGGGCGATGATGACGACCTCGCCGATGCTCATATCGCGCGCGGTCGATCCTATCCCCCGTCTCAGCCATGCACTAGCCTGCGTGCATGGTGCGCCTTGAAAGCTGGATCAGGCCGGCGGGTGTGAGTCCCGTCCGGGTAGATGCCGGAGTGCCCGGTAGCAGGCCCCGGTCGTTGGGAGAGATCTCTGCGGCTGAGCGGGGCGTCGAGAGCCTCTTTGGAGGGAGCAAGCGCGTGGGCTGGGATTGCAGCCTCGTCATAGGAACAATCGGGGAGCCGAGCCGCTCATGTCACGGTGAAGGCCATGTCCGCCAGTCCTGGTTCCGGATCGGGTGCGGTGGGTCCCTGCGGGGTATGGAGACTTGCACGCGCGCAAGGTCTGGATGCGGAACAAGGGAGACCCGTCTGTGCAGCCTCGTCAGCAAAGACCGATCGTATAAGCCGATGGCGAAAGCGAGCGGAGCACAGCGGGAGTCCGTGGGGGTCGTAGTAGTGTCGATCGGCGTCAAGCTAAAGGCGCCAGTAGCGAAGGACCCCTGCTTTGATCGCGCCTGTGCAGGAGGTAAGCGTTAGGGCATGGCCGGCATGACCGGACCCAACCACCCCGGCGGGCTCTCGTCCGCCGCACCTGTCAGCGAAATGGCTTTGGAGGCCACTGGCGGGGACGTGCGAGAACTCCGACGCAGGCTATGGGTATGTGCCAAGCGGTCCCCGGAGCGTCGTTTCCACGCCCTGTATGACCGAATCCTGCGGAGTGACGTCTTGCGGGAGGCGTGGAGGCGGGTGCGCAGCAACCGGGGCGCGGCCGGCGTTGATTCTCAGACGCTGGCCGATGTCGAGGCGTATGGTGTTGAGCGGCTTTTGGCCGAGCTTCAACATGCGCTTCGTCAGGGCTCCTATCGTCCGATGCCGGTGAGGCGGGTGGCGATCGGAAAGCCGGATGGTGGTGTGCGGCCGTTGGGCATCCCTTCGGTTCGCGACCGGATAGTTCAGCAGGCGGCGCGCCTGGTGCTGGAGCCGATTTTCGAGGCCGACTTCTTGGAGGTCTCATACGGCTTTCGCCCCAGGCGGCAGGCGACTGCTGGCCTTGAGCGCATCCGCACCGGCTTCATCGCCGGGCGGGTGTGGGTCGCGGAGGCCGACATTCGGGACTATTTCGGCTCGATCGACCAGCAGAAGCTGCTGGGGATGGTGGCTGAGCGTGTCTCGGATCGGCGGGTGCTCAAGTTGCTGCGGTTGTGGCTGAGTGCAGGTGTGATGGAGGATGGGGTTTACTCCGAGACGGTCACCGGGGTTCCCCAGGGCAGCGGAATTTCTCCGCTGCTCTCGAACATCTACCTGCACGCCTTCGATCGCGCGATCAGTGAGGCTCATCTCGGCGAGCTCGTCCGCTGGGCGGACGACTTCGTCGTGCTGTGCCGTTCTGAGAGCGAGGCGCGGGCGGTCCTTGCGCTGGCCGGGGAGGTCCTGGCCGGCCTGGGGTTGCAGCTGCATCCGGGCAAGACGAGGGTCGTTGACCTCCGAGAGGGTCGGGAAGGCTTTGACTTCCTCGGCTGCCACTTCAGAGCCCGTGTGTCGGGCCGGCTGCTGGAACGCGGCATCCGCCGCTACTACCTGCACCGCTGGCCCAGCCAACGAGCGATGAAGCGCATGCGAGGCAAGGTCAGAGCGCAGACCGACCGTCGCCGTCGCGCCGGGATGAAGGACATCCGCGAGGTGATCGCGGACCTGAACCCGGCGTTGCGGGGTTGGGGCAACTACTTCGCCACCGGCAACGCCACCGACAAGTTCCGCCAGATCGACCGGCACGTCGAAAGACGGCTCACGCGCCTGCTTATCAAGCGCAAGGGCCGTAACCTCCGGCCAGGGCAGGTCGATCAGTGGACGCGCCAATGGTTCGTGAGCCAGGGCTTGCACCAGCTCATGGGCACCATCCGCTACCCAGGGACCGCGTAAGCCATGCCAAGAAGATCATCGGAGAGCCGTGTGCGGGAAAACCGCACGCACGGACTCGAAAGGGGGATGAGGAACCGGACCTCGCGGCACCGCGCCCCTGACTACCAATG